>CAVSAD010000001.1:0-102830 GCA_963725815.1 uncultured Chloroflexia bacterium
ACGCGGGTCGTGCCGCTGGCGCTCTATTACTATCTCGACCACAAACTGCGACTCGTCATCGACCACGCCGGAGACCAGGTCGCCGACTTTCCGCACACCGGAGGAGAAATCCGGCGGCGGGTGAACCAGGGCGGGTTCACGGCTGAGACACGACGGCAGATCGAGGAGACCGAGCCTCAGCCGTGGGAGATCGTCCAGTCGCTCGCGAACGACAATATGCTCCCGGCGATCTATTTCCTGTTCAGCCGGAGAGATTGTGAGGACTACGCCCAGCGCCTCGCCGTGATGCGCCCGCTGCTCGTTCGTGATGACGAGACACGAAACCGAATAGAGCACGTTCTATCTACCTACCTCGACGGGCTGCGCGCCGAGGACCGCGAGCTGCAACAAGTGCAGTCCATCGCCGGGCTGGCCCGTCAGGGAATCGGCTTTCATCACGCGGGACTGCTGCCCTTACTCAAGCAGCTCGTTGAGGTGCTCTTCAGCCAGGGGCTGATGCAGGTGGTTTTCGCTACCGACACACTCGCCCTCGGCGTCAACATGCCGGCGCGCACCGTCGTGATCGGTCGCCTGAGCAAATGGGACGGACGCAGGCGCAGGCTACTCATTCCCAACGAGTTCCAGCAGATGGCCGGCCGCGCCGGCCGGCGCGGCATGGATCCGCTCGGGAACATCGTCGTTCCAAACAGTCCATGGATCTCGTTCAAGGACACGCTCGAAATCGCGACCGGCGAGCTATTGCCGGTACGCAGCTCATTCGCCATTCGCTACAACACCGTTCTGAACCTGTGGGATCCGCCCCACGGTAACCGGGTCCGCCATATGTTGCAGCAGAGCCTCTTTCAATTTCAGACCGCTCGCAGGATCCGCGATCTCGAGGATCTCGCGCTTGGCAAGGGCCAGGAGATCGATGAGGTGCCGCAGGGCTGCCTTATCGGCCTTGACGGCGGTGATGAACTGCTGGATGACTATCGCGGCATCATCTCCTCGATCAACACGCTACGCGGCCGTGAGCGGCGTATGCAGCGTGAGATTCGCGAGCTGAGGCTCCGCCTCGATGACCGCCCCTGGCCGGAACCGGGTCGTCCGGCGCTGCGACGCGTGTTCAGGTTTCTCGATCCCGGAACGCCCGTCCACCTTCGTGACTCGGGTTGGGCAGTGTTTCTGGGGCGCGGTGGGCAGGGCGGCGTCGGGCTCTTCTTGACGCAAGCATCCATCGAACTCGTCGTGGAGTATCGGCATATCGACTACCTGCCCGCTCCTGGCAGCCCGGTCCCCTTGCCGGACGCGCTACGAGACATCGATTCGCCGGATGTCGACCTCCTGTCGATCGTGACGGAGGCCGAGCTCGACGCGATCTGGCGACAGATCGGTGAGCTCGACCTACCCGATCTTGACGCGATTGCCGCCAAGCATCGAGAAGAGATGGACCGGAGGTTGGGTTCCGAGCGCGCGTCTGCCGAATCGGAGCTGTCGGAGGTTCGAGAGCAGATTCGCACGCACACGGTGACGCGGACAAATCACCCCTGTCATACCTGTCCGCGGCGCAAGGAGCATCAGAGCAACCTGAAGGTCGTCTCAACACTGGAGCGTGAACGCGAGTCGATCCAGACAGAGCTTGGCCGGGAGCAGACAAGTGAGGAAGAACGCATTCGCCGGTTGATACGCGGCATCCGTGACGTGCTCCACCGGTTCGGATACCTGCACCGGGGCTATCCAACCGCCAAGGCCGACACTCTGGCCAACGTCTTTGACACCCACGGGCTTGTCCTGTGCGAGATGATCGACCGCGGGTTCCTGGATCGACTGTCGGCGCCGAACATAGCCGAGGTCTTCTCCTGGTTCGCGTACGATCGCGACTTCCGCTTCGGCAACTCCTTTACGCTGTCGAATCGCCTCGTATTACTGAGACGACGGCTCGACGATCTGGAGCAGGAGGTCTTCTCAGCCGAACGAGGTAACGGGCTCTTCATCACGACCGGGCACAGTGAAGGCTTCTACGGAGCCATGCGAGCCTGGTGTCATGGATCTCCGATGGTGCGCATCCTGGAGCAGATTGAACTTAGCGAGGGCGACCTGGTGCTGGCCTTCAACAAGACCATCGACATCATGAGACAAGTTCGCGAGATGCTCGGGCAGGCGATGCCGGATCACCCGTTGCGTGCCGCGCTTGACGACGCCGAACGGCTCGTGCGCCGCGACATCGTCGAACAATCGCTGTCGATCGGGTTCATGCCCCTGGTTGAGGCGCAGGAATTACGCGTGGCGGACGTCGTCATCGACGAGGTTGAAACCACGCTCGACTCGTAACACGACTCACCCTTTCTCCAGATACTCCAACACGTTCGAATTGACGTCGTCGTCCATGGCCAGCCCATTAATGACGATCGAGATGCCAGTGAAATACTGCAGGACCGAAAGTGCCTCGAGAATCTGGGCGTTACTCACACCCATCTTCTTCAACCGGGCGGTGTGGATGCGAACGCCGAAGACGTTGTTCGACAACGTCACCGTCGCCCATGCCATCCATTCCTTCAGCATCGGGTCAAGCTCGCCCTGGTTCATGACGCTTCGACGGTTTTCGACAGCGGCCTTCAACACACTCGAGTTGTTGCCGAGGACCTGATAGACGTTCGGCACCTGCCCGGCGCCAAATCCATCCTTGATCTCCTGGTAAAGCTCTCGCACCTCATCGCCCGCGGCATCTTCGGGCAGATATGGAATCGTTGGCATGTCGTCTCCCTTCCCTGTGCTCGTCGCATTGTTCCTGACCGGCAGCGGGTCTATGAATCCACTGAAGCCCAGAAAAACTCAGTGAAGCACGATCGACCTCCGCGCCCACGCAGAGCAACGGTGACTCATCGGAACGGATCAAAGGCGAGCCCGAATTTGTGGCCCTACGACGATGGACGCATGCGTCGACATCGATCTTGTCAGAGGTCGACGTCCATGATCATGTGCTGGTGCTCTATGCCGCCCATGTGGAACTTGCGGCCAATGGGTCTGAATCCCAACTGTTCATAGAACATCAGCGCGTGTGTCTGGGCATTGAGGCTGATGACGGCGGCGCCATGTTCGATGCTGACCGCGATGAGTCGCTGCATGATCGCCTGGCCGACACCATGCCGCCGCATGGGACCGCGTACGGCGACCCACGCGATCTGCGCGTCGTCGTAGACGTAGGTCACCCGCCCAATGCCGACGACGTCACTTCCGATCGCCGCCAACACGTGAACGCTCAGTTCGTCGTCAGGGTCATCGTAGACCGAGTTCGTCAGGCGTTGTTCCTCAACAAACACCTCTTGCCGAATGGCGTAGACCGCGGGACGAGCATCCTGCCAGGCCGAAACCCAGGCCCGGGCCCGATAATTCGGACTCGATTCCGATTTACCTGGATTGATCAGGGTCACCGTCGGTGTCCTCGATACCCAGCCGTTCGTCAACCGAAGCGTGTGCCTGTCGCCGCTGACCGAGCCAGGCCAGCCATTCCTCGAGACGTGCTCTCGCCTGTACCCGCGCTGCCTCCACCTGCTTCGTACCCGTACCGCCCGTCATTTCACGCGCCGCGATCGCATCCTCGGGCGTCAGTGGGGGCGGTGAATCCGCCAGTACCGGCGAGAAGGATCGCCACTCATCGGCGCTCAGATCAGGGAAGTCCTTGCCGTTCTGAACACAATAGCCGACCACGCGACCGACGATCTCGTGCGCATCGCGGAACGGAAGTCCTGCGCGCACCAGATGATCGGCGACGTCGGTTGCCAGCGAGAAGCCGCCTCCGGCGGCAAGGCGCATCCGGTCGGAACGAAAGCGAGCCGATTGCAGCATCGGCGGCAAGATCTCCAGGATCAGGCCGAGCGTATCAACCGTATCAAAAACACCTTCTTTGTCTTCCTGAAGATCCTTATTATAGGAAAGAGGCAACCCCTTCCCGACAGTCAGCATGCCCATCAGATGGCCGTAGACCCGCCCGGTCTTCCCGCGGATGAGCTCCGCGACGTCCGGATTCTTCTTCTGCGGCATGATGCTGCTGCCGGTGGCAAACGCATCGGCAAGCTCGACGAACGCGAACTCGGACGACGACCAGATGACCAACTCTTCGGCCAGGCGGGACAAATGCAGCATGATCTGGCTGGACGCCGAAAGGAGATCGAGCACAAAATCACGATCCGAAACAGCATCGAGTGAATTCGCGCACACGCCGTCGAAACCGAGCAGATCGGCCACGAACTGAGGATCGACCGGATAGGTCACGCCAGCCAGCGCGCCCGCGCCCAGCGGTGAACGATTAACCCGGCGGTAGGCGTCTCGCAGCCGGTCGAGGTCGCGATTAAGCATCTCGACGTAGGCCAGGAAATGGTGCGCGAGCAGCACAGGTTGTGCCCGCTGAAGGTGCGTGTAGCCCGGGAGAATCGTGTCCGGATAGCGATCGGCAACATCCAGGAACGCGCCGACGACGTTCACGACTCCACCGGCCAGATCGATGATTGCGTCACGAGTCCAGAACCGAAAATCGAGCGCCACCTGATCGTTGCGGCTACGCGCCGTGTGCAATCGACCCGCGGCAGGTCCGATCAACTCGCGCAGGCGTCGCTCGACGCTGAGGTGAATGTCCTCGTCCTCGAGCCGAAACTCGTAGCTGCCGGCCGTGATCTCGGCGAGGACCTGACGCAGTCCCGACTCGATTGCCTCGCCGTCGGACTCGTTGATGATCCCCTGTCGCGCCAGCATGCGGGCGTGCGCGATCGAGCCGCGAATGTCCTGGCCGGCGAACCTGCGATCGAACGGCAACGAGGCGTTGAGGCGGTCAACAAGCGCGTTGGTCGGCTGGCTAAAACGACCAGCCCAAAGCTTCGAATGCGGTGTCGCGGCATCCTCCGGCAATGCGTCCCCTCTCGATGAGCAAGTTAGCGCGCGCAGTCTAGCAGGTCGTCAATCTCCGGCCGCTCGTGGCTCGACCAGCACCTCGGGCACCGGCAGAAGTCGTCCTGACTCATCGACCGGGATGATCCCCGCCCGCTCCACCTCCGCGCGGGGCCAGGCTTCTTCGGCCACCAGCACGCGCTTCAGGGAAACGATGGCGACCTCCAGCATCGAGGCGTCCGGTTCACTGGTCGTCAGACGCTGCAACGCCAGGCTCGGTGCGATCAGGACTCGTACAAACTGATTCTGGTCGTGCGCGGCCGACCATTTGATGAACTCATAGGCGATCGCGGCGATGACCGGCACCAGCACGATGCGCGAGACCACGCGAAGCAGAAAGTCAGGCCGGCCCAGTAGCGCGAAGACGACGATCGAGATCAGCACCACGACCAACAGAAAGCCCGTGCCGCAACGCGTGTGCTGCAGGCTGTGACGCCGGACATGCTCGACATCCAGCGGGTCGCCCGCCTCGAAGGCGTTGATTGTTTTGTGCTCGGCCCCGTGGAACATAAAGACCCGGCGAACATCCTTCACCGAACGCAGGATGACCATGTAACCGACAAGAAGTCCGAGGCGAATGAGGCCCTCGACCACATTACTGACGATCGAGCTTGAAATGTACCGATCGAGAAAATGGATCACGACCAGCGGAAGGACGAAGAAGAGTCCGATCGAAAAGAGAATGGAAACCGCGACGGTCGTCCACAATGCGATGCCCGACAGGGTTCCGGGCGGATCGTCCGCGGGATCGTCGCTTTCCTCACTCAAGCCGACGTTCGCCGAGAGGACCAATGCCCGCATGCCGAGAACCATTGTGTCCCACAACATGAAAATGCCGCGCAGAAACGGCAGGGGGCGAACTCGTTTCGAGAAGTCACTTCCAGCGAGCGTTTCGTGGTACACGGCGATATCACCGCTGGGGGCGCGCACGGCTACGGCCATGGTGGAACGGCCACGCATCATCACGCCTTCCATCACCGCCTGGCCACCGTAGTATGTCTTGCCGGACATCGTTGCTCCTGAAGTTGATCGGCAATGTTGATTCAATTTCAGGATTCTAACAAAACCAGGGAGTCAAACTGACGACGATGCGCGACCACGGCAACACCCCGGGCCGATCGCGCGGCGACGCGGGCTCGACCTGCCGGGTGTAATCGCGCGCGCCTCGCGAGGCATCGAGACGGTCACTGGTGGAGCACATAGGTGAGGATCTGATTAAGAATCACGAGCGACCCGAATGCCAGGGCAAGATCAAAGCGGCCTGCCGCAAAGAGCGCAGCCGTTGCCAAACCAAAGAGAACGAGCGCCAGGAGCACGTGCCACGGACGATCCAGAGGAAACCTCGCTTTGGGCGCCATGACCATGCCCCAGATGATCGCGGCGAGCACCGGCAAGGAGATACCGAGCGCAAACGAGACCCAGAAGCTATTTCCCGCCTGGTATCCCCAATACCCGAACGCGGCCAGCATCGCAAGTTCCAGCAGAAAGCTGAGCGTCAAATTCGCCCCACGGACGACGATCATGGCTGTTCGCCTGTATGTTGGCGCAGCGCAACGTCGATCAACGTCAGCAAGTAGTCGAAGCTCTCGTCAACGTCGACCGGAATACCGAAGCCGCCGATCAGTTCGAGTGACACGAACCCGTGCATCAGACTCCTCAACGCGCGCATGGCGTGGATTTCCGTTTCCGGCGCCATGACAAACGACTGAAGCACCAATCGCAGGATAGCCAATATTTCATCGCTGGCAACTGTTCGAGCTGCTTCCGATGCGGACGGCGCCCGCAACGTCGCCAGATAGAGCCCGGGGCGTTCCTTGGCAAAGGCCCGGTAAGCTCCGGCGATCGCCATGATTGCCTGACCGCCGGATTTCCCGATGGCCGCGCGGCCGATTCGACGGCCAAGCTCGCGGGTGCCGAACAGCGCGATCTCGTCGTAGAGGTCATCCAAACCGGCGATGTGGTTATAGAGAGACGGAGCGCGAACCCCGAGCTTCGCCGCCAGGCCTGTCAGAGTGATCTCCTGGCCGGCATTCTGGTCGAGCAAGTCCGCAGCCGCCCGAACGACCGTTTCCCGGTCCAATCCCGCTCTAGCTGGCAAGGTGCGTCTGTCGACCGAGCCGCCGTTCGGCTTCAACAACCGCCGTCTGCATCGCTGTGGTCGCGTCTTCGAGAAAGTTCCCGTGGCCAACCCCCAGCCGACTGGGCGACAACGATAGCAACTCCCGCGCCGATCGAAGTGCAATCTCCTTGTCCCAGGTGCCCATAGCAGGAAACGGAAACAGCGGCTTCACTGTTCCCGACACCGCCACTCCGCCGCGCGTCTGAAACGCGTCGCCGGCGAAGAGTGTTCGATCCCGGATGTCAAGGAACGCAATGTGATCCGGCGAGTGCCCGGGTGCCGCGAGGACCTCGAGCGACCCAACCCGATCGCCGGGTTTCAGCAGACGATTGG
The DNA here is from genome assembly GCA_963725815.1 of uncultured Chloroflexia bacterium. GTDB lineage: Bacteria > Chloroflexota > Chloroflexia > Thermomicrobiales > Thermomicrobiaceae > CALAGB01. The sequence goes on from CAVSAD010000001.1 coordinate 7,373, forward strand.
GCCGCGTCTTACATATTTTGAACGAGCCCGGCAGCTTGCCTCGAGCTTCACCGGGCTCGCACGTCAGGTCGCCCGAGAGGAAGCGAGCGGTGCGTTCGGACATGGCAACTTCCGCGTCAGGTAGCGCGGCGCGCAGCGCGTCGAGGGAACCTACATGATCCCCGTGGGCGTGCGTCAGCACGATGCGAACGATCGGAGCTCCGAACTGCCGGGCACAGGACGTGATCGCTTTGTCGCTACCACCGACTGCCGTATCGATCAACGTGAGGCCGTCATCCTCTCGAACGAGGTAGACGTTGACGGGAAACAGGAGCGGCCAGCGGGTCAGTTGAAGCGAACGCCTGCCAAGGTCCGTGGATCTCATCTCATCTCTCCAGGAGATTCATTCTAGCCAATCGACTATGCTACTGTGATCATATACTAATGTTCGTAGTTTGGCAACCGCACCGCGCATACTGACCCCTGGTCGCCTCGTCATGACTCCTCGGCTGCTCTCCCATTTTGCAGGAGTTGACGGTCAGACCGATCGGAGTGCCGGTGGGTTCGACCCGAGGCACGCACGACGATGAGCGTCGTTCAAGATTGTCACGATCTCGACACATTTGGACGGTTGGAACCTGTAGTATCATGACGGTTGGATTCGGCGCCACGTCTGAGAAAACCGGGCTGGCACGCCGAATCGTTACGTCGATGGATGAGCGTACGGGAGTGATGGGTACGATTCAATGAAGAGTCTCGATTACACTGATTCTTTTGTTACCCGGCACGTAGGGCCACGCGAGCATGAGATCCAGGAGATGCTTGCTCTCCTCGGGTTCGCATCGCTCGACGACCTGATCGATGCCACGATTCCGCGACAGATCCGAGCCTCGCGTCCGTTGTCCTTCGACGGGATCGATCCGAACATCGGAGAAAACGGACGAAGTGAATACGAGATCCTCGGCGATATGCGAAAAATGGCGTCAAAGAACCGGATTTTTCGTAGCTACATCGGCATGGGCTACTCAGACACGATCACCCCGCCCGTAATCCTGCGCAACGTTCTGGAGAACCCCGGCTGGTATACCCAGTACACCCCGTACCAGGCAGAGATCGCCCAGGGACGTCTCGAGGCGCTGCTCAACTTCCAGACCATGGTCTCCGATTTGACTGGAATGGAGATCGCGAACGCGTCCCTGCTCGACGAAGGAACTGCGGCGGCGGAGGCGATGTCCCTGTGCTACGCGGTGAAGAGTCGAGGTCGCGACCTTGACGAAGCCTTCTTTGTTTCGGAGCTGTGCCACCCACAGACGATTGAGGTCGTCAAGACGCGTGCGCGCTCCCACGGTATCGAGGTCATCGTCGGCGACCACCGGTCCTTCGATTTCTCGATTCCGGTCTTCGGCGCCCTGGTTCAATATCCAGCCACCGACGGCGTGGTTTTCGATTATGAAGCGTTCGCCAACAAGGCACACGAGACGAATACATTGGTCGTCGTTGCGGCCGATTTCTTGAGCCTCCTTGTGCTTAAGGCGCCGGGGGAGTTCGGAGCCGACATCGTCGTTGGAAACACCCAGCGCTTCGGCGTGCCGCTCGGGTACGGTGGACCGCACGCGGCCTATCTGGCCACGCGCGATGCGTACAAGCGACAGGTTCCCGGTCGCATCGTTGGCCTGTCGAAGGATATCGAGGGCCATCCCGCGATACGGCTCGCGCTGCAGACACGCGAGCAGCACATCCGCCGCGAGAAGGCAACGAGCAATATCTGCACCGCGCAGGTGCTGCTCGCGATCATTGCCAGTATGTACGCCGTCTACCACGGACCTGAAGGACTGAAGCGGATTGCCGAGCGTGTCCACCTGGCGACCACGGCGCTCGCGGACGGTCTGAAGCGGCTTGGATATGAGATCGGACAGCAGCCCTACTTCGATACGCTGCATGTTGGGCTAGGCAGCAAATCCGCAAGCGACGTGATGAAGGCGGCCGAGGCACGTGAAATCAACCTGCGCGCTATGGGCGATCACGCGGTCGGCATTTCGCTCGACGAAACGGTCAGCGCTGAGGACCTTCAGGATCTGCTCGAGATCTTCAACGGTGGCACCGCGCCCGCGTTCACGGTTGACGAGCTAGTCCAGGCGGCCGGCACATCGATTCCTGAGAGTCTGGCCCGAAACACGCCCTATCTGACGCACCCGGTCTTCAACAACTACCACTCCGAAACCGAGATGTTGCGCTACATGATTCGGCTTCAGCAGCGCGATCTTTCGCTGACGACCTCGATGACCCCACTTGGCTCCTGCACCATGAAGCTCAATGCAACGGTAGAAATGGAGCCGATCACGTGGCCTGAGTTCGGAAAGATTCACCCATTCGTTCCTGTTGCCCAGGCGGCGGGGTATGGCGAGCTGACCGATCGTCTGGAAAAGATGCTGGCGGAGATCACCGGGTTCGACGCGGTGTCGCTGCAGCCGAACGCCGGTTCGCAGGGGGAGTACACCGGACTCCTCGTCATCAAGCGCTATCAAGAGCAGCGCGGTCAGGGAGACAGAAACGTCTGCCTCATCCCGTCGTCGGCCCACGGTACCAACCCGGCGAGTGCGGTGATGGCCGGCATGAAAGTCGTCGTCGTAGCCTGCGATTCCAACGGAAACATCGAGGTTGACGACCTGCGCGCCAAGGCGGAAGAACACAGCGATCGCCTGGCCGCTCTCATGGTCACGTATCCCTCGACACATGGCGTCTTCGAGGAAGCCATCACCGAGATCTGCGACGTCGTCCACCAGCATGGCGGGCAGGTCTACATGGACGGCGCCAACATGAATGCCCAGGTCGGCCTGACCCGGCCGGCCGAATTCGGCGCGGACGTCTGCCACCTCAACCTGCACAAGACCTTCTGCATCCCCCACGGTGGCGGTGGCCCGGGTATGGGCCCGATCGCGGTGAAGTCGCATCTGGCGGCGTTCCTCCCCACGCACCCGGTCATCACCACTGGAGGAAGCGACGGTATCGGTCCGGTCGCCTCTGCTCCGTGGGGCAGCCCGAGTATCCTGCCGATTTCCTACAGCTACATCGCGCTGATGGGCGCCGCAGGTCTGAAAAAGGCAAGCCAGGCTGCTATTCTGAACGCCAACTACATCGCCAAGCGGCTCGATCCGCACTACCCGGTCCTCTATAAGGGCAAGAATGGCATGGTCGCGCACGAGTGCATCGTTGACTTGCGCCCGCTCAAGGAGCTAACCGGCATTGATGTCGAGGATGTCGCGAAGCGCCTGATGGACTATGGCTATCATGCGCCGACGGTCTCGTTCCCGGTTCCGGGGACCTTGATGATCGAGCCGACCGAGAGCGAGTCAAAGCGCGAGCTTGACAAGTTCTGTGACGCGATGATTGCCATCCGCAACGAAATCGCCGAAATCGAGCTCGGGCTCGCCGATCGGGAAGACAACGTGCTCAAGCATGCTCCGCATACGTCGGAGCAGGTCACCGCCGATGAGTGGAACCGGCCGTATTCGCGTCAGAAGGCTGCCTATCCAGCCCCCTGGTTGGCCGAGGAGAAGTTCTGGCCGCCGGTGGCACGGATCGATAACGTATACGGCGACCGGAATCTCGTCTGCTCATGTCAACCGATTGAGGCCTACGCGTAGCGGTCCATCGTCACTGAGGGCTGAACTGATTCCATCGAGCGGCTGCCCCGCATTGAGGGGACAGCCGCTCGTGATTTATGTCGAGCATTCACCGATGTGCCGTCCCGATCGTTGACAACTGGTCCACGCACTAGTGAAGATCAGGTAGAATCAGGTTTCCGAGGATCGAGCATTGGGTAAAGGGGGACAACATGAGATCTGAGCGGCTGCGGGCGGCATTCGCGTTGCTGCTCGTCATTAGCGCGTTCATTGTCGCAGTGCCGGTAGCTTCGGCGGCCGACTCCGAAACCGTGTACCTGCCATGGGTGCCCAACGGAGACACCACCGGCGGACTCGGGCCCTGGTATGGGCGTATCGAGATTCAGAACACAGCTGCCACGCTTTGCAGTATTCATATCGCTATTCCGAGCGCCACCGGCGGATGGACGGTTCACAATACGTTCATCGTGGGGCCGAACCAATTATCCGACCTGTCGCCCAGCGACATCGGACTTCCGACTCCCGGTGGCGCGGTCGTGGTTGATTCGAGCGGATGCAAGGCCGCCGTCTCGGTCAAGCAAGCCAGCGGCAACTTCGTCGATCCGCCCTGGTCGTATGGCGCGACGGCCGTAACCGGGTACACCGGAATCCCAAGCGAGGACGCCACGGGACATCCTGCGTGGATTCTGCCGATCGTGCAGACCAACAATGGTTGGAACTCGTACATCCGCTTGACAAACTTTGAGGACTTCAACACCAAGAACATCTCGGTCGAGATCTTCCCGTTCCATAACGCTGGAGGAAGCACCGGTTCGATCTATTCCAACACGGTCGCGGTGCCCGCGGGTGGTACCCAGACCATCGATCTGTTGAGTGCCCTGCTCGGACAAACCGGGTTCGTCGGATTTGCGCGCGTGACGTCCGAGGGCAACGTGGCCGCGATGGTCCAGCGCGAGAAGGCATCGACCGGGATGGCGATGCTCAACCCCGCGTCGCCCTACCTGGCGGGGCAGGCCATGATTCAGTCAGTCGGGTCGTATAACTTGCAGGCGCCGATCATCTTCAATGCCTACAACGGCTGGAACACCGGTATCAACCTGGCGAATCCGACCGGCTCTACCGCGAACGTGACGATTTCGTATCCCGGCGCTGGGCGTGCCGACGACGTGCTGGCGATGGCACCCTACTCATCTGACTACGTTTACACTCCGTTCAGCGCGTCAGGTCAAACGGGCTTTACCGGCAACGCGGTCATCAACTCCGACGTTCCGGTAGCCGCCGCCGTTGACGAGGTCAAGTACTCGACCGGAGACGCCATCTCGTACATCGCAGTCCCTGCCATGGGCAGTGAGGTCGCCGTTCCGCTGGTCTTCAAGCAGGCACAGAGCGGAACCCGCAATGACAACTCAGGGATCAACGTCAGTAACGCTGGCGCAACACAAACTACGGTCGAGATAACGATTTACGACCAGACAGGCGGAGTTGCCGGCGGGCCGTATGACATCACGATACCGGCCAACGGCAGCAATTTCATCTACTTGCCATCGACGACCGTTCCGCCGAGCACGGTCGGCACGGCCGTGGTCACGTCGATCGATGGAGCCCCGATTGTTGCCGTCTCAAACGACGTGTCGTACGACGTTGGCGCGGACGGATCGGCCGTCTTCAACGCTCCGTCAGCAGCGGGTCTGTACCGTGATCGGTGGCGCTCCCGCCCAGTAATCACATTGCCGGAGAAGAACGAACGAGCCTTCGTCCAATGACGAAGGCTCGTTCTCTCAGAACTGAGTTGGAACGGCCGCTCGGAGACGGCCACATCTGGCCGCCCGGCCGAGCTACTCGCTCACGTCGGCCTTGGTGACCCGCATCATTTCCTCAGCGTGTGACAGGGCCTCAGTTAGCTCACGCTGGCGCAAGGCCAGCGTGAGGTCGCCTCTCGTCCGCTCCAGGACTCCGCGAACCATGTCCGTCGTGCGGCGCAAACCACCGGTCACCGCGTCGGGATAGTCGACCGACACCAGCAGGTCGTAGATTTCGTCCATGGCGGAGAGTAACTCTTCGGCTCGTGCCAGATCGTGTCGTCGCATGGAATCGAGCGCGTAGCGGCGCAACTCACCGGCCGCCTCGCCGAGCCCGTTGAGGAAGACCGCATCCTCGACCTTCAGATCAGCCGGGGTCGGAATCCCTTGACGGCTGATGATGCCAAGCGTGATGCGCGACTCCGCGTACTCCTTCTGGGCGTCCTGCACGTAACCGGTCCAGTAAATGTTGGGATAATCGTGAAGGTCCCGCTCCAGCGAATCTCGCATCGCCCGAGCATCCTCGAGTAACGTGATCGCCGTGTCAAACTCGTTGCGGTGGACCGCCCGGGTCGCGTTCGCGCTCAGTCGAACCACGTGCCGGCTCTCCGCGAGCGCGCGCTCTCGCAACGAATTGATTCCTTCGAGCCTCCCGATGATCTCCTCACCAATCATCCAGAGTCGTCCGTCGTCCTTCGTCATGGATCATCACTCCCATCAATCCCGCGCACGTTTCCACGGAATTCAGTGCGTTACGCCAGCACGGCTGAGACCGCCGGCACTCCTCCGGATTTCCGATCCTATGCTATACTGAACCGTGGTCGCGGAGTCGATTTCGCCTGATTATCAGGCGGATTTTCGCAGCTAGCCCTCGTAGCTCAACGGACAGAGCACTTGGCTTCGGACCAAGGGGTTGGGGGTTCGAGTCCCTCCGAGGGTACTGTCTAAGCCGGGCGCATGCGCGTCCGGCTCATTGTTTCCTCGAGCCAATCACATCCCCTGTTATCACTGCTCCCATCACCCGAAGACGCCGCCGTCATGCTATGATCCGCCCTGCGACGGGGTTTGCGCGATCGCGCATCGATGGGGAGGCAAGAGCGCATGCGGGCTGTGGTTGTTTCGATCGGATCCGAGCTGACGGAAGGCTTCCTGACCGATACCAATGCCACGTTTCTCGCGCAAGAGATGTCGGCGTTAGGAATCGAGCTGGTCGGGGTCAGTCAGGTCGGCGACGATCTCCAGCGAATCGTGCGCGTCTTACGGCGAGGCTGGGAGGACGCCGATCTGATCGTCACGACCGGCGGTATCGGCCCTACCGATGACGATCTGACACGTGAGGCGATCGCTTCGATGCTTGATGAAGAGGTCCATGTCGATCCCGAGTCGCTCGAGGTCATTTCGAAGTTCTTTCGCTCGCGTTCAATCCCGATGCCGGAACAGAACACCAAACAGGCATGGCTCATCCCGTCGGCACAAGCACTCGACAACCCGATGGGCACAGCGCCCGGCTGGATCGTGCAACAGGATGACAAGTTCATCGTGTCTATGCCCGGCGTGCCGCGAGAGATGCGGCGCATGTGGGCAGAGCAAGCGGTCCCCAGGCTGGCGTCACGCTTCGGCGATCGCTATTACGTCTCGAAGACGCTCAAGACGATCGGCATTGGGGAATCCGCGGCCGAGCGAGCAATCGCCGATATTATTCACCGCGGCTATCCCGTCGTCGCGACCTACGCCAAGGACGACGGCGTCCACATTCGGATCGTAGCCAGTTCCTCCAATCGCGATGAGGCCGACGCGGCCGTTCGCCATACCGAAGTCGAGGTGCGAACCGTCCTCGACAGCTACGTCTATGGCGAGGAGCCGACGACCCTGGGATCGGCGATCCTGGCGCCGCTCGTCGACGGAGGCGATACGCTCGCGATCAGTGAGGCCGGAGCCGGCGGGCGCATCACGTCGCTCATTGCCGAAGAACCAGCGGCGGTCGTCCAGTTTGGCGGCGGAATCGTACGCGCCTTCAGTCACGCGGCGTCAATCAGCGGGATCGACGCAAACGAGCCCGACGCTCCGCTGCAGTTAGCTCGACTGGAAGCGCCCCAGGTGAGATCACTCCTGAAAGCAGATTACGGCTTTGCGATCGTCGTTCGACTTACTCCCGGCGAGCGCCTGGATCTGACGAAAGGGGATATTGCCCTGTGTCTGAGTGGACGCGGAGAGTCGCGCGAGCGCGAGCACACGGTGACGGCGATCCCGTCGGAAGTACGTCGCCGCGCCGGAATGTGGGCTGCCGAATTCCTGCGCACGTCGCTAATCGAGGAAATCGCCTCCAGAGTCTGAATCTTTCTCAGGAATCGTGATCCAATTGCGGCTCAGTCCATAGCGGCGCCAGCGCCACCAGAGTCCGACCGGATAACCCGCCATTTTGGCGACGTCGCCGGTCACCCGCAAGCCCGGCAACGCCGCCAGCGCGACGGTGAACTCGCGCGCTGAAACGAGTCGGCGTCGCCGCGCGAGACGGCGCACCGGAGTCCGCAGGTAGGCGGCTGCGCCAAGTCCGATGACGGCCGCCGCGGTTCGATCCCGGCGTCGGATCGCCCATGGCAGCAATCCGAAATACGTGACATAGCGCGCGGCGTGACGAGTCGCGAAGAGTCCGGCTTTCCCGTCGCCGCGGGCGTATCGGAAATATTGAAGCCAGAAGGCACGCAACGTGGGGCGCGGTCGGAATGCGACTCGCGCGCCGGGATTGAACTCAAAACGCGCGCCTGCCCGTTTGAGCTTCAGATCGAAGACCAGATCCTCACAATAGTCAAGCCACTCTGGATACCTGATACCGGCATCCAGCAGGCTGCGCCGGAACGCAACTGACCGGCTCGAAGGCAGAAAGCGCTCCGCGCGGATCTCATCGACGTCGGGCAGCGTGGCCGCTCCGAGTGCCAGTGCGAAGGTCGTTCCGGCATCGGCGTCGAAGAATCCCGCCACCACATCCGGCTGTTGCATCAGTGGCCGAGAAAATGGCTCGGTGATTCGTTCCAGCCAATTCGGTGCGAGACGCGTTCCCGCGTCGCAGACCGCGACTATGGCACCCGTTGCGCGCTGAACGGCCAGATTGCGCCCTCGCGAGATGTTCGCGCCCGGCTCAGAGACGATGATGAACGGCAGCGACGTCTTCCAGTTACGTGCCACGTCAAGCGTGCCGTCGGTCGATCCGCCATCGACGATCACGATTTCGTCCGGCATCAGAGTCTGGTCGTCGAGCGATGCCAGGAAGTCGGGCAACGATGCCTTCTCGTTCTTTACCGTGAGCACCAGGGTGACTGTCGGGCGTTCACTTCCAGTCATGCGACGTCTTGGTCTCAAAGTCCAGAATCAACTCGTCCTGGTGAGTGAGCATCCGGTTTCGATCTTCCTCGGTCAAATCGTCGTAGCCGAAAAGGTGCAGAAGCCCATGAAGCGCCAGATACGCAATTTCACGCTGAACGGAGTGGCCGACGTCTGGCGCCTGCTCAGCCGCCGTCTCGTACGAAACTGCCACGTCGCCGAGATAGGGAGGATCTCCGGCGAAGCTCAGCACATCGGTTGGTCCTGAGATGTTCATGAAGCGCTGGTGGAGATCGGCAATTTCCTCGTCATCGCAGATCCACAGGCCGATCTCGCCGCGACGTCGTTCGGCGAGCGCGGCACTTTGAAGCAAGCCGGTGAGTCGGTTGACGTCGATCACCGGGGCGCCCTCATTGATGGTCAGACCAACGTAGAGCGACGATGATTCCGTCATCGACTACGAGACTTCAACGGGCGATTGAGCGCTCGCGGTGCTGCGCGGCACGGGGACTTTGAGTTCCGGGTATTCCACGCGCGGGTGATAGATCCCTTCGAGGATCGAAATGAAGGCGGTGCGAATCTGCTCGATCTGCTTGAGCGTCAGGTCGCATTCGTCGAGTTGGCCGTCATCGAGGCGGGCTTTGATGACGCTGTCCACGACCTGTTGCAGCTTCGCCGCTCGACGCACCGTTTTGCCGTCGGAAGGAGTCTGCTCCTCGTACAGCTTCCCGGATTGCGACGCCGCGCGGACGGCAGCCTCGACGCTGTCGGCCAGCATGATGACTCCCGCTTCCTTGGTTTGCGGCTTCGGGCCTGGATAGCGGTACTCAGACTCGTCGACATCCTCACCATTATTGAGGGCTTCGGTATAGAAGTATTTGATCAGCGTCGTGCCATGGTGCTGCTGGATGATATCGATGATGGATTGCGGTAGATGCGCCTTTTTGGCCAGGCGCACGCCGTCGAGCACATGCTCCTGGATGATGCGCGCACTCGTGCGTGGATCGAGCGCGTCGTGGACGTTCGCACGATTGGCCTGATTCTCGACGAAAAAGCTTGGCCGCAGCACTTTGCCGACGTCGTGATACAGAACAGCAACGCGAGTGAAGAGCGGATCGCCACCCACTGGTTCGACAGCACTCTCGGCCAAATTGCTCACCATGATGCTGTGGTGATAGGTACCGGGGGCCTCACGAGCGAGCCGGTACAACAGGGGCTGATTCGGATGGGCAAGTTCGAGTAACTGCAGATGCGTCGTGATGCCGAAAATCCGTCCCAGAACGCTGAAGGACAGGAACGTCAGACTGGCGGATAGGCCGCCGTTTGCCACCGCGCTGTACAGAAGATTTCCGCTCCCCGAGATAGACAAGCTGCCGTGGACGAGATCGAACAACCCGGCGCTGGCGAACACCGCCACGGCGACGCCGAATCCGGCCCAGAGGAAGGTCATCGTCCGCTCAGCGCGCCAGATGACCGCAGCGCCCGCCACTCCACTCAAAAACGCGAAGAAGGTAACGTCGAACGCGTTTCCCGCGACAATGCCGAGATACAGCGCCAGGAATCCGGCGCTGACGACGGCCACCTGAAAATCAAGCAGCACCGACAACAGCATGACCGCCGCGGCCGCCGGGAACATGAATTTCAGATTGGTGTTGATGAGCCACAAGCGGCCGGCAACCACCGGCACGGCGATGACGAGGCCCACCAGGAGCAACTGCTCGTTTTCCCACAATCCGCGCGCGAACTTATACAGGTAGAACACCAGTCCAAGCGTGACAAAGCCGAGCAGACCGAGGACGCCGATGAACTGCTGCCAATTGCTTGCCGGAGTGAGAAGTTCAAAGTAATCGAGCTTCTCGATGTCGTCTTTCGTCACCGGATCGCCGTCCCGTACGATCACCTGACCCTGTTGCACCGTGACCATGACGGGTTCGACCGCGCGCGCGGCGGCGTCGCGTGCCGCTTTGGTTTGAACGTCATCGACCTGAACGTTGGCACGAATGAACGGTTGAGCCAGTGCGACTGCCAACTCCCGCTCGTTGAGTGACATCGGCACGTTAGACCGCGCCAGGAGGCCCTCTTTGACGGAGGCAACGTCTTCCGGCTTGATCTGATCCGCCATCGCGACCGCGACGAGACGTGTGGCCTCGGACGACACGCGCGACCATGCATCGCTGTTGAGCGATGCGATTGAGGACGCGTCAGATGCGCTCAGTCCATCCAGCGAGGACCGAATTTGATCGCTGATGTTGGCGTTGGCGACCGGCGTCGCTCCGGATCGAATGGCGTCGATTTCGTCCAGCGCCTGGCGCAGGCTCGCCAATTGGGCGGGCGCGACGTTCGCATCCTGCTTCAGCACGATGTTGCGTGAATCGTCGTACGCCTCTTGGCGACGTTCCTGTGTGCTCAAGTCGCTGACGAATGTCGCCGTGCGCGGCGCTTTGATCGTCCGGTTGGCGATCTCACCTGCTTTGAGGTTGAGGGAATCAGACTGCCACGTGAAATAGAGGACCAGTCCGAGCACAAGATAGATACTGAGGCCGAACAGGACGAAGCGAGAGATGCGCCAGATCGACGGACCTCGCTTGCCTGCGCGCCGCACGAACCATGAAATCCGTGCGGGGCCGATGGGTGAATCGTGTTGAGATGTCGAGTTCATCGTTCCGCCTGACCAGCGACCAATCCGACCACGACGGCGCCTCACCGCGGCTCAGCCGCGGGTCGACTCACCGTGCAGTTCGGTCAATGCGGTACGCGCGGCCTGCGCGATAATGTTTCCCTGGGCACGCGTGCCGATACGCTCTCTCAATACCGACATTACCCGACCCATATCGCCTGGCCCGGATGCCTGCAACTCTCGAACCGCGTTCCGCGCTTCTTCCAACACCATATCGTCGGAGAGCTGTGGAGGGAGATATTGTTCGAGAATCACGACCTGCGCTCGTTCGTTGTCGACCAAGTCCTGACGACCACCGCGAGCGAACTGCTCGATCGAGTCGTAGCGCTGTTTGATTTGTCGTTGAACAACCGCCACGATCTCGTCGTCCGTCAGAGGACGACCACGTTCAATCTCAACATTATGAATCTCTGAGCGGAGGAACCGAACGACATCACGAAGCGTTGTATTCGATGAACGCATGGCCTCTTTGAGATCGTTCTGGAGCCGTAACGACAAAGCAGACATGTAATGGATCACCATCGCGGGACGAACTCGGAATTCGTGGCCCGACTATAGATTTCGCGTTCTGCACCAGTGGAACCGACAGAAGCCCGTGACATCGTTCGCGTGGAAGAAGCCGCTGTCGGGGAATTATATCGCCAGCTGTGCTTGCCCGTCAACGGAAGCAAGGGCGGCATATCGTTCGTTCGTACGCGGCGTCCATAGTTCTGACGGCACGCGCCTCAATCGAGTTCGCCTTATCAATCAATTCGGCCGGCGCGGCTGCGGTCGTCTTGACACCTCGCTCAAGGTGCGGTTAGAATTGGCGGGTCGAGTCCAAGTTGATGGACCGACATGCGGAAGTGGCTCAGTGGTAGAGCATCTCCTTGCCAAGGAGAAGGTCGCGGGTTCGAATCCCGTCTTCCGCTCCAGAAACGGACCTCCCATGGAGGCCCGTTTTTTCGTTAAGCGGTTAGACCTGAGCGACATCGCTCATCGAAACTACTCCGCCCGATCAGACCGACAACAGGCGATCGAAGAAGGAACGATAGCGTTGCAACCCAACACGCAGATCCTCCGTGGAGACGTCGTTCCCTTTTCCCCATTGTCGCTCCAACGTTTCCCGCTCGTCGGCAAACGACCCTGCAAGCGACTTCATCACCTCGGCGATGAGACTGTCGGCTTGCTCGACGGCGCGGCGCGGCTCATCGACGAATCCGGATTGAATCGTTGTCCAGCGCGATTTGAAGGTCTCGGCTTGGTCGGAAGGAAACAGCGGAGCCCGCTTCGCATCCATCCGTGCATCGCTGGATTCCGCATTGTCACTGCGATTAGCCGTCGATTCGGTTAGCGAGTCCTCACTGCGGTCGTTCCTGAGAGTCGGTGTGCGCTCGGCTGCATTCGCGACGTCTGCCGTGCTCAGTAGTTCGTCATTCTCGTGATTCATATGCGCTCCTTCATGTTCCGCGACCAATTCGTCCTATCTCATGGGTCAGGCTACGCTCGCATCGACCTTCCATTGTTTTCGCCAACCGACGCATACTGTCCCTCGCCAAGAAGATCGTCGAACAGGCTTCGGTAGTGGACCATCGACTTACGTAGGTCCTCGGTCGATGCCGCGCCACGGGCGCTCAATGCCGCAAGGCGGTGAGCTTCGCGATAATTGCTCACCACGTCGGGATGATCGACCGAGATGTCCGCGGCCCGTTGCTCGAAATCTCCGACCGGATACCCCCGGGTCTGCATGACGTCGCCAATGAGGGCGTCCGCGTCCGCGACCGACCCTTCGGGGTCATCAACGAACCGGCCCTGTATGACCTGCCAGGAGTTGGCGAACCGCTCGCGGTCTTCCGATGTCAACGGTTGAATATTGAGTTGGGACACACGATCAGCACGTCGCTGCAGTTCGGCTTCAGCTTCACGTCGCGAGTCACTGTCTCGAAGGGCCCGCTCATATTCGGCTCCAAACTGGTCCTTCAATGCGCCCGATCTGCGCGACTTCTGCAGGTACCATGCCGCGGTTGCGACGATCAGAACGACCAACACCACTACCACGATCCCCATCCCGTTAATCACACTCTTTCCTCTCAAATTCAGGACACCGGAGCTCCCAAAAGCGATCGGAAGCGACGAGTCGCGAAATCAACTTGACACATTCCTATGCAGAAGTCATGCCTTTGATCCGCATTGGGGGATGTGAGGACGAGAACGACAGCCCGTCCGCACGTGGCGAGATCAGGGATTGGTATACGGGAGCCAGTTCATGATCGCTGGCGCACCTGACGTGCTCGGGGTTGTCTTGTCCAATGCCGTGGAGGCTGGGAGAGATCAGCGGCCATCACGGTATTGAGCGAGATGATGCAGACCGTTTGGGTTAAACTTGGTTGGGATCGCAGCGCCCAAGTGCGCGGAAATGGCGGAATGGCAGACGCTGCGGTCTTAAAAACCGTTGGGGGCAACCCCGTGCGGGTTCGAATCCCGCTTTCCGCACCCAGTTACCCAGCAAATTGCTCTTTTGCGCTTGCATTTCTGTCAATGTGAGTGGCGCGCGAAGGCCAGTGCCTCGGCGGTCGTCATCGTCGCACCACGTTGGAACGCATCTTGGAACGCGATCTCATCGATGTGATCCAGCACGAGCTTGACTTCACGCTCGTACAACGCCTGCACCGCCGGCGGCAAAATCACTCGATTCGATTCCCGCAGAGCTTCCGCGGCGCCGCAGAGCATTGCTGCCCGCTCACCGTCCTGCCGACGATGCGCCACGGCGGCCAGCCCCAGGAGCGTCAGCGACGAGTGAGCCATGTCTCCGAACTCCTCATGGTACCGTAACGATTCGTGCAAGCGGGCCACGGCCTCGTCAAGACGACCAGCGAAGCAGAGCGCGGTCCCGAGGTAGAGAAGCGCTCCCGGTAGGAGATACGTCCTCCCAGTTGCCTGCAGACGTTCGATCGCTTCCCGGAGTAACGGTATGGCCTGTTCAACGTCGCCGCGCAGCAGCGCATTCAGACCCCGGTCCTTCATCAGGCGTGCGACCCCGTATTCGTCGTGGAGTTGTCTATAGCGGTTCTCGGAATCCACGAGCAGCGGCATGGCTTGCTCGAGATTTCCGACGACAGACGCTGTCATCCCGAGATCGCCCAGCGCGCAGGCGAGACCACGCTCATCTTGGACGATCTTCCACGCCTCCTGAGCGGACGTGAAAAGATCGATTGCCAGTTGCGCGCTGCCTGACATCAAGCTGACCCAGCCGAGCTGACGGTAGACGAGGGCCTGACCGCGGCGATCCTCAAGCTGACGCCATAGCGCCAACGCGCCCTGTCCGTATCGCTCGGCGGCTGCGTAGTTCGTTCGCGTTGCCGCCAACGTACTGGCGCCTGTCAGGACGGAAGCTCGAGTGCCGATCTCAATGTCGTCCTGGTGGGGAAGGACCGCGTCCACCCAACGTAGACCCTCCTCAGCTCGGAAGTATTCGTGCCAGTACGGCCAGAGCCCAGCGACAAACCGTGCGAGAACATCCATGTCCCGACGTTCTTCAGCCCACGAAAGCCCGGCGCGAATGTTGTCGACATCGCTGTCCACTCGCTCGTACCAATCATCAGCCCGCGATTCGGGCACGACCGGCGGGGCTGACTCCGCGAGATGAAGAAAGTGCCGCGCGTGGCGCTCCCGCAGGAATCCGTCGTTCTCCGTCGTCAGCCGCTGCTCGAGGCCAAATTCGCGGATCGTCTCGAGCATGCGATAGCGCGGCGTCCCGTCTGGCGTCGAAACATGCTCGATCAGATTCGCTTCGAGCAACTCCTGCATGAGCCGCTGCACTGCAAGCGCCGATGCTTGATCAACCTGGCAAACAGCCTCCGCCGCGTTGCCGGTCCATCCTCCGACGAAGACCGTCAGTTGGGTGAGCATGTCTTTGGCAGGTACTGAAAGGAAGCTGACGCTCCAGGAGATCGTATCGCGCAGGGTTTGCTGTCGTTTCGGGAGATCGCGTGGTCCCGAGGTGGCCAGGTCGAGCGTGCTGGAAAAACTGGAGAGGAGATCGCGGATTTCGTGATCGGTCATTCGCGCTGCGGCGAGCTCGATGGCGAGCGGCAACCCGTCAAGTCGCGAACAGATTTCTGCGATCGCCGGAAGCTCGTCGTTGTCGAACAGATGCCGCGGATTCGCGGCACGAGCACGCTCCATAAACAATTCGACGGCCGGATTGCTCATAAGGGCTCGCCGCGATTGATTTGCAGCGGGAAGCGGCAATGGGTTAACTCGCCATTCATGCTCCCCAGACACGTGTAGTCGAACGCGGCTGGTCGCCAGAATCGTCAGATCTGGCGCGTCGCGGAGCAGAGCCACGAGATCGGACGCGCTGTCCGGCAGTTGTTCGAGATTGTCGAGAACCAGAAGTGTCCGGCGCGCCCGAAGCCAACCCCCAAGTCTCTCTCGCAATGAGAAATCAGCCGCGTCCCGCAATCCGACTGTTTCCGCAATGGTGGGGATCACCAGATCGGCGTCAGATAGCGCCACCATCGAAACAAAATAGACGCCGTCAGGAAAGACGTCGAGTACGTCGTCGGCGATCCGCAACGCGAGACGCGTCTTGCCGCAGCCTCCAGTTCCTGTGAGCGTCACGAGTCGAACGTCGTGATCGCACAGGAGTTCGGCGATCTCGTTGATCTCTTCAACCCGTCCCAAGAATGATGTCAGGTTCGCCGGCAAGTTGTTGTGAACGGGGAAGAACCATCGCTTCATCAGAAGCAGTTCGTCAGGGTCGTCGGAGACCGTTTTGACACCCAGCAACGGATATCCGGCCGATCGAAGTACTCGATTCGTGCTCGCTTTCGGCAGGTCGAGCGCCGCGGCAATCTTGAGCAGGCCGAGACGGTGATAAGGTCGCTCGGACGCCCCCGTGAGCCAGCGGTGAAGGGTCGCCGCGGAGACGCCGGATTTCACGGCCAACTCACGCTGCCCGAATCCTCGCTCCTCCATGTGCCGCTTCAACAGCGACCCGAGCGCTGGAAACGTTGAATCTTCCGGCAGACCTGGCACCGCGCGACCCCTCCACTCGACTCCACAATGTGAATCTTAGTACGATGTAGGGCACACGCAAGAAGTGCGTCCGACAATGCTCGCCGACTTCCGTACACGGTCACCTTTTGGCTGCTTATACATGAAATATCGCCGCGTCTGCGCGACGAATTCGTTCACCATTGGAGCGTGCACTGGGATGATGCTGGCGCAATCGAGCGATACGGTTATTTCCGAACAGCGGCTGGCGCTCCGAACGAAGTTGGCGTGGGCAACTGGTGGGCTAGGCGCGGAAGCGCTGCGCCAAAGCCGTATCGCCTGGCTGATCTACTTCTACGCGTCAACCGGTGGTGCGCACGGAACCGGGCGGCTGTCGCTAGCTGCTGTAGGCGTGCTCTTTTTCGCCGGCCGGATCCTCGAGGCGTTCTCCGACACGTTAATCGGGTATTGGAGCGACCGCACCTCCTCTCGCTTTGGTCGCCGGATTCCGTTCATCGTCTTGGCCACGCCTCCGACGGCAATTTTCGCCGTTCTGTTATTTACGCCACCTGTCCACGTCGGATCGATGATGGTCGGAGCGTATTTCTTCGTCTCCCTGGAGCTGTTCTTCTTCGTCAACAGCCTGGCGGGCATCACATACGATGCGCTTTTGCCCGAAATCGCGTCGAACAGTGAGGATCGCATCGCAATCAGTTCCTGGAGAGTGCTACTCGGAGTGGCTGGCGCGGCGGTAGGGCTCATCGGCAGCGGGCTGCTCATCAGTTTGGTCGGATACCGGATGATGGCACTCACACTCGCGGTGCTGGCTGTGATCACACGCTACATCGGCGTCGCTGGAGTCTGGAACAAAGCCCGCCGCGACACCCCGCCGATCCCACCCTCTTTGGTGTCAGCGGTACGCCATACCGTGAAGAACCGACAGTTACTCATATTCATGTTGTCATTCGTCCTTTTCAGCACCGCGTTGTCGATGGTCATCGGACTTCTTCCATTCTATGTGTCGAACCTGCTGCGCGAGTCGGACACCGGCACGTGGGCCGGGATACTCACGGCCGTCGGCATCGGCGCGATGGCGCTGGCCATCCCGATATTCGCACGGTTCGCCACCCGAACGTCCAAGCAGCACGCCTACGTTCGAGCAATGCTCCTCTCGGCGATCGCGTTCCCAGTACTCTTCTTGGCGGGATCGCTGCCGGGTATCCCGCGAGAGGCGCAAGCGCTGGTTGCGATGGTCCTCGTGGGAGCACCCCTCGCCGGAGTCTATCTGTTCCCCGGACCCATCATTGCCGATCTCTGCGACATCGAAGCGAGACAATCTGGTCTGCGACGAGAGGGGATGTTCTTCAGCGTTCAAGCGTTCATCGACAAGTTGGTCGAGGCGTGCGCGCCCCTATTCCTGGGACTAATCCTGCTCCTCGGCGACCGTCCAGGCGACGTTCTGGGCATTCGTCTGGTCGGTCCGGCGGCGGGTGTTTTGGTCCTGGCCGGGTACGCGCTGATTCGGGCACATGCTCGAGAATTCGCCGAACTGGGCTGACCCTTACCCTGAAGCAACCACAGCCAATCCGCCGCTTGGAAACATCCCGAATCACCCTCAAAATGCCTCGCGAACGCCAGACGAACCACTCAAATGAACGGCACGTCGACTTGGAACATGACTCCACTGCTTCGCTGGGAGAAACCGACCACCACATGAGGACGTTTAGGGGACAGGATTCACCCAGACTGATGGTTATCATCATGCCAACCGGCGGTGGTTTGGAGCATCGACTGTCGGCGGAGTTGGAGCCGGGACGTGAAATCCTCGGTGACTGGACGAACATCGGGCACGAACGCGGATTCGGCGAGAAATCTCAGCCGGGTCGTGCTGGCGTTCATGCTTGCCGTCTCGACGGTCACGATGCTGCTTCAGCACCCTCTCCCCGCTGCCGCCAGCGCACCGGCCCATGCCGACCTCGTCGGGGTATCGGGCAACGCCTTCCCCTGGGAAGACCACTGGTCGACGTTCAGCAGCCTGATCGACCAGAGCAACATCGGTTGGGCGCGTGTCGAGCTGCGCTGGAATCAGGTCGAACCGAATCGCAACCAGTGGGACTGGGGCGGCACGGACCTGCTGGTCAACAGCTACGCCCAGAAGCAGATGAATCTCCTGGGGCTGCTCGGCTACTCCGTCGCCTGGGCCAACGGTGGGTCCGGCAATGCCAGCGTGTTCGGGCCACCCAGCGACCTGGACGCCTGGCAAGCCTACGTGCAGGCCACCGTGGCCCGGTACAAGGACCGCATCCACACCTGGGAGATCTGGAACGAGCCGGACGTCGCGATGTTCTGGAACGGGCAGGATGGCGGCGACCCGGTCGTCTATCAGCAACTGCTGCAACGGGCCTATCAAGCCATCAAGGCCGTCGATCCCAGCGCGACGGTGATGAACGGCGGCCTGACCGGAACCGAACGCGGCGCGACCTTCCTGAACACGCTGATCAACAACGGGGGCGGTGCCTACCTGGACGCCGTCGCCTTCCATGGCTACGTGGCCAACGGCTCGGTGGACGACCTGTTCTACTACAACACCATCTGGCCGCTGATTCGGCAGGCGCGGCAGCACGCCGGCAAGCCGCTGTGGATCACCGAGTACGGCTGGTCGAGCGGGTCGACCGGTGGCTCGGCGGCGGGCTCGGAGGCGGCGCAGGAGAATCTCATCGCGCGGCAGTTCGCGATGCTCTTCGACCTGGGTGACGTCGCGCATGTGTTCATCTTCCAGTTCAAGGATCCCAACAACCAGCCCAACTTCTTCGGTCTGACGCGTCCCGATGCCACGATCAAACCGGCCTACACGGCGGTCTCGACCATCGCCGGGCGTCTGGTCGGGCTGCAGTTCCAGGCCCATCTCGATCTGGGGATCAGTGGGGTGTGGGATCAGCGCTTCAGCAGCGCCGCGCGCACGGTCGACGTGGTCTGGTCGCAGCCCAACACGCAGACGGTGAGCCTCCCGATCTCGGCCGGTTCGGTCACGATCTGGCACATGAACGGCCAGGCGCAGACGCAGGCGGTCTCGGGTGGGCACATCACGGTGACGGTCGGCACCGACCCCATCCTCATCGAGCGCGCCGGCCAGGACCTCGCCACGCCACAGGGCGGTCGCTGTCAGTTCTTCGCGCCGACCAATCAATCGGCCTGCAACCAGTTCCTCGACTACTGGACCAAGTACGGCGGTCTCGCGATCTTCGGCTACCCGATCTCGCCCGAGCTGACGGAGAACGGACTGACGGTGCAGTACTTCGAGCGCGCCAAGCTCGAATATCATCCGGAGAACGCCGGGACCGATTGGGAGGTCGAGGGCGAGCTGGTGGGACGCACCGTGACCCAGGGACGGCAGAACGAACCCGCGTTCCAGCCGCTGGCCGGCGGCAGCTCAGACGCCAACTGCAATTTCTACCCGGAGACGGGGCACCGGCTCTGCTTCGGGTTCAAGGACTACTGGCAGCAGCACGGGGGGCTCTGGATGTTCGGCTATCCGATCTCCGAGGAGTTCCAGGAGAAGAACCCGGACACCGGCCAGGTCTACACCGTGCAGTACTTCGAGCGGGCCCGCTTCGAATACCATCCCGAGTACGCGGGAACGCCCTACGCGGTGCTTTTGGGGCGGCTGGGCGCGCAGCTGTATGCGCAACGGTACGGGGCGAAGTAGCTCGCGGACGGCCGGGGTTCGCTTCGCACGTCCTTAGCCGTGAAACGACGTTCCGCGCAAAAGCAGGGTCCGGCAACACGGGACTCGCGCATGGACGACGAACTCCGCGTCCGAAAAACGAACCGCGCCAATCTGAGTCGAATGCCGGACCGCCGGAACCCGCTCCTGGGTTCCGGCGGTCAAGATGTCTGGCCTCACTTGAGGCTGCGGAACGATGGGCCTCGCGACCTAGCACGTCGCGCCGGACGTCGCGACGCAGTGGTACGAGCCATTCGATGCGATGCAGCAAAACTCGTACTCACCGCAGCACATACCTCCGCACGGAACACCGCAGCCGCAGCTTACCGTTCGGATCACGGCAGGACATGCCGGTCAGCGTGTCCGGGCAACAGATCTTATTGCTCGAACAGCAGAACGGGCCGCACGTCTCGCCAGTAGAGCAGACGCACTCACAGGTCGACGCATCTCGTTGCTGCCCGGGCGGACAGGCCGTCACGCACTGGCCGTTGCAACATTCGTCGATATACGAGCAGCATTCGGTACCGCATATGACGCCGTTGGCGCAGCCGCACTGGCATGTCGACGGATCTCGAGGCGCGCCGTCCGAACACGGGTCATAGCACTGCCCGTTGCAGCATTCCTGGCCGTCGGAACAGCAGGCGCCGCCGCACGCGTTCGCCGGTGGACAGACACAGCTGCAGCTATTCTGGTCGAAAACCAACGGAGGAGAACATTGAGTGCTGACGCACTGATCGTTGCAGCAGATCGAGTCGGAGGTGCACAAGGACGTGCACGTGCCTCCCAGGCACGCTTCGCATCCATTGCAGGCGTTGCCACAGCTGCCGCAGTTGTTCTGGTCGGTCTGCGTGTCAACGCACTCCCCATCGCATTTGGTCAGGTTATCCGGGCACGGGCAGACGCCGTTTGAGCACTCGGCGCCCGGCAAGCAGGCATTCCCGCAGCTACCGCAGTTCTGGCTATCCCATTGAAGGTTGGTGCAGACTCCATTACAGCAGGCATCAGCGGAAACAGCCAGTGGGGCTGTTGTGACACTCGCGTTCCATCAGAAAGAAGGACGCGGTGCATTCTGCCCTACAAATTGCGACGGCGGGGCCCTTCCTCGATGGATTGCCGCACCCTTTCAGACACGCTTCAAACGCGGCAAAGGCTGCGTCTTTGCACTGTTGTGGATCGCACGGTGGAGCGGCGGCGGCTTTCTGGGTGTCGACGGATCGCGTCACGAACGCGGCCGCAAGTCCTCCCAGAAGCCCCTTGAATACCTGACGACGAGACGTCGCTCTCCCCAGCGAACGCGTCAGATCGTCGAAGCGCCAATCTTGCATCCTACCCCCTTCTCAACCCTCGCGCGCATGCGTGACGCTATGGCCGGCGTCTCGCCGCGCAATCCGCCACGACCACACAGCGTTGAACCCTCATTTGCCATATTTGTGTTCAACCGGGCAGCGCGACGCAGACACGAGCCCGCTAACACGATGCCGCTGCCATACCGAACCAGCGTTGTTGGGCGTAAATCCCGCACAAACTACAGACCTCGACCGATGGCGGGCGATGGTGCGGTCGAGCGTTGGCACATCTGCCGCGCTATCCGTCGAACTGTTGAGCGGATCGCGCGCGGGCTGCTGCGCTTGGTCGATCGCCTGCTCCATCGACGGAGTTCGACCGGCCTCCCGTTCACCGCGAAAGAGCGCCGGATCGACAGCCAACGCCGTTCGCCACGTGAAACGATCGAACTCCACCTGATCCGGCTGATGGAGCTTGAACTGGGTCCCGGGTAAGGCACAGTTTGCGTCCCACGCGCCGTAATTACGTGCTGAGAGCGCAACGGCGCCGGCGGCGCTCATCGAAGCCGCCACCCCTTCCAGAAACGAGCAAGGTCCGATTCTATACCCGAGCTCGCGATCGAAATGGATGCTGTCGCAAAACGAGCGTGCAGCCGAGAGCACGTCGCCATCATGCAATGCGATGTAGCCGAGATCGTCGAGACAAATCGCGATGCTGTGCTGGTTGCCGAGCAGACGATCGAAATCAAGCGCTTCCCGATAATTTCGCCACGCACACGCATGATCAACGCGCACCTGCACATCTTCTCCGAGCATTTTCAACGTGCGCGCACCGAGCACGACGATATTCGAGAGAACGGGACGAGTGCCAGACTCTCCTCGGCCGTTTCACGTGAGTGATCGAAGTCACCCGACACCCCCCAAGAGCACGCGACAGAGACGCGAGCGACCAGGCAGTGCCGTGCACATCTTCTAACTCGCGATGAATGTCGAACGACTCCCCGGGCATTGCTGGCGCCACATCAAAATCCAATATCCGGCGAGCCAGCTCGCCCGCGCAGAGCGCGGCACGCGCTCGCTCCAGCGTCCGTTACTCTTCCGGAACGTAGGTGCGACCTGGTGGCTCATCGTGAATCTGACAAGAAGCAGTGCTGTGGATCACGAGAGGCATCACACGATCGCCGAAGGCCATAGTCTTCGCGCGAGGCACGAACCGCTCAGCAGACGTATTCTAGCAATTGAGAACAACCGTGACGATACGCCGGTTCGGGCTTGGCCCGTCAGCGCATCGTGTCCGCGCATACTCGTATCGCCTGTCAATCGACCGCGATCAGAAATCGGTGCGATTCCGATTCCTGGTGCCGTAGCGTCACGTCGTTGACGATGACACTCCCGCAAGTTGGATGACTCGTCGGTGGCGGCAACACCAGCAATCACCGGTGGCGATCTCTAGCAAGCCCTCGCGAAACTCAGTGAAAGGTTGCGCGTACCGGCAGCAACCCGACGAGCACCAGAACCCAAAAGGCATCAAGTTCGATACCCAGCAGCAGGCGGTCAGTGAGCGCGAGATAGATGCCGAATCCGATTGCCAACGAACCCACCGCGCGGGTCTCAGTCAGGCCCCAGGATCCGGCCAATCACAATGGAAAAGCCGCAAAGGATCCACACCACGCCGATTACCAGCCACGCGTCGAGTCCGGGGCGCAAACCACTACTGAGCGCGGCACATCCGGCAATGATGACGGCGACGCCGATTCCCGAGCGAAGGAAGTTGCGGTACGGCATGATAAATGTGTCCTGCAATGAGTGCCGACCGATATACCGACGATCTACATAGTAGCACTATTGTGACGTTTCACTGGCGGCGTCGACATGTGCCTGGCAAGCGTACGGAATGATCCGGCGCTCAACCACGCGCCCGGGAGTGGCCCACCCTGGAATAGGAATACCAGGTCGCGATCAGGCAGACGAAATACGTCGCCAGCGTGACGACACCATAGACCGGCCCGACCGCGAAGGCATAGCCAATCATGGCGCTGAGCGCGAAATAGAAGAGGACGAGATATGGCCAAATGAGGCGCGTTTCGCGGAAATCGCTGTGCTGGACGTAGTCCAGGACGAGCTCGACCGAGAGGTAGAGAAGCAAGACTGATGGCAGCACGGTTGTCCACCAGGGCCGCGCCTCGGTCGCGTTAACCGTGATTCCCAGAGCAATGGGAATGACGAGACTCACCGTGATTAAACCGGTCATCTCCTCGAGCCGTTTCATTCCGCGTGGCCGCGACAGCATGAGCAACGCCAACAGCAAATTTACGGCATTGGCGATGGCCACGAACCCGAGGTCGACGATGTGCGCGGTTTGCATGAGCACCACTCCTCTTCTCAATTCTCGGAGCGGCAACGTCACACGCGCGACGTCGAATATTCCCTGAACGTGACAGCGTCGTGTCGAAACGGAGGGAAGGGGCAATGTGCCCCTTCCCTCGAGCATTCCTTGGTCGAAGATATCCTTTCTTTTACTTTGGAGGAGGCGGAACGAGGCAATTGATCGGGTCGCTGACGTTACCCGAACTATCGACCGCCGTCACCTGCACGTCGCCCGTACCCTTGATCATCCAGTCAACAGCGCCGGTTCCCGCTTCGATGCTCGGCTCGGCACCTGGTGCCTGGACGTACTTGATATTCGTCCCGGACGGGAACGGTCCGAAGACGGTGCCGCTGCCGCCGTCGGTGACGAAGATCTGAGGGTTCGGATCGACGGCGTCAGTGGCGGTCAACAGGTAGAACCCGTCTGGATTCTGTGCGTGACCACCGTTGCCCGGCGCTGCTGGAATGTTTCCAGCTGGATTGACACCCTGCTCGCAGGCACACACCGGTGGTGTGGTGTCGACCCATTCCTTGGTCACTTCCGCGGAACCAGTGACGCCAGTCGGATCGTTCAGAGTGAACGACGCCTTGATCGTGTCGGTCCCCAGTCCAGCCAGCCCCTGTTTGGCTTCGTAGGTCCAGGAGACCTGACCCGCTGCGTCGGTGGTGCAGTCGGCATTGACGGCGCAGACGCCAGTCGCCCCCGCATTCGGACCAGCGGTGATTTCGAAGGTCACCGTCCGACCCGCGACGCTGCCGCCCGCGATCGTCGCGGTGACGGTATGGGTCTGTCCCGAAGTGCCCAATTCATTGGTAGCCGATGCCGGCGCGAGGCCTATCTGCAACAGGTCGACCTTAACGCAGGCCGGCCCACTATCGCCCGAACCGCCGACGTCATGACCGACCGCGGTGACACAGAATGTATGGAATCCTGTGCCGAGGTTGGCAACGGACGTGTTATAGGTGACGTTTGCCGGGCCAGCCTGCGGTAGGTCAGGATTAATATCGGCGTTGTCGATCGTGCTTGACGCTCCACCGTCGGTGGAGATCGACAACGAGTCGAGGCTCGACGAGATCAGATCGGGGATAATGTTCGGCAGGCTGTTCGGATCGGTCACCTGGAAGCACGATCCGCCAGTACCGTCCGCCATTTCCTGCAGGGTCCCGATAGAGCCATTCGAGCACGTGGCGTCGCCGATCGCGATCGACTGCACCACCGCTCCTTGACCCGCCAGAGCGGTGACGGCGGCATTGAAGCCGGCAGCGGACCCCTCGATTGCTGAGGCCGTCCGAAACAAACACGACGACGTTGGTCCCATTGCTGCTCGCAGCCACAACGTTGGACGCTTGTTCAAGCCCAGCCTGGAAGTTGGTAAATTGCCCGACGTCGAAATGCGTGTACTGGTCGACTCCACCATTCCCGCCCGAGATATCGGAGAAGAGTGAATTAGCGACCACGTTCACGTCCGGTCCGCTCGGATCTGTCAGCAGTTGAGTTCCGGGCGCGGCTTGCATATCAGCTGCAGCACCGCTGTCCGCGAACACCGCCAACCCTGCTTCGTCAACTGAGCCATTGGCGACCGCAGCCGCGTTCAGGGCGATGACGAACGCTTCTTCACACTGCAGAATCTTGCCGCAGGGCTGTCCACTGCTTTGATCGGTGCTGCCAGACACATCGACCACGTAGACAATAGTGGCGTCGGGTTCTCCTAACCCGATGGATGCGGTTCCACTCACGTCAACATTACGCGTCGTATCACCGGTTGGAATGAGAAACTCGGTGCCATCAAGAGGGTTGTCGAGCGTCACACTGATTTGCGATCCGTTCGGCAAATTATTCGATGATGAACTTGCCAACACCGGCACCGCGCCAATGGCGAGTGCCATGATCGCCAAGAAGGTAATGGCGACCCGTGAGCCACTTTTTCGTTTGCGTCGTGCTCGCGGCCGCAAACCTCGGACTGCTATACTTCGCATGTCGTGTCCCTCCCTGGGAAGCGATATCGCTGGAGCAGGAGCAACGAGATTCTTACCTGGTCCGGTGCTCTCTGCTCTGGCTTCCCCCACAAAACGAGCGTCTAACACAACTTAGCGGTCGCCTGCGAAGGCCGATCAGTTCCATCTCGCGTCGACCAGACCACACACGTGAAACCTCCTTTCTGTGTCAGCAGCGGCTCTCGATGCCGCTCCGGGAAAATTGGCACGCAGTATCCACGTTGGGTTGAAACGGATGGCAAAACCTCGACGGACGCTATTGAGGCGTACCGGCAAAAGAGGATTGCGAGTACAGTTGGAGCCACCTTTCCTGCGCGAGATCGGACCGAATGTGCGACGTTAGCGTGAATGGGATCCGCGGCGTCAGTACCACTCAAGGTGTCCGGGCTGTACGTCTTGGTGTTAGTTGGGGAACTACGGACTATACATCCAGTCTAATGTCGTATTACGGAAAGTCAAGTGTCGTATTCAACGTTATCACGAGACTGTGAGTGCGGTTAGCAATCTGAACGCAACAATCCGTGTGTAGTCTTACTGATTCGGTAAACGGTCGGATTTCGAGGGTGTGGCTATTCCGCATAGACTCGGCTGCTGCGCCTGCCTGGTCTTCTCCCTGCTTTTTCTCTTCACCCTGTTCCAGCATGCGGGCCTGGGCGATACCGAGCAAGGTGACAAAGACAACGCTGCCGATAAGGTTCCCCAGCGATGAGGTGCAAGAATTTGCAGGAGGAGACGGGCGTGTGGTCGCGGTCGCCACCCCGAATGGACGTGTGTTGCTCGTTACGCGTGAGTCAACCTGCGCGGAATCGTTCACGCGGAGGAGACGACCGAATCGGGAAGTGAAACGAATGCTCAACTGACAGAGGCAATCTTCTGCTCCACTAACATGGCGTAATAGCGTGAGCCGACAGGGCGGAGGTGGATGCCGTCGTCCCAGAACAGTTCTGGATGCTCGACCGTGGCACCGTGCCAATCGAGCAGCGAGGCGTTCGGATAGCGCTTTACCCCCATCGCGAGCACGTCGTTGTTGGGTCCTTCCCACGACCGCGGTACCCGCAGGTTCAGGAAGATGACGTGACGATCGCTGCCGATGACCTTCATCACCTGGTCGAACTCATCCGACGTCATGGGACCGTTATTACCGATGTCGAGAACAACCACCTGATGCAGTCGCCCGGCATCGCGGCGCGCCTGCAGGATCTGGATCGCGTCGGACACCTGAAGCCCGACCTTGGCGTCGAGATCCAGATTCGGGACATCGTTGACCAAGTCCGTGGCCGCACCGAGCATAACCGAGTCGCCAACCGCCGTTACGGTCGGAGCCGAGGCGTACGACGCAGCCGTTGTCGCAACGGGAGTCGGAATGGGAGTAACCTGGACTACCGGTGCGGGCGTCGTGGCCGGCGCCGGAGTCTCCGTTGACGTAGGGACGGCAGTAGGAACAGTCGTGGCTTCGGGGGGAGGCACATCAACCACCGCGGCCATGGTCGGCGCCGGGCTCGGCGCCGGCGTTGTCGTCTGCTGGGGAGTCGGTGTCAACGGTTGAATCGTCGGCTGCGGGGTGACTACCGGCGCTGGGCTGGCGACGATGTGAACGGATTCAACCGCAAGATAGGGCGGTGGTGTCGCCGGCTTGGCCCGCGCCACGAAGACTCCGAGTGTGACCGTCGATGCCGCCACCAAGCCGCTTACTCCGAGCCAACCGATGCGGACTGCGCGTGGCTGCGTTTCGCGTTCCGTGCGCCACACGCGCCACAGCCGTCCCACTTTCCCTGTTCGGAACGGCATTTCCACCGCGCGATACGAAATCTCAACCAGTCCCAGCGTGAGCGCCACCCGCAGTGCCATCAGCGAAAGACCCTGTAGCGGCACGTCCAGGCCCGGTCGCGTCACCATGTAGACGGGCCAATGCCAGAGATAGATGCCATATGACCGCAGGCCGACCCACCGCATCGGAGCGCAGCCAAGGATTCGAGACAGGATACGCGTACGCGGATGCACCACCACCGCGACGAGAGACGCGCTGGCGATCGCCACCAGTAGAAACCCACCACGATAGAGGGCATCGCTATACTCGCCGAACTGCCAGAACGCGGCTCCGATTCCGGCCAGGGCGACGACCCCCGCGCTTTCGAGCAATATAGAAGTTCGCCTCCCGGGCCCCAGTCGCGTGCCAAGCCAGCGGCCTATCCGACCGGGCCACTGGGGTGCTTCTCCAGGTCGCCAGACGAACGCGAGTGCCGCTCCGATCAGCAATTCCGCGGCCCGGGTATCCGTGCCGTAGTAGACGCGGGACGGATCGATGCCGGGCCGGTAGAGTACAGCCATCAGGGCGGTTGACGCCACCGCTCCGGCGATCACCGTAAGGAGGAGGTTTCGCCGCTTGAGCCTGCTCATACCAATCACAAAGAGAGGCGGCCAGATGAGGTAGAACTGCTCCTCCACCGCGAGCGACCAGAGGTGCCGCAGCAGCGACGCACGTCCCATCGCCTCGAAATAGGATTTGTGATCGAAGATCAACCACCAGTTCATCACGTACACCGCGGCGGCGGTCGCATCGGCGCGTAACCGCGTGACCTGCTCTGGCATCATGACCACCGAATAGAGCAGAACGCCACCAAGTAGCAGAAAGAGCGCGGGGAGCAGGCGCCGGGCGCGCCGTAGCCAGAATACTCTTGAGGTCGACGCGATCGTTGGCGCGGTGCTCGGAGAGCAGGAGCGAGGTAATGAGATAGCCGCTCAGGACAAAGAAGACCTCGACCCCGAGAAACCCGCCCGGCAGCCACTTGATACCTGCGTGATACAGGAGCACCGCCACCACGGCGAGCGCGCGAATCCCGTCCAGGGCCGGGATATAGGGCAAACGGGCTACACGGGAGGCTGACGTCGAGTCGCCGGGCGTCGTCGCGGCGTAGTATCGGTCCCAGAATGCGGCCGACGCCGAGTCAGGACGAATTTCTTCGTCCAGTGCCCGGCTCATCATTCCCCCATCGCCCGTCGTCAACCGGACCTCACGATCTTGACCGCGTTTCGAAGCATCCCGTCGAGTGTTAGGTCAGGTTCGGGTGCGTCCAGATCGTCGCTCATATCTTCCATCAATAGTGGGTTCGTTGTCACGGTCGACTACGAACATCGGACCGGTCGCGTTACCACTACAACGTACTCCGCCGAACTGAAGTTACCCACATCCGAGCCGCGCGGTGAAGGGGAATTCCGGGTGCATTTTCCGATGGCATCGACTGCGCGCCTGGCGCGCCACGACCGCCGGGTCAGGCTTGAGCGCGCCAGAGGCCGTTCATTCAAGGATCTACGTCTCGATCGCAGGTCAGACATGTGAGAAACGATCAATCCGGCGGGTGACGAGAGCGTGGTCGTTATTCTGGTTCGAACACGAAGATACGCGCGTGCCGCTCGACATGCGATGACGAGACGCCAACCGTGGTCGACTCGTCCTGTTCGAGTACGACGTGTGGCCGTCAGTAGCGATGCACATTATGGTGGATTGGCACAGACGCCCGCCCGCGAATTCTCAGCGAGCGACGACGCGTAGCGTGTACCGGACCTAACCGACAGCCCGTCGCTCACCAGGGTCGCCAACGAGCGGGCAAGCCGGATCGCTGCCGAGCGGATTTCCGTCATTGGCGAAGCTGCGTGCGCGTGAACCACCACATGCATCGGAGAAGCGACATTCACCGCACGGCCCATCGAACTGCCGTCGACGGATGCTGTTCAACAACGGGTGTGTCCGGTAGACGTCGGCCAGGCGATTACGACGAATGTGACCGAGGTGAATCGGCAGGAAGCCGCCGGGCGTGATCCAGCCGTCGTGCGTGACGAACACGATGCCATCGCCATCGAGCGTCCCGACACGTGTCATCTGCGTCGGGCGGGTTGGAGCACCCTCCCGTGCTTCCAGATCGTCGCGCAAACTCCGGTACAGGTCGCCGGGCGATCTGATCCCTTCCTGTCGCTCCAGGAGAGCACGGCGTACAAACGGCCCTTCGATGGCTCGAACGAGCAATCCGTATCCGGTGACGTCAAGCAGGAAGTCGGCGACGTCGGCCCATTCTCCAGGAGTGAGATACTCGCTCGCCAGCGCACGCCCGGTCGCGATCAGGAAGAAGACCTCCCAAACGTGGATCTGCTCGCGCAGCATCCAGGAAACGACCTCCGGCAACCGATGTACGGTGCTCCGCATCACCACGGTGTTGATCTGAACCTTGAGGCCAGCCGCGCGTGCTCGTCGTGACGCCTGCACCGTGCTGTCAAATGTGCCGGGAATACCGCGAATGCGATCGTGCACAGCCTGTGGTCCGTCCAGGCTCAACGACAGGCTGTGGACGTCAAGACTCACAAAACGCTCCATGGCGCGTTCGTCCGCCAGCCCCGTCGCGCTCGGCGAGACGGCCACACGCAGACCCAACGATCGAGCGACCTCCAGTAGATGGAAGATGTCGGGGCGCATCAGCAGGTCGCCTCCAGTGAAGACCACAACCGGCGCGGGATGCCCGAAACCGGCGATGTCCTGGAGCAGCCCCTCTCCTTCAGCGGTGGTGAGTTCGCCCGGCAGGGGATCGCGTTGGGCGTGCGCGCGGCAATGCTGGCACGCGAGTAAACACGCCTTGGTCGTTTCCCAGAAGACCAGCACGGGACGCTGGTCAAATGGGGAGACGCGTATGCCCGGTTCCGCTCGTCGATCCACCACCATGGCTCCTCAGCTTCCATCTGGTTCCCAACACACGATTCTGGTGAGTATGGGTGCGCTCGGAAACGGGGCGCCACCGTGAATTCACCTATGAGCGTTACGATTTCGTGTCAAGATCCAGAAATGCCCGGCGACAATGTGTGGCCGGTCGCCTCGGCGCACTGTTCGCCCGAACGCTGCCGTCTCGCCGACGACCATGCCGGTCAATTCCCCGCATGAAAGAAGACTGTTGCAAGACCGATAGACCTGACTGTCAGCGTTACACGATCTTGCAACGGTAGATGTGTCTGTATACAGACGGGAGTAGCGAAAGGAGACACGTGAGATTCACTCCCCATCGTTGCGTGTTCGTCAGTCGTTTTCGCTGAATGGGGAAACAGATGAAACAACACCTCAGGGCGGTCGCGGTCATCCTGCTCATCACCGCGCTCATGGGAACGTTTCAGATTGGCTGGTCGATGGGCGCCACGGCGGCAGGCCCCGAACGACCCCGGTTCGACAGCCTGACGCCGTCGCCTTTCACCACCGTTGCGACCGGTCCCGTACTCATCGGCGCCCATGCGTACTCCGACACTGCGCTCACCGAAGTGCGCCTGCTGATCAACGGGGCCGAGCTCGAGCAGATCGGTAGCCAAACCGACACGTTCCTCGCCATCTCAGAGCAACGCATCTTGCCCGCGGGCGTGTACACCGCGACCGTCACCGCCGTGGATAGCGAGGGGGATGCCTTTCAAGCGCAATGGGACTTCGTCGTATCGAACAATCTGGCTGACGGCGAATGGTTCACCGCCTCTGGTCAACCTGTGGCCAGCCAGATCAACTCTACGATGCGTTCACTCGTTGAGGCCTTCCGCTGGCACCTGTACGGACTTTCCTGGGATGGGAGCGCGCATGCCGAACTCCCGAGCCATGTCGGACTGACGGGAACGGGAGAACCGTTGGGCTCATGGGTCAGCGGCTCCACCTTCGATCAGGCCGATACCGAGGCCACCCTACGGTCGCTGGTCGAAGCCTTTCGCTGGCATTTCTGGGGTATCAGCTGGGATGGCGTTGATCACTCCGACGTCCCGACACATGCCGATGTGGTTCTTCCGCCGCAGGGAATCGACCCCTGGTTTACGTCCGGCGGCCAGCCGATTCCGGCAAACATCACCGCGACGCTGCGTTCTCTGGTCGAGGCATTCCGCTGGCATTTCTGGGGCTACTCGTGGGACGGCGAGCATCACCCAGACATCCCAACCCACGCATCAATGGGTCGCACGACTCCCACGCCGCTGCCGTATCCCGCGGAGGGACAGGTGTTATCCGATTCGCCCTTATCGGGACTCCCCCCGCTGACAAGCCCGACCGGAATCGCCGGCGAACCAACAGCGGCTGGCTACAAGCTGACCATTCCACCGTTTGACGGGGGCGGGCTCTTTGACCGAGGCACGATCTACGCCGACGCGTCATATAGCCTCTCGATCCGCTCGTTGACGGCGATTGACCTCACATCAGGCTGTCTGGCGTTCCGCGTCAACCAAACGTCGACGATTGAGGAGGCATATTTCTACTGTCTGACGTACTACGAGGATGACGCACCGGGAGTCTTTGCGTTCTTCACCTCTGCGTCGTCGGCTTCGGCGACCCCGATCGAAGAGGACCTTGGAACCTGGAGGTTCAGCACCCCGCTACCAGCCTTCGACTGGAATACACTCAAGGTCATCGCCAAAGGCGACCAGCTCTGGTTCTTCATCAACCAAACATATCTTGGTGAAGTGACCAACGACAGGTTAGCGGGTGGCTCTGTTGGGTTCGTTGGTTATAACTTCAATTACCTGGATTCCGAGACGATCGAGTTCAAGGACCTGACTATTCGCGCCTTACAGCCAAATGGCGCATCGATGGGTGAGGCTGGTCCTCCTACGGCGAGTCAGTCGTACCAGCCACACTGGATGTCGCCAACCATGGTTAACGCCCTCAAGGCGGCGATGCCCTAGACACGCCACTGAGCCGACTCGACCAGCGAGTCGGCTCATCTTCGGAGAAGCGAGTGCAACGAATCGGTGACCGTTGCGTGGTCGTTCGATACGCTCACAGCAATTCCGTGGCCCGCTCCTGCTGACGACAGCGACGTAGATGAGTAGGTCGCGTTTGTCGCGATGAGGCTGCGTTCTCTAGGATCCCGCCCGAGCACGTTGGATTGCCCGGTTTCTTCGCCGGTTGCCGTTCGACCTTGTCACGTCACAATGTTCGATGAGGCTCCGGCGAACATGATGCTTCTGCCGCGATGATGCGCTAATCTGGCGCTGGCTGGCGCAGACGATGGTCACCCGATTCCACGGGCTAGACAGCCGTTCGGCAGCGAGCCACGTTATTGTGGAGAGTGTAGAAAGTACAGGCGCCACCATGAAAACGGACGAGGACGGAGCACTGAGCCGCGTCGCGCGTCGCTGGTTTTTTCGCGTGGTGATCGGAACGATCGCCGCAAGCTATGTCCTCATCGTCGTCGGGGGGTCGTACGAGTCAGTGGCTCCGGCATGGGGTGCGGCACCCACTGGCCCGACTGCAATGGTGCCGTCGTTCCCACTTTCAGCCGGGCGACGGCGATCGAGTACACCCATCGGATAGTCGCCGCCACGGTCGTCCTGCTCGCCGTCGCGCTCGTCATGGCCAGCGTAACGGGGTTCCGCTCCGATCACCGGCTCATCATCCTGACGACTTTCGCGCTGGGACTCGTGCTGGTTCAAGCCATCCTCGGAGCGGTGACGGTAACCTTCGATCTTCCTCCGTCCGTGGTAATGGCACACCTCGGGGCAGCTGAACTCTTCATGGCCATCCTCATTGTGATTGGCGTGATGACCTACGGATCACGACGATCTTCAACGCCGCTCCCTGACGGTCCAGACTCAGCATCGAGAATACGCCTGCTCGCACCAGTGGCGGCGGCGGCGGTGTTCGTGCTGATGCTCATCGGTGCCTATACCGCCACCAGCGGAGCGGGATATGCCTGCACCGAATGGCCCCTGTGCAACGGTCACTACCTACCGACCGGCTGGACCGTCATCGATATCCAGTTGCTCCATCGGTTGCTGGCTCTGATCGCCACGGTTGCGGTTGCGCTGCTCGCCATCGAAACCATCCGACATCGACCCAACGCAGGCATGAGCGGGGCGCTGGTGGCGGCAGTCACCACACTGCTGCCCGTCCAGATTCTGCTCGGAGCGGCGAACATCTGGTTCAAGCTGGCTCCCGCAGTGAGTGCTGCTCACCTGGCCACTGCGACGGCCATCTGGGGGCTGCTCGTGGCGCTGACGGCCGTCGAACGGTCTGGTTCTCGAGAATCCACGGATGCCGGAAGGCGCTCACGCGGTGTGCCACCAGTGAGCGCGAAACCGGCGGCGACGGGCAGGTCTGTGTCCGGCTAGGCATCGTCGCGCCTGACAATAATTGCTCGAACGACGTACGGTGTCCGAGACCAAAGGGCTTGACCCGAGCGCGGATCAAAGCGGCGGCGCGCCGTTGAGCGCGACGCGGCCATCGGCCGCTACGGGATCACCTCGAGATCGACCTCTGGCTCCAGATCCTCCTGGCCGGATTCAAACGCCTCCCAGCAGGTGGGACACAGCCAGGTTTCCGTTCCCGGCTGGACCAGCTCCGACGGTTCGGGCATAACCACGTGCGCGACCGATGCGTCGATCGGCTGACCACAGCGGTCGCAGAGCAGCACCGTATCCCCGCTGACATCACGCTGTTGGAGCGTCCATTCCTCATCGGACATCGTCTGATCCTTCCTGAAGGTGCGGCTGTTCACGCGGCGCCATTTTCAGTGCGTCAACGGCAGGCAGGTTCAAACGAACACGTTTGTGCGTCACGCTCTCAACCCATGCCGTCGGAACTGTCATGGCGTCGTGTCTCATCCGACTGGCGTCTACCACGATTCCATCGATGTGCCCATCGGCGTACACGACATCAGCCACCACCCCAAGCCGCCGTCCATCGGATCCGACGACCTGCGTGCCGCGATCGATGGTGACGTCCTCGTTCAGCAGGTTTGAGTGCACTTCGACCTGTGGTTTGGTGGTCGAAGCAGTCTCGAACAGCGGTCGCGCGGAACGCTCATACCCCGCGCCGCGCGATGCCGCGCGCCACAGGATTGCGCTAGGGTCGGCACCGACCGTCGAGATCGAGGCGGCCATCCGCAGTCGATCATCCGGAGAGGGGATGAGGTAGGCCTCTTCGATGAAGCGGGGAAGCTTCTGAGCCGCCTCGGCGGCGACCACGTTCAGATGAACAGTTCCATCGGCGTCGATGTGATCGATGAAGAACAGTTCGACAATGCGGTCTTCTCCAAACCACAAGCCGTGGTGCACGATGATCTCGTCCAACGCCCAGGACTCCGGATCGATTACCAGTCGGTCGACCATACCCATCCTCGTGCCGTCAAGGCTCACCACCGCCTTGCCAAGTTCGATGTCCATGGTTCGCTCCCGTCACTATTCAAGATCGCGCGACCAGTACAGGGGACGGAGATGCGCCAGGCGCGTTCCTGCCGTCGGCTCAGCTCGCAAGCGACATGGTCACCTCTCGCAGGTGCTCGATCTCGCTCGCGTAATGGAGGTCGTAGATGGCCCGAACATCGAAGCTCATCAGGTCCATGTACGGTTGCAGGAAGCGTGTCAACTCACGTGGATCGTCGAAGTCAGCCAGCAGGAATCCGGCACCCCCACCGGCGAGGACGTACCATCCGCGCAGGCGATCCGGATAGTTCGCGCCCTTATCGTGTTCTTCGACGATGCGCTTGGCGACGTCTTCATACCTTGTGTTGGGAAACCAGGTGTATTGGCAGTAGTAGAGCATGTCTGGTCCTCCTTCGATCCTGTCAATTGAAAAGCCAGTTTGGAACCCGAGACGCACGGCTGACGCATAGCCGGGCACATTCCCCGTGGGTCAAGTGTCGCCTGCAGGACACCACAAATCCGTGGACCTTGGCGTCGGATCGTATCGATGTCGTGACAATGACGGGCTGATGGAAAACCGTGGTGGAGTACAGCGCCAATTTCGACAGCGCGTCCGGCATCTTCATCGGTGATTCGAACGGGTTGGGAACCACGATCAGTGGTCTGGTGATCCAGGGAAATTCGATCTCTGATGTGAAAGCCAGCACGGCCCCCTGGAAAGAGGGTCATGGCGCATACGGAATCCTGATCAACCACGGCACGAGTGCCCCGTCGGGAAGCACGCCAGGGGCACAGATCGTTAGTAACACGATTACCGATCTCGAAGGACTGTGGGCGCACGGCATCGGGCTTGAAGGCAACACGCCGAACGCGGTGGTGACGCTCAATCAGATCAGCCACCTGGTTGACCACAAATCACCGACCGATGCCGCCGCCGTGAACGTCGAAGACAATGCATCCGCGGGAACGATTTCACTGCACTTCAACGACTTCTCGAATGTGAACGTCGGCGTCCAGAACAACCAGGCCGGTAGCACGGTCGACGCGTCGCGGAACTGGTGGGGGTGTTTCTTCGGCGCACCCGGGCAGCCCGGTTGCGCGACGACGTCCGGCACGGGAAGCGTGAAGGTGACCCCCGCGCTTCCGATGCCAATTGCCGCGCTGCGAAACTCGCCTGGATCCGGACGGTCCGGTAACGCTAATCATTCACCGGGCAACGGATTCAATATCTTCGAATTTGCACTCCGGTAGCCGGCTGGACCGAGGTCCAACACCCGTTCCGCCTCGGTCACCGCGATAACACGTGATCACGTGTCGGCGCCCACTTCCCTCCGGAGTGGGCGCCGATCAGTTTCGCGGTGTGCCACTACCGATCGCGCCGTCTATCACCCGAGAAAATCTGAGCGAACGCCGTCTCATGAACACACGAAATCCGTAAACGCTCGCCCACTGAGCACTGAGCGGGCGAACGAGTCGACGCGCGGCGCCCGCCAATCTGAGACGTTCTTGTAATCAATTCTCGTGACGCACTGATGCGATTGTCGCCGAGAATCGTGTGTTGTATGTTCAGAGATCGTCTGACGTTCGTTGAGCAACCGGCAAACTATCGTCTCGTGATATTGGCCCGTCCAATGCAGAATTCATCCGTCAAGACCATCGTCTTCCTCGCCGGCATAGGTACGAGATTGAGCGTGCGCGATGGCGCCGCGGAATCGGAGGGGACGATACCCGATTTCTGGGGCGCGGATCGGCTCGTCCCACATATCAGAGGATCCGGCATCCCGGCACGCTTCCTGGTCTATAGCTATCGCGGAAATGATGGCCAAACCACACGAGTCTCGGAATCCGTTCAGTACTCGGCCATCGACACGCTCAACCGACATCTGTCGACGTACGTCGCGCGACTTGACCAGCAACTCCGCTCGTATGCCGAGCTCCATCCGTCGTCCGAGTTCCATCTGATCGGCCACAGCGAAGGAGGACTGATCGCCTTCGCCTATCTCGCGCAGATGGAAAGGGCTAACCATTGGCGTTTGCCGAACGACGCCAGACTGGCTGGTATTACAACTCTTGATGCGCCTCTCGGCGGCATCGCCACGACGAACAGGCTGCGGATGACTATGGTGCGCGCCTATTTGGCATTGACCCATCACTGGCTGGACTTCAGCAGCGTCAACGACCTGCTCCAGATTTACCGCACCTCCAACAGTCTCTATCCGTTGGGCGGACGCGGGAGCGTCATGGAGATCCTGGAGCGGGGTTCCCGAGGGACACCGATGTCCAATCAGGAACTTGCCCTTGCGGCACGACATCATGGAGTCCGCGTCCTGACGATCGGGAACGTTCGCGACTATTGCTTCGACCCGGGTCATGGCTTTGAGCCGTTCGTCAGCACCCAATGGATTTCCGACGCCGGTCCGGGTTCCGGCGTTCATGGTCGGTGGGTCGTGCTGGGCCGCAAGCGGCATTCGCTTGGTGGCCTGGAAGTCAATCATGGCGTGGTACTGGGCGATCCGTCCGTTCATGAAGGGATTCTGTCATTTATCCGGGGTGGTGACCCAAATCCACTACTGCCAGCTCCGACTGCTGAGTCGATGACACTGTGGTTGAAGCAGGAGAACCCCAATCGGGGCCGGCCGTTGAACCCGCCGCGGCACCTGCATGCCTGAATGACATGTTGCGGCTTCCTCCTCACTCATGGTCACGGCGCCTGCGCCGACGGCTCGCATTAACCTCACGAGCCGTCGGCGGCGCGCTCGACGTGTCCCCCGAACTGAAACCTCATCGCCGACAAAACTTTGTTGGCGAAATCCGCGTTTCCGCGTGAGCTGAACCGGTCGAACAAAGCCGCGCTCAGTACGTTCGCGGGCACTCCCTCCTCGACCGCCGCCTGAATCGTCCAGCGTCCTTCACCTGAGTCGGATACTCGGCCGGCGAAGTTCCCGAGGTCGGGGCTCGCCAGCAAAGCAGTTGCGGTGAGATCCAGCAACCAGGATCCAATGACGCTCCCGCGCCGCCAGAGTTCGGTCACGTCCGCTAAATTGAAGGAGTATTGATAGTGTTCTGGGTTGCGCATCGGAGCGGTCTCGGCGTCGGCTGAGCGCGAACGTGCTCCAACGTCGGCGTTGTGAAGGATGTTGAGACCTTCGGCGTAGGCGGCCATCACGCCGTACTCGATGCCGTTGTGTACCATCTTCACGAAATGACCGGCGCCGTTCGGCCCACAGTGCAGATAGCCTTGTTCAGCCGTGCCGCCATGATTCTCTCGCCCTGCCGTTCGTGTCGTCGCTTCGATGCCCGGCGCGAGCGAACGAAAGACCGGATCGAGATGCTGCACGATGTCGGTCTCGCCTCCGATCATCAGGCAGTAGCCGCGATCGAGCCCCCAGACTCCACCGCTGGTGCCCACGTCGACATAGTGAATCCGCTTCTCCTTCAGAGCAGCTGCCCGGCGCAGATCGTCCAGGTAGTAAGAGTTGCCGCCGTCGATCAGGATGTCGTCCGGAGAGAGGAGCGGCAGCAGCTCTTCAATCTGGTCATCGACAGCCGCGGCCGGAACCATCATCCAGATGGCACGTGGGGTCGAGAGAGCTTTGACGAACTCTTCAAGCGACGAGGCAGCGG
This sequence comes from uncultured Chloroflexia bacterium, assembly GCA_963725815.1. Lineage (GTDB taxonomy): Bacteria > Chloroflexota > Chloroflexia > Thermomicrobiales > Thermomicrobiaceae > CALAGB01. The sequence goes on from CAVSAD010000001.1 coordinate 45,883, forward strand.
TGCCCCCGTGCGCGTCGGCAAACTCCACGGCACGGGCGACCGTCCGATTGAAGACGACGACGTCTTGGTCCTTTCGGAGAAGACGTTGCGCCATGAACGCTCCCATGCGTCCCAGTCCGATCAATCCTAGCTGCATCTAGCGGCTCCTTTCATCGACACGTTGGTTGGAGTTCTCGTCACACGAATCCTTTGAAGAATCAAACACTGTTCAGGATCACCGTGCCGGGCAATTGCGTCAACCGCCCTGTGTCGTATCCAGATCGTTCAGATGCGCAACCTGCCGAGCGTGCTGTCCGGCTGGTGTGCATGACGCGGAAATCGCGTCCTGAATTTTCGTTCGGATCGAGTGCAAGGCCGCTCAGCTTTCACGCAACTGTAACGAGACGGCGGGAATCCTTGCGTATCTGTGACTGATCGCGGATTACCGTATAGATGGTGGACCGTCAGGTGAACCGGCCAGCGAATCGCGGGAACGGCATCACCATCGAACTCCTCAAGTCAGTTCGAATGTAGTCGTTTCAGCACACCAATCACACGTGCAGATACGATCCCGCCAGTTCACGTTGAGGTTCACGTTGTGAGGCGTCGCTACGTCGAAAGGAGACGGAGATGGATACCTGGGGGTATGTCATTCTCATAGCTGGCGCCGTCGTCATCGGATTGGTGGCTCAATTCGGCATCCGAAGGCTCTTCGGATACGAGTGGGTTCTCACCGCGATCGGCGCGGGCGTCGGTGGCTTCATCGCCAGCGAATATGACCTCGCCAGCCTGGGTAAGTGGGGCACCGAGGTCTCTGGCCTCGCCATCTTCCCCGCGATCCTCGGCGCTCTAGTGGTCGCCGCGGTCATCGAGATCGTTCTGTTCGTAACTGTGCGCCCGACCGCGCGAACCTAGGCATCCTGTTCAGGAGCGGTCAGCAGTGACCGCTCCTGGCAGCGTCTCCCGCACGTCTCCCACTCTCTCGCCCGGAATCGATTCGTTCGGTTTGGTGCGAGCCCGCGGCTACGGTTTTGTCGCTCCACGAAGGTGCGGCGTAGCCTCGCCCACGCGCCACGCACGATCGCGTCGTGGTGCGGATGACTGTTCAGTTTGAGATGAGCACGCTTGGCCCGCGAGGGTCGCCACGTCGACGATAATCGCGCCGGAACGGGTGTATCGAGACCGAGCTCAGGTGCAACTTGGCAACGACGGCGTGTGGCTCTATGATAGAAACAGCGCGAATCGAACACGTGGAAACTTGACCACACGATCGGTACCGATTGCCGCGACATCGTGAAGCATTGAGGCGCCGCCCGATCGCCTGGAGGCCAACGCCCAAAAGAGCACCGTCCAAGACCGGCCCGCGGCTCGACCGTTTCTAGACGCCGTCACGTCCCATGTCAGGGCCCGGGCGGTCGCTCGTTGACACTGGTGATCCAACGCGATCGAACCAAACAGGCTTTCAGACATGACTCAGCAGCCATCGTCTCGTAAGCTCGCAACTGCCAAGGATCAATCAGACGCGCTCGCGAACGTGGAGATCCCCTTCGCGGCGGTGGTTGATGCCGCGCCCGACGCGATCGTGATCGTCGACCGCGACGGACGCGTCTTGATGATAAATCGTGAGGCGGAACGGATCTTCGGGTACAGCCCCGACGAACTCGACGGCCAACCCGTCGAACGGCTGATTCCGACCACGTTCCACGCCGTACATGGGCGCCACCGCCACGATTACGTCGCCACGCCGCGCACCCGGCCCATGGGTGCCGGTATGGAACTCGAGGGGTTACGCAAAGATGGCACGGTCTTTCCGGTTGAGATCAGCCTTAGCCCGCTTGAGACGGCGTCGGGGCTGCTGGTCACCGCCATCATTCGCGACACCACCACACGAAAACAGGATGAGCAAGAACGCCAGCGATTGCTGGAGCAGACGGAGACGGCCCGTACCGAAGCGGAGCATGTGGCCACACGCTTGAGCCACGTGCAAGCGATCTCCGACCGGGCACTCGCCCAACTTAACCTGGACAAGTTGCTCGACGAATTGCTCGGTCGCGTTCACGCTCTCCTGGAGGTCGATGAAGCCGTCATCCTGCTGCTCGATCCAGACCGGCAGGTGCTCGTTCCTCGTGCCGCCATCGGAGTCCAGGGTGAAGTCGGCTCCGGGGTCGCGATTCCGGTCGGGCGCGGATTTGCGGGCCGCGTCGCGTCAGAACGCCGGCCGGTGGTAGTGCGGGACATCGATCGGGTCGACCTGGTCAACCCGTTACTGCGTGACGCGGGCATTCGATCGCTCCTCGGTGTGCCACTTCTCGTAGAAGGCCGGTTGGTCGGTGTCGTCCACGTCGGTAGTGTTCGCGCGCGGGAGTTCGGAGCCGACGAAATCGACCTGCTTCAACTCGTTGCGGACCGGCTCGCCCTGGCGGTGGACAATGCACTTCTCTATCAGGCGGCACAGCACGCGGTGCTGGCTCGTGAAACCTTCCTCTCGATCGCCTCGCACGAACTCAAGACGCCACTGACGACAGTCAAGGGGTGGGTCCACATGATCGTCGGGGCGTTAGGCAATCCCGACGAGATGGACCCCGAATCGATCGCGATGTTCGCCAGGGAGTTACTCGAGCAGGTCGATCGCCTCGATGTTCTGATCACGGATTTGCTGGATGCGTCCCGTATTCAGCAGGGACGGCTCGATCTACGCCCGGAACAAGTCGATCTGGCCGCGCTTGCCCAACGTGTGCTCGGCCGTTTTGCCTACGCGCCGGAGCACACCGACATGCACCGGATCGTGTATGACGGCCCGGAATCCGCGCCCGGAAATTGGGATTCCGATCGTCTGGACCAGGTCCTCACGAACCTCGTGTCCAACGCGTTGAAATACTCGCCACAAGGCGGCGAGGTGCGGCTGCGTCTTGCTACGGCTGAGGATGCAGTTGAAGTGTCGGTCAGCGATGAAGGAATCGGTATAGAAGTGAAGGAACAGGCGGATCTCTTTCGGCCCTTTGCGCGAACCAACGAAGCGCGGCGCCACGCCAGCGGCACTGGGCTGGGCCTCTACATCACCAAACAGATCGTGGAGTTGCACGGAGGCACGATCGATCTGATCAGTGACATCGGTATAGGCACGACGATCTCCGTCCGCTTGCCCATCGGAGACAGCGTCTGATCATTCGGGATCGGGACCGTCCCGTGAAGCTGGCCCATCTATAACCCCATCCCCGTGCCCGAATCCAGCAGGCGTGATTGTGAAAGAGCGCGCCCCGCTCGGCATACGCCTGAGATCCAGCAACCCGAGTGCTCCCAGATGATCGACGTCCGCCATCTCGACGGCCGAGATTGGATCGATCGCTGGATGGTGGATCGTAATTCCGGCCAGTCCGACGCGCACCGCAAGGAAAGGCTTTGCGAAATCGAACGACGATACGCGCGCGCAGGCGACCAGAGTTGCCAAGATCAGCCGTTGACGATCGGTCAGGCGGCCGCCGACTCCTTGATCCAGGATGGACTCGTCTGTAGACCCTGAATTCGATTCAGATTTCGCGACCCGCGAGCACGCCAACGTCTCAACCCATTCTCTGTCATTCAGGAACGCCCTATCGGCGCCAAAAACCCGACTATCCCCGAGGACGTAATGTCATTACTTGTACGTCGAACATCCTTAACAAAGTGCAAGGAACCGCCAGCGAGTGTGACAAATACGTTACAAGCCGGCCCACACGGCTCGTCAACATCACAATCCTTCACAGCGTTGACACAGCACGATCCGAATGCGGGTGTCGATTCAAGACGCGGCAGTGGAGAGTGTTGACATGACGCTGTAACGAGAGGGATTGCACTGTCACGATGCGTCGACGACACATTGGCTATGCTGAGAACAGTGATGGCACGCTGTCGCACCGGGAACGACGGCCTACACCCGTCGCCAGGCTGGGGGTGACAATCATGACGCCGATCGTTGCGGTAATCCTCCAAGATGAGCAAGCCCTTGACCGAGTCGGCGCCATCCTATCGGCGCACGGTCTCCGCGCGATACTGTGGCACGGCTCGGGTGGAGCCCATGCCTTCATTGCGCGCCGCCGGCCAAATCTGGTGGTGCTGAGTACCCCGCTGGAGAATCGGGAGGCAGCGACTCGACTCATCGAGGAGCTGTGCTGGGATCCGGAAACGCGTGGCATTCCGCTGATCGTCGATCCGGAGCGCGGTTGCGTGAGAGGCTGCGGTGAGTCGCACCAAAGTGAGATCCTGGATACGGACTCACACTACGTCGACGAGCTCGTGCAGTTGATCGAGATCGCTCTTGCCGAGACACGCATTGCGTCGTCGGCTGAGACAGGGCTAGCGGCCGATGTTTGATGACGGGCGCAGGTTGCGTCCCACCTCCGTGTGACCATTGCACCAAAATTGGGAATCGCTGGACGAAGGGGCTGTTCCAGGTGGTGTCGCGCAACAGATCTCACTTGGAAGTCGAGGACGATCGCAGAGAAGGCGTCAGCGGTTGGAGGTGACACGAGCCACGTCCCGAGAGCCGTGACGCCGTGACAGAGTAGAGTCGCCGTTTTATTGGCATCGCGCCGATTGAGCCGACGCAGAGGAATCGCGCGGGACAACATCAAAACCGGGACCGGGGCGATCGTCGAGAATCAACGATCGCCCGGAATACTCGAATCTCTGAGGTCAAGATGCCGCGGACAGCGCGTCCTCGATTGCGGCATTGGCTTCACGGAGAGCCTGTCGGACTCTATTGCGTTCGCGCTGAAGCTTCACTCTAAGGAGATGCCGTTCGGCGCTGTCGGGATCAAGGCGAGCCAGTCTGGAGGCAGGTCGTAAACCTGGAACCGGCTGGGAACCGAGCGCCAAATCTTGCTCGAACGGGCCGTTCTCCGTGTAGCTGATCGGGATCAACAGCCGGCTCAGGCGCATCAGACATCCGTTCAGCGTTGCCGCCTGCGCGACGTTAACCGGTTGCTGGCAACGTTCGAGCAGTCGTCCAGCGGCGGCGGAGAGCGAGTCGGCTTCGGTCAGGACGGCGGACAGGTCGAATGCGTCGCCGGCGGCGTCTGAGATCTCGCTTAGCGCCGCGCGCACCTCGGCCACGGCGTGCGTTTGATCGAAGGGCAGCACGCTGTCGGTCGCGAGACGATAGACCGTCGCGAGCAGGATGCGCGCATCCCGCGCCAGAAATTCGGGTTCTATCTTGTCGAGCGTGTCGTCGGGGGTGTGCCACCACCAGGCGGTGCCACCTCGACGAGGCCGCCCGCCGCTAAACCCGGCCGAAAAGTCGGCCTGAGGAGTCGCAACGGCGCCCTGTGATGAGATTCCGCAGTAGAAGGAAGGCAGCCCAACTCCCCAGAACGACTGGTCACCGAGCCGGCCGATACGGCGGTACTCGAGCTCCTGGTCCGTGAGCGCCTCGATCAGATCACGCGCGAGTCCATGCGTCTCGGCCATGGTCGGCGCCTCAGAGAGCACCGTCGCGTTGATCGCCCCTGGCCCGTCAATATTCACATGCGCCACGCAATGGTCATGTAGATCGGTCCAGAACTCATCCGCGTACCAGGCCGACGTGCCATAGCGTGCGTGGGAATGACCGGACCAGAACGCCAGTCGCACTCCCCGCCGCAGTTTGTCGCGATGGTGGCTCAGAATCCGTCCAACCTCCATCATCGACGCGTTCGCGCTACCATTGTCCATAGCTCCGTAGTGCCAGGAGTCAACGTGACCGCTGAAGAGGACATACTGATCTGACGGCGTTTCCGGCTCGATATAGGCCACCAATGTTGGGAGCGGTCGCCAACCGGTGTCGACATCAGTCGTCATCTTTACCCGGACGACCCCACCGGTGAGCAGTTGCCTTCAAGTGGTTACCGGACACGGTGTCGATCGAGACGTGCGGTATCGTCGGCAGGCGGTCGACTGTATCGGGGGTTGGACTGCCCCAAACTGGGGAGATAATCATCTCGTGGATCTGATCACCGCTGATGCTTATGACCCCTGCCGCGCCGTGCCCCTCCGATGGAGCCACTTTGGGCGGTCCCGCCAGGCCGTCGGTCAGCACAATCTTCCCTCGTGCGTCTACTCCGGCATAATCCTCTTCTCGGCCACCGCCCACGTAGACAATCTCGGCCTCGGTTCCCTGCGGGCCGGTGGACGTCGAGAATGAGTGAGTGATGCAGCGCAGCGATTCGCCGCTTCCGCTGATCTCCAGCGATGCCGGCCCTGGCAGGCTCACCAGACACACCGGGTTGTACCGATCAAACGAGAGACCCCAGCTTTCAACGACCGAAGCGATGTAATCGAACGCCTTGCGCTCTTCCTCACTGCCTGAAAGTCGAACCCATTGAGCGATATTGGTGTTGTAGTCCATCAGTTGATCTGCCGATACCTCCGAAAGGAGATCCCGGAGTTCGTCGCCCAATACCTCTGCCCTGATCGCCATCGTCCCTCTCTTTCTTGCGCGTCACGTGACGTCAAAATTCGGAGCCGTACTCGCGGAGGATGCCGCACCATTCTTGTTCAGCGAGTTCGAGCGACCGCGCGCGCCCCTGCGCCCGATCTTCGCACGATTTCACGACGAACATCAATAAACCGGGATGAGAGCACGAAGTGCGACGAGATCCAGCCATGTTCTCGCCATTATTGACGAGCGCCGTATGCTCACTGAACAGATGGAGGACGAAGGAACCTGCAGTGGCCGCGATATGCGCTGTCATCGACGCTATTGATCTGCCTCAACCAGATACTTGATAATGTGTAGGAATCGCCGTACCTCTGGGGCAACGTGCCTGTGCTGGTCGTTCGGTAGGGTTCTCGCGAGGCGAGCCAATGCCTGCGGTGCCCGTAGTTTAGAGTGGGCTCGAATTCGCAGCCAGTCTCGGAACGATCGAGGAAGAACGATACGAGGGTAGCAGCGATGAGCGCGCACGGATCCGTCGGATCTGTCTGCCTGATCTACGAAAACGCTGAGGATCGAATTCAGCATCTGATCCAACTGATTCAGAGTCACCTTGCCAATGGTGATCGCTGTGTTTGTGTTCTCGACTCGCTATCAGATTCCCAGGCGATCACGAATCCGGCAGACTCGATTCTGGGTTCAGAAGAGGCTAGGGAGCGCGGCGCGCTCGTTTTCACGAGCCTGAGTGATTTGATCGGGTCAGGGATTCTGAACTCCACAGCGTTGATCGATGCTGTCCACTCACAAGCGGACGAAGCACGAAAGCTCGGTTTTTCAGCGCTATTGTTCGCCATGGACATGGAATCGCTGGCGCCAGCAGTTCACAACGCGGACGAGATTCGAAGGATTCTCGCCACCAACGTCGACAATGTCACCCTTGTCGTGCTTTACGACCGATATCGGTCCTCTGAGGAACTGCTCCGTGCAGCGCTGCAGTCGTCCCCTTTCCTCATCATCGATTCCGATCTCGTGGAAAACCCGTATTGCCTCGCTGCGGACGCGGAGGTCGAGCACAAAGTTCCCGATCTCGGGCTTGACACGATGTTCGCACGCATTCGGTCGTTGGTCCGCGAAAATAGCGCCGCCAAGAACATTGTCGTGCAGACTCAGGATAATGGCCGCGAGACACCGGCGGAGGCAACGTCGCCGTTGTTCGTGGAGAGCAGCACCGCCGCACTGCTCAAAGTTGACGCAGACGGCACCATCGTCGAACTGAACGCCATCGCCGAGATACTCTGGAGCCAGGATCGCGAGAATCCTGTAGGGCGCAACATCTGGGACATATTTCCGGAGGCAATCGGTGGGCATACCTACCAGCAGGTCCAACGAACCGTTCGAGAAAACAAGATCGCACAATTCGAGACCTTCTCGACGATCCTGCACCGCTGGGTCGAGGTGACTCTCGTCCCAAACGCCGATCAACTGTGGATCAGCGTCAGGGATATCAGCAAACGCAAGGAGATGGAGGAAACGCTGAACGCCCGAGTGCGTCAGCAGGCGGCGGTTGCTGAACTGGGAAAGCAAGCACTGGTAGCGACCGATATGCAGTCGTTCATGGACAATCTCGTGCTGACCATCAGCCAGACCCTCAATGTCGAGTTCGTCAAGATCCTGCGGTTGTTGCCGGATCGCCCTGCCTTTCGCCTCGTTGCAGGTGTTGGCTGGGAACCGGCCCTGATCGACAGCGGGATCGTGGACGGAGGGCTGGATTCCCAGGCCGGCTACACACTCGAGGCCGGTAGACCGGTGATCGTTGAGAACCTCGCGCATGAAACGCGGTTTAGCGGTCCTCCGCTGTTACGCGATCATGGCATCGTCAGTGGTCTCAGCGTGCCGATTGCCAGAAGCGACGGGCCGTACGGCGTCCTCGGGGTATACACGAGAGTCGGGACGCATTTCACCCAGGACGATGTCAACTTTGTGCAGTCCGTCGCCAACATTCTGTCGACCGCCATCGACCACGAAAAAGCCGACGAACTGGAACGGCATTATGCCGCGATCGTCTCCTCGTCGGATGATGCGATCATCGGCGAAACGCTCGAGGGACTGATCAGCAGTTGGAATGCGTCCGCGGAGCACATTTTCGGCTATAGCGCTGCCGAGGTGCTCGGTAAGCCGGTAACCATCCTATATCCACCAGAACTCAGGCACGAGATGTACGAGTTGTTGAACGACATTCAACATGGTCGCAGGGTTGAACAGCACGAGTCGGTGCGGCGTACGAAAGACGGACGGCTGATCGATGTTTCGGTCTCGCTTTCCCCGATTCGGGATCGTGCGGGCCGCGTTATCGGCGCGTCCAAGACATTGAGGGATATCAGCGATCGTAAGCAGGCGGATATGGAACGCCTGGCGGTCAACAATCGGCTTCAACTTGCCCTTGAAGCGGGCCGGATGGGCACCTGGGACTGGAATATGGGCTCCAACGAGGTCGTCTGGTCCACCAACATGGAACGAATTCACGGTCTTGACCCGGGGACGTTCGGCGGGTCTTTTGACGAGTTCAAGCTCAGCATTCACCCGGACGACCGCGATCGGGTGTTGAGCACGATCCAGCGAACGCTCGCTGGCGCCGAAGACTATCATGTCGAATACCGCAACATCCGTCCTGACGGCTCGAGTCAGTGGTTGGAAGCGCGTGGCCGCGTCGTCCCTGGCGGCCGCGGACGGTCCAATCATCTGACCGGGGTTTGTACCGACGTGACAGAACAGGTCGAGTCTCGTCAGAAGATCGCCCGCTTCGCCAACGCTGCGGTGGCTGAGCGGGATAGACTTCAGCAAGTCATCGACGTGATCCCGGAAGGCATCGCCATCGCGGACGTCGATGGCCGCATCGTGATGAGCAATCAGGCAGCGCGAGAGATCTGGGGCCAGCCCGCGCCCCGCGGCGATCTTCGGGAATACGACGTGTTCGGCGCGGAACAATCGGACGGCACTCCCATCCCGTCGCAGGACCTGCCGACATCTCGGTCGGTCTTGCACGGTGAGCGCGTTGTCGGCGAGCAGCTTTCAGTCCGCAACGAAACCACCGGCGAGATGATCCCTCTTCTCGTCAACAGTGCTCCAATTCGGGATGATGAAGGGCACATCTCCGGCGCGGTCACCACGTTCCAGGACATCAGTGCGTTCAAGGAGTTCGAGCGTCAGAAGGATGAGTTTCTTCAGACGTTGTCCCACGATCTCAAGAATCCTCTGACATCCGTCAAGGGGAATGCCCAATTCTTGCGCCGACGCGTGAAGTCGACCAATGCGGACGTGATGCCGATTGTCGATCGGATCGAAAACTCAGCGGTTCAGGCGGTACAACTGATCGACGAACTCCTCGATCTGACGCGGCTGCAAATGGGCCGTCCTGTCGAGCTCATTCGCGGACGCACTGACCTCGTTCATCTCGTGAAGCAGCTGGCGGATCAGCAAGCGGCGACCTCACGCTTCCATTTCATTCGGGTGGAGGCATCTGAGGAGCACTTGATTGGCTACATGGATGAGATGCGCGTAGCTCGCATTCTGTCAAATCTCCTCAACAACGCGATCAAGTACAGCCCTGACGACAGCGAGATCGTGATCCGCGTCGAGCGATCGGCCGCCCAACCATCCTGGGCGGAGATCCATGTTCAGGATCATGGCATCGGTATTCCGCCGGCGGACATTCCGCAATTGTTCGAACGGTTCCGGCGAGGGTCGAACGTCGAGGGCCTCTTCCGCGGTTCCGGACTTGGCCTGGCCAGCTGCAAACAGATCGTGGAGCAGCACGGCGGCTGGATCGACGTCGAGAGCGAAGAGGGAGTTGGATCGACGTTCACCGTCCACCTCCCTCTCGAGGACCTGTTGGTCCGCACCACCGGCGGCTAACGGACCCCAGTCGTCTGAGTCACGAGGTTTATGTCGTCCTCGCGCCCGTCGACATCGCACCGATGAATGTCAGCATCGCCGCGCCAGTCTTGATGCCGTTGATGAAGCGATCGAGTTCCATGTTCTCGTTCGGGGCGTGATTGGACTCGTCTGGGTTGGCATACGGCACGCCGAAAGCTGGCATCTTCAGGACCCTGGTGAAGACGTAGTTCGGGAGACTTCCGCCGGCCGACGGCTCGAAGAATTGGCGGAATCCCCTGAACCGATTCGATCGCCTGACTGATCGGGCCGACGTACGGCGAGTCGAGCGGCGTCTTCGACGGGTCCATTGAGCCCTGTCGAATGATCGTCACCCCCGGCGAGTGACGCCGGACGTGTCCCTCGACCTTTTCGAACACTTCGTCCGCGGTCTGCGACGCGACCAGCCGGATATCACATTTGACGAGTGCCTCATGCGGCAAAACGGTCTTCGAACCTGGCCCGCCATAGCCGCCATGAAATCCGTTGATGGTGAAAGTCGGCCACGCCATCAGCCGCTCGAAGAATCCGCGGGCCAGGGGCTGATCGAGTTCATTCAGGTTCAGCGAACGCTTGACGCCCGGGATGTCAACTTCTAGACGGGCGAGCGCCTGTTGCTCCAACTCCGAGAGCGGATCGACATTGTCGTAAAAACCCTCGATCGTCACCTCGCCCTTATCGTTCTTCATCGATTGCAGCAGATGCACGAGTTCCCAGATGGGATTGGGCACTACCCCACCCCAATTTCCAGAGTGCAGATCCCGGTTCGCTCCCGTGGCCCGGAGTTCGAAGCTGAGCACGCCGCGGTTGCCAAAATTGACGACCGAGCGCCCGGTCTCGGAAACGGGACCATCGCTGGTGATGACCAGGTCGGCCCGCAGGAGATCGCGATGGGCGGCAACGAAGCCCGGCATCTGGGGACTGCCGACCTCTTCCTCTCCCTCGAGGAGCACTTTGACGTTGCATGGCAGGGTATCCCGCACCGCGAGCAATGCCTCGATTCCGAGAATCTGCGCGAAATGCTGCCCCTTGTTGTCTCCCACGCCACGCGCGTAGAGTCTTCCGTTCCGGATCGTGGGTTCAAAGGGCGGGGAGATCCACTCCTCGAGTGGGTCGGGCGGTTGTACGTCGTAATGACCGTAAAGGAGCACGGTTGGTGCCCCTTCGTGTTGCAGTCGTTCTCCGAACACCATCGGCCAGCCAGCGGTCGGCATGACGCGAGCGTTGAGCCCGATGCTATTCATGATGGCGGCGATGTAATCGGCAACTTCCGCGATACCGATACCGTGCGCGCTGATGCTGGGTCTGCGAACGTAGTCGATCAAGCGCTCGATGTACTCGTCTCGCCGTCCATCGATGTAGTCAAATACCGCGTTCAAAGGGTTTGCCGCGGTGAACTCCGAACTCTGCATACGGGTGCTCCTCTTGATGCTTTATCGCCGGGGCCACTCACAAGTCGCTGGCCCGGTTGTGCCGGCTGCCTTACTGGCGTCGCTTGATTTGGCGCGAATCGCCGGCATGCTCGCGGTTGGGCCCGCACCCGACAGTCTCCGGAGTTGCCTGGAGGTTGTCAATCCCAGGTCTGGCCTCGCTCAGGTGTCGGAAGCGGCGCTTTCGACCATCATGGTGCCGGAGTCACGACCGAGTGTATCTCGGCGTCATCAGCATAAATGACCGCATCAGACGGGGTGATGTCGTCGGTGTAGTTGCCGATACCGAAGTGCGTGTTGTCTCCGACGGCGGTTTGCACCTGATCGACGTCGAAAAGGAGCACTCCGTCCTGCCAGATCGTGATACGCCCAGTCTTATCGGTGGAACGGCGAAAATAGGCCCTGACCTGCGTCCAACGCTGAATCGGAATATCCACCCGATGAAGCGGCGAATAGCTTGTCCGGGTTAGGGCGTCCCAGAGATAGAAATACATTGAGCCATCGCCGCGATTACCGACGTTGAGGACCCAAACGGGAACGTTGGTGCTGCCGACCGACTTGAACTGCAGGACGTTCCACCACTGGGCCGGTTGATAGCTACGCGGGAAGTCGAACCACACGCTGTAATAGCCCTCCACCGGCGTATCGTGCCACCGAAGAATGCGGGCGGCTTGCGTGCGTCCATTGGCATCCGAAATCGACATTTTCAGCGAATAGCGGCCGCTGTGGGCGACATCGGTGGTGGCGGTAATCGATCCCGTTCCCGTGTTGAAGACCGCCGCGCCGGACTGGCCCACACTCCATTCGGATACATCGCCGGTCTCGGTGTCGGCCGACCAGGTCACGGGTCCTTCAGGCGGAGGCGGATTTGGAGGTGCGACCCGTGGCGAGATGCCGCCGGTGATTTCGGTGATCATGAGGACTGCGACCGCGCACGTCAGCATGACGACCACGAACAGTCGTCTTCTCCCATTGTTTCTCCCGCGCCGCACCGTGCTCATGCCCGTCCGTGTCAATCAAACGACGTTTGCCAGGCTGGAGCTGGCGATCAGCGTCGCCATGTGTCGTTGCTCGGCCCATCCCATCGTTCCTCGTGGCCGTTCGATGAACCATGGGCCATTGGCACCAGAATCTCCTTTTGCCGCGTGGTAGTGGACGTGGCGATGGTCACTGCCGCACGTCCTTCAGCTTTGAATCTGGTCCCGAATCAGCAAGCCCAGACTGGCGAAATCCTGAAGCTGACGCTCGAACGACCGGTGGAGCTGGGCTCTCGCGCCAGGATGATACATCGGTATCAGAAGCCGGCCGTTCCATTTCGACGGCCGCCCAGCATCGGCATTTAGCAGCAATCGATGCAGAACGATCTCACCCAGAGCCCGCAGCGCGACCGCGCCCAACGTGACCACGATGACCGGATCAACGATCTCGAGCGTTCGCCGCAGGTAGTCGAGGCAATGGTGAATCTCGGTCACGTTCGGAGGAGCGTTTCGACCCCGTTCGTCAAGCGGGTTGCACAGTACGGCGTTCGTGACGAACACGCCTTCGCGCGTCAAACCTGCCGCCGCGAGGAGACGCTCGAAATTCCGCCCCGATTGATCGCCTGTTAGAGGCACTCCAGTACGAGCCGCGCCGAGACGACCAGGTGCTTCGGCCACGAAGAGAAGCCTGCTCTTGAGGCTGCCATTTCGCTCGCTCAACACGGCAGGCGACTCGCGCATCCGCTCGCAGGCTTGGCAGCAAGCAGCTGCTTCCGTGAGCCGTGCAAAGCGGATCTCACGATTACCATCGGTGGAAGACGTGTCAGACTCGCGTGTCGTCAATGGCACCTCAGAACGCCCACCGACCGTAGCACCTGACATCATAACGCACGGAGAGGCGACATAGATCGCTCTGGTCCATACGCGCTCGGCAATCGTGGGACCGTTGGGTCGATCGGTCACCGAGGTTACGGCGAACCGAGAGCCTAGCCCGCGCCGCCAAATACCGTTCACGGAATTGAAACGTTCGGACGGCTGCGTTCTCGATTCTGACACGCCTGCGAACCTATTGTATTTATACGATCAGTCCGATGGCGGAGATGCGGGTTTCCGGTCGGCTCGATCAACCACCAATGCGGAGGATAAAGATGGAGTTCGCGGCATTCATGGCAACGGGGCTGGGGCGTGGATTACGCGTCGTGGCTGGAATCGTCTTGCTGATACTCGGAATTTATTTCGGTGGGACAACTGGCTGGATCCTGGGAATCATCGGTTTGGTACCGCTCTTCGCGGGTTTGGCGAACGTCTGCTTAATCGCGCCGCTATTTGGTGCACCATTTCGCGGCAGCGACGTCGCCCGGTAGCCACTATCGCGTCATGGCTTCTGCCGGGTGCAAAACGCATCGGCCGGGGTTCCACTCTGACACGGCGTCTTCCCCGGCCGATGCGTTCGCGTTGCCCGAGATCATAACAAGACAGGTCAGGCCCAGCTAATCAGCCCGGGCAAATATGGCGTTACGAGATCTTGGTGTCGCGGTAACACGCGCACCGTGAACCCTTTTACCCCGCTTGAACGGTCCGTTTCGATTGTCGCGCGGTAGCGCGCGTTGCCGTCGACGTCATGCTGGACGACCATCATTGACACCGATCTGCCGATAACGATCTCGTTGGTGGAGTCGACCGTTCCAATGTAGAGCTGCACATTGAGGTCGTCCGGCGACAAATCGCCAATATGGACATCGGCGACGACACTGATCGTCGCTCCGGTCGGCACTGCCTCGACCGCGTCCGTCTCGACTGTGAGAACCCGCACAGCGTCCCAGGTCTCGCGCGTGTGCTTCTTCCAGCACGCCAATTCATGGCTGACTTCCAGGTGGTTCCGGGTTAGGCGCGTGAATCGTTGAGAAGACGGCAAATAGAAGTGCTGGTAGTACTGCCAGACCATCCGGTGCGTGTTGAACACGCCCGTGAGTTGGCTGATCGACGACCGCATCTGGGCAATCCAATCGTGCGGCAACCCGTCGTCGTCGCGACGATAGAACGTCGGAACGACGCGTCGTTCCAGGATCTCGTACAAATCCTGTGAATCGGCGTGATCTTGAATCTCCAGCGACGCAAAGGGCTCGCTCCGTCCGATCGCCCAACCAATCGGAGGTCGCTCCGGATCGGCATTGTTCCAGGCTTCAGCCCACCAGCCATCGATCGTACTCATATTGAGCACGCCGTTGGCGGCGGCCTTCATACCACTGGTTCCGCTCGCTTCCATCGGACGTCGTGGCGTGTTGAGCCAAACGTCGGCACCTTGAACCATTTGTGACGCGACCGAGATGTCGTAGTCCTCGATGAAGACGATGTGATCGCGGAACGGCGCTTCACGCGCCAAGATCACGATCTGCCGGATGAGTTCCTTGCCTTGATCGTCGCGCGGGTGCGCCTTCCCCGCGATGATGATCTGGACGGGCCGTTCGGGATCGGTGAGTATCCGTTCGAGCCGCGCTGGGTCGCGGAAGAGCAAAGTTGCACGTTTGTAGGCGGCGAAACGGCGACCGAAGCCTATCGTCAGCGCGTTCGGGTTGAGCACGTCTCTGGCGGCGTCAATCTGCAGCCGAGATGCGCCACGACGCTCGTACTGAGATCGGAGACGCGAGCGCGCAAAGTCGACCAGGCGCTGGCGACATTCCTGGCGCGAGCTCCACAATGCCTGCGACGGCACGTCGTCGATGCGCCGCCACACGTCGTGATTGGCCGGCTCGTGTCGCCAGTCTTCGCCGATGTACTGATCGTAGAGCATTCCCATCTCAGGCGCGATCCACGAATTGAGATGGATGCCGTTCGTGACTCTCCCAATCGGGATTTCGTCGACCGGTACCCCTGGCCAGATCCCGCGCCACATGACTCGGGTGACGTCGCCATGCAGTTCACTCACCCCGTTGCTGTACGAAGCGAGCCGCAGCGCAAGAATGGTCATGCAAAATGCTTCGGATTCATTGGCGGCGTTTTGACGCCCGAGCGCCAGGAATTCGTGCAACGACAGACCCAGCGTCGCCATGTAGTCGAGAAAATACTTTTCGATAAGATCCGGCGAGAAGTAATCGTGACCGGCGGGAACAGGCGTGTGACTGGTGTAAACGAGGCCCGATGACGCGGCCTCTCGCGCGTCGTCGAAATCGGCCTGTTCTTGCTCCATAATCTCTCGGACGCGTTCGAGCGAGAGAAACGCCGAGTGTCCTTCGTTCATGTGGTAGATCGCCGGGGAGAGTTTCATGGCCCGGAGCGCACGGTACCCACCAATCCCGAGCACGATCTCCTGCTGAATTCTCGCTTCGATGTCGCCACCGTAGAGCTTGTCGGTAATGCCGCGGTCGTTCGGCTCGTTCAGCGGCACGTTCGTGTCAAGCAGGAAGAGCGGAACGCGCCCCACCTGTGCTTTCCAGATGCAGGCATACACCTGGCGGCCGGGAAAGTCGATCTGGACACAGATCGGCTGCTCGTCCTCGTCTCTCACCAGTTCGAGCGGCAGCTTCTGAAAGTCGTTTTCCAGATACAGCTCTTGCTGCCATCCCGCCTCGTTGAGCATCTGATGAAAGTAACCCTGCTGATACAAGAGTCCGACGCCAACGAGCGGTAACCCGAGGTCGCTAGCCGATTTGAGATGATCGCCGGACAAAACACCGAGGCCACCCGCGAAAATGGAAAGACACTCAGTCACGCCAAACTCGGCGGAGAAGTAGGCCACGAGCGGCTCGTCGCGGCCGCGCTCCGACTTGCTATACCAGGTCGAACCGCTCTTCATGTAACGATCCAGGCTCTGAGACACGCTGGTCAACCGTTGCACATAGGCGCGATCGGCGGCGGCCGCGTCGATGCGGTCCTGGTCGATCGAGGCCAGGAACATGACCGGATTATGATGAGTCTGTTCCCACAGAGCGGGATCGAGATCGGCGAAGAGCCGCTGTGCCTCGTGATGCCACGCCCACCAGATATTGCGGCTGATCGTTTCCAACGGCCGCAACGGCGGCGGGATGACGGGAGTTACTCGATAGGTTCGAATGGCTTTCATCGTGCTGAAGGATGTCCAATCGTATCGTGATGGCGCCGTGTCGCGGAGGCGCCGCTGTCAGCCTACCGTGCCGGCATCGCTGTTCCAGTCTGACACATTTCGCTTCTAGCATAACAATTACTGCCTAACCGGTACGAGGGCGCCTTCGCGGCCACGAAACGCCGTGCGCAATATCGCGGATCGCTTGTTCCACACGATGCGAGTGGGCGACTCGACGTGGCAGAATCTCAGCCAGGACAAGCCGGACGGGAGTGCGCACCATGGTTTCCGCGCGTGAACTCATCGAGTTTTGCTCCACGACATTAGACGCGACGCGATTTCGCGACGCCGCGATCAACGGGCTGCAGGTGGAAGGGAATCCGCTCGTTCGCCGGATCGCCACGGCGGTTAGCGTCAACGAATGGATCATTCGCGGCGCCGTCGATTGGAACGCCGACATGCTGCTCGTCCACCACGGTCTACTCTGGGGAGAGCGAACGGACGCAATCCAGGGACCGTTCCGAACGCGCCTCCACCTCTTGCTGGAAGCAGACATGACTCTGGCGGCCTATCACCTTCCCCTCGATGCCCACGCCACGCTCGGAAACAATGCCTTGCTGGTCAAGCGACTCGGCCTGAGCATGACGCAGCCATTCGCCGAGATTGCAGGCCAGCCGATTGGTTTCACCGCGGCCTCGGCCTCGGGGATCGAACTGGACGAACTCGCTCACCGGGTTGAAGATGTAACGTCGCGCAAGCCGTCGGTGCTGCCCGGAGGTCCGACCCACGTCGAGCGCGTGGCCGTCGTCAGTGGCTCCGGCTATTCGACACTGGAAGAGGCGGCGACTCTTGGCTGCCACGCGTTAGTCACCGGAGACGTGCGAGAGCCGACGATGGCGCTGGCTCGAGAACTGCACGTATCGGTGATCGCGGGCGGACACGAGGCAACCGAGCGACTTGGGGTTCAAGCGTTGGCGGACCTGCTCACCGCGACGTTTCAGATTGAAACGCGATTCTTCAGCGATCCAAATCCGATCTGACCGCGAATCGGAGATCGGGCATCTTCCGATGGGTCCGGAGACCAGCGGTCGGTGGTTTCGATCAGCAGGATGGAGGGCAACCATGGCGTCCACTGGAGATCTCTTCAAAGCGTACGACGTTCGGGGGGTCTATCCGGACGAACTGAATCCTGAGATCGCCTATTCGATCGGACGAGCGTTCGTGACCTACGTGAAACCGCGGGAGGTGGCGGTCGGGCGTGACATGCGTCTTTCATCTCCACTGCTGGCGAGCGCCTTGATCGACGGCATGCGGGACGAAGGCGCCAACGTCTGCGACATTGGATTGGTCAGCACTGACAGTCTCTACTTCGCGGTCGGGAAGTACGGGTTCGATGCCGGCGTCATGGTGACGGCCTCCCACAACCCAGCTGAGTACAACGGTTTCAAGTTCTGCCGTTCCGAGGCACGGCCGCTCAGCATGGACGAGGGAATCGGCGAAATCCGCGATCTCGTGCTCAGCGGAGGCTTCGGTCGGCCAACCACGCGAGGCAAGCTCCACTCGAAAGACATTCTACCGAGCTTCGCCGAGCACGTTCTCTCAATGATTGACCAGTCGGTCGTCACACCGATGACCATCGCGATCGACGCCGGGAACGGCATGGCCGGCAAGGTCGTGCCACTGGTTCTCAAGAATTTGCCGATCAAGGTCGTTTCACTCTATTTTGAGCTGGACGGCCGGTTTCCCAATCATCCCGCGAACCCGATCGAGCCCGAAAATACGCTCGACCTAAAACGAGCCATTTTGGAGCACCAGGCGGATTTCGGCATCGCCTTCGATGGTGACGCGGACCGCATGTTCATTCTGGACGGCCACGGCACCTTCGTCGGCGGAGATATGATCACGGCTCTCGCCGCGAAGTCACTGCTCCGCAAGCATCCGCGCAGCGCGATCGTCTACAACCTCATCTGCTCCAGGGCGGTCCTCGAAACGATCGAGCGCGAAGGAGGCAGAGGCGTTCGCTCGCGGGTTGGGCACTCATTCATCAAGGCGTTGATGCGTGAGAACGACGCGGTCTTCGGTGGCGAGCATTCCGGCCACTTCTATTTTCGCGACAACTGGTACGCCGACTCAGGCATCATCGCCGCGCTCACCGTCATCGAGCTCCTGTCAATCGAGGGCACGAGCATCTCGGACGCGCTCAAGCCGCTCGACCATTACGTGCGCTCCGGGGAGATCAACTCCGAAGTCGGCGACCAGCAGGCGGTCCTTGGCAAGCTGGAAACGACCTACGCCGACGCCAATCTGGATCATCTAGACGGATTGACCATTTCGTATCCCGATTGGTGGTGCAACGTTCGCGCCTCAAACACCCAACCGTTGCTCCGTCTCAACGTCGAGGCAGGAAGTCCGGAGCAGCTCAGAGAGAAGACTGACGAGTTGCTCAACGTCATTCGGGCCACGTCATGACGACGCTCAACCGCACGACCCAGACGCGCCTGTCAGCCGGGTCGCCGGTGACGATCGTCAAGCTGAAACCGGACGGCAGCGAAGCGATTCGCTATCCCGGTCAGGTGATCGAAGCGCCGGGCGGCTGGGTGGCGGCGCGAGCGCCATGGGGACAGCGGCGGGTGGATCTGGGATACCTCGTGTTCGAGCCCAACGACGTCTTCTTTGAATATTTCGCGCTTGAACGGCCGTTCAATGCTTTCGCAATCTTCACCAGCGATGGTGACCTCAAAGGCTGGTACTGCAACGTCACTCACCCGTCATGGGTTGAATCGGAGACGATCTACTGGCACGACCTCTACGTCGATGTGATCGCCTACCCTGACGGTCGAACTCTGGTGGTGGACGAGGACGAACTGGCCGATTCCGGCCTGGAAAAGTTGGATCCGGACGTGCACCGCATGATCCTGCAGGCGCGTGACGAACTGCTTCTCCTCGTAACCCACCGTCAGTATCCATTCGATCAAGTTATCTTCCGGTAGATTCCTCGTATTCTCGTGTTTGCTCGTTGCCGTCACCGCGCCGACTGTGTTGCCACGGCGCCGGTACCACGGCGCTCCACAATTCCCCTGCTCGTATCCGATCTCGTCAAACACCAGCGTTGACCTGACTCGATATCCGGAGGATCGGAAGCGCGTCGGAGGCTCCACGACAGGCGGCTGCACCCGCTGGTCTCGTTAATCTTTTGTCTGAACGTACAGATCAAATGTTCTGCTACAATTGATCCCTGTGATGCTGGCTGTGGAGAGGAAACGGTTGATGACCATGCGGATCTCCAAGGAAGAAGCGCGCGCGCTTGCGATCATCGCGCAGCGGTTGGACGAGCCTGCCGACGGGATTCCGACCAAGCAGCGACTTCTGGACACGATCCGTCGTATTGGCTGTCTGCAGATCGACACAATCTCGGTGGTCGCCCGCAGTCACTATCTCGTGCTCTGGAGCCGCGTCGGTCAGTACCAGCCGGAACTTCTCGACGAGCTCCACCATCCGGATCATGCCCTGTTCGAATATTGGGGTCACGCAGCATCCCTGCTGCCTATCGAGCTCTACCCCTACTTTCGTCGCCGGATGTTGGCCTGGCAGGTGAAACAGTTCGGTGGTTCTGACCCCTGGCCCAACGAGAACAAACAGCTCATCGATGAGGTCCTGGAGGCCGTACGCGAACACGGGCCACTTAGCTCGAGCCATTTCGAACGACCAGATCCCGACGAGCCGGTCGAAGCTTGGTCCTGGTGGGGTGGCAAACCGGCCAATCGCGCGTTGGACGTGCTTTGGTCGGCCGGGGCCCTGGCAATTCACCGCCGGGTTAACTTTCAACGTCATTATGATTTGGCTGAACGGGTCTTTCCAGAGCAGGTTGAATCCGAGGTGCCGGACGAGCATCAGGAGCGTCGAGTCCTGGCGACACGTGCCGTCGAGGCATTGGGCGTCGGGTTTCCTCAAGACATCAATGATTACTATCGAACCAAATGGGGGGCACCCACGACTCGCGCGGTTCTCGCCGAACTTGAGCGCGGCGGGGAGATCTTCGGCGTGGAGGTCGACGACATCGGGCTCGCGTATGTGGCGGAATCGTCGCGGCCACTGCTCGCGCAGGTCGTGGCAGGGCGGCGCCCGACGCGGACCACGTTCCTCTCACCGTTCGACAACCTCGTGTGGGAACGCCGTCGGACCGAGGCGCTCTTCGACTTCGATTACCTTCTGGAATGCTACACACCGGCCGCGAAGCGAAAGTATGGTTACTTCACGTTGCCGATTCTTGACCAGGGAAAGCTCATCGGGCGGCTCGACCCGAAGGTTGACCGTCGCGAGAAGATTCTCTACCTCAGATCAATTCACCTCGAAGACAACGTCAAGCTTGACGTTGCGACGACGCAACGCCTGCATGGCGCTTTGTGCGATTTCGCGACCTTCAACGGAGCGACGTCCGTTGTGGTTCAGTCTGGGCCGTCGGAGATTGACCGCGAGTTCAATGTCTGACCGAAGGAGCCGCAGAGCGCGGTCACTCGGCAGCCGTCGTCCATCGCTGGCCTAACGGAATCGGTAGGTGATCCGTCCCCGCTTGAGGTCGTACGGGGTGAGCTCCACGCGGACTTTGTCCCCGATGAGGATGCGAATGAAGTTCTTGCGCATCTTGCCGGACGCATGCGCGAGCACCTGATGCCCGTTTTCGAGCACAACGGTGAACATCGCATTGGGTAGCGCTTCAGTAACTGACCCTTCGGCTTGAATCATGTCAGCTCTTGCCAATCGACCATCTCCATTTCCCATAGTCATTGTGACCACGAGCCTACGTCGGTCGCCGCGAATGTGGCGGTCGACCAAGCTTTTATTGTCATCTGTGTCAACGTCGGGCAGGTTGCACTCCAGCACCGGCGCAAGTAACATCATACCAAGATTTGCTTAGATTTTGCCAGCGCTGAGGACACGCATGTCGACACGTTCGCCAGAGGAATCCGATCCGTCCGCCAGCAGTCCTGGAAACTGGCTCTCGATTGACGCGGCGTGTCAAATGCTGGGAGTCGATCAATCGACGCTTCGTCGCTGGAGCGACTCCGGTAAAGTGCCGGTTTTTCGTACCCCTGGCGGCCACCGTCGCTACAACGAGGAAGACCTCAGGGCCCTCCTTCATGGGGAGAGCCGTCCTCGCAGGAGAATGAGCCGTCAGGTCCTGGCAGATCTGTCATTGTCCGGCTACGAAAGTGACTTCATCCGCGAGGTGCGCTCGCGTGCCTGGTATCGAGCATACGGCCCGGGTCAACTCGAGGAGCTTCGTGTTCTCGGACGCAAGCTGGTCGATCTCGCGATCAGATCGATCGGCGGTCGCTCCGACCGGCGGCAGATCATCGAGGAAGGACAGGCGATCGGACGTCGCTACGGCACGATGAGCGCCGAAGCCGGGCTCTCAGCCGACGACGCGGTGGAGGCCTTTCTTTTCTTCCGCTATCCGGTCATCCAGGCCATGACGCGCTTCATCGAAGAAGAAAGCGTCCCGGCCAAACGGTCAGGACGCATTTACGTGGAAGTCAGCCAGTTTCTCGATCAGGTGCTGGTGGCCACCGTCTCGGCCCACACGCGATCCACATCGTAGAAAGGGCCAGGACCGCTAGCGAACCTTGCCGCGGGCGATGACGTCCCAGCAGGCTTTCACCTCGCCGTCCCGCACAACGAACATTTCGTCCTGCAGGTTCACCGTCGGGCAGACGTGGTTGGGGATGATCTCGATCCGGTCGCCGACCTTGAGATCGCGCGATCCTTCCGGCAACTCGATGACCCCATGCTCTTCGCTCACACGCACGATCGTCGCTTCCGGCAGATCGACGATGTACCCGAACCCCTTCTTCGAGGGCGACGGATCCATTGCCAGGGTCTTCGAACCGGCGTCGATCACGGCCCGGTCCGGCGCGGGCCGGCTTACCACGGTGGCCAGAATCCGCAGGGCACAACGCTCGGGTGTGATTCGCCCGAATCGGAATGCCGTGTTGTCGTTGAAAACGTACGTTCCTGGTCGCATCTCGGTGATGCCGTCGATCGTCGTGGTCGAAAAGGCCGCCGGGGTCGAGCCCACGCTGACGACGTCGATTTCGAATCCGTTTTCTCGCAGCAGAGCAGCGGTCGCGACGAGGTTTTCACCGGCATTACGCGCGATTTCACCGAGATTGGCCGCGTCCTTGGCCGCGGCCACGTGCCCTTCGTGGGTCATGATCCCGCGCAGTCGCAGTCCGGGCATGGCGGAAACGCTTCGCGCGAGATCGAGAACCTCTTCACCAGGCTTGAGCCCTGCACGGTTCAGTCCGGTGTTCACCTCGATCAGCACGTCGAGTTTCTTGCTCGCTCGCTCGCAGGCATCGGACAGTCCCTGTGCGACTTCCGGACCATCGACCGCAACCATCACGTGAGCCTGATCCATCAGAGCCAGCAGGCGGCGAATCTTCTGCTCACCGACGATCTCGTTGGCAATCAGCACATCGTTGAACGCGCCCGACTGAACCAGAACCTCGGCCTCGCCCAATTTCGCGCAGGTGCCGCCGATGGCTCCGGCGTCGACCTGCATGCGAGCGATCTCCGCCGTCTTGTGTGTCTTCTGGTGAGGGCGAACCTTTATTCCACGCTCACGAGCATAGGCGGCCATTTCAGCGATGTTCTGCTCGAGGATCTCCTCATGCACCACTAAACACGGTGTGTCGAGCGACTCCTTGAATCCCATGCCCCAACCTCTCTCCTTGCTCCTAAACCGGCCACTTCTTGCCGCTGGTGTCGATCCAGCGCGCGAGTTCCTGACTCTTCATGGATCCGTCAACGATCTCCTGAACCTTCATCCCGTCTTCGAATGACGGTGCGCGTTGTTCCCCCGCGAGGATGCCTTCGGCCCAATCGTACGCGAGCTGGGTGAAGGGACCAACGCGAGGATCGACTGTCTTGGGCATATCGAACGTCAGTTCCTCTGGGATTTCGAGCTCCGAAATCGCCTGCTGGTCTCGCTTGGTGCCGAATATCTTGCCGTCGTTGCGCAGCGCGATGATGCCATCGGTGCCGACCGCGACCATCTCGTCACCGAGATCGACCGGCGACGTCGAACATGCGTGGATGGCGGCCACCGCGCCTGAGCCAAATTGCAGCAGGATCGAGAAGTTCGAGTCGGCCTGTTCGGCTTCCACATTCGCGAGTGCTGGGGCGGTTCTGGCACCTGCGACGGCGTGAACGTCGCCAAACCACCAGCGAAGAGTATCGACATAGTCGTACCCAAGCTGCTGAATTAGGCTGAGCCGGGGCTCGAGCGGCGTCATCGTACGGCGGCGCACGTACGGCGACCGAAAGGCGGTCACACTGATCGACTGCAGATCACCGATGTAGCCGCCGTCGATGAGCTGCTTGACGCGCATTCGCGCCGGAATGAACCGCGACGGAAACACGATCGAGCCCTGTATCTGCGCGTCACGAGCAACGCGATGCATGTCGCGCGCCTCGGCCGCGGAACGCGCCATCGGTGAATCACACAGGATGTGGAGCCCGCTCTCCACGGCGGCAATGACCAGGCTGTGATGTGCCTCGGCGGGCGCGGCAATGGTGACCGCGTCAAGCCCCGCGCGGCGGAACATCAAACGATAATCGTCGTAGTAGGTTGGAACCTGGTAGCGGGCGGCCACCGCCGACGCGGAATCGCCGTCAGCCGGGGCAACCGCGACGAGATCAATGTGCGGAACCTGGCGCAGTCCCGGTATGTGAACGGCCGACCCGAGCGCCGTTCCGACGACACCCACACGGAGCGTTTTCGTTTGCACGTGCAGCGAATCCCTCCAAGTCGCCTAGCTGATCGCGTCAAGTATGATCAGCCGCGACCGCACACGCAACGTGACTTCACCTGGCCGAAAGCACTCGGACACGGCGACCTTCCACCTTCAGCCGATTCTCGCAGAAGAGACGAACCGCTTCCGGATAAAGTTCGCACTCTCGCTGAAAGACGCGTGCGCCGAGCGCGTCGGCATCGTCGTCGTCGAGTACTGGGACGCAGGCCTGCAATATGATCGGTCCGGCGTCATAGTTCTCGTCGACGAAATGGACCGTGCAACCCGACACTTTCATGCCGGACTCGAGAACTCGCTGGTGCACTCTGTTCCCGTAGTGACCTTGCCCGCCAAACAGCGGCAGAAGGGCAGGATGAATATTCATGACCCGGCCGCTGAGGTCGTCCGGTATCGCGATCTTCGAGAGAAAGCCCGCCATCAAGAGTAGATCGGCACGTTCCCGGCCTAGCACAGCGTGTACCGCATCGCTGAACGACTCAGTCGTCTCAAATTTGCGCCGCGGGATGATCGACAGCGGGATGCCAGCCTCTCGAGCGACGTCGACTCCGCGAACGGAGGAGCGGCTGCTGATGACTCGCGCGAAATCGACGTCGATGCGCCCATCGCGGCTGGCGCGAATGAGATTCTCGAGCGTTCGGCCCGAACCAGAAAGCAAGACGACGACGCGCGGCCGACTGGGCGGTACATTCGCATTTCCTGGAGTCATGGCACCTTCAACCTCCAGCGGCGATGATACACGGTCTTACCGTTTCACACCGGATTGCGCCGATCTCGGGGTAGAATAAGAGCACGTTGAGGCGGCCGATTGGAACGCTCAAAGGCAGGGAGAGCAATTGCAGGCTCAGCAAAATTCAACGAAGCAGGCGCAGCAGAAGGGTGACGCCGGTGCGCGTCACCACGTTATGGGTACGGTTGGATTGGATGAGTCGGTTGACGCCGTCGTCGTGCTCGATTTCGGCGCGCAATACGCCCAGTTGATCGCGCGGCGCGTGCGCGAGGCCAACGTCTATTGCGAGATGCTGCCTCACGACGTCTCCTGGGACGAGGTCGAGCGGCTTCACCCGCGCGGCGTCATTCTCTCCGGTGGACCAAGCAGCGTCTACGCTCCCGGCGCGCCAAAGATGCCCAACTGGGTGCTGGAGCGCGGGCTGCCGGTTCTCGGAATCTGCTACGGGATGCAACTGCTGGCCGAAGCCCTCGGAGGCAAAGTGGCACCCGCGACCGAACGCGAGTTTGGTCCGGCTACCATTCGCGTAACGCATCCGGAAGGGATTTTCACGGATCTTCCGGCCAACATCGACGTCTGGATGAGCCACGGCGATCGCATCGATGAGCTGCCGGATGGTTTCGTATCCCTTGCTGAAAGCTCGAACTCTCCGTACGCGGCGATGAGTAGTGGCCGCCTGATCGGCCTGCAATTCCATCCCGAGGTCGCGCACACTCCGCTTGGAGGCGCGATGCTGCGCAACTTTCTCTATGACGTCTGCGGCTGCACCGGCAACTGGAGCTCTGAATCGTTCGTCCATTCGGCGATCGATTCCATCAGGGCGGAGGTCGAGTCGGAGAAAGTCCTGCTGGCCCTCTCGGGCGGCGTTGATTCCTCCGTCGCCGCGGCATTGATCCATCGCGCGATCGGCAGCCAGCTTACGCCCGTCTTCGTCAACACGGGACTGTTGCGCGAAGGCGAAGCCGAGACGGTGCGCGAGGTCTTTGGACGTCACTTCCAGATGAACCTGGTCTACGTCGATGCCACCGAGCGCTTCTTGACGCGCTTGAACGGTGTGATCGATCCCGAGCAAAAGCGCCGCATCATCGGCGACGAATTCATTCGCGTGTTCGAACGCGCGGCAGAGGAACATGGTCCTTTCAAGTATCTCGCCCAGGGAACGCTCTATCCGGACGTGATCGAAAGCGCGACCAAGATCTCGAAGACCGCCGACAAGATCAAAACGCATCATAACGTTGGCGGCCTGCCGGAAGATCTGCAGTTCGACCTCATCGAGCCGTTACGCTTTCTGTTCAAAGACGAGGTACGCACGGCGGGGAAGATCCTCGGGCTGCCCGACGAGATCGTCAACCGGCAGCCGTTTCCAGGCCCCGGGCTGGCGGTTCGCATTCTGGGCGAGATCACGCCCGAATCACTGGCGATCCTGCGCCGAGCCGACGCGATCGTGCGGCAGGAGATCGAAGCGGCCGGTCTCGGAGACGAGATATGGCAGTTCTTCGCCGTCCTGTTGCCGGTACAGACCACCGGCGTCATGGGTGATAGCCGAACCTATGCGCAGGTTTGCGCTATCAGAGCCGTGACCAGCGAGGACGCCATGACGGCTGACTGGGCACGCCTGCCCTACGATTTACTGGCACGCATGAGCAACCGGATCGTCAATGAAGTCCACGGCATCAACCGGGTGGTCTACGACATCTCCAGCAAGCCGCCATCGACCATTGAGTGGGAGTAACGGGGAGTCTCGATGAGAGTTCTGGTGGTCGGGAGCGGAGCCCGGGAGCACGCGCTTGTCTGGAAGCTGGCTCAATCCCCGTTGGTCGAGCGGATATACACCGCGCCCGGCAACGCAGGAACCGCCTCGATCTCGACCAATCTGCCGATCGCCGCGTCCGACATCGCCGGTCTGGCGGATGCGGCGCGTGAACACCAGATCGATCTTACGGTCGTAGGACCCGAGGATCCGCTGGCGGCGGGGCTCGCCGATGCGTTCATCGAGCGCGGACTCGCGGTCTTCGGGCCGGTGGCGGATGCGGCACGCATCGAAAGCAGCAAATCCTGGGCGAAAGACGTCATGATAGCCGCGCAGGTTCCGACGGCACGATCCGAACGCTTTCACGATCTTGAGGCGGCGCTGGATGCCGT
The DNA here is from genome assembly GCA_963725815.1 of uncultured Chloroflexia bacterium. Taxonomy (GTDB): domain Bacteria; phylum Chloroflexota; class Chloroflexia; order Thermomicrobiales; family Thermomicrobiaceae; genus CALAGB01. The sequence continues at coordinate 73,309 of CAVSAD010000001.1, forward strand.
CGCCGACGCTGATCTGCCGCTCGTGATCAAAGCCGACGGGCTGGCCGCAGGCAAGGGCGTTATCGTCGCCGAAACACGAACGGAAGCCGAACAAGCGGTGCGTTCGATGCTGTCTGACGGCGCATTTGGAGCAGCCGGCAGCGAGATTCTGATTGAGGAGTACCTGACCGGCCGCGAGGTATCGGTCCTGGCGCTGACCGACGGCCGGACCATCTATCCGCTCATCCCGGCGTGCGACTACAAGCGCGTTAAGGACAACGACCTTGGGCTCAACACCGGCGGCATGGGAGCGTATGCGCCAGTTCCGGCGGTCGATCGCGCGATGATGTCTCGCATCCGTGACGAGATTCTGGCCCCAACCATCGCCGAGCTGAATCGGCGCGGAATCACGTATCGCGGAGTGCTGTATGCCGGGCTGATACTGACACGGACGGGGCCGCAGGTCATCGAGTTCAACTGCCGGTTTGGCGATCCGGAGACAGAGGTCGTGCTTCCACTCATGCGTGATGATCTGGTGCCCCTGCTCATGGCGACCGCGAACGGCACACTGGCAGAGATCCGCGAACCAAGCTGGCACGACGGAGCCTGCGTCGCTGTCGTCCTGGCGTCGGGTGGTTATCCCCTTGATTACAAGAAGGGTTACCAGATCGGTGGTCTGGACGAACTCCCGGACGACATCGTCACCTTTCATGCCGGTACGTCGCTCGATGACACGGGGCACGTGGTGACCAGCGGTGGTCGCGTCCTCGCCCTGGCCGCTCGGGCCGCGACGTTCCATGCCGCGCGAGAACGCGTCTACCAGGCGGTCGAGCAGGTCACATTCAACGGGCGACAGTTCCGCGGCGACATCGCCGCTCGCGAAATAGCAGCTACCTAGCCGCCGGACGTCGGTTTTCGTCACGTCCGTGCTTGAATCCGCGATTCATGGTAAGTCGACGACGTGGGCGGTTCGCGTGCCAGTCGGGACGCCGAACCGCATGCAACCGAAAGCGGACTTGTGTTTCCGTTTCCGAACGCCCTTGCGGAGCGCCGGAATCACGTCAGTCAGCGTTCAACGACCGGAGAACGTCCCTCAGGATCGACCATGCAACCTGCCGAACCGCCGTGTCGCGTAGCGGCAATCTCCAACGGAATGAAATAGCGCCCTTAAAAGACGTTCCGGAGAGCAATTGCCCTCCGGAGACGCCAAGTGGGGATGGAAGGAGACCGGCAATCATATTAGGCGAGACTCGGCGGCCCAATCGCGATCCAGCCGTTTCGCACCGCGCAGAGCACTGCTTGAACGCGGTCGTTGACATCCAGCTTGCGGAGCACCGACGTCATGTGGTTCTTCACGGTTTGCTCGGTGATGAACAATTCGTCAGCGATCTCTTTGTTTGAGAGACCTTGCGCGACGCAGTCCAGCACCTCGATCTCACGCACGGAGAGGGGCAGTCGCGGGCTACTGGGGAGCATGCTTTCGGCCTCTGCATCTTCGCCGTCCCCCGTGAGCTGGCGAAACTCAGTCAGCACTCGCCAGGCGAGTTCCGGTCGCGATAGCACGGCCGTGTTGATGATCTGCTCACCCCGCACCACACGCTCGAGTGAACGAGTGAGATCTGAAGCCTCAATGTCTTTGGTGAGAAAGGCCGACGCGCCTGCCCGCACGGCTTCGAAAAGCCGCTCATCGTCGATGTGCATCGACAGAATCACAACATGCATCGACGGATGTTGTTTCTTGAGAATGCGTGCGACGTTCAGCCCGGTGATTCCCGGCAACTGAACATCGACCAGGGCGAGATTCGGTCGATGGACGTCTGCTTCTCGAATTGCTTCGTGACCGTTAGCGGCTTCCGCTACGACCGTGAACGATCCACCGTCGGCGATCAATCGTCGAAGCCCCTGCCGAAACAGGGGATGATCATCCACGATGAGTACGCGTTTCTCCGCTGAAGCCTGTCGTCGCCGTTCCATTGCGTCCCCCGTTTTCGCGTCGACGCACGCTGCGCCGGTCAACCCAGAAACATCTCCCCCAAATCGACCGTCCCTGCTGTTCTTCCGGGTATACTCTACGTCGCGCCTGACTGGGGTTACATAGTCGAATGTGGCCGAAAGGGACGGTTCGCAAGTACTAATGAGCATGGGTACTCTCATGACTTGACCTGCAGACACTCGATTTAGATGCCTAAACTCTGTGCCGCGTTGTCATCGTATCATGTGTACGTACACATTGTAAATACAGGGCGATGAGAGTACCGCTGGGGGATACGTTCGGCTGAATCGCGGGACCTGTCCGGGACCTTAGTCCGGTGTGAGCCTCACGCCGAGATAGGCAAGCAAACCTACGATCGTTTTCGAGTCGACGATGTCGCCGGCGGCGATGCGGGTGGTGACTTCGCCGGGGTGAACGGTCACAACCAAAAGGTCCTCGTCCTGCTCGGGCTGGTCCCGTCCGGGCGTTATGCTGGTCGCCAGGTAGATGATGAGTTCTTCGTCCGCCCAACCGGGGCTGACGAAAAAGCGGATCAACTCTTGCATATCACCGGCTCGATAGCCGGTCTCTTCGCGTAACTCCCGGATCGCGGTCTCACGCGGTTCCTCGCCTGTTTCGCGCGTACCAGCGGGAAGCTCGAGTGTGTGCCGGCCGATCGCGTGGCGGTACTGACGGACCAGCACGAACTCTCCACCCGGAAGAACGGGCACGATGGCGACCGCGCCCGGATGCTCGACTACCTCTCGCCGGTGCTCGCTCCCGTCCGGCATGCGGACGGTGTCGACGCGGACGTGGATCAACCGCCCTTCAAAAACTCTCGTGCTCGCAATGGTGGTTTCGCCGGCCATGGCATTCATCCTATCGCCCACAGAGACCAGTCAACACCGTGGAATAACCCGCAACCGCAGCATACACGCGACTCTACCGGAAGAGTTCGAATCGGAACTCGCGCCGTGCCACACCGCGTGAAGCTGCGCTGAAGATCCGAGCCTGGAACAGGACTGATCTCAGCAGGCAACGCCGGTGAAGGGCAGGTTGAGGCGAGCTGCCTCAATGAGAACTCCTGGAGAGCGAGTGGGTGTAGCGGCTCTGCCCCTTACGACGTATCTCTCGGCAGACGTCTAGAACGGGATTCGTCAGGCAGGGGTCGCATCAAGGCCTGCGACTCCCAAGCTACTGTATTACTGGGTGTCGTTCTCGGGAAGTGACTTGCTCCGGTCCTTCAGCGCGAACCATCCGCTTGCTCCGATTGCCGCGACGATCAGCGCGCCGAGAAGCGGCACGCCGATCAGCATCAACAGCGTTGCCACGGCGATCGCGATGATATTCACTGTCCGTCTCCTTCCATGCGGAGATGCGTTTCCTCCACAGGGAATGTGGACCTTGTCCCCGTTTTGGTGGCCTGCCTCAGTCGATGATTGCTATTTCGAGCTCCGGCACGATCCCCAGCACCCGCTCGACCGATTCCTGAATCTGACTGATGAGCGATTTTACGTCATGGGCCGTCGCGTGCCCGCGATTCACGATGAAGTTGTGATGCTTCGTTGAGATCTGGGCGTCACCAGTCCTCATGCCCGCCATCCCCAATCTCCCAATGACGTAGCCCATCGCAACCTTCCCGTGCCAATCGGACCGAACCTTCTGTTCGATATCCGGCCAGCAGTCCAGCACTCGACTGATGACGGGCTCTCCGGCAAGGTTCTTGAAGACAGAACCGCAGTTCGGGAATTCCATTGGATGGCGTATGCGCCGGTAGGCAATATTCCGATAGTACTCCGACCTCGCCGCCTCCACCGCTGAGGCATCTGCCTGACTTAGCTGCAAGGTCACGGTTGAAACGATGCGTTCGCGCTCGCACTTCAGGCGACTCTCGCGATAGGAGAACATCAAATCCTTGCGGTCGATGGTTTGCACGTGGCAGCCCGATTGCCCGAAAGAGACGACTTCGACTTGCTGCACGGTCTGTTCGATCTCCCGGCCGAATGCCCCGGCGTTCCCGCGCACCGCGGCGCCGACTGTGCCGGGTAATCCGCCGGCCCATTCGAGTCCGGTCAACCCATCATCAAGCGCACGTAACGCCACGTCGTTGACGGGTGTTCCTCCGAAGACCTCAATGCGTCCATCACCGTAATGCCGGACGGCGTGGGACGTACTGGTCGCTACTCTGATCACCGCGCCATCAAAATATCCGTCAGGCATGATCAGGTTCGACCCTTGACCGATGATGAGGACGCGGGACGGATGGGTGCGTTCGATGAATTCGATCGCGTCGCACAGGTCGGCCCGGCAGCGAATGTCGAGCAGATAGCGTGCACGACCGCCGATGCGGTACCAGACCACATCGGAGATCTCCACGTCACGGCTCACGATCACGTCAGGAGTCCGCTCACATTGCACCCCCGTTCATGAACGGGTCCTGACGTCACGGCCAGACCAAACGCATGGGCGGCCCGGAGACCCCGGAAAATCGAGCGACGAGAGAAGGGTAAACGGCCGACGCCCGCGCCAATCGTATTCCCCGCGCGCTCCCCAAACTGGTCGTCGATTCGGCCGCGGCGGCCTGGTGGTAAACAAGCTATCCTGCCGCCATCCACTGACAACGGCGACGAAGCGTCCGGACGGCTGCTGCTTCAGTCCGGCCCGTTCCCACGACTAACCGGTGGTTCAGATCGCTCGATGCGGCTGGCGAGCCGGAAATTCCGACTGCGATCCACTGCGTTGGCGCGGGTTGGCTCGTATAGTAGCGGCAGCGATGGCTACCGGGAGCAGCGGCTTCCTCCTCGAGATATCGATGTACCATTCGGGACTCGTCGAAACTCAAATGGTTTCTCCTCTCAGTCTGCGTCTGGGCCGGGACACTCGGCTCAAGTCCAATGATCAGCGCAGACTGACACTCCGTCTTTGTCTCAGCGCAAAAACCCGCAATGTGCACACTCAAACAGCGGACGACCTGCGCGCAGTCGCTGAGGGCGTTGGCGCCTTGGGAACGGCGTATACTGCCGCCAGAGAGAGAGGCGCGGGCCGCGGCCCCAGTCGGCCAACCTTTCGCCGCGTACCGCAACATCGTTGACGATTTACAGGCGCCTATGAGTGAACGTACCAACAAAACAGCGCTCCTTGCCACGGTTCCCCTTTTCCGGAACCTATCTCCGGAAACGCTGACCACCGTCGCGGATCTATTCCGAGTGCTCCACGTTGACCAAGGAAGCTTCGTCTTCATCGCGGGAACGGTGGCGGACTCGGTCAACGTCCTGGTCAATGGCCGTATCAAAGTCATTCGCGAGACAGAGGATGGCCACGAGGTCATTCTCCGGATGATCCAACCGGGTGAATTGTTCGGCGGCGCGGGAGGCTGGGGTGAAGACCGGTATCCGGCAACCGCGGTTGCCCTCGATAATGCCGTCGTTTTGCGACTGCCCGCGCGTTCCTTTACGTCGCTCATAGCGGCGCATCCTGGTTTCGCGATGGCCGTCATCCGTCAACTCGCGGAACGCTTGCGGGTCGCTGAACTGCGCATCGAAGAGCTACAGACCCAACGGGTCGAACGGCGCGTCGCTCACACGTTGCTGCGCCTCGCGGACAAAGCGGGGATCAAAACGCCGGAAGGGATCAAAATCAATCTACCGCTGTCGCGGCAAGCCCTGGCGGATCTCGCCGGAACGACCTTGAGCACAGCCAGTCGCACCCTGAGCAACTGGGATCAGCACGGTCTCATCCTGGCCGGCAGGGAACGTGTGACCATCGTACAGCCACACGCTCTGGTCGCCATTGCCGAGGATCTCGACCTGGATACCCCACCCAATGAATAGCCACGTCGAGTCGCCCAGCTGTTTGCTCGGGGGCAAAGACGCCGACCGCCTTGCATGTCAATCTGCGGGTGCGCCCTCGTGACGTGGGCCGCTGATCACCAGGAAGAGGTCACCGTGACCGTCGACGACGTTCAATCCATCAGCGCCGACGCCAATGTCGATCTCTTGCTGGACCGCTATCCGTCTATTGTGCCGGTCTTTCTCGAGCGCCGAATGCACTGCGTTGGTTGTGCAATGGCGCGTTTTGAAACGCTGGCCGACGTCTGCAGGATCTACCAGAAGCCAATCGAACCGCTGCTGGCGGAAATGCGCGCCGTGGTGGCCAGGGACGCACGACCCCCGAATCAAGACGGACTGTAGTCATTCATTGACAGCCAGTCCGAGGAGTGAAAATGACGTACGTCATCGCTGAACCATGTATCGGGGTCAAAGACGGATCCTGCGTAGAAGTCTGTCCCGTCGATTGCATTCACACCGACGACGAGTCGGACATGTATTTCATCGATCCGGATGAGTGCATCGATTGCGGTGTTTGTGCCGAAGTTTGCCCGGTTGAAGCGATCTTTTTCGAAGACGATCTGCCCGAGCAATGGGCCAGTTTCCTGGGGTTGAATCGCCAATATTTCAATCGACAGCCGTAGCCAACGGTCCCGCTCCCGCAATATTCCACTGTCGAAAACTAGCCTGCCGGCGATTCGGAGCCACTTCCAGTCGCCGGACGCCTGCACCTTGTCGTGTGCTCGCCGCGACGGGCGCCGCGTTCGGTCGAGCTCTGCCAGGCGAGGATCGTCGTGATTCCCTGGTGCGGGCCAAACCTCCTTCCGGCCATCCGTTCCACGCGCGAACAGTGCCTATCGCACCGAAAGGGCGTCGAGCAAAACAGCGAAGCTTGCTCCAGCGCAAAGACGCTCGATGCCGGTTGGGGCAAAGTCTCCTCAGCGGCAAGTGTCGAGTTGTGAGTTCGGTTCTCACACTGATTTGACCCGTGAGGTGCCAATGGAATCGCTGCTGATCAGCAAAGACGTGGTCTGGTCCGCTCTTTCCGAGGTCTACGACCCTGAGCTTGGAGTCAACGTCGTCGATCTCGGACTGGTCTACGGCGTGGAGGTCGACCGTGGATGCGTCCATGTGACGATGACGCTCACCACGCCGGGCTGCCCGCTGCACGACAGCCTGACGGAGGCGGTGGACGAGGCAGTGCGCGTGTTCGTGCCGACGGTGAAGGCGGTCGAGGTCGACCTGGTTTGGGATCCTCGCTGGACGCCCAACATGATTACCCCTGCCGGGCGCCGCGAGCTTGGATGGGTCCGGTAGATGGGATGAGAACGACCCCGGCGAACTCCACGCGTCTGGATCCCATTGAAGCAACCTGGAAGATCAGCGACGTGATTGGCCGCTACCCGCACCTGGTTGACGAACTCGCCGGTCTTCATCCATCGTTTCGGCTCCTGCGCAACCCGCTGGCACGGCGAGTTCAATCCCGCCTGGTGACGGTGGCGCAGGCAGCCCAAATCGCAAACCTGCGGCCCGAACAGCTCGTCTCCACGCTCAACGCGGCAATCGGCATCGTTCCGGCAGAAATCTCGTCTGATATTGAGGACTCCTCGACGGCTATTGATGGCGGCACGCCCGCCTGGGTTGAGGAGCCACACATCGTGGCGGAAGTCGACGCGCGACTTCTTCAGCGAGAAAACAAGGAACCATTCGGCGCCATCATGGCGGCCGTGCGGCAGGTAGGACGTGGCGAAGCGCTGCGTATCCGTTCGTCATTTGAGCCCGTACCGCTTTATGGCGTGCTCGCGCAGCGAGGTTTTGAGCATTTCACGCGTCAGGCAGGCGCAGACGACTGGGAGATCCTCTTCGGCAATTCCGGCCGGATTCTCGATCGGGTCGTCGTCGCCCCAGCGGCGCACGCCATCGTCGACGATGTTCGGCTTGAGGATTCGCCCACCGCGACGATCACGATCGATGTGAGTGAACTGGTGCCACCCGAGCCTTTGGTGCGGATCATGGAAGCACTCGAAGCACTGCCGGCCGGCGCGAGCCTGCTGGTTCATCACGTAGCGGCGGCCGGTTCATCTCTATCCACAACTCGACGAATCTGGCTATCAACACCAGACGATCGAGGTCGCTCCCGGTAGAGTAGAGATCTTGATCGAGAAACCGGCGAACGGGCGATGACGTCGCCTGCTCCGCGATTTTCCGGCATCTCATCGGCGCATGCGCCGGAACTCGACCTTCCAGCGAGGTTCATCGCGCTCGCGATGATCTGTCTCGCCGTTGCCGCCGTCGCGTCCCCCTTCATGCTGCCGCTTCTGGTGAACGGCTACGGCGCGCCGCGAGCACTGGCCTTCGTGCATCTGAACACGCTAGGAGTGATCGCCACGATCATCGTCGGAGCGAGCTACCAGCTCGTTCCGGTGGTGCTGCAGACGCCGCTCGTGTCTGCGCGACTGGGCAGGCTATCGTTCTGGATTCACGTCGCCGGTCTGGCGCTTTTTCTTCCGGGATTCTGGCTAAGCTGGCTGCCCGGCATAGGGATAGGTGGTTCTCTCGTGTTCAGCGGGCTGCTGCTCTACGTCGGCTTGACCGGGCTCACGCTGCGCAGGGCTCCGCACCAGGACGTTGTCAGCTGGCACATCGCCGCTGCCCTTGCGGGGCTAGCCGGTGGCATCGCCATCGGGCTATTGCTCGCGCTGAATGAGGGCACAGGCTTCCTCGGCACGTTTACGCCCCGGTTATTGGCCGGCCACATCACGCTCATGTTCGGCGGCTGGATCGCGGTCATGCTGAGCGGCGTCTCCTATCGGCTTGCCGGGATGTTCACGCTTGCCGAGGACAGGATCTGGCATCACGTCGCTTGGGTTGAACTGGCATTGTCGGTCACGGGAGCGTGGGGGCTAGCCCTGGGACTGGTACTCGGCGCCGGCCGGCCCATCCTGCTGCTGGCGGCATTGACGCTACTGACCGCTCAGGCACTCTTCGCATCACAGCTCGGGCATCTCTACCACGTCCGCCGCCGCCGGGGGGCCGACGTGCATATTCCGTTTGCGTTGGTCGCCGCGGCAGCGGGTGTCACGTCTGCCGGTCTCCTGACCGGCGGTCTGGTCGCTGGGGCGTCACCGGGCTCACCTATCTGGATTGCCGTCGTGTGGCTGGCGCTTGCGGGAATGGCCGAGACGGCCATACAAGGATTCCTCTACAAGATCGCAACATTCCTCGTCTGGCTCCAGCGCTACGCGCCGCTCGCCGGTCGCCGGAAGGTCCCGAAATTGGAGGATATGTTCGGAATGCGAATGGCTCAGGTCGGCTGCGCGTTCTGGACGACGGGCCTCGCGTTGGCGGTCGCGGGGATTCTGTCTGGTGAATCGTTGGTTTGCTCGTTTGCCGGGCTCTTGGATGGGCTGGGACTCACTCTGTTCGTCCTCAACGTCGCGCGGATCGCGACGCATTGGCAACCAAACATGTCAGGTCGAATACGCTCGACGCTCCGGGTGGGGCGTCCAGGCGTACGACAGGAAGGAAGAAACCCATGAGCAATTCCGCCGAGGAGATCGTGACCATCGACGTGCGCGATATGGTCCCTCGCGAGCGTCATCCGCTCATCTTTGCGTCCTTCGATGCGCTCGTTCCCGGGCATATGTTGCTGCTCGTCAATGACCACGACCCCAAACCGCTGTATTACCAGTTGATGGCCGAGCGCCCCGGCCAGGCTGACTGGCAGTATCTCGAAACTGGGCCCGAAGTCTGGCGGGTGCACATCACGAAACAACCGGTCGCCTGACGGCATGACGACGTACCATGGAAGGAACAGACATGCGTTCAACTGAAATCCTGCGTGAGGAGCACGATGCCGTGCTGGTCGTCCTCGATCAGCTCGATCAAGCCGTGGCCGCGGCCGAACTCGGTGTTCCCGTACCGATTGAGATCTTCTCCGATATCGAGGAGTTCTTCACGATCTTCGTGGGCCAGTGTCACCACGGCAAGGAAGAGGAAGCCGTCTTCCAGCAGTTTGACACCGGCGGCGATAGCCAACTGGTGGCTCGATCTCTCACCGAGGAACACGACGCTGGACGAGCGCTCTCGGCTTCATACGCGCAGGCAGTCGCGGCCTACGTCCCGGGCGACATCGTGACCGCCCAGCGGCTTGCGAACGCGGCGCGCGCTTACGACACGATGCTCCGAGACCACATCGAAGAAGAAAACAACGACTTGTTTCCGCTGATGGAACGGTCTCTGAACGGTATTGACGCCGAAATCACCGCCGAGTTCGATCGGATCAGATGGAAGAGATCGGCGAAGGCACGCACGAGCGGCTTCATCACATGATCGATTCGCTGCCGCAGCGGATCGCACCATGGGCCGCCGCCGGAGCACAAGTCGCCTGAGTAACGCCCTGGAACCGGCGGCCGTGAGAGCAATTCTTGCGGCCACCGACTCCCCACTCTTCACCAGCCGCGACGTCGATTCCACGAGCGACGAACGCCCCATCGATCAGTATCACCGCACGCCAACACCGCCGGGCAAAGTGGTGCGGGCACCGACTGGACGATTGAGTCAGTTGTCGAGGTTGCATCTGGGAAATCGGTGCATGGTCGCCGTCAAGAGCTTCTGGGTTGCGACTCAGGCGCCGGTGCGGCCCAGACCGGATAGGGCAGGCCAGCCAGGCGGTTGATCACGAACGCCTGGATCGTCAGCAACACCACCGCGACCATCAGCACGACCATCTGGTCGAATGACCGCAAGATCCCGAGCGAGACGATCAGCGTCGTTGCACCGGCCGGTGGGTGGGGTGCCTTGAACAGCACCATCAATCCGCTCGTCAGTCCGAGCGACAGGGCGGCAGCCGCGACTCTCGGCCCGTCACGCCAATCGCAATGGCTGGCCCAGCATGTCGCAGGCCGAACACGGCCAGGCTCGACCAGCCCGCGGCAACTCCGATCAAGTGCCCGATGACCGCGTTTCGCGGGCTCGCTGCCGGCGTGAGTGGCGTGTAGAAGAACAGAAACGCCGTTGGCCCCAGTGACGGAAAAATGAACGGTTGGCCGCTCACCAGCGCGGCCACCGACATGATTGCGATGGACAGACAGCCATTGACGAAGCTGAAGAGGCTGATGACGACGAGCGAATGACGGCGACGCGCCAGGTTCACGAATCGGGCACGCAGCAGCAAACCACGAAGGATGTTCGCGAGTTGTCCGCCGATCGGTCCGGGCTCAAAGCTGTTGTTCGGACCGGTCCCCTCCGGCAAGGCTGGCATCGTCGTTACGCCCCAACCCTCGGACCACGGTCCAGCAGCCGGAGCATGACCACTCCGCCCACGAATACGAGTCCCGAAATGCCGGCAATGACGACAGTCTGTGTTCTATTGCCCGATGAGAAGAGATCGAACGCCAGGGTCAGCAGCCACAGTTGCAGGGCCATCAACAGGAGCCCGATCGAGAGCCCGAGCATAATCAGGGCGAGGTACGACCCAAGGGACCGCTGGCTCCCTGCCGTCATCGCTGACCGCCGGTCATCTCCGCGATCGATCATGATGTGATCTCTTTCAGCGCATACAACACGCCGTCTTGCTGTTCGAGCACGATCTTGGGCAATGGCCGGGTCGGCGGGCCCGCGACGACGTCTCCAGTCTGCGGTGAGAACTCTCCTTCGTGACACGGACAAAGGAGCCTGCCCTGCGCCGCATCCCAGTAGACGGCGCACGATAAGTGCGTACATTTGCCGCTGTAGGCGACAAACGGCCCTTCGTTCAGGTGGAGCAGCAGCGCCTGGCTGTCATGATTCGGGTAATTGAAGTAGTGAACGCTGCCGGCCGGAACGTCAGCAGCCCTGACGATCTGCTGCCTGGTGCCGCGGCTCCGCGCGCGGGCGAAACCAAGCCCGGCGAGTAAGCCGGTCGCGGCAAACAAGGCACCGGATGCCAGAACCGCGAGCCGCAAAAGCTGACGCCGCGAGACCACGTCGTCAGCGTCCCAGTCGTACGGAAATTCGGCCGCCCACCGAGGTTGCTTTCGCTGGTGCGGGTCCTCATGGCCAGTCTCGAACGACCTCATAGTACCCATGCCTCCTCACGTTCTTCCGAGAGGCGACTCAGCGACGCTTCGGCCTGGGCGATGAGCGCCGCGACGTCCAACCGGTCGACTTCCACGGGAAGCACGTGGTAGACGCGCGTTCTGACCGTCTGGCTTCCAAACGACGTCACGTTCACCGGCCGTCCCTGCCGCTGGTTCATGAACTCTTCGTAGTCGCCGTACCAGAGCGCCTGTGTCGGGCAGGCCTGGGCGCACCACGGCTTGAGCCCGTGGCTGGTCCGGTCGTAGCAGAGGTTGCACTTCTTCATCAGCCGAGCTTCGAGATCGAACTTCGGCACGCCGAACGGGCAGGCGTAGACACAGTTGCGGCAGCCGATGCAGCGCGACGGCTCGGCCTGATGCACGACCCCGTCGGGCGAGATCAGGATCGCCAGCGCTGGACAGACTTGCGCGCAGGGAGCGACGGGATCCTGACAGTGCATGCAGACCGTCGGTTGCGTCGCCACGCTCGCGCCACGGTCAATGAAATCGACCATGATCATGCTCTCGCCCTTGTGGGAGTCGCACTCCCGGCAGGCCGCTTCACAGGCGCGACAGCCGATGCAGCGTGACGGATCGACGAACAGCGTCTTGACAGTCATGATCCCCCTCCCGCTTCAGGCATTCCCGTTCAGTGCGGGGTGGATGGATTGGCCATATAGGCGCGAGTTTCCCCCACCGTGTACGGGAACATGCGCGGCGAATTCTCCGGAGTGAGGTTCTCCCTGGCCTGCTCGGTCACCCCCTGTGGACGTGCGGAGAGCTTCTCCAATGCCGCGGCGCAGGCCTTGTACTCCGGAATTTTTACGGTCGGCTCGACCGCTGGGTTGGTCAGCTGATTGACGGCGTGCTCGCTCCCGTAGTGAAACGGGATGAACAGCGTGTCTGGTCGGATCGTCGGCACGACCAGCGCCTTGATCTCCATCGATGCTCGCGGCGTCTTCACCCGGACGATCTCCCCGTCCGCGATACCGAGTTGCTCGGCCAGTCGTGGATGGATTTCGACCCACGGAACAGGCGCCTGAGAGTTGAGAAAGCCCAGCCGGCGCGTCTGCGTACCGCTCAGATAGTGATAGACCACTCGGCCGGAGGTGAGCCGGAGCGGATACGATCCGCCGGGCTCCTCAGCCGGCGCCTGGTACGGTATCGGAAACATACGAGCCTTACCGTCGGCGTGATAAAAGCGCTCCGCAAAGAGGCGCGGTGTGCCCGGGTGATCTTCCGTCGGGCAGGGCCAGAACACTCCCTGCTCGGCGTCGATGCGTTCCCAGCTCATGCCGTAGTAGTCCGCGATTCCCCCACGCGACGCGACGCGAAGGTCGTCCCAGATATCGTGCGAAGATGTATAGGGGAAATACTGCCCACGACCCATACGGCGAGCGAGCTCGATCATGATTTCCCAATCGGGACGCGCCTCGCCGGGAGGCGAAGCCGCTCGGTTGATCTTGATGACGCGCCCCTCAAGGTTCGTCGTTGTCCCCTCATCCTCGCACCAGACCGTCCCGGGCAGGACGACGTCCGCGCGTTGCGCCGTTTCCGACATGAAGAAATCGATGACGACCAGCGGATCGAGATTGTCGAGGGCCCGGGCGACGACGTCGTTCTCCGGCAGCGAAACCATCAGATTCGAGCACATCACGAGACAACTTCGAATCTCGCCCGTCGCCATGAGATGAATCATCTCGGGGGCCGCTGCGCCCTCCTGCGGGATCTCGGCTTCTGGAATGCCCCAGACTCCAGCGATGTATTCGCGGTCCGCGAGAACATCGATGTGGCGATAGCCCGGCAGTTGGCTTGCTTTCTGGCCGACCTCGCGGCCGCCCTGACCGTTTCCCTGTCCGGTGAGCATCATGCTGCCGCCGCCGGTCTTGCCCACCTGACCACGAGCCAGCGCCAGATTGATGCAAGCAAGACAGTTGTCGACTCCGTGCGTGCTGTGCTCGATCCCCTTTCCGTGCAGGATGAGCGAGGTCGCCGCGCGCCCATAGATTTGAGCCGCCGCCGTGATGCGCGACGCCGGCACTCCGGAAAGACGTTCCGCCTCATCAAGTGACAGCGACTCGAGCCGACGCCCGCACCTCGTCCCAACCAGTCGTTCGCTCGCGCAGGTAATCCGTGTCGACGAGCCCTTCGTCCACGATCACCTTGAGCATGGCGTTCAAGACCGCGATATCGGTACCCGGACGAACCGGCAACCAGAGATCGGCAGTGCGCGCGATCGGAGTCTCGCGCGGGTCGATGACGATCAGAGACGCGCCACGGTCGCGCGCTTTCCAGATCCACTGCATCACGATCGGGAAGCACTCCGAGACGTTCGTGCCCGCGATCAGGATGCAATCCGCCAGCGTGATATCGGTCATCGGCATCGGCGCGCGATCGATCCCGAACGCCTTGCCGTACGCGCCGGCCGACGATGACATGCAGAGACGCCCGTTGTAGTCGATGTGTCGAGTGCCCAGCCCGACCCGGGCGAATTTGCCGGCCAGGTAGCATTTTTCGTTGGTCATCGACGAACCGCTGTAGACGGAGACGGCGTCTTTACCGTGCAGCGCCTGTATCTCGCGCCAGCGCGACGTCACGTAGTCGAGGGCCTCGTCCCAGCTGGCGCGCTCGAGCTGGCCACCTTTTCCGCCGCGGCGCATCATCGGATAAAGAATGCGCTCGGGATGCGTCGCCTGCTGATATGCCACGATTCCTTTCGGACACAGTGACCCGCGGTTGTGGGGGTAGTCGCGCGGCTCAACGCCGACCACCTTGTTTCCTGAGACGCGCAGGTTCATGGCGCACTGAACGCCGCAGAAGCAGCAATGGGTCGGAACCAGCGATTCCGCCGCCACATTGGTGTTGCTCCATCCGGAGCCCGGCGAGCCCGTTGTCTGAAAATCGTAGTTGAACTCCCGGTCGCGGTGAAAAATGCCCTTGTTGACTGACATATGCTGCTCCTACAGAAAGTGCTTCCCCATCAGCGCGTAGTAGGCTTCGCCCCGCAATACGCGCTTGCAGGTTGGACAGTAATCCTGAAGGCGACCGCGATCATCCCCGAGATCGTAGTTCTGACCGAGATCGCTCAACACCGCCTCGAGATCGTGAATGAACTGCCCGGAAGGGAACGGCTGTCCGCAGCGGCGACAGGTGCCCGGCTGCTGCTCCCGTTCCGGCGTGTAGTGCTGCATGTCCTGGTTCACAGTCTGATACAGGGTGACTCCAATGCTCGCGGGCCGCTGGACAATGTGAAAGAACTTGCCGAACGGCAGCGACAGCAGCCAGAGAACGACCACAGCCTGGTGAGTCAGCGAGATGAACGCATAGTAGCGGCCACCCCACCATGTATACGAGCCAGTCAGCGCGAGACCCGTTATCGCGATGGCGAAGAGGAGAACCAGGGGCACGAGGTCGAAGCCAAATCGCTGCGTCGATACCAGTCCCGCATCGCGAGTGCGGCGCCAGAAGGCAATCGCCAGACCGATGATGAGCAGCACCGCCGTGAAGTCAAGAACGTGGAAGATGGCGAACCCGGTTCCCGCCGAGATGGGAAAGGTCAGCATTGACACGCCGAAAAACCAGACGCGATAGTGATCCGGAGGGACGAGCGTGAAGTGGAACCAGCCGAACGTCAGCGGAAACGTGACGAGCAACGAGATGACGACGCCCCAGAAGATCGACATGTGCATGACCCAGCGCGTCGTCCCGCGCTTGCGGATGAATGACTGGCCGAAGATGTCGGTCCACCATGCCTTGGGGATGAGCAACGTGTAGCGGCGAAAGTTCGCCCAGGAGAGAAATTCGGTCCATCCCGAGCGGAAATACCGCCACGTCGGCGGCCGGCTGATCCACAGGGTATAGCGATACGTCAGGGCGGCGATGGCGAAGACGGAGCCGACTGTGTAACCGATGAGAGCGGAGTCGAAATCCCGAAACTGGCGCGAGCCGATGTAGATCAGCAGCAGAAGAACGAGCGTAACGACAAGGGTCACGAGCGTCGCGCGTCGTGCGGGGCCTGTCATGATGTCACCTCCACGCCGCTACATGGTCTCAACGCCGGCAGCCAGAACCACGTGCGTTTCGGTTGGTCACTCCGCGTTGGGTTCCGCGCTATCCAGAGCTGGGACGGCCGAACCCTGACGATGACGATTGGGTTGATCCACGATTCGCATGGCGCGACAACTCGCACCGCTTCCCCTTGTCGATGGTCCCATATGTTGCTGCCACGGTCAAACAAATCTCTACTGTGGTCAAGAATCGACGTCCGTTCGCGCTGGCTCGAAGGCGCAGGCAGGATCCGACGCCAGATAATTGCCGGTCGCGGCGAACGCGCGCGAGCGAGAACCTCCGCAGATCAGCCGATACCGACAACGACCACATTTCCCTTGCAGGAGATTGGGATCGCGCAAATCTCGAAACACTTGATGATTCCGGTAGAGATCGACGATCGATCGTTGCCGTACGTTTCCCGTGACGAGCGGCAGGAATCCGCTTGGGCAGACATCGCCGGTATGGGAAACGAAGCAGAAGCCGTTGCCCGCATTGACCGGTTTAGGAGCTCGGCCGATTCCGTCGGCGCCGTGAGATTCCGTGCCTGCTGCTCCATCGCCCATTCGATCGATGAGTAGGCGCCGGGCGTGATAGCCCTCGGTCAGCTTCAGTTTCCAGGTCGCAACCGTGCTGCGGTCGTTCAACCACTCGAAGACCTGCTCGTATTCTTCGGCGGCAAGAGGTTCCAGCGCGTCGCCACGCCCGATCGGCACCAGGCAGAAGATCGCCCAGACCACGATGCCGAGTTCGTCGGCGATCTTGGCGATGCGGGGAAGATCATCGAGCGTGCGGCGACAAAGGGTGGTGTGGAGTTGCACCGGCAATCCGAGTTCACGCGCGTGCCGGATGATCGCGACCGTCCACTCAAATGACCCTGGGACGCGACGGAAAGCGTCGTGCGATGCGGCCGTCGCGCCATCCAGGCTCACGGCGATGCGCGCCAGTCCGGCCGCCTGCGCTTCAGCCAGGCGCGTCGGGCTCGCTAACGGTGTTCCGGCCGGCGTGAGGGTGACGCGTAGCCCGCTATCCGTACCGTATCTGATGAGCTCCAGGATGTCGGGCCGCCGCAACGGATCTCCACCAGTCAGAATGAGAACCGGCGGCACATCGAAATCGGCGACATCATCAATGAGCCGGCGTCCTTCTTCAGTCGTCAGCTCCAGCGGATGACGACGGAGCTGAGCGTCGGCGCGACAGTGTACACAGGCCAGATTACAGGCTTGGGTAAGCTCCCAGGCCAGCACGAACGGTTGTCGGGAGTAGTCGGCCCCGTCCATGGCGGGTTCCCGCGCCTCTCCACGAATCATCGACCGCTGGATCGTTAGCTCCGTGCTGCCCTCCACGGTTGACGATGTCCACCGGTCGTCCACGCTTCGTTTCTGGCTCACCGTGACAACACTCCCGCATCTTGAAGGGCTCCAACAGAACAGCCTGCGACGGAAGCATGACACTATGCTCGTGCCGACCGCCCCACCCGTAGGGGTAGCTTTGACCTGCCGTTCAGGGAGCGAAGGTAAACCCACGGTCAATTGTCGAGGCGAACTGAAGGAGACTGCGATTCGTTCGACGCACGCTCGACCGCCGGGCGAAGCAGCATTGGACACAACGACTCAGTGAGGGCTTGGGCAGAATTCTGGAGGGAGGCGCCGGGCGGATTCGAACCGCCGATCAGAGTTTTGCAGACTCCTGCCTTGCCACTTGGCTACGGCGCCATTTTCGCTTGTGGACTGCGATTGTAGCACGGTGTTCGTGCAGCAGCCAGCGGATCAAGACATTCGAACGAGAATCACTCCTGCGGGAAATCGCCAACCAGCAACGCGTCGGACCGCGTGTTGACTCAGGGCTGCTGCAAAGTCCGCTCGGCAGACTTCACACCCAGGAGCGCGTGACACTGGCAGCTTCAGAGCGGCGCAACAGGTGACCGAACAACCGTTCTGTTGGCGCGTTTCGCAATCGCGTTTGGCTCGGCGGGGTTGTCACCTAACTTTGAAATCGCACTGGTGTTGACTCGGCTACCCTTGCGCCAAATAGCGTTCCGTCTTAGCATGAACGCTCCAGGTACTAGCCCAATCCACCCTACCGATTCCGCCTGGTGCAAGCTACGATGTGGGTAATGGTGCCGGGTCCATGCAACGGCGTGGCCGATGGTGGACCAACCCGACCATTTCGCTTGAGATTGGTTCGACGAGAGCGTGACGACTGCCGTACGACGTGCCCAGACATCGTGTTTGGAGCTCAACTCATGAACATTCTAGAAGTTCAGCCACTCACGCTGTCCGATGGATCGGTCATCCCAGCCCGGCGAATTCGACCATCCGACGCCGAAGCCCTACAGCGCTTTCATCGCCGCCTGAGTGAAAGCTCCATCTACTCTCGGCATTTTGGCTTCGTGCCGGAGTTGTCCGACGCCCAGGCTCACTACTTTACGAACCTGGACGGGATCGATCGCTATGCGGTCGTCGCGCTCGATCCGGAGCGACCGCATGAGATCGTCGCCGTCGTTCGCTACGATCGCGATCCGGGCGGTCAGAATGCCGAATATGCTGCTCTCGTCGAGGACCGGTGGCAGGGTCGCGGAGTCGGTATCGGGCTGACTCGGGTCCTCATCCAGTACGCACGCCAGCAGGGGGTTCGTTGCCTGTACGCACTCGTGATGGCCGGCAACGTCCGAATGATTCGTCTCCTTCACGCACTCGACCTGCCCACCACGACCCGTTTCGTGGACGGGACGGATCGCGTTGAAGTGACGCTGGCTGCCGACGATACTCGCGCCCCGTAACCCAAGGATCAACCGAAATGACACCGGCGGATGTCGTTCAACTTGCTGACGCCGCCTGCCTCAGGTCGTCGACGAGTTCAGCGAACCTTGCATCGCGGTCGCGAAACGGCCTGAGGAGATAGGCAGGATGGTAGGTGGTGAGTACCCGCGTGCCGGCCGGCCCCTCAAGCCAGCGCCCGCGCTCTGTACCGATCTTCACGGGTCGGCCGAGCAATGCCGACGCGGCCGTGGCGCCTAAACAGACGACCGCATGAGGCTCGAGAATCTCGAGCTCTCGTATCAGCCAGGGCCTGAAGGCACGCCGTTCACCCTGCGTCGGCGGCCGGTTCCTGCGTCCACCTTTCGCCCCCGGCTCACTGGGACGAACCTTCACGACGTTCGTGATCCAGATCGAAGCGCGATCCAGACCCGCCTGCGCCAACGCCTCGTCCAGCAGCCGCCCGGCGCGCCCGACGAACGGCTTGCCTTGCTTCTCTTCGTCGGCTCCAGGTGCTTCGCCGACCAGAACGACGCCCGACCGCGGATTACCGCTGCCAAAGACCAGGCGCGAATCGCCACGAATGGCGGTAAGCTCCGATGAATCGGCAATCTGTCTGGCCAGGTTATCCAGCATCGCCGCGCGCGATTCCATAGCTGCCGCGGAATCAGATGTCAATCGGCTTCCACCATTTCGCAGGCTTATGTGTTCTCAACTTGATCGCGCGGGATCGAACCGATTTCGTCACTCTGAGGAGCGGAGCGACGAAGAATCTCTCCATCGTCGCATCATTGGCGCTCAACCGGATGGGGAGATTCCTCACTTCGTTCGGAATGACGAGATGGGATCACGAGATCGCCGAGCTGAAGACGAGAACGCATAACCCCTAACAATACCGTTCATTCAGTCGAAGGTGACGATTCCGTGATCCGTCACCCGCGCCTCCGGAATGACCGACAGTGCCATGAACGAGAGCAGGCCAAACGGCGCGGGCACTGTACTGCCGAAGGATCGAGCGATTTCCTCCAACCGCTCGTACCGTTCAGTGACGAGCTCGAGCGGATCCGGCGAAAGAATTCCGGCGATCGGCAGCGGCAGCTGGCCGATAATGTCGCCATCGCGCACGGCCGCGAGCCCGCCCTGCATTTCCGCGACCGCCAGGATCGCCTGTAGAATATCGGCATCCTCCACACCGACAGCCACGATGTTATGGGCGTCATGGGCGATCGAGGAGGCCAGCGCTCCCTCGCGCAGTCCAAAACCGGAGACCAGCCCGACTCCGACCCTGCCGGTCGCATGATGACGTTCGACGACCACCAGCTTCAGGAGGTCGCGTTCGACGTCCGATACGAGCCGTCCATTCTCCGATTTCGGAGTCACCTCGAGTTTCTTCGTCACGATCTGGCCGGGTATGGCGCCGACGGCAACCATGCGCTCTTGCACGGAGGGGCGTAGTTCGTTGAGATCGAGGTGCCCGATGTGCACGCTGTCGAGCAGCGACACTGGAACGTCCGAAGTCGTCGCGAACATGGCCACGCCGTCCCTGGCGACGATCCGCCCGTCGAACAGCACAAGACGCGGCTGAATGTTCTCCAGCTGATCGAAAACGACGAGATTGGCGCGATAGCCGGGCGCCGCCTGTCCGAGGCCCGGCAGGCGCCAGTATTCGGCGGTGGCCAACGTCACCATTCTGACGGCGCGAACGGGATCGAGACCGGCCCCGATCGCCTTTCGCAGCACCGAGTCCATGTGTCCGTCGTGCAGTAACGTAGCGCAGTCACGATCGTCGCTGGCGAAACAGCAGCGTGGATAGGTCCTATCGTTCACCAGAGGCAGAAGCTCGAGCAGGTTGTGCTCGGTCGAGCCCTCTCGAATCATGATCATCATGCCCCGGCGAAGCTTCTCACGCGCCTCCTCGAGCTCAGTTGACTCGTGATCGGAGGTCATCCCGGAACCCGCATAGGCGTTGATCGCCGGACCGCGCAGTCCTGGCGAGTGTCCGTCGCGCCGGGGCGTCGAAAGCATCAGCTTGTCATAGATACCTTCATCTCCCGCCAGCACGCCGGGAAAATTCATCATCTCGCCGAGTCCAACGACGTTCGGCAGCTTCAGCGCCTGCCGGATGATGTCGGTGGTCATCTCGGCACCCGCGCTCTCCATCGGGCTGGCTGGAACGCACGACGGAATGGTGAAGAACATTTCGATGGGCAGGCTCTGACCGGCGTCCATCAACGCCTGGATGCCACCGAGGCCCGCAACGTTCGCGATCTCATGCGGATCAGTGACGACCGCGCCGGTGCCATGGGGCACGACGGCCCGCGCGAACTGGTCGACCCAGAGCAGGGAACTCTCGACGTGGACATGACCGTCGATGAAGGATGGCGCTAGATACTCACCGGCGAGATCGATCGTCTCGGCGGCTTCCTGGTAGTCTCCAACGCCGGCCACTTTCCCGTCGCACACAGCAACGTTGACGCGCTCGATCTCCCCACTCGCGACGTTGACCAGGCGTGCGTCGCGCAGCAGCAGCTCCGCGGGTGCTTGACGTTGCGCCACAGCCAGAAATCTGCGCCAGCGATCGACCATGAAGTGTTTCCCTTCACCCAGTTGGCGCGCGCAAGAGATACGTCTCTAGTCGACGAGACGCCGCTCGATCAATGCGATCGCGTCGTTGAGGATAGCAAGCTGTCGCCGAGCGTAATGGCCTATCTGATCACGCAGCGCGAACGGAAGCTCTTGATGGACGCGCACGCCGACTCCGTGGTCGGCATCGTCCCACCACGCTTCTTCAGATCCACTCAACAGGCCACGCGCCACGGCTGGCAACGAAACACGCGCCAGCCGCTCGAGCCCCTCACGACGGTGTTCGTCCTCTTCCTCCCAGAAAAGCCCAGGAGAGGTGTCCCATACGTCGAGATCGAGCCCATCGGCACCAACGCGCACGTCGATGCGACCAAGGTCGGTGTCGCAGGCAACCGTCCAGCGGCTCTGCTCGTCCACCGTGATGTAGGCATACAACCCCATCGCCGCCAGCGCGTCGACGACCGGCCGCAGTTCCTCACGGTCCGACGCCCGTTGCACGATTTCATCCCGGTATTCTGGATCTGATTCCAAACAACCTCCACCGTGTCCGTTCAGCCGTCTCCGTGCTCCGACAGGAAGAGCTGTCGCGCTGTGTTCGCCAGAACACGCGCCAGCGATACCGCCTCGGGCGTCAGGTTCGCTCTCATATGAATCTCGAGACCAGGGATGATCTCCCAGCGCTGCCAGGTCTCGAAATCACGCTCCGCATCAATGGCGCCGGAGCGCGGCTCACCGAGCCGGCGGCGAATCTGGTCCAGGCCGACGTTCGCATCGCGCAGCGCTTGAATCTGCCGCAGCCGATCGAGATGCGCGCGGTCATAATGTGATGCGCGTCCCCGTCCATGCGGAGGCGACAGCACGCCCTCCGCCACGAAATGGCGGATGCGCCGCACCGGCACTCCGGAGATCTCCGCGAGTTGGTTGATGGTCATCGCGGGCGGTGCCGAAGATTGTCGTTCGTCCACGCCACTCCTGACATTGACGCGCGGTATAGCGCATGCGCTAATAATAACCGTACGTTTCAAGCGCCCGACGCCGAGAACGACAATCATCGTGATCAGGCTGAGGAGAATTCCACTATGCGACCGTCTGATGAAACAATCGAACGAGATATTCGCGAGCTACTCGATGGCGCCGGGATCCCGGTGGCCGTTGTGGTTGAGAACCGCGTTGCACGACTGATCGGCCCGGTCGATTCTGCCCGCCTGCGCGAAGCGGCCATGGATCTTGCGTCCTCGGTGGACGGCGTCAGGCAAGTCGACGACGAGATGAGCTTTGAAGTCGTCTCACCCGACATGGTCACCGATCCGATCGACGACGATGAGGAGTTCGGATACGCCGACACCGGGTCACTTCAGGGCGACATGCCGGACGAGGAAGGCCGATTCTCCGCGTCCGAAGGCACGGTCGACCAGATTCAGGTCATCGAAGGGGGCGAAACCTACTTCCCGCCCGTCGATCCCGTGGTGGAGCCCGGACGCGGTTCCCGTGGTCTCGAGGTCGTCGGAGGATTCCAGCGAGAGGCCACCGACGACACCGAGGAAGAGGAAGACGCAGCCTTCGAGGAGTCGGTTCCGCTTGATGGTGACAATCGACTCATCGATCGCGATGATGATGACATTCGTGACGACGTGCTGCGCGAGTTACATGAAGACTCCGAGACCATGACCTTGCGGCTCGATGTTCAGGTCGTGCGCGGAGTCGTCGTCCTGCGCGGGCAGGTTCAGTCGATCGACGACGCCGAAAGCGCCGAATCGGTTGCATCGCGTGTTCCCGGAGTCGTCCGCGTCGAGGATCGAACGGTGGTCAGGTGACGCCGTGAAGGCGCTGCACCACCACTCGTCCGTGATGATCAGATATGGGCGACAACCGTGATTCCGCTGGTCGGGGTGGTGCATCTCGCGGCGCTGCCTGGTTCACCGCGCAATCGCCTGCGAATCTCCGAGATAGTCGAGCGAGCGGTCGCCGACGCGCGGAGCTATCAGAACGGCGGCGCGACTGGCCTCATCATCGAGAACTTCGGGGACGTCCCCTACGCCAAAGACACGGTCGAACCACACGTCATCGCGGCAGTCACACTCACGGTCCAGGCGGTACTGGCGACCGTCGATTTGCCAGTCGGCATCAACCTGCTGCGCAACGACGCGCGTGCCGCTCTCGGTATCGCCGCCGTTGCTGGCGCGTCGTTCATTCGCGTGAATGTCCATATCGGGGCGACGGTCACCGATCAAGGGATCATCGAGGGACAGGCCGATCGCACGCTCCGCTACCGGCAACTGCTCGGAACGCAGACGGAAATCTGGGCCGACGTCCACGTCAAACATGGCGCCCCACTGGGCAATATCTCTCTCGAGGATGCAGCGGAGGACGCCGTCTACCGAGGGCTGGCCAACGCCGTGATCGTGACCGGCACCGGAACCGGCAAGCAGACAGACCCTGGTGACGTGACTCGCCTGCGACGTCGTTTACCTGATGTAAAAATTCTGGTTGGAAGTGGCGTGTCGCCCGACTCGATTCCGCTGCTATTGCCGGCCGCCACAGGCTTCATCGTGGGAACCTGGGCCAAGGAACGCGGCGAGGTGCAACGTCCGGTTGATCCACGTCGCGTCGCCAGGCTCGTCGAGGCAATTCAGGCGGCCGAACTGCGATCGTAGTGACAATCACTTCCAGGGCGTGCACGCGGAATCGCGCTTCGAGGTGCGTCGCCATCATGGTATCGCGCTGGCTGCGGTGGGTTCAGCGGCCGATCATGATGGGAACCGCGGGCCCGTAGTCCAGCACTTCGAGCATCGCCTCGGTACGGCCGTTCCAGCTGTCGAGCTTGAGCTCGACAACCAGATCCATCGGCTCGCGCGACATGAAGCGCGGCAGCTCAACACCGCCATCGAAGTAGATGGCCCGCACGGTAGTCCCTCCCGCCGTTTCGACATCGAACTGCAGGTGCTTGCCGTTGCGCGTCCGCTTCGGGGCGCGGGCCTTCACCGAGCGCACGAGTAACCGTGGCGCTGGGTTGCCCTGGCCAAAAGGCTCCAGTTGGGCGATCATCTTCGCCGTGTCGACGTTCAGCTCTTTCCCGGAAATTTCGGCATCGATCCCGAGGGACGGCGACGGCGGCGGACCTCCGAACGTCGCGTTCGCAAGATCGATCAGACGTGCTTCAAGTTCGACGAGTCTCCTCGTCTGAATCGTCAGCCCCGCCGCCTGGCTATGGCCACCATGCTCGATCAGGATGTCCTCGCAGGCCGCAAGCGCCTCGACGATGTTGAACCCTTCGATGCTGCGCGCGGATCCCCGGCTAATTTCCGCGCCGACGCTGAACGCCAGTGACGGCCGGTTGAAGCGTTCGGCCAAACGTCCGGCGACCAGTCCAACGAGGCCGACGCCCCAATCCGCTCCGCCAACGAGCAGCAGCGGCGCCGCCTCACCGTCTTTTGTCGCGGCCCGTTCTGCCGCGTCGAGCATGTCGTGCACTGCGCGCTGCCGTTGTGCGTTGAGACTGCTCAACTCGCTCGCGAGCGCGCTGGCTCGTCCTTGATCGTCGGTCAGCAGGAGATCGAGCGCCATTCGAGGCTCGGCCATCCGCCCAGCGGCGTTGATGCGCGGGCCGAGCACGAAACCACAATGGCGGCTGGTAACGTGGGCGGGGTCAAGCCCGGAGCTCAGCGCAAGGGTCTGCAAGCCAATCGACGCGCACCGGGCAAAGGTCTTCAGCCCGATTGTCGTCAGAATTCGGTTGTCTCCCACCAATGGCACGACATCGGCCACGGTTCCCAGCGCGACCAACGGCAGGAAGTCAGCCGCGGCATCATCGCCAATGAGCGCGCGCACCAGGTGATAGGTCACACCGACGGCCGCCAGGTCGCGAAACGGATAGGCAGAATCCGGGCGCTGCGGCGAGACGAAGGCGGTGTCCGGCAACGTCGCGCCTCCGACGTGATGGTGGTCGACGACCACGGTCGTCAGCCCGCCCGATCGTGCGTGCGCGAGTTCGGCAGCATCACTGGTGCCGCAGTCGAGCGCGACAAGAAGTGCCGCACCCTCGGCGATCATCCTGTCGATGGCGTCGAAGTTCAGGCCATATCCATCTCGCTCGCGATGCGGCAAATACGTGGTACTGCGGGCGCCGAGGCGATCGAGTGCCCGTTTCAACGTTGCGGTGGAGGTGATGCCGTCCACGTCGTAATCGCCGAAGATCGCGATCAGCTGCTTCGCCGTAATCGCCGAACGGATACGCTCCACCGCCAGAACCATGTCCGGCAGCAGGAACGGATCGGCCAGTTGATCGAGGCTCGGCGAAAGAAAGTTGGAAACCGAGTCTGGCGTGGTCAAGCCACGCCGTGCCGCGATCTCGCTCAACAGCGGCGAATCGTGCAAGCCATAGCTGTGATCCGGGATCTGACCCGGGTCAATCCAACGATAATGAGTCATAGGCGTGGCAATCTGTGTAGGAATGGTTCGATCGGTCGCACGGGATCGATCTTAGCAGATCACGGCCACCCGTCCCGCGTGTCCGGGGCCGGTCGACGTTATCTGTCGAGACGGCGGACGTGGACGGCATTTGCGAGCTCGCGGCTGATGATGTGCTCGCCGCCGTGAACTCGGACGCGTAGCGGGCCACCAAAGGGGAAGCGCTCGACGACTTCGACATCCACATGCGGATACAACCCGAGTCCGCCCAGGTAGCGAAGCATTTCCGGATCGCGATCCCAGACACGCTCGACGGTCGCTTCGTCCCCTGCTTTCAGGTCCGCCAGGAGAAGCTGCGTCAACGGCTGGATATCGCCCTCCGCCGATGGAATCGGATCGCCGTGCGGATCGATCGTCGGGTAGCCGAGCACGCGATCGATGCGGGCCTCGAACTCCTCCGAAATGCTGTGCTCCAGCTGCTCTGCTTCGGCGTGAACTTCGTCCCACGAGTAGCCCAGCGCGTCGGCAAGGTAAAGTTCGAGCAGTCGATGATGGCGTACGACTTCGAGAGCCGCGCGTTCGCCACTTGTGGTCAGCACGACGCCACGGTATGGCGTATGCTCAAGCAGGTTCAGGTCCGCCAGACGTTTGACCATGTTGGTCACCGACGGGCTTTGAATGCTGAGACGCTCGGCAATGGCTTGCGTCGTGACCTTCTCGTTCTGGGTTTGCAGGCTGTAGATTACCTTGAGGTAATCCTCCATCGCATGGGTGATAACATCGTCTTTGCGTGACGTTCTGGAGTCTGTCGTTTCCTCGGCCAAACGTTGATCCATTCGCATGAGCGGAACAGCGAAAGTGCGGTCCGTGTCACCACAGACCGTGTGTTCGATGCAGCGGTGCGGTTCGCTTAGAGTATACGTCATGTTTACCACTGGCTATGGCAATGGACGCGCGAGCGCGAGGCAGATGACCGGGCCGTGAGGGCCAGACAGTTGTCATCCACTCTCGTGCTCCGGCAATATTCTATACAGCAGATCACGTCGCCGGTCGATGGGTTGGCCGGGCACGCCGGAGGACATCTTGTTGGGTCGTTTGTCTCGAACCTCGCTCAGTCTGTTCTCGTTACTCGGACTGTCGACTCTCGCCTATTCCGCCGCGATCGAGCCGCGAACACTTCGCCTCCGCCAGTTCCGAACGGGTATTCCGGGTTTGCCCGAGCAGCTCGACGGGTTACGCGTCGCGTTTCTGACCGATTTTCACGTCGGCGGCCCGGGGTCTGGCGAAGAGCTGACGCGACAGGCGATCGAGCTCATTGCGCAGGAGCAACCCGATCTGGTGCTCCTGGGTGGCGATTATGTCGATAAGGGCCGCTGGCAGGAGGACTCCTCGGCGTTCAACGATCTGTCCCGATTTTCAAGCGTCGTTGGTGTGCTGGGAAATCACGACCATCGCGGCGGACGGCACGTGGCGCAGACGATCAAGGAGGGGATGGCGCGTCGTGGAGTCGTCATCCTGGAGAACGAGTCGATCAGCGTTCGCATGCGAAATACGGACGTGACCATCGCCGGAGTCGACGATCCCTACACCGGGCACGAGGATTTTGCCCGCACTCTGCGCGGAGGATCGTCGCCCCTGGTTCTGCTCGCGCACGCTCCAGTGATCGACGACAAATTGACGCCCGGGATGGCGGGCCTCATTCTGTGCGGCCACACCCACGGCGGTCAGGTGCGACTCTCTCCGGCGCGCACGTTGACGCCGTTCGACTCGACTTTTTACCTCGATCGTGTGTTCGGGCGACCGGCGTCCCGTTATCAACGCGGCTTTCACTGGGCAAAGGGAAACCTCCTCTACGTGAGCAACGGTATCGGGACCACGCGACTGCCGATCCGGTTCATGGCGCCGCCGGAAATCACGATCTTTCACCTGAGCAAGGTCGCGCCCCACCCCGACAATCCGTGCGACTCCCCCGAGCGTTACGTCGAAGACATTGGCTAGACGACCGGTGTCGACCGAACCGGAGGTGTCATTGAGCCTTCGCGAACCAATCCGCATCCTGGCGATCGACGTCGGCGCCGGAACTCAGGATATTCTGGTCTACGAGAGTGACCGGCAAATTGAAAACTGCACGAAGCTGATTCTGCCGTCGCAAACACGGGTGGTTGCCGAGCGCATTCGCCGAGCGACGGACCGCCGGTTGCCCATTCATCTGGCTGGCACGCTGATGGGTGGCGGAGCCAGCAGCGACGCCATTGAGGCGCATCTCCACGCAGGTCTTCCTGTCTACGCGACAACCGGGACGGCACGGACGATCCACAACGATCTGGATCGCGTGCGACAGCGCGGTGTCATCCTCTGTGATACGCCTCCTGCCGGTACTGAAATCATCTGGCTTGGCGACGTCGATCTAGAGGGCATCCGCCTGTCGCTTGAGCGCTTCGGCGTGGAGATGCCCTCGCTGTATGCCATCGCTGTCCAGGATCACGGCTATCTACCCGGTGCGGGAGGCAGGGAGTTCCGCTACGAGTTCCTGCAGCAGTTACTGGCGGATGGCGGCAACCTGCGCTCAATGCTCTTTCGATCAGTGCCGGACTACATGATTCGGATGCGCGCGGTTCAGGAGGCGCTTCCCGGAGCGGTCGTGATGGACACCGGAGCGGCGGCGGTCCTCGGCATCCTGGGTGACCCGCGGGTCGCTCGATCAGTGGCGAGCGACGGCGCAATCCTTGTCAACATCGGGAACATGCATACCTTCGCCATTGCGGTCAGAGGGCTTCGGGTGTACGGCATCGTGGAGCATCACACTGGCGGTATCACGCCGGAAACGTTGCGGCATCTGGTAGAGCGGTTGTCGAGTGGAACGTTGACGCGTGACGAGAGCTCTACCAACGGGTCGACACGGCGCGGCTTTTGCGCCCGACTACCCCGAATCTGGTCCGTTCGGCATGCGTCGCGATCACTGGGCCAAATCGTCGGCCTTGCCCGCGAACTGAGCTACTATCAGGCCGTTCCACATGGCGACATGATGCTCTCCGGGCCGTACGGTCTCGTCGAGGGCATGTTACGCCTGCTCGAACGCGAGGGCCATTCGGTCCCTCACTCCCTTGTGGCCGACAGTTGAGTCATTGAATCGGTCCTAAAACGAGCGGTTGGATAGCTGCTGGAGCAGGTCAAGCAAGACACGCCGTGAATCGTTGTCGCCGGCGGCACGTTCGATAAGGACGCGGGCGTCGTCGTGGTACTTGGACACCACCGATTGTAACTGGTCCTGGATCTCGTACGTTCGCAATAGTTCGACGATCCAGACGACATCAGGTTCGGCGACCGCTGGTCGCTGGTAAATCTCTCGCAGGCGCGCCTGTTCGTCCGAGGTTGCCACCGCCGCAAGGGAGATGATTGGCAGCGACTTTTTCCGCCTTCGGATGTCATCCGCCGTGCGCTTCCCGGTAACGCTCGTCTCACCCCAGATGCCGAGCATGTCATCTCGCACCTGGAACCCGAGCCCAAGAGTCTCACCAAACTCGCGGACCTGCTCGGCCCGTTCCTCGCCGGCCCCACCGACCAGCGCTCCGGCCCACGCAGCGTAGGCCAGGATCGCCGCGGTTTTGCCGCGAATCATCCCGAGGTAATCTTGAACGCTGATGTTCCAGCGATCCTCGAAACCCAGGTCGAGCACCTGGCCCTCGACGATGCGTAGAGCGGCTTCGTTGTAGCCACGCAGGAGGGGCTCCAGGCGATCGTATGACGACGCCGTGGCCGGCGGCACGGAGCAAAGCCAGTTGACCGAGAGCGAAGATCGCGTCCCCAGCGTTGATCGCCTGGCTGGTTCCCCATATCGACCAGACAGTCGGTCGATGTCGCCGGGTATCGCTTTGATAGTCAATAGATC
>CAVSAD010000002.1:0-57494 GCA_963725815.1 uncultured Chloroflexia bacterium
GCGGGTCGCGATCGTCACGGACAGCACTGCCGACATTCCGTCGCATCTCATGGAAACCAACGATCTTCACTGGGTTCCGCTCAACATCTGGATCGGCGGCAATCAGTATCTCGATCGCGTCACAATCAGCCCTGTTCAGTTCATGGATCTCCTGACCGGCTCGAACGATTTCCCGACCACCTCGCAGCCTTCGATCGGCGCCTTTCAAAACATGTATGAAGAACTGGCATCGAGTCACGACGAGATCGTGTCAATCCACCTGTCCAGCCGACTGAGCGGAACCTACCAGAGCGCCGTGCTTGCGGCGGAGTCCATGGCTCAGCGAATTCCAGTAACAGAGGTCGATACCGGTACCGTCTCGATGGCGCTGGGGTTCGCGGCGCTCGAGGCGGCACAGTTGAGTCGCGGCGGCGGCTCGGTCAACCAGATTGCCGGCGGGGCCCGGCGCGTGGGTGCACACTCCGAGGTCCTGTTCCTGGTCGACACCCTGGAATACCTGCGACGCGGGGGCAGGATCGGTCGTGCGGCCGAACTGCTCGGATCGATGCTGCGGGTCAAGCCTATACTCAGAGTCGATACCGGCGTCGTGGCGCCATTTGTCAGAACCCGTACGCGTCCACGGGCGTTGTCCGCGCTCAAGGACCTCGTCCGCGAGATGGCGCCAATACGGTCGATCGCGGTCGTCTCAACCTCGCCAGGCGCTGACGCGGATCAGCTCGTTACTGATATGGGCGTCCTGATCCCCGGCGGCGACGTGGTTTTTTCTGAGCTTTCTCCGGTACTATCAGCGCACACCGGACCAGGCTGCATTGGAGTGATCGTGCTGAAGCAAGAATCACCGAGCCCGGAGGAGGACGGTCGTGACTGACGTGGCAACGGGACGGCCGGTGCACATCGTGACCGACAGCACGTCCGACATTCCGCCGGACGTAATGCAGGGGCTCCCAGTGACCGTCGTGCCGCTCACAGTCGAGATCGCCGGCCAGGTCTATCGCGACATGGTGGACCTCTCCCGCGAGGAATTCCTCGATCGCCTGCGTTCCGGCGAGATGCCGAAGACGTCGCAGCCCTCGGTCGGCGAATTTCAGACCGTCTTCAGCGACTTGATCGAACGCGGTTTCGATATCGTCGCGATTCACCTCTCACCGAAGCTTTCCGGCACGTTCAATTCCTCGCTGACCGCGGCGCGAAATATCTCGCCAGAGCGTATCACCGTCATTGACTCCGGCTCGGTCTCAATCGGGCTGGGCGTACTGGTTCTTGAAGCCGCTGATTGGGTGCGGGCGGGCAAGAGTTCGTCCGAGATCACGGACCATATCCAGCGGCGAACCGCAGACCTGTGGGTCGTGGCCGTTTTCGAGACGCTCGAATACCTGCGACGCGGCGGCCGGATTGGGCCGGCGGCGGCCTTCCTCGGCTCGGCGTTGCAGATCAAGCCGGTGGTTCAAGTGAAAGATGGAGAGATCTTGCCACTCGAGCGGGTGCGGACCTTCAAGCGAGCCCTCGATCGAATGCTGGCGCTGGCCGCTGAAGAAGCCCCGTTTGATCGTCTGGCGGTGCTGCACCTCGGCGCTCCAGAAAGCGCGGCGAGGCTCGTGGAACAGCTACATACCATGCAACCCGATCTCAACATCCTTACCGGACAGATGGGAACGGTCGTGGGAACTTATGGGGGGCCTGGCATCATGGGCATCGCCGGGCTGGTTTCTCGACGCGATACCTCCGCTTGACACTTGTTCCCGGTGCGCGTTGACTTGTTCTCATGAGCACTTCGCGCCCGGACAACCAAGTCGGCCAAGTCCTGATCCTCAAAAAGATGCTGGCACTGGAAGAGCGGAAGGGCTTTCAGGACACGTCCGTCTTCGGTGGATACGAGCGCTACTTCGCGAATCTCAAGCAGCAATTGCCGGCCAACGGCATCGAGATGGGTGGCATCGCGCGGGTCATCGGGCTCTTTGACGGCTACGCCTCCCTGACGGTCGACGAACGCCAGCGAAGGGTACGCCAAGCGATCGCGCTGCTCGATAGCCCCGAGACGGCGGTGATTCGCTCGGACCGGTCGGGCACCCCGTCTCGGACGACAGCTCCGGTCAAGCCGACCGCGAAAACTGCGCAGACGCCGCCACGGCGGAGCGCGGCGCGCTCAGCCATCAGATCGCTCGACGAACCGGTGACCGTACTTCCGGGCGTCGGCGAGGGTCGATCGCGCCAGCTCGCGGCTATGGGCGTAATCACGATACGCGACCTGCTCTACCTGCTGCCCCGGCACCACAAGGATTACAGCGAAGTACAGTCGATCACCAGCATGCTCTTCCATCGTGAGTGCACCATCCGGGGCGAAGTCGTCTCGATCGAGCAAGATCGCACCAGGGCCGGCAAGACGGTTGTGACGGTCGAAGTCAGCGACGGCACGGGACGAGTGCGGGCGACCTGGTTCAACCCGTACATCGCGCGTCAATTGTCGACCGGCTCCGAAATCGCGATCAGCGGCCGCGTCGAGCAACAACGGGGCATGCTATGCTTCCGCAACCCCGAATGGGAACTGCTCGATGAGGAGATGCTGCACACCGGACGGCTCGTGCCCGTCTACCCGTTGACGCGCAACCTGTACCAGAAGCAGGTGCGTCGCCTGACCCGACTGGCACTCGATGGTACCAGGGGACTTTTGAGAGATCCGCTGGCACCGGAAGTTCTGGCCAGGCAGGAGTTGATCCCGCTTCCCGATGCGCTTGAGGCCGTTCACTATCCCGATTCCGTCGACCAATTACAGTCAGCGCGCAATCGCCTGGCGTTTGACGAGTTCCTGGTCCTCCAGCTTGGGCTGGTGCGGCGCAAGGTCGAGTGGCAGGCGGCCGAAGGACACGCGTTCGAGATCGACGTTCCCCTGCTGGAAGAGTTCCGTCGCGTGTTGCCCTTCAGCTTGACGGGTGCACAGAAGCGCTCGCTCGACGAAATCTTCGGGGATATGTCTCAACCTCGTCCGATGAGCCGTCTGCTCCAGGGCGATGTCGGATCCGGCAAGACCGTCGTGGCCGCGGCTGCGGCGATCGTCGCCATTGCGGGCGGGCATCAGGTGGCCTTGCTGGCACCCACGGAGATCCTGGCTGAGCAGCACCTCCGCAACCTGTCCGACCTGTTGGACCGCTTACCAGAGTCTGATCGGCCCAGCATCGCTCTCTTGACGGGAAAGAGTACGACGACCGAACGGAACACCGTTGATGGCGCGTTGCGATCGGGCAAGATCGATTTGCTGGTTGGGACCCACGCGATTCTGGAGGAGCACGTCGAGTTCAAGAGGTTGGGTCTCGCCATCATTGACGAGCAGCACCGGTTCGGAGTGGGACAACGGGCGACGTTGCGGGAAAAAGGGTATAACCCTGACGTCCTGGTCATGACCGCGACGCCGATTCCTCGCAGTCTCGCGCTGGTCATGCACGGCGACCTCGACGTCTCGATCATTGATGAGCTTCCCCCAGGGCGGCAGCCGATCCTCACCGAACGCTTCGATACGGTGCAACGCGCTCAGATTTATGGGTTCCTCCGCGAGCAGATCACTGCGGGTCATCAAGCGTTCATCATCTACCCGCTCGTCGAAGAATCCGAGGCGATCGACGCGCGCGCGGCGACGGTCGAATACGAGCGATTGTCGACTGAGGTCTTTCCGGATTTGCGCGTGGGCCTCCTCCATGGTCGAATGAAGCCGCGAGAGAAGGACGACGTCATGGATGCCTTCCGGAGCAAGGCAATCGACATCCTTGTCTCGACGTCGGTGGTCGAGGTCGGCATCGACATTCCGAACGCGACGGTGATGGTGATCGAGGGCGCCGAGCGCTTCGGGCTGTCGCAACTTCATCAGTTCCGCGGACGGGTTGGTCGTGGAGCGTCTCGCTCCTACTGCCTGCTGGTCGCGGACCACCGGGGCGAGAACGGGAACAAACGCCTGGACGCATTGGTCGACACCCAGGACGGATTCAGACTCTCCGAAATCGATCTCGAATTGCGCGGCCCTGGGGAGTTTTTCGGCAAACGCCAGAGTGGACTTCCCGATCTCAAACTGGCGTCTCTCGGCGATCTTGGGACGCTGCAGAAGGCTCGCGACGAAGCGCACCGCATATTGAACGAGGACCCTCAGCTAGAATCAGAGGGCAACCGTCTGATACGCGAGCAGGTGGAACGATTCTGGGCGGGCGGTTCTGGAGATTTGAGCTAGCGTTCGAATGAAATGACGTGCGATGATCGACCGTGATCGGTCGAAGAAGGGCGGAACGTGACCTATTGCCTGGTGGATGACAACATGACGACGGCGTTGATTGCCGAACCGCTGCGCCAGAACTGGGTAAGCGGCGCAGGGGAAGTCGAGCTCGTTCCGGGCCTCGATGCCGAGGAGGTGGCTCGACGCGGCCTCAGCGCCGTCGTCGGCAGCTTCGACGCGGCGCTCCTCGCTGATCGGTTTTCGGTCATCACCGACATCGGTCTCGTCTCATGGCATGCCGGGGCGGTCGCTCTCTGGACGCCAACTCGACCGGACGAGGTCGACGACGTCGCGATCGACCTCAATGGCGTGTCGCGAACGGCTGAGGCTATCGCGAGAGCCACCGTCTCTCGTTTCTTCGGCATAACACTACGCGGCTGGAACCGTGGCGAGCCCGAGGGGCAGGCGGTCGTGCGGGAACACCAGGACGCGATGCTGGAGGTCGAATCGGGCGTTCTCAACGACCTGGTACGCGGATGGTTCATCCTGTCTGGACTGCCGATTGTCACGCACGCGCTCGTGGTGCCGAACGAGTTGATCGAGCAGGAGCCGGAGCACGTCGCCCAGATCGTCGAGCATCTCAAAGAAGCAGTCCGTACCGGGATCAAGCGCCGGCGCGAGATTCGGCGCAACGTGCATGACCTCTACCCGATCGACCGCGACCAACTCGTCGTCTTTCACAACGAGCAGACGATTACGCTCAGCAAGACGTCTCGCAAGGGATGGCTCGATCTGGTGCGGCGGGTCGGTCGACCGATGGGACTGCCTCAACCGGAGGCGATCAAATTCGTCACTGTCGGCGAACCGGAGCAGGAGGGCGAAGAACGCTAGGCGTGCGACCCTATGGCTTCCTGAGGATAGACGGCCAGAAAAAGTGTGGCCCCCTCGGCATCGCGCGGCCAGCGATATGCCCGGCACCGTGTCTCGGCCGGCAGGATCAGCATCTGCCCCGGATGCATCGTCGTCGCGGGGTGACGATCGCCGGCGAATTCGACGCGCAGTAGCCCGTTGATAACCAGCAGTAGATCGACGGTTCGCTGCGAGAACCAGCCTGGGTCGATCTCCTCTCGCTCCTTCCTCACCCAGACCGCTTCAATGCCCTCCCCGCTGAAGATTCGCCCGGTCGTGCCGAATGGAGACGACCAGGTTTCTTCGGCCTCGCCCCTGAGGAGATCGATGATACGTGGTTCATCGTCGGCCATTGGCAGCCCTCCGATCCCACCAGAAAATGCCTGACGCGGGTGCGCAACGCTCTGTCAACCACTCCGGACCGGCGCACACGACTTCGCGCTCGCACACGACCGCTCGAAATCGCCCATGTTCGCGCCGCCCGCGCGTCTATTCCTCTTCGTCAGGCAGCCGAGCCCGATAGATGCGGCTGAGGGCCGCGTACTCGTCGCCGGCGATGTGGTGCAGCAGCTCCGAGCCGTCCTGAATCCTCCAGCGGTCGGTAAAGAGCTCGTCGATAGCTGACGCCGCCAACACCTCGCCGATGAAGAGATCGTGATCCGTGAGGCTGATGCGCTCGATCACCCCGCATTCCATGTGGGCGATGCACTCCCCCACAAGCGGAACATCGATCTCGCTCGCGTCCATGGGCGTCAGGTGGGCATATTCGAACTTGTCTCGATCCCGACCTGACTCGACTCCACAGCGATGAACTGCGTTGATAAGCTCGATGGTCGGAACGCTCAGCCCGAAAAGTTCGCTGCGACTCACGAACTCGTGGGTCAAGCGATCGGGACGAATAGCCAGGCCCACGAGCATCGGATCTGTTCCGAGCGGCATGAGCCATGCGGCGGTCATCACGTTGTGCTGCGAACGAAACAACGAGGTAACCAGCGCCAGCGGACCTGGCTGCAACAGTCTTGCCGCGAGACGTCGCTCGATTGGCCGTTTGATCACGTCGCATCACCTCGACTGATGGGAACCCTGCTCCGCCGGTCGGTCAGCAAACCCGCCTTTGCTCGACGGCAAGGTCGAACGGTAGACATCATAGTAGCGTTGGGCGATGCGCGCCTGCGTGAACTCGGAGAGGACACGGTCGCGCGCGCGTCTTCCCATGGCCTGCCGCCGCTCTTGGTTACCTAGGATTTCGTCGAGTTCGTGGGCCAACCCGTCGATGTCACCTTCGGGGTAGACGATTCCAGCACCACCGATCACGTTCGGAATTTCCCCTGAATCGGACCCAACCACCGGCACCTCGCAGGACATCGCCTCGACGATAACGCGGCCGAACTGCTCTTTCCAGTTCGACTGGGTTCGAGACGGCACCACCAGCACGTCGAATACGCAATACGTCTCGGGCATCGAAACAGCGGCGATCGCTCCACGGAATATGACTCGATCCCGCACGCCGAGATACGACGCCTGAAGCTCGAGTCGCGTGCGTTCCGAGCCGTTTCCCACGATCTGAAGCTGCGCGCGCGTTCGCATTCGTGCGAAGGCGGCGATGAGATCGCCAACGCCCTTCTCCGGCACCAGCCGGCCCACGTAGCCGATCACCGGCAACTCCGACGGCGCCGTGAGATGCGGGCGATAGAACTCGGGATCGACGCCAAATTGCGGGATGATTTCGAGCTTCCCTTTGTATCCCTTGTGCCGCAGAACCTCACCCGCTTCCTGATTTCCGGCGACGGCCGCGGACGCCAGTCGATAATTGATGTGCTCGAACAAATTGAACGGTGGAGGATAGCGCCGATCGAGATTCTGCCAGCTGAAGAAGACCACCCGTGCCCGGTTCACTCGCGCCAGCATCGTCGCGTGGAACGTCACCAGGTTGTAGGGCTCCTCATCAACGTGGACCACGTCCGGCTTGAAGCGCCGGATATGCCGGCCGAGGCCGGGATAGAAATGCACGTGATGATGGCCGTTGAACTTCATCGGCTCCTCAAAAAGCCGATAGCCAACCGTATGCAAACGCTCGAGCCGCTGCACGCCAACTCGGTCCTCATGCCAGTGGGGCGGGACGATGGCGACCAGGTCGACGCCCGGTATGCGCGCCAGCTCCTCCAGTTTTCGTTGATAGACGCCGACCACCAGCGCCTTGGACAACATGAGTATTTTCACGGCCCACTCACTGCTTGATTGAAAGGTTGACGGTTAGCCGGATGCGTCTCGATACGCGGTGCGTGTTTGTTGCGCGGTTCGCTCCCAGCTGAATCGACTGGCTTGATCGAGCGCGCGCTGGCTCAGTTCGCGACGCAATTGATCATCAGTGAGAACGGAGATCATCGCGGCCGCGAGACGCGTGGGCGTCGGGTCCACCAACAATCCACCGGTGCCGACGACCTCCGGCAGGCTCGACCTGTTCGAGGCCACAACCGGAAGTCCACACGCCATCGCCTCGAGCGGCGTAAGCCCGAAGCCCTCATAAAGCGAAGGGTAAACGTACACGTCGGAGATCTGGTAGAGCAGGAGCTTGTCGTCGTCGCTGATCCGCCCCGCGAGCTTGACGTTCCGAGCCAGTCCAAACTTCTCAATGACCGGTTCGAGTGGCGGATATAGGCGACCATTGCCCGTATGTGCCTGCCCACCAATCACGAGCTGGGTGGCGGGGTCCAGACTCGGCAACGCACGCCCGAACGACTCGATCAGCATCGGCAGGTTCTTCCGCATGTCCAGCCCACCCACGTTGAAGATAACCGAACCAGTGAGGTTCAGCCGCTGGCGCAGTTCGAGCTCACGCTCCGGGTTCGCCTGGGGCCGGAACTCGTCGCCGACCGCCAGCGGAATAGATCGAACCTTGCTCTGATCGACGCCAAGAAGGCGAATGATGTCTCGTCGCGAGCAATCGGAGTCGGTCAGAATCAGCGTCGCTCGGCGCGCGGCAGGCAATACGAGCCGCAAATAGAGACGCATTGCCGGGGATCCGCCGTACTGCGGGTAGATCATCGGAATTACATCGTGGATCGTGACGACAGTGCGAATGCGGCTCACCCGTGGCGCTGCCATGTACGGGATGTGCAACAGGTTCCCATGACTTCGCCGCATCGCTTGTAGCACCCCGATTTGTTCCCACCAGAGCTTGAGCGCCTTCGGCGATCGAACCATCCGGGGAGGAACGATCTCGACGATGTGGTCGGCCGAATCAAACCCGGGGGAGCCGGCAGGACGCAGCAGTTGAACGTCAACGTTGTCGACTACGTGCGACAACTGGCGCCACAGATACAGCGTGTACTGTCCGCTCCCTGTTGCTGGCTGGGATAAAAAGAAGCCGTCGAGGCTAACACGAATGCGTGGAGAGTCCATGACGAGAAGGATTATAACAAAGGCGCCCGACGTTACTATACCCATGACAGCAGGGCGCCTGCTATCATTTGCGGGGGCAGTTATTGAGTGCCCGTTCGTGTCAACGTTGCCAACTGGTTCAACGCATCCACGTAATTCAAGTCAAATAGTTGGTACACAAGGAGTTAAGAACATGGCCAAGGCCACTAAGATCAGTGACGCGACATTCGAGCAGGAAGTGCTGAAATCAACCATCCCTGTGCTCGTCGATTTTTGGGCTGAATGGTGTGGCCCGTGCCGGATGGTCGCGCCGATCCTGGACGAGATTGCCGAAGAGAAGGCCGGCAAGATCAAGATCGCCAAACTGAACGTTGACGAGAACATGCGAACGGCTGCTTCGCTCGGGATCACGAGCATCCCGACCTTGATGCTGTACAAGAACGGAGCGCCGGTCGAGCGCATCATCGGGGCTCAGCCGAAGCAGCGTCTGCTGCAGCAAATCGACAAGCACCTCAACTAACTCATCCCGCCCGGCCGTGTTCGTTGCTCTCATCGTAGTCTGGAGCGGATGGCGGACAACCAGATTTGAGACGAGACCCGTGGCTGAACATTCGGCTGCGGGTTTTTCGTCAACGGCGCAAACCAAGAGACGCTGTTCGTCCTACTTCGGACGGCGTTTGAGTGTCTGGTGTGGCGCAACCAGTCGCGCCCGAACGATCCACCGCGCCCGACATGACACCGACCAATGCTTTGGCGGCAGCCGCGCCCGGTGAGGAGTAATCCGATCGTGGGGGACTTTCCGGGGGCCGTGGGAAGATCCGGGAATCGATCATCCCATATGGGACCGGCGTAGTTTCCCAACTCGTGCCCAACGCTGACTCACCCCGCCTGAGCGTACAGCCTTCCAGAGGTCGTGCACCCATAGTTTAAGGTCGAGCGTTGCGCTCGCCAGGCTCGCGAGAACGGCAGTGCGCCCGTTACGGTATGCGCGTTGGTCCACGGCAACGATCGTCGTCTTCGATAGGTCGACCCCATCGAGCGGCGGGTAACGGTACGTATCTTCGTCCAGCAGGAAGGTCATGACCGACGAGCCATCAACCGCCCCCTGAGGATCGTTGGGGTCGTATACGAGCACACTGGCCCGGTTCTGCGACGACTGTTTCAGCGCGTAGGGAACGACGGTATGCCCCTCTTGCTGCAGTGCGGACACGATGTCTCGCCGCCACGGGCGAGGGACTTCAATGTCGAAGCAGCGCGTGCTCCTACCGCTGCTCAACACATCGCGGCGCCATGCGTTGAATGCCGTGCGCGGGCCGGCGGCAAATAACCATCCGGCGGATGCCAACAAGGCGCGATCGGTTAACTGGCGACCATGCCAGATGCGTATCTCGTCCAGAGATGCTTGACCCGGCGCCTCCGACAAGCTTCGTTCCAGCGCGACCCGTGCCATGCCGGTGCAGATGCCGCCCTGGTACCTGCCGGACTCGGCGCCTAGAAACACGATCGAGCGATACAAACCACGGAAAAAACGCTCGCGAAAACAGGTGACCCCATACGTTTGCTCGAATTCACGTCGCGATGGCTTGACGACGCCCCAGCCATCCACGCTGTTCTGGGTCCGGATGACATACCTTTCCGGTTCAAACTGGCTGAAGGCACGAATCTCGATCGTCACCGATCGTTCTATGCGGGAGAGCATCTCCAGGTTCGACATAGCCATGACCGTGATCGACTCCGAAAACGAGCGTGGCGTCTCATTCGCGGAAACGCGCCAGGTGATCGATGACGTGTCCGAGGTTACGGGTCTCCAAAGAGGAAAATCACTCACCCAGCCCGGTGGGATCTCGAGCCGAAGCGACCTGAGCGACGGGCAGGCGACGCGCCAGCGATCGACATTCACGGTGACCGAGAATTGTTCCGGAACGTAACGAAACTGGTTGGACGACTGGTTGGTCCAGATCAGTCCAAAGGGCTCATCACGTTGATCGCCGATCGAGAGGATCTCACGGTTCATCACGTCGTGCGCCTGTCAGTGATGATCGGCGCTCCCGGCCGCGGTGTTGGCGGTGAGCACATCGATTTCTCGGCGCAAGTCTTCGAGGTCCTCAAAGGAAAGATAAACCGACGCGAACCGGATGTAGGCGACTTCGTCGATCTTACGCAGTTCGCGCAGCGCGATCTCACCGATCGCGGTGCTCGGCACCTCGACGGTGCCTCGCTCGAGCAGTTGCGCCTCGACACCCGCCACGATACGGTCAATCTCTTCCTGCGAGACAGGGCGCTTGGTGAGAGCGATGCGAAGCTTGTCCCGGAGCTTGCGCGGGTCGAACTCCTCACGTCTTCCGTCCCGTTTGACCACCATCAATGCACCGGATTCAACCCGTTCGTAGGTCGTGAACCGGCGTCCGCACGAGGCGCACTCACGGCGACGGCGAATCCCGGAGCCGTTGCTCAGCTCACGAGAATCGACCACGCGGGTGTCCCGCCCCTGGCAGAATGGGCAGCGCATCAGGGCACTCGATATCTAGCGTTCGCGAAGGAACCGCAGAATGGCTGGCTCCGACCACTCATCGTCCGGCGCCATTGGAATTCGCGACGGAGCAGCCTGGCCGCCTGGAGCAGCATCAGGTTGAGATCGAAAGCGACGCTCCGGACGAGCCGGCCGGCGCTGCGTCGCACCGCCCTGAAATCCGGTCGCGATCAGGGTAATCTGCACATCGCGGCCCATGGCCTCATCGGTCGTGGCGCCGAAGATGATTTCCGCCTCGTCGTCAGCCGCCGCTCGAATCACCTCCGCCGCCTCCGTGATCTCAGCGAGGGTGAGATCGGGCCCACCGATGATGTTGTAGAGGACACCAACGGCGCCGTCGATGCTCATCTCGAGGAGCGGGCTCTCGATCGCCATGCGCGCCGCGTCGACACAGCGTGACTCCCCGGTGCCCCGGCCGATGGCCATCAGCGCCGATCCCGCATCGCGCATGATGGTCTTCACGTCCGCGAAGTCGAGGTTGATCAGACCGGGCTTGGTGATCAGATCCGAGATGCCCTGAATACCTTGGCGAAGCACGTCGTCCGCCAGGCGAAACGCTTCCGAAAAGGGCGTCTTCGGATCAACCAGCGATATCAAGCGCTGGTTGGGAATGGTGATCAGCGCGTCAACGTGCTCCTTGAGCGCGGCCACACCTTCGTCCGCGACACGTCGTCGCTTGGCACCCTCGAAGTCAAACGGTTTGGTAACCACGCCGACGGTGAGCGAGCCGGATTCACGTGCCAGACGCGCCACAATTGGCGACGCGCCGGTTCCGGTTCCGCCTCCCATGCCCGCGGTGATGAACACCATGTCAGAGCCGCGAATGATTTCGTTGAGATCTTCGATGCTCTCTTCAGCGGCACGTTCGCCGATCTCAGGTCGCCCTCCGGCGCCGAGACCCTTGGTCAGTTTGTCACCTATACGGACAGTCATTGGACTCAACTGCGATACGAGAGACTGGGCATCGGTGTTGACCGCGATGAATTCAACGCCCTCGACTCCAGCAGCGATCATTCGATTGACCGCGTTACCGCCGCCGCCGCCGACTCCGATAACCTTGATCCGCGCAAACGAGTTTACGAAATCGTCCTCGTGATGGTTGAACATGCAAGTAGCCTCCCCACGGCCCGCCCTCTAGTTTCCACAGCTTCACCAACGATGCTCCCCGAAACTGAAGGTGTCAGAAAGTATGCACCAGCCGCGCGCGTATCAGCAAAGAAGCATCAACGCATTCGTTATGACGAGTGAGGGTCGGCCGGCACGAATTCTCGCAGCCACCGGCCAATCGCGTGACCGATTCCCCCGCTCCCAGCGAGCTCCCGATTGTTGACGACTGGAGTCACGGCCGAGTCCGGAGTTCGAATGTCAATTCGCGGGCTTTCCACCTCTGTGGACTTCCATTGTAGCGGGATGAGCCCTAACGCCGCGAACGAACGACGTGAAGCGCCGCTCTGACGCTCGAACGACGGATTGATCGTGGCGAAGCGCGCGGGTGTCCCCACAACCCGAGCCGCCCGATCATCGAGCGTCGGAAACGCTCGTTCCGGATTCGCGATGACGATCCCAGCCTGCAAACGCCAGGCAAGATTGCGCTCCTCGAGCCGCCGTCTAATCGCGGAAAAGAGAGCGGTACCCCAGGCGGACAACACAGTACGGACACGCTGGACGATTGGGTCGGATGGTACGCGGTCCATCATCAAGCCGAGGTCGAGACGATCGATGACCTCAACCGACACCCTGCACGCCCGTGCCAGCTCTACCACGAGTGGCTGTCGCCCAAGAGGAACGGAATAAACGTCGACCAGCGTAGAGTCGATAAAGGTGGCCAGTTCGGTCGTGCTGTCTCCGATCATGACCACCGTCGCACCCTCGCGTCGTTCGAGCGGGGTCAGTGTCGCTTCGGCACAGGCCACGGCACGAGGCATCACCATCCCGACGTCGAAACCGCTGTCGTTCACCGCGTCCACCACTGGCTGCAAGATAGCCGGCCGCGCGAACCAGGATGTCATCTCAACGCCCAGCGACGTCGCGAAGGCGCCAAACGGTGCGGTTGATTGGGAGTGGCCGTCCAGGTCATAGGAATGAACCATCGAACCGACCACCGGACCAAGCCGGCCCGCTCTTTCAAGGGCCCGCCTGCGAGCAAGATCGATCACAGAGGAATCGATACGCGTGGGCGTTCCGAACTCACACGCGCCGGACGAGGGAACTTCTTGAATCATACTGCCAGGAACGGCGACGGCTACCTTCGTCAACGCGCCGCCGGTCTCCATATGGAACCAGTTTCCGGCTTCCGGCAACGCCGCCCGGAGTCCACGTTGAAAGTCGGGAAACTGGCCCGGAGCCGACTGCACCTCGAAAACCTTGCTGCCAAGGATTCGTGGCGCCTGATCATCGGTTGAGAATCCCAGTGTGGCGGTCAGGTAGCGCGAATCGAGGTCGACGCCAGCAAACCAGGTGCACAACCGCATTCCGCTACCGCTTTCAATCTATCCGGCTGACCGACGGTGGTGCGAATACGTCATATCGGGCCATGGCAGATTATAGCATAGGATGGTCAGACAGATTGTACGTTCAGGGCGCCGAGCGTTCGGACACTCCGCGATGCCGGGCTGTCAGCATCACGTCGCTCTACTGATAGAATGGTCGATCCGGCTCTCGAACGTCGAGCTTCGACCAGCGTTCGGACATCTTCAACGCGGCAGAAACCACGCTCATCTTGAGTGGTATGCGATCCCCACTCCCAAGCACGACCGTCCTGCCGCCAGTCAATTGCGCCGTGAGCCCGGTCGTGGAGTCGTAGCCCAGCGCCGTAAGTGACGAGCCCAGAGCCTTGGTGAGATAGGTTGCTGCCTGCACGATGTCGGCAGGTAGCCGATCCCCAGGGGCGGGACTAGTGCCACTCGTCTGGATCACGTGCGGCAAGGTCTTGTCATCGCCGGTCGCGATCACGCCGCCGCGTTCGTCCACCAGCACCGCCTGATCACCGGTTTGCCAGACAAGGGTTGGAATCCGCTCGGTGACGTTCACGACGATCGTGTCAGGCAATTCCGCGTGAACGTCGGCAGAGGCTACCGCGGGATGTCGTGCCACCCGGCGCGCCACCTCACCCGTGTCCAACGTGAAGACGGACTGGCCGATGGCGCCACTCCGCTCGACGATGGAATCGGCGTAGGCCACCTTGTTCCCTTGTACGACCACGACGCGAACCGGGAAATCACTGGAAAAGAGGAATCCGAAAACCATCACCGACAAACCAACGCTCAGCAGAAACGCCGGTAACCGGCCGTTGACCGACACCGCCTTGAAATAGCCACGCGCTCGTGCACGACGCGGCTTGCGATGCTCTGTCGAACTCTGGACCGGCTTTGGTCTTCGGGCCTTCATCCCGGCCATCCCTGCCGCTCGCCGTGGCGTTCGACTGCTAGCTCGACGAGGCGCGTCACGAGATCACGAAATGGCAGGCCACTCGCCTCCCACAGGAGTGGGTACATGCTGGTCTGGGTAAAACCCGGAATCGTGTTGATCTCGTTCAAGTAGATCCGGCCGGTCGAACGTTCCAGAAAGAAATCGACCCGCGCCATGCCGGCCGCGTCAATCGTTCTGAAGGCATTCACCGCAATGGATCGCAGTTCTTCGGATTGCTCCAGAGTAATCGCCGCCGGAATGATCAGCTTCGAGTCGCCATCGACGTACTTTGCCTCGAAATCGTAGAACTCTTTCGACGGGACGATCTCGCCGACCACGGACGTCACCGGATCATCGTTTCCCAGGACGCTCACTTCGAGTTCGCGCGCATCGAGCCCCTTCTCGACGATGATCTTGCGATCGTGCTGCGACGCCTCGTGCATTGCCTCGGCGAGCTCTCCTGCATGATGAACCTTCGAGATGCCCACACTCGACCCGAGGTTTGCGGGCTTAACGAAGCATGGGTAGCCAATCTCGCCCTCTATTCGTTCGGCGACCGCCTCCGGGTTCCGGCGCCAATCTCGCCGTAACACCCAGGTCCAGCCCGCTATCGGCAGACCGGCGCGCTCGAAGAGCTGCTTCGAGGCAATCTTGTCCATACCGACGGCTGATGCGAGGACTCCAGCGCCA
Organism: uncultured Chloroflexia bacterium; assembly: GCA_963725815.1. Lineage (GTDB taxonomy): Bacteria > Chloroflexota > Chloroflexia > Thermomicrobiales > Thermomicrobiaceae > CALAGB01. The sequence continues at coordinate 15,111 of CAVSAD010000002.1, forward strand.
ACGTACGGAACGTTGGCCAGTTCGAGCATGCCCTGAACGGTGCCGTCCTCACCCCAGGGACCGTGAAGCACCGGGAAAAGTACGTCGATGTCGCGTGCCCAGGACGACGAGCGCACATCAAGCGCAACGTTCTCCTCGCGAGCGGGCTCGGCCGGATCGCGTGGCTCCGGCCCGCTGCCGATTTGGGCAAGTGGAAGCCGCGAACAGTCGGCAAGCTGGCGCAGTGGGTCGCCGCCGGTGATCCACTGTCCATCCCTGGCGATTCCGATCGGCACGACATCGAAGCGATCGGAATCGACCGCGCTCATAATGGCTTCCGCCGATCGTAGCGACACGTCATGCTCGCCGGAGCGGCCGCCGAAGATGACCCCAATTCGGATTCGCCGCGGCATGCTACAGATCTCCAATCTGTTCGATCTCGGGATGTAGCTCAATGGCGAACTGGCGGCAGACTTCCTCTTGCACGATCGCAATGAGCTTCCGTACGTCAGCCGCGCTCGCATGACCGGTGTTCACGAGAAAGTTGCCGTGTAGCTCCGAAATCATCACGCCGCCAACACGACGCCCCTTGAGCCCCGCCTGCTCGATCAGATATCCGGCATGCGTCCCTTCCGGGTTGGTGAAGACCGAACCAGCACAGGCTCCGGTCGGCTGAGCCTGGCGACGCCAGCGAGCGTATTCATCCGCGCGAGCGGTGAGAGCTTGGCGATCTCCCTTGGGAAGCAGGAAGGTCGCCGCAATCACGACCCACCGGCGTGGACGCGGTGCAACCTTCAGGATCGTGTGCCTGTAGGCAGGCTCCAGTCGTTCGCGAGACCAGATCTCAACGCCGCCTTCGAGATCGAGTATTTCGACCGTGACGAGATGGTCCTTCGTCTCGGTTCCGTGCGCCCCGGCGTTGTTGACCACGGCTCCTCCGACCACGCCTGGCAAACCGGCAGCCCACTCCATGCCTTCCCATCCGTGCTCGGCCGTCAGGTGCCCCAGCCAGGATATCGGAGCCTGGGCGGGTACGGTGAGACGAACCGCGTCGTCCAGATCCTGAACCGAGTAGTCGTCAGCCACGTGCTTGCCGGGTGCGCGCACGAGAATGACCAGCCCGCGAATGCCGCCGTCACCAATCAGCAGGTTGCTCCCGCCGCCAATGACCGTCACCGGCAAACCACGTTCCCGGGCCCATTCCACCGCCGCCAGCACTTCAGCGGCGTTCGACGCCCGCACCAGATAATCGGCCGGGCCACCGATGCGGAAGGTCGTGTGGAGAGATAGGGCACGGTCGCGCTGAACGGCTAACGTGCCTGTGTGGAGCTGTATCAAGGTGCTGTCCGTCATATGCCAGCCGATCGTTGTTTGAGCAGTGTGATGATCGCGGGACTGACCTTCCAGACGTCACCCGCGCCAATAACGAGTACCACGTCGCCCGGGTTTGCGTCCGAAATGGCAGTCGCTGCCGCCAGATCGAGCGAATCCACGCTGGAAACCTGAACGTCCACGATTCTCTCCGCGATGTTGTCTGAACTGACCCCAAGGTCGTCCGACTCACGGGCGGCATAGATCGGCGTAAGGATCACTCGATCTGCGAGCGACAGCGCCTGGGCGAAATCGTCCAGCAGCGCGCGAGTTCGACTGTAGGTATGGGGCTGAAACACGGCAATGATCCGCGCTGCCGGGAAACGCTCACGAGCGGCGGTGATCGTGGCGCGGATTTCGGTCGGGTGGTGCGCGTAGTCCTCGACGACGGTTACGCCGCCGACCTCGCCTTTGAGCTCGAAGCGACGACCAACTCCCGCGAAATCCTCCAGACCTGGTATCAGCCTGCTGGGATCGATCCCCGCGGCGCTCGCGGCGGCGAGACAGGCCGCGGCGTTGAGCCTGTTGTGCAGCCCGGGAATCCGCAGCTTCGTACGCAACGGACCGTGGTCAGGAACGTGAAAGTGGTCGCGACCAGCGACACGCTCGATGCGCCAATCCGCCCGATCGGAGAAACCATAGGTGACCACGCGGTCCGGCAGGTCCGATCGTCGCGCGACCAACATGCGACAACCGGGGTCGTCAGCCGAGACCACCAACGCGCCGCCGGGCCTGATCTTCGCCACGAATTGATCGAATGCCGCCTCCACGTCCTCGAGCGCCGGAAAGAGATCGGGGTGATCGTGCTCGATGTTGGTGATGATCGCGACATCGGGTTTGAGCCAGAGGAAGCTATAGTCGTATTCGTCCGCTTCAGCCACGAAATAGGGACCGTCGCCTGACCGTGCATTCGTGCCCAGCTGTGACACGTCCGCTCCGACCGCAAACGAGGGCGCCAACCCCGCACGGTCGAGTGCATAGGCGAGCATTCCGCTCGTCGTCGACTTTCCGTGGGTTCCGGCGACGGCGATGCAGGTGCGCGACTCGCAGAGCAAACCGAGCACGGCCGCGCGCTTGACGATCGGGATGCCGCGCTCACGGGCGCTCACCAGTTCCGGGTTCGAGGCGGGCGCCGCGGACGTGGTGATGACGAGATCCGCCAGACCGACGTTCTCCGCAGCGTGCCCGACCCAGACGGGCAGACCTTCAGCCGCGAGCTGCGCCACGATCGGCGATTCGGTCATGTCAGATCCGGTAACCCGATAGCCGCGGCGCACCAGCATCCGCGCCAGGCCACTCATCCCCACTCCGCCGATCCCGACGAAGTGAAGCGTGGCCGGAGGTGCCGGAAGTTGCTGTGTGTCGAATGCGCGGCTGTCCAGGACTGAGCTCCTTTTGAACGCTAACCGTCGCGATTGGGCGGACGTTTGCCCGCTCGTCCGAACGATCCCGATCGCGCCCTTGACGGTCCGTCGGGGTTCCGTCTCCGCGGTGTCGTGCTACGCCCGCGCGACGTCTCAGTCACGTAGGCTTTACGGGGTTGGGGACTCTGAGATGAACGCGCGTGGCCGGGCTGAGTAACGCGCTCCGCACGCTGGCGCCGCACCGAACGACGATGCGCCGGAGCTTCGGTTGCCGGCACCAATCGGCGTTCCACGGTTTGTTTCGATATGTTGAGCAGTATCCCCATCGCCGTCAGGGAAACCGCCAGCGCCGTGCCGCCATAACTGATGAATGGAAGCGGGATTCCGGTGAACGGGATCGTCAGCGTGATACCGCCAATGTTGATGGCGGCCTGGAAGATAATCCAGGTCACGATGCCGACCGCGACCAGTGCGCCATATGCATCAGGCGCTTTCATAGCGATCCGGTATCCGCGCCAGGCCAACAGCGCGAACAAAAGCAGCACGAACGCGCAACCGATCAACCCGAGCTCTTCACCGATCACGGCAAAGATGGCATCGTTCTGAGCGGCCGGAAGCCAGGTGAATTTTTCACGGCTGGCCCCGAGCCCAAGGCCAAATAGGCCGCCACTCCCCAGCGCCAGGCGCGCCTGCACCAGTTGATAGCCCTTGCCTTGTGGATCGGAATCAGGATTCAGGAAGATCAGGATTCGCGCACGACGGTACGAGGCGCCCAACGCCAGGATCAGGAAGGAGACCGACCCGACCGCCATGAGAGCGCCCAGCTGGGCGAGATCGGCACCGGCTACCAGGAACATGCTGATGCCGATCGCCGCCATCAAGATCGCGGTGCCGAGGTCAGGTTGCAGCATGACCATCCCGATTAACGTACCGAGAACAAGGGCAAACGGGATCAAGCCATAGCTGAAATTGCGGATTTTGCTGCCCTTTTGACTGAGCCAGTCGGCCAGGTAGATGACCAGAATGACTTTGGCCACCTCGCTTGGCTGGAAGGAAAGCGGCCCCAGGCCGATCCAGCGCTTGGCGCCCCAGGAATCCGCGCCGGCTCCAAGCCCCGGAATGAACACGAGAGCCGCGAGCATAATGAGAACACCGACCATAGCCGGGAGCGACAGCCGGCGCCAGAAGTGATAATCGATGAAGGTGGTGGCAAGCATTCCGCTCAGCCCGATAGCGGCCCAGATCGCCTGCCGGGTCAAGAAGTAATAGCTGTTGCCGCCTTCGTCTTGCAGACCAATCGCGATGCTTGCGCTGAAAACCATCACCAGCCCAAACATCACCAGCGTCAGAATGATCGCGATCAACCAGTAGTCCGGCTCGTGAACGAGCGAACGCGCCCGCGAGCGCCCGCCCGTCATTGCGGTCACCATGCTTTCGCCAAACCCACGCGCGACCGCGATCATGATCTGTCCTCCATGTCGTGAAGTCGCTCAACGCGATGGACGCTGTCGCGGAATGCCTGACCGCGATGGAACTCATCCCGAAACATGCCGAAGCTGGCACAACCGGGAGAAAGCAGGATGACTGACCCTGGACCCGCGACGTGCCGCGCCTCGATGACGGCCCGATCCATGGACTCGTAGGGGCCCAGGATGTCTGTCTTGCCGAAGGTCCGCAGTTTGCCCTGAAGCTCGCCTGTCGCCGCACCGTCGAGCAGGATCACGCTCGTCACGTCGACTGCTACACGCCGCGCGAAATCGTCGAGCGCGACTCCTTTGTCCGAGCCGCCGGCAATGAGCACGATCGGCCGGTTTCCAAACCGGTCCAGGGCCGCGTAGACCGCCGCGGGCGTGGTGGCAGTCGTATCGTTGACGTACAGAACGCCGTCGATCTCGGCCACGATCTCCTGCCGGTCGGGGACGGTTCCTGCCGTTCGCAGCCCCTCACGAACGTGGTGAGCGCTCGCGCCGAACAGCAGCGAGGCGGCCGACGCGGCCAGGGCGTTGATGACATTGTGGCTACCCTGGAGCGCAAGCTCACCTCGCCGGCCGAGCTCGATCTCTTCGCCGTTCCATCGCCAGAGCAGCCGTTCGCCGTCCAGATGAGCGCCATCAGAGCCGTCATCGCTCGCCGAAAACCCGACCGAGCTTCCAAGCCCCTCGTCACGATTTGGCCAGACCAGCGAGTCATCCGCGTTCAGAACGAACCAGTCTCCACGCTGCTGGTAGCGCGCGATGTTCAGCTTCGCGTCGAGATACTCATCCATCGACGCGTAGCGGTTGAGATGATCGGGGCTGAGATTCGTGAAGACGGCGATGTGAGGGCTCAATTGATGCTCCCCAAGACCCTCCAGCTGCCAGCTTGAAAGCTCGATGACGACCGGGGTCTCCGGCTCGATGTGTGGAAGACACTCGAGTGCTGAGCGACCCATGTTGCCGGCCAAAACGGTGTTGGGCCGCCATTGAGCCAACATTGCCGCGCAGAGCGTCGATGTGGTCGTCTTCCCCTTGGTACCGGTAATCCCGATGATCGGTGCCGGACAGGCCCGAAAGAAGAGGGACATCTCCATCTCGATGGTCGCGCCGTGTTCGCGGGCTACCGCCAGCCAGGGCGAATCGAGCGGCACTCCCGGATTACGCACGACGACGTCGGCCGCGGTGAAATCGTCCTCGTGGTGCTCCCCCAGCCGCAATCGAACGGGCAAGCCGTCAAGCTGGCGCAGGGTGGGCTCGAGATCCCTCTCATCTCGCAGGTCGGTCACCGTCACATCGGCTCCCGCGCCAACCAGGTAGCGCGTCACACCGAGCCCTCCCTGCCGGGTACCGATTCCCATGACAAGGACGCGCTTGCCGCGGAGCCATTGCGATGCCGAGTGCGATGAGGACACATTGACCCCTTTAGATCAGTGCCAGCGCAACCCCGAGGAGGCCGGCCATCATGCCGAAAAGCCAGAACCGCAAGGTGATCTGAGTCTCGGACCAGCCAAGAAGCTCGAAATGATGGTGCAGCGGCGTCATGCGAAAGATACGTTTGCCGCCGCTCAGCTTGAAATACCCGACCTGGAGCATCACGGAAATCGTCTCGGCCATGAAGACGAAACCCACAACCGGCAGCAGGAGCCATTGGCCGGTCATGAAGGCGGCCGTCGCCAGCCCAGCGCCGACGGCGAGGGAACCGGTATCTCCCATGAAGACCTGCGCCGGGTGGGCGTTGTACCACAGAAATCCGAGCAGGGCACCGGCCATGGTGAAACAAAAGGTGACGACCTGAACCTGTCCCTGAAGGAACGCGATGATGCCGTACGCGACGAAGGCGACAGCCGCCGTGCCGCCGGCCAGCGAATCGAGACCGTCAGTCAGGTTCACCGCATTGGCCGAGCCCGCGATCACCAGGATCGCGATGGGAATGTAGATCAACCCAATATCGAACTTGCCGGCGCCCGGGACGTAGATGCTCCGCAAATGGAGTGGGAAATAGAGGACGAGCGACGTTGCAAAGGCGAACAGCAGCAGCCAGGCCATTTTGAATCGTGCCGCCATTCCGGTGCGTTTGCCGCCGACCAGGTTCAACCGGTCATCAATTCCGCCGAGGATGGCGGTCCCGACCAGCACCCCAAGTGGCAGCAGCATCGAGAGGCGACCGGCGAGGTTGAAGATCAAGGTCAGCACGATAGCGGTCGCCGTGAACATGATGCCACCCATCGTCGGCGTTCCCGTCTTATCCTGATGGCCTTCCGGTCCGTCCTCTCGAATCTGCTTGCCGACTCCTTTAAGTTTGAGGTACCGGATGTAGGGACGACCGACAACCACGGTCACCAAGAACGCGATCGACGAAATCGCAAGGGAAAGCGCCAGGTTGTGGCCCGGATCACGAGTCAATACGCTGTGGTCGCGCAGCAGTCGTCCAACATGCATGATGAAATCGCTCAGACCGCTCACTCTTCCGTCACCCGTTCGTGGGTCACGGTCTCCCGTTCAACCAGTTCGATCAACGATTACCGTCCAAACGTGCTGTCGCTGGGGCATGCCCCATTTCCGTCGTGGCGCATCACGAGATGAGATCAGACTCCACCTGCGGTTCCAGCGCAATTGCCGGAGAGGGACAGATTTACGCGCATTCGGGCCGCGTATATCACAATGCTGGAACCACGTTACGGCGCGTCCGGATCGAGCCATCCCCTCAGGCTCGTCTCCGTCATCTCGTGACGCCGGGAGTGAATTGTAGCGTCCCGAATCAAGCGACGACGCTCGGTCAAATGTGGCACCGGTCGACACGCTCATCAGAGTTCCAGACGCTCATACCCCAGGAAAGGCCAACCCAACCGTCACCCATTACGGTTTCTGCGTGGGAAGCGGCGTGATCGGCTTCGTCGGCGGGATCCCGTACAACAAGAACAGCTGCTGAAAAACTTGCTGCAGCGCCGGACCAGCCGCGCTCTCTCCCCACGGCGATTTCTGTGGCCTGTCAACCTTCACCAGGATAGTGAATTGCGGATCGTTCGATGGGCCGTACGCCAGCATTGATCCGATTGTCGCGGTCGGGTCATACCCACCCGTTGGAAGCGGAATCTGCGCGGTTCCGGATTTCGTGGCGATGTCATAGCCGGGAACCGAGTATTTCAGGTACGTCGTGTTCATGACGATTGTCAGCATCTGGGTGACCGTGCGAGCCGTCTCTTCCGAGATGACGCGATGAACCGGCACCGGATCGATAGCTTGGGTTCCCGCCTTGTTTTTGATCTCCTTGACGACGTGCGGTTTCATCAGCACTCCGCCGTTCGCCAGCACTGACACCGCATTGACCAGCTGGATCGGAGTCACCGCAAGGCCCTGCCCAAAGGCACTGGTGTAGAAGTTAGCCGCCGACCAATCCGACTGTCCGGGCAACGGCAAGATACCTGTGGATTCGCCCTGAAGATCGATCCCGGTCGGCTGTCCAATCCCGAACGAGACCAGGCCGCGATAAAACCGATCCTCTCCGACCATCTCGGCAACCCACATGGCGCCCAGATTGCTGGAGTGCTGCAATACCTCGGTCATCGTTTCCGGACCGAAGTCCACGTCAAGCGCGTTGTGTACCTCGGACCCGCCGGGAATGATCTTGTACGGACCGCCGTTGTGCACCGTACCCGGCGTCACGACTCCGGTTTCCAAGCCGAGCGACATGACCAGCGTCTTGAACGTGGACCCAGGCTCATAGGCCGTGCTTATCGCTGGGTTCTCGAACAGTCTCGTGTCAGTCACCGTGTCGAACGTATTGGGGTTGAAGGACGGCCGGTTTGCCATGCCGAGAATCTCGCCGGTCTTCGGATTCTGTACCACGATCGTTCCGCCGGAGGCCTGCTGGGCGGCAATCGCCTGATCAAGCGCCTTCTCGATGATCCATTGCACCGACGCGTCGATGGTCAGGGTGGCGTTGCCACCGTCGATTGGTGGGTCCCAGGCGCTCTTGGCAAGGGCGATGACGTTGCCCGATCCATCGCGTTCGCCAATCAGTTTTCCGGGCGTGCCGCCAATTGCTTTGTCGTATTCGCCCTCGACCCCGTAGGAGCCTGAGTAGTCGTAGTTGACGAACCCGAGCACCTGAGACGCGAAATCCCCCATCGGGTATATACGCCGGGGCTCCGACTGAAGCACGACTCCCGGCAGCTTCAGATCGGTGATCTTCTGCGACGAATCGGTGCTCAGGCGGCGCTTCAGGACGACCCATTCCTTGCCGGGCTGCGTGATCGCCGTGTAAATATCGTCTGACGTTCGACCGATCAACGGAGCCAGCAACTGTGCCGTTTTCCGGGGATCGTCCAGTTGGTTGACGATAACGGAGATCGTGTCGGCCGGAACGTTGGTGGCGAGCTCGATGCCGCGAGAATCGTAGATGTTGCCCCGCTGGGCCGGAACGACCGTGTCCTGGTAGCGAAACGCGACCGCCTGCTCGCTCAGTGACTGGCTCTTGACCACCTGAAACGAGAAGACGCGATAGCCGATCGCCAGGCAGAACATGATGAACCCGGCGAACAGAGATATGATGCGGCGCCGCGGGATTCGATATTCCATCATTACGGAGCCGTCCCGACAGTGCCTTGCGGCGTGGCGACGGCGTTGTTGCCCGGCGTCGTCGCCGGACCACTTCGTGGAACCGGTTGGGTTTCGATTGCGGGCAGGGGCGTGGCGGTCTCGCGCAGGCTGGCGCTGCTCTCACCCATGAGCGCGGCCTTGATTCGCTCGATCAGCGACTTCTGTGGATGAACGTCGGGCGGCAGCGACGGGAGATTGTCGTTTGCCGGTCGCTGCACCTGAATGAACTGAAAGTTCTTCAGCGGCGTCATACCCAGTTGCTCGGTTGCGACCTGGCTGATCTTGTCGAGCGATTGATCGCGCGCGACATCGTATCCAAGTTTCGAGTTCTCGAGAGAGAGTGAATAATATTCGTTCTGCAACCGGCTGAACTGATACCCGAGGCCGGCTACCTTCGCCGTCTGCATCAGGTAGAGAATCCCGATGACGGTGAGCGCCAACGCCGCGATGATGACCATAGCCACCCCGTTGAGCGCCAGATACTGCCGCTGCGGCCGTCGTTGAGGAGACGCAGCTGGCGTGTCTTGAACGGTATTCGTGACCACGACCTCAGGGCGGCGGGACTTGGTGGTGCTCGTCATGGGAGTCGCTCCGCCACACGCAAGCGGGCGCTCCGGCTACGCGGGTTGTCCCGCTCCTCCGATTCGGATGGTCGCACGGCTTTTCGCGTAATCAATCGTACGCGCGCTTTGTGCCCGCAGACGCAGACGGGTGTCTCCGGCGGGCAGATGCAGTCGGTCGCTTCATGACGCAGAAATGTCTTCACGATGCGATCTTCCAGTGAATGAAACGAAATGACGGCAAGTCGACCACCCACGGCCAGCAATTCGATGGCCCCCGCCAAGCCGGCTCGCAGTGCTTCGAGTTCGTCGTTGACGGCGATGCGTAGTGCTTGAAAGGTTCGCGTGGCCGGATGAATAGCTCGTCCACGCCGTCCACCGGTCGCTCGTTCCACGATGCCGGCCAGGCGATCGGTGGTGATGATCGCGATTGCCTGGCGCTCCCTGACGATCGCGCGCGCAATGGCGCGTGATCGGTGCTCTTCCCCGTATTCGAAGAACAGACGTGCAAGATCCTCCTCGGACCAGCCGTTGACGATATCCGCCGCGCTGAGTCCGGTACGGGCATCGAAACGCATGTCGAGTGGCCCCGGGTAGCGAAACGAAAAGCCGCGCTCGGCCCGGTTGAGTTGAAATGACGAAAGCCCGAGGTCCATCAAAATGCCATCGACGCGGCCAAAGTGCTGAGCCTCGGCCAGCCGCTCGATGTCTCGAAAATTGCCCTGAACTACGCTCAAACGTCCGGGAAACGCGTTCGCCAGTATTCGGGCTCGCGCCACCGCGTCCGAATCGGCATCGATGGCCAGCACGCTGCCATCCGGAGCGGAGCGCTCCAGCAACGCGATAGTGTGACCGCCGCCTCCGAAGGTTGCGTCGATGTAGCGGCCCCCCGGTCGCGGCTGTAAAAGATCTATCACCTCGTGCAGGAGGACCGGCAGGTGCTCATCGGGTGACTGAAAGTCACTCAATTCAGGCGAAAAACCATCCTGGGGATCAACCGCCACGCGGATTCCTGACTCTCCGTTTAGATCAAGGACGCAAGTCGCTGGGCGATGCTGGAGCCTTCTTGCTCCATCATTTCGGATTGGGTGGCCCAGGCATCCGGGCTCCAAAGCTCGACGTAGGTGTGCATTCCAACGACGAGTACCTCGCCCTCGAGCCCGGCATACTGTCGAAGTTCCGGCGGGATCCGGATACGCCCTTGCCGGTCGAACTCGACGTTCGCGGCCTCAGCGAAGACCATTCGTCGGAATGCCCGAGCATCCGGATCGCTGATAGACAGGCTCGAGACTTTTTCAGCCAGCGGAGTCCAGGCATTCATAGGATAGAGCGACAGGCAGCGATCGATACCACGAGTAATGACCGCGTCGGTCCCGATGAGATCACGGAAGCGCGCCGGAACGGCAACTCTGCCTTTGTCATCGAGGCTGTGGCTGTAACGCCCGAGAAACACGACATCACCCTTTGTTTGACTGCGCTGCTGCCGGATTCACGCCCGGTGGGTTCACGCAAAATGCCCGAGGGAACGGCTGGCGATCACGAAAACCGGCTTCATTCCCCCACCTGACTGTCCAACGCGGGTGGGTTGTCCACAATGGGCCCCACTTATCCCCACTTAGACCCACCCTTATCCACATTATACATACGTACACCCTGATGGCAACGCCGTTATGTCGGATGTATCCGCGTTCGTTCGCAGCGTTCGGAAGCCAAGCGGGTGCGTTTTCGCCTGCGCGTCAACAAAACTGTTGAGGCGGGGCGCCCAAAAACTCGGCGCGACACCGTCTGAAGTCGTGTGGGGTCGAGCGGGGAGCGACACGTGCCTGAGCCAGCGGATGCGCTCGCCTGGAACCAACAACGCTCAGCACCGGCCGGTCCAGTTATCGCGGCTGCTGGGTATCGCCTCAAGGTGAGACTGACTGCCCGCGCGACGTGAGGGTTCTCGTCGCGTCGCTGCGTGCTGCACCGACGCGTGTCGATGATTCCAGTGACTTGATGGTTGCCCGATGTACGCGGTTGCAGCGTCGACGCGGCGCTAGTCTGCGGGCGGATCGATGACGGCGAGCAGCGTGCCGGACTGGACCGTCGCACCCTCGCTGACGCCGATCTGGCGCACCACGCCGTCGTGGGGAGCGTTGATCTCGTTCTCCATTTTCATCGCTTCGATCACGCAGATGAGGTCACCGGCCCGCACCTCGTCGCCTTCCCTGGCCGCGACCCGCAGTATCGTCCCTTGCAGCGGGCTGACGACGCTTCCTTGCCCGTTGCTCGCCGCGGACCCGCGTCGCCCGCGAGCCACACTCGGTGCACGACGGGCGGCTTCCTCAGCCTTTGCATGAAGAACGACTTCGAACCGCTTGCCCGAGACTTCAACGATGAGTCTCTCGGTCGAGAGGCCGTTCGAATCTCCAGCCCCGGCAACGTCACGTGGTACCGCTCCAGTGACTGAGAGCAGGTCCGGATGGCGCTCGAGAAAACGCGTGTCATACGCGCCGGCCGCGAACTCAGGATGCGTGATCACGCCGAGATGAAACGAGATCGTGGTCGGCACACCGCTCACGCCGAAATCGCGCAGCGCACGCCGCAAGCGCATCAGTGCCTCATTCCGGGTTCGCCCCCAGACGATTAGCTTGGCAATCAGCGAGTCGTACTGCGGCAGGATCGTATAGCCGGACTCGGCGGCGCTCTCGACGCGAATGCCGAAGCCGGCCGGGGGGCGATAATCGAGCACCGTGCCGGGCACGGGAGCGAATCCCCGCGCCGGATCCTCGGCATTGATACGGCATTCGATGGCGTGCCCACGGAAATCGATGTCCTGGCCGAACGACAATTGAGCACCTGCCGCGACGCGAATTTGCTCGGCGACGAGATCAATGCCGGAGATCATCTCGGTGACCGGGTGCTCGACCTGAATGCGCGTGTTCATCTCCAGAAAGTAGAACTCCCCATCCTGAAACAGGAACTCGATCGTCCCCGCTCCGACATAATCGACCTTTCGCGCGAGACGCACCGCGGTCTCCTGCATTCGCTGTCGGATAGGCTCATCAATCGCGGGCGACGGGCTCTCCTCAATCAACTTCTGGTGACGCCGCTGGATCGAGCAATCCCGTTCTCCAATCGCGACGCAGTTCCCGTGTTGATCGGCGAAAACCTGAATTTCAATGTGGCGAGGGTGATCGAGGTACCGTTCAACGTAGACGCGTCCATCGGAGAAATAGCGCTCGGCCTCGCCGGCAGCACCCCGGTGTGCGTCGTCAACCTCCGCGGAAGACCAGGCCACGCGAAAACCACGCCCACCGCCTCCTGCGGCCGCCTTGATCGCGATTGGGAAACCGTGCGTCTCGCCGAACTCACGTGCTCCTGCCACGTCGACAGGCCCGTCGCTGCCAGGCACCAGCGGGGCGCCGGCCGCCAGCGCCACCCGGCGCGCGGCGACTTTGTCTCCCATGGCGGAGATCGCGCTCGACGAAGGTCCGACGAAGACGATGCCGGCGGAGGCACAGGCGGATGCGAACTCCGAATTCTCGGCCAGGAATCCGTATCCGGGATGAATGGCCCCAGCGCCTGCTTGCACGGCGACCTCGATCAATGCCGGAATGTCGAGATATGGAAGAGGCCGATCCGACGGAATGCGAAAGGCTTCGTCAGCGTAGCGCACATGTGGGGCATTGAGTTCGCCGTCGCCATAGACCGCGACGGTCGTCACTCCCATCTCGTGACAAGCTCTCATCACACGCATCGCGATCTCACCGCGATTGGCGACGAGCACTTTGGTAAACGTGGTCACTTCTTCAACCAACAATGCCCCCAGACATGCTATGAGCCGAGTCGCGCCGCGATTCGCCAGCCGTCGCTGCCAGTGTCCAATCCGAAGTGCAATGCCTCTCGCCGTGCCGCGAGACGCCAACCTGATTGTGGTGACGAACCGCTCGAGGTCGCGCGGCGCTGCATCGATCTAACGGCAGCGACGATCGCCACGGCTTCGTCCGGTGTTGGCGCGGGATGAATCTCGAGCCACCGGCCGTCGACGTCAATTGACCAATCCGCACCCATCACAGCGGGATGTTCCCGTGCTTGCGCTTCGGTACACTCTCGCGTTTCGATCGCGTGGCTTGCAGCGCGCGAATGAGCCATCCCCGCGTTTGGCTGGGCATAATCACGTCGTCGACATAGCCGCGCGAAGCGACCTGGAACGGATTGGCGAACTCTTGCTCGTAGCTCGAGACGAGTTCCTTCCGCCGTGAATCCGGGTCATCGGCCTCGGTGATCTCGCGGCGCGAGATGACGCTCACGGCCGCGGCTGGACCCATCACCGCCACCTCGGCGGTCGGCCAGGCAACGATGAAATCGGCGCGCAGCGCCTTCGAGCACATCACGACGTACGCGCCACCGTAGGCTTTCCGCGTAATGACGGTCAACTTCGGAACCGTTGCTTCACAGTAGGCATACAGCAATTTCGAGCCGTGCCTGATGATGCCGCCGTACTCCTGATTCGTTCCGGGTAGGAAGCCCGGCACGTCAACGAAGGTCACCAGTGGGATGTTGAATGCGTCACAGAAGCGAACGAAGCGAGCCGCCTTGCTTGACGCGTCGATGTCGAGCGTTCCAGCCAGAACCTTGGGCTGGTTGGCGACGATGCCGATCGTATGCCCGTCGAGCCGCGCGAATCCAACGACGATATTGCGTGCCCAGTCCCCCTGCACCTCAAAGAACTCACCGTGATCGACGATACGGGTAATCACGTCGTGCATGTCATACGGCTTGGTGCTGACCTCCGGAACCAGATCGTCGAGCTCGACGTCGGCGCGATCCGGATCGTCCTCGGCGGGGAACGACGGCGGATCTTCGAGATTGTTCGACGGGATGAAACTCAGCAATGCTCGGACCTGCTCGAAGAGGTCTTCCTCATCGTCGGCCGCGAAGTGGGCAACGCCGCTGCGCGTCATATGCGTTTCGGCTCCGCCAAGCTCCTCATGTGTGACCTCTTCCCCGGTGACCGTCCGGATGACGTCGGGTCCGGTAATGAACATCTGGCTCAGTCCCCGGACCATGAAGATGAAGTCGGTCATGGCTGGTGAATAGACGGCGCCGCCCGCGCACGGACCTGCGATCACCGATATTTGTGGCACAACACCCGACGCCAGGACGTTGCGATAAAAGACGTCGCCGTAGCCGGCCAACCCCTCCACACCCTCCTGGATGCGCGCGCCCGCAGAATCGTTGATTCCGATGACCGGGCATCCGACCTTGGTCGCGAAGTCCATCACCTTGACCATCTTCTCGGCGAACGCTTCACCCAGGCTGCCGCCGAAGATCGTGAAATCGTGGGAAAAGACCGCGACCGTGCGCCCGTCGACAGTGCCGTATCCCGTTACGACGCCGTCGCCGTATGGACGGCGCTCTTCCATTCCGAAATAGGTCGACCGGTGTCGCACAAAGGGATCGAGCTCGACAAAGCTCCCTTCGTCCAGCAATAGATGAACGCGTTCGCGCGCCGACAGCTTGCCGCGTGCGTGCTGACGTTCGATCGCCGTCGCCTCGTGTTTCGCGATCTCTTCACGTGCGCGCTCGAGCCGGGAGCGCTTCGCGTGTTCGTCGACAGACATCGCGTCATCCAATCCTGATGTCGATCATCATCACGGCTGTCTCGACGCGAGCACGACCCAAACGAGCGAAAAGAATCGAGTCGCGAACGTCCAGCCAGTCGCTGATTGTACGCGGAAACGAACACCAGCGGCGCGGTCAAACCGCGGCGCCGCGGCCAACGCGTCGCGAGCCGGCGCCAGCGATCCGGGGTACTCGTCACGAGCGAACAGCCTGACCCAAAGACCGCCGCGACCCGGATGCCATGCCATTCGCTCCCGTGAGACGGCCCCATACGATGGTAGGCCACCGGGAGACGACCGCGAAATCCGTGGGCACCTTCCCCGGTTACATAGATGCCGTCCTCGATACGGCTGAGTGTTCAGCGATTCCGTGATCCGCATGACGGAGAGGTTCGAGCCGACGCGGAACAAGCGACGAAAGGTGGGTTGGTTCGTGATATGTTTGATCGTCGACGACTGAGTCCGACAACTTCCAGAACCGACCTTGGCTGCCTGCGCGTGGAGTCGCTGTCCAATTCATGCGGCGACGGACAGCCCGTCTGTGGACGCTGTGACAATCGTGGCGGGCGGGGTGCAGGCACGGGACTCGGCAGGGAAGAGCGTAAGGACGTGGGATAGCGCGGACCGGAAGGTCGGATCGCCTGTCCCGCAAACCGGGGAGAGCGATTCGTGGCCGGAACGGAGAATCCAGAAGAAGAGATTGCCGGAACACCACAGCGCAAAGCCGAGCACCTTCGCATCAACCTCGAGAAAGACGTATCCGCCAAAGGGATCACGTCCGGATTCGAGAACTATCGCTTCGTGCCCCGCGCACTTCCTCAGATTAACCTCCGCGACGTTCGCACCGAAACCCAACTCTTTGGTCGACGCATCGGCGCCCCGATCTTCATCTCCTGTATGACGGGAGGCGTTCCAGAAGCACAAGCGATCAACGAGCGGCTTGCTCAGGCAGCCCAGCACTTTGGACTCGCCATCGGCCTGGGCTCCGGTCGCGTGCTGCTCGAACACCCGGAAGTCCTTCCGACCTTCGACATCCGCCCGTACGCGCCTGATAGCCCTATCTTTGCCAACCTCGGTGCGATCCAGCTCAACAACGGCGTCAGCGTCGATCAGTGTCGCCGTCTGGTCGATCTTCTCCAGGCCGACGCTCTGGTGCTCCACTTCAACGCGCTTCAGGAAGCCCTTCAGCCTGAGGGCGACACCGATTTCGCTGGACTGCTGGAAAAGATCGAGAAGCTTTGTCGCCAGATCGGTGTCCCCGTGGTTGCCAAAGAGGTGGGATGGGGCATCTCGCCCGACGACGTTCGCCTGCTCCTTGATGCCGGCGTATCCGCCGTCGATGTGGCAGGAGCGGGGGGAACCTCGTGGAGCGAAGTGGAGCGCCATCGACTGTACGGCGAAGTCCGCGGGAGAACCGCCGCGGCGTTCGTCGATTGGGGCTTGCCTACCGCGGACGCGGTGCGACTGGCGCGCGGGGTCGCGCCAGAGGCAACCATCTTTGCAAGCGGCGGAATTCGCAGCGGAATGGACGTCGCGAAGGCGCTGGCGCTCGGCGCGAACATGGCCGGATCGGCGGGTCCATTTCTCCGCGCCGCGGCGGCCGGAGAACAGGCGGTTCACTTGCTGGCCGAGGAGTTCATCGACGTCTTGCGCACGACGATGTTCTGTGTCGGGGCAGATAGCGTCGAGGCGTTCCGGGGTAACCCAAGGCTGACGCGCCTCGGGTCGAGCAGCCTCGAAATCTCGGGCAGCTAGCCATCGACCTCCGGTGAGTCTGAGGAGATCATCGAAATCTCTGATCCGGTATCTACAATCGGCTAATCCAGATCTGTTGACGTCATACGACCGCGAACTACTGGGTCAGCGACAACGCGCGCTCTTGCTCGACGCTCCGGGCCTACCTGGCGCCGGTACAGATGGATGATTTGGGTCGCGCAAGCGTTGGGCCGGCAGGGCTCTATCCCGATCATCCGAGCGTGCGCGAGCCGCTGAAGTGGATACTGGATGAACAGATCGTAGTGTACGGGACTGGCAGCGTGGCGTGTCTGGTGTCGAGGGAGACGGGTGGCTCGTTGAATCTGCCCGCGATACCTGACGTGAGTTGGGCGACAAGCCCATCGCTGTGTCGCTGCAGTGCGCTCACCTGAAGCACATCAGGTTTGCGTGCGAGGATTGAATTTCTCACCCGGCCGAATCGGGCCACGAGGCCGGGTGGGAGATGCATCCATCGGCTGACCGGAGGCTGATCACGATGCCGGGCGATATTCGCCCCAAGCGGCGCGCAGCCTGCCACAGATTTCGCCAAGTGTTGCGCCGCTCTGAAGAGCCGCCTTCATCACCACGAGGAGATTGTCAGTTCCGCGTGCGGCGGCCTCAACATCCGCCAGAGACGCTTCTACGCGCTGGCGATCCTGGCGAGCGCGATAGGTCGTGACACGTACGATCTGGCGGTGCACCGCCTCGTCGTCGATGCGCGAGATGGGTACGTCAACCTCTTCTTCGGACTGGTATTTGTTCACACCGACGATCGGACGTTCGCCGTTGAGCACTTCGAGCTCCCACTGGTAGGCGCTGTCGGCTATCGACTGCTGCACGAAGCCCGACTCGATCGCGGCGACCGCTCCGCCATGCTGTTCGACCTCTTCAATCAACTCCCAGGCGCGGCGTTCGACTTCGTCCGTCAGAGATTCGACGAACCAGGATCCACCGAGTGGGTCGGCCGTGTCGGCGACACCTGTCTCGTCGCTGATGATCTGCTGCGTGCGCAGTGCGAGGGTCGCCGCATCTTCTGTTGGTAGCCCGAGCGCCTCGTCGAAGCCATTCGTGTGCAGGCTTTGCGTTCCCCCAAGCACCGCGCTCAAGGCCTGAAACGCCACGCGCACGACGTTGTTGAGTGGCTGCTGGGCCGTGAGCGAGCAGCCGGCCGTCTGCGTGTGAAAGCGCAGGCTCAATGACTTCGGATCGGTAGCCCCGAAACGCTCCTTCATGATCCTGGCCCACATGCGGCGAGCGGCCCGGAACTTCGCGATCTCCTCGAAGAAGTTGCTATGGGCGTTGAAGAAGAAGCTCAACCGGGGGGCAAACTCATCCACCGCCATGCCGGCATCTACCGCTGCATTCACGTATGCGATGGCATTGGCCAGGGTGAAGGCCACCTCCTGGACGGCGCTCGATCCGGCCTCACGAATGTGGTAGCCGCTGATGCTGATCACGTTCCAGTGCGGCAGATAGTCGCGGCAGTAGGCAAAGGTGTCAGTCACCAGGCGCATCGAGGGACGCGGCGGGAAAATATAGGTGCCGCGCGCCGCGTACTCTTTGAGAATGTCATTCTGAATCGTGCCGCCAAGCGTGCGCGTATCGACGCCCTGTTCTTCGGCAACGATCTGATACATCAGCAGGAGCAGCGCTGCCGGGGCGTTGATCGTCATCGACGTGGTTACGCCCGACAAATCGATCTGATCGAGTAGACGCCGCATGTCGTCGACCGTACTGATGGCGACCCCTACCCGTCCGACCTCGGCACGCGCGATCGGGTCGTCCGAGTCGTACCCGAGTTGGGTCGGCAAATCGAACGCCACGCTGAGGCCGGTCTGGCCCCGCTCCAGGAGCAGGCGATAGCGTCGATTGCTCTCCTCCGCGGACGAGAACCCCGCGTACTGGCGCATCGTCCAGCGCCGTCCTCGGTACATCGTCGGGTACACGCCTCGGGTGTAGGGATACTGGCCAGGGTCGGGTTGAGGTGGGCGCGCGCTTTCGCGGTAGACCGGATCGATCTCGATTCCGGACGTGGTCGACAATCGGCCGGTATCTGTCTTTATCACCATGGTGCCCTTCTCGGCGACCGTCAAACCTGCACAAGCTCCGTCAGAACGCCGCCGCATGAACGAGGATGAATAAACGCGACGAGCCAGCCATGGGCGCCACTGCGCGGATGATGATCGATAAGCTCGAGACCCTCCGCCTCCAACCTTCGAAGCTCGCTCTCCAGGTCGCGCACTTTCAGCGCCACGTGGTGCATCCCTTCACCGCGTGATTCGAGAAAACGCGAGACTCCCGTACCGTCGGCAATAGGCGTCAAGAGTTCGAGATAGCCTGATCCAGCGGCAAACGTCGCAACTCGCACGCCCTGATCCTGCAGATCGGCCTCGATTGGCTCATCGAATCCAAGTGCGCGATAGTGGGCGATCGCCTTTGCCAGGTCGCGAACCACGATGCCAATGTGATGAAGCTCAAGTCCTCCGAGCGGCAGTTTTTCAATCACGTCGTGTCAATGACGCGAACCGGCGCCGCGCCGGACCGGAACGTTGGCCACCAGGTTGTCGCCGCGGTCGGTACGTGTGAGATTGATCTGAAGCTGATCCGCGTCAACGTCGAGGTGGCGCGACAGGATGCGCAGGATGTCCTCGCGGATGGCCTCCATCACCTCGGGGGTGATCTTGACGTGATCCTGCACGAGCACTTCGACGAGGCGCTGCTTGGCAACGTTGGCGCTGGAGGGAGCGCGTCGCGATGAACTGCGCCCAAGCAGTGTGTCAAAGAATCCCATTAGCTCGCCCCTCCCCCACGCACCGGTTCGCCTTTGTTGCTTCGCAATCCGATCGATCTGAGCAATCTGCGCCAAGCGCCATCCGGCTCCTCGAGGGGCATGAACGGCACCTCTTCGCCGGTCAACCGCTTCGCGATGTTGCGGAACGCGCGACCGGCCCTGGATTCGGGATCGAGTGCCGCCGGCTCACCACGGTTGGTCGACGTGACGATCGTCACGTCGTTGGGAACGACGCCGATAAGCGGTATCGACAGGATTTCCGTTACGTCGTCAACGCTCATCATGTCGCCCCGCCGGACGAGCGCGGGATCGATGCGATTGACGATCAGTTTCGGCGTGGATAGTTCGGCCGCTTCCACCAGCCCGACAATACGATCGGCGTCTCGCACAGAGGAGACTTCCGGATTGGTGACGACGACGACATCATCAGCGCCCGCGATCGAGTTTCGAAATCCTTGCTCAATACCCGCCGGAGAATCGATCAATGCAAAATCAAACTGGCGTCTCAACTCTTCACACAAGGTCTTCATCTGCTGGGGCGAGACCGCCTCTTTTTCGCGAGTTTGCGCGGCCGGGATCAGGTACAGGTTGTTGAGGCGCTTGTCTCGAATCATCGCCTGACGCAACCGGCAGGTGCCCTCAACCACGTCAACCAGATCGTAGACGATCCGGTTCTCGAGCCCAAGCACGATGTCGAGGTTGCGCAGCCCGATGTCGGCATCGATCAGCACGACCGATTTGCCGAGCGCCGCGAGCGCCGCCCCGATGTTCGCGGTCGTGGTCGTCTTTCCCACGCCTCCTTTGCCGGACGTGATCGTGATGATCCGTCCGAGTGTGCTGTGTTGCCGGTCTTCGCCCATATCCCTACCTCAATACCTGATCGCGCCGAGGCGCTCGGGACCGATACGCCAAGTGAGAATTCGTCATGACCGTGGCGTGCGGCGGTCGGTTTTCCAAGGTTCGACGATGATCTCTCCGTTGTGAACGCGCGCGACCATTGGCATGTCCGGTCCGGCATCACGTTGATCCGGCGGGCGTGCGAATATGCTGGCGATGCGAAGTTGTGTTGGCGTGAGCCGCAGCGCGCAAATGATCGAACCGAAATCGCCGCTCATCCCGGCGTGCACCGTGCCACGGACCGCACCCCACACCAGCACGTCACCAGCGGCCATGACCTCCGCACCGGCGTTGATGTCACCAACCACGACCACGTCGCCGTCTGACTGGATCGACGCGCCCGAGCGCAAGGTCCGGCGAACGTAGAGCGCGCCTCGCCCTCCATCGGGTCCCGCTTGCGGGCCGGAATCCTGATGCTCGTCCACGGAACCGCGCGCGACGACACGCAGCGGGTGATAGCCCCACGATCGCAGCATTTCGCCGTACGTCGGGTTGCCGGAAATTACCGTCCGCAACCGGACTCCGCGTTCCGCGAGCAGGGACCGCAAAGCAACGATCTCTTCGACATTGGGAACGCGCGCCCCATAATCGATGACGAGTTCCGACTGCTGAAAGAAGTCGCCGCCGCCATCGATACAGCCGCGCACCAATCCGAGTAGAGTCGGCAGCGGGGCTTCCAGCGGCAGCTGGAGAATCAAGCCATCGCGCGTGCCACGCACGCGAACCTGCTCGTTGTTCTCGTCGTACCGCTCAGCCATGAGTCACGCGCTCCTTCCACAGCCGAAAATCCCCGCGCGACGGTAAACCCGGAATGTGTTCGGGCGTCCGTACTCCACCGCTATGACGCCCAAGTCTAGGCTTTTGCTCCGGTCTTGCCAAAGTGAGCGGCCAGAATCGCGTCAGCCACCGGGACAGCGTAGGTGGCGCCCTCGCCGCCCTTTTCGATCAGAACGATCACCGCGATTTCGGGTTTGTCGTACGGTGCCCAGGCGGCAAACCAGGCGTGGGAGCGCCGATATTTGCCGTTGATCATCTCGCCGAATTCGGCGGTTCCTGTCTTGCCGGCGATCGGAAAATCGTTCCCCGTAAGGACGAACTTTCCTTTCGCGGTTCCTTCGGAGACCGTCTTGCGCATTCCGGTTCGAACAGCCTGAACGTGCGCGGAATCGACGGCCATCTGCCAGCGCTTCTCGGGTTGAAAATCTCGATAAACCTGTCCATCAGCGTCGCGAAGCTGCTTGACCAGCCGCGGCCGGTAATAGGTCCCCCCGTTGGCAATGGCCGCGTGCGCGCACGCAAGCTGGAGTGGAGTGCAGGAGACGTGCCCCTGTCCGATCGAGACATTGATAGTATCGCCGACCGACCAGTATTCGTGCAAAGGTGATTGGAAAAGCCATTTGGCGTCCGGAACGACTCCGGATGCCTCTCCCGCGAGCTCGACTCCGGTCGGGCCGCCGAAACCAAACGACGATCGCAGGTATTTGTCGATCAGGTCGATGCCGAGGCCCTCGAAGTTGTGCGCGTGTGAATCGCCGGGAATGTAGTAGTGCAACGGCTGAGTCGAGCCTTCCGGGATCTGCCCAGGCGCGCCCACGTTGTAGAAGAAGATGTCGCACGACTGCGCGATCGCATCTTCAATCGAGATCGGCCCATGGCCGCTCGCAAGCCAGCAGACGTACGTGTTACCGCCATTTTCATCAGTCACCGTCGGAACTCGAATCGAGCCAGCACAGTGATACTGCGTCTGAAGGTTGAGCGTTCCCTCCTGGAGTGCGCCGCAGGCCAGCAGCGGTTTGATGGTCGATCCCGGTGGGAACTCACCGCTGATGGAATTGTCGGTCAACGGGTCGTACGGGTCATTGAGATAGGCCTGGTATTGCTGGTCGGAGATACCATCAACGAAGAGTTGGTTGTCATAGGATGGCAGCGAGACCAGCGCCAGGATCTCACCGTTCTGTGGGTTGATGGCGACGGCCACTCCAGATCCGACGGGCGACATTCCGGCTTTCACGGCACCTTCGCTGGCCTTGTTGATACCATCTTGCAACGCCGCCGTCACCGCTTTCTGAAAGTCGCGGTCGATGGTGAGCACCGCGGTGTGACCTGGTTGCGGGTCGTGGCGCATCGAGGTGATCTCGGCAATCTCCACACCGCGTGCATCAGTCTGAACCCAGCGGCCACCATGATCGCCACGCAGAAACACCTCGAAGGCCTCTTCCAGACCGCCTCGCCCGACGTAATCGGTGGCGATATACGGGTTGTTGCCCTTCTTCTGGTCGGCGTCGTACTCCTCTTGAGTAATGGGCCCAACGTAACCGAGAATGTGTGAGAACTCCTGACCAGCAAGATAACGACGCACCAGTTTCTGGTCGCTGACTTTGACGCCTGGAAGATAGACCGCGTTGGCTTGCAGCGCCGTGGCGACATCTTTGGGAACATCCTCTTTGACCGTCACCGGCAGCACGCTGTCGGCATGGAGCTCCAGCAGGAAGTCGAAGTCACCCATCACGTGTACGCCCGGAAGCTGCTGCTCCAGCGGTTTGTACTGATCGGCCTGCGCCGAAGTCAAGTCGGTCTTCACCGGCACCAGGTTGTCCGGCGAATCCTGCATGACCTGCTGAATGAGCCCCTTCGGATCGACACCGATCGTTTTCGCCAGCGACTGAAGCACGAAATCCTCTGAGCCGAGCGGCAGGCCGTTCTTACGGACGACGAGCATCTGTGTCAGGTCCAGGGTCGAGGTGAGCTGATTTCGGATATAGCCCAGCTTGGTAGCATCTGACGGCACCTGCGGCGGCAGAATCGACACCGTCCAGCTAATACGATTGTTCGCCAGCACGTTGCCGTTGCGATCGACGATCAATCCCCGCGGTGCGTTCAGGATTTCGAATCGCTGGCTATTTCCTTTGACCTCGCTCGCGTATTGGCGACCATCGATCATCTGCATCTTGGCCAGCTTGGCTGCCAACCCACCAAACCCGGCCACGAACATCCCTTTGAAGAGGAGCATCCGGCGGGAGATAAAGACCTCATCGTCTCCGCGCTCGTCGACGTGATGTCGTTTGCGGTCGGTGAGCCGAACCAGTTCCATCCGCTTATGCGCGCGTCGCACGAAGAACCCCCAAACGACCGAGTACGGCGATCCCGATATACAACACCGGCACGATCGCGACATTGAGCAGGGCGGTGAGCAGCGAGAGGCGAACCGTCGCCTCAAGCGAATAGCTCGATCCGGTGGCCGAGGAGACGATGGCACCGATGGTTTGATGAACGATTGTGGCGACGACGACGAGCACCATTGGAACGATGACCCCACTGTGAAGTAGCCGTCGACGGGCGATCCCGCCGATCACGGCGACCGGGATGAGTGCGAGCGTGTTTGAACCGAGAGGATCAAGCGCCAGGAGGTCGAGCAGGATTCCAACAGGGAGCGTCCAGATCACACCTTCGGCGATGCCGAGTTCGGCGCTCCAGACCAGAATCAACACGAGTACGATATTCGGTCCGATACTCAGGACGTTGATCGCAGGAATCAGGGCCGCCTGTGCGAGAGCCATTGTCGCGATTACCAGCGCGAAAATGAGGCGTATCACCGGCTCAGCATCGTCCCATTCAAATCAAGCCGTGTCTCCGGGAGAATCGTATCACAGCACCATTTATGTTCGAACCGTTCAGCCGGTCGCCGGTCAGACATTGCGGCGACCAGAGCGAATCCCGGCGGCCACCATCTCATGGTTCGGCAGCGACGAAGCCAGCAGACCGGACACCGCGGCATCCACGTCATACGCGACCCGCCGGAAGTGGACATCCCACGCCTGGCCAGTGTTTGTCAGGACAGCGTACGCGGCTCGCGGATCGTCATCGAAGGGGGCCCCAATGCTGCCGACCGCGCACAACAGGCGTCCGTCCACGTCGCGCCGGTACTGAACGTGAATATGCCCGTAGGCGACTGCCTGCGTGCCAGCCGAGTCGAGCATGTGACGAGCAACGTCCTCGCTGGCGTCCGCGAGCACGGTCTCATGCGCGCTCCATGGCGTCGCGTGGCAGATAGTCAGTGCCTGACCATCGGGTCCCTCGATGTCTATGCGAACCGGGAATCCCGCCAGGTACTCGATCTGATCCGGTGAGAGCCGATCAAGGGCCCAGCGATCCAGGATCTGGAGCGCTGGTGTGTGCCGCTGCTTCGGATCAGTCACCGACATCGGGTACCGTGCACCGAGTGCCATCTCGACCAGGAACTCATCGGTGTTCCCCCGGACGGCACGATAGCCGCGCTCGCGCAGCCGGTCGACGCACTCAGAGGGGAAGGCGCCATTGAAAATGAGATCGCCGCCATAGATGACCTGATCGTACGGCCCTGAGCGGTCAAGATCGGCCAGCACCGCGTCAAATGCGTGCAGATTACCGTGGACGTCCGAGATCATCGCGATCCGCATCAAGTCTCTCCTTCCACTTGGTCGTCAGTCAGCAAGGCGCGATCCATTAGCGCCGCGCCGTCGCGCGTTGCACCGCCGCTGTGTGGGCCGCAAACTCGAGTGCGTCATCGAGGTTCTCGAGCACCTCGACACCGTACCGGCGCCTCATTGCCGCCAGTATCAAGTAGTCGGACACCGCCGGATTCTTTGGCAACAACGCTCCGTGCATGTAACAGCCGATCGCGTTCCTGTAGTGGCAGCCTTCGAATCCGTCCCGACCATTGTTGCCGTGCCCAATTCGGACTCGCCCCAGGGGACGCGCGCCGGGACCGAGATAGGTCAACCCACTGTGGTTCTCGAATCCGACCAATTCGCCGAACTCTTCGGAATCGACAACGACGTTTCCGATGAAACGCTCGTGACCCGCGACACTCCAGGCGTCGAACAAGCTGATTCCCGGGAGCTCGTCACCGTCGTGCGGGCGATAATAGTGCCCGAGCAATTGGTAGCCTCCGCAGACGGAGAGGAGCGGGGCGCCGTCTTCGATTTCGGCCTTGAGCCGGCTCGCCTTTCTCGCCCTGGATATCGGCAGACACGTTGATCTGCTCGCGGTCTTGCCCGCCCCCCCAGAAGAAGATGTCGAACCGGCCCGGGTCGATCGTATCTCCGATGCCGGAATGGATGACCTCGGCATCGATTCCACGCCAGCGGCAACGCTGTGCCAGCGCCAGGACGTTGCCCCGGTCACCGTAAATGTTCATCGCTGTTCCGTAGAGCCAGCAGATCGTCAGCTTCACGGTGCACCCCTTCGTGCTGGTTTGGACGGGACGTCACTGCTGCCAGAACGCCGCGACGGCGCCACGATCCGCCAACATCTCTCGCAGATCGAGCATCGCTGTATACGTGGGCAGAATATACCCCGTTTGGCCGGCCGGGATTGCGTCGACAAACTGATCGAGCGCGTCGTGCAACGGGCCTAGCGGATGAATGCGCTCCGCCGAGACTCCGGCGTACTTGAGGCGGGTAGCCATGTCCGGTCCACGAATGCCGCTGGTAAAGAGGGGTGACGATCCCGTCGCCAGTTGCTCGACGTTCACGTCCCACAACCATGACACGTCGCGACCGTCGGCATCGAGATCGTTGATGACGACCATCGTGGGCTCATTCTGACTCCCGGACGACAGCATGCGCAAAACCTCGTCGAACCCGACCGGATTCTTTACCAGCACGATGACGATCTCGCGATCGCGATACCGCAACCGCTCGATTCGCCCGAACGCAGATCGAAACCCGGCGAGCGACTTCGACACCAAACCTGGCGCAACCCCGATTACAAGGGCGGCACTGGCTGCCGCCAGCGCGTTGTAGGCGTTGTAGAGGCCGGGAATGGCAACGTTCAGGGTCAGTTTCCCGTCAGGACCCGTGAGATCGAGCGATACCGACTCCAGCGAATGAAGCTCGATCTCCGTCGCTCGATAGTCGAGCTCTGGTCGCCGGAGTCCGCAATGGTCGCAGACGTAGTTGCCCAAGTGCGACATGAAGAGCTGTTCGTACCGGAGAGCCGCTCCACAGCGGCGGCAAACGGCCGAGTCAACGGCGTGCGGCAGCTCGGGGAGAAGATAGCGCGATTCCTGAAGACCGAATACCTGTCGTCGCGCGTTGAGACCGTCGGTTATGACCGCGAGCGCGGGATCATCTCCGTTCACCAACAGCGTCTGATCGTCGCGCAGTGTCGCGAAACTCGCGCTCCAGTGACGAGCAATGGTATCGAGTTCGCCATACCGGTCGAGCTGATCGCGAAACAGGTTAAGCAGCAGGATCAAGCGAGGGTTCGACCGTCTGCACCACCTCGGGAAAGGCTGCCTCGTCGGCTTCAATCACCGCGATGTCGCCCAGCGGTCGTCCAGTCCATGAGCTTTGAGCCGCGAAAGCCGCACTTATGCCACGCACGAGGTTGGACCCAGTCCGGTTGTGAATGACCCGCAGACCAGCGGTTTCGAGGATGTCAGCGAGCATACGCGAGGTTGTCGTCTTGCCGTTCGTGCCAGCGACGACGACACACCCACCCGGAACCTGACGCGTCAGCTTATCGAGGATGCGGGGGTCAATGGCATTGGCCACGACACCCGGTGCAGCCGTTCCGCCGCCGCGTCCGAGGATACGAATGGCGCTCGCGCTCAGCTTTCCAGCCGTGACGCTCGCGGCTAGCCGCAGATCAATTCGACCGGCATTCGTCACGGCTGCGACCCGTCCGACACGATCACCATGACCGATTGCAGCGAATTGAAGTCGATCAACGGAGCCACATCGACGTTCAGCTCATCGGACTGCACATTGCGATGGATGCCGCTTACCTTGCCGACGACCAGGCCCTTTGGAACTCGTTCGGTCCTGCCGGAGGTTACGACAACGTCTCCCGTGTTCACGGTGATCGAAGGATCGAGATATCTCAGCTGCATCTGCCCGCCGGATTGCCATTCGCCAAACAGCACACCGCTCGCGCTGTTCGTTTGCAGCATGGCGCCGACCTGAGAAGCCGAATCGATCGCAAGCGTCACACGTGACTGATTCGGACTGACGTCGGTCACCTGCCCGACAAAGAAGTCGGGGCTGATCACCGCCATGCCCGTCTGGATCGCCGTCATTCGAACCACGATTAATGACGAAAATCCGCTTGGTGCCGTTCGGGTCCTGTCCCATCACGCTGGCGGTGACGACGGTCAAACCGGGACGCGATTGTTTGAAATCGAGTTGCTTCTGAAGCTCATTGACCTGTCCCTGCAAGTCTTTGAGCCTGCGCGTTTTCGGCCAGGAGCTTGTCACGCTCGGCGGTCACCTGCTGAAGCTGCTGCTCCACTGATGACGGAGATCCCTTGCCAAGCCCTTGGATGAAGTTACCGGCCCGACTCATCGCGGCTTCGAACGGACGGATCAGCGTCTCGGCTGGAGACTTGGCGGCGTCAAGCCGATGCTGCTGATCGAGCGCAACAAGGGTGATCGACGTGATCAAGAAGACCACGACCAGAATGATTGTCTGTCTTGTCGAAAGGGAAATCACAAGCGGTATCCACGTTGACGGTCACACAGGAGTGGACCGTGACCTACCTCGCCGGCCGACGAAGCTCCTGTCCTCCGGCTAGTGCTCGTTGATACAGATGGAGCGCTTCGGCGACACGACCTGTGCCTCGCGCCACGCAGGTCAGCGGGTCGTCGGCACGATAGACCGGCATGCGCAACTCCGACTGCAGGCGCTTATCGAGGCCAAGCAGCAACGCGCCGCCCCCGGCCAGGGTGATGCCGCGCTCCATGATATCGGCAACCAACTCGGGCGGGGTCTCCTCGACGCACGTCTTCACCAAGTCGACGATGGTGTTCACCGGCCCAGAATGGCGTCGCGCAATTCGACACTGCTCACTTCGACAGCCTTTGGCAAGACCAGTCAGGAGGTCGCGTCCGCGCAGGACCACCGTGCGCTCTTCTTCGAGCGGATAGGCGGAACCAGCCGCGATCTTGGCGTTTTCCGCCGAACGCTCACCGATGACGAGATTATGATCCCGGCGCGCGTACTGAATAATCGCGTCGTCGATCTCGTCGCCGGCGACCCGGATCGAGTGGTTTACGACGATCCCGCCGAGCGAAATAACGGCGACCTCGGTCGTGCCACCACCGATGTCGACGATCATGCTGCCAACCGCCTCGTTGATCGGCAAGACCGGCCCCAATGGCGGCAGCCATCGGCTCTTCGATGGTGTACGCCTCACGGGCACCGGCGCTCAGCGCCGCATCTTTGGCGGCGCGTTTCTCAACTTCAGTCACACCACTGGGAATGCCGATGACGACCCGCGGATGCGGTGCCATGAAACGTTGAACGTGAACCTTGCGAATGAAGTAATGGAGCATCATCTCGACCGTGTCGAAGTCGGCGATCACGCCGTCCTTCAACGGCCGCACCGCGACGATGGTCTCCGGGGTCTTTGCCGACCATCGCCTTCGCTTCGACACCGACCGCGAGCGCTCGTTTGGATTTCTGGTTCGACCGCGACCACCGACGGCTCGGAGATGACGATCCCCTTGCCACGGACGTAGACGAGCGTGTTCGCCGTCCCGAGGTCGATCCCCAAGTCGCGGCTGAAGAGCCCGAATAACGCGCTCAGCGGTCGGATCATGCTGAATTGAGCCCCTAACCCATCAAGGTATGTTGCGCAATAGCGTACCCGGCCGGCGTGCCGCCGAGTGATCGTCGACACCGTTGCTGCCGGGCTTGAAGTTGCCGGATTATACCATGCCGGTCGCCTACCCCATTCGGTTGGGCTGCGCGACAGGGCCGAGCGAAGGGCCTGAACTCGCGTACGAGGGCCGACCGGTCACCACCATTCACGTCTCCGCGCCGCGTGGGATATACTCATGCATCCGTGATCGCCGAATGCAACAGTTGACTTAGTCGTCCGTTACCGCGGTTAGGCGGATCAGCGAGGCCGGACTGTGTATAACCGGGCGCCACTCGGCACCCGCGTGCATGGATGACGTGCGACCGCCGTTGAAGCTCGTGAGGCGAGGACAATGGACCACGAATGGCATGCGATTGTGAATCCCGTCTCCGGAGGCGGCCGGACTCGAAAGATCTGGCCACGGATCGCGGAGCGCATGCGACAGAACGGCTTCCGGCTTCACCTCCACGAGACGTCTGCTATCGGGGACGCGACCGAAATCGCACGACGCATCGTGTCGCGAAGGCGTGCGGGATATCGTGGTCGTCGGTGGCGACGGCACGCTGAATGAGGTGGTGAACGGTATCCTCGAAGAGGACGACGTCGCGACCGCGGACGTCGTGCTCTCTCTGATACCGTGCGGCACCGGCCGCGACTTTGCGCGCTCCCTTGGGATTCGCGGACCAGAGCACGCCGTCGACATCATAGCGACCGGATCGGTGAAAGCCGTCGACGTTGGCTCAATCACGTATACGCAGGCGAACGTCCAGGCGCGGCGGTTTTTTGTCAACGTTGCCGATGTCGGTCTGGGAGCCGAAACGGCCGCCTGGATGAACCGATCTTCGAAGCGACTTGGCGGTTTCCTGGGATATCTCGTTGCCGCGACTCGCACGATTCTCGTCTTTTCAGGCCGTCCGGCCCGTGTAACGGTCGACGGTGCCGTTGTACACGACGGTCCCGTCGCCATGGTGGTGCTGGCCAACGGACGCTACTTTGCCGGCGGAATGCTGATCGCACCGAATGCCTCGCTCTGCGACGGAAAGTTCGACATCTTCGTTCTTGACGACGTCCCGAAGCACACGCTGCTCCTGTCACTCCTCCCGAGCGTCTACCGCGGCAAGCACGTGGGACATCCCGCGGTTCACTATTACCAGGGCGCGTCCGTCGAGATTCATTCGCCCGAATCGCTGCCGTTCGAGGTAGATGGAGAGCAGCCGGGATCGACCGAGATTTTCGCGACCGTCCGGCGCGGATCGCTGAAAGTCCGGGTGCCAGCCATGGCGACAACGACCGAGGAGTCAAGATTTGACCAACGCTTAACGGTCTGATAAGAATGCAATCGTACTTGAGCCGGACTCCGCCCTTTTTTGGAGGACCGGACGCAGAGTATGAAGTCTTCTGGTTCCGAGCGCGATTGAAATCGGTCGAAACCAAGAAAGTCAGGGGTCAACGGCATGAACGTGCAGCCGGATCATCAATCTGATTCCGCCGTGTTGAGCGCCGGACCGTCGCAGACCGACACATTCACGATGATCGGCGAGATCCGCACGCCGACACTTCAGTGGTTTGCCTCCGGACTCAAGCAGCGGCTCGTTGCGACGGGACATGTCTTTAACGAACACCCGATCCCTGATATTCGGCTGGTGCTGAATATGGTCGACCGTGACAACCCGCAGGCTTACCGGCGTAAGGCGCAAGCGACGTTCGCGACGGCGATCGTCGAACTCGATCAAGAGCCGGAGAACTATCTTCGTATTGGATACCCATATTTGGTTCGAGCCCTCGCGAATCTCGTCGTCCTCCTCGTTCACGGTGACAGCGGGATCGAAGCACATTTCATGACGCTGGAGCAGGGCCATTACGTCGTGCGCTATCGAGAAGGACACGACGACGAGTTCTTTGCCGAAATCTATGGGCGCATTGAGCCGCTTGCCTCTTCGCAACTCGTTATCAACAACGTCTACAACACCGATCTCGAGCGAGATCTCTGGGACGGTGACGACATTACCGAACAGGTCAAGCGCGCCGGCCGCAAGCTGGACGCGATGAACCTGCTCCCGGCACCTTTCCCGATTCACGAGATCCTGGCGCCGCGTGAGCTACGTCACGTCAAGCGGCTTTACGGCATTGGTGGACTGAGCTACGGCAACTTGAGCGCGCGTAAAGACGACCTGCGCTTCTGGATGAGTGCCAGCGGCGTCAATAAGGGAAAGCTCGACGTCATCGGCCAGGATATTTTGATGGTAGCAGGGTTCGACCCGGTCGAACCTGCCATTCTCCTCAGTGTGCCGGACAACGTACAGCCGCGACGCGTTTCGGTGGACGCGATCGAACACTGGATGATCTATCACGAGCATCCAGGCATCGGCGCGATCGTCCACGTTCACGCCTGGATGGACGGTATCTCGTCGACCGAGGTCAACTATCCATGCGGCACGATCCAACTGGCGCGCGCCGTCGCCGAACTCGTGCGTGAGCAGCCAAACCCGAACCAGGCAGTGATTGGCCTCAAGAACCATGGTGTGACCATCACTGGGACGAGCATGGACGAAATCTTCGAGCGGATTGACGGCAAGATCATCCCGCAGGTCCCGATGTCCTAGACGTGCCCACAAAGCCAACAGTCACGCGGCGAGCCAGATTGGCTCGCCGTTTTCTGTGTCTGTGGCACTTTGAGCTCCGCGGGCGCAATTGGGACTTTCGGGGCAGGACCGAACCCGGATCAAACCCTAAAGTTGGACACGGCGACACACGGGCACGTCCGCTGGCTGGTCGGAGACCACGTTGAGTCAATCGGCGACGACACACGCACACGGCAATGCGTCTCTCGACGCGACAACGAACGAACGCGCTAGTTCACGCGAACGGGCGTTGTACGTCTTCTCACTCGGAGCCGTTCTCCTCACGGGTCTGTCGGTACGCCTGATCGCGATCGGGCATGGCGACTTTCCGATCAACGACGGGGGCATGTTCTATCAGGCGATTACCCAGATCCAGGCAGTCCACTTCCGGTTGCCAGCCGATCTCCACTACAACGGTCTTTCGATCCCATTCGCCTATTCGCCCCTCGGCTTCTACGTCGCCGGGCTGATTTCGTCGGCGACTGGCGCGAGCGTCGTGCAGTTGCTGCGGATTCTGCCGCTCATCTTCAGTCTGGCGACGATTGTCGCGTTTATGGCGTTCGCCAACGACTACCTGCGAGACCACGCGACGGTCGTCGTCGCGTCACTGGCCTTCGCCCTCGTTCCGCGCAGTCAGAACTGGGAGATCATGGGAGGCGGTCTGACCCGGGGACTCGCGTTCTTTTTCGGCATCCTGACGCTCTGGCAACTGTACCGGCTCTTCACGTCACCCTCACGAGCCAGCCTGATCCTGGCGTCCGTGTTCGGCGCGCTGACCTGCCTCAGTCACATCGAGATCGCCTGGTTTGTCGCCTTCAGTGCCGTCTTCTTCTTCCTCGTGCTTGGGCGATCACGCGCCGGCCTGCGCGACTCGCTTCTCGTTGGCGCCGGTGTCCTGTTATTGACCAGCCCATGGTGGGTCAGCATCGTGGCTCGGGACGGTTTGGCACCGTTCCAGAACGCTGGTCAATCCGGAGCCAGCGCACTCTCGAACATCATCGCGTTATTGTTCGTCTTCAACTGGGGTGATGAGCCGAGATTTCCTCTTTTCGGGGCGCTGGCCGCGCTGGGCATCATCGTGAGCCTGCGAAGCGGCAAAACGCTGTTGCCGCTTTGGGTGCTGGTGATCCTGATTCTGGACACGCGAAAATTCCAGACCGACGCGATGATCCCCCTGTCGTTCATGGTCGGAATCGCCGTCGTTCGATTCCTGATCCCGCTGATGTCGGAAACGGGGACCCGTTGGCTTGCACACGATGACGTCGCGAAACGGGCAGGAAGTCGGGCTACGGCGCTCGGCCGCTGGCTGTCGCCAGTCGTCGTCGCGCTGATGCTGGGTTATGGGTGGATGTCCTCTGTGGCCGCCTCTACCGGGTCATACACGCCCCTGTCTGCGAATGAACGCGAGGCGATGGCCTGGGCGCAGGCGTCAACTCCGGAGAACGCGCGCTTTGCCCTGATCACGGGGGACGCGTGGGCCTTCGATCGATCGAGCGAGTGGTTCCCTGCTCTTTCCGGTCGTGAGAGCATCGCGACGGTACAGGGTTATGAGTGGGCTCCCGACAACGGCTTCGCGAAGCAGGAAGCACTCTACAAGGAACTGCAGGCATGCTCCACCGAGACTCCCGCGTGCATTGCCGCCTGGAGCCGGGCCAATGGAGCTGTGTACGATTATGTCTACATCGCACGGCGCGAGGCACAGCGCGCGGTCGTCGACTATCACGCTCCCTGCTGCGCCGGGCTGGTAGAACTGCTGAAACATGATCCTGGATACAGACTGGTCTATCAGAACACGGACGCCACGATCTTCGAGCACCTAACGGCGGCCGCCTTCGCGAGGTAGCGCGCTACACCGACGAATCACCGAAGTCGAAGACGGCCTTGATCACCCCGCTCTTTCCCTTACTCGTGACGGTTTCAAGGGCGTTACGATAATCGCTCACCGCGAAGCGGTGCGTCAGCAGCGGCGCGAGATCGACGGTCCGCTCAGCCATCATCGTGAGCGCGAGTTGCATGGTCGAGATCCGCTCTCCCGCGAAATCCTCCATCGCGTAGCAGAAACTGCCGCGAACCTCGACCTCCGACAGCCAGATAGGGCTCCAGTCGATGCCTCGGGGAATGCCGGCCAGGCCGACCAGCACCATGCGGCCGCTCGCGGCCGTTAGCCGCAGCGCGTCGTCAACGGTGTTGTTCGATCCGACGCATTCGAAGACCAGATTGGCGCCGCCGCTGACGACGTCTTTGCCGATCACCGGCTTGTAGACGGACGCTCCAGTCACGTCGGCGATCTGGCGATAGAACTCAGCTCCACGCTTCGGTTTGATCACCTCATCAGCTTTGAGTCGCCTGGCCATCTCAATCTGAAACGGGTGCCGAGCCGTGATGATGACGCGTGCCTTGGATCCAATGGCGCGGATCGCCGCCAGGGTCGCCAGCCCGATTACGCCCGCCCCGATGATGAGCACCGTCTGGTCGTCTGCCGGCCGGTTCCGCAAAACGGCATGCAAGGCGACGGCGAACGGCTCGGCGAGCACGGCGTTTTCGTCGGAAACGCTATCCGGGACGACCACCAGCTGCGATTGGTGCGCGACGAACGCCGGCGACCAACTACCACCGGTGTCGCGACAGAAACCCGTCAGCATCCCGGCCGCGATTGATCCCTCACGAAATCGCTGGCACAGGTTGTAATCACCGCGCGCGCACATCGGGCAAAGGTCGGCGAAGCCTCGAACACGACAACCGAGCAGCGGGTCGACGACGACTCGCTGACCAACGTCGATCCCGCGAACCTTCGAACCGGTTTCGGCGACGCGACCGACGTTCTCATGGCCGACCGTGAACGGAAACGACGTGTAGGCCGAGGTTGAGGTACTACTGTGAAGCGTGACGAGACCGATGTCCGACCCACAGATACCGCCATACCTGGTTCGAACGCGTACCCACTCCTCAGTCGGAAGCGTCGGTTCGTCGACAGTCTTGAGCCTCAGGCAGGCCAGGTCGCTCCAGAACGCTCGCGACGTGCCAGTTCCCAGCACCTTGGACAGCGCATATCGCGGGATGCTGTCGCTAAACTGCAGTGCTTCCACTCAGTTGCCTCCCAAACCACGTCGAACCAGCGGGCCACCTCGGAAAAACGTCGGACGAATTATCACACGAACGGAACTTGCCAGGCGCCGGTGTTCCTGTTGTAATAGATGTACGTACAGTATTCACCGGCAGCTCCACGGCGTAACGGCGTGACATCCTGATTGTTGCCAGGTCTCACGCTGAAATTCGGCCCACACGGTGATGCAATCGACCTCGAGCGTGAGCGTCCGGAGGTTCCAATTGGCGCTGATCCGCACGTCATCGAGTGGACCCGACCGGAGCCGCGCAAACCCGATTCACATGATGGCCGTACCATGTACGCGGAGCCTTGGTCGTGAGGAGCTGTTATCTGCATGTCGCGCTGAGTCTGTTATGCTCTGCGAGTCACGACCTACCGCGTACGTCAACATCTCATCTGCCTGTCCTTCCGCGGTTCCTACGCGGCCACACGTTTCCTCAGGAGTGACCAATGCCGAATCGACTCGCGAACCAGACGAGCCCATACTCTGCGTCAGCATGCCGATAATCCGGTGGACTGGTATCCGTGGGGGGAGGAAGCGCTGGCGGCCGCCCGGGAGCAAGACAAGCCGATCCTGCTCAGCATCGGCTACGCAGCCTGTCACTGGTGCCACGTGATGGCCCACGAATCGTTCGAGAACCCGACGATCGCGAGCCTCATGAATCAGCATTTCATCAATATCAAGGTCGATCGCGAAGAGCGGCCGGACATCGACAGCATCTACATGCTCGCGGTCCAGATGCTGACCGGTCAGGGCGGCTGGCCGATGACGATGTTCCTGACTCCCGACGGTAAGCCATTCTACGGCGGCACCTATTTCCCTCCGGAAGACCGGCAAATGGGTCCGGGACAGATGATGGCTGGGTTCCCGAGAGTGATCGAGGCGGTGGTGCAATGCCTACGGGAACCGCCGCGACGAGGTGGAAGGCTCGGCCGATCAGCTTCGCGCTCAACTTGAACAACACTTTCAATCGTCGCTCAGGCCCGCGCCGCTGACGCTGTCCGCGTTGAGCGAGGCCGAGCAAACCCTGCATCAGCAGTTCGACGCTTCGAACGGCGGATTCGGCGGCGCTCCCAAGTTTCCACCGAGTATGGTGATCGAGTTCCTGTTGCGCCGGATACACCGGACCGGCTCCTGGCGCGCCAGCGAGATGCTGACGATGACGCTCGATCGGATGGCTCGAGGAGGGATCTTCGACCAGGTCGGCGGCGGATTTCACCGCTACACCGTTGACGCCATCTGGCTGGTACCCCACTTTGAGAAAATGCTGTACGACAATGCGCTGCTATCCCGCGTTTACGCTCTGGCCTGGCAGGTGACCGGCAACAGCCTCTACCGCACGACGGCCAGCGAATCCTACGACTATATTCGCCGCGAGATGACCTCACCCGACGGCGGGTTCTATTCGTCGCAAGACGCCGACAGCGACGGCGAAGAGGGCAAGTTCTACGTCTGGACACCGGATGAGATCGAGGCGGTTCTCGGAACTCGACGACAGCAAGATCATCGCCCGCTACTTCAGTGTCGTGGCGAAAGGGAACTTCGAGGGCTCGAACATCTTGAGTGTGCCGCGTGAACCGGCGCAGATCGCGCTCGAACTCGGAATCACAACTGCCGAACTTGAGGAACGCGTCGAATCGGCCCGCGTGAGGCTGTACCAGGCGCGTTCGGCGCGCGTCTGGCCGGGACGTGATGAGAAGATCCTCACCTCCTGGAATGCCCTGATGCTGCGCTCTTTTGCCGATGGCGGCGCCATCCTGCAGCGGCACGACCTGATCGAGACGGCAGAGCGGAACGCTCGATTCATCCAACACAATCTGAACGTCGAGGGTCGGCTGCTCCGTTCCTTCACGGACGGCCGCGCGCATCTGGACGGCTATCTCGAAGACTACGCCAACCTTATCGACGGCCTGATCTCGCTCTACGAGGCAACCTTCAGCGCCGACTGGATCGCCTGGGCGCGGCAACTGGCTGACCGCATGATCGCCGAGTTCTGGGACGACGAACGTGGCGCATTTTTCGACACGGCATCGTCGAGTGAGCCGTTGATCGCGCGGCCCAAGGACGTGTTCGACAACGCGACGCCGAGCGGCAATTCGGTCGCTGCCGAGGCGCTGCTCAGGCTGGCATTACTCACGGGCGAGCAGGAGTATGGGAGACGAGCTTCCGAGATCCTGGAACAGTATGGCGCGTTCGCCGCCGAGCGTCCGAACGGCTTCGGCCGTATGTTGTGCGCCTACGACTTCGCGGTCGGCGACGTGCATGAGGTCGCTGTCGTCGGCGAACCCGAACAGGCTGCGACGCAGGCGCTGCTCGACGTGCTGCGCGGTCACTATCTCCCCTGGAAAGTCGTCGCGCTGGCACGACCCGCCAACCACGACAGTGACATCATCCCGCTGCTGGCCGAGCGGATCGAGGTCGACGGCAAACCAGCGGCCTACGTCTGCCAGAACTACGCCTGCCAACTGCCGGTCACGACAGCGGAGGATCTGGCGAAGCAGCTGGGGATTGCCGGCGAGTGACGTTCCGGCGAAATCGGGCGACTGCGAGCGCACCGTCTACAGTCCGGGTCACTCCGTCCCGGTCGCGCGGGCGCCTTCCCAGTAGGTGCCAGCGGTGGTGTCGCGCGGCGTGTACGGAAAGTGTGACCATGACCGCCGCTCGTGCCATACCGGCCTCAGTTCCCACACGCGTATCGCCGGAGTGTTCTGGTCAGGCCCGACCCGTTGGAACGGCTCTCCGGTCCGCAAACAGCGTACAAAGAGGGTCTCCCAAAACTCCTGATTGTCACGCCAACCGCCAACGGTGAGTTACGTCAGCGGTGGCGAGTAGTGCAACACGACGATTCCAAGCCCGTGGTCGAATCGGACGCTACCGTCGGAGACCTCCTGCGTCAGGATCGACCTGCCGTCCGTGACGACGTGGTACGGAATTGGTTCCTCGCCCTGCCGCATCTCATACCACTTCAGGAATGCACCCGGCAGGATTAGCGATGCCCCGGCCGTGACCGAGACGTCATGATGCCGGTACCTCGACGAGACATTCCCGATCGCGGAAAAGCCGGGCTGTTCCGGATTGGTTGCCCGCGCGGCCGGAGTGTCTTCCACGGATATCGAGCCCGGCTGCATGAGGTCATCTGTCATCATGACTCCTGGATGTGGCCGAAATGGCGATCGGCACGCGACATGGACCACTGACCGTCCGAAACGATCCACGCCAACGCGACGACCGATCGGTAGTCCGTATCGCTATAATCCTCCTCAAGTGGATCAACGAACAGTGCCACTCTCGACGCGTCTGTCCAGTCCACTTCAGGAGGACTCAATGGACCTACCACTCTCTCTCGATCGCTCGTCACCCATCTCGCTTCAGCGTCAACTGACCGATCAGGTGCGCACCGCCATCCTCGACGGCCGCCTGCCGGCCGGGACGCGCATGGCATCGACCCGCGCGCTGGCGGAGTCGACCGGCGTGTCACGCAACGTCGCGGTGGCCGCCTACGACGAGCTCTATGCGGAGGGATATGTCGAGGGGCGACACGGTTCCGGAACCTTCGTCACGATTGACCTGCCGAAGCTGCCAAAACGGACCCGGCCTGAACTCGTTGGCGCTCCGCGCTGGCTCAAACCGATGCATCTGGAGATCGAGACCGTCGAGCCGGACAACTCGAACCTCATCGTGTTCAAACTGGGGCGACCGTTTACGGAGATGATCTCGCCTGAGGCATGGAGACGCGCCTGGAATGAGGTCGCGCGTGATGCGCCTCCAGCATCGTACGGGCATCCGGCCGGCGACCCGGGACTGCGGCAGGCGATCTCCGAATATCTGGGGCGCTCGCGCGGCGTCGCCTGTGGCGTCGATGACATCGTCGTCACCTCTGGTGCTCTGCAGGCACTCGATTTGATCGCGCGGGCCACGCTGCAAACCGGTGATCCAGTCGCGCTCGAAGAACCGGGGTATCCGTCTGCGCGGCGCGTGCTGGCGGCACGCGGCGCCCGCACCGTTCCAATCGGCGTCGATCAGAACGGTTTGCTCGTCGACGAAATCCCGGAGGGCCCGAACGCTCCACTCCTCGTCTACACGACTCCGTCGCACCAGTATCCGCTCGGCGCCCGGCTTTCGATCGCTCGACGACTGGCGCTGCTCGACTGGGCCGAACAATGTGACGGGTTGATCGTCGAAGACGACTATGACAGTGAATTTCGCTTCGACGCGCCTCCCCTCCCGGCGCTCGCCGGGCTGGATCAGGCTGGTCGCGTCGTCTACGTTGGAACCTTCTCCAAGGTGCTGTCACCAGCCTTGCGCGTCGGTTACGTCGTGGCACCGCCGCAGCTGCGTGAGCGGATCGTCCGGCTCAAGCGTCTTAGCGACTATCACACCCCCTGGCCGGTTCAGCGCGCGCTCGCCAGCTTCATGGAATCGGGTGATCTCGAACGGCACATCCGCCGGGCCCGTCGCCACTACGCTGAAAAGCGTCGCGTCGTGACCGAAGGATTCCAGCCGGTGCGACAGGTGGCCCAGTTGCGAGGGCTCGATGCCGGACTTCACGTTTTTGTCGAGCTCGATCTGTCGATTGACTCGACCGAGGTGGTTCGTCGAGCGCGTTCGCAAGGTGTTTTGGTCGAAACCCTGCACGAGCACTATCAGGGCGACGTCACGCTCAACGGCCTGCTTCTTGGGTATGGCGGGCTGACGATGTCGCGGCTGGTCGAGGGCACTCGCACGCTGGCCTCGATCATTGCGCGCTTGGGAGGTGATAGCGCTGTGTGGGCAGACGAGGGCATCCGGGCTGGATAACGCGTCATCGGGGTGGCTATCGGTGTCAGGCTGAGGCCAACGCCGCCAAGCAGCTGGGCCGCCGGCGATACCTGACGTCCTTACCACCGTGGGTCGAGCAGCGCCGCTCGTGGCCAGTCGCGCGCCAACGCGGCCGCGGTCTTCCCGCCCCGTGGCAGATGCACTCCGATGGTGCTAATGTCAGCAGGGTAATGCAGGCAAACAGGAAGGGAGCGATCATGGCGAAGCCGTGAGGAGCTGCGCCAGCGAATCGTCGACGCGATCGACCAGAATCGAGACAAGATCCTGGAAATCGCCGAGACGATCCGGCAGAACCCGGAGCTCGGCTACAAGGAATTCATGGCGTCCCAGCTGCTGGCGACGAACATCCGTGAGTGGGGGTATGAAGTCGAGAAACCAGCGGGTGGAATCGAGACCGCGTTTCGCGCATCGATGCATGGTCGCGGCGAGGGACCGATCGTCGCCGTGCTGGCCGAGTATGACGCGCTGGCCGGGATCGGTCACGGGTGCGGGCACAATCTGATTGGTGCTTCCGGCCTGGCCGCTGCGATCGGCATGAACGCGGTGATGCCGGAGATCAACGGTATCTTCGAAGTGATCGGGACTCCGGCCGAAGAGGGTGGCGGTGGCAAGATCAAACTGGAACACGCGGGAATCTTCGACGACGTCGACGCCGCACTCATGATCCATCATGCGGGGGACTCGACCGGCGCGGCGACCGAGTGGCCGGATGGCACCTGCCTGGCGGTCTCGCATTTCGACCTCGAGTATTTCGGACGCCCGGCCCACTCCGGCGGCGATCCGTACAACGGGATCAATGCGCTGAACGCGGTGATCAAGTTCTTCACTGGCGTCGACGCGTTGCGCCAGCATGTGCACATGGAGACCCGTCTTCACGGCATCATCACGGACGGCGGCGAGCAGCCGAATGTCGTGCCGAAGTACACGAAGGCGCGCTTCTACGTGCGCACCGCTTCGATCGACTATCTGAACGAAGTGATGGAGAAGGTGCGCAAGGTCGCCGAGGGCGCGGCGCTGATGACCGAGTGCGACTTCAAGATCACCGAGGACGAAGTCTGTTTCGACATGCGGCCGAACTATCCGCTGGGCACGCGTTATACCGAGAACATGCGCGAGATCGGCATGGAGATCACGCCGCGGTAGGGACGTGGCATGCACTCGACGGACTTCGGCAACATCAGCCACAAGATGCCCTCGGTCACGGGCAGTTTCGCCATCAGCCATGTGCCGATCCCGGGACACTCGCAGCAGGTCGTCGACGCCTCGGGTTCGGAGTTCGGCTACGACCAGCTGATCAAGGTCTCGAAGGCGATGGCGTTGACCGCATTCGATCTGATGACCGATGAAACGCTCATGTCCAGCGCCAAGGAAGAGCTGCGAACTGGATTCGATCGCGAAAGCGGCTGATTAGCGGCGGGACGATCGTAAGACTCAGTGCGGCCCTGAGGCGCCTCTCGGCAGGCGCCTCGCTGGTTTCTGCTCGCCGGTATAATCGGGGCGCTGTCACGATAGTAGTCACTTCACGAAACGAAACGACATGATTGATCGACCGCAAACCTTTGTGATCGGCACGGCCGGACACGTCGACCACGGGAAATCGACGCTCGTCAAAGCGCTCACCGGCATCGATCCGGACCGGCTGCGCGAGGAAAAAGAGCGCGAGATGACGATCGATCTGGGCTTCGCCTGGCTGAGCCTGCCGAGCGGCCGCCAGGTCAGCATCGTCGATGTGCCGGGACATGAACGCTTCATAAAGAACATGCTCGCC
Source organism: uncultured Chloroflexia bacterium (assembly GCA_963725815.1). Taxonomy (GTDB): domain Bacteria; phylum Chloroflexota; class Chloroflexia; order Thermomicrobiales; family Thermomicrobiaceae; genus CALAGB01. The sequence goes on from CAVSAD010000002.1 coordinate 56,445, forward strand.
GGCGTCGGCGGCATCGATGCCGCCCTGCTGATCATCGCGGCCGACGAAGGGCCCATGCCGCAGACGAACGAGCATCTCGCGATCCTCAACCTGCTGCGGATCGAACGAGGCATCGTCGTCTTGACCAAGATCGACAGCGTCGACCAGGAGTGGCGCGAACTGGTCAGCGAGGAGATTCGTGAGCTGTTGAGCGGCACCGGCTTGGCAAGCGCGCCAATCGTGCCGGTGTCGTCGATCACCGGCGAAGGTCTCGACACGCTGCGGTCGGCCATTGACGACATGTTGAGCGAAGTTCCGCCGCATACCGAGCATGGTCGACCGCGCCTGCCGATCGATCGCGTCTTCACCATCTCCGGCTTCGGCACAGTCGTCACCGGGACGCTCGTCGACGGCCCGCTGGCAGTCGGCCAGGAGGTTGAGATTCAGCCAGGTGGGCTGCGCAGCCGCGTTCGAGGATTACAAAGCCACCGGTCGAAGGTGGAGCGAGCAAATCCCGGCTCGCGTACGGCGGTCAACCTGTCGGGGCTCTCAGTCGACGAAATCCAGCGCGGTCAGGTGCTCACGACCGCGGGCTGGCTCAAACCCACGCAGCTGATCGACGCGCAGCTACGATTGGTCGAGGACTCCCCGATCTCCATCGACTCGCCGATTCGGCCGCCCGCCACCCCAACCTTCACGTCGGGATACGGGTCCAATCTGGCGCGGCGCAATTCTAACTGAGCCGGGTCGCGGCTTGTGCGGGCCGTCACCACGCTGGGATGGGTGGCAAGCCATCGTTCCGGCCCCCGTTCCAAGAGCGCTGGATTGACCGATTCGGCCAATGCCCCGGACACCGGCGCCTCGCTCAAATCCGGCCGTCCGAGCAGCATGGCGAGCGTTTGCCGGGCCGTCACCAGCTCGCGCTGGAAACCTGAGAGCTCAGTCCTGGCCTGTTCCAGGGCAATCTCTGCCTGCAACTGTTCCTGGTCGGCAGCCGCACCGGCGGCGACTCGCTTTCGAGCCGTGGCTGCGGACGACTCGGCCACTCCTACCAGTTCGCCCGCCACTTCC
>CAVSAD010000003.1:0-80073 GCA_963725815.1 uncultured Chloroflexia bacterium
CCAAGCGTCGCAAAAATATACCGTCCGTCTGTGTCGAATCGCCTCACCGCGAACGGGTAGTCTGAATTGAACATCTGGGTGGCGCGCTGGGAAGCGCGTCGGATGATTTCCATCGAGAACACCTTCGGACCTGAACAGCCGTACGAACAGCAATTCGACCAACTCTAGGAACGTGAGAATCGGCTCGTCAGGGAACGAACGGGCGATAACCGGTTCGTGGCGGTAGCGCCGGCCGCGTGCAGTGTAGTAGTAATCCCTTGCCCATCGTCGAAGAGTCAACGGTGTCATGCCGATGATCCGTGCAGCATCCGGATACGTATCGAGACCGACGCCGAGATACTTTGTCTCGCTCATTGATTTCCCCAGTCTCTCTCCCGGAATTATGGATCGACAGGCTGCCCGCCCTACCTAGGAACTGAGTTTGGTCTCAAGACCGCAGAACTGCTGCCGCTAAGGCTAGATCCTATGTTCTGATCGGTCAAGTGATACACTGCGCCGGGTTGCCAAATTCATTGCATCTGGATAGCGTCTCACGGTCGGTGACTTAGAGGGCTCACCGCGTGATCTGAAGTGTCGACGATTCTGAAGTTCCACACATGACCTCAGCAACCCATCGATCCCACAATACTCCCACAACCTAGCCTTGACGAACGTTCAGGCTGAATCCATGATGAACGCTGAATCGCGATGAATGTGAAAAGTTACCAAACTGGCGCGACCAGTGAATCGCAGTGGGAAGGGACGCCCTGTGACGGAGTTGGTGTGGGATGGGAAGTATGGACCGGATGGCCGAAAGACGTCCCCGGTGAGGCTGGCGCTGCCCTTCCAGGATGTCGAAACGGTCAACGAGTCGGCACAAACGCGCAACCTGATGCTCGATCTGTTTGCCCGTCATCAGCCGGCCGAATGGCGTAACCGACTAATCTGGGGCGACAAGAAGTACGTGCTGCCATCTCTGCTGCCCGAGTTCGCGGGTAAGGTCAACCTGATCTACATCGATCCGCCATTCGCGACCGGAGCAGATTTTAGCTTCACTGCCCAGATCGCCGATGATCCGGGAGTCGACGGGGACCAATCGACCAGCTTTGTAAAGCAACCAAGCATGATCGAGCAGAAGGCGTATCGGGATACCTGGGGCCGCGGACTGGACGGTTATCTCCAGTGGTTCTATGAGACTGTCATCTTGCTGCACGAGCTGTTGGCTGAGACTGGAACCTTGTACGTGCATATAGATTGGCACGTAGGCCATTACGCCAGGGCTGTGCTCGAGGAGATATTTGGCCCAGGTAACTTCATCAACGAGATCAAGTGGTACTACTACAACAAGTTCGCGCCAGAGAGCAAGTGTTTTCCACGCGCTTCAGACACAATTTTGTCCTATGCTAAGTCATTCGGTAACCACACCTTCAATAAACAAGAGGAGAAGAGGGAAACGCCGGTGAAACAGTTGAAACGGCAGTTCATCGGTGGCAAGGCGATCAATGTTCGAGATGACGAGGGAAACGTTCAGTACACCGAACGCGACACCAGGCGCGTAGATGACGTATGGCGGATCCCAATGCTCCAGCCTGCGGATCAAACAGAGAACCTTCGCTATCAAACGCAGAAACCCGAGGCTGTCTTAGAAAGAATACTGTGCGCTTCGTCGAATGATGGTGATATCGTCCTTGATTGCTTCGTTGGCTCCGGCACCGCTGCGGCCGTGTCCGAGAAGCTCAACCGCAGGTGGATCGCGGCCGATCTTGGCCGATTCGCGATTCACACCACGCGTAAACGCCTACTGTCAATTCCTGACGTGCGTCCATTCGTGGTGCAAAACCTGGGCAAGTACGAGCGGCAAGCCTGGCAGAAGGCGGAGTTTGGCCAGGACAGCCAGGCAGCGGCGGCCGCTCAGGCTCGTTACCGCCGCTTCATCCTAGATCTGTACGGCGCCGAAGAGCTGTCTGGCTACGCCTGGCTGCACGGGCTCCGGGCTGGGCGATTCGTCCACGTGGGCTCGGTCCATGCGCCTATCGTGGAAGGCGACGTCAAAGCGATCGCCAGGGAGTTCTGGCAGGCCGCCGGCAAGGGGGACGGCGCCAGACGCAACGAGGTCGACATTCTCGGCTGGGACTTCGCCTTCGAGCTCAACGAGATGGGAAAACAGATGGCAGCCGACGCGAATATTCGGATGGCGTTCAAGCGCATACCGCGCGAAGTGCTCGAGAAGAAGGCCGTCGAGCAGGGGGACATCCGATTCTTCGAGCTGGCCGCGCTCGACGTGGATCACAGCGTGTTACCGAACCGCCAACTCCGCGTCGCATTGCGCGACTTCGTCGTGCCTCCCGACGATATCCCGGAGGATGTCCAGCAGTCGATCACGCATTGGAGCCAGTTGGTCGACTACTGGGCCATCGACTGGGATTTCAAAGGCGATACGTTCCATAACCAGTGGCAGTGCTACCGCACCAAGAAGCAACCCAAGCTGTCGCTCGCCGCCGATCACCATTACGAAAACGCTGGCTGCTATACCGTGCTGGTGAAGGTCATCGACATTTTGGGCAACGACACCACGAAGAGCTTGACCGTGGAGGTGGAATAGTGCCAAAGAAAGCTGGAACCGCGGTCAGGCAACGCAAGTTTGATCCGTTTGAAACCGAATTCAGGACCGCACCGTGTGTTCCGGGTATTCAAGAGGCGGTCAAAGCTTGGCGGTCGAAGGGCTACAAGGGATCGACCGATACAACGCGCGAACTACTGAACTACTGGTTTGAGACCGCTCATCGCCTTCCTGATGGCCGAACCTTCAGCTACTACTATTTCCAGCGTGAAGCGATCGAGACCATCATCTATCTTTGGGAGATCGAGAAGATCAGGAGCCAGACACAACTCATCGAGCGGTACGCGCACGACGTCTCGTTGCGCTTGCCGCGATTCGATGACTTCGCACGGTTCGCGGTCAAGATGGCCACCGGTTCAGGCAAGACAAAGGTCATTTCGCTTGCCGTTGTCTGGCAATACCTCAACGCGGCACGCGGTGAGGATGTTGCATACGCCAAGACGTTTCTGATCGTTGCCCCCAATGTCATTGTCTTCGAACGTCTGCGAAGCGACTTCGCCGGTGGTCGAATCTTCCAGACGGATCCGTTGATACCAAAGCATCTTCGCATCTTTTGGGATCTGGACTGCGTGATGCGAGGAGACGGTGAGCGAGCGCCGGCAGATGGGATGCTCTTTCTCACCAACGTACAACAGCTCTACGAATCGCCTGGCGGGGCAACCCCTGAGGTCGAGGCGATGACTGATGTTCTCGGACCGCGTCCGACCGGCAATCTCACGACAACAAAGTCCTTCAGCGAACGAATTGCAGAACGAGACGGCAGGCTCCTTGTCATCAACGATGAAGCCCACCACACACATGACGAGGACCTAAAGTGGAACGAGTCGATCCGGGATCTCCACGAGGTTCGACCGGTGGCGTCACAACTCGATTTCTCGGCAACCCCACGCTTTACCAGCGGGCAGCTCTTCCCCTGGACGGTATACGACTACCCGTTGAAGACCGCGATCTTTGATGGCGTCGTGAAGCGGCCGGTGAAGGGCATAACCCGCATCGACGAGGCGAAGTCGGACGTGGCGAGCATTCGATATCAGGGCTTTCTCGTGGCCGGAGTCGAGCGGTGGCGTGAGTATCGGGACCAACTCGAATCACTCGGCAAACAGCCCATTCTCTTCATCATGATGAATACAACCAACGAAGCTGATGATGTTGGCGATTGGCTGAGGTCGAAGTATCCATCGGAGTTCGGCGGCGAACAGACACTCGTCATCCACACTGATAAACAAGGGGAGGTCTCCAAACGAGATCTCGACAAGGCACGCGATATCGCAAGGCAAGTGGACGATCCGAAACAATCGGTCAACGCGATCGTGTCAGTTCTGATGCTCCGTGAGGGATGGGACGTTCGAAACGTTACCGTGATCGTCGGGCTACGTCCTTACACGTCGAAGGCCAACATTCTGCCGGAACAAACGATTGGCCGCGGATTGCGGCTAATGTTCCGAGAGAATGGGTCCTTCACGGAGCGGGTCGACGTGATCGGCAACCGAACATTCTTGTCGTTTGTCGATGACCTGGAAAAGATCGAGGACATCAAGCTTGATACATTCGACCTCGACAAAGACAAGGTCAAGATCACAACGATCGCGCCACAGCAGGATCGTCTTGACTACGACATCGGGCTTCCTCAACTCACGCCGGCCCTGATGCGGAAACGCACACTCGGTGAAGAGATCGACGCCCCTCGACGTGATGACCTTCGATACGCCAGTGCTGCCGATACGACCCGGCGACAAAGAGGCTGAGCAGTTCCAGTACGAGGGGTACGACATCCTGACTCTGGAGATGCTCGTCGAACGCGAGTACGAGATACCGGAGCCGCAGACGCCCGGTGAAGTCATCGGCTTCTACGCCGAAGCTCGTTGCAAACGATCTGAAGCTGCCATCGCGTTTGCCCACTCGCGCCAAAGATTCGAGACTTCTTCGCATGCAAGGCATTCGGCAAAACAGTCGACCTCGAAGACAAGACGATTCTCTCGGCAATGAGCCGGAACACGGCAGCCTACGTAGTGCAGACGACATTTCGCAAGGTGCTCAAAGACTTGCTTGTTGAAGAGGTCACGCCCGAAATCGCAGCGTCAGAGACGATGCTGTCTGAGTGTCCGCCATTCCCGTTCTCGCGTCCGACGTACCCCGCTCAACACACAGTGTTCAATCTCGTTCCGTGCGACAACGAGTTCGAGCGCGATTTCGCGCGGTGGCTCGATCAGGCAGCCGACGTGGCAGCATTCTCGAAGCTCCCGCAGCAATTCGGTTTCTGCATTGAGTACACGGACGCGTCCGCAAACTTGCGCTATTACTTCCCGGATTTCGTCGTTCGACTCGACAACGATGAGCGATGGCTGATCGAGACTAAGGGTGCCGAGACCGTCGAGGTTGCCCATAAGGACCGTGCAGCGCGTCTGTGGTGCGAGAACGCCACGATGTTGACGGGAACTATCTGGCGCTATCTGAAGGTGCCTCAGAAGGAATATAACCGCCTTCAGCCGGCCGAGTTCGAGGACCTGAAGGTGTTGGACAGCTGATTCGGCACCCTTATTTGTCTCGATTTCCGCGGTCGACCTGATCCAATATCGACCATTTCATGAATTGAACGAGGCCGTCTCATTTGACTTCCTGGCTGAGTCGGAGTACGAATTGTGCGTAGAGATATTCTGAGTTCCGGAATCTAGTAATTGACAGAGGTTCCATAGAGGGGTATGCTAAACCCGATGGACGTGACTTTTTCTGACGACGACCTCGACAGACTTGAGGTGGACGAAACGTTCACGATGGGCTATCAGCTTGGAATTGTGAAGGCATATCGAAGACGCCTTCACATCATCCGCAACGCCCCAGACGAACGCGATTTCTACGCCCTAAAGTCGTTGCACTACGAGAAGCTTAAGGGAGACCGTCAGCATCAACGGTCGATGAGACTAAACGATCAAATGAGACTCATTATAGAGATCACTGAGAACGACAAATCTAAACTAGTCTGCGTCATTGGGATTGAGAACTATCACTAGGATCTGAGGCAAGCAAAATGTCGAAGCGTAAGTCAGTAATTAGCTTTCCGCCGGGAGAATTGATCCGAGATGAACTTGAAGCACGTGGGTGGACTCAAGCTGATCTCGCGGAGATCATGGAGCGCCCGGTGGGAGACGATTAGCGAGATTGTTTCCGGAAAACGTGGAGTTTCACCGGAGACAGCCACAGGACTGGGTGCTGCGTTTGGCACCACTGCGGAACTCTGGTTGAACTTGGATGCTGCATATCAGTTGTCGAAAGTAGATGACAGCGGAAACGATGGAATCGCGCGACGTGCGAAGCTCTATTCAAAAGCTCCGATTAAGGACATGATTCGAAGGGGCTGGATAGATGGTAGTGATGATGTGTCGGTTCTAGAAGAGCAGCTTTGCCGATTCTTAGAAATACCTAGTATCGACGATGAGCCGGGAATGTTGCCGCACGCCGCTCGAAAATCAACATCATACGACGAGAACTTGACCGAGTCTCAGCTCGTATGGCTGATGCGAGCAAAGAAAATCGCGAGAGCAGTCGATGTAAGGTCCTATTCACCTCGTGGGCTTGAGGACGCACTTTCCAAGCTTCGTCTAGTTCGTCATCAGCCCCAGGAACTAAGACATGTTCCTAGGATTCTTAGCGAGGCGGGCATTATATTCGTGGTTGTACAGCCGTTTCTTGGAAGTCGCATTGATGGAGCTTGTTTTTGGCTAGACAAGCATCCGGTTGTCGCCATGTCACTTCGTTACGATCGCATTGACAATTTTTGGTTTGTATTGATGCACGAACTTGGTCACGTCAAGCAAGGGGGGTTGTCGACCAGCATTGATGTTGACCTCGTTGGATCTCATGGTAGTGAAGATAGAACCGGTCAGGAACGCGAAGCTGACGATTTTGCCGGTAATTACCTAGTACCGCCAGACAGATTGGACGACTTCATCAGTCGTGTTGGACCACTCTACTCCGCCAAAAAGATTGAGGGCTTTGCAAAGACTCTCGAGGTGCATCCGGCAATTGTTGTTGGGCAGTTGCAGTACCGGCAGGAAATTGGTTATGCGAGTTTTCGCAAGATGATGGTTCCGGTCCGTGACGTAGTCACGGCTGCGGCGACCACTGATGGTTGGGGAAACGCCTTCCCACCACTGTACTAAAGCAGTTCATTTGCAGGGAGTACCAAAAATGCCCGGACCAACTCAAAATGACTACCTTAGATCCATCGTGAGTGCATATATAGAATCTGGGCATTCGCTACCTGCAAGTTCACGTGACATCGCTGCCTGGGCAGTTGACCAAGGTCTTTGGAAGCCATACCAAGATAATCTGGTCAGACAGTGCGCAGAGCAAATCTCGCGTGCCATGCGAGAAGAGTATTACCTTGATAGACAAGGGCGGCTTGTTCGGGCCAAGCACGCTGCGCGAGTCGTGCGTGACCACGAGCAACAAGTTCTTTGGGCAGACGTTCGAACAGCTGAACCTCAGTTCATGCGAATCGCTTTTCAGCAGCGACGTCAGCAAATGTAGGGGATTGTCGTCAGCTCAAGGTCGATGTGGATAGCTACAATGAAAACACGAACCCTGGCACACCGATTCAAATGGTCTTTGATTTCACTCAGGATCTGAAAGAGCTGGAAGCTGTGGAATCGACGTTCGCGTCCAAAGTCTGAGAATCGATTCGCAACACGAACATCTCGCGCAAGTGCGCGATGCTGCTCTGGACGAGGTCTTTATTGATCCCGGATCAATCCGTCGTGGGCCGAGTACTGTACGTGTTCTCCTGAGAGTGCCCGCTCGACGTCGTTCGGCACTGAGGCCTTCAAAACGCCGCAGAGGTCGGCGACGACGGCCGCGAAACTGGCCGGAGCAAGCAGCGCACTGGTCATGTCGCCCTCGTGCATTTCGAGTTCCTGACTGCCCTCACCGTAGTCGTGAACACAGATAAAACGCGGCTGCGTGCCGTAGACGAAGCGATCGACGGCCGCAGTGATGGGCCCATTGCACGAAGGCCCGCTCGACATCGGGCAAGCCTTGCTTGCGGCAGATTTCGACCTGATTATCGAAACCCATCAGGCACCTCCCAGACGGCTGCGCAACCACTGAGAAGCTGACTCACCGTACCATTTTGTCGGCTCAGGTTCCGGCTCGGTCAGCGCTTCGCTCGCCTGAAGTGCGACGGCGACGTGCTGGCAGATCTTGCCGTGCTGCCCGGCCGTGCAATCGCACGAGGCGTTGATGCCGTTCGCTGTGTAGTCGAGGCGAACGCGGTGCATCAGGCCGGCCGTGGTGAAAGACGCGACGTCGAAGAATTCGGTTCCGTCATGGTTGACGTGCTGGCCCCTGACCAGTTTGGCGCTGATGTTCCGAACGTATGCCCGGTGCGCCGCTCGTTCCAGGTCCTTGTCGACCGCACTATCCAGAACCATCGTGGTGACTCCCTTCGTATAACCCTACCGAACTACTGGGGGACTGCCATCCCCTTACTGAGCATATCTTATCATCAGTGACACGTGCTGTGAATGTCTGTATCGTCTTGAATCTGTATATTACTCTGTTATAATCAGAAGACAATGGAGGTGGTCCGCATGGTGGATGAGCGCTGGTACACGATCGCGGAGATCGTCGACATGCTCCAAGTGCACGAGCAAACAGTACGACGATGGATACGGAATGGTGAACTTCCAGCGGTGATGCTCGGACGCAAGGCCGGGTATCGCATCAAGGCGTCGGACCTCACGGCGTTTCTCGATGAGCGTACGGAGGGAAAAGACGCCGCCTAGAAGAATCCTAGGCGGCGCGGCAGTCCCCCAGCGCGGTAGGGCCACGCTGGGAGTGACATGATTCTAGCAAAGGAGCCGCGAGTGAGCGTCAAGAAGAGGGTAGGGAAAACCGGCCTTCGATGGGTCGCCATCATCGACGACAGCCCTGACCCGGTCACAGGTCGACGTAGACAAATCAAAAGGACGTTCCGAACCAAGGATGAAGCGGAGCAATGGGAGCGTCACACACTCGTCAAGATCGACGTGGGTGACGTGGTGGAACCCAGCAAGGATCCAGTGGCGAAGCTGATCGGGCATTGGCTCGAAACCGCGAACCTCGCTCCGAACACGTTGAAGTCATATGAGGGTGTGGCACGGCGGATCATCAACCCGAAGATCGGTGCCATCCAACTCGGCAAACTGAACGGTCGGCACGTGCAGGACCTATACAATAGTGTTCGCGAAAGCAGCTACACAGTGCAAGTGCAGGCCGTCGTAAGCGGTACGTTGTCCCTCGCGGTCCGTGAGGGGCTGGTGGCGCGGAACGTAGCGGACGGTCTGACTATCGTGCATCCTGAGCAGTCGGAGCCGAGCGCCCCGAAGGTCTGGACACCGGCTGAACTTATGGTGTTCCTCGACGGTGTGCAAGATCACTGGTTGTTCCCCCTGTTCTGGACCGCGGCACATACGGGGCTGCGGTTGTCAGAACTGACTGCGCTCAAATGGGGCGACATAACTCTCGACATGGGCCGGCTGTTCGTCGGGAAGTCAAAGACGGCTGCTGGTCGTCGTCGTCTGGCTCTCGATGCCCGAACGATTGACGTCCTTCGGACTCACATGCGAGAACAGGAGCAGCGACGCGCAGGACTCGGCGCTAACTGGGATGAACGCGGAGTCGTGTTTGACCGTGGTAACGGCGATTCGGTTGCGCCACGTACCGTCGAAGCCACCATGGAGCGCTATGTCCAGCGGCTTGGCCTGCCACATCTGACGCCGCACGGACTCCGGCACTGTCACGCAACGATGTTGCTAACGGCCGGTACGCCAGTACACGTCGTACAGCAGCGGCTTGGGCATTCGAGCGCCATGACCACGCTCAACGTCTACGCGCACGTCCTGCCGGGGACTGAGCGCGAGGTCGCCGAGCAATTCGCTGCGATACTGTCTGATGTTGCCCAGTCCCGCAGCGACAGGGTTTACGGAGAATGGCGGTGAGGTTCTTCCACCTGACAATGAACACGGATCGCTAGCAACCAAATATGGTCGTCATGCAGTCTAGCCAAATTAGCCCGTTGACATGCTGACAAAAAAGCGTCATCGTGAGGTTGGCCTTCACGCTCCGTTCTGATCGCCAAGGGCGGGAGGGGCATGGACACAACTGTCTGGCTCCACCGTATCGGTTGCGATGATGCAGATCCCTCTTTGACCACCCTCGAATTGCTTGCGAGCCGAGGTGTGCGACTGGTGTCTTTCGACCAGGAAGCGCCTCCTGATACCGGCCTGTTGATCCAGGCAGTTCCCCCCGATCGCGCAGTCTACGAGTTTGTTTCTGAATTCTCCTGTCAGGGACAACGCAGATTGCTGGTTGTCGCCACTAGCCGGTCCGTGCTGGTCAACGATGCATCATGGCATCTGTTGCACGCTGGCGCCTCAGAGGTGCTCGTCTGGCAGGACATAGACGATCCTCTTGAAGCGATCGTAGCGCGACTCGGGCGCTGGCAGGCGATCGAGGACATGCTCGAACTACCCGTTGTACGGAACAGTCTTGTCGGGCAAAGCTTGGTCTGGACCAGGACACTGCGCGAAGTCATTGAGGTCGCGCACTTTACTGACGCATCGGTGCTGCTCATTGGCGAAACTGGCACCGGCAAGGAGGAAGTAGCCCGCGTGATTCACGCACTCGACGCGCGATCGGACAGACAGGATCTTGTGCTCGTCGATTGCACCACAATCGTTCCTGAACTCTCTGGTAGCGAACTCTTCGGACATGAACGCGGTGCCTTCACAGGAGCTATCGCTCCCCGCGACGGCGCGGTCGGTCTTGCTGATGGCGGGACACTGTTCCTCGACGAAGTGGGCGAATTGCCGCCAGCATTACAGCCTCAACTCCTCAGAGTTGCTCAGGAACATACCTATAAGCGGGTCGGGAGTAACACGTGGCGGCACGCCGACTTCAGGCTCGTGTGTGCGACAAACCGTGATCTTACCGATGGCGAACGAAGCGAGTTTCGCCGAGATCTGTACTACCGTATCGCCGGCTGGGTGTGTCGCCTGCCGACGCTGCGCGAACGGGTTGAGGACATCGTACCGCTAGTGAGACATTTCATGCATCTTCAGCGACCCGAGACCGAACCACCAGAACTGAGCGACGAGGTGCAGAGTTACCTGCTTCGGCGAAATTATCCCGGCAACGTTCGCGATCTCAAGCAACTGACGTCACGAATTCTCCACCGACATGTCGGACCTGGTCCGATCACCGTCGGAGATCTACCTGAAGAAGAGCGTCTGCGTCCCGATGACGAGCCAGTCAATTGGCGAGATGCCTCATTTGAACACGCCATTCGGCGTGCACTGATATTGGGCGCAGGGCTCAAGGACATTCGCCGAATCGCGGAAGATACCGCAATTCAGGTGGCCACAGTGGACGAGGACGGTAACCTTCAGCGAGCCGCGAGACGACTTGGGGTGACAGATCGTGCCCTACAGTTGCGCCGTGCCAAAGGACACCGTTCGACGCAGTAGTCGATCTCAGGGAGACATTGTCTGGTATTGGAGTGCACGGGCAGACGCTCTCATGAGAGAGGAGCGGGTCCTCAAATGCAGCTTGCTACGTCGCGCGATGAGGCGCAACAGATTGCCTCCAAGAACCTGGTTCAACTCTTCTGCGGATAACTCGAGTGCATATACTTTGGCCAATTCAACACCGGGATGCAGCCACGGCCCGTCGGTCCCGAACAGAATCTTGTTCGCGCCTGCTCTGAACTTGGCCTCCTGTAGCAATTCGAACCGACGAACTGCCGAAGTGTCCGTGTAGACGTTGGGATAACGCTCAAGCGGTCGAATCATGGCCTTTTGGGCCTTCCAGTCATCCGCGAAGCTGCCCAAATGAGGGATGATGAAACCCACGTCAGGGTATTCAGTCGCGATGAGATCCACCACCGAGATCTCACCCATAACGTCGTAAAGTATCGGGATACGAAAAGCTCGAGCGGCATCACAAATCTCTCGAGAGATTTGTGCGTCATGCTGGTGCACTTTGATTCCACGGAAGCCGTAGTCGACGACCGCTGTTCGCACGAGCGACCTCACTCTGCCACGATCATGAACCGGGTGAATGAACGCGAAGCCGTAGAAGCGTCGTGGGTTTCTGGCGACAACCTCGGCTACGGCACGGTTGGCGACGCTGTAATCAGAGTGGAACGGGGGAAACAGAACTGTTCGAGCGATGCCAGCACGGTCCGCGCGTTCCACATAGTTTCCAAGCGGCGCATTGGTGTCCCATGGCCCCGTCAGTCCATCACCCTTTCCAAAATGGCAGTGACAATCGATGATCATAACCGCTTCTCGTTTCGCGAGGCTCCAACGGGCAGCATGCCCTTACAGGATTCGAATTCGATCGGTGATTGAATCTACCCTTCGAAGCTGCGCTCTGCTCCACTGCTTACTTGAGCTGACCTCCGACTTGGATCACAGCGAAGTACCCGGGACGTATGATCCGCCCCTGACCGTCTGTTGGCACCTTTCTCAACGTCACTGAGTTACTGACGTTGCCGCCGATCGTCTGAATTTCACCAGGTCGTACCGCCGTTACGATGTCACAGTGTGTCGCCATCCCAGGTTGGATGTTGTCATAGGTCGCCCCACTGTTTGCTCGGCTCTGACACACGAGATCACCAACCTGCGGCGCAACTTCTGCAACTCGATAAGCCTTGACTGGATTGGTATTCGAACGGAGCCGATTCTGCTTGGCGGCAATGATGTAGTTCGCGTGGGCGGGTGAGTAACGAAATGCGTTGCCAGTCCCGGCGCGGCGCAAGATCCACGAAATAAACGCGGCACTCCACGGATATTTCGACCACCAACCAGGTTCATTGAAGTGAGTGCCAGTGCCATTCTGCCAATAGTCAGCAAGAGTACTACGCATCACAGGGTCAGACTCTTTGGTCCTTCCCTGACTCCATCGCCGCCACTCTTGCGTCGCCAATCTTGCGATCCGATTGCGGAGGTCCGCGGTCGATCCTGACGTTAGATCCGGGGCTGTTGGTACCGATGGCCGCACCGTAACTGAAGTCGGCGGCCCAGCAGCGCCTGCGTGAATCAGAACCATTTCCGTCTGAGGTCCGACGGTGCCATCAACCAACAGCCCGGATTGACGTTGGAACGACCGAACCGCGCTCCGAGTCAGCGGTCCGAAAATACCGTCGACGGTGAGCCGAGCACCGAGCACCAGATTGAGTGCTCGTTGTAACCAACGAATGTAATCCCCGCTAGACCGGTCGATTCGGCGCTGCGTCGTCCCCAACTCACGGTCAAATGGGACAAACGATATGGGACGAGCCCCAATCTCACCTTGACTGGCAGTTGTCGCTCGCCGCACCCTGTCACTCAGGGCGCGTTCAGTGTCAGGCCCCATGATCCCGTCGACAGGAAGCTTCTGCTGGTTTTGAAATTCTCGGATCGCCGCCCTCGTGTTTTCTCCGATTACACCGTCGATCGGCAGGCGGGCATTGAGGACGGTGTTCAAAGCGTGTTGGACCCAACGTGCGTATTCGGTTGAACGGGCATTACCCGGAATCCGCCCGTCAACCCTGGTGTCCGGTATGGGTCCGGTGAACACTGGTCGACGTCCACGTCGCGGTCGGCGAGGAAGTGTGCGGCGGCCAGGTTGCAGGCCAACTCCACGAGATGGACTACGAAATGTGCCGCGACCCGTGTCGAAGCGCGTCGTAGCATTCGACGCTCCATACCTTGTCGACGATCGCTGCCGGCGATCCGAAAAGCGGGCTCCCGCCTCGGCCTCGCTCCAATTCCCGGAAGGTGTTGAACGCGGAGGAGAGAGTCCTACCCATCGCTGATTGTTGACGTTGATCATGTCAAACTCTCCATTCCTATAACGAAGCGAGTTGAGGGGTCGATACCGTCGAAACCGCCCAAACGAGTCGTTCGAGATCGGCAAGGCTGTGGCGCGTCGTGATCACCAGCGACACGAGAGGCCCGTGACCTCCGTGATCACGCCGTAGGAAGGTGCGGATTCCAACTCGAAGCAGATGTCGGTACAGTCGGCGCGGCGCCAGATCCGGCGTCGGCCGAAACGTCTGGACCGGAAAGATTCCCCCGGTTACCGCGACTCCGTTTTCGCGCAGGCGATGGCGGAAGTACTTTACGAGTTCCCACAGCCTCTGGCGCAGCGAATCTCCCACGTGTCTATTGAGACTCATGGCATGCGCGGCGGCTCGAATTGTCGCGTTGGATGGCGGACTACAGTGAACTCGCGTATCGCTCCGTTCAACGAATTCGTTCACTGCCGCCTCGCTTCCGGCCATCACGGCAATTGGGACACCGAAGCCTTTGGCAAGTGAACTGATGCAAAGAGTGTCGTCACCAGATACAGCTTGCCAGCGAAGTGATCCACCACCACCTTCTCCATAGGGAGAGTTGGGCGTCGGATTCCTGCCGAGAATGCCCAAAGCCTGACTGTCGTCAATCAAGACCCGTCCGCGGAAATGGCGCGCGATCGCCAAATACTCCGCGATGGGTGCCGGTCTCCCACATCCGGGACAGAATCCGTCAGTGACGACCAGCACCGGCCTCCGACGATTTTCAGAGAAGAATCGCCGAATCTGCCGGGCCAAGTCTTCGGAATCGAAGTGAGCGAAGGAGTGGACGGGCATCCCGCGTCCCGCGCCACGCTCAACGCCCCAGCGCGCGATCGGATAGGCTCCCGCATCCAGGAAGATCGCGTCCCGGTACGGGTCGAGGGTGCCGAAATAGTCCCAGAACAGGTGCAGTGTCGAGGCTCCGAGGGCTGCCGCCTGGCAGCCCTGAAGCTCCGCGATGGTCTGAGCAAGTCTGGGCCCGTCTGCCGGTTCCTCGAGAGCCGCGGGCCGGCCGGTGCTGAAGCTCACCCACGGCTCGACGAACGCGAGTGTTGCATCCCGAGGTAGAGCGACGAGGTGAAGTCGAGACTCTGCTCTCGTTCGGAAACAACGAGATGGCCGTGGCCGATCATTGTGTTAGCGTCGATCGCTGCGGACGCTTACGGCCGTTCGTCGACTGTGCTCCAACTGCGGTGGCAGTCCCATTCGGACTGACTATCCCGCCGTGCTGTTCCGTCAGCTTGCGTTGAAGATGAATCGATGGCGCGACGTCGCGCGCTCTAGCAGAGGCTGCGTTTGTGACCTCCGCCGTGAGCTCGACACCAGTCGTGGCCCGGTATGCATGGACATAACCCTGGATCTCTTGCCGCCAGAAGCGTGCCCAATTTGCCGCGGAGTTCGAATCGGAAACCTTGCTCCAGTTTCCGTAGCGAATTGACAGAAGAATTTGCTCGCCGTATTCCGCCAGGTTGTGAAAGTGGATTACCGACGTGTTGGTCCAGCCCTGAAGCGCCTTCATCGTATCGACGCGATCCATCCAATCTTCTGGATAGGCGACCATCGTTCTGGAAGGCAGGAACTCGCGAAACTCAGGGCGTGCCAGCAACCACTGTTGCATCAGCATCTCCTGTCGCGACGTTGACGGGAGATCGCCGAACTGATTGTGGGCCCCCTGGGTGAGGAGAAGGTGAACCTCCTTGAGTCCATTCAGAATAGGAAATCCGTCAGCGACCACCGTTGTCTCGTCGTCCTGCTGATAGAAGACGTGACAGAGGTAGAGCAGAACGTGAAACGCCTCAAGGAACTTCGTTCTGCTATCGGCCGGATTGAGGTCGGGCACTGCCTTGCCAACGAGAGAGATTCCGTACTCGTGATCATACTCGTATGCCCGGCGTCGCAGGGTGAGACGATGCTGCTCGTCCTGAACGAAGCCCCACAGCAGATTATTGAGCGGACGTAGCGGACCGACCTCGAGGTTCGCCAGAGGATCGGTTGATCCAGGTGTCCGGATGTTTTGGAAGCGACGGCCGATCGTGTTCATCGCCTGGACCAGCATTCCTTCTTCGTGCCAGTACGACCAGATCAACTCGATCAGCAGTGGAGAGGTTAGCTTATCGTCGAGGATGGTATAGCATCCCTCTGGAAAGTCGGTCTTCTCAACTGATGTTAGTACACCCGTCACAGGCTCAACTGAGAGCCCGACATCGCTCGTAATTTCTCCCTGGCCCGTCCCGTCGCTGCTAATGGAGAGTATTACCTGTTCAGTCAGCTCTTGGATAATGCGGCTCCCAACCCCAACGTCTCGCAATCTTCGTTGGACTGCCGCGAGGTATGGCAGAACCTCTGTGTCGATCCCTTCGACCGCAACAAGATAGTCTTGAAGTAGGCGCTCGAGATCCGCTCGGTCGGCAATCTGTCCGTGGGCGTTGAGGCGACCAACGACTTCGTCGACGATGTCTTGGTCGAAGTGCATTCCGACCGAACCACGGTCGTTTGCGCGCGGATCGAGCGGGACGCCTGTATGGGATAGAAGAAACGCCTCTGTGGCGACCTTGAGGAAACGGTACGCGTCGGTGTCGTTGAATGGGAGAAAACGGCGATGTCGGAGTGATTTCATCTGTTCAGACTGAGCAGAATCTCTCCGGTAATCGGGCCCCGCAGAGGACCCAATTCATCGTAGCACTATATCGATCGAATGAGAGCGCTTTGTTGGTCTGCCGGATCGCGGCCCAAAGTGCAATGTCAGATGTCAAGTTGTTTGATGGTCGTCGCAGTGTGACATCGACATCAATCGGGCGTTCGCCTGCACCGAGCGCTGATCGCTGAGTCAGACCGCCTAACGATTTGAGCTCTGTCGAGAGCCCGGGCTTGAGGAAGACCTTAGTTTCCGCCTGAATCAACTTCTGTAGATCCATCAGAATCGATGCTTACCTTTAACCGTACAGAAGCGCCCGTCTTTATCGACTGCAGATGCATGCCAAAATATTTCTCGGGACCGCGTTGTCGCTGTCGTTGTCGACGCGGTCCCTTCGAACGGGAATAGTTGACCGGTGTCAACTACCCAATTATATTCGTAATGTCCCTCACCGTCGGGATCAACTCTCAACCGAACGGTTTCGTTTAGGAAGAGTTCGGACACTTCCTCTTTGTCAACAAAGATGCGTATCTCAGCCATCGTGTTCTCCTTGGTGATTCCTTGGGTGCTCAACGATCGACATGCACGAGAACGTTAGTTCGCCTGTTGTTAGACTGGACGCTACAGATCTCCGAACGATCGAGCGTGGCATGCAAAGACCAGTCGGTGAGGAGTTTGCCGAGCAGAACGCTTTCAGCCTCTGGGCTGAGTAATCCGTCGGCGCGGGCCTGACCGATCGCGGCGAAAACCACCCCTGGCTCGGCTGTCCTCAACCGCATCCTGTCGGCCATCCAGATTCGGTATGCAACGCGAAGCTCTGACGGGCTACGTTCCGGGCTGGAGAGCGCTTCGGCCAGCGAACGACCACGGAGTGATGTTGGCTGGTGCGCTGAAGCAACGTCGTGACGAACGTCGGGATGGTCGAATCCATCAACTCGATCGTCCGTCGCTGATCCTCAGAAACGGACGACAACGGGTAGAAGGATTCCCAAATTCTCTCCAACATGTTCCATTGGGGGTCGGGATAGAGTGCCGCGCCGAGAGCGCAACTCAGCCTGACCCGAATCCATGGCACTGGATGCGGATCGTCGACGTTGAGATGGAAGACGAAGTATCGCGGCAGGCTGACAACACCAACCAGCCCGAGGGTCGCGGTGATGCCGAGCCGGGCTGACTGCCCAGAGGTCCGCGAGGATCTCATTGATCCATCGTTTCCAGTACCTCCAGATGTCTGACATTTTTCCGGCTTCTTGCTGCATGTCAGTGAGGACAGGAGTAATCGAAGCCCTTAGCCCGAGGAGCGCAGAGCCCTGGTGCCCGACCTCGTGGAACAGCGACGAGGCAATTCCGCTGCCGATCATCCGCTCTCGCGGGATCCGGACAATGGCCACAGGATTCTCGGCACCTCCAGGAAGGCGGGTGCGAGCACGCCTGATCGCCGCGCCAATTCCGCGCGCCAGAAGGCAGGCAACTGGCGGCGGAGTGAAGAAGTTGCCAGGTAGCTGAAGTGCGTCCATAGCGACGACATCGAGCCCTGCAAGCCAGACACCGGTGCTGTGTTCGCTCCGCTGGGTTACGACTTCGGTGAAGATGTCGAACTGCGATAGCACCGACAGAAACCGGAGTTCCGAGGAACGTGTACCGTCGCTGCAGCGCATCCGGCGCGGTGTTGTGCGCCTCAGCACTATCAAGCCAGCGGATGAACTCATTGACCTGGTATCGTAAAATCCGTTCGCCCCTTCGCATCCTCTGGTCGATCGCGGTCTGGGCTTCGAGCGAAAGTGAGGCTGCGGGCACCATCGTCTCGTGAAGGGCGAATGACTCGATCCGCCCGAGGCGAGTCAGAAGCGCTCGTGCTTCCTGCTCTAAGAACTGTCGCGCGATGCTGCCCGAGTCCACACCTACGCTCCGTAAAGGATGATGCGGTTTCCGCGTCGAACCCACCGGCCAGACCGTTGACGACTGGATGGAAAGGCCGAACTGCGGCCATTCATCGAAGCGAGTTGGCCGCCTGCCAGCGACGCTCCTATAAGACTCGGGGCATGTTTCTGTGCTGCCGCAACCATTGCCGCCTGTGCGGTTGACCGTGGAGATGCCGTTGGGAGAGCAGCTGCCGCCTGCTTGACGGCTTCCCCACCAAGGCGAACGATCTGGCGTGCCACCTCGAACTCCTGGTCTTCAGGGCTGAGGCCCTCCAACTCGAGTCCGAGCATCGAACCAGCAGTACCAGCGATTTGACCTCCAAGCGGCCCGCCTATCGCAGTACCGACCATAGGCAACGCGCTCTTGGCCAAACCTCTGATCGTCCCCATGAGTTGGCGCCCAATCGGCGATTTGACCGCACGACCTACAGCCCGGGTTGCTTTCTTGAACAAATTGCCAAGGAACTGATCGAGTTCCTCGTCACTGTTGACGTCCAATAATTCGGCAGCGAGTTCCATCTCCTCCGCCTCGCTGAAAACGCCATTACCGTACTCTCCGTCATAGCCAAACTCGCCATCATATCCGAACTCTTCATCACTGAGTTCGTACTCACCGGTTTCGCCCCAGTACTCCGCCTGCGTCCGATCAAGATCGTGCATCACGCCCTCCTGTAGGTAGATCGATAAGCAACGCCTAAGTGACGTCGTCTACTTGATCTAGGGTGCGAAGACTATGCCAATTGCGCAGGGGCATAAGGCAAATCATTGCCAGTCTGATGAGAATGTGCGCTTTGGCACTGGATCAATGACGGGTTGAGCCGGTGAAAGAACACGATGAATTCGATTGGGCGAAAACTGCTTCGCCAGCACGAGCGCCGGAGCGAACCAACGTTCGGTGGAATTCGAACAGTTGCGACACACCAACAATGTGGTGGCACGCAACATAAGTCGGTATAGAATCGAAGAAGTGGAATCAGGCGTCAAACTATCGATCGTGTCGCGGTGTTCAGTCTGGAGGCTGGTACGATGCCAAGAATGTCGATGTCGCCAGGCACTCGAACGGAACTGCACGCCAGTTCTGCCTTGCTGAATCTGGCCCGTTTGTTGGCGCTGCCGAGCTTTCAGCTTTCGTTGGCGGTTCAAGAGGAGTTGGCGAGCAATCCGGCGCTCGAGGAGGTAGTGGAGTCACGTCGCTGCGATCGATGTGGTGGACCGGTCTTCAGTGTGGTTTGCCCTGCGTGCGCGGAAAACAAAGGTGCCTGGGAATATCCGCCCGACACGCTTGATTTCACGTTGACCGTTGCCTCGCCGCAGCGCTTTGTGGACGTAGTTCTGGTCGACATGATGGCGAGTTTGCCCTCCAGCGAGCATGCGATCGCGGAGATGCTGGTTGGTAGTCTGACGGGCGCGGTTATCTACTCGAGGATCCGGAAGAACTCTCTGTCTCATTGGGCATCGAAGCAGCATGCGCCAATTCAGCGCTCGCGCTGCTTCGTGAACTTGGCCCGCTCGGAACAGCATGTCGCGACCTCCGCGAATACCTGCTGCTTCAGATCGACACGCTCGCCGATCAAGGCATCAGGTGCCCGCATGCTCATACGATCGTCAGCGACTATCTGGAAGAGTTTGGTGCCCATCGGGACTATGTCATTTCTCGGCGGTTGGGAATTAGAACCGCCGATGTTGAGGCAGTCCATCAATTTGTCGAGGAGCGCTCTCGCCGTATCCGTTTTCGGGAATTGGTGATCCCGTGAATGGTTCAGCGGGATATTTCATGCCGGACCTGGTTATCGACGAAATAGACGGCGCCTTTCGCGTGGAGGTCCTTACCGCGTCGAAACGATGGCTGCGAATCAGTCCGACATACGCAAGGTTGGCCCGACAGCCAGAGTCGCTCGGCGCTGCGGAGAAAAGGCACGTGGACGAACACCTGTTGCGAGCCCGAATGTTTCTTCGCAACCTCAAACAGCGGGAGCAGACTCTGCAGCGTGTCTCGGACACGATCGTTCGACATCAGGAGGCATTCCTGCGTCATGGGGTACGTCACCTGGTTCCACTGACACGACTGCAAGTTGCGAGCGAGTTGGAGTTGCATGTGTCGACGGTGAGTCGTGCAGTCCTTGATAAGATCGCGCGATTGCCAGACGGACGCCTCTGTCCGATGCCAGATTTCTTCGGAGCGGCGCATGATGTGAAGGACATTCTGCGCGAACTCGTCGAAGAGGAAACGGAATCACTCAGCGATCAACAACTTGCGGACTTGTTGTCTATACGGGGATTCCCGGTGGCTCGTAGAACGGTCGCGAAATATCGAGCACAGTTGAACATTCCGCCACACCGGTACCGTGGTTGAACCCTCAGAGCCTCCTGTGACCAAATAGTGACCAAATACCCGGTACGCCTGTCAATTTCCGCATCAGATTAGGGAACTCACGTGCTTTGCGCATAAGCTATCTTATGCGCAATAGATCTGCATCTGGCCGCGCCTCGGCGACTTGACGATCATTCGTGGGCCGGGATCGCAACTCCCGGCCCACTGAGCCACTATCTGAACCGCGCGTCAGGCCGTTACGGCGTCAGGCGATGCATGTCGCGCGGGAAGAGCGTCGTTTCGCGCACGTTGCTGACGCCGCAGAGCCGCGCGATCAACCGCTCGACGCCCAACGCGAAACCGCCACGTGGCGGCATCCAGTGCTTGAACGCCTCAAGATATCCCTGGTATGGCTCGGGATCAAGCCCACGCTGGCTGAGCGCCGCGAGGTACTCCTGGTGGCGGTGCAAGCGTTGGCCGCCCGTCACGATCTCGAGGCCGCGAGACAGCAGGTCGAAGCTGTTCGAGTATGCCGGTCGTGCCGGATCCGGATGCGTTTAGAACGGCCGCTTGGCCAGCGGATACCACCGGTCACAAACAGCAATTCTGACCCGTGTTCGCGCTGGGCCCAGTCGCCGAGCCAGCGCTCATGACCCGGCGCGAGATCGAGCTCGTGCGAGAGATCATCGCCGGTATCCCGTTCGATCAGCTCCAGCGCCTCGGAGAAGTGAATCGACGGTATGGTCGTTGGCGGGGAGGCAAGATCTGAATTGGCAACGGTTATGTCAACTATTTCGAAAGCGCGCATTGACTCCAGCAAACCCGCGATCACCCGCGTCACGAAGCGCCATCACCGTCGTGTGGTCCTCGACGAAGCCCAATTCGGCGTCGACACTTCGACGAATTCCATCCGGTCCAATGTCCCGCGAAATCCGCGCGGCGCGGCCGCGGTAAGGCGGAATCGGTTGCGCAGTCGTGAGTGACGAAGCGCCACGGGTGCGTGATCGAGAATCGTCGGCAGTTGTGCCGCGATCACCGGCCGGAAGAGATCGAACGGTGGCGGCGCCTCCGGTTCAGCCAGCACCTGGATGTGCTCCGCGTGAAGCTCGACTCCACCTGGAGCCTGAGTTGACGTCACCGCGTGCCCCTCGACAACGAGTACCGACTCCGCGGGCAATGGTCTGAGTTGTTGGTTGAGCATCGCATCATCGACAACGATTTGGGCCGTCCCACGCCCATCGCGCAGGATCGCGACGCTGATGGCGCCGTGCTGGCGCAACCGGTGCAACCATCCGGCGAGCCGAACCTGGCTCCCGGCGTGAATGGGTAGTTCCGTGGTTCATACGCGTTCCACGGCGGCACCTCCCGCGAGAAAACCAGACGCCTCCTCGCCATGCGGACGAGGGAGGCGCTCGCGGTGCCACCGCATTTCGCCGTCACACCCGGGCGGGGCGACGGCCTCGGCACCCGATAACGGGGGCGAGCCGTTGGGGTTTACTGAGCGCGAAACGCCGTTCTGTCCCACGCTCCGGAGGGTCTTCGACGGGGACGGAAACCACCATTCCACCCGCGGCGGCTCTCTCGCTTCCGTCAATCCCGTCTACTCTGCTCCATCGACGCTTTGATTTGCCATAGCGAGGTTCTCCCCGAAAGGCAAGCGTGATCGCGCGGCGGGAGGTCGACGGCTCGCCGCGCCGGCCCCGGCCGGCGTGCGGCGCTCCGACTTGCGGCCCCATGTCGTCACCTGATCGGCTAACTGATACCTATCTTGACTCATGCGTACGGACATGATATCTTGTCTTCAAGTCAACAATGTTGAAGAAAGGAGCCCACTCTTGGGCGGCCAGCGGCTCATTCCGTTGAAACAGGCCCGAGAACAGCTCGGTATCAGCAAAGTGACTATGGCGCGTCTGGTCAAAGAGGGTCGATTCAAGGTTTATGAAAACCCACTCGACCGTCGCCAGAAGCTCGTCGACCCGGAGGAGATTCTCACCGCCGTGCTGCCGCGCGCGGTGTCGCATGAGACCGATGTCAGCGGTACCTGACAGCCGTCGCCGTCCGACCTCAGGTAGTTGAAAGGGTGAGGGTACAGCACCATGGATCCATCCCGCATCAGTTTGGAGGATGATCGCTTTGGCCTCATAGGAATCTCGTTTCGTCCTCAGAACCGGGCCACCTACGTCGGGCGTGACGGGGACGATAACGTCTGGGCGATCGGCGTCGTGGTTGGTGATGAAGACGAGATTCAAACGGTCGAGATCGACGATCACGGCGCGAAATCCTCTCGGATGCTCACTCCCGGAGAGGTCTTTGAGGGACTCGAGGTTCTGGCCGCTTCGGGGAAGGATTCGCATCTCATCGTCGGGACGCTTACGCTCCTCGGGATGGACTTGCGCGCGAGTGGTGCTGCGTCTGCCGCGGAGTTTGCTGAGCTGTTGCGTGCCGCCGCCGACGACCGCAACTGGCGACTGCCGCTCCATCTCATCGGGCAGCCTCGCGATCTGCAACTCTCAGTTCAAGGACGAGAGATTCTCCGTCAAACAGCGGCGTCAATCGAGCGAGATGGCCAGGCACGTACCACGCTCACAGCCGCGCAAAGACTCGAACTGTCGGCCCAGGCGCTCGACTCCATCCGTCGTCGCATTGCCCGAAAGTCACTACAGGCCTATCGCATGCACGGCCGGTGGTATGTCGTGCTCGACAACCTGGCACGGTCACGCTCTGCTGAGATGAACGGCACGTCTTCCGCCGCGGTTCCGGCAACGTCGATGCTGACCGAAGCGCCGCCGAGCCCGTTCGAGGAGGTCCCAAGCGACGCCGACATGGAGCTCGAGCGTGCCGCTTCGACGCAGGTCGCGGTCGAGGAGCAGCCGTTCGTTGCCGATGAGATGGCGGTCGAGCCCGAGCTTCACGTTGACGAATCGACGCCATCGATGGCTGAACCTGAACCAGTTGCTGCGAGCGAGCCTGTCGAAATCGAAGAAGCGCGCGAAGTGCCGTCCGAAGACGACCTGGCAGCCTTCGTGGCACAGGAGACCGAACCGGGCCTTGGGGCCGTTCTGGAGGAGATACCGCAAGAATTGGTGGCCCAGGAACCGGGCGATGAGTCGCTCGAATCTGAGGTCGTGGCCGAGCAGCTTGCGGCTCATGACGCCTTGGTGAGCGGGTCGGGGTTCGCCACTGACGAGACGGCTGTCGCGACCAGCGACATGCCGGAAGACTACTGGAGCGAAACGGTTAGCGAACAGCCCATAGCCTTCGCTGAGCCGGCCGAAGAATCTTCAAATCACGTCGATCAACTGGTCTCTGAGACAATCCTCGAGCAGTTCATCATGACTGAGCTCGGTGCGAACGAGCCGGCACCGCTTCTGGAACACATGGCGGGGTCAGCGGAACCCGTCCTTGCTGCGGGGCCGGAGGATCTGATCGGCGAAACAACGGGTCCAATGCCCGCGGGACCTGAAGCGGTGGTCGACGAACCTCAGGTGGATGTCGACGGGGAGGTCGAGATAGGCGCTCCTTTAGACGCCGGTCACGACGTGAACGTGGAGAGCGAGGACTCCGAGCCCGCGGACCACGTGATCGAGATCGCGGCTGACGAGGCAGCGGCGGACGTCGCCGGGCCATCCGATATTGAAGGGGCCGAATCGATCGTTGCCGAGATGACGCGATTCGCGCCGGAACCCGAACTAGTCGCGACACATCTGGACGCCGACGAACCACTGCCGGGCGCGGACAGCGAAGAGACGGCCCAGGAGGAGCTTGAGCCTACATCAACGCTCGCCGAGCAGGAGAGCGAAGCGCTGGAACCAAACCTGGCGCGCGAAGACGAGCTTGCTTACCCGGATGCGACCGTGTTGGAAGAGGTTCCCGTGGCCGCCGCGACCGAGGAGCCTCTCGAACCCGGAGCAGAGCAGCTGGAACCGCTCGATGCCGAAGAGGCCCAGGTCCTCGAAGAAGCAGCGGCTCCCGCGGTCGAGCACGGGCCCGAGGAGGCGCAAGAAGCGGCCGATGATTACGAGATCAGCGCCGAACACGAAGAAGCCGGAGAAGCGCCAGAACGTCCCTTCGCGAGTGAGGACCTGAGCAGTGGCGAGACCGAGGAACCAGCGGCGCGACCGCAGTTGCTCGAGACAACTCCCGATCTGTTGATTCATCTTCGTGATGAAGTCGCTTTCCTGCGGCAACAGGGTCAGGAGAAGGACCGGCAGATCGTCGCCTGGATCAACGGGGCGCAGTGGCTGCAGCCCTTCGTCGATCAGATTCGCTCTCTCGAGCAGCAGGTTGAACGGCTTGGCGAAATCCAGGTCAAGCGGGATGGCGACCGGATTACGGACCTGATGACGGAGCGGGATACCTTGCGCCAGCGACTGGCCGCGCTCGAAGCGGAGATCGACTCGACCCGGGCCGCCAAGATCACGGCTGACGGAAATCGACGATCCTGGTTCCGGAAAATGATGGGATCTGACTGATCAACGACGATTGAGGGAACGAGCGGCGTTCTGCCACCTCGGAGTTGCAGCTACCGCATCGCTTGCCAGAAGTTCACGCCCATCGCCGCGACTCCGGTGATGAAGTAGACGATACAGATGACCAGAAACAGCACCACAAAGACAGTCAGAGCAGTGCATCCAGCACGTTTGAACGGCTCTGACTGCTCTTTGTCGGGATCCGTTCCGTCAGCGGTGAATAGGGGGATCTTCGAATCCGAGGGTTCCATGGAAACCTTTCATCCCGCGAGCTGATCGTTCGATGCCGTCAATCCGGCCGGTCGAATCGTTGACCGGCTCCAGGCCCGCACCAGCATCTCGCTCAGATGATACCCATTTGGGCAGCCTTTGGCGAAACGATGAGGTCGTTTTCTGGCGGGAGCGCCGGGCTGGCCGCGCTCTCGACGCGAAGCGCCGTCAACACATTCCACTTCGCCGGATCCCCCTCGAAAATCGTGCACCGCTCGAGTGCCAGAGCGACGAACGCCGCCATATCGAGTGGAGCCTCTGCCGCGAGCGTTTCTTCGATCGACGCGTGCGTCGCCGGGTGCTGGGGGACGAAAACGGCGCAGCAGTCGTCGTCCGGAGTGCGCGAAATCGTCTCGGTACCAATCTGCTGCGCCTGCTCGATGATCTCGATTTTGTCCATGCCGATCAGCGGTCGAAAGACCGGTAACTCCACGGCCGATTCGATCGTGCGGATATTGTCCAGTGTTTGCGAGGCGACCTGCCCCAAACTCTCGCCGGTCACGAGTGCCCCCGCTCCGTATTCGGTCGCTATCGCTTCAGCAATGCGCAGCATGAGGCGCCGGTAGAGGACGACACGCAAGTCCGGATCGCACGCCACGGCGATGCTCCGCTGCAGATCGCCGATCGGAACGGTGATAAGCCGTAATGGCGGTTGGCTTTCTCCAAGTCTCCGGGCGATCTCGATGACTTTTTCGATTGACGTCGAGCGCACGAACGGATAGGCATGAAAGTGGACCAGGGTGACTGAGCAGCCGCGCTTCAGCATGCGGTAGGCGGCAACCGGAGAGTCGAACCCCCCGGAGATCAGCGCGACCACGTTGCCACTGGTGCCGACCGGGAGCCCGCCCGGGCCGGGAAGAACGCCGGACGTGATGTATGCCCCCTCGTGGAGGACCTCGATCTGGTAGGTAACATCCGGTTTGTTGAGTTGTACCTCGGCTTGGGTACGGTCCTGGATGTATCCGCCGATCTCCCGTTCGATCTCCGGCGACGTCAACGGATATGACTTGTCCGGCCGTTTGACGCGCACCCGAAACGTGCCCTCCGGCGGCCCCTGGGCGTCGAGAAGCATGCCGGCTGCCTGTCGCATCGATGCGAGACGAGTATCGGACTCCAACGTGAGTGAGAAGTTCTGAATTCCGAAGACGCGTTCGATTCGTTTCCGTACCACCGGCCAGTCGGCGGCATCTTCCATAGTCACCAGAATCCGGCCGGTGCGGATCTTGATCGAAAGGTAGCGCACGTCTCGCAACGCCCAGGCGATGTTTCCCGTCAGCGCGCGCATGAAATGCCGCCGGTTTCCCCCCTTGAGCGCTACCTCGTGTACTCGCGCGACCACGACCGGACGAATGCGTGCCGCTTCCAACCCTGTTCCTACTCTAACTAATCCGTGAGACTGAAATCCGCGCCGTGCCACCACCAAGGCATAGTAGCGTCGAAGTGAAGGCCTTCACCGGTTTCCCGGCGGGCTCGATTGTCACGTGATCTCAATTATGACAAGGAAATGGGCGCCGTGCCCCGTCGGTCTTTGCGGCGATGGCGCGGCGCCCACCTGTGCTGCCGTCCGGCGATGATCCGGTGAATTGCTCACCGCATGAGCCCTGCTGGCTCACTACCCTCATCACTGGCGGCGTTGCTCTCGTCACGACGTGGTTAGGTAGCCGCGCCGATTTTCTTGCCTACGATGTTCACCAGTTCCTCGTCACCGGGGAACCGATCGACTTCGAGTTTGGAGAAGACGATTGCGCCATCAATGCTCACTTCAAATCTGCCGCCGTCGGAAGGCTTGAGCGTGGCCTCCGAAATATAGGCGTCGTAACGACCGAGCAGTTGATCCACCGAACTGGTGGCTTTTTCCCGGTAGCCTCAAGAGGTACAGTATTCGAGCACCAGTTTGTGAAGCATGGCTTCTCCTTCACGAAATACGTTGCGGCACCCCAACATGCCGCAAGAATGTACTCTACCATAGCTATCGATTTCGCCCGTTTCCCTATTCCCGGCTCGCCTTTTCGCGGTCCGCAATCGTCGAGTATTCTTAGCAACCTTGCGGTTGGGGATCATTGGGTTCGGAACGTGGTTGGAACGGGAATGCTCCGAGTAATGAAATTTGGCGGGACCTCTGTGGGAACCGCCGCGGCGATCGATCAAACAACTGACATTTTGCGCCGGCAGCGGGACGAAGGGGACTCGTTAGTGGCCGTCGTCTCTGCTTTGGGCGGCGTAACCAATCTCCTGCTGGACTCGTCGACGGCCGCCGCTGCCGGGCAGCGCGATGCGGCAACTGCTCTTCGTCAGAAGCTGCGCGAACGTCACCTGGCGGTGATCGAGGAGCTGATCCTCGATGCGGCGCGACGCGACCGAGTGCAGTCGACGATCGAGGATCTGATCGAACGCTGCGGGCGTTTGGTCGAGTCGGTTCACGTGCTGCGCGACCTGTCTCCCAGGTCGAGCGATCTGATTGTGTCCTTCGGCGAGCGCATGAGCGCGGCTGTCGTCGCCGCGGTGCTCGACGAGCGGGGTATTCCCTCGACCAGCGTCGACGCGGACCAGGTGATCGTCACCGACGACATCTTCGGCGGTGCCAGCCCGCTGCTTGACCAGACACGGGAACGAGCGAGTGAAGTTCTTGTCCCACTGCTGCGCGCGGGCGTGCTGCCGGTCGTGACCGGCTTTTTTGGCGCAAGCGAGTCGGGCGCGACCACGACGCTTGGTCGCGGTGGTTCCGATTTTTCCGCCTCGATTGTCGGCAACGCCATCCATGCAGACGAAATCTGGATCTGGACCGATGTCGACGGCGTGATGACGGCTGACCCGCGACTTGTTCCGGATGCGCGCACGCTACCAGCAATTTCCTTCAGTGAGGCGACCGAGCTCGCCTATTTCGGAGCGAAGGTCATCCATTCCCGCACCATGCAGCCGGCCGCGATAGAGAGCATTCCGATCTGGATCAAGAACACGTTCAACCCGGATCACCCGGGCACGCGCATTGGTCCGGAGCCGGCCCAGAATGGTGCCGTCAAGGCCATCACGGCCATCCCGAACGTGAGTGTCATCTCGGTCGAAGGGAGCGGGTTTCTCGGGGTCGCCAGCGTGACGGCGCGTGTTTTTGGCGCGATTGGCCGGGCGGGAATCAACGTGTTCATGATCTCGCAGGCGTCGTCGCAACACAGCGTGAGCTTCGTCGTGCCTCAGGCGGATGGATCTCGCGCGGTGCGCGAACTGGAGTCTGAGCTGGAGTTGGAGCTCTATCGAGGCACGGTGCTGAGTCTCTCCGTGAATCCGGACCTGGCGGCGGTCGCCGTGGTGGGTGCGGGTATGCGCGGCACGCCCGGCGTGGCCGGCGGCGTCTTCAGTACGCTGGGGAACGAGCTCATCAACATCGTCACGATTGCGCAGGGGTCATCCGAGTTGAACATCTCGTGTGTGATCTCGATGGACGATCTGCCGCGAGCGGTGCGGTCGCTCCACCAAGCATTTGATCTCGGGAAGTAGCCGCGGATCACGCCACGATATGCGGTGCTGAGCAGCAGGTCGCCGTCCGCCTACCGTGGATCCGGATCCTCGGCCGGAGGGGGCTCCGCGGATCGGGACATGTTCCTGGCTTGAAACGAGATGCGCCGCACGACTCCGGTTGAGCGCCCGCGATAGGTCGGCGCCTTGAAAGTCTGGGTTGGCGTGGCAGACTGTGCTGCCTCGGCTTCGGAGGCAGGACCACGAGTCGGTTTCACCGAGGCGGCCCAATCGCGCCGCTCTTCCCGTTCAGCGATCGGCAGCTCCTGTGTCGATTCGACGGGATTGTTGGCGCTAAAGCGCGCCAGCGGTCGCCGCTCGCGCCGGGCAAGTGTCCGGAGCGCGACGACACTGCCGGCCACGATCACCAGTGGGAAGACGACGAATGCGGCGATGAACGAGATATCCCCTAAAGACATGAATTGGCACCTTTGAACGTTAGCTGACAACGGGACAGGACGCGGCATCGATTGTCGTCGTGTACTGAGTCGCGAGCACGGTCGGTTCGCGACGTTGACACATACCTGCCATTGATTATGTCGGATTCACCCGCGGCGAACCAGTCAACCCTCGTGATTGATACCATCGGGCAAGCGATTGCACCATGCGTAGTTGAACTCTCCGGTGAGGTTAACGGCCGAGCGTCCAATCCGTTACACTTCCGCCGGGCCTGACGCCGTCTCGGAAGGATGACATATGTTGCTCTGGCTGGGGCTCGTCATCGGTCTGGCTGTGTTGCTCAGCGTCGGAGTCGAACGAATCCTGCGACGTTTGGGCATCCGGCCGGAGCGACCGGACGAGGTGTCCGGCGGCCTACGTGATCTGCTCGACCAAGTTCAGCAGTGGCAATCGGATTATGCGCGGCGGCGGAAGTAGCTCAGCCCGGTTATGCTCCGACGTTCACGGCCATGCGATCAGGGGTAACGGAGAGATTTTCGGGTGAAGAACCAGGTGAGGTCCGGCGGCTCCGAGGCTCTGAGACGGATTCCCATCAGTCTCTCCGCGCAAACGATCGCGGCACGCCCGTTTTGCGAGACTCCGATCATCGACGTTCGCGGACTGACCAAGAAATACGGCGATTTCGTCGCGGTCAATCAGGTCGATCTCGAAGTGCAGGCTGAAGAGATTTTCGGGATTCTCGGTCCCAACGGAGCCGGTAAGACGACGCTGTTGGAGATGGTTGAGGGCCTGCGCGATCCGGATGGCGGCACGATCACCGTGGCCGGCATCAACGCGGCACGCGACCCGGTCATCGTGAAGCGTCTTATCGGCATCCAGCTTCAGACTACCTCGCTCTTCGACTTCCTCTCCGTACGTGAGATCGTCGCCCTCTACGCCTCGCTCTACAATTCCGACAGTTCCCCCAAGCGTGTGGATGAACTGATCGAAACGGTCGCGTTGCAGGACAAGGCTGGGGCCTACGCGAACACCCTCTCGGGCGGCCAGCAGCAGCGCTTGTCGATTGCCCTGGCGCTGGTCAATGACCCCATGGTGATTTTTCTCGACGAACCGACGACCGGCCTCGACCCGCAAGCGCGCCGAAATCTCTGGGATGTCATCACCGAGATTCGGAAGAGCGGCAAGACGATCGTCCTCACCACCCACTACATGGAGGAAGCTGAAACGCTCTGCGACCGGATCGCGGTGATGGATTCAGGGCGTATCATCACCTGTGACACGCCGCGTAACCTCATCGAAAGCCTTGATCTCGGCTCGACCATTGGGGTCCGGGCAACCGGGCCGGCACTCCCACTCGACCAGATTCGCACCATTCGAGGCGTAACCGGGGTAGACCAGGATGAGGAGCGACTGACGATCCACACGACTGACGTGCCCTACACCATGACTCGTTTACTCCAGATCGCGTCGCGCTATGCGGTGAAGTTCGACATGCTCACGACAAGCGGCGCCACGCTCGAGGATGTCTTTCTACACCACACAGGGCGGAGGTTCCGCGAGTGACCGCCTTTCGCGCGATGGTCGTCGCCAATCTCAAGATGATGGTCCGTAATCGGCAGTCCCTCTTCTGGCTGCTGGCGTTTCCGATCATGTTCATGATCTTGTTTGGGTACCTTCTGAACGACAATGCGGTCTCGTTGAGCATCGGTGTCGTCGATGCAAACGTATCTCCGATTGCGACACAGATCACAAACACATTGAAAACAAGCGACGGATTCAAGGTCTCGACCGGCGAAAAAGACGCGGAGCTGAAGCTGCTCGATCAGGGCAAGCGCAGCCTCGTTATCGTCTTCGGACCGGGACAAGGAGCGTCGAAAGTCACGGCCCACCTCTATTACGACCAATCCAACCCACAGCAGGGGCAGTTGGCCGTTTCGGCCGTAACCCAGTTCCTGACTCAGGCCAATGAAGCGCTGGCTGGCGGGCCGCAGGTCGTGGCAATCCAGACCCAGGGAGTGGCGACCCACGACGTCCGCTACATCGACTTTCTGGTGCCGGGCGTGCTTGCGATGGCGATCATGAATAACGGGCTGATCGGATTGTCCTTCTCGTTCGTGATCTACCGTGAGCGCGGCATCCTGCGACGAATAAAGGCGACCCCGTTCCCGCTCTCCTCGTTCATCCTGGCGAGGATCCTGACTCAGGTCATCATCGCGGTCGCCCAGTCGCTCTTGCTTCTGGGTACCGGGAAACTCCTGTTCAACATCCAGATCTCGGGCGATTTCTTCTCGCTGCTCGGCATGGTGATGCTTGGTTCGCTTGCGTTCCTGTCGATCGGCTTCCTGATCAGTGGAATCTCGCGCAACGTGGAGACGTCGACCACCCTCTCCAACGCGGTGGCGTTCCCCATGCTCTTCCTGGGTGGCGTCTTCTTCCCGATCGATTCCGCGCCGGCGTGGCTCAGGCCGATCGCGAACGCATTGCCACTCTCCTACCTCGCTAACGGGTTGCGCGACATTATGATCCACGGCGACACCATCCTGCGCGTCTGGCAGGCGGTCCTCATGCTGACGGCCACGACGGTCGTGGGCCTGCTCCTCTCGCTCCGCTTCTTCCGCTGGGAGGCCCGGAATGTCTGACGATCGCGCCGGACAACCAGTCAGCGACGACGTCAGGCTTTCGGCTTAGCCGCGTTGTCGTCGTGTGATCCGTCCGGCGTCGCCGCGAAGGATTGAGCCGTGTCAGCGTAGTGCCGCAGGCGGTCTTCGACCAGGCGATGAACGGTTCCCTCCGGGTAGGTCCCATCCTCCGACCGCTCGCCGGCCGGGACGCCGCTGAGCAACTCGATGCCTTCATCGATGGTCGACACCTGCCAGATCGAAAATTTCCCGTCTTGCACCGCCTGCACGACCTCGTCGTCAAGCATCAAGGTCGCCACGTTCGTCGCCGGGATCATGACGCCCTGATCACCCGTCAGGCCGTGGGCCTTGCAGACCGCGAAGAAGCCCTCGATTTTGTGGGTAACGCCGCCGACCGCCTGCACCTGGCCGTACTGGTTTACCGACCCGGTCACCGCCACGCCTTGTGGGAGGGGCAGGCCGGAAAGGGCCGACAACAGGGCATAGAGCTCGGTGGAGGAGGCGGAATCGCCGTCTATCTCGCCGTACGATTGCTCGAACGTGATCGTCGCCGACACGGCCAGTGGCATACGCTCGCCATACGAGCCGCGCAGGTAGCCGCTGAGGATCATTACCCCTTTGGAGTGGATGGCTCCGGAAAGCTCGATCTCGCGCTCGACGCTGACGATATTGCCGCGACCCAGCGAGACTCGTGCCGTGATGCGCGATGGCTGCCCGAACTCGTAGTCGCCGAGATTGAGCACCGCCAGGCCGTTGACCTGCCCTACATGACTTCCGCTGGTGTCGATCATGATCGTGCCGTTGTCGATCATCTCGTGTATGCGCTCTTCGATCAGATTCGACCGGTAGACTCGCTTGCGGATGGCGGTGACGACGTCGGAGGCCATGACCGGATCGTGTCCCGATCGCTCGGCCCAGTAGCTGGATTCGGTCACGATGTTGGCGATTTCCAGCAGACGGGTCGAGAGCTTTCGCTGATCCTCTCGGAGCCTGGCGCCGTGTTCGACGACGCGCGCGACGGCCCCGCGGTCGAAGTGACGGAGGTGTGAATCGCGCACGTGGCGGCTGATGAAGGCGGCGTAATTCCGCACGTGCTCATCAGTCCAGTCCATGTCAGGCGCGAAGTCCGCCTTGACCTTGAAGAGTTCGGGAAACTCATCATCCATCGTGAGCAGCGCCTGGTAGATCACCGGGGAGCCGATAAGGACGACCTTCAGGTTCAACGGCACCGGCTCCGGCCGCAGGCGCGCCGTCGGCAGGGCGCTGTACTGCTCGCCGAGATTTTCGATCTGTATCTCACGGCAGATGAGGCTTCGTTTGAGCGCATCCCAGGCGAACGGGCTACGCAGTACGTCGAGGGCCTGCAGCACCAGGAATCCGCCGTTGGCGCGATGCAATCCTCCGGGCTTGATCTGTGAAAAGTCGGTCACCAAGGCGCCAAAGGTCGCGCGGTAGTCGATCCGCCCAATCAGATTGTAGTAGGTCGGGTTTCGCTCGAAGATGACCGGCGCGCCGGTAGCCTGGCTGTTGTCGATCAGGACGTTGATACGGTAGCGCGCCAGGTGCTCTTCCCGCTGCTGAGATTGCAGCTGCGCCATCGGCAACGATTGCTCAGACTGCGCCTGGTCGGCCGGCTGAGGAGTGAAATCATGGAGGTGCCCCGGGATGTCGTTCTGGACCTCGTCCAGGTAGGCCAGAATCTCGGGAAAGAGCCCGTAGCGTTCGCGCAGCTCTTCGAGGAAGGGGCCGATCACGAAGATGGCGATCTCCCGGTCGAGCTCGACGATGCGTGCCGCTGCTTGCTTCTCGATCTGGCGCAGCTCGCGAAGCGCCGATGCGATCTGCGTCTGTACCTCTTCGCTCCGTGACGCAAACTCCTTCTGGCGCTCCTCCGGCAGTTTCTCGAAGTCTTCCGGCGTAATCGGTTTGCCGTCGACGACCGGGATCGTGACAATGCCGGCCGGGGTCATTTCAAGCGTAAAACCGCGCGCCTGGGCAAACGACTGCAGCGACGTGAAGATTGCGTCGCGTTGCTGAGCCAGGTCGTTCAGCGCCTGGCGGCGACGGCGATCGTACTCGTCACTCTCGAATGCTCGTGGGATCTCGCGCTGCGCGGCAACGACGAAATCACGCATGTCCCGTTCGAATTGGATACCCTGACCGGCCGGCATCTCGATCGCGCGCGGTTGATCGGGATCGACGAAGTTATGGACGTAGATCCAATCGGACGGAGGGCGCAGATTCGCCGCAAGCTGCGCAAGGTAGTCGAGAATCGTGCTTTCGCGTCCGGATCCGGTGTTGCCGGAGAGGAAGAGGTTATAGCCGTGCGTATCGATCTCGAGGCCGAACTCGATCGCGTCGATCGCGCGAGGTTGTCCAATCGTACCGATGAGCGGCTGGATCTCGGCCGTCGTTTGAAACGGCAGGCTGTTGGGATCCATGCGACGCTTGAGTTGCTCGGGCGCGACGCGCAATCGGGTTCGAATCTCTTCGCTGGCCATCGATTTCCCTTTCAAATGTGAACGCGGTGATTGCTCGATAGATGCGGGCGCCGCGTCATGGATATCGTACCGAGAAAATCACTGTTGAAAAGAGGACTATGAGATCGCATAGAAGATGAGCGTGAAGGGAACGACGAAAAGAAGCCAGGACACGAGCGCGGTGCCGATGGCTCGACCAGTGGAGAAATCGAGTGCCTGGCGCAACGCGATGACGGTCGTCACGAGAATCCAGAAGAAGACCACGATGTTGATGAACCCACCAAAGAGGAGTATGCCGCCTAAAACCAGTAAGAGCGCCGGTGTCTGGGCGTAGCCAAGGGTGCGCAGGATCTCACCGAGCGTCGTACGGGTTTCGGATGTTTTGAAAATGACCGTTCCAATGAAGTAGGCGAACGCGGCGTAAAGCACCCACGAGATGAGGTCGGCGACTACCGTGACGACGAGTCCGCGCATACCGTTGCTGGAGAACGCACCGATACCAGCCGCGATGGCTGACAGAAGGACGATCAATAAGGCCGAGCTGGTGGCGTTAACGTCGTGCTCCACTGCCTCGTAGGCATCGACATCGAGCAGCGCCGCGCCGACCATGCGACCCCAGACTGTGTTCGTTCCTCGTTGCATCGCCGCTCTCTTCCGAATGTGCCTCACAGGACCGCATCAGTCCTAAAATGCTCGACTTCGGATGTCTGCGCTCCAAGCGTGTCATGGATGCCGACGCTGGTCAAATCGACGGAACGGACACCCGCCCGCGAATGCTCGCGAGCCTGTTATGATGCCGGTGTCCATGCCGTCGTGCACGCTGCCGGACGCGCTTACGTGCATCATACCGAGACGAGACACCGCGATCTGTCGAGATTGGAGTGCCCAACCGTGAGCGAGATCATCTTCGAGCCGATGCATGTCGTTGGCCGGCGCCTGCACCGGTGCGAGGTTTCGTCGGTCGATCTGGTGCGTGCCGTGCTGGAGCAGGTCGAGCGATGGGGGGCGCGCATCAACCCGTTCGTGACGCTGACCGCCGATCTGGCACTCGAGATGGCACGGGAGCGGGATGCCGAGTTGGCTGACGGGGTCGACCGCGGGCCACTGCACGGCATACCCGTTGTGCTGAAAGATCTGTTTCAGACGGCAGGAATCCGCACGACCGGAGGCTCAAAGGCGCTCGGAAACTGGGTGCCTGAGCAGGACGCGATGGTCGTTCGCCTCTTACGAGACGCCGGAGCGGTCTTCGTGGGCAAGACTGGCATGCCGGAGTTCGCGACCGAGCCGACGTCGACCAACCCAACATTCGGCGCCGTCCACAACCCGTGGAACCTCGACCTCGACACGTCGGGCT
Source organism: uncultured Chloroflexia bacterium (assembly GCA_963725815.1). Taxonomy (GTDB): domain Bacteria; phylum Chloroflexota; class Chloroflexia; order Thermomicrobiales; family Thermomicrobiaceae; genus CALAGB01. Next base: position 35,444 of record CAVSAD010000003.1, read on the forward strand.
CGAGTAGCGGCACCGGCGCGGCGGTGGCGGCGGGGATGGCCTGGTGCGGCCCGGGGTCGGATACCGGAGGCTCGATCCGCATGCCCGCGGCGGCCTGCGGGCTGGTCGGTCTCAAGCCGACCTATGGTCGTGTCAGCCTGCGTGGTGTGCTTCCGTTGGCCGCCTCGCGCGATCATATCGGTCCGATGGCGCGCACCGTCGAAGACGCCGCGCTGCTGATGAATGTGCTGGCCTGGTATGACGAGGACGATCCCCTGGCGCGCGACTTCCCGGTCGACGACTACACCGATCGGATCTCGAGCGCGGCGTCGCCGGTTTGCGCATCGCGGCCTTCGACGACGACGGTGGCGAAGCGGTTCCGGCGGACATCCTCGATGCCTTCAAGGCGGGAATCAGATCGCTCCAGAATGCGGGCGCGCACGTCGACGAGGTCGACCTCTCCGATTTGCTGGTGGCATGGCAGACCGACGATATCTTCGCACCCGAGATGTACTCGCATCATGGGCATCTGCTCGACGATCACGCCGCTGAGCTCTCGGCTGGCGTGCGCAAAACGCTCGAAGAAGCTCGAGGCATCAGTGGTGCGCGCGTGATCGAGGAGATTCGTGCTCGTGACGCGTTGCTCCATCAGATCGAGCGCCGCCTGCGCGGATACGATCTGGCGGTGAGTCCAACACTCGGCGTTCATCTTCCGCTCGCCGGTGTACTCTGCGAGCCACTTCTTCGCTTCACCTACGTCTGGGATCACAACGGCTGGCCGGCAATCAGCGTGCCTGTTGGGCTCTCGTCCGAAACCGGGATGCCAGTCGGTTTCCAGATCATCGGCAGACCATGGACCGAGGCTCCGCTGCTCCGCGCCGCCCGAGTCATCGAGCGAGATCACGGGTTGGCCTTCCCACCCTCGGGGCTGAGATAACGGGATCGGATCGGCGTACTCTCGACCTCATGACCGCGCGCGTTGAGTGACTTCTATCTCGCGCCCGCAGGAACGCGACGAGTACGCGGCCGTGGCACGCGTCATTGGCCGGCCTACCATGCCGTAATTCTCTACAGGTTCATGACGGTACGTCACCCTACTGAAACCTGATATGGAACTGCAATGCCCAGCACTGCGACGTTACACGGCTGCAATGCGGCTGGGTTGAGTATGGAGCCAGTGACCCGTAGTTGGCGCGGTAACCTCCGGTTGCGCCACGGGCGCATGAGCGCGGCCGGTTTCTCCTGAGTAGGTGACCACGATGGATTTGCCAGGTGTCATTCTGAGGCCGCAGCCGAAGAATCTCGTCCTGGCACGGATGACGAAGAGTTCCTTCGCTATGCCCAGGATGACCGATTCAATGTGGTCGACTACTGAGGGTGAAGTTGTTTCAGAGGAGGTTCCTCGGCACAGGCGAAATCCCGGGCCAGCGCCGGCGCTTTGGGGAAATAATCGAGATGCAGGAAAGGTGAACCCGATGACCGAGATGTATGACGAAGATATTGCGTCGTTGGCGGTAGCGAACACGTACTTCCGTCAGGTGGTCGTCACCGGCGAGCACGCACAGGTAGTGTTGATGAGCATCCCGCCGGGTGGAGAGATCGGGGATGAAGTCCACCACGTGGATCAGACACTGGTGTTCATCGCCGGTGAGGGGGAGGCGATCGTCGCTGGCGAGCGCCGCCCGATCGGCAGGAACTCGCTCGTCTTCGTTCCAGCCGGCGCGCGCCACAACTTCGTCAACACCGGCTCCGTCGACCTGAAGCTCTTCACGGTCTATGCGCCGCCCCAGCACGCTCCGGGCACTGTACATCGGACCAAGGCTGAAGCGGACGTGGCCGAGGCTGCCGAACACGCGGGAATGGCAGCCGTTACCGAAAAGCCGGTGATCGAGCATAGCGCGTAGCGGCGCGAAGGCGTCTGATTCGCGAAGTCGACCTCGTTACCCCGGAGCATGCGGGCGCAGGTCGTACGTTGCGGTCCATCGGCGAGAGCGAGAACGACGAACCGTCGGTTGTCAAGACTGGGTCACGTGCGCGCGACGGCCTCCGGTTTTTCCGGTTCCCGGAATCTACGACGGGGTCGTCGAGGAAGGAGCACAACTCCTTCCTCGCTCGTCTGGCGCGATTCTGTCACGGGCGTGGCAGGCCACTCCCGCGCAGTGCGACGCTACCCCCGCCAGTGGTCGAGCCAGCGGCGCTCATCCTCGAGCAGCATGTCGAAGTTGGCGCTGGATGACGGATGGAGCGCGACGAGCGGGTTTGGCTCGTGCAGGAACTCGCCTTCCACATATCCCGCCTCGTCATTGCCCGTTGCGAACCAGCAGCGACCACGTCCGTCGAAGTTCGGATCGGGTGCGTCATAGCCGAAAGATCGTGCGACGTCGCGAGCGGCGGCCTCGGCCTCGCCGGTCGCGAAGACCGCGGCCTTCGGCATAGGCATCCCGTTCGGCATCCGCAGCAGTGTGATGTCGCCGATGGCCCAGACTCCGTCGACTGCCGTGCGCATCGTGTGCCGGTCGATCTCGATCCATCCCGTTTCACCCAGCGCTGATTGACGGATAACCACGGGCGGGACGTGCGGAGGCACGACGATCAGCAGGTCGTAATTCGCCGTCTCCCCTCCGCCGAACGCGACCGAACGCTCTGGCGCGTCGACCGATTCGAGCCGCGCCGATACGTGCAACGTTATGTCGTGTTCTGCCAACAGGGCACGGATCGCGTCGCTCACGGGAGGTCCGCCGAGCGCGATTGGCGCGGGCTCGGGCGTGAAGACGTCGATCGAGCTCCGATCCCGGATCCCTGTCTCGCGCAGCAGATCGTCGATCAGGAGCGCGCCTTCATATGGCGCGGGCGGGCATTTGTACGGCAGTCCAGCGACGACCACAGCCACCTTGCCGCCGCCAAAGCTGCGCAGCAATCGCCGCAATCGCTCAGCGCCAGCACGGCTGTAATACTCGCCGCCATGCTTCCCGGAGATAGCTTCCGGCAGCCCTGGAATGTTCCGCGGAGCCAGTTCGGCGCCGAGAGCCACGACGAGGGCGTCGTATCCAAGCGGAGCTTGAGTCGTTCGCAGTTGGACTCGTGCGTTGGGTGGGTCGATAGCCTCTATCTCGGATTGAATGAAATAGACCCCCCGCTCTCGTAGCACTGATGGCTGAATCGTAATCTCCTCGGGGGTGTGCCAGCCGCGCATCACGCCGAGAAACGAGACGCCAAGGTATTGCTCGTCGCGTCGATCGACGATCACGATGCGATCGTCCTCCCGTAGCAATGCGCGCAGTCGCTCGGCGGCGTGCAGGCCACCTGGCCCGGCACCCAGAATAAGGACGGTTCGGCTCACAGGCGCCCCTCTCTGCTGCTACAACGAGGAACCCCCAACGGGAGGCCAGATATCCTCCCGTTGGGGGTATGACTCGCCGACCTCTATTCTAGAACGCGGCCACGACGGACTGCAGCGTCTCCATCGCCGGAGAAGCCGCGAGCAGGTGCTCCGCGTCCAGCGCGGCGACGACGCCGTCGCTCATGGCGGTAACGACCTGCGCCTCGGCGCCAGCGCGCACGTCACCGATCGCGTAGACCCCTGCGAGGTTGGTCCGCATGCGCTCGTCGACGCGGATGTGTCCGTAGTCGTCCAGTCCGAGCTGTCCCCGAACCAGGTCAACCACCGGCCGGACGCCGATGAAGATGAAGACCCCGTCGGTCGCTACGTGCTGCTCCGCGCCGGTCTCCACGTTACGAATGCGAACGCCCTGAACCGTGCCGTTGCCGAGTACCTCGTCCACGACGCTGTTCAGTAGCATGCTCACCTTCGGATTGTCCATGAGGCGCTTCTGGAGAATCGCCTCGCCCCGGAAGTGATCGCGCCGGTGGACGATGGTCAGGCGCTTGACGAAACGGGTCAGATAGAGGCTCTCCTGGAGCGCCGTGCTACCACCACCCACCACGATGATCTCTTTGTCGTGGAAGAAGGGCCCGTCGCAGGTCGCACAGGCGGAGATGCCGCGTCCCCAGTAAGGCTCTTCACCGGGAATGCCCAACCGGCGCGGAGTCGAGCCGGTAGCGACCAACACCACGCGTGCGCGCAACTCGCCAACCGTGGTGACGATCCGCTTCGGAGTTGCCGCGAGATCGACCTGCGTCACCTCGGCGGTAATCTCATTCAGGCCGAACTTGACCGCCTGACGGCGCATCGTCGCGCCGATCTCGGCTCCTGAGCCCTCGACGCAACCTGGGCAGTTCTCGATCAGCTCGGTGGTCGCCATCTGCCCGCCTGGGACACTCTTCTCGATGAGCCAGGTGTCACGTCCGGCCCGCGCGGCGTAGAGCGCCGCCGCGTATCCGGCCGGGCCGCCGCCGACGATGGCGATGTCGATCACCTGCTGGGGTACTCTCGCCCCACCCAGTGGAACGTTGATGCTGAACATCCGCTCTTCTCCAACCTCGATATCAGCTGATGCTTACGCCGCTGCCGTGTGACTGACCGACTCGATCAGGGCAACCAGTGCCTCTTCGGGTCGCGCCCCTTCGAACTCGGCGGTTTCGTTGACGACCGTCTTCGGCACGCCGTAGACGTGATAGCGGTCGGAGATCTCTGGGAACTCGTTCGCTTCGATGACGTCGGCGGTGACGAGCTCGCTTTGAGCCGCCATCGCGTGCGCCAGCCGGGCGGCCTGCGGGCAATATGGACAAGACGGCGTCACGAACACCTTGATGTGGATCGGATCGGTGAGACTGCCGAGCATCTCGACGGTCTGCGGCTTGAGATGACTCTCGCCTGCCGAAACGTCGAGCAGATCCTCGACCAGTGTCCCGAACTCATAACCGGATGGAATGCCGATGAACCGCATCACTCCCTGGTTGCTGCCGCTCAAGACGATCGCCGGTACCTCGGACAGACCGATCTCGGCGATCCGCTGCTGCGGAGACAGGGTGTGAATGTCAAGCGTGAGCTTGTCTGAAAGCGCCGTGACTTCCTCCAGGAGCTCGCGCGTCGGCTCGCATACCTCGCAGTCGCGCTCGTCGGCGGTGACGATGATCGGCTGGGTGTAGAGATGCACGGTCACGTCGTTGACGAGCCGCTCGCCGAACAAATTCGCGAGATAGTCCCGGTCTTCATTGGAGATAATGGCCATTGGATGGTTCCCTTTCGTTCCTGACACCGGCCGGATCTACCCGGCCAGATCGTTCAAATACCATACCCCTGTATAGTATTCAGATAGATGTGCCCCGCCGCTTCTGTTCGATCTTCAGATCCGTCTGCCTTACGAGGATTCGACCGCGGTGCGTCGTTTTTCAGTCTCGACCCTGTCGAAGCGAACGGTACGACGTAAACGCTCCGCATCGGACTGCAAGCGACCGCAAATGATGTCGCACAACCGGAAGACATCCGGGTCGGCGATGCGGTAGTAGACGTTCAGACCCTCTTTACGTCGCGCCACGAAGCTGTCGCGATGGAGCTGCTGCAGGTGTTTGGACACCTTCGCCTGCCTGAACCCGGTCTGTTCGACCAGCTCGCTGACCGATCGCTCACCTTCGTGCAACGCGTAAAGAATCTGGATGCGCGCAGGATCTCCCAGCGTGTTGAACCTTGCTGCCACCAGTTGCAGCAACTCCGGTGATGCCTCGCGCAGATCGATCAAACCAAATGCCTCTCGGTACACAACTATATTCCAATTCAGGATTATAGCAGGCGTGTCAAGAGGGTGGTTCGAATCCTTGCGGTCGTGACTTCGCAGGGCCGTCTGAGCGAGGCGCGATCAGAGGTGCGCGCCCGAGAGCCGCACGCGGAACCGGTAGCGATCACCACGAATCAGGCTCCGTCGTAGCTCCACCGGGCGGTTGTCGCTATACCCGATGCGCTCCACCAGAAAGGCAGGGTCGCCGGGGGTCAGGCCGAGCAATGCGGCGTCGACTGGCTCCAGCTTCACCGGGTGCAGCGTTTCGTCGGCGTGCGAGACCTCGAGATTGCAGATATCGCGCATCAGATCGTGGAGGGCTTCGCGTTGCAGGCGTTCCAGCGGCAGTCGTTCGCCGCATTCGACCGGCAGGTAGATCGTCTCGACCACGAACGGCTCGCCATCGACCAATCGTAACCGGCCGAGCTCGAAGACGAGCCCATCGCGCGATGCCGTCAGCAGTGCCGAGGCCTGATCGTCGATGGTGACGCGATAGCCGAGAATCTTGGTCGTCGGCAACCTGCCCTGGGCCGTCAGAGTGCGAATGAAGCTATACAGTCCATCGAGCGGTTGTTCGACGTAGGGCTCAGCGATGAAGGTGCCAACCCCACGGCGGCGCGTCAGGAGTCCGCGGCGCGCGAGCGTCGTCAGCGCCTGATTGACGGTCTGCCGGCTGACCTTGAGGCGCTCGGCCAGTTCCGGCTCTGGTGGCAGCACGGTGCCGGGCGCAAGCTCGCCACTCTGGATAGAGCCCAGCATCTGCTGCGCGATCTGCTCGTACAGCGGAATGCGGCTCGATGAATCCATCTGCCGGATAATGGTCTGTATGAACTCGTCAATCGTCATGTCTATAGTATGTCTCAATCGCGCTATTCCGCGCTATACCTATGCCATCGCGACCGATCAATGATCGCCGACGCGACGCTGCCATCCCTCGGCGAACAAGGGCAGGAAGTTCTGCTCCTGGTACGGGTGCCTCGCGATCTCATCGAGATTCAGCTCGATCCCCAGGCCGGGCCGTTCCGGCACGCTGACGTAGCCGTCGACGATCTCCACCGGATGATCGACGATCTGCCGTTCCCAGTCGACATTGAATTCGTCAAAGATCTCCTGCACGTAGAGGTTGGGGCAGGCGGCTCCAAGCTGCACACACGCGGCGGTCGCCACGGGCCCCTGGGCGTTGTGCGGCGCGACGACGCCGTAGAAGGCGTCGGCCATCCCGATGACCTTGCGAGCGTTCCAGAGCCCACCCAGGTTGAGCGGCTCCGGCTGCAGGATGTGGACCGCGTGGTGCGACAGGAGCTCGGCGAACTGATGCACCGATGAGAAGCTTTCGCCGGTGGCGATCGGCACGTTGACGTGTCGTGCCACTTCAACCACCGCGGCGATGTCCTGGTGCGGCGTCGGCTCCTCGAACCAGGCCGGCAGGAATGGCTCGAGCCGCTCACCGATCCGTACCGCGCTGGCGACACTGAACCGGCAATGCCCCTCGATCATCAGATCGACTTCCGGCCCCACCGAGTCACGAACTGCCTCGACGATGGCGATCGACAGATCCTCGTCACGCCGGTCGGTCACGCGATAGGCGACGCCGAATGGATCGAACTTCAGCGCGGTGTACCCGCGTCGGACAACCTCGCGAGCTCCTTCGGCGAAGGCTTCCGGCGTGCGCTCCCCGCGGTACCAACCATTGGCATAGGCGCGCAACCTGTCATGGTAGCGGCCGCCCATCAGGTTATGGACCGGCTGGTTGAGCGCCTTGCCCATGATGTCCCAGCACGCCATTTCGACAGCGGCGACGGCACAGCTGTGGATCTGGCCCCCTTCGGAGTAGACGTCGCGCGTCATGCGCTGGACGATGGTCTCGATCTGGAAGGGATCCATCCCGACGAAACGCGGGCTCAGCTCATTGATGGTTGCCTCCACGGAACGACCGAACGCGTTGAGCGTTCCTTCGCCCACACCAGAGATGCCGTCGTCGGTGTCGAGCTTGAGGAAGAGCCAGTTCTTCCAGGGATTACCGCACAGATAGATCGTGACTCCGGTGATCTTCATAGCCGTCCCATTCTGATGGCCGCAGCAGCAACGAGTCAGTCGTCGGCGACCTGGCGCAACTCCGCGTCATCCCGCGTGACCAGCCCCGACCGCAGATCACGCTCGCGCGCGAGCGCATCGCGTCGCTCAGCCGGTCCGAACCCCGCGCCGCCGGGAATGTGCAGCTCCAGACGGTCGTCCGGCGTTTCCAGAGTGATCTGGCCCGAGCCGATCTCGGCGATCGAGAGGGCTCGCCCGTTGACGACGACCGACGTGCAAGGCCCGTCCGCGCCGCCATCCATGCCCGCAGGCGGAAATCGCAGCCGGTCCGGGTTCAGAAAGAACGAGACGGGGCGCCGGTAGCCGGGGAGCGCGCTGAACTCGATCCGGTGGCCAAATGCTCCGCGCCACTCTCCCGCGCCGGCGGAGTCGGGGCGCAGCGATCGTTCCCGGATCAGGACGGGGGTGCGCAGTTCGAACACTTCGGCCGGCACGTTGCGCGCGCTGCTCGGGAAGCAGTTGCGCCCGATTCCGTCGCGTCCGCGGCTGGCTCCACGTCCGCCGGCGATGAAGAAGTGAGCGTTGTAGAAGCTGCCGTCACGCTCTTGCCCATAGACGTGGATCGAGTGCATCAGTCCGTTGCCGGCCTGCACTCGATCGGGCATGACGTGTTCGAGCGCTCCGAATATCAGCGCGTGCAGGTGCCAGCCGGTGCGGACTCGCGAGCCGACCGAGGCCGGCACCTCACAGTTCAGGATCGAGCCTTGAGGGGCCTTGATCACGAACGGGCGAAAGGTGCCCTCGTTGGCCGGCACGCTGGCGAGACAGGAGACACTTGAGCGGGTAGACCGTGTGCGCCTGCGTGTAGATGAGCGTGCAGTTCAAGCCGCCCCGCGAGCGCTGCGGATCCGAGCCCTCGTAATCCACTTCGATCCAGTCGTCATGCACGGTGAGACGGCAGCGGAGATGGGCCGGGTCGTCCAGCCCATCTGCCCAGACGTCGTGCTCGTAGACGCCGTTCGGCAGTGACCTGATCGCCTCGCGCATGGCGCGCTCGGAATGAGCCTGAATCTGGTGGACAACCGGCTGGAGGTCGTCGAGGCGGTATTCCTCGAGAAATGCCTGGATACGCCGGACGCCCAGATCGTTGGCCGTCAACTGCGCCTCGATATCGGTCAGCACCATCTCCGGCGTGCGCACGTTTTCGCGGATGAACGCCCAGGCAGTTTGATTTAGCGCTCCGGCGTCGTACAGCTTCAAGATCGGGATGCGTAGCCCCTCCTCATAAATGTCCCGTACCGTGCGGTTGGAGAGGGAGCCGCCGATACTCGAGGTGTGCGCGATGGTGACCGCGAAAGCGACAACCCGACCGCCGTGGAAGACCGGCGTGATCGTCGCGATGTCATCGAGGTGCCCGGCGCAGAGCCACGGATCGTTGGTGACGTAGACGTCGCCCGGCTGCATTTCGTCGATCGGATAGCGCTCGATGACCGCGCGTGTGACGGTCGGCATGACCAGGTTGAAGACCGGCATGCTGCGGTTGGAGTGGGCGATCGAGCTCCCGGCGGCGTCGAGGATCTCGCAGCCGAAATCCTGCGCTGCCCCGATGATGGTCGACACGGCGGTGCGCAGCACGGTGGTCCACATGTCATCGGCGATACCGATCAGGCGGCTCCACATGATCTCCAGGCTGATCGGGTCGAATGCTGGCTGGCTGTTCATCAGGTCGTCTCCTCCCCGTTCAGCGTGACGATGACGTTGCGGAATTCATCGATCGAGACTGCGCATCCGGGAGGCACGACGATCGTCGCCTCCTGCTCCTCGATGATGCACGGCCCGGCGATGGCGGTTCCCGGCTCCAGGCGATAGCGATCGTACACGCCCGTCTCCCTGAAGCCGCGGTCCGGCTGGGCGAAATAAACGGGCCGTCGCCCTTTCAGCGCGACTTCATGATCGCGCTCGCGTCGCTCTTCACGTGCCAGCTGAAACGCCGATCTGGGCAGTTCGGCGATCAGATGCCAGTTGAGGACCTCGGGTCGCAGGTTTGACGGCGCCCGGCCATAGACCTCGGTGTAGCCGGAGCGGAAAACCGCATCGATGGCGTCGACGGCGCCCGCGTTTCCGGCGTCGTGCGGGAGGTCGATGCGTAGCTCATGGTATTGCCCGGCGAAGCGCATGTCGGCCGCCATGCGATAGCAGACCTCGCCCGAACCGCTGATCCCGGCGAAGGCCTGCACAGCCTCGTCCCGCATCTCGTCGTAGAGCCTGCGCACCGTGCCCCAGTCACACGTATGCAAGCAGCGTCATGTAAGAACGGGCGAACGGGAGCGACATGGGTGCCGTCAACGCGCCGATGGCCGACGCCACGCCAGCACCAAACGGGACGATGACGCGTGAAATGCCGAGAATGCGCGCCACCTCGACCGCATGGGCCGGTCCGGCGCCACCGAAAGCGACGATGGCCGCGTCACGCGGGTCGCGATTGCGCTCGATCAAGTGCGTCCGTGCCGCCTGCGCCATATTCTCGTTCACGATTGAGTGGATGCCCCACGCACCGTCGAGCAGATCGACGTGAAGTCGCCTGTGCCACGTGCTGCTCGATGGCCGTGCGCGCTTTTTCGGGCGAAAGCGACATGCGGCCGCCCAGGAAATAGGCGGGATCGAGGTAGCCGAGCACAACGTTGGCGTCGGTGACCGTCGGACGCTCCCCGCCCAGTCCATAGCACGCGGGACCGGGGTTGGACTCGGCGCTCTGCGGGCCGACGTTGAGCAGCCCAAGATCGTTCAGATGCGCGATGCTGCCTCCACCGGCTCCGATCTCGATCAGGTCGATGGTCGGGGCCATGATCGGCAGGCCGCTCCCCGGTTTGAAGCGATGCACCCGGTCAGCCTCCAACATGTGCGCGACGCCCGGCGCCCCGTGCTCGATCAGGCAGGCTTTCGCCGTCGTGCCGCCCATATCGAGCGAGAGGACGTGCTCGTGCCCGGTCAGGCGGCCGTAATAGCTGGCGGCAAAGGCGCCGGCGGCCGGCCCCGATTCGAGCAGCCGGATCGGATATTCGATGGCCGTCTCGGCAGTGGTAATGCCACCCGAGGAGAGCATCATGTAGAGCTCGCGCGTAAACCCGAGACCGCGCAGCTGCTCCAGCAGGTCCAGCACGTAGCGTCGCAGTAGCGGTTTCACGTAGGCATCGGCCGCGACGGTCGAGGTGCGCTCATACTCGCCAATGAGCGGAGCCACGCGGGAGGAGAGCGAAACCGTGATCTCGGGGTGCATCTCCTGGATCATCCGTCCGATTCGGCGTTCGTGATCCGGGTTGCGGTAGGCGTGCATGAGTGATACCGCGATGGACTGCACACCCTCGGAAGCAAGCTCATCCACCTGAGCGCGAACACCCGTCTCGTGCAGCGGCTCGACAACGTCGCCGTCACGTGTGATGCGCTCGTCGACCTCGCGCCGAAGCTCGCGAGGGATCAACGGTTCGGGATAGGGCGCGAAGAGATCGTAGATGTCGTAGATCTGCTCGATGCCGATCTCGAGGACATCCCGGAAGCCGCGCGTGGTGAGCAGGGCGGTTTTGACGCCGCGCCGCCCGACGATGGCGTTCGTCACGATCGTCGTGCTGTGGACGGCGTAGTCGACTTCATCGGATGACGCACCGGCCATGGCGAGAATCTCACGCCACCCGGCCACGACCGCGCGGGCTGGTCGCTCACCGTCGGTCAGCACCTTGTGGAAGGTGCGCGTCGCGCCGGACTCGATGTCGAACAGGACGAAATCGGTAAAGGTTCCACCGACATCGACGCTCATGGCATATCGTTGTGCCAACCTGCTGGCTCCTTATCCACCCTTGTCGGTTGCGTGCGTCCGCGTCCCCTGGTGCGCCCGGAATGTCGATGAGTGGTGATCGCGCGGACCGCCGGCAACGGTAAAGCGCGGTGTCAACGCGCTAGACTACGAGACTTGCGGCTGCGGGTCAACCCACTCGCCGCGCGTGGTCGGAAGTCATCTCGGGTTGACGTCTTCCGCCCCGGTGCGAGAATCAAACGCGGGTGCTCGCGCTGAATGCCACGCATCCCCCTTGAGGGGTGAAGTGTGGTTCGCGCGCCTGCCAGGTTGCCGCGACGGCATGTCGCCGGTTCGGGCCACAACACGACGATACGGACGAGCGATCCAGGGAAGGGAGCTTCTGCGACGATGGAGCTGAACGCGATGCTCGATGCAATGGAATGGCGGTTGGTCGGACCGCATCGTGGGGGACGCGTGGTGGCGGTGGCCGGTCATCCGACCGAGCCGGCCACCTTCTACTTCGGCGCCTGTGCCGGAGGGGTGTGGAAGACCACCGACGGCGGCAGCTACTGGGAGAACATCTCCGATGGCTTCTTCCAGACGTCGGCCGTCGGAGCCCTGGCCGTCTCGACCTCCGATCCCAACGTCCTCTACGCCGGCATGGGGGAGACCGCCATCCGCGGCAACGTCTCGCATGGGGATGGGGTCTACAAGTCGACCGATGGCGGGCAGACGTTGGACCCACATGGGGCTGGCCGAGACCCGGGCCATCGCCAGGATCCGCATCCACCCGCGCAACCCCGACCTGGTCTATGTGGCGGCGTTGGGGCATGTCTGGGGACCGAACCCGGAGCGGGGGGTGTATCGCTCCCGCGATGGCGGCCAACACTGGGAGCAGATCCTCTTCCGCAGTGCGCAGGCGGGGGCCATCGACCTCTCGCTGGATCCGCACAATCCACGCATTCTGTATGCGAGCATCTGGGAGGCGCAGCGCTACCCCTATAAGCTGAACAGTGGGGGACCGGGGAGCGGCATCTTCAAGTCGACCGATGGGGGTGACAGCTGGACCGAGCTGACCCGCAATCCGGGGTTGCCGACGGGGGTTCTGGGGAAGATCGGGATCGCGGCATCGCCGGCCCAGACCGATCGGGTCTATGCCATCGTGGAAGCCGAGGATGGGGCGCTGTTCCGCTCGGACGATGGCGGCGCGACCTGGCAGCGGCTGTCGGAGCAGAATGACCTGCGCTGGCGGGCCTGGTATTACCAGCACATCTACGCCGATCCACAGGACCCCGACACCGTCTGGATCCTCAACGGCAAGTGCTGGAAGTCGATCGACGGAGGCAAGAATTTCAGCGCGGTGCCGACCCCCCACGGTGACAATCACGATCTCTGGATCGACCCCCACAACTCCCAGCGCATGATCGAGGGGAACGACGGTGGGGCCAACGTGACCTTCAATGGCGGGCTGTCGTGGTCCAGCATCTTCAATCAGCCGACGGCGCAGTTCTACCACGTGACGACCGACGATCAGGTGCCGTACCGGCTCTACGGATCGCAGCAAGACAACACCGCGCTGACCGTCCCGAGCGCGTCCGCCACCGGCGCGATTACCCAGGCTGACTGGTACCAGCCGGGTGGCGGCGAGAGCGGTTACCTCGCGGTCAAGCCGACCGACTCGAACATCATCGTCGGCGGCGCGATCGGCAGTGGCGCGGGCAATGGTCGCCTGATTCGCTACGATCACCGCACCAGAGAGCAGCGGATCATCACGCCCTGGCCCGAGCTGACCGGCATGGGATACGGCGCCAAGGATCTGCGCTACCGGTTCCAGTGGACCTTCCCGATCCAGTATTCGCCGCACAACCCGGATACGCTGTACGTCACCTCCAACCACGTCCATCGCTCGACCGATGAAGGCATGAGCTGGGACGTCATCTCGCCCGATCTGACGCGCAACGATCCGGCCACCCAGGAGCCCTCAGGCGGACCGATCACCAAGGACAACACCGGCGCCGAGGTCTACGGCACCATCTTCGCCTTCGTCGAGTCCCCGCATCAGCAGGGGCTCTTCTGGGCCGGCTCCGACGACGGGTTGGTCCATGTCTCACGGGACAACGGTGCCTCCTGGCAGGACGTCACCCCGTCTGAGCTGCCCAAGCACGCCATGATCTCGATCATCGAGGTCTCGCCGCACGATCCCGCCAGCGCCTACGTCGCGGCCACCTGCTACAAGTCGGATGATTTCCGACCCTATCTCTATAAGACGCGCGACTATGGGCAGAGCTGGACGACGATCACCAACGGCATCCCCGAGCACGTCTTCACCCGGACGATCCGGGAGGATCCGAGCCGGAGGGGGCTGCTCTACTGCGGGACGGAGACGGGGCTGTACGTCTCGCTGGATGACGGGGCGCAGTGGGAGCGCTGGCAGCTGAACCTGCCGGTGACGCCGCTCTACGACCTGATCGTCAAGGGAACGGACCTGATCGTGGCGACCCATGGGCGCTCGTTCTGGATCCTGGACGACCTGACGCCGTTGCACCAGCTGACCGACGAGATCCGCCAGCAGGACGCCCACCTCTTCAAGCCGCGGCCGGTCAATCGCTTCAAGACGTATGGACGCTACGGCGAGAACGCCGGGGCCTACAAGAGCTATGGCCGTGTTGGCGGCATGATGATGACGCACTATACGCGGCAGCGGAAAACCGGCGAGAACGATTACGAATTCCTGGACGCTGGAAAGAACCCACCCGATGGAGCAGTCATCTACTACTACCTGAAGAGTAAACCGGAGGGCGAGCTCAGATTGTCGTTCCTGGACAGCAGTGGGAACGAGATCACCGCATTCAGCAGTGACGCGAAAGAAGGCCAGCACCCGACGGTCAACCCAGGCCTCAATCGCTTCATCTGGAACATGCGCTACTCTGGTTCCCACGCCGTGCCGGGAAGCCCGGTATCAGCGGATCAGCTGGCCGGGCCGGTAGCCGTTCCCGGCAGCTATCAGGTGCGTCTCACGGTCGGCGGCGAGTCGCTCACCCAACCGCTCGCGATCGTTCGCGATCCACGAGTCGCCGGATCGCAGTCGGATCTGCAAGCGCAGTTTGATCTGCTGATCAAAATTCGGGACGTCCTCTCCGAGACGCACGACGCCGTCAACCGGCTGCGCGATCTGCGCGAGCAGGTGCAGGCCTGGGCAAAGCGCGTCGAGGACGACGAGGTGAAGCAGGCCGCCAGCGCGATCGTCGACAAGCTCAACGCCGTCGAGCTCGATCTGATTCAGCCGAAGTCCGGCAGCCCATTGCAGCCGCCGGCCGGTCTCAACGAGAAGATTGCGGCGCTGGCAGGGATGGTGTCGAATGCTGACACGCGACCAACGGCTCAGAGCGACGCGGTCTTCGAGAAGCTCGCCGGGCTGGCGGATGGCTCGATCGAAAAGCTCGATCCGATCGTCGGCCACGACATCGCGGCGTTCAACCGGCTCCTGGCCGAACGCGGTGTCAGGCCAGTGACCGTCTGAGTCCAGAGACAGAATTGACGGGGTCACGTGAACAGGTGCCCCCGTCACGAACCATACGCGGTCGTGAGTTGGAGACGCTCACCCGCGAAGGAGGGAATGCTCATGTCCAGTGGTTCCACGGGTTCGGTATCGCAGGTGGACGAGCGCGCGCTCAAGGCGCTCAAGTGGCGGCTCGTCGGGCCGTTTCGCGGCGGGCGCGTCGTGGCCGTCTCGGGAGACCCGGTCAATCCGCAGATCTTCTATTTCGGATCGACCGGTGGTGGTGTCTGGAAGACGTATGACGGCGGCCGGTTCTGGGAAAACGTCTCAGACGGATTCTTCAAACGTGCCTCGGTCGGTGGTCTGGCGGTCGCACCGTCAGATCCCAACGTCATCTATGCCGGGATGGGCGAGACGACCATCCGTGGCAACGTCTCGCACGGCGACGGCGTCTACAAATCGACTGACGCCGGCAAGACCTGGACGCACCTCGGTCTCGAAAAGACGCGCAACATCGGCAAAGTGCGGGTCCACCCGCAAAACCCGGACATCGTCTACGTCGCGGCCTTCGGCCATGCGCACGGCCCGAATCCCGAGCGGGGCGTCTACCGCTCGAAAGACGGTGGAGCGACCTGGGAGCATGTACTGTTCCGCAGCGACAAAGCGGGCGCGAACGATCTCTCGATCGACCCGACCAACCCTCGCATCATCTACGCGACCTTCTGGGAGGCCATTCGCCGGCCGTGGGAAATGGTGAGCGGCGGCGAAGGAAGCGCCATCTTCCGCTCAACCGATGGCGGCGACACCTGGACCGACATCACCCGCAACGACGGCCTTCCGAAAGGTGTGCTCGGCAAGGTTGGTATTTCGGCTTCCGGCGCCCAGTCAGGCAGGGTCTTCGCGATCGTCGAGGCTGAAGATGGTGCCGTCTTCCGCTCCGACGACGCAGGTGAGACCTGGCAGCGCGGCTCCGAAGATCGCAACCTGCGGCAGCGCGCCTGGTACTACCACCACATCTACGCCGACCCGCAGGATCCGGATACGGTCTGGGTGCTGAACGTCGAGGCCTGGAAGTCGACCGACGCCGGTCGTACCTTCGAGGTGGTGGCGGTTCCCCACGGCGACAACCATGATCTCTGGATCGATCCGAAGAACCCGCTACGCATGATCGAAGGAAACGACGGCGGCGGCTGTGTCAGCTACAACGGCGGCATGTCCTGGAGCGACATCTACAATCAACCGACCGCCGAGTTCTATCATGTGACGACCGACAACGAGGTGGTCTACCGTCTATACGGCGCGCAGCAGGACAACACGACGATGTCGGTGCCGAGCCGCTCACCCATCGGCGCCATCACCCGCTCGGACAATATCGATGTCGGCGGAGGTGAGAGCGGTTACATCCAGGTCGACCCGCGAAACTCGAACATCATCTATGCCGGAAGCTACGGCGGGTACCTCACCCAGCTCAACCGGGAGACCGGCGAGTATCGCATGATCAACGTCTGGCCGGAAAACACGCTCGGTTCAGGCGCCGAGGATGCGCGCTATCGCTTCCAGTGGACCTATCCGATCCTCATCTCGCCGCACAACCCGGACGTCATGTACGTTACGTCACAGCACGTGCATCGCACGACAGACGGCGGCTCGAGTTGGGAGACGATCAGTCCCGATCTGACGCGCCACGATCCAACCACGCTGAAATCGTCCGGCGGCCCGCTCACCAAAGACAACACCGGCGCCGAGTACTACGCGGACATCTTTGCCTTTGCCGAATCGAAGCTGCAGGAGGGACTCTTCTGGGCGGGATCGGACGACGGGCTCATTCACGTGTCGCAAGACGGTGGCAAGACATGGGCGAACATTACGCCGCCCGATCTGCCGGAATGGGCGCTGATCTCGATCGTCGAGCCGTCTCCACATGATGCCGCGACCGCGTATGTGGCGGCGACGCGCTACAAAATGGACGACTTTGCTCCCTACTTCTATAAGACCAACGACTTCGGGAAGACCTGGGTAAAGATCACCGACGGCATCCCAGATGATCAATTCACCCGTGTCATCCGCGAAGATCCGAGCCGCCGCGGTCTCCTCTACGGTGGCACCGAGGCCGGGATCTACGTCTCGTTCGATGACGGCGCGCACTGGCAGCCGCTGCAACTCAACCTGCCGGTCGTGCCGATTCACGATCTCGAAGTGAAGGGGACCGACCTGATCGCGGCAACCCACGGACGCTCCTTCTGGGTCATGGACGACATCTCGCCGCTGCATCAGTTGAGCGCGACCGACGAAGCGGCACATCTCTTCAAGCCGCGCACCACCATCCAGTTCAAGACCGCGCGCAGCATTGGCCATCCGCCAAGCAGCGGCAAGAGCTACACGATGATCGGTGCCACCATGGCGACCTATCGCCTGAAGAAGAATGCCGGAGCGGAACCGGAGACCCAATATCTGGACGCTGGTGCGAACCCACCGAACGGCGTCATCGTCTTCTACTCGCTCAAGGACAAGCCGGAGACTGAGGTGAAGCTCACCTTCCTGGACGCTCAGGGTAACGAGATCAAGAGCTTCGTCTCCAAGCCTGCTGAAGACGCCAGCGAGAAGAAGTCCGATGGCGCGTCTGACGACGAGGACGAGAAGGACGAGGAGCCAAACGTCGCCAACGAGGCTGGCCTCAACCGCTTCGTCTGGGACATGCGCTATCCCAACGCGTCGAAGGTCCCCGGCGACAAGTCGATGCGGTTCGCCGGTGGCATCAAGGGCCCGGTCGCCGCGCCCGGCAGTTACCAGGTGCGCCTGACGGTCGGCGATGTGTCGCAAACCCAATCCTTCGACATTCAGAAAGATCCGCGCGTCTCCGTGACGCAGGAGGATCTGCAGGCGCAGTTCGACTTCCTGCTGAAGATTCGCGACAAGGTTTCTGAAACCCACGACGCGATCAATCGCATTCGCACCGTCCGATCACAGGTCGAGAATTGGGAGAAGCGGGCGGAAGGCAAGGCCAACGCGGAGAAGATCGCGGAGGCAGCGAAGGCCTTCAAGCAGGAGCTAACCGAGATCGAGGAATCGCTGATCCAGGTGAAGGCCAAGAGCTCGCAGGACACGCTTAATTTCCCGATCAAGCTCAATGCCAAGATCGCCGGAATCGCTGGATTTGTCTCGGGCGCGACGGCGGCTCCGCCGAAGCAGGCCTACGAGTCGTTCGACGATCTGGCGCAAAAAGTCAACGTGCAATTGACGAAGCTGGATGAGGTGTTGGGCACGTCGGGCGAGGAATTCAACTGGATCGTGCGCCAGGCGGATCTTCCAGCGATCGACATCCGCTAAGTAATACCCGCGGCAAAACCCGCGCGGCCGCCGTAAATCTTCCCGGCGGGAGCGTACTTCACGCTCCCGCCGGTCCTACCTCAGGTTCGCGCGCCGCGTCGCTCCTCACCCCTTGACGTACGAGAGCTTTTCCGAGACTTTCCCATCGCGAACGCGAAAAACGTCCACTCCGCGAACGTGTCCCGGATGACCGTTGGAGTCGATCCAGTGATAGACCCACGTCACGGTTGCCCGATCCTGACAGAAGAAGGCGTCCTCGGCGTCGAAACGGGCGTGTGGCGAAACTCGAAAGAGGTCTTCCCAGCAGGCGCGTACCGCCGCGCTTCCGGCGTAACGCGTGCCGTCCGGGCGCGGAGAAGTGTTCTCGAAGACGCAGTCATCGGTCATGTTGGCCATGATGGCGTCCACATCGTGGCGGTTAAAGGCCTCATTGAACGCGTCGATGACTTCTTCGGTCGATTTCGCTGGCGACTCGGCGTTGCTCGCGCCCATTCATCCACCCTTTCCGACTCGGTGACACTGGCGACGACAGCGAGGTCCACGGCTTAGCTCCTGTCAGCCGTGGCAGCGCTACGTCAGGTAGTCGAAGGCCGAGAGCACGTGAACGGCAACGGTGCCAAGCAGGTCGTCGACAGTCACGTGTTCGTCGGGTGAGCCCATATTATAGGGCGTCGGACCGTAGATGAAAGCTGGGACGCCGCGCTGGCGCCACAGGCGGCAGTCTGTTCCGCCCAGGCTGATGTTCGGCTGAGGACGGATCCCGCGTACCGCTTCGGCGTTGTTGAGCAGGATCTCGACCATCTCGTGCCGTGGATCGACGAAGTTCGGGTCGCTGCGGTTGATGATCCGGTACGACGCCTCGGGGTAACGCCGTACGATGTCGTCAAAAGACCGCAACACCTGGTCGGTCGTGACACCAATCGGGCAGCGGATGTCGATTTCCGTGCGGCAATGGGCGGCGATCATGTTCACTTTTTCGCCTCCCTCGGTGAGGCCGATATTGACGCTGACGCGCTTCAGGTTGTCGGTCGCCCCCTCGCCCAGCAACGCGTCGAAGGCCGTTCTGCCCGCGTCGATGCGCTCCTCGACGTCTCCCGGCATGTCGCCGCGGATCTCGGTTAGCTGTTCCAGGTCACCGATGATGGATGCGGCGATCTTGATCGCATTCGCGCTGACCTGTGGATAGCCGCCGTGACCGCCCTTCGTATCGACGCTGAGTTCGATCCACATGAGCCCCTTCTCGCCAAAGCGGATCGTGTGCGGCGTGCTCGGCTCGCCGTTCAGGACGCAGTCTCCGAGCAGGTCTGGACGATGCTCCACGAGATAGCGCGCGCCGAACTCGCCGAAAGTCTCTTCGTCCGACACACACGTCAAGGTCAACGTGCCGCGGATGTGCTGCCGAATCTCCGCTAGGTAGATGAAGGTGAGGATCGACGCCAGCGTGCCGGCCTTCATGTCGTTGACGCCGCGCCCGAAGATTTTGCCGTCACGCAGCGTGCCGGAGAACGGGTCATCGCTCCAGAGGGCCGGGTCACCGGCCGGGAAAACGTCCATGTGACCATTCAGGATGAGGTGTTTCCCTTCACCGTTCCCCTCGAGACGAGCGACGAGGTTCGGCCACTCCTGAACCGGCGCTACGACCTCGTAGTCGAGGTCGTGGCGCGACAGCAGATCCGTGATGAACTTCAGCACCGCTCGCGTGTCGCCGGGCGGATTCTCGCTCGGAATCCGCACAAGTTCCTGGCATAGGCGAATGATGTCGTCGCGGTCGTTCGCCAGTCGATCCCTCAACTGATCCCGAATGGTCATCGCGCAGCTCCTGTCACGTCGTTCCGCATTGTCTATCTGGCGAGAGCCTGTTGCTGTGCTAGAGTACCCGAACGAAGAGCAAATCGCTCAATTAGCGTGTCGGTGGACCGGCCGGAGCCGCAGTCTGCGCTGCGATAGACGGACGAAGGCGGACAGCGAACCGGAAGCCCGGCGCCGGATCCAACGCTGGAGGGTGAAGTGAACGATTCATGGGCACGAAAACCATCTGACCCGACCATGCGGATGCTCGTTCCGCGCCTGTATGGCGGCACGCCCACCCTCTTCGGCGCGCCGCTGGCCGAGACGGTTGATGATCTGCAATCGGCCGACGTCGCCTTTCTGGGCGTGCCCTGGCGCGCGCCGACGCCCGACTCGCGCAGCGGCACCGCGGCCGCCAATTACGAGGGGACGCTGCTCACCCCCTCGCAATTCCGCAGCAACTCCCTCAAATACGGCGGCTACCTGCCCGAGCTCGACATCGACGTCTTCGAGCACCTCAAGGTGGTGGATCGAGGTGACGCCGAGGTGGTGCGCGACATGGGTCAGACCCTGGCGAACGTCGAGGCGGAAGTCGCCACCATGATCGATGCGGGCTGCTATCCGATCACCATCGGCGGAAATTCCGGCCCGAGTAGCTATCCGGTACTCAAGGCGATCGCCGAGCGGGCCGGCGGCCCGACCGCCGTGCTCAACCTGGACGCGCATCACGACAACCAGCGAGGCGAATGGGAGGAGGACGATCCACGCCAGCCACGCTGGGGCAGCACCTGGGCGCGGCGAATCCTCACGCTTCCCGGCGTCGACCCGGCACGCTATGTCCACTTCGGGTTGCGCGGCCCGCGCAACGACCGGGACACCATGACCCGCTTTCTCGAGCGCGGGGTGAAGCGCGAAAACATCTACACGTATCGCGAGCTCAAGGCGGCACGCAAGAGCGGCTTCGACGAATGGGCCGCGCGATTGGCGGCGAGCATGATGGCTGAAACGGCAAAGATCTGGATCGCGATCGATCCGGACGTATTCGACTTGAGCACGAATCCGGACTTCGCCGACGAGCCGCTCGGCCCACACGTGGAGGAGGTCGTCGAGCTCTGCTATCAGGTAGGCAAAGCCGCGGGACGCGAGCGCTTCGGCGGGCTATCGATCTCAGCCCTTCCCTACAACGCCCAGACGCTCCATTCGATCTGCATGTACGTGCTGCTCTACACGCTGGCGGGTGTGGTGGCGGCGGACTGACACGCTCCTGAGTGGCGTCGTGAAATGGAGTAATGAGATGAGCAGGCGTGACCCGATTCTGAATGAGGGGGAGTTTCGTCGTGTATTCGATGACCTGGGACTCGACGCCGTCGTGGCGCGGTCGGGCCGGAATGTCGCCTACCTCTCGGGAATGAGCTTCCCCGGAACGCTCGGCCGGCTGCAGGACTTCGCCAGCGCTCCGCGTGCGGCACTGGTGATCTGGCCCAGTCGCGGGGATCCCACGCTCCTCGTGAGTCATATTGCCCGTGGACTGGCTCAACGCCTGAGCTGGATCGAAGACGTCCGCTCCTATACCGAGTATTCGGAGTCGCCGTACGTGCTGGTAGCGCGATCTCTTCGTGAAAAGGGACTCGATCACGCCCGAATCGGGGTCGAGCGCCGAGAATTCGGCGTCGAAGATTGGTCAGCGTTCGCGTCAGAGCTAACGGGTGCCGAGCTGATTGATGTGACCGATGCGCTCGAGGCAGTTCGCAACATCAAGACTGATGCTGAGGTCGAACTGTTGCGTACGGCTGTGGCTATTCAGGATGAAGCGCACCTGGAAGTATTCGGCTCGTCACGACCGGGCGATACCGAGAAAGAGCTCCACACCCGCATGATCGCCGCGATGCTCCGATTGGGTGCAGAGAGTGCGCATGGGATGATGCAGTGCAGCTCCAATCCGGTTACCTATGGCGGCGAGGGGCCGACACCGGTGCGACTCCGAGATGCTGTCCGAACGGACTACGTCTGCTATGTGCAGGGCTATCCAGCCAATCTGTCACGTATGGCGGTGATGGGACCGGCGACCACGGAGCAGACCGACCTCTACCGGGTGCTCCTGTCGGTTCATCGTGAGACGATCGAGAAGATGCTCCGGCCGCAGGTTCCCGCCCGAGACGTCTTTGACTTCGTGCGACGACGATTCATCGACGCTGGTTTCGACTGGCAAGCCGGGCTTGTCGGGCACAGTGTCGGGGTCTGGTGGCATCAAGAAGAGCCGATGCTGGTTCCGAGCGAATCACGGATCCTGCGCGACCACATGGTGGTGTGTCTCGAACCGATCCTCGAAGGATTCTGGCACCTGCAAGACCAGGTGTTGATAACCGGTCAAGGCCCGGTCGTTTTGTCGGACCGGTTTGACACCAGCCGGCTCTACGAGATGGGTTGAGGTACGGACGCGGTTTAAGGTTTCGTTCCGGTAGCGATCGGGGTGCCGTGGACTGGACCTCTGCCACTCAGCACCCGTTGGCTCCACGCCGTGGGTCCCGTAAACACCGGTCATCATGCGCCGTGACAACAGTTGTAATGCCGGGAGGAGTGATCGATGGTAGTGTTCGAGCCCCGCGACCCAGATTTCGCGGCACGGGTGCGGGCGGATTTCGCTCGACAGGCACTGATGGCAACGCTGGGAGCGGAACTCGTCGACGTCGGTCCGGGCGCCGTCACGATCACACTGCCGTTCCGCGCCGACCTGACCCAGCAGCACGGGTACCTTCACGCAGGCGTCATTACCGCGATCGTTGATAGCGCCTGCGGCTACGCGGCGCTGAGCCTGCTGCCGGTCGGTGTGGGGGTCCTCACCGTGGAGTACAAGGTCAACTTCCTCGCCCCGGCAACCGGCCTGGTGTTCGTCGCTCGCGGGCGCGTGACCAAACCGGGTCGCACGCTCACGGTGTGCACCGGCGACGTCGTTGTCCCGGGCACCGATGGACGCGAGCGGCACGTGGCCACCATGCTCACGACGATGATGGCCGCCCCTCCGCCCGCGGAGGGCCGAGAAGTGGTTTCAGGTTTCTAGGTTCGACAGCCGAGTGGCGGTCGCTCGGAGCAAATAGGGCTCGCCATGACGAGCCGTCTCGTGAGTCAGGCCGTCACGTTTTGGCAGCGGCCGCCCTCGCTGGATGGCGCGGACTGCGTTCGGCCCCGCCATGTTATCGGTCATGCGGAGGGGCCCGTGCGGAAACCGATCGCTACGTCGTTGCCACTGCTTTCGATTCTCCAGCCCGCTGGCCAACGCTGAGGTAATCTCTCACTTCCGCCTCGCTTTCTTGATTCGTGAGAAAGGTGACGAGATCACCCGTTAGCAACGTCGTGTTGCCTCGCGGGCAGTACCGTCGAGCCGTTCCGGTTGACGGAAACGACCAGCGCTCCGGTTGGCAGATTCAGATCCTTTAACGCCTTGCCCGCGAGCGGCGAGCTCTTGTCGACGCGATACTCGAGCATGACCGTGTCGACGGTCAGCCCGCGCATACGCCGCACCGTCCAGCGGAGCGAGGCGCGATAGGTGCTGACGACGTCGGCCGCGCTGACCGTGCCGATCACTTTCTGCTCGCGCCCTTCAATCACCGGCATCCAGCTCACTCCGTGCGACGCGAGCGACTCCAGCGCCACGTCGAGCGTAGCGTCGGCGCTGATCGTGAATGGATCCCGGGTCATGACGGCGTCGGCGGTCGTGCTTTCCCGTTCCGGCAATACGACGCGGTTGATGTCGCTGAACGTGACCACCCCCAGCAGGTTCTTGTGCTCGTTGACCACCGGCGCGCCGCTCGCGCCCCGTTCCTGCAAGATGCGTCCGACCTCAGCGAGCGGCATCTCGGGTCTCAGCAGCACCGGAGCGGTCGTCATCGCGTCGCGCACCGCCAGCGTATTCAAGAGCGGAAAACTGAACTGGTAGCGATGCGCCGGTGAGTCGGCTCGGGTCGGAAGCTGGTTACGGTAGATCGTGTTGTCGCCTGTCACCAGGGTCGCCAATCCGACGGCGATCATGGCGGGTGCCAGGAGCGAGAGGTTGCCGGTCATCTCGGCCACCATCAGCATCACCGAGAGTGGCGCGTGCGCGATGCCGCCGAAGAGCGCCATCATGGCGACGATGGCGAACGGCGCCGGACTGACGGGCATGCTGGGTAGGACGCTGTGGAACACCTGCCAGAAAGCGGTCCCGATGAAACCGCCGATGACCATCCCCGGACCGAAGATGCCACCGGATCCGCCTGAGCCGATACTGAGCGACGTCGTGACGATCTTCGCGAATGGCAGCAGCAGCAGGATCCAGAGGGGAATGCTCCGCAGGTCGGTTGGATTCATGCCCTCCTGGAGCCAGCCGTAGCCGGTTCCGATCACCTGCGGCATGACCAGACCAAGCAGGCCGACGAGCAACCCGCCGATCATCGGCTTCGACCAGTTCGGCAGGTGAATACGACGAAAGAGATCGGTCGTTCCGTAAAAGGTCTTGGCGTACATGACGCCGAATGCACCACAGATGAGACCGATGACTGCGTAATAGAACAGTTGCGGCGCGCTCGAGAAATCCAATGACGACTGCATGCCGAATATCGGGCTCCAGCCCGCGTAGCTGGCAAAGATGGTGTAGCCGACGATCGATGCGATCAGGCTCGGGAAGAGGGCCTCGATTTCCAGGTCATGGATGTAGAGAATTTCGGCCGCCAGGACGGCGCCACCCAGCGGCGCGCGGAAGATCGCTCCGATTCCGGCGCCGATACCGGTTGCCACCAGGATACGCCGTTCGTTCGCGTCGAGCTTCAGTACCTGACCCAGCAGTGACCCGACTCCGGCCGCGATCTGAGCCGTTGGTCCTTCACGTCCGCCCGAGCCGCCCGCCCCGATGGTGATCGCCGAGGCGATGGTCTTGACGGGAATGATGCGTGCCCTGACCCTGCCCGCTTTCTGGTGAAAGGCCTCGATGGCGGCGTCGGTCCCGTGGCCCTCGGCTTCCGGTGCGAGGAAGAAGACGAGCAACCCACTGAGCAAGCCGCCGAGCGCGACGACGAGCGGGAGTGCCCACCGGTGTGCCCAGCCGGTCTCCGCCGAGTTTCCTTCACCAACGGGAGACGGTGGCAGGTAGCCGACGAGGTGGCCCAGGAAGAGATGAGTACTGGTTTCGAGGAGCCAGTAGAACGTGATTGCCGCCAGGCCGGCCACGATGCCGACCAAAACCCCGAGAATCACCCAGCGCGCAAAATACTGCGTACGAGTGGTGCCCGCATCGCCCTTCGCGATCCCGATTCGCTGGAGAAGCGACTGACCTCTCGGGCTGGGCGCATCGCTTGGTGTGAAGCTATACATTTTTTGGGTTCCGGCCTCACCTTGTTCCTGGCCAGAGCACACGGGGCGGCGCGCTGGCACGCCGAATCTGCCGTGCGTTCCGGCTTCTCGTGGGCTCCCCGAAGCCACGCATCCAGTGTCCCTGGCGCAAGGCGCGCACGCCGTGCCAGTTGCCGGGGGTTCGCCGGCCTTCTCTCATCGATCGGTCGGTACAACGTTGGGACGGATGGTGCACGTCGATGCCGAACTCCGAATCGGGCATCGACGGTTCCATCCTTGATAGTAACAAAAGATGCGGAATTTGGATTGAATCGGTCCGCTCATTGGCGAGAATCACGAACGGTCATCAGGACCGCGCTGCTGGCTCCCAGCTGATGAGCGACACCACGGAGCGGCGCTCGAATTGCCCGGTTCCCTTCTCGAATTCGGCATCGAGCAACTGCTGGAGGTGCTGGTCTTTCTCCGAACCCTCAGCGAGCCAGAGTCGTCGACGCGCGAAGCCGCGGATTTCTGCGGGTGTGTGGGGATGTACGTCACGCCGGTAGATGCGAACGTCGGGCGCCGCGCCTCGGGCCAGCAGCAGGTGGATGAACTCGCGCATCGCGGGAAGAACGATGCGCTCCTCGCCGTGCACCTGTTGCCAGAGGCGCTCAAAACCACTGCTCGGCGCGCGATCCATCATCGATGCGAAGCAGCGGACCCGTGTCGCTCGTTCGAGCCCATCGATGAATGCGTTGATGTCGGTGATGTCGTAGCCGACGTGCGCCATCAGGCTGAAGTCGACGTTGAGTCGGTCGGAACCTTCCGGCCAGCGCAACGACAGGACCTCGACGTTGTTGATTTCGGCCCGCACAGCACTCTCGCTCAGTGCCTCGCGCATCGCCGCGCTCGGCTCGACGGCAATGACGCGTTTGCTGGCCAACGCTAGTGGTAGGGCATTACGTCCACCGCCCGCGCCGACATCGACCCAGGTGATGTCCGGCCCGCAATATGAGAGCAGGTCGTTCAGTAACTCATCAGCCGCGCGCCGTGGGTCGGCGATAAACTGCTCCACCATTGGCCGGTAATAGTCCGGCTCCTGCCATTCGCGCAGGCGTTCGGTCTGGGCGTGCTCGGACTCAACGATCTCCCGCCACTCTGCGCCAAGCGCCTCGGGATCGGGACGTAACAGCGATAGCTTCATTCACCTTCTCCATGTTGCAGTCAACGTGTTGCTTGGGCGAACCCCGATCGTCGCCCGCCGATTGCCCGTTCACGCGTCAAGCTGCCAGCTACGATATCGGGCGGGTCACCGCCCCTTCCGAGGCGGAGGATACCAGTGCCGCGTATTTGGCGAAGACACCAGCCCGATAGGCGATGCCCTTGGGACGCCAGCTCGCCAGCCGGCTCGCGATCTCGTCGTCGCTCAGGTCGACGTCGAGGCGACGCTCGTTCACGTCGATGGTAATGATGTCTCCCTCGCGAATCGCGGCGATCGGACCGCCGCTCTCCGCTTCGGGCGCTACGTGCCCCACCATGAATCCACGTGTGGCGCCGCTGAAACGGCCGTCCGTCAGCAAGGCAACCTCTTCACCCAGGCCCTCGCCGACCAGCGCCGCCGTGACCCCGAGCATCTCCCGCATCCCCGGCCCGCCACGCGGGCCCTCATAGCGGATCACCACCACGTCGCCGGGGTGGATGTCGCGCGCCGTGACCGCCGCCATGGCGTCTTCCTCGCAATCGAACACGCGCGCGGGCCCCTGATGTCGGGTGCGCGTCTCGCCGGCCACCTTGATGACACAGCCTTCGGGAGCCAGGTTGCCCTTCAGCACAACCAGTCCGCCGGTCTTCTTCTTGGCGGTGTCGACCGTAAGGATCACCGATTGCCCCGGTGTCTCCTGGGCCGAAGCGACCTCGTCGGCAAGCGTCTTCCCGCTCGGTGTGAGCTGCGTGCCGTCGATCTTGCCTCCCTCGATCAACCGTTTGGTGATCAGCTGGATCCCGCCCGCGTTGAAAACGTCGACCGCGGTGTAGTGCCCCGACGGCTTCAGGTCGGCAACGATCGGCGTGTTGTCGCTGACCTCGTTGAAGTCGTCGATCGTGAGCGGAATGCCCGCTTCGCGGGCGATCGCCAGCAGGTGCAGGACGATATTGGTCGAGCCGCCGGTGGCGCAGGCGCTCGCGAAGCTGTTGATGAAGGACTGGCGCGTCAGGATGTCGCTCGGGAGCAGCCCGCGCTCCAGCTGATCCATGATCAGCCGGCCGGCCGCGACGCCGATAGCCTCTCGAGTCGGATCGACCGCCGGTGTCGACGCCATGCCGACCGGCGAAAGCCCCAGAACCTCGAGCGCGGTTGCCATGGTATTGGCCGTGAACTGCCCGCCGCACGCGCCCGCGCCGGGACAGGCGACGCGCTCCAGCTCGAGCAGGTCGGCGTCGCTCATTTTCCCGGCCGCGTTGGCGCCAATCGCCTCGAAGACCTCCTGGATGGTGACGTCGTGACCGTGGAAGTGGCCGGGCATGATCGAGCCGCCGTACAGCACGAAACCGGGTATGTCGAGCCGGCAGAGGGCCATGGCGGCGGCCGGTATGGTCTTGTCGCAGGCTGCCAGGATTACGATCGCGTCGAACATGTGGCCACGCGCCACGAGTTCGATCGAGTCGGCGATGATCTCGCGGCTCACGAGCGAGGCCTTCATCCCCTCGGTCCCCATCGTCACGCCGTCGCTGATGGCGATCGTGTTCACCTCCATCGGCAGGCCGCCCGCCTCGCGCACACCCTTCTTGACCTGTTGTGCCAGACGCCGAAGTCCGAAGTTGCACGGCATCGTCTCGATCCAGGAATGCGCGACACCGATCACCGGCTTGCGAAAGTCGTCATCCTGCAGCCCGATGGCGCGCAGCATGGCGCGGGCGGCCGCGCGGTCTCGACCATCGTGGATCGTGCGGCTCTTGTGACGGACGTCGAATTTGGTGGGCGTTTCAACCATGGTCTGCTCCCGTTCCCTCAGATCGGCGAAGTTCGTCGCGGGCATGCGGCGCCTCACAGCAGGATGACGCAAGTCGTCCAATCGCGCCAGAGGCAGCCGCGGACGAGGCGCGAACGAACCCTGTTGGTTGCCTCGCCGTCATCCATCGCACAGAATGGCGATGGCTGGTCGCGCGCTCGCGTGAGCCCCGCGGCTGGCAAGCCTTGGTTCGTTGACGGTCCGAAGGGAGTTGGGGGATGCGCCTCGAGCGGAGTGAACTGGCGGTGCCGGCCTCGAACTGGCGCATGATCGAGAAGGCGGCAGCCTCCGATGCCGACCTCGCCTTTCTCGATCTGGAGGACTCTGTTGCCCCGGATGCCAAGGCACAGGCCCGCGCCAACGTCATCAAAGCGCTTCACCGAGCTGAATTGGCACGGCAAACCGCGCGTCTTCCGTATGAACGGGCTTGACACGCCATACTTCTACCGCGACCTGATCGAGATCATCGAGGGCGCTCCCGGTCGCGTCGATGTCATCCTCGTCCCGAAGGTCAATCGCGCCGAGGACGTCTATGTCCTGGACACGCTGCTGACCCAAGTCGAATCCGTCGCCGGGATCACGTTCCCTATCGGGCTCGAAGTGTTGATCGAGACCGCCGAGGGCCTGATCAATTGCGAGCGGATCGCCGGTGCGAGCCAGCGCGTCGAAGCGATCGTCTTCGGCCCCGGTGATTACACCGCTTCGCTCCGCATCCCCGCGGTGTCGATTGGCACGCCGGACGAATGGGATGCGGCCTATCCCGGACACCGATTCCACTACCCGATGCATCGCCTGCTGGTGGCTGGACGAGCGGCAGGCATTCGCGTCATCGACGGGCCCTTTGCCGATTTCCGCGATCTGGAAGGATTCCGCTCCGCCTGCCTACTGGCTCGATCGCTCGGGTTCGACGGCAAAATGTGCATTCATCCATCGCAGATCCCGATCGCCAACGAGGTCTTCTCGCCCAGTCAGGAGGAGATCACCTGGGCGTCGCGCGTCGTGCGGGAATACGAGCGGGCAACCAGGGAAGGGCGCGGCGCGATCGCGATCGACAACAAAATGATTGACGTCGCCAGCATTCGCATGGCCGAGACGACCATCGAGCGCGCCCGAGCGGCCGGGTTGATCGCCTGACTTTGAGTCCACTGCGCGGCAATCCAACGGGCGCGCGAGCCCGTATTACTGGTGGAAGCGAGGATCGAGAGGCCCACGCTTCCGGGCGAAGACCCTATGGATCCAACCCACTCCCCTTCCCCCTATGTCGAAGCCGTGGCTGCAGCCACGGCTTCGACATGTCGTGGAGGACGACGCGATCCAACACGACGATCGCTCTGACCTTGCTGAGTCAGGACGGGCCGGAGCCCAGCGTCTGGAAGTGGGTCATGTCGCCATAGCGAGACTGAAGACGGTCGAACTCGTCTGGGTCGTAGAATCGACAGCTGCCGGCGCCAAAGGCTTTCGCGACCTCGATACAGAAACGGACGACGCTCTCGACATCGGTCAGGTGGGTGGCGCCGGTGCCGCTGCCCGGAACCGGGACTTCGGTGGTGATGGCCACGCCGACGAGTGGCACGTGTGCCGCCGCGGCCGGTTGCATGATGCTGTTCAGATGGTACAGGTCGTTTCCATAGGGCGTGATATCCTGCTGCGTTACGGCAAAGACAACCGGCAGCCTACCGGTGACCCATTGCATCTGGTCGAGCAGATCCTCACTGACACGCAAGATATAGCCGGCGAGAACCGTCGGCGAGATGGCGAACCCGCGCGTGTTGACGATGCGGTTTCCCTTCGTCGTGTCGACCGAGAGAATCGCGTCCATCCGCTCGTCAACTTCGTGCTCGTTGAGTTGCGCCCCAGTGACCGGTGACCCCATGAAGGGCACGGGCTCATGTGGAATGACCGGAGCGTTTGGGCAGATATGTGTCGCCACGATGACGTCGCCCGGCAGTTGATCCCCATTCTGGCGCATGCGGCCGAGCTTGAGCGCGGCGGCCACGGCCGCGAGCGCGCCGTCGCCGTCCGACACGAACCCGATTCGCTCAGGGCGCGCGCCGAGTCCGCCCAGACGGCCGATGATGCCGAGGGTGGGAGCGGTGCCGCCGGACGATCGGCCGAGCGTTCCAGGAATGACTGCCTTGAGGCAATCGGTGTACCCCTGTTCGCCGTCGATCCGCTCGACGACGACATCATCGAGTCCGCCGGCCCGAAGCAGGTTCGCGATCGTTTCACCATCCACCCGGGCACTGTCCATCACGTCAAAGACGTCCAGCACCTGTTTCAGCGCCACGGTCCGGTCCTTCCTTCGGTTGAAGGGATCATTGACGCGATGGTCACGCCGGTGGTGTTCAGCCCTCGGGTGGCCGTTTCTTGTGCCATCCGGCCGCGGATTCGAAGGCATGGCCCAGCCGCAGGATCGTCGCTTCGTCAAACATCCGCCCGGTTAGCTGTAGCCCAACCGGCAATCCCTCCGGGGTGAATCCGGCGAGAATCGACAGAGCCGGATGCCCGGTCAAGTTGGCAATTCCGGTGTGCCCGATCTCCACATCGAGCACGTCGTCGCGTTCCTGGCCGGAGATCTGGTAGGAGTCAAGCGGTGGCGCGACGATCGGTTGCGTCGGAGAGACGAGCACGTCGTACGACTCGAACGCCGCCTCGATCCCGTCACGAATCCGCCGGCGAAGACGCTGTGCGTCGATGTAATCGATGGCCGGGATCATCGCGCCCAGGCGCAGGTTGTCCCGCACCTCTTCGCTGAAGTCGTCGGGGCGCGTGGTGAGGTTTCGGCGATGATAGGCGGCGGCTTCAGCCTGAACGATCGGCGTGATAGACGGCATCACGAGATCGAGATGCGGCGGTGCGGCCGATTCCAGGACCACGCCAAAATCAGCAAGGCTCTTCACCGCCGCGAGCGCCACCGCCCTCACGTCCGGCTGAACGTAGCGCTGAAAGAGTTCGTCGATGACCCCGACGCGCAGTCCCGCGACGCCGTCTTCGATCGTGCCCGACGGTCGAGACGTGGGCCACAATGGCGGAGGCCGGGTCAAGCGGGTCGAACCCGGCAATTGCGTCGAAGATGATCGCGGCGTCACGCGAGCTACGCGTCAGGGGCCCGACGTGATCGAGCGACCAGGCCAACGGCAGCACGCCGTGGCGGCTGACGCGCCCGTAGGTCGGCTTCAGCCCACTCAGGCCGCAGTACGCGGCTGGGCTGCGAATCGAGCCTCCGGTGTCGCTGCCCAGCGCACCGTACGCCAGCCCGGCGCAGACCGCCGCGGCTGAGCCGCCACTGGAACCACCGGCGGTGCGATCCAGCGACCACGGGTTGCGCGTCTCGCCGAAGTCTGGATGGGGATAGCCATAGGCAAACTCCATCATGTTGGTCTTGCCCAGAATGACGGCGCCGGCCTCGCGCAGCTTGCGGACGACCGTCGCGTCCTGGTCGGGCACGTTGCCTGCCAGGATACGCGCTCCCGCGGTGGTGCGTATTCCGGCGGTGTTGAACAGATCCTTGAGCGCGATCGGAACGCCGAGGAGCGGGCCACGTTCTCCATGTTGGCGGCGCGCGTCGACGTCCCGCGCTGTCTCGAGGGCGGATTCGCGCAGCACGGTGATGAAGGCATTCAGGCGCGCATCGAGTGCCGCGATGCGGTCCAGCGCGTTCTGGGTGAGCTCGGCGGATGACACCTCTCCGCGGTCGAGCCGGTCAACGGCGCCGGAGAGCGAGAGGAAGGCAAGTTCTTTATCGTTGCTCATCGCCATGCACCATTCCGGAACCGAACACGATCATCGGCTCGGTTTCTCCCAGGCGTTCGGCGCGCAGCTTGTTGCGGGCGTCCTCCGCACTCCCGTGCATGGCGCTGAGCTTGCCAATCTCCGCGGTCGGAACCGTAATGCCGGCCTGAGCCAGCAAGGCGCCGGTGATCTCATCTCGCTCGTGGAGCTCATCAGCCTCGGACATTTCTTTCTCTCCTTCGGCGCCTTCGACGACTCTTACTCTGGTCGGACCTGCTGCAACCTCGCTGATCGTTTCTTGTCGATTCTCACCGATCGGTCGACATCTTGCCAGCAGCCATCCCTGCCGTGGCGAATGCCCCTTTTGCCCGGTGCACCAGGATTGGCTATGCTGGGTTCACGCACGCTGATCAGGGTCTCGACCATGGTGAAGGGGTTGGCGATGACGCGTGACGAGGTCGATTTCATCGCGAGCTATCGGTCGATGGGCCGGTTCATCAGCACACCCGGGCGATCGATCTTCCTGGTCGATCAGGGGAGTGGCCCGCCTGTTCTCTTTCTCCACGGTATCCCGACCTACTCGTATCTCTGGCGCGACGTAACGCCGCAGGTCGCGCTCAACCACCGCACGCTGGCCCCCGATCTGCCGGGATTCGGGCTCTCCGAAAAGCGCCGCGAGTGGGATTACTCGGTGCAGGCACAGGCGGATACGGTTCGCTCGCTGTTGGTACAGCTCAATGTCGAGCGCGTGGCGATCGTCTGTCACGATTTCGGTGCCTTGGTCGCGGCCGAGCTCATCGCGCGCGAGCCCGCGCTGTGTACCCATCTGATTGTGCTCAACACCAGCCTGCGATCCAAATCGTGGAGTGGTGACGTGTCACCTCTTTCGCTGCTGGGTGTCCCCGTACTCGGCGAGCTAGCGCTGGCGTTCAGCCGCAAGTGGATGCTCGAGCAGGCCATGCGCATCTATGTCGACCGGAAGAACCGCTTGACGTCTGAGGTGATGCGGCATTACTGGTGGCCGTTCCGGCATGGTTACTGTCAGACGCTGCTCAACATGTCGCGCAGCCGTGCAGCCACGGAGTCCGACTTCGAGCGCTGGAGAACGGCGCTGGGCCGGCTGGCGGTTCCATGTTTGATCATCTGGGGTGCTGCCGATCCGACCTTCACGCCGGCCGAGGCGCGCGATCTGGAGTGTCTGATTCCGGCCGCTCGTCTTCAGGTCTTTGACCATGCTAACCATTTCGTTCCAGAGGATCGCCCGCTCGCCGCCGGTCGCCTGATCAACGCCTTCCTGGCCGGGCTACCGTGACCGGGCGAACATATGGGGTGGGAGGAAATGGTCAGCATGGGGCGAGAGTGGCTGGGGTGTAAGGCGCCGACGCTGCGGTCATCCGGGCGAAGACGAGCTTCGCCCTTATCGCCAGTACGGTCGCGCTGAACCGCATGTAACGGCAAAGCGCCTGTTCGCCCCTGTGTGCGTGCTCCGGTCTCTCGGATCGGCTCGCTCACCCGCGGTTCGCCTAGCTCGCCTTGTTGAAGACGAAGTCAAGCTGCAGCGTCAGATTGTCTTCGACGCTGAGGACGATCATCGTGCTGGGAGGCTTCATCCCGAAGTCTTCGAACTTGACCGTCGTCGTTGCCGACCCCTGGACCTGCTGCGGTCCGAACGTCGCTGTCGCGTTCCAGGTCGTCTGCGAAGTCTTGCCGTGAACGGTCAGGTTTCCTATCAGCTTGAATGTCGCCTGTCCGGAGGCCGGCAGCGGCCAACTCAGCCCCTGCACCTGGGTCGGGACGAAAACGGCGTTGGGATAGGTGTCGGTATTCAGCGTGTTGCGCTTGATGAAGTTGTCACGTTGTGATTTGTCGCTCTGGAGCGTTGCCAGGTTGATCGTTAGCTTGGATGAACTTGCAGCGATCGCGCCACTGTCCGTGAAGACGATCTGTCCTGACACCTGCGACGTTTTTCCGATGGCATCCGTCGGCGATCCGATGTTGGCCAGCGTTTCTCGCGCCTTGTAGCTCGCCTGACTCTTGGTCGGATCCAGCGTGAACGTGATGCCGCTGGAAGACGAAGCCGCACTCTGTGGTGATACCGCCGGAGAAGCGGAGACGCTCGTGGCCGTTGAAGACGTCCCGGTAGTCGTGACAGACGAGGCAGCCGCGGACGTGGTGCCTGTCGCCGCCGGGGACGTGGCGCTCGTCGTGGCTACGCTGGCCGGCGTCGTCGCGCTGCTCGATGTGCTGCCGCACGCCGCCAGGATCAGGACAGGTAACAGCAGCAAGGAAAACGAGAGTCTGCGAATCACGTTCCACTCCTCAGATCACGTCACCGTAATAATTCCGACTTTCGACCAGGCTGCTCCAGCCCGGTCGAATTACTCAGAAGTATTGCCGACGGAATACGGGCGGCGCCGCCCGCCTCGGGGTGCGGCAAACGGCGCCACTCGACGTCAGCGTTGGCCGGGCTCGCCGGAAAACGCCGTCCAATCAACAGTGCCAACTGGGAGATGACTAGCCTCCGGTGTTGGCGTGATTGCAGTTATGTCCATTGGTGGTCGGCGTCGAAGACGTTCCGGCCGATCCTCCGGACTGCGGCGTCGCGCTCGACTGAGTCGTCGTCGGCGTGCTCGACGCGGCATAAGACGAGATTGGCCCAGCCAGCAGCCCACCAGCGAGGAGGAGCAGCCCGGCGCCGATCCCGGCTAACCAGAGACGAAAACGCATTGTCAGGTTGCCTTTCCGTTGGGATACCTGAATACCAATTACGGACCGATCGGTTCGCGTCATGGAGTTTCGATGACCCACCTGAGCACAGACTTAAATTGTGCTGAGAGTCTTCACAGGAACGAAGCTCCGCCGCCTTTCGTCGTGTGTGAACCAGAACCCACGCTCGCTTGACCGCTCATCTATATTCGTGTTAGTATCACTACCATGAATATGACACCGCGACGGCCCTATCGAATGAACGCTCGCGCCACGGCCGCGGCAGCGACGGCCGAGCGCATCCTGGACGCAACCGTCAAGATCTTCTGGGAGCGTCCCACCGACCAGATCTCTCTGGATGACGTGGCGCACCAAGCTGGAGTGTCGGTTCAGACTGTCATTCGCCGGTTCGGTGGCCGCGAGGGACTGATGACGGCCGCGGTCGCCCGTGAAGCCGAGCGAGTTCGCCAGCAGCGTGACGCGGCACCTGACGACGACCTGGAAGGCGCCATTCACGTGCTCGTCGAGCATTACGAAACGCTTGGCAACCAGGTGCTGAAGATGCTCGCTGAAGAAGAGCGGATCCCGGCTCTGCGAGAGGTAGCCGACGTCGGTCGCCGGATGCATCGTGAATGGTGCGCGCGTGTCTTCAGGTCCGCCCTGATGGGGCTCTCTGGAAACGAGCACGACCGGCGCCTGGCGCAGATTGCGGCCATCTGCGATGTCTACACCTGGAAGGTGATCCGGCGAGACGTCGGACTGAGCCGAAGCCAGACGGAACTGGCGCTGGTTGAGTTGCTGAATCCACTGTTCGGAGGATCATGATGGCTCGTATCCTGGCTTACACGTCACCCGCCCGCGGGCATCTGTTCCCAGTGACGCCGATTCTGGATGAGCTCCAAAAGCGCGGCCACGAGATTGCCCTGCGAACACTGGCTTCGCAGGTTCCCTTGATGCGTGAGCGCGGGTTCGACGTGGAGCCAATCAATGGGCGTGTCGAAGAGGTCCTGCTCGAAGATTGGCGAGGACGAAACGCCCGCCAGGGTCTGGCGCTGGTTGCGGAGGTGTTGGGTTCACGAGCAGCATACGACGCCGTTGACCTGCGTGACGCGATTGCCTTGGAGTGTCCCGACATGGTGTTGGTCGACATCAATAGCTGGGGAGCGCT
Organism: uncultured Chloroflexia bacterium; assembly: GCA_963725815.1. Lineage (GTDB taxonomy): Bacteria > Chloroflexota > Chloroflexia > Thermomicrobiales > Thermomicrobiaceae > CALAGB01. The sequence continues at coordinate 71,451 of CAVSAD010000003.1, forward strand.
TGCGGAAGCCGAACGCTGGGGCGGCCCATGGGCAATCGTCTGCCCCTATCCGTTGCCCTTACGTTCGCGAGACGTTCCGCCCTACGGACTCGGAATTCCTCCGGCCCGCGGCCCACTCGGCCGGCTGCGCGACAGCCTGCTGCACCCGCTGGTTACACGCTCGTTCGAGAATACGATGCTGCCTGGAATAAACCGCGGCCGTGCCGGCGCCGGATTGCCGGTTATCAGTCACATCGACGAAACGTTTCACCGCGCTCCGCTGCTCCTCTACCTGACCGCCGAACCGTTTGAGTACCACCGCTCCGATTGGCCCAATAACGTGGTCATGGTAGGACCGTGTGTCTGGGAACCGCCCATGGCAGCGCCGGATTGGCTGAAGGACATCGATCAACCCGTCGTACTCGTCACGACGTCTTCGGAATATCAGAACGACGGGCGGCTCGTCGCGACCGCGCTCGAGGCTCTGGCGCATGAACCTGTTCACGTCGTCGCCACGCTACCCGCGGGTGACCCGGCGAATTTCGACGTTCCCGGCAACGCGCACGTGGAACGTTTCGTGCCGCATGGATCCGTCCTCGATCGCGCCGTGTGCGCCGTCACGCACGGCGGCATGGGGGCCACACAGAAAGCATTGGCGCGGGGTGTTCCGGTTTGCGCCGTCCCCTTCGGGCGTGATCAGTTGGAAGTCGCGCGCCGGGTCGAGGTCGCGCGTGCGGGTACCCGGCTGGCTTCCGGCCGCCTGACTCCGGGTCGACTACGCGCGAAAGTGCGAGAAGCGATGGGCTGTCGCGACGGTGCGCAACGTGTAGCCGCCGGATTCGAGGCAGCCGGTGGTCCGAGCGCGGCCGCTGATGCCGTCGAACGACGGCTGATCGGCCAACCATCCACGCCTCGCCGGGAAACAACGGTTCCAGTGTGACCCTGAAACCACTGGACCTGAGACCCAACGATATCGAACGGGCGATAGTGCATGAGGGAGCCAATGTCCGGTCCGAGCGTGATCCGCGCCGCGTCCCCATTCCCGGACGGAGCCGGGTATTCCCGGCTCGTGATATCGTTTGTTGGTATTCCGAGAAGCAGGATTTTTTCTGGAAAGGCATAGAATTAGTGGCTGAAGCGAATGATTGGAACTCTCAGGTCGTCGAGGAATTCCGCGCCAATGGCGGCAAAGTTGGTGGCCCGTTCGAGGGCGCACCCATGTTGCTGCTTCATTGCACCGGCGCCAAATCCGGCAAGGAACGGGTCCATCCGCTGATGTACCAAACTGTCGGCAGCTCGTTCGCCATATTTGCGTCAAAGGGTGGCGCCCCCAGCAACCCGGACTGGTACTACAACCTTCTGGCCAACCCCGATACGGTGGTCGAAGTCGGCACCGAGATCAAACCGGTCACGGCACGCGTTGCCGAAAGCTCCGAGCGCGATCCTATCTGGACGATCCAGAAAGAGCGCTATCCTGGCTTTGCCGACTACGAACGCAAGACGTCTCGTGAGATCCCTGTCGTGATCCTGGAACCCGCAAGCTGAGCCCGTCAAGACTGCGACATAGTTGGTCAGTTGGTCCGACACAACTGCCACACATGAAACCACCACGCGGCGCTGATTCCCACTTGCTCAGCTGCTGAACAGATTTCGTGCATGACAGACGAAGACGCGCGGCGCCATTGCGGTGCCGCGCGTCTGTTCGCTCTCAGGAGCCGAAGTAGGAGCTTCGCCTCAGGATTCGAACTCCTGTACCATGCGCGTCGCCGCGCGGAGAGCGTGCTCGATCCGGTTGCGTTGCCGCACCAGCTTGGTCTTCAGATAGCGGAAATCGTCGCTCTCCGGACTCATCGTCGCCAGTTGGCCCACCTCGCGCAGCCCCGGAACCGGCACGGTGCCGAGCGCCAGGTCCTGTTCGAACGGACCGTTGGTGGTGAAGTTGACAGGCAACAGCAGCCGATCGAGATCTATCAGCAGGCGGTTCGCGCGTTCCGGGCTTACCTGCCCGAGGTTGACCGACCGGATCTTGGCTGCCAGCCCGGTCGCCATCTCCAGCGTACCGGAGAGGTCGATCGAGCCATTGGCGGCCGTGTGGTAATCACGAACGGCATCGCCGATCTCGTCCGCCAGCGCGGCGATATCGAGCGGCAACCGCTCCAGGGTGCAGATGCGCCACATCGTCTCGGCATAGACGCGCGCGTCGCGAACCAGGAAGTCGGCGTCGATCTTGTCGAGGGTATCTTCGGTGGTGTGCCACCACCAGCCGAGTCCACCCCCCTTGGCTCCGCCGCCAAGCAGGCTGGCCATAGCCTTGAACATCTCGGAGTCCTCGATGCCCTGCTCCGACAACGAGGCCAGCACGGTCGGGATTCCATGGCCCCAGAAGGACTGATCGCTGGAGCGGCTCATCCGTCGATAGTCGAGTTCGACCCCGACGGTGTCCTTGAGCACCTCTTTGGCGAAGCCATACGTCTCGGCCATGACCGGCGCTTCGCTCAGGATGACCGCGCCATTGCCGCCTACGGAGTCGATGTTCACGTGACAGGCACAACGCTCATGCAGATCGTGCCAGAAGGCGTCGGCATACCAGGCAGAGCTGGCGTAGCGTCCGTGCGAGTGGCCCGACCAGAATGCCATGCGCACGCCCCGATAGAGGCTGCCCTTGCGTTCGGCCAGCAGGCGCGCGACTTCGAGTTGCGTGGCGTTGGCCGTGCCGTTGTCCATGGCGCCGTAGTGCCAGGAGTCGACGTGCCCGCTGAACATGATGAAGTTGTCTTCTTTGTTGCCGGGCAGATCGCCGGTCAGTGTCGGAATCTTGCACCAGGCGCGATATGGCTGGGTCATCAGCCGGACCGTGACCGTGCCCGCCGCCATCGCCGCGCGAATCTTCTCGCCGTCCGGCTTGGTTACCGCCACCGCTGGGATCTTCGGCAGCAGGTGCGCGGTTTCTGGGATCGGAGTGCCCCAGACCGGCGAGATGCACATCTCGTGAATGTACTCGTCGTTGATATGGATCTGTGCGATTGCACCGGCGTCCTGCGACGCGAGCGTCTTGTCCGGCATCGCCAGGCCATCGCTGATGACGATCTTGCCGCGGACGTCGAGTCCTTCGTAATCCGACGCGCGTCCCGTGCCGACATAGACCAGTTCGCCGGTGACTCCGTCGTCGCTCGTCAACGGGCTCAGCGAGTAGCCGTTGCACGGGATCGACATCCGCTCCGGCGAGACGATCTCGAGCGACGATTTGCCGGGGTAGCCGATCAGCGCGTCGCTGGCGTAGCGATTCACGTGATATCCGAACGCTTTGAGCTGAGATTCGATGTAGTCGAACGCTTTCGCCTCGTCCGCCGATCCCGAAAGCCGGACGTACTGAGCGATCGAGTTGAGATGGCGCTGGAGCTCGGACCCTGATACGTCGTCAACAATCTTGTTGACCATACTTCTTCCTCCCTGACTCGTGAGTAATTCGACTCGTTCTTCCCCGTCTTTGGCCATCGGTGCCGCCCACTCTGGGCTACGCGTCGGAACCTTGCTCGACGAACGCGACCTTCCCGTCGATGAATACCCGCTCGACATGCGTCATCAGGTCGAACGGATGACCGGACAGCACGATCACGTCGGCGTCTTTGCCTGTCTCCAGGCTGCCAACGCGGTCGGCCACGCCGCTGATCCTGGCGGCGTTGATCGTGATGGCCTTCAATGCGTCCTCTTCCGCCATGCCGGCCCGCACCGCCAGACCGGCGAAGATCGGCAGCAGCGCGGTGCTCCCCGTGGTGTCCATGTGAATCGCGACCGTGACGCCGGCTCGCGCCAGGATGCCTGGCGCGGCAAAGGTCATCGCTTCCATCTCCTTCTTCTGGCGACCGATGTGGAACGGACCGATGCTGACCGATACACCCTCGCGCGCCAGGTAATCGGCGATGAGATGCGATTCGAAGGCGTGCTCGATCACCGGATCGAGGTTGAACTCCTTCGAGAGATGGATGGCGTTGGTGATGTCCTGCACCGTGTAGGCGTGAATGCGGGTCTTCTCTTCACGGCGCATCGCCCGCACCAGCGGCTCCATGCGGAGATCGGGGTCGGGCCGGTCGGTGCCGTCTCGTTCGGCCTTCTCGATCGATCGGGCGTACTTCTGCGCACCGAGAAAGGCGTCGCGAATCAGCGCCGCCTGGCCCATGCGGGTGATCGGGCTCTTCTTCTGGTCGCCATAGACGCGCTTTGGATTTTCGCCCAGCGCCATCTTCAGGCCGCAGGGATAGCGCAGGATCATGTCGTCGACGATCGTGCCGACGGGCTTGAGCGCCACCCATTCCCCGCCGATCAGGTTGGCGCTGCCGGCGCCGGTCATCAGCGTCGTGATACCCGCCGCCAGCACGTCTTTGAAGGCCGGATCGCGTGGGTTGATGCCGTCGACGGCGCGCATATGCGGCGTGATCGGCTCCGATGTCTCGTTGAAGTCTCGGCCTTCCCAGCCGACGCTATCGCCCCAGATGCCGACGTGCGAGTGGGACTCGACGAACCCCGGCATGACGGTCTTGCCGCTGGCGTCGATGATCTCAGCGTCGCTCGGCGCCACGACGCCGCTGCCGACATCGACGATCTTGCCATTGTCGATGAGGACCGTTCCGGGCTCGTGTACTTCGCCGGCCATCGTGAGGACTTTTCCGTTGGTGATCGCGAGCATTCCCATCCCTTTCATCCAGAGCGCCCGGTTACGGCCCCATCTTCGACCAGCCGGGGAGTACCGTCAACGGCCAACCGGGAGGACAGCTGCCATGCGCGGACGGTCTTGCGGCGACCTGGCCGAGGTGCGACGCTGTGCCGGATCGATCCGGGTTGTGGGCGTCGGTCCACCGGCGATCAGGACGCGAACAGGGCGAGAGGAAAGGAATACCTCACATGGCCACGCAGCGGGGAGTATTGGTCACTGGAACGGGTGGACGTATCGGAGCGGCGATCGCTCGAGAATTTGCCGCGTTGGGAGACCACGTGGTTCTCTCCGACGTCGACGCGACGAAGATGGACGCGACCGCGAACTCGGTGCGAGATGCCGGTGGGACCGCCACGGCTATCGCCGCCGACGTCACCAACGAAACAGAGATGGACCGCCTTGCGGCTCAGGCGATCGCGGCGGCCGGCAAGATCGACGTGCTGGTCAACTGCGCCGGGATCTTTCCCAACAAGCCGGTCGTGGAGATGGAGACCGCCGAGTGGCTGAACGTCTTCGCGGTGAACCTCAACGGTCCTTTCTTCCTGAGCAGGGCGATCGCGCGCCACATGATCGACCAGGGCATTCACGGATCGATCGTCAACATCAGCTCTGGGGCGGGCAGTTCGGCTCGGACCGGAGGCTCGCACTACTGCGGCTCCAAAGCGGCGATCAACATGTTCACCAAAGTGCTGGCAATCGAGCTCGGACCGCATCAGATCCGCGTCAACGCGGTGGCGCCGGGACTGATCCTGGACGAGGTGATGAGCCTGCCGGCGCCCGAGGGCACCAACGACTACGTCGCCTCCTTGCTGAAGGGCATCCCGTTGGGACGCACCGGCGCGCCCGAGGACATCGCACACGCGGTGTCGTTCGTCTGCTCGGATCAGGCATCCTGGCTGTCGGGTGAGGTGATCGGTGTCAACGGAGGGTCACAGGCGGGTCGCACCCATCTGCCGCCAAGCTCACCGCGGCGTCGTCCATAGACGTTGACCGCAGGACATCAGTCGCCGAGGACAGAAGTCCGCAGCACGTGTTCGAGCATCGTTTCGGAGTCGCGGCACAGGCCGGAATGGACCGGCGAAACCTGAATCACCGTGCTGCGCGGCGAGACGAGCCAGTGGAAGCGTTCCGATGGGGAGAGCTGGCCGATAGGCCCGCTCTCCGGCCCACCCTGGCAGACGCGCAGCATCAGCGACAGATGTCGCTCAACCTCATCCGCGTCGATCTGCGGCTCGAGCGCGCACAGGCGCTCGCGGTCGAGCGCGAAGCGGGCGTCGAGGAAGTTGCGCGTGCGGGAGAACAGAATCACCCCGACGTTGAGATACTCGCCTCGCTCCACGCGCGGGACGACCCGCACGATGGCATAGTCAAACGAGCTGAGCTCGGGCATCGATCGCCTCTTTGACGAATGCTCGCGGGCCGTCCAATCGCCTGATCAGGTATTCGGCGTAAGCGCCACGTTCCGCCTCGATGCTCGCGTAGGCCGGATCGCCCAGCCAGCTTTCGGGGATGAGTTCCACCATCGCCTGCAGGTCGCCGGCCGTGATCCGTGCGCTCAAACGCTGATCCGCCTCCTCGAGCCCGCCGGCGATGGGTAGGAGGACGTGCGTGCTGATCTGCGGGAACGTCGTCTGAGCCCGGCTCGGGAAACCAGGGCCACCGTACTGCGGGTAGATCGACGCTCCGTTGTCGATCAGCCAAACCTCGCGATGCCAGATCAGCATGTTGGTGTTGCGCGGCGTGCGGTCGACGTTGGTCATGAAGGCGTCGAACCAGACGATCTCCGACGCGAGCTCGGCACCGACCTCGGTCGCCTGCAAGGCGTCGAAGCCGAACGATCCCGGCAGGTAGTCGATCCCCAGGTTGAGTCCGCCGCTGCGCTCGATCAGCTCTTGAATCTCGGGGTCCGGCTCGGACCGCCCCAGCGTCGGGTCGAGCTCGGCGAAGACGATCTCCGGTACGGGCAGTCCGAGCTTGCGGCCGATCTCTCCGGCCAGGAGCTCGGCGATCAGGACCTTGGTTCCCTGGCCCGCGCCGCGAAATTTCAGGACGTAGGTGCCGTAGTCATCCGCCTCGACGATCGCCGGAAGCGAGCCGCCCTCACGCAATGGCGTGACGTAGCGCGTTACCTCGACCGTTCTGATCGCCGCACCGACGTCGTCAATTGCTTCGGTGGTGTCCATTCCGGAGCTCATCCCGGTTCTCGTCTCCAACTCGTTCCATCGACCTCATCGTCGACGGCAAAAGTATGCCCCGCCGGGCACCTCAGGCGCTGACGGCGGGGCATGGATGGCCAGCCTATTCGGCCGGGATGACCGGCAGGATGATGTGCGACGGGTACTCGGCGGAGTGGTGGATGGTCTGGAGCGCGCTCACCACCTCAGTCGATCGACCCGGTTGCTCGCCGGTGTTCGGGTTGCGATCGAAGCGCGGGAAGTTGCTGCTGGAGATCTCGACGCGAATCCGGTGGCCCGGCAGGAAGGCGTTACTGGTCGCGATCAGATCGATCTCGAAGCGGGTGACCTCGCCCGGATTGAGGAGCGTCGGGTTCGCTCATCGAGTTCCGGTAGCGCGCGCGCAGGATGCCGTCGTTCAGGTTGCGCGCGTAACCACACGGATGGACGTCCACGAGCTTGGCGGTGAAGTCGGTGTCCGTGGCACTGGTGCTGGCATGCAGTACGACTTTGATCGGCCCGGTCACCTCGAGCTCCTTGTCGAGCGGCGGCGAGGTGTAGACCAGCACGTCCTCGCGCGCCTCGACGGCACGCTGATCGTAGGCGCCGCCCTGGCTGAAGACCGCGTTGCAGCAGAGCCCGCCGCCCATCGTTGGGACCGGATTGAGCGGGTTGTAGACGTACGAATCGGCCGGCTCGCCGTTCGGCGTCTCGCGGCTGAGCGTGCCGTTGCCGTTGAGTGAGTTGGCGCTGCCGGCGCTGTGGAGATACCAGTTCTGCCAGTCGGTCTGTGGCAGTGGCCATTCCTGTGCCTCGCGCCAGCGCTTCGCGCCCATCACGAAGACCTTGACCGGCGCGTCGTTCTCGACGCCGTTGTCGATTCCGCGCAGCCAGTGGTCGTACCAGCGCAGGTGCATGCCGTCGACGTCGAGATCCGCACCGGTCGAATGAAAGCCGAAATCGACGGAGCCGATGGGATTTCCGGTGCGCATACCGGAATGGTTCCAGGGGCCAATGAGCAAACGCTGCGCGGCGCGGGCATCGGCCGTCGCGGCGTTGGCTCGCATTCCGGTGAAGTTGCCGATCGTGCCCTTCAGGAAGATGTCGTGCCAGCCGCCCATGTTCATCGCTGGAACCGTGAGCCGCTCGTGACCACGCGAGATGTCAAGCCCGGCCCAGAAGTCGTCGTAGCTGGGATGGTCGACCCACTGGTCGTAGTAGGGCGCGTACGCGCGAGATCAGCTCGCTGTGCTTCAACGGCAGGCCGCGGAACTCCTCGCTCCATGCCGTCGATCATCTTGACGAGCCGCTCGTAATCCTCCGCCGCGACCGGATCGTTGGCTTTGCGCCGCGCGATGGTGTTGACCGCGAGATTCGACCAGGTCCAGGAGAGGTTGAACGACAGCTCGAAGGCGCCGCCCTGATAGACCCAGCCGTCGTGGTAGTTGTCGGCGGTGACGATCGGGACGATCGCCTTCAGGGCCGGGTGGCCGCTCAGCGCCGCCTGCCACTGGGTCAGCCCGACGTAGGACTGGCTAAACATCCCGACGGTGCCATCGCACCACGGTTGATGCGACAACCAGTCGAGGGTGTCGTAGCCATCGTTTCGCTCGTTGACGAACGCCATGAACTCGCCGTCCGAGGCGAATCGACCGCGAACGTCGTTCAGCACGACGGCATAGCCCCGCTCAACGGCGCGCAGGATGAGCTGAATCATGATTCGACACGCTCTTGTCGTACGGTGTCCGCTGCAACAGCG
>CAVSAD010000004.1:0-164353 GCA_963725815.1 uncultured Chloroflexia bacterium
GGAACGCAGAACGCTTGATGAAACGGGCAGAAGCATGGGGGAGTTTGTCGAGCAATGTCGTCATGGATGTGGAATCGATTCCGGGGCCATAGCTGTAAAAAGCTACACGCTCTGTACTCCGAGACCGCCCTCACGAGCCCGCTCGATCGCTTCTGCTCGATCTGCCACCTGAAGCTTGCTGAAGATGACCGAAACGTGGTTGCTGACCGTCTTGACGCTGATGCCGAGCTGTTGAGCGATGCGCGGGTTCGGGTAACCCTGGGCGATGCGCTCGAGGATCTCGCGCTCGCGTTCGGTCAGCATCGGGAAGACGTCCACACGGGCGGGGCGCGGCGTCGAGAAGAGCGACAGCACTCGAGTCGCGATCGACGGGCTGAAGATCGCCGCGCCGCCCGCGACCGCGCGAATCGCCCCACGTATTTCCTCGTCCTCGGCGTCCTTGAGCACGTAACCCCGGGCACCAGCGCGTAGCGCGAGGAAAACCGAATCGTCATCCTGAAACAGCGTGACCACCAGAATCCGCACCTCCGGCTGGTCCGCCAGGATGGCACGCGTGGCTTCAATACCGCTCAGATCAGGCATTTGAAGGTCCATCAGGATGACGTCCGGCTTGAGGGACGCCGCCGCTTCGATCGCCGCTCGCCCGCTGTTGGCTTCGCCAACGATGTCGATATCCGGGGTGCTTCCGAGAACCGCCCGCATCCCGCGCCTGACGAGTGGATGATCGTCGGCGACGAGCACGCGTATCACGTCATCCACGATCGACCTCCGCCTGATCCAGTTTGAACCGCGCTTCGATCGATGTGCCACCATCTGAACGTGGCACCAAAGTGAAGCTCCCACCAAGCTCTTCGGCACGTTCCCGCATCGACTTCAGGCCGACGCCGGCGCGAGAAGAAACTCCAACGCCTTCCCCGTCGTCCTCGATCTGGAGCACGAGATGTGTGTGATCGAGCGACAGCCGAACCAAACACCATCGGGCTCCGGAGTGCCTGGTCACGTTGGTCAGCGCTTCTTCCGCGATGCGGTAGATGGCAACTTCGACGGCGGCCGGAAGTTCGGGTAAGCGCCTCGGGAGGTCGATCTTAATCACAAAATCTGGGGTGTTGTACTGGCGAATGCGTTCCCGCAGCGCCACCAGCAGGCCGAGCTCGTCAATAGCCGGAGGGCGCAGGCCCTGCACCAGCGTGCGAATCGACGTGATCGCTGCTCGTAGCTGGGCGCGAAGCTCGTCGACCTCTTTCCGCGCCGCAGTCGGGTCGGATTCGATCAAGGAGGGCATCGCCCCAAACTGAAGGCTCAACGCAGCGAGCTGTGAGCCCAGACCGTCGTGGAGATCACGATGCAGCCGGCGCCGTTCCTCTTCTCGCGCTTCAACGAGGCGCTCCCGCGCTTGCTGCAGTTCGTGGGTGAGGCGCACGGCATGGATCGCGACGCCGGCCTGGCGCGCCAAGTCGTCGAGCAGGCGGCGATCGGCCGGGCCGAACCCCTCTCCCGGCGAGCGCGAGCCCAGCAGGATTTCGCCCACGTGATCATGCTGATAGTGGAGCGGAAGCCGCAGTGGGTTCGACACTGGCACGCCACTCTCAACCGTCAATGGCTGCCCCGAGCCGTAGGCCACCGTCACCGCGGCGTACGGCAGTTTCAGCGCATCACGCACGGTGCCGGCAATCGCCGGAAGGATCGCGTCGACGGCGAGGGTCTCCTCCAGCCGATGCCCCAAGCGAGAAATGGCGGCGTACGGCTCGTCTCGATCGCCGAAGAGAACCCGGTTGACCCGTCGTTGCACCTGCTCGCGCATCGGATGGAACATCACCGCGACGACGCCGGTCGCGAGGAGCGAGAAGCCAAGGTTTCCGCCCGTGCGAAAGAGGTTTCCGAGCCAGCCCACCACGAAGACGTAGATCGCAACCACACCGGCGGAGAGAACGATGTAGACCACCGCGCGACTGAAGATGAGCTCGATGTCCCACAGGTGATGGCGGAGAATGGCGATGCCGACGGCGACCGGCAGGAGCGCAAACGTGATTGACATGAGTGGGGACGTGATGACATACGCCCCGGTCATCAGCGCTCGCGCCAGAAAGTCCGCGACAAAGGCAAGGACCAGCAGGGTCATGTCGAGCACGATCCACATGTATTGCTGACGAAGCTCGCCGCGTGCCTTGACGAACCTACCGATAAGCAATCCGGCGGAGAGCACGCCACACAGACCAACCGCCATGATTCCAGTACCCGCGTCACCGAGCGGCTCGCCCGGGAACAACGGATTGGGCGTCCGCGCGTACAGCGCGGGGAATCCGCGGTGGGACGGTCGTCCCGCTCATCAGGCAAAACAGGAGCCATGAGGTGGACAACAACGTGAGCCCGGCGACGATGCGTGTCAGCCAATGTTGAATGCGCCCACTCGGGAAGAAGAGGAGTGGAAACATGGGCATCATCGCGGAGACGCCGATCCAGATGTTGATCCAGAGCGCCCACGCGCCCAACGGGAGGCCAGGGCTGGTTTCCAGGCTGTAGACCGCCCAGGCCGCGGCGACCGATCCGACCTGCGCGAAGAAACCCATCAGCACGAACAACCATCCCAGGGTGTTCTTCGGCTGGCGAGCGGCGATGAGCGCACCTACGAGGCCATAGACCGGACCACCGATACCCGCGACGGGATCGGCGATCTTCCAGACATCCGGCGAATTGCGGTTCAGAATTCCGAGGACAATGATGGGAACGATGAGGATGAGATCAAACGCGAAGACGCTCCACGCCAGCCGGAGCGGCCAGGTTCGACCTCGGGCAATTGCGTCACCCTGGTCAACGGCGCGAACGCCATCTTCGAACGAAGCTGCCTGCATGACCGGTGCTCCCGCTGACGACACGACCGACATCGATTGTGATGAACCAATTACATTGATGCGCGCATGAATATGGAAGTGTGCTACAGCTATTGTAACGATCTGCGTTCCCGGTTAGAAGTGGTCTCGTGCCCGGGTCCATGGGAATCCGTTCCCGGGTGGCACGGCATTCCCGTGCCGCACCTGAAGCAGCCGGGAAACGGGCGACGGAGCGTCCCACGACTTGGATTTGAGCGATAGTCAGTGTAAGCTATTCGGGTGATTTGCGTGGCATGGCACCGAAAAAGCCAGACTGTCGCTCAGGCGCTACCCCCCGCGGTGGCGGTGGATGAAGCTGCAACCCGAACCCGGAGTTGCTGCCCATCTGATCACCAATCATCTCTATTTACTTCGGGAATCATCGATTGCTGCCCGCTCGTCTGCTTGACCCAAACAGCATGAGCCGACGCAGACCCTAGGTGGAGTCTGCCCGACGACGAAGCTGGTTGGACAGTTGAGCATAGAGGAGCATATACGTGGCAGCGACAATTCTGACAATTCAAGATCTCGAAAAATCATTCGGCACCGAGCTCATCTTCAGCGGTGTCACCTTTCAGGTGCAGGAAAAAGAGCACATCGCGCTGGTGGGCGCCAACGGAGCGGGCAAGAGCACGCTCCTCAAGATCATCGGCGGCCTCGAACCGCTCGACAACGGCTCGATCGTTCTGCTCAACGGCTTGCGTACCGCCTATCAGGCGCAGGAAGCACGGTTCCTGGAGAGCGATACCGTCTGGGAAGCGGCACTGCGAGCCTTCGAAGAGACACGTCGCTCTGAGGCAGAGCTCAAGTCGCTCGAGCACCAGATGGGTGAATCATCTGGCGAAGAGCTCGACACGTTGTTCGAGCGTTACTCCGCGCTGAGCGCGCACTTCGAGGCCAGCGGCGGATACGACATGGAGCACCGCACCGAGCAGGTACTCGCCGGACTTGGATTCACGGAAGAGGACTACGGCATCCCGGTCAACCGTCTGAGTGGCGGTCAGAAAACACGCCTGGCGCTGGCGCACGTCCTGCTCGTGGACCCCGACCTGTTGCTGCTCGATGAGCCGACGAACCACCTGGATCTGGCGGCGCTCGAATGGCTCGAGAATTTTCTGCGGTCCTGGAATCGCACGTTTATCATCATCTCGCACGATCGCTATTTTCTGGACCGGGTTACCCATAGGACGCTCGACCTCAGCTTCGGCATGCTCGAAGATTACCCGGCCGGCTATTCGCGCTACCTGGCACTGCGCGAGGAACGCCTCTCTCGACGACAGGCAGAATACGAGGCCCAGCAGGAATTCATTCAACGCACCGAAGAGTTCATCCGCCGCTATAAGGCGGGCCAGCGTTCGCGCGAGGCACGAGGACGGGCGACCAGGCTGGCACGCATGGAACGCCTCGAACGGCCACAAGAGCAACAGGCACTCCGTTTGCGCATGGGAAGCGCCGTCCGCAGCGGGCTCATGGTGTTGAAGTCGACTCCATTGGAGGTCGGGTACGCACCGTCGAACGGAGCCGCCGACCGGACTCATCTCTTCACGACGCCGGAGTTACTCATCGAGCGGGGCGATCGTGTCGCCCTCATGGGCCCGAACGGCACCGGCAAGACAAGCCTGCTACGAACCATTACCGGCGAGATCAAACCGCTGCGCGGACGGCTCGAGTTTGGCGTCAACGTCAAGCCCGCCTATTACGCTCAAGGGCATGAAGGGCTTGACCTGAACGAGACCGCCCTGTCGACGATTCTGAAGGCGCAAGCCATGAGCGAAGAGGGCGCCCGCTCATTGCTCGGTCGATTCCTCTTCAGCGGCGACGACGCCTACAAATCGGTCTCCGCCCTCAGTGGCGGCGAGCGCAGTCGTCTCGCGCTGGCCAAGCTGACGCTCGAGCAGGCGAATCTGCTGATTCTCGACGAGCCGACCAATCACCTTGACATCGCTTCGCGCGAGGCGCTCGAAGAAGTGCTCGAGGATTACGAAGGCACGATCCTCTTCGTGTCTCACGACCGCTATCTGGTCGACCGCATCGCGAATCGCGTCTGGTTCGTCGAGGAGAAGCTGCTGCGGCAGTTCCTCGGTAACTACAGTGATTACCTGCGCGAGCGAGCCAAGGCGACCGCGCTGGCCGAGAAATCGGTGAGCGACCAGAAAATGCCGACGCGCAATGGTGGCGGCGCTGATCGATCACGGCCGAGCGACCAGGAACGGCGTCAGTTGCAGCAGGAGCTCACCAGCGCGGAACGGCTCATCAGTCGACTGGAAGCCAAAATGAATGAACTGAGTGACGATCTGACCCGGGCGACGATCGACCAGGACGTCGAGCGCATCTCGTCCCTGGGAAAGAGCTACGAAAAGACCCAGCTTGAACTGGAACAGGCCTACACCGACTGGGAGTCATTAGGCCACAAGATGGCGGCGACCATGGCGGCGATCCAGCAATGACGGACCACCGAGCCTATGTAATCGGACTCACGGGCAACATCGCGTGCGGCAAATCACTGGTACTCTCAACACTGCGCGAACTCGGTGCGGAGACGTTCGACGCCGACCGCGTCGCGCACGACGTCATGCGATACGGGACCGGCGCCTGGAAGCAGATCGTCGCCCGGTTTGGGGTCGATGTCGTTGGAGAAGACGGCGAGATCAATCGGCGGAGGCTGGGGAGCATCGTCTTTGCGGACCCCGCCGCGTTGGAGGACCTCGATAAGATCGTCCATCCGGCAACGGTCGCCGCCCTGCGGCTGATGGTCGAGGACTCCAACAGTGTTGTCGTGGTGATCGACGCCATCAAGCTCTTTGAGGCGGGGCTCGCCACCGATTGTGACGAGATATGGGTGGTCGACTGCACGCGAGAGCAGCAGGTCGAGCGACTGATGAGCCGCAATGACCTGACACGTGAAGAGGCGGTTAAACGGATCGACGCGCAACCCCCGCAATCCGAAAAGCTCGCACGTGCCGATCACATCATCGACAACAGCGGCGCGCCGGAGTCAACCGTCGCGGCCGTGCGCGTGCTGTGGGAACACCTGCAAGACACCTTCCGAGCTTAGTCCAGCTAGCTGACATGCGCGACGAAAACGGGAAACTCTGTTACAACGATAGCAACGGCGTTGCTCAGTTGGACACGTTCGTCTGGGCCACGAACGCCGTCGCCGTTTCCCGTTGTCCATCAAATGAGAGGAGACTGCCCGATGGCTGAGCCACTCGCGCTAGAGGTTTGGTACGACTACACCTGACCCTATGTCTATACGGCAGCGGTCTTGCTGCATCATGCGCAACAGCAGCTTGGCGACAAGCTCAAGGTCTCCTGGCGCTATTTCTCTCTTGAACAGGTCAACAACAAATTCGGTCCGGAATGGAAGTTATGGGATCAGCCGGAGAGCTACCCGAGCCGTTCCCGACTGTGCTGGAAGGGCGCCGAGGCAGCCCGCCAACAAGGTGACGATGCGTTCGCCCGATTCCACCTCGCGCTCTTGACTGCCCGTCACGTCGATGGCAAGGAACTCACCGAGCGACAGACGATCATCGATGCCGCGCGATCGGCCGAGCTCGACGTAGAGCAGTTCGAGCGTGATTTCGACGCCGCGACGCTCGAGGGAGTTGGCCGCGACCATGAAGCGGGCGTCGACACCTACGGTGTCTTCGGCACCCCAACGCTCGTCTTTCCGGACGGTCGCGCCGCCTACCTGCGCCTCCGGCCGTTACCACCGGAATCGGAGATGATGGGCGTCTGGGAGCGACTGCGGGATCTCATCGCCGAGCATCCTTACGTCCTCGAGGTGAAACGACCAGTGCCGCCGGTCAGATAGCACGCCTCTTATTCAAGTTCAAGCGTTCGACGACGACCCGGCTGGCTATCAGCCGGGTCGCGTTGTGCGGTCGATCGTTGCGTTCGGCGATGCGGCACGTCAGGCAAGATTGGACGTAACGCCATCGTTCACACGAAGTGACCGTACACCACTCATTCATACGTTCATCTCAGTTACAATTCGGGTACGAACCGGCTCGCCAGGTGCCCCGATCGCCATTGACATGATTGAAATGGCGGCTGGCTCGAACCTGGAGTATTCGAACCGGGATCGCGCGTGTCATGGGGCCTGGTGCCTCTATTCCAGCCCGGCGCTGCCGGCTTAGGTTCACAGCTGACAGAAAGAGAAAACCTACGTGGACGCGTCACTGAAGCTTGGGCGAATCCGGGGAATCGAAATCGGCGTTCACTACACCTGGCTCTTCATCTTCGGACTGCTGACCTATTCCCTGGCGGTCGATTTTTTTCCTAACGCGTACGACAACTGGACAACCACCCAATACTGGGTCATCAGCGCGATCGCCAGCCTTCTGCTGTTCGCCTCGGTTGTCGCCCATGAACTCGGCCACTCTATGGTAGCCATTTCCAGAGGGATTCCGGTAAAGAGCATCACGCTCTTCATCTTCGGCGGCGTCGCCAGCCTGACCCAGGAAACCCAGGACGCGAAGACCGAGTTTCAAGTCGCCATCGCTGGGCCGGCCGTCAGCGTCGTTATCGCCGTCGTTTCGTATGGCCTGACCTATCTCTTTCACGGCATCAGCACACAGGTCGAGGGAATCTTCTTCTATCTCGCCCTGGCCAACGGACTGCTGGCGGTCTTCAACCTCATCCCGGGTTTCCCACTCGATGGCGGCCGCGTCTTTCGCTCGATCGTCTGGGGCATCACCAAGAGCATGGAGCGGGCGACCAAGGTAGCCGGAACCGTCGGCGTGATCATCGGCTACCTGTTCATCATCCTCGGTGTCTTCATGGCGTTCTCAGGTGTGCTGATCTCCGGAATCTGGTTCATCGCGATCGGCTGGTTCCTGCAGAACGCCGCCGAGCAGTCGATGCAGCAGTTCAAGATGCAACGCATGTTTCAGGATGTGCGCATCGGCATGTTGATGACGGTGAATCCGCCCACGGTGAACCCAGAGACCTCAATTGAACAGTTGGTGGAACATCACATTCTCGGCCAGAACTCGCGTGGCGTACCGGTCGTTCGAGACGGTCTCCTGGTGGGCATCATCACGCTCTCAGATGTCAAGTCGATCCCACGATCCGAGTGGCCGCAGTTTCGGGTTCTCGATCGCATGACACCGAGCGAACGTCTCATTACCGTCACGCCCGATTCCTCGCTCAACGCGGCGTTGCAGGCGATGTCCGACAAGGATATCCATCAGATTCCGGTAGTTCGGGACGGGGCGTTGGTCGGTCTATTGACCCGGAACGACATCATTCGCTTCATTCAGCTGAGAAACGAAGTTCCCGGAACGCGCGACCAGGACGCATCGACCCCCGTCTGAGATCAGCGCATTCCTGCCTGGTTCGTTACGTCGAACAACTCCGGGCGGTTCCGCCGGATCAATCGTCGACCGGGGTCGCGACGAGTTGAGCCGGCCGTACCTCTCGTGATTGAATCGCCTCGGCCGGGATGAGCAACGCCGCCACGATCGCGGCGAACATAAGGGTCGACACCAGCATCATCGCGTTCGGTGTGCCGATACTGTCGGCCAGCATGCCGGTGATCGGCGCGCCAATCCCGGCGGCGACGAAACCCAGCCCGAGCACGAAGCCGGACGCCATACCGACCCGCCCCGGAAGAAGCCGCTGCGCCATCACCAATGTAATCGAGACCGGTCCATCGCCGAGCATGCCGAATATTGGGCCAAGCAAGAGAGCGCCCGGGCCAGGGTTGAGCACGAAGATGATCAGCGCGGGAACACTCAACGCCAGCCCCGCGACCAGCACGCGCCGGGGTCCGAAACGATCGGCCAGCAGCCCGCCGAAAATTGACCCAACTCCCCCGCCCGCGATCATCAACGACGTCAGCACCCCGTAGAATGCGGCGTTGTATCCGAGATCCCGATACCAGATCGGGACGAACGTGATGACCGACAGCATGACCAGGTTGCGCAGCATCGAGACAGAGAGAATCGGTACCAGCGGTTTCCATTGAATCTTCCGCTGCTGCAGCCTGGCTTCTTCATGAGCCTCCGGCAACCCGAGCCCAAGACGTTTGAAGGAGCGCAGCACCAGCATCGCCGAGACGATACCGAATGGAGCGAGCAGTATCGATCCATGACGCCCAAAAAGGCCGAAGACGAGGGCTCCGAGAATCGGTCCCAGCGCGTATCCAGACGTGCCGCCCACAGTGTAGAAGGACATCGCCGTGTTCTTCTGGATTGACCCGGTGACGGCCGATGCGTTCGCGGCCCCCTGCGGGTGATAGGCGCCCGAGCCGAGCCCTGCCATGGCGGCAATCAGCGCGAGCATCGGAGTATTGGGCGAGAAGCCGACCAGACCGAACATGATCGCCGCCCAGACAAGGCTGGCCGGAGCAAGGTAGCGACTTCCGTAGCGATCGGCGACGAAGCCGAACAACGGCTGTGACAATGAGGATGCGGCCGTGTAACAGAGCGCGATGAGCCCGACGTCGCCGAGGTTGAGATTGAACGCCACCGCCATCAACGGGTAGAGGATCGGGAGCAGACCGCCGAACATGTCGACCGTGAAGTGGCCGAGCATGAAGGTCAGCAGAGCCTTGTTTCGCAGTAGCGGTTTCAGCATCCCCTGGTCTCTCAGCGTCATCACGAGAGGGTCGCGCGTGAGCGATCATAGCCTGCCGGTACGGGTAAAACCAGCGGCACTCGACCGGGTGGCACGTGCGCGTCAAACCGGTGATTCAAGGGACCTATGCTATACTTCGACCAGCAAATTCGCCTGGTGCAACGCTCCTTTTCACCCACATCACCAAATTACCGTAAGGGATTGACCGTGATCGAAAACATCGAGCAGACCGTCATCACGAGTGTGGATCGCCTCGACCGGATCGGGGTGCGTCTTTGACATCCCTGCCAAACAGCAAGAGATCCACGACCTCGAGCTAGAGAGCTCGGACCCGAACTTCTGGAACGATTCAGATCGCGCTCAACGCGCCATGCGTCACCTCGGGACCATGCGCAACCAGGTCGAACGCTGGCAGGCCCTCAAGCAGCAAGCCGGTGATCTGAGTGAACTGATGGGGCTCGCCCAGGACGATGACGCGATGCGCGACGAGATCGCCGCGGAGACCGAGAAGCTTGTGCGCCAGCTCGATCAGCTCGAGCTAACCCTTGTTGTTGACCGGGCCGTTCGACGAACAGCGACGCAATTCTGGCGGTGCACGCCGGTACCGGCGGCGTGGATGCCCAGGACTGGGCGGAAATGCTCATGCGCATGTACCTGCGCTGGGCGTCGAACGCCGGTTTCCAGGCGAACGATCCTCGATGTCGCCGAAGGGGAAGAGGCGGGAATCAAGAGCGTGACGATCGAAATCCGCGGCGCAAACGCATACGGCTACGCCAGGGGAGAGGCCGGAACGCACCGGCTGGTGCGGCTTTCGCCGTTCGACGCCGCGCACCGCCGTCACACGGCCTTCGCGTTGGTCGAAGTCCTCCCTGAGGTCGAGGACAACGAAGAGATCAAGATCAACGATGACGATCTGCGGGTCGACACGTACCGCTCATCAGGGGCCGGCGGGCAGCACGTCAACAAAACGAGCTCAGCGGTCCGGATTACCCACCTGCCGACCGGTATCGTCGTGACCTGCCAGAACGAGCGCTCGCAGCTCCAGAATCGTGAGAGCGCGATGAAGATCCTGCGGGCCCGGTTGACCGAGCGCGCCTTCCGGGAGCGTGAGGAAGAACAGTCAAAGCTGAAGGGCGAACACATCGCCGCGGGCTGGGGCAATCGCATCCGATCGTATGTCCTCCACCCCTACACGATGGTGACCGACCATCGAACCGAGTACAGCACCGGAAACATCCAGGCGGTACTCTCCGGTGAGCTGGATCCATTTATTGAAGCCTATCTCCACCAGCAGCTTGGCGAGGAAAATGCCCAGTAGACGCGGCCGCGTTCGTCTGGCGCAGATCACCATTCTCTTGATCTTGCTGCTCGGACTTGTTGCACCGGTCGGACTCCCGCGGGAGCCACCGGACTGTCAGTCACCAAACAGAGCGCGGTGGTGACCTTTCCGACGAAGCTCGAATTCGATTTGGTGGCCGACGCACCGCAGCCAGTCACGTCATTGGAGGTCTGGTACCACCCGGCCTACTCACCCGTCACACTCGTGTCGCGTCCGCAGTTTTCGGGCGGAACACACGTCGACATCTCCAGCACGATCGATATGCAGATCAACTATCTGCCGCCGGGCCTCGATATCGTCTACCACTGGCACGTCACCCTGAAGGACGGGACAACGCTCGACACACCGGAGCAGACCGTTCTGTATATGGACAACCGCTATCAGTGGAGCACGGCCACGAACGGACCGGTCACGATCTACTACCCGAAGGGCAGCGACCAACTCGGCCAGCAAGCGCTGAACACGACGGTCCAATCGATCGACAAGTTCAAGCAGACCTTCAACATCAGCGCGGATGAGCCGGTGCGGGTGATCGTCTACGGCAGTTCCAACGCGTTTGCCGGCGCGCTCCCGCCGGGCAGCGCCGAGTGGATCGGCGGCATTGCCGAACCCGAGCTTCATCTGGTGCTGACCGGAATCCAGCCTGGAACCGACGCGACAACCGAGATCCACCGGATCTTCAGCCATGAGGTCGTCCACCTTATCGTCGGGCAAGCAACAGACAACCCATTCAACACTCCTCCACCGTGGCTCGATGAAGGACTGGCGACCTATTATCAGGAAGTGCCGGACTCACGCTTCGATCCGGCCCTGAAGAACGCCGTGCGCAACGGACAACTCATCCCGGTGCGCGCACTCAACTCGAGCTTCCCGGACGACGCAAACCAGGCTCTCCTCTCGTACGCCGAGAGCCGGAGCATCGTCGATTTCATCATCACGCAAATGGGCGCAGCCAAGATGTCCGCGCTGCTACATGCATATGCCGGCGGCGTGTCCAACGACGTAGCGGTGCAGAGTCGGCTCGGCATCTCGATCGACCAACTCGACAAAGAGTGGAAGGCCTGGCTCGGCTACGGTGGCGACAAGCAAGTCTCGGCCACGATCGACGGCAACCACAGTGAACCGGGAATCGGACAGCGAGTTGACGACTTGCTGGCGGCGTCAGCGTCGATCATCGTCATCACGGTCGCCGCACTGATGACGGTGGTGGTTGGCATGACCTCACCATCCGCGCGCGTCATTCAAGCCGCGAGACTATCGAGCCGTAGAGCGATATCCAGGAACATCGACTAAGTCGAGTCCTTCGTCCTGGCAGTGGGCTTGCCAGATCCTTCGATGGACTTCGCCGAGCATACCGTGCAAATAAGCTTCGTTGACGGCATGCGTGCCCAAACGCTTCAACCCAGGCCAGTTCATGGTCCGGTCGCCCTGCACGGTTCTCAGGGTGTCCGTACGCCCCTCGGAACGACCTGCGCAACCTTGACACGACTGGTATCAACTGTTATCCTACATGACGTTAGCACTCTCAGCGGTTTGAGTGCTAAATGTGAGTGAGGAGATGCTTCGAACACTGAACGAGCGGCAACGCACCATACTGAAATACATCATTCAGGAGTATGTCCGGACTGGACGCGCGGTCGGATCGAAGACGCTTATCGACCGATACCGGATCGGCGTGAGCCCGGCGACCGTGCGCAACGAGATGGGCGAACTCGAAGAGCCGCTCGTTTCTCCAGCATCCGCACACGTCCGCCGGCCGCATCCCGACCAATCGCGGCTACCGCTATTACGTCGAGTATCTTCTCGATGACATGCGCCTGCCAGCGGCCGAAGAGTTCCGCATCCGGCACCAGTTCGGACAAGTCGAGTCGCAGATCGAAGCCTGGGCCAAGCTCGCGGCGTCGATACTGGCCGACGTCAGCGGGAATCTGGCGCTGGTTACGCCGCCGAGAAGCGCGGTCGAGCGCTTGCGCCATGTTGAGTTGATCAGCTTGCGCGATCAGGTGGTGCTGCTCGTCGTTGTCACACAATCCGGCGGCGTGCAGGAACTCATCCTGACGACCGACGCAACGATTGATCAGGAAGATCTCAGCGCCCTTAGTCGAAAATTGAACGATGCACTGAGCAACAAGAGCGCCCGCGACATCGCAGCTCTGCTCCCAGGCGCGGACGACTTCACCGCGACCGTGGTGATACGCATCACCGAGGCGATCAATCTCGCCGAGCAACAGGGTCAGAGCCAGGTCTTCTCCGAAGGCCTGGATCGTGCGCTGCAACAACCGGAGTTTTCGCAGAGCCTCTTTGCGTTCCGCTTGCTCGAACTGCTGCGCGGTGGCGCGATTCTGGCGGCGTTGTCGCCTCAGATGGATTTCGAAGACGACGTTCAGGTCTTCATCGGCACGGAAAATTGGTCTGAGGATCTTCAGAATTTCGGGGTTGTCGTGTCGACATACGGGATTCCGACGACTTTAACAGGTCTGGTCGGTGTGCTCGGCCCGACGCGCATGGCCTACGGTCGGTCGATCTCGACCGTCCGCTACATGGCACAACTCTTGAGCGACATGCTCGAAAGCGTTTACTCAACGAGCGACGACGGGTCGTCGTACTGGTAACAGTCACAACGAGGGATAACGGACGTATGAACCAAGAGCAACGCGACCGGCTCAATGGAGAGCGTGAAAGCGACCTCGATCAGGATCACTGTGTCGAGGGAGCTAAACATCCAGTCGACGCCGGGTTCAGCGAAACGAAGACGAGTGAGTCGGAGGAACAAGAAATCGTACAGCAAAGCCTCGCCGGAGGAGCTTGAACAGGAACGAGTTCGATCCTCGGAGTATCTCGACCAGGCGCAGCGGGCACGTGCGGAGATGATCAACTACCGGCGCCGCATGGAGCAAGAGATGCAGGTCGCCCGCCGGTTCGCCTCGGAAAACGTGATTGCTCGTATTCTTCCGGTCATCGACGATTTTCAACGCGCCAATGACGCTATCCCGGTGGAAGAGCGAGACAATCCGTGGGTGCAGGGAATGCGACTCATCGAGCGCAAGATGTGGTCTATTCTCGAGTCGGAGGGGGTTCGCCCAATCGAGTCGATAGGCAAGCCGTTCGATCCGAGTGTTCACGAAGCGGTGAGCGTTGACAGCGACGGTGGCGACACGGTGGTCGAAGAATTCCAAAAGCGTGGCTACACCCTGCACGATCGCATCGTTCGACCGGCGATGGTGAAGGTTGGTCGCGGCCAGAACCAGGAATGCGAGCCAACATAGTAACGAAGCATCGAGAGCAGAAGAACAATCAGATTCGGGAGGAAACGGTCCATGGGACGAACGATAGGAATTGACCTCGGAACCACCAACTCGGTCATGGCCGTCATCGAAGGCGGCGAGCCGACGGTGATTCCAAATGCGGAAGGCGAGCGGCTCACACCGTCCGTCGTCGCGCATTCACCAACAGCGGTGAGCGATTGGTCGGGCGATTCGCCAAACGACAGGCGATCACCAATGCCAAGAACACGATCTTCTCGGTCAAGCGCTTCATGGGCCGTCGCTTCGACGACCCGGCCGTGCAGCGGGATCTGAAGCTCGTGCCGTACGAAGTACGCAAGGCGTAAGAACGACGGCGTCGGAGATCAAGACTCGGCGATCGCTGGTACACGCCGCCGGAAATCTCCGCGATGATCCTGCAGAAGCTGAAGGCCGACGCCGAGGCCTATCTGGGCGAGACGGTCGACAAAGCGGTCATCACCGTGCCGGCCTATTTTGACGACAGCCAGCGAAACGCGACCAAGGACGCCGGACGCATCGCCGGCCTTGAGGTTCTGCGAATCATCAACGAGCCGACCGCATCGGCACTGGCCTACGGGCTCGACAAAAAGGGCGACGAACAGATCGCGGTCTACGACCTCGGTGGCGGCACGTACGATATCTCGATCCTCGATCTTTCCGAGGGCGTGTTCCAGGTTCTGGCGACGAACGGCGATACCCACCTGGGTGGCGACGACTTCGATCAGCGGATCATCGACTGGCTCGCGGACGAGTTCAAGACAGCAGGAAGGCATCGACCTGCGAAGCGACCGCATGGCGCTGCAGCGTCTGAAGGAAGCCGCCGAAAAAGCGAAGATCGAGCTGTCCAGCACGCAGGAGACTGAGATCAACCTGCCGTTTGTCACGGCCGATGCCAGCGGCCCGAAGCACATGAACATCACGCTCACGCGCTCGAAGCTGGAGCAGCTCGTCGGCGATCTTGTCGAACGGCACCGTTCCGCCGATGGAGTCGGCGCTGAAGGATGCCGATCTGTCCAAAGACAAGATCGACGAAGTCCTGCTGGTCGGTGGTCAGACCCGTATGCCGTCGGTGCAGAAGAAGGTCGCGAATTTCTTCGGCAAGGAACCACACAAGGGTGTGAATCCGGACGAAGTCGTCGCGATCGGCGCGGCGATTCAGGCCGGTGTGCTCGGCGGCGAGGTCAAGGACGTTCTCCTGCTCGACGTCACGCCGCTGACGCTCTCGCATCGAGACGCTGGGCGGCGTCGCCACGCCGTTGATCGAGCGCAATACGACGATTCCGACTCGCAAGAGCCAGATCTTCACCACCGCGTCCGACAATCAGACGCAGGTCGAGATCAACGTCGTGCAGGGCGAGCGCCCGATGGCGACCGATAATAAGAGCCTGGGGCGATTCATTCTCGACGGAATTCCACCGGCACCGCGCGGCGTACCGAAGATCGAAGTGACCTTCGACATCGATGCCAACGGCATCTTGAACGTCACGGCGCGCGATCAGGCGACGAGTCGCGAGCAGAAGATCACCATCACCGCGTCGAGTGGTTTGACCGAAGACGAGATTCAGCGCATGGTGCACGAGGCCGAGGCGCACGCCGATGACGATCGCAAGCGCCGCGAGGGCGATCGAACTGCGCAACCAGGCGGAGTCGATGGTGTACCAGGCCGAGCGGACGCTATCGGACTACGGCGACAAGGTCCCGTCCGAGCTCAAGGCCGATCTCGAGGGCAAGATCGCGGCGGTCAGGGACATTCTGGAGCACGACCGCGAGAACATCGATCGACTTGACGCCCGGCCTACGAAGAGATGACGTCGACCCTGTCACGCGTCGGCACGAGCATGTACGAGCAATCGGCAACCGCGGAAGGTGCCGCCGACACAGGCGAGGCCGGGCCGCAAGCCGAGGACGAAGCGACCGTCGAAGGCGAGTTCCGCGAAGTCCACAACGAGGGCTAGACCGCTCGTAGACAATCTGAACAGATCGCGCGAGGCCGGCTCTCTGTAGCCGGCCTCGTGTTATTACCTTCCGGCTCTACTGGAGATTGATTCTTGTCATTCACCTGTCGCGCAAAAGCACGTAGTTGACATCAACTTGTTACGCTGTTTATATGACTGTATCGAGTTTGTCACCGACCTTCGCGTACGTTGTGCAAGAAGGGCAATCGATGGATCATTGCCCCGTGTACGCAGTCGGATCATCGAAAGGAATTGCCATGCCAGACTCCATCGGGGACATCAAGGGAATGACTCCTGCAGCCCAGCACAAACTTGAGGCGGCCAAGATCTTGACGACCGAAGATCTTGTTGAAAAGACGGCGACGCCGTCGATGCGCGCCCAGCTTGCCAAAGAAATCGATGTCACTCCGAGCCAGTTGACCGAATGGATCAATCGCGCGGACCTCATGCGGCTCAAGGGAGTTGGCAAGGAGATGGCAAACCTGCTGGAAGAAGCGGGGGTCGACAGCACCAAAGAGCTCAAGCACCGCAGGGCTGACAACCTGTATGAGCACTTACACAAGATCAATTCCGAAAAGCACATTACCCATCATGCGCCGTCGGTGGCACAGGTTCAGGACTGGATCAACGAAGCGGCCACCTATTCGACTGATTAGCAGGCGCCCAGACGGGGCAAACGTCGAACCTGCTGGTCAATCGCGAGATATGCGCGCGCTCGCCCGTACGTTCGGTGCTCTCGACGTGTTGAGCACGCTGAAATCGAAAATGGTCTGTCGGACGAAGCGCGCGGACAGGAAACCAAAACCGGGAGGACTCGATGTCCTCCCGGTTCATGTGCTGTCGTGCTCCGTGGTCCCGTGCGCCAGGTGTCGTTATGCGTGCGCGAGCAGTTCCAGATTGCAGAGTTGTACGACCCGACGCGTGTGATTGCTTTGCTCCACCTCGACAACGACGCGGTTCTGTCCATCCGCGGTGATTTGCGTCATCGGCTCGCTACGACAGGTGACGACCGTGCCCAAATGTTGCGGATCGGTCAGGCGCGCGACGACACCGTCGGCGGGCGAGATCGGGGCAAATTGATTGACATGGGTGGCGCCGACCGACGTAAAACAGAGATATGGGTAGGACGGGAACGGACGCTCGCGGCCCGGAATGAGCACACTCGCGGTCTGTCCTTCTCGCTCGCTGATGAACGAGAAAATTGCTGACGCCATCGGCTTTCGTCCGAATCCATCCGTGACGAAGATGGTGAACCCCGTCTGATCAAGATCCGGGGCAAGAGGCCCGTTGGTCGCCCACGACTGCCAGAACGCCTGCGCTGGACGCTCCGTCCCGCCGGACGCGGCGACACGACGAACATCACTCTCGGTAATACTGCCGACGATCACGCCTCGCGCGCCAACATCCGCCAGCTTGCGGATCGCGGCCGCGCCGACCGTCATGCCGCCGAGAACGAGCGTGCCGCGGAGATCCTGCGTCACTCCATCAGGGGTCAATTCGCGATCGTGTCGATCGACCGCGGTCTTGATTGGCCCCGAGTTATCGGCGCCCATCGCAATCGCACCACGCACGCGTGATCCGCCGGCGCGGACGATGACCCCTTTACCGTTCACGACGTTCGAGATTTCACCGTAGACGAGGGATTCCAGCGCCTGGGTGCCGGCCACCGGTATGATCGTCGCGGTCCCCGCGATCTCGTTGACCTCGGACAAGCGGCCCGCTTCTGTCGTGTCGGCCGTCACGGTGCGGAGCCCTTTCCGTGCACGCGCCACGCTCTCGCCTGCTTCGAAGTGTGACCCGATGGGCTTGGTCAGGTAGCGCTTGACGGTGTCGGCGCCGACGCCGAGTTCCCGGGCCAGGTGCAGGGTGATGGTTCGCCCCGCGCCGGCCGAGGCGTTACCGATCGGACTCGATGGCTCAACCCGATCGCCAACCTGCACCACGATCTCGCCCGGGAAACGAAGGAAACGCCCTATCTCAAACGCGGCATCGTCAACGATTACGGGTTCCTGGGTGCCCAACGCCCTTGCCATGCTGTCTCCTCATCTAGTCAGTGGGAGCGCCAACGTCGCTCAACCAGGAACGCAACAACGCGACGCGGGTCTCAGGATCCTCAGGAACCTGAATGGGGCGACCACGCGCGTCAATAATGACTCCGACACGACCTCCGAACAGCTTCCGATCGCCGGTGAAGGCAACCGCCTCCCCCGCGGGGTGAGCACCGATCCCAAAACCTGGTTCCGGGGTCAATGTCACGTCAGCTGCTTCGGACTCGCCAACGTCCAGCCGGTGCACGTTACCGAACGGGACACTGAAGCGGCGGGTTTCGCCGTCGTCAAGCTTGATTTCGCCGCGAACGGCAAGAGCGCCCGCTGCGCCAGTTCCGCTCACGACCACACAGGTCGCCATCGGAACCAGGAAATCCTGCTCGATGACGTCTCGCGCAAAGATCGGATCCAGCGTCGAGATCGCACCCACCGAAGCCATAATTCCTTCGGCATCCAGCGCGATCGTGACAACGCCGTCGGCGGATTGGGGCGCGATGCCATCGATGATGGTCAGCGCCGCGAGGCCGGCATCCTGGTCCGCGAAGCTGGGTCCAACCACCACGAGATCGACGTTGGCGCGAACTCCAAGGTCAACGTCCTGCATCAGATCGGCAATGAGTTCGCGACGCAATGCGGACTCGACCAGGCTATCGGTCGTCGAATCAGCCCGGCCAAATGGGCGCAACGAACGATTCAGGATCCACTGGGTCAGTTCTTCGGCTGACCAGCGGTGAGGTATCCATCTGGTAATACGTTCCGGCGATATCCGGAGAAGGGATCGGGCCCCAAGCTCCAGGTCTCGCTCAGCCCGGAACGCGGTGTTCCCACCCCCATCGGCGGCCAGGTAGACAAGGGAGCCCGGGCCGATGCTCAGCGAAAGGACGTTACGCCGCATCCTGCGGTGCAAGAACGAAGCGACCGCCTGAATCGACCGCACTCGATCCACGTAGCGAGCCTTGCTCAACGCCGGAATGGAATCGAGCGCTTGAATACGCTGGTTGTACTGTTCGTGGAACTCCGACTCGAGAGCCGTCGCGATTTCACTGGGCTCATATTCGAGCGGGTCGATACCACTTAGCTCAACTGCGGTTCCGAGCGACTGCGCGACAAGCTGCTGCTTGGTCTCATCGGCGATCACGATACCGGTGGAGATCACTCCGTCACGCGCCGCGTCAGACGCGGCCTCGATGGCAATGTCCCAATCCTCGGTGGTGCCACCGTCATGAACCAGAATCAGCGTTTTCGGAGCGATTTCGCGTAGCCACGACAGCAATATGGGAGACGACAGCGCCGCGCTGTCCTGTCCCACATCCTCGGTCGCTGAGGCGACGAGAGTCGGTGAACGGCGAATTCCGGCGACGAGCCGTTTGGCCAGGTCGCCGTTGCCGATCGAAATGACCGCGGCTCGGTTGACCTCGACCGGCAACCCGGTAATGAACAATTCGTCGACGCCATCGCCATTGGCGTACTGTGGCGAGATAATGCGGTCGTCCGTCGCCAGGCGCCGGCCGCTCTGCTGCTCCAGATCGCGAACCGCGGACCAGACACGATCGCTGTCGGCAGACTCCTCCATCGCGGTCGCACGGGATGAGCCGGCCGCGATGAACCGCGGTACGCCGTCAACCAGGTCGAACAGCACGGCACGAACCGCGTGCTGGTCGACATCGATGACCATTGCCGAATCGCGCGTGGCCACAGCGTTTCCTCCGGATTCGAACGAGCCGGTCGGAGCCACGTCTACCACATCGTGCACAGCACGTCCCACCACCATTGCACCTCGTCTCTACAGGATGTTGCTCAGAGCATAGTAGCCAAGGATCACCACGAGGAGGAAGACGATGCTCAGCGCGATCAATCGCACCTGGCGGGTGTTCGTCTTCGCCGGGGCACTGACGGGTTCGTCGGCTACCGCGACGACCTGACTGTTCGCACCCAATGGCGTGAGCTCGTCAGTCTGGGGAGGGGGCGTACGTTTCAACCCCGCTGTCGACCCGATTTCCAGCGGTTCGAAATCGGCCGCAATGTCCTCCGCAGACTCTGATCCGCTGTCCTGCGTCCGGCTGAGCCAGGCACGGCTCACCGTGGGCGCCACAGTCGCGACCGGCGGTGCGTTCACCGGCGTATTCGTAGACGGCTGAACCGTCTGCCTCTGGTCGGACTCGAACTCCTGATCGCCGAGGGCCCGCAACCATTCCGGAAGATCGTCCTCGGTGATGAGCGAGAACGATTCAGCCGGTTCGTCATGTCGCTGGGGCGGCGCCGGCCGTACCGGCTCGGCGATCGAAGGCGCAGCGTGATTCGTGCCGTTCAAGGGTTGGGCGGAGTCGAGCCAGGAGGGAATGCTGTCGGTCTGCTGGGCAACTGAAGCGGTCGACGCCACGTGGCCATTCCCATTCTGCGTCGCGGATTGTGTCATATCGCGCAACCAGGGTGGAAGCTCGGATGAGTTGACCTCGAGTGATGAATCGTCGACGAAACTGGGACCCGGTTCAAATCGGCCTGCTTCCGCTCCCGACCGACTTTGACCGCACGCGCGGCAAAAACGATCGTGCTCGTCCATCGGCGCTCCACACACGTGGCAATTCACGTTGCCGGAACTTGGGCCAAGCGGTGATCCGCAGACCTCACAGGTTTCCGCGCCCATGGAATTCGCCGTACCACATTCTGCGCAGTACACTGGTCCTCCCAGCCGATCACACTATGGCAACTCGCTCGAGCCATCGCCAAGGTTCAATAGGGTCGACGACAACGGCTAACATCCCCTGTTGCGCGTGCTCGCAAGTCGAGTCTACCACCGGTTTAGATGGTGAGTTTAGCCCAGAAGTCCTGAATGAAATGCCGGAATCATTGACGTCATTGTTGCATGAACGACCTGTGGAGATGTTGATGACAAATTGCCGGGAGCGCGAATTCTTGCAACGAACGCGCCACTGATTCACTCCCGGCGACCGCGATGAGCAACGCCATCGTCAGCCTCTCAACTCGTCAGAATCGAGCCAGATCGTCACAGGTCCGTCGTTGATGAGCGAGATCTGCATGTTCGCGCCGAATTCGCCCGACGCTACGCGCAGCCCGAGCGCCGCGAGCTCGCCGGCAACGCGATCGACAAGCGGTTTGGCGACGTCGGGAAGCGCCGCCTTGATAAAGCTCGGTCGTCGTCCTTTGCGCATGTCGGCGTAGAGGGTGAACTGCGACACGACCAGCGCAGCCAGTCGAAGATCGAGCGCCGAGAGATTCATCTTCCCGGCGTCGTCCTCGAAGATACGAAGATTTGCCACCTTGTTCGCAAGGAATTGCGCGTCCTGCTCGGTGTCGTCGTGCTGCACGCCGACAAACAGGAGCACCCCCTGCTCGATCTCACCGATGACGGCTCCGTCAACTCGAACGGTTGCTTCACGCACCCGCTGAAGAAGAATCCGCACAGATCTCCCTGTTCCCCGCCCGGTTCCGGCACAGACTACGTGCCGGGTACGATCAGTCGTCGCGGATTGCGTCGATCAATTCGCAACCTGCCGACCCGCGTGACAGGTGCGAGACTCAATGGGCCACGACCGACCGCACGGACCATATCAGAAGCCGTGTCAGCTTCAACCGGCGGCCGGAGGGGTGCGCTCTCCCGGACTTCTCACGATGCAGGACTCAGCGCCGCACACGCCAGCGCGGCAATTCCTTCGCCCCGCCCGATGAACCCAAGTTGTTCGTTCGTCGTGGCCTTGATGTTCACGCGAGACGGTTCAAGCTGCAGGGTCGTCGCGATAGCCTGTCGCATCGCGTCCCTGTAGGGGCCAATGCGCGGATACTCAGCCACGACGGTGGCGTCGATATTCTCGATCTGCCAGTCGCCGGGAAGCAGGTCGTGGACGATCCGCAAAAGGTCAAGACTGCTGCTTCCGCGCCATTTCTCGTCGGTCGGAGGAAAATGAACTCCAATATCTCCGAGTCCGGCCGCTCCGAGCAAAGCGTCCATCACCGCGTGAAGCACGACGTCAGCGTCGGAATGCCCCGACAGGCCCTGAGGCGACGGAATCTCGACTCCGCCAAGCACGAGTCGCCGCCCGTCCTCGAAGCGGTGAACGTCATATCCGAAGCCAACCCGGGTCATTCCGTTGCCCGTTCGCGTTGGGCCAGGATAGCCTCTGCCGCAACTAGGTCAGCTGGCGTGGTCAGCTTGATGTTCTCAACGCTCCCAGGAAACACTCGAACCTCGTATCCGGCCCATTCCAGCAGGCTCGATTCATCGGTAAATGCGATGCCCGGGCGCCGCTCATCGAGGCGCTCATAAGCAGCAGCGAGCCATGAGCGGCGGAATATTTGGGGCGTCTGAGCGGCGTAGAGCTGCGAGCGATCCAGCGTTCGGCAGATCGTCCGGTCGGCGGCCACGACCTTGATCGTGTCCGTAACAGGAACCGCGGCGATCGCCGCGCCGAACTGCGACGCTTCAGCAATCCCGGTATCAATCAGCTCACGGATGACGAGCGGACGAGCGGCATCATGAATGAGCACGAGATCGACATCGTCCGGAAGTGCGCTGACGCCATTTCGCACCGATTCCTGTCGCGTCTCGCCACCGAGACAAATACCGCCAAGCCGTCTAAGTGACGCGGAGTCAACCAGCATCGTCAACTCGCTGACGTTGTCGGAGTTGCTGACCACCACCATGGTGGTAATTTCCGGAATGGAGTCAAGTGTGTCCAGAACCCTCATGATGGCCGGCCGGCCGCCGAGTGGCACCATGGTCTTGTTAAACCCCATGCGCTGGCTGCGTCCCGCCGCGACAACCACGGCGCCGCATGCCATCAAACCGGCTCCGCCTCGACCACTTGCGCGAACGCCATCCGTCCGGCTCCGGTCTGCAGCGTCCGCGTCACGACGACTTTGACATCCTGGCCGATGAGATTCTTGCCCGCCTCTACCACCACCATGGTTCCATCGGTCAAGAAGCCCACGCCCTGTCCGTATTCGCGACCAGCTTGAACGATCTTCAACGACATGAGTTCGCCTGGCACCAATGGTGGCCTCAGTACGTGCGCAAGCTGATGAATGTTGAGGACTCGCACTTCCTGAAGCTCGGCGACGCGCTCCAGGTTCGAGTCGCCTGTAAGGATCCAGTAGTCGTGGATTCGGGCGATGCGGACCAGCTTGGCGTCCACGTCATTCTCGTCGGGAGCATCCAGATTCGTGATGACCAGGTCCACCGTGCTGTCCTGCCGAAGTCGCTCCAACACGTCGAGCCCTCGCCGGCCCCGATCGCGGCGCGATGGATCCGGAGAGTCAGCGACCAATTGCAGCTCCCGCAGCACGAACTGCGGCACGATCAGCTGCGCCATGAGAATGCCCGTGGCGGCAAGCTCGACGATCCGGCCGTCGATGATGACGCTCGTGTCAATGACGATTCCGTGCGGCGTCTTCGAGTTGGAGGAGTTCGCCGTCAAGATACTTGGCATTTGCTGCACGGGCCGGCCAATGAGAGATTGAAATTCGCGCTTCTTCGTCACCAGAGCCAGGACAGCAACGCAGCAGATCGCGACCGCCGCAACAGATGGAAGTACTGCGCCGTAAAACCCCGGCAACAGCGAGAGCGGCCAGGCCAGCAGTGCGGACACGATGCCGCCCACCAACAGCCCCACACCCACTGCGACAAGATCCAGCGCCGAGAGGCGTCTGATTTCGCGGTGCAGCCAGCCGAACAATCCCATCGTGATGTACGGAGAGGCCAGAAAAAGCAGTGCTCCGAGCGCGGCGGCAAACAGAATTGGATAGCCCTGCACGTTGGTGGAGGAGGCGTTCGGCTGCAGATAGGAGCCGATCTCCCATCCGCCGATAATACCGACGATGAGCCCCCCATATCGCAGCGCTCGCGACAACGCGACATTGGTGCGCGGAACCCGAGACGGGGGCTTAGACATCGGCCGCACCTTCATGACTACAGCGCATCTCTGTACTGACTCGTTCGACGAGACAGCACACAGTTCGGATTTCGGCGCGATTCACCGTACTGCTTCGGAGGAAGAGCGTCCTATTCGAGAGTGGACGAGAGCGGGCAGACACGTCCTCGGAGAATGAGTGTAGCATCACTCGTTTTTCGCGGTCAACGCAGGTGAAGCCGCGCCTTACGCAGCCGTTCCACCGTATCGGTCGGGACCGGAGCGGTTCCAATTTCCCGGCCCTCACGCTCACCTGATCCATGAAAGTCACTGCCACCTGTGGGAACGAGCCCGAATCTCCGAGCAACTTCTGCCAGATGCGTCTGTTGTTCAGTATTGTACAGGCTGTAGTAGACTTCCAGCCCCTCAAGACCAGCCGCCGCCAGTTCTGGCAATACGGCGGCGAGGTCGTCCACCGACAATGGATGCGCGAGTACGGCAGCGCCTCCAGCCAGGTGGACGAGTTGCACGGCTTCCACGGGAGTCAGGCGCGAACGCGGAACGTAGGCTGGCCTCCCGCGGGCTAAGAATCGTTCGAACGCCTCATCCGTCGACGTGACGACTCCAGCTTCAACCATCGCTCGCGCCACGTGTGCACGCCCGATCGAACCTGCTCCGGCCAGTGCTTGAACTCGCCTGAGTTCGATGTCGACACCGATCTCATTCAGCTGCTCGACGATTCGTACCGCTCGTCCGCGTCGTGATTCGCGAAATTCGCTCAGGCGGGCGCTGAGCACAAGAGAATGGTGGTCAATGAGGTAACCGAGCATGTGAAGCTCTCCGGCGTCCACCGACGTGCTCAACTCAATCCCGGGGATTACTTCGACTCCGTGCGCCGCCCCTGCCGCGAGCGCCTCGTCGATCCCCTGCGTCGTGTCGTGGTCGGTCAAGCCAAGGACGGTTATACACTTCGACGCAGCCAGCGCGACCACGTCGCTCGGTGACAGCAGCCCGTCTGACGCGGTGCTGTGGACGTGGAGATCGATCAGCGGTTGGGGAGCATACTGGGCGCTCAACAGGTGCCTCTTCCCACATGGCGAACCTAAGGGCTGCATCGGACACTATTGGATGTGTCAATTCGCGGTAGTCACCAGCGACTTCAGTCGCTGCCAGGCTAAATCGTTGCCATTGTCGATAGCGCACGTCGTCCAAACAAATTGGGCGCCACCGAAATCGGTGACGCCCAACTTTGATTCCTGGTTATCAGGAATTAGCGCGGTTCAACAATCAGACGAATTGCGGTACGATTCTCATCGTCGATCTGAACGTCAATGAACGCTGGCAGACATACTGCTTCGATCCCCGTCTCGAGCAGATAGTCACGGGCGATTGCAACGGCCTTGACGGCTTGATTCGTTGCTCCGGCGCCAATGGCCTGGACTTCGGCGCGTCCGGATTCTCGCACTACCCCGGCAATTGCCCCCGCAACCGCACTCGGGCGCGATCGGGCCGACACCTTGAGTACCTCGCTGCGTCGCTCCTGAGTCAGCACCTCGGTTGCCTCACCATTGGTATGCCCGTTGAGTACCTCGCGGCGTCGCTCCTGAGTCAGCACTTCGGTTGCCTCACCATTGGTGTGCCCGTTGAGTGACTCGCTCGGATCGTACGCTTCCTCGTCCGGTGGGAAGCTCGCATCTGGGTTGATTTTGATGTCCCGCAGGTCAAGTTTACTGAAGAATCGGTCCATCCTGCCCCTCCATGAGAGCGGAACTTACCGCCCTCCCCTTCGTTCGACGTTCCTTGCCCCCCGTGTGTAGGAATTGCGTCTAGATCTTCCCCGACTACCTCCAACGTGAATGAAACGAACAGTAGCGAGCGCGAAAACCGCGTGCGTCACCCGCAGCCAGGTGAACGTGGCCCGAACAAGCCAGGGCAGCGTTGTCACCGCTGTTCGACGTAATTTGTCGTCCCACATACTGGCTGAGAACGCACCGGCTCCGACCGGTGAAGCTCGCGCAAGGGTTACCACACCGCCAGTGCCCCCGTCAACAGCAAAAACACGCACGACCAAACAAATGACGAACAAATAGCCCTGGCAGGTCGTCGGAAACGCGAAACACCGGAGCAGGAAGGGTTCTTCCTGCTCCGGTGTTTGCCATAGTCAACTCATGTGTCAGGGTCGTTAGCGAGCGTAGTCGACCACTCTTGTCTCGCGGATCACGGTCACTTTGATTTGACCCGGATACTCGAGTGTCTCCTGGATTTTGCGAACGATGTCCCTGGCAAGTCGCGTCGCCGCCAGATCATCGACCCTATCCGGCTGAACGAGGATTCGCACCTCGCGTCCAGCCTGGATGGCGTACGCCTTCTCGACACCACTGAACGAGTTGGCGACGCCTTCGAGAGCTTCGAGTCGCTTGATGTACGTTTCGACCATCTCTCGGCGTGCGCCCGGTCGCGCTCCGCTGATCGAGTCTGAGGTCGCGACGATGAACGCCTCGACCGTCTGCGGTTCCTCCTCGCCATGGTGAGCCGCGATCGCGTGGACGATCTTGGCCGATCGGCCAAGCCGCCGCGCGATATCCGCGCCGATAAGCGCGTGCGGGCCTTCAACCTCGTGATCGACCGCTTTGCCAATGTCGTGGAGAAGTGCAGCAGTCTTGCAGACGTTGAAGTCGGCACCAAGCTCGGCCGCTAACGCGCCCGCGATCTGTGAAACCTCGAGCGAGTGCTGCAGAACGTTCTGCCCGTAACTGGTGCGGTACTTGAGTCGACCGAGAAGTTTGATCAGATCAGGATGAAGTCCCTGAACATTCGCTTCGTAGGCAACCCGTTCGCCTTCCTCGCGGATGATCTGCTCGACTTCTTGTCGAGTCTTACCGACGACCTCCTCGATTCGGGCTGGATGAATGCGACCATCCTGGATCAGCTTCAGGAGGGATCGCCGCGCGATCTCGCGCCGGACTGGGTCGAACGATGAGAGCGTGACAGCTTCCGGCGTGTCGTCAACGATCAGGTCGACTCCGGTCGCCTGTTCGAGAGATCGGATGTTCCGACCTTCGCGTCCAATGATGCGTCCCTTCATGTCGTCGCTTGGCAACGGCACGACGGACACCGTGCTCTCCGCTACATAGTCTGATGAAACGCGCTGGATTGTTGTGGCGAGGATGCGTAACGCGCGCTGGTTGGCGTCGAGTTTCGCTTGTTGTTCGATTTCGCGAACCTGGCGATTCATGATGTCGCGCATCTCGACTTCGGCCTGCTGGAGCACTTGGGCTCGAGCCTCTTCGAGTGTCAGTTGCGCCACTCGTTCGAGTTCCGCTCGTCGTGACTGCACCATGTCGTCAAGCTC
This sequence comes from uncultured Chloroflexia bacterium, assembly GCA_963725815.1. Classification (GTDB taxonomy): domain Bacteria; phylum Chloroflexota; class Chloroflexia; order Thermomicrobiales; family Thermomicrobiaceae; genus CALAGB01. The sequence goes on from CAVSAD010000004.1 coordinate 27,292, forward strand.
GCTCTGCCGGTCTTCGATCTCACGTTCCGATGTCTGGACCTTCTTCTCGCGCCGGTCCAATGACTCGATTCGTCGATCGACTTGTTCTTCCTTTTGCTGCAGACGTCGTTCGAGCCGGTCAGCTTCCTTACGTCGTTGCTGATATTCGCGCTCGAGCTCGTCGCGCGCCTGCAGGGCTTCGTCCTTTGCTTCAAGAACGAGTTCTCGGCGACTGGCCTCGGCTTCGTCGATCATCCGTCGGGCCTGCGCTTCAGCCGTTCTAACCTTCGAGGTCGCGCTCGATGTCAAAACGAGAAACGTGACAGTGGCCGCAACGATCGCGCCGATAACCACGCCGAGGAGGATGAAGAGAGTAGTCTCCATCGATGTGCTCCTCAATTGTCGTGTCGTCAGTTGTTAAAGTTCGGGAAATCAGCATACGCACGGCATGTCCGTCGCTGGGCAGTCGCGCGCGAACTGGTAGATCTTCCTACAGATCCCCTCGCCTGAATCATAGTTTGCCGATTTATGCAATGTCAAGGAACCCATGAACGTACGCCGCGTTTTGACGGTGGAAATCGTGTCGCCGCTCGGTCCGTAGCATTCGAACACCTGGACGACCCGCTCATCTACACGCTTTTCCCATCAGGCCGCTACTTCTCAGGTGGTCCAGGCCGCGTTGCCCGATGCGGTTTTCAGCCCCGCCACCGCCGTCTCACGGCATCTGGGCCGGGTCTGCTAAGATGCGAAAGGGACGGTGCGCGATGCGTTGGAGGGAACGTCGATGCAGGGAATCCACCACGGGATTGATCGTATCCTGCTCAATGGCAGAATCGTGACCGTCGACGGCGCCTTCTCCGTCGCGGAGGCGGTCGCGATTCGCGACGGCCGGATCGCGGCGGTTGGGACGAACAGCGAGATTCGAGCCCTCGCCGGACCGCGCACCGCGGTCGACGACCTGGGTGGCAGCGTCACGCTTCCGGGCCTGATCGACGCCCACAACCACCTGTTGTCAACCAGCCAGGTCCTGCAGCAGCTCCAACTTTACGACTGCAGATCGATTCCTGAGATCCTCGACCGCGTCGCTCAACGTGTGCGGACTACCTTGCCTGGCGAGTGGATCGTCGGCAAAGGCTGGGACGAAAGCTTGCTCGCAGAAGGCCGTCATCCGTCGCGCTGGGAGATCGATGCCGTCGCGCCGGATCATCCAGTGGTGCTCCACCGGGTCTGGAATAAATTGACCGCCAACACTGCCGCGATCCACGCCGCTGGAGTGAGCGCCGCAACGCCCGATCCTCCCGCCGATGCGCTCTATGCGGGTGGATTCGAGCGGGACGCGAGCGGTGAACCAACGGGGTTGTTCCGCGATCGCGCGAAAGATCTGATCCTACATGCCATACCTGAGCCGACCGACTCGCAACTGGCAGACTCGATCGCCTTGGGCTGCCGTGCGTACAACGCGACAGGCATCACGGGAGTCGCCGAGCCGGGACTCGGACCGCGAGAGTTGCGCGCCTACCAGGCGGCTCATGACAGCGTCCGGCTCACCGTTCGAACCGACATGCTTCTTGGAGCATGGGGCTTCGTAGCGGCCGGTCGAGAGCCGGAGCTGAAGCGCTGGATAAGCGAAATGGGTGTCTACGGTGGTTTCGGCGACGACATGCTTCGCCTCGGCGGTGTCAAATTCATGATCGACGGCGGCGTCGGCGACCGGACGGCTCGCATGAACCGGTCGTACGAAGGGGAGCCAGGCAACCACGGGCAGTGGATTGTCGACCCGGAGGAGTTCCCGGAACTGGTTCGCTGGGTTCACGATCTGGGATGGTCCATCGACGCGCACACGTGTGGCGACGCAGCGCAGGATCTGGCGGTTCGCGCGTTCGTCGCGGCGCAGCAGGCGGCCCCCAACCCATCAGTGCACCATCGGGTGCATCACGCCTACGTGCCCACAGCTGAGACCATCGCGCTGATGGGCGAGCACGGGATTCCGGCCCTGGTGAGCAATCCATTCCTCGTCCACCTCGGCGAAAGCTTCGTGGTCAGCCTGGGAGAGGAACGAGCGGCACGGGCGTTGCCGATGGCCAGCTATCTCCGGGCTGGAGTTCCACTGGCTGGCACGTCCGATTCACCAATCGCTGATTTCAATCCTTGGGTCGGCATGTATGCGGCAGTTGCGCGCAAATCGATCACCGGCCGTCAATTCGATCGCAGCGAATCCGTCAGCGTCGAAGCGGCGATTCGGAGCTACACCATCGGCGGTGCGACGGCGCTCGGTCTCCAACACCACAGGGGGTCCATCGAACCGGGTAAGGTCGCCGACTTGGTTGTGGTCGACCGCGATCCGCTCGCGATCGACGTCGACGCACTGCGCGACGTCGTCGTGCTGCGAACGATGGTTGACGGCAGATGGGTCTTCGAGCGAAGCAGCGAGCAACCCGTTCACTGATGTGGCCGGCCTGGATGCCGCGCCACGGGAAGCGAGGCTCAAGATGAAGGGCTGTAAGAGTCTGATCCGAACCGCGGGATTCGTGCTCATCGTCGCCGCGATCGTCGATCAGATGCGACGACCGGCGGACGAGCGCACGTGGACCGGCAACGTGCTGGTTTTCCCGTACGATTTCCGCATGCCCACGATGAATCGCATCATGGAGCGATTCTGGAATCCGGACGACGAGCGGCTGTTCACGCCCCATGTTTTTGGCGTTGGCTGGTCGATCAATCTCTACCAGGTGGTCAAACGATTCAAGGCGATGGGCTAGCTCGAGCGGCATCACAGCGATTGCCGGCGACGTCGCTGCGAGCCACCAACGGACGATCGTCGCGGTCCGTCAGCGATCGTACGCGTCGCTCCTGGCGTGCGCCTGCCTGTTCACGATCTGAATCCCACCGATCGTGAAGAGAATCAGACCGAGCACCACCAGCACTTTGACGACGCCGAAGAGGTCGGCAAGGGCGCCCGCGAAGATGATGGGCAGGAATGCCACGCTGTTCGAGATGGTGAAGAAGGTCGCGTAAACGCGCGCGCGGACCTGTTCAGAGGACGCTGACTGCAACAACGATTGACTGGGCACCAGAACGATCGAGTTGAACAGCCCGAGCAGGCAGGCAAGCAAGGAGGCGAGGACAATCGTGACCGTCGCCACCTGACCGCCGTGCTCCCATGTGTGGCTGGCGAACGCGGGGAGCAGAGCCAGCGCAATGAGCACTGCTCCGCCCGCGGTCAGCCCCACGTCGATGATCCATTCCGTGCCCCGGCTCGCCGTCAGTCGCCCCACGAACAAGGCGCCGATCAGAATTCCGGCCCCGGCCGGCGCGACCAGATAGGCGATGTCCTGCCTCTGTAATTGGAGCACACTGATGACGAAGCTTGGCCCAAGCACCGCAATCGTCAGATACGAGGCTGTTGCGAGGGACAGATAAGCGATCGCCTTCATCAATATCGACGATCGCAATATGTAGAGCACGCCCTCGCGCATCTCGAGCAGGACGCGATGTGCCGCTCCGCGCCCTACGTCTGGCGCCTGAGCCGGCGGAGGCGTCGATGGGATAGTCAGGCTCAGCAGCGTGCTCAAGACGAACATTCCGATGATGCCGAGTAGAACGTCGTGGACACCAATCACCTTGATGAGCAAGGGCCCGAGAGCGGCAAATCCGGCGATCTGAGACGCGGTAAAGGTCAGGTTGAAGAGAGCGTTCGCGTGAACGTTGTCTTTGGCCGGCACGAGCAGCGGAATGCTCGCTCCGAGCGCCGGCCCGAAGAACTGGCCGACCGCACCGGATGCGAAGGTGATCGAGTACAGCACCGTCAAGGCCAGCAGTGGTCTCCAGCTGGGCTGCATGAGCACGAATCCCACGACTGCCAGACCGCGTAACGCGTTGGTGACGAAGAGCACCGTCCGTTTGTTTGAGCGGTCGACCGCCACACCGGCAAAGGGACTGAAGAGGATCGCGGGAACGCTGAAGGCCAGAACGGTCAAACCGATCGCGGTGTTCGCTTGCTCGATCTGGTAACGATCGATGATCGCGCGCACCAGGATGAGAAGCGAAAAGTTGGTCATGTTCTGGCCGGTCTGCGAGAAGGCCTGAACGATCCAGAGTCGGAGGAACGCCCGGTTTCGCAGAACGTCGATAAACTGGCCACGCGGCTCTGTTTTGAGCACGTTGACCGGCTCGTTCATTCGTTGGGCTGCCCGCTCTGCTGCGGGAACTCCGGACCACGCGCGACGAAAATCTTGAGACGCTTTTCGAGGGTCCGGCGCGGCAGAAGCACCCGACGGCCGCAGCCGAGGCAGCGCAGGCCAATGTCGGCCCCGAGCCGCACAACCACCCAATCGGTTGAACCGCAAGGGTGGGGTTTGCGCAAACGTACGACGTCGTCGAGATAGAGATCGAGCGGCATTCGGCCTCCAGCGGGTGCAATCGGCCGATTATAGCACCGGGATGGATCGCCTCTTCAGTTGCTGCTAGACTGATTGTGACCGATCGTCACCGCGCGTCCACGCAGGTGGAGGAGTCGTCATGACGTGGATCTCTCGCCTCTTTACGCGAATCTGCTGGGTTCTGGCGTCAGGCATCTCCTGGCTGGTGGTCTATGACCTGATCGTGGTGCGAGACGTGGGGTCGCAGTCCGGCTTTGGGACACCCGAGCGCGTGGTCGCGTACGGTGCCTTCGTGCTCGCACCGGCGATAACGTTCATGCCGATCGCGCACAAGCTGCGCATTCCCCTCTACGATCTTGAAGCGCTCATCGCCTGGTCGACGCTCGCCTTCGTTTTGACCTTCGTAGATCCGCGAACCAGTCCTCCCATGTGGGTGCTGCTCGTTTTCCTGGTCTCTCTGGTCATGTCGATGGCGACCATCCTGACGCTCATTTCCTATGCAACAGGATTGCGCCTATTCGCCCGGCGCAGCCAGCGCTACGACTTCGTCCGCGCCCGCCGTGAAGGCTATCTCGGGTCGATGTTCTGCGTCGGACTGTTGTTGCTCTCATTTCTCAACGTCCTCTCCGTCATCAGCGTCACCTTGATGGGCCTGATCGTGCTGCTGCTGGAGATCTTTCTGCTCTCGCGTGGTGGGCAGGCCACAAGACCAACTCGACGTCCACCTGAGCGTGCTATCCTCCAGGTTTCAGACGAGACACTCTGAGCAAAAAGGCGAGGCACAGAACCTCGCCCTCTCGTTATCTCGAATGAGTTCGGGGGTTTCAGGCCAGCGCGGTGCTCAACATTCGCTGCAACACGAGGATGAGCAGGATCGCCACCATCGGCGACAGATCCAGCATGCCGGCCGACGGCACGATGCGCCGGATCGGCGCGATGATCGGCTCGGTGATTTGAACGAGAATCTGAGAAATCGGATTTGTCATGCCTCGATCAAACCACGACATCAATGCCCGCCCGATAATCGCGAACTCGAGGACCGTCAAGAAGGTCATCAAGATTTGAAACAGGAACGCCAACGCGTAGTCCTCCATCGGAATGCGACTCGTTCGTCTCACACACGGAGATGAGACCTGAAATGTCCGAGCCGCCGCATGAAAGTTAGCATGAGGTTGCTCCGGTGTCAACGAACGTACAGGCTCATCACTTTACCATAAACGCCACAGCGCGGCGTATCGAGCCACGCGGAGATCGCGCCGATCTGCGCTACAATGCTCGCATTGTTTTCTCACAGGCACACGAAGGAGAAAGCCGAGCATGGGCAAGGAAGTACTCGTCCTGTCGCGAAAATTTCGCGAGCAGTCGGACTTCGCGCGGGAGTTCCTCGAGTCGCGCGGCTGCACGCTCGCCGAGCGTGACTTCGATTACCCAGTGACCGAGGACGCACTCGTCGATATCATCAAAGACGTCGACGGCCTGATCACCGGCCTGGAGCAGATCACGCCGCGCGTCTTCGCCGCAGCGAATAGCCTCAAGGTCGTGAGTGCCGGAGGAGTCGGGTACGACCATATCAACGTCGAAGAGGCAAACAAACATGGTGTCGCCGTCTGCATCTGTGCCGGCTGCAACAACTACTCGGTCTCCGAACTCGTCTTTGGCATGATGGTTGGGCTCGCTCGCAACATCTATCCCGCGGACCGGGGCATGCGCCAGGGCGAATGGATGCGCTATCTCGGTTACGATCTCTGGGGCAAGACACTGGGTATCGTCGGACTTGGCAGGGTCGGCAAAGCGGTCGCTTTGCTTGGTCGCGCCTTTGGTATGCGGCTGCTGGCCAACGACATCGAGTGGGACATCACCTTCGCCAACGAGCACGGCATCTCGTACGTCCCCTTCGAACGCATCCTCGACGAAGCCGATTTCATCACGATGCACGTGCCGCTCACACCGCAGACGCACAACATGATCGACGAAAACGCGATCGACCGCATGAAGCCGTCCGCGTATCTGATCAACGCGGCGCGCGGCCCGGTCGTCAAGGAGTCGGCGCTGGTCGACGCGCTCAAACAGCGCCGCATCGCCGGAGCGGCGCTCGACGTGTTTGAAATCGAGCCGCATCCACACAACCCGTATGTCGGGCTCGACAATATCATCTTGACGCCGCACATCGGCGGATCGACTCAGGAGGCATTCGACCGTGCCTTCTACCTGGCGTTGGTGAACGTCTCCAACGTCATCAACGGGCTCCCGCCCCACTGCCAGGTGAATCAGTATTAGGCCGGGCGTGATTTTCAGACGCACGATTGAAACACGAGGAGAACCGATTGGACGAGCGAAGCAAGCGATTCCTGTTCGACCTGTTGACGAGCGCCAGCCCCTCCGGATTTGAAGAGCCGGCCGCTCGCATCTGGCGGACCGAGGCGGAATCGTTCGCCGACGAGGTGAACGTCGACAACAATGGCAACAGCGTGGCGCGACTGCGCGGCTCAGGCCCGAAAGTCGTGGTCGAGGGCCACATCGATGAAATCGGGCTCATGGTCACCCACATCGACGATGAGGGCTACGTCTGGTTCAGGCCCATCGGTGGCTGGGACGACCAGATCCTGACCGGTCAGCGCGTCCGGCTCATGGGAACCTCCGGCCCGGTCGCGGGTGTCATCGGCCGCAAACCGGCGCATTTGCTGAGCGCGGAGGATCGCGGCAAGGCGAGCCAGATCAAGGAACTCTGGATTGACATCGGAGCAACGTCAGGACAGCAGGCCAGGGAACGGGTAGCTGTGGGCGATCCGGTCGTCATCGAGCAGCCAATCGTCGATCTGGGCAATAACCGGATCGCCGGTCGCGGCGTCGACAACCGCATGGGCGCCTGGGTCGCTTTGGAGACACTGCGACTTCTCGCTCAGGATCGCCCGGCGGCGGACGTCTACGCGCTGGCGGCAGTGCAAGAAGAGATCACCTTCCTCGGTGCGCGAACCAGCGCGTTCGCGCTGGAGCCCGACGTGGCGATCGTGCTCGACGTCACTCACGCCACTGATCATCCTGACTCCGACAAGCGCGGGCAGGGAGACATCCGTATCGGGGGCGGACCGGTGCTGGCGCGAGGTTCGGCCGTGAATCCGCTGGTCCAGGCCAGGCTGGCGGAGATCGCACACAGCAACGGCATCGCCTATGGCGTCGACGCGACGCCGCGAAGCACGGGAACCGACGCCGATGCCATTGCTCCGTCCCGTGGCGGCGTGCCGACGGGCGTCGTCTCCGTGCCGAACCGCTACATGCACTCGCCGAATGAAGTGATCAGCCTCGATGACCTTGACTCCGCGGCACGGCTGATTTCGCTGTTCGTGCGTGATCTCTCCCGCGGATCGGATTTCACCCGCCGTTAGAGCAAACCTGCCGCCTGCGTCGATACCCTATACGTACGCGGCATGTACGCTGAGACTGGAACTCATTCTTGACCGAGACAGGGTGTCGATGTACCATTATCGATACCATCGATACCCTGACCGGTCACGAGAGGTGCGCACCGAATGAAAGTTTCTACTCGAGGCGAATACGGACTGCGCGCGATGGTATCGCTGGCGCGCTTGTACGGCCATGGTCCGGTGCCACTTTCCACGGTAGCCACCGATTCTGCCGTTCCCCCTGCGTATCTTGAACAGCTGTTCGGCCCGCTACGTCGCGCCGGCCTCATCACCACGACACGTGGCGCGCACGGTGGCTACGAGCTGGCCCGTTCGCCGGCCGAGGTGCGCGTGGGCGAGGTCTACCGGGTCATGGAGGGGCCGATTGCCCCGATGAGCTGCGTGACCGAAGACAGCGACGAGGATCTGTGTCCGATGATCGATGGCTGCGCCACGCGCGTCGTCTGGCTCAAGGTGCGCGACAGCATCGCCGACGCGCTCGATTCAACGACCCTCGCCGACCTGATCGGTCCAGCCTCCCGGCGGGCGGCGCTCGTCGCCGGTTAGTGCTGAATCGGTGCATCCAGTACCCGACTTGCTTCCGACCTAACCTCAATTCTCAGGAGGAAGTCCGTGAATCGGACGGACATCTATCTCGATCATGCCGCGACAACGCCGGTCGATCCGGACGTGCTGGCCGCGATGACGCCGTATTTTGGCGACCGCTTCGGCAATGCCTCGAGCATCTACGCCGCGGGTCGTGAGGCTCGTGCCGGTCTTGACTGGTCTCGCGCCACCATCGCCTCGCTCCTCGGTTGCCCCGCCCGTGAAATCGTCTTTACCAGTGGTGGGACTGAATCAGACAATTTGGCGATCAAAGGCGTCGCCTGGTGGCACCGGCTGCAAAACCGGGGCAACCACATCATCACCACGTCCATTGAGCATCACGCGGTGCTGCACAGCGTCGAGTATTTGCAGAAGTTTGGCTTCGACGCCACATATGTGGAGCCCGACCCGGACGGAATGATTCGGCCGGAACGAATCGAAGCGGCCATCCGTGACGACACCATCCTCATCTCAGTGATGTACGCCAATAATGAGATTGGTACGATTCAGCCCATTCCAGAGATCGGCGCCATTGCACGCAGCCGGGGCATCACGTTCCACACCGACGCGGTTCAGGCTGTTGGGGAGTTGAGCCTGGACGTCAACGTGCTCAACGTCGATCTGCTCTCGGCATCGGCCCATAAGTTCTACGGACCAAAGGGCGTTGGCCTGCTTTATGTGCGCCGGCAATCTCCGGTGCTCTGGCAAGAGAGTGGCGGCGCGCAGGAAAACAACCATCGTGCCGGCACCGAGAATGTGGCTGGAATCGTCGGTATGGCCACGGCAATGCGGATGGCTCATGAGCAGCGATCAATGCGCGTCGAGCACATGCGCCGCCTGCGTGACCGGTTGATCGACGGCACGCTCGAACGCATTCCGCAGAGCCGCCTGAATGGGGATCGGAGCAAGCGCCTCGCCAACAACGTCAACGTGTCATTCGATGGCATCGAGGGAGAGACGCTCCTGCTGAACCTCGATATACACGGCATCGCGGGTTCGAGCGGGTCCGCCTGCACCACGGGATCAACCGAACCCAGTCACGTGTTGACCGCCCTCGGCCTGCGCGAGAATCTCGTGAATGGAAGCGTCCGCCTGACCCTTGGCAAAGACACGACCGAGGCCGAGATCGACCGAACCTTGAGCGTGCTCGAACAGTCGGTAACGCACCTGCGGGGCCTGGCTGCCGCCCGAGTCAGCTAGGATTCGTCGACTCAGACTCCTCGGCCGTCGCCCGTTCATCAATTGACGTGATCAGATCGTCGGGTAGCCGGGGCAGCTCCGCCAGCGAGGTTAACCCGAACAGACGTAGAAACTCCGGCGTGGTGGAGTATAGAAGCGGCGTGCCCACCGTCTGCAAACGGCCCACCGGCTCGACGATACCCCGGGCAAGCAACGTCTGAAGCACCCCACTCGAGTCCACACCGCGAACCGTTTCGATCTCAGATCTCGTTATCGGCTGTCGATAGGCGATGAGTGCCACGGTCTCCAGCGCCGCCTGCGACAGTCTCAGCGTTCTCTCCTGTCCCAGAAACTGCCGGACAGCGGTCGCCAGATCGGGCGCCGTACCAATCTGCACGTGATCGTTATCGGCCCATTGCAGCGTCAGCCCCAGTGCCTGCATCGTGCTTGAGACTGTTTCAAGCACCTGCCGCACGTCCGGCACCGCACACCCGAGATGCCGTGCGAGAGCCATCAGGGGCACGGGCTCTGAGGCAACGAAGAGGATGGCTCCGGCGGTTCGCACTTGCTCGCCCTCCGGCGCGATCTCGAGCCTGGATTGCACAATCTCGGTCCCGTTCAGATCAGACATCAGCGGATTCCGGAGTGGCAAGTCCTTCGATTTCGATCTCCGCGAACAACCCCGGTTGCGTCGCATGGACCAATCGCTGCCGCAGCAGTGCGAGCAGCGCGATGAACGCAACAGCATGCTCAGACCGGTCGGCGGATCGGCCGATGAGCACTGAAAACCGCAACCGGCCACGACCGAGCCGCGACAGCAAACGCTGCGTCATGGCTTTCAGGCTGATGACCGGCACCGGCGTGTATGTCTCCGGCTTGGACACTTCGCGCAACAAACAGCGCCGCAACGCGTTGATCAGCGAATGCGCCTGAGCGCTCGCGACCAGCTCGATCGGTGGCATGTCAGGCAGCAGCGCGAGTCGTGGCCACGATTGAACTCCCTGCCGCTCACGCTGCCGCAAGTCCTCCGCGCCGAGCTTCACGCGTTGATATTCACGCAGGCGATCAACCAGATCCTCGGTCTCTTCATCCTCTTCAACCACGTCCGGGCGTGGCAGGAGCGATCGCGATTTCAGCAGGAGCAAGCGCGCGGCGATCGTCATGAACTCCGCCAGCACATCGGACGATGCGTTCGTCAATCCCTCGGTAAAGGCGATGAACTGTTCCGTTACGGCAACGAGCGACACATCGGTCACCGCGAGCTGATTGCGCTCGATGAGGTGCAACAAGACGTCCAGGGGACCCTCATAGGCAGGGAGCCGCAGCTGATAGCCGATCAGTAGTCCCGCGGAGCGATCATTCATCTCAACTGGCCGTCGTCGGCGCGCTGAAGAAGCGCAAGATCCTTGTCATCGATTCCGTGGTCATGGTGGTGCGCGATGAGCCAGCAGACTCGATCGTTGCATCCGATGTTCCGTGCCAGCACGGCACCGCGCCGGGCGTGCGTGGCAGCCAGATGGAGCGACCGGCGCCACCGACGGCCCTCCGCGTTCCCAAGCCGCTCCAGCATTCCGGGGCCGGCTGTGCTCAGGATCACGGCCAACGTGCGATCCCACAGACCGACTCGAGTGCCCCCATCTGCTTTACCGGTGTCATGCAGTAACGCTGCTTTCAGGAGATCAGCGTCGCCGCAGCCGTGCCGTGCCAATCGCTCGTAAACGGTCAGATGATGTTCCCGGTCAGGCAATGAGAGGTGTCTCAGCAGATCGAACTCGGTCTGGGTCAGGAGCGCACGTAAACGCGCGTCAACACGTTCGGCGCGGCGCGGCCGCAAATAGGCCAATCCCTGGCTGATCCGGTACCCGACGCGCGCCATGTCAAGGCTCCGCCCTGAATCCACGACCATCACCATCGGCCGGCTAAACAGCCGGAAGACTCAAATTGCCGACGAGCACGTGAGAGAGCGTATTGAAGACCGGGGCGTACATCGCGTTCAGCACGCTGCCACCGAGGCTGCCGAGCAGGATCAACGCCAGCAGGATGAAGACGCCGTATCGTTCGAGCGGCGCCAGATACGGATGCCAGAAGCTCGGAAGTATTCCGGTGAGAATCTTCGATCCGTCCAGTGGTGGAATCGGAATCAGATTGAACGCAGCCAACAGCATATTGACGACCACGATTTGACGCAAGAATACATAGGCCGCGGAACCAGCTTCGACGTGCCCGAAGCGAAGGGGGATAACGAAGACGGCAGCGAGAAGCACGTTCGAGATCGGCCCCGCAATGGCCGTCACGCCCATCCCGCGCTGGCGACCACGCAACCGCGAAGGCACGATCGGCACGGGCCGCCCCCAGCCGATACCAAATCCGCCAATCACCAGGAACAGGATACCGATCGACCCGACTGGATCGAGATGGGCCAATGGGTTTAATGTGACGCGGCCCTGCCGCTGGGCGGTATCATCACCCAGCATCAGGGCCGACCATGCATGACTGAATTCGTGAACGGTGATCGCAAGCACGAATGCAACCAGCGTCGCGACAATGTACCTTGGGTTAGTTGGACTCAATACCACGACGCTGGTCGCTCGTTTCCGTTAGGCTCCAGAGTTTGGATAAAGGTGGCAAGCCACGAAGTGACCGCCGCCCTGATCCACAAAGTTCGGTTCGACCTGCCGGCACACATCCATCGCGTATGGGCAACGCGTGTGGAAGTGGCACCCCGCCGGCGGATTGATCGGGCTCGGCACGTCGCCGGTCAGAATGATGCGCTCGCGCTTCTTCTCGATGACGGGGTCCGGCACCGGAACGGCCGAAAGGAGCGCTTTGGTGTACGGGTGGAGCGGATCATCGTAGATCGAGTTGCGGTCCGCCAGCTCCACCATCTTGCCAAGGTACATCACCGCCACGCGGTCGGAGATGTGGCGCACGACGCTGAAGGTCGTGGGCGATGAAGAGATAGGTGAGGCCGAACTGTGCCTGCAGCTCTTCGAGCAGGTTGATGATCTGCGCCTGAATCGACACGTCGAGTGCCGAGACCGGCTCATCCGCCACGATGAAGTCGGGGTCGGCCGCCAGCGCGCGCGCCACACCGATACGCTGTCGCTGACCGCCCGAGAACTCGTGCGGGTAGCGGTTCGCGAAGTATGGGTTCAACCCGACCGTTTGCAGGAGCTCCTGCACGCGCTCGTTGCGCTTGTTTTTCGGTACGAGATTGTGAATCTGCATCGGCTCGCTGATGATGCTTCCGACCGTCATACGCGGGTTGAGCGATGCGTATGGGTCCTGGAAGATCATCTGCAGGTGCCTGCGCATCTTGCGCATCTCGCCGCCATCGAGCTTGGTCAGGTCGCGGCCGTCGAACCGAACCGCGCCCGCGGTCGGCTTGTACAACTGCAGAATCGCGCGCCCGGTCGTGCTCTTGCCACAACCGGACTCGCCCACGAGGCCCAGGGTCTCACCCTTGTAGACCTTGAACGTCAGGCCGTCGACCGCCTGGACCGCGCCGACCTTCCGCTGGAACAGAATCCCCTGGGTAAGGGGAAAGTGCATATACAAATCGTCGACTTCGAGCAGTACGTCTTTGCCGTCGCTGCTCGCAGATTTCTGTGCGGTCATTTCTGTCGCCATCGCTTAGCCTTCCGGAGTCTCTTTAGAGACCTCGTCCCAGAACCAACACGCCGAGCGGTGAACGTCGTTCACCTCGAGCAACGGGGGATTCTGCTGTTCACACTTCTCGCGCGCATAGTCGCAGCGTGGCAAGAACGGACACATGTCAGGGAGGTCGATCAAGTCCGGTGGAAGCCCGCGGATCGGGTTCAACTTCGTCTTCGCGGCCGCGTCCAACCGGGGTATCGAGTTGAGCAATCCCACGGTGTAGGGATGTCGCGGGTTCGCGAAGAGCTCCTCAGTCGGGGCTGCCTCAACAACGTGTCCGGCGTACATGACCTGAATGCGGTCCGTCATGCCGGCCACGACACCGAGGTCGTGGGTAATCATCATCAGGGCGGTATTGTGCTCTTGCTGCAGGTTGCGCATCAGATCGAGGATCTGCGCCTGAATCGTCACGTCAAGTGCCGTCGTCGGCTCGTCCGCGATCAGGAGGGATGGATTGCACGAGAGCGCCATGGCGATCATCACGCGCTGGCGCATACCACCGGAGAACTGGTGTGGATACTGGTCGATGCGTTCCTCGGCATTCGGGATTCCGACCATCTTGAGCAATTCGATGGACCTGGCCCGTGCCTGCCCTTTGCTCATCCCGAGGTGCAGTTCCAGCGCTTCACTGATCTGACGATTGATCGTGAGCACGGGATTCAGCGACGTCATCGGGTCCTGGAAGATCATGGCGATCTTGTTACCCCGGATCGAGCGAACTTCTTCGTCGCTCATCTTCATGACGTCTTCGCCATCGAACATGATCTGTCCGCTGACGATCTTACCCGGCGGACTTGGAATCAGGCGCATTACCGACATGGCTGTGATGCTCTTGCCACAGCCCGACTCTCCCACGATGCCAAGCGTTTCGCCAGGCATGAGATGGAAGGATACGTCGTCGACCGCCTTCACCACCCCGTCCTGCGTGAAGAACTGCGTCCTCAGGTTCTTCACGTCAAGTAATGGTTCCATCGCCTCTCCTTCGCGTCCCTACCTAGCGCCTCGCCCCGAGAGGACGGCCGCACCAGAGAGCCCTCGAGACTCCTGTCTCAAGACACACAATACGTAGTGCGCAACCGCACCGTTTATGCGGCAATCCGGAGGAATACGCCTGTTCAGCGTCTGGCGCAGTGTAGCACGAAGCCTGTTCACTGGTCAAACGCCCGGCGCCGCTTCCGGCCCGCCGCGCTCGCTTATCCACCCGTTCCTGGATGCCATTGCTCGATGTTTGCTCGATTCCGGATAAGGATAGTCGTTACGGTTACATCGCGCAAGCGTTGCGACAGCCCCACCACCATGTTCGGAAAAACCAACGGCAGCACGGGAAGATCTTTCATCACCTGGTCCTGCACCTTGGCATAGTCGGCTTTCCGCGCGTTTGCGTCGCCATTTTGGCGGGCGTCCTCGAGCAGCTTGTCAACGTCCGGATTCGAGTAGTGACCGACGTTGAATCCATCGAAGAACGAGTCGCTCGACCACAACGTCGACTGATCCGGATCGACGGTTCCGCGGTAGCCGAGCACGATTCCGTCGAAGTCGCGTCCATGGGTGATGTTCTGGACGATCGTGCTCCATTTTTCGAAATCGGGTACCACATCGACGCCGATCTGGCGCCAGCTTTCGATGAGCCAGTTCACGGTTTGCTGCCGGATTGGATCATCGCCGTTGGTAGTCAGTTTGAAGCGCAGGCGCTGCCCGTTCTTGCTCCGAATTCCGTCATCGCCGGTGTTCCAGCCGGCATCCTGCAAGAGCTGGTTCGCTTTGTCCAGGTCCTGCGTGTACGTGACGCTGCTCGCCGCGGCAGCCCACGAAGACGGCGGGATCGTCCCGTTGGCGACCGTCGCCTGTCCCTTCCAAATGTCGGTGACCAATTTGCCGCGGTCCAGCGCGAGCATCAGCGCTTCACGAACTCGAGCGTCGAGAAAGAGCTGTTGCTTGGCGCTGTCGAGTTGCAGCGCGACGTAATCCAGACTGTCGCCCGGAACGCTCACGACTCGGATCGACTTGTTGGCCTGTGCCGCGTCGACGACCGACGGATCAAGCTGTCCCCAGTCGATGGAACCGCTCGCCAGGCCGTTGACCAGATCCTGCGAGGTCGAGACGATCTTATAGACATACTGATCGTATGCCGGTGCACCTTTGAAATAGCTCGGGTTGCGGGTGAAGGCCAGCTCGTCACCATGCGACCACTTGGTCAAGGTGAAGGGACCGGTTCCGATCGTCGAAGTCAGTCCAAACGGATCCGTGACCAACTCCGCCGGCAAGACATTCGACAGCACATGCTCCGGCACGATTCCCAGGGTCGCTTCGTTGGCCAGGAATGCTGAATCCGGGCGGATGAGGGTGAAAACAACCGTCTTGAGATCGGGCGCCTGCACCGCGCTCACGTGTTCCACCAACTCCGAATACCGGGGCGACCCAGTGCTGCCGTTCATCATCAAGTTGTAGGTGAACACGACATCCTGCGCGGTGAAGGGCTGGCCGTCCTGCCAGGTGACGGCATCATTCAAGTGGAAGGTGTAAGTCTTGCGATCGTCGCTGACGTCCCATGTTTTGGCGAGATCGCCTTTGGGTGCTCCGCTGGACGGGTCCATCAGGACGAGCCCGTTGAAAACGAGCTTGCCCAACTCATCGGAGATCGCGTCTGCCGCCAGGACTGGGTTCAACGTACGCGGCTCCGTCAGTCCTCCCTCGACCACCTGTGTGGCTGCGGGGGCGGCCGCCGTGGAGGTTGGGGCACCGGCAGCGACGACCGGCGTCTCCGTCGCAGCGGCACCACCGCTGGTGGACACCGTCGGACTCGCGGCCGGCCGCGTCGTGCCCGATCCGATCAGGGGCACGTCACAACCCGCCAGCAGCAGGGCCAGGGCGAGACACTGCCCAATCCGTTGCCAGATCTTCATGTTCACACGGGACATCCGGCGCCGATCTTTCCCCGCAGTTGACGCCAATCAGCGACCGATCACTTCGGTTGCCAGGGCACACGTTGCGCCTGCCTCGAATCGTGGCTGAGGCAGGCGCGGTTTCAATCAGCCGAGTTCGATGTGGGTAATGTAGCGGCGGTACGGTGATTCCTCGCCACGCACCAGCTTGAAGAAGGTGTCCTGCAACATCTGCGTGATCGGTCCGCGCTTGCCGCCCCCGATCGGTCGCCCGTCAATCCAGCCGACGGCCGCGATCTGCACGCCGGTGCCGCACAGAAATACCTCTTCAGAGATGTAGAGCTCGCTCCGGTCGATCGAGCGCTCTTCAACGGTGATCCCGGCATCTCGCGCGAACTCGACCAGCGAGCGACGCGTGATGCCTTCGAGGATATCGGCCGTGATCGGCGCGGTGACGAGCGCGCCATTGCGTACGATGAACAGGTTTGCTCCGCTCGCCTCGGCGACTTTCCCTTCTCGGTTGAGCATGATGGCGTCATCGTAGCCACCCTCGGCGGCCTCGTCTTTCGCCAGGCTGGAGTTGATGTAGCCACCCGTGATCTTGGCACGGCTCGGAATAATGTCGTCCTCGATACGCTGCCAGGAAGAAACGCCCATCCGGATGGGATTCGCGACGTCCAGATAATCGCCCAGCGGCATCATATAGATGGCAAGCTCATCCTTGATCCCTTTGAGTTTGGGAGTCAGGTCGAGACCCGCTTTATAAATGAAGGGCCGAATGTATACATTCTGCTGGGGAGCGTTCTTCTTCACGAGATCCACGATGATCTGCCCGATGTCGTCCGGGCCGTACGGCAGCTCCGCGCGCAGGATCATCCCGGATTGCACAAGCCGGCGAGTATGTTCCGGCAAGCGGAAAATATTGATCGACGTTCCGTCCTTGTCGAGGTATCCGCGAATACCGGCGAAGCACCCGGTGCCATACTGAAGGGCGTGGGTGGCAATGCTAACCTTGGCGTCTTCGATGGCCACCATATCGCCCTCGAAAAACGCGTAGCGAAGCAGCGGGCTTTCCAACTCTATCCCTGCCTTCCATTGTTAACTGAACGCCTCGTCACCTGTCGAAAAGTGGTCCCTCATCAACGATTCACGTGGGCCAGGTAGTCTCGGCTCCACTGGGCCATCAGACCGGTAGCGCTGGGCGCGATCATGCGGAACCCGCGCTCGATCAGCTTGTTCGTCGATTCGGCGTCGGCGGCGATCGTTCCGAGCACGACGTCGCTCTCCGCACACATCTCGCACACGCGATCAATCACCGCGAGGACTTCGGGATGGCCCAACTGCCCCGGATAGCCCATCGATTGTGCAAGATCGGATGGTCCGATCAGGACGACGTCGACGCCCGGAACCTTAATGATCTCCGGAATGTGATCCAGACCAGCGATGTTCTCGAACTGCACGATCACCAGCGTTTCGGCATTGGCGATCTCAGTGTATTCACGCAGCGTCGCACCAATGCCAAAGCTGGCCGCGCGGGTCTGAGCCAGGCCTCGCTGACCGAGCGGATGATATTTGACGGCTGCGACGACCGCGCGCGCTTCGTCAGCGCTATTGATCTGAGGCACCATTACTCCGGCCGCGCCGGTGTCCATGTAGCGCAGCACCACGCTCGGCTCATTGCACGGAACGCGGATCAACGGAGACGTTCCGGAAACCTCCGCGGCCAGTACCATATGATAGGCGTCATGTGGCGATATCGGGCCGTGTTCGGCGTCGATCATCACGAAATCGTAGCCAGAGTAACCACAGACCTCGACGACTTCGGCGGACGGAAATCCGACGAAGCAACCAATGGCGACTTGACCCGACTTGAGCTTCTGTCGAACGGTGTTGGTTCGCACGGCGACCTCCTCAGAGAGACCAGGGTCCGGTGGGTAGGATCGAGTGGTCGATGGCGGGACGATGACGAAATGACCGCCGCATTCTAGCACGGGTCGCGTTGACGCGCGCCGCTGGCGTCTCGTATAACGTTTGCCCATATCGGAAGGGGGGACTACGGAAACACCGTACTGGCTCGGGTTTCACCTCGTCCCGGGAATCGGCGCCACGCGCCTCGCGATGCTGATGGAGCATTTCGGGGATCTCCAGACCGCTTGGAATGCCTCGCGCGGAGATCTGCGTGCCGGTGGACTGGGAGAACGCGCCGCCGATTCGCTGATCCGAACCCGCTCTCGAATCTCGCTCGACGACGAGATGCAGCGCGTTGAACGGGCGGGCGTTCACATTCTGACGTTGGCCGACGACGACTATCCGCGTCTCTTGCGAGAGATTCCAAGCCCACCTCCTGTGCTCTACGTCCGTGGATCACTGATCCCTGAAGACGAACATGCGGTCGGAATCGTGGGCACGCGCCGCATCACCGCCTACGGACGGGAGATGGCCCGTCGCCTGAGTGGCGAACTCGCAGCGGCTGGGGTGACGATCGTGAGCGGGCTGGCGCGCGGAGTCGACGGCATCGCGCATGCGTCCGCGCTCGAGTCAGCAGGCCGCACCATTGCGGTTCTGGGCTGTGGCCTCGACACGATCTATCCGCCGGAGCACCGCAAGCTGGCAGACCAAATCGTTGAACGCGGCGCCCTCGTCTCTGAATTCTCCCTTGGCACTCCGCCGGACGCGCCGAACTTTCCAGTACGCAACCGCATCATCAGTGGCTTGTCGCTCGGAGTGGTCGTGGTCGAGGCACCAATCAAGAGTGGCGCGCTGATCACCGCCAGTTTTGCCGGTGATCAAGGTCGAACCGTCTTCGCGGTTCCTGGGTCCGCCTTGTCGTCGGCCAGCGCAGGCACGATTCAGCTTTTGCGTGATGGCGCCGCGATCGCCGCCACGAGCGAAGACGTATTATCGTACCTAAACCTTGGCGTGCGGCAGATCGAGATGGAGACGCGTCAGCTCCTTCCGGCGAGCGATGCAGAACGATCGGTGCTCGAGCTGCTCACCGCGGAGCCACGCCATATCGACGAGATCGCGCTCGATTCTGGTTTGCCGATCGGCACCCTGAGCGCGCAGCTGCTTCAGATGCAGCTCAAGGGACTGGTGCGTAACGTCGGCACGCAGCACTACGTTCGGGGCTAACGCTGAAAAGTTGGGAATGAACTTGAACGGGAAGAACGTATCCCGAAAACTGCACGCGGTTATCCCTGCCGGAGGAAGCGGTACGCGCCTCTGGCCGGCCAGCCGCGCCTCGAGGCCGAAGTTTCTGCTTCCATTGCCGGGGCCACGCTCGATGCTGCAGGCGACGTTCGACCGGCTGGCACCGATCGTCCCTCCCGAGAACATCCTCATCATCACGGGTGGGGCTCACGCGGCGGCCGTCGCTCGGCAGGTTCCTGAGATCCCGGAATCCAACGTGATCGTCGAACCGGGTCCCCGCGGGACCGGCCCCGCGATCGGATTGGGCGCGGCGTTGATCGCGCGCAAAGATCCCGACGCGATCATGGGCTCGTTCGCGGCGGACCATTACGTGTCCGACCCTGCGTTGTTTCAGCGCACCGTGCTCGCGGCGGCGGAAATCGCGGAGCGCGGCTATCTGGTCACGATCGGGATCACCCCAACCTATCCTGAAACCGGCTACGGCTATATCCGCGTCGGGACCGAACTGACGCCCGCGGAAGGGCTGAGCGCATTTACGGTCGACCAGTTCAAAGAGAAGCCCGACCTGGAGACGGCCAAATCGTACGTTGACAGCGGGAAGTATCTTTGGAACGCGAGCATGTTCGTCTGGAAAGCATCAACGTTGCTGGATGAAATGCAGCGGCTCTTGCCCGATCTCTACCAGACACTCATGGTGCTGGTCGATGCCTGGGATCAGCCTGATCGCGACGTCGTCCTACAGGACTATTGGCCGAAGCTGGCTGACGTCACCATCGATCACGGGATCATGGAGCACGCTGAGCGTGTGGCCGTGGTGCCGGCGAGCTTCGGATGGACCGATCTGGGTGACTGGCACAGCCTCGCGGAGCTGATGACCAGCGTCGACGGACAGAACGTCGTGGTAAGTGGCCGGCACGTGCCGATCGACACGCATTCGACGCTTGTATTCGGCAAAGACCGCATCGTGGCGACGCTAGGGGTTGACAATCTGATTATCGTGGATACAGACGATGTGCTTCTGGTGTGCAGTCGCTCGCGGGCTCAGGATGTGCGAAAGATCGTGCAACAATTGAAGGATTGCGACGATCACGCCCTGACGTGATCGTTCGGTGCATCGAGGAACGAACGTTTCGTGCCTTGTGCGCCCGTGTAGACTATCGTCGGTTTTGTCATGCGCGACAGGGACCGGTTGTTCGGCAGCGGATAGAATTTTCGACCACGCAGGCGTCGTGCCCGCTGGCTGCGAACTCATGACCAAAGGCGTATTTCAGCGACGGGCCAAACACGCATAATCCGGCTCAGGGCACCATTAAAACCCCTCACAGAGAAGGGTCGCCGCGGAGAAACGACGGACCACCGTGCGGCGGCGCGACTCAATCGGCTAACGGAGATTATGGCTCAGCAAGGTACCGGAAAAACGAAAACACAGCCCAAGACAGCCGCGGTGAAGAAGACGACGACCGCCAAGAAGTCGAGCGCAACCGCGACGACTACTGGGCGCAACACCCTCGTGATCGTCGAATCACCGGCCAAGGCCAGGACGATTGGCAAATATCTTGGGCGGGGCTACGTCGTCAAGGCTTCGATGGGGCATGTGCGCGACCTCCCCAAGAGTCGCATCGGCGTGCACACGGACGACTCGTTCACGCCCGATTACCTCGTTCCTCGCGACAAGAGCAAGGTCGTGAAGGAGCTTCGCGAGAGCGTCAAGTCCGCCAAATCGATTCTGCTCGCGACCGACCCGGATCGCGAAGGGGAAGCAATCGCCTGGCATCTGGTAGAGGCCACACAGCCTCAGGACAAGCCGGTGCAGCGTATCGTCTTTCAGGAGATCACGCCCGAGGCGATTCGCGAGGCGATCAAGGAACCACGCGAAATCAACATGAAGCTGGTCGAAGCGCAGCAGGCGCGTCGCGTTCTCGACCGGCTGGTCGGCTATGAGATTAGCCCGCTCCTCTGGAAGAACGTCAAGCGTGGCCTCTCTGCTGGCCGCGTGCAGTCCGTCGCGCTGCGCCTGATCGTCGAGCGCGAACGTGAGATCAATGCCTTTGTCGCACAGGAATACTGGTCGCTCGATGCCGAACTCGCCAAGCAGGATCAGGGACGCAAGAAGAAACCACAGACCTTCACGGCTTCCCTCTCTCGCGTCGCGGGCAAAAAGCCGGATCTGACGAACGAAGTAAGCACGACAGCGATCGTCAAGGCGCTCGACGGAGCCGAGTTCCAGGTCGTGGAGGTCCAGACCAAGGAGACGCAGCGACGTCCGGCGGCGCCATTCATCACCAGCACGTTGCAGCAGGAAGCGTCACGGAAGCTGCGCATGCCGGTGCGCCGAACCATGCAGATCGCGCAGGAGCTCTACGAAGGCATCGACCTCGGTGCCGCGGGGTCTCAAGGGCTGATCACCTACATGCGTACCGACTCGACGAATATCGCGTCGTCAGCACAGCAGAGGGCGCGCGAGGTCATCACCCAGCGCCACGGGGCACAGTACGTGCCCGACCGGCCTCCCGTCTACGCGCGCAAAGCGAAAGGTGCTCAGGAGGCTCACGAGGCCATTCGTCCAACCGACCCGGCACGCGCTCCCGAAATGATTCAACAACACCTCAGCCCGCCGCAGTTCCGGCTGTACAAGCTCATCTGGCAGCGGTTCATCGCCAGCCAGATGCGAAATGCGATCTTTGACAGTACGACCGCCGACATCGATGCCGGTCCGGCCGGAGGCAAGAAGCCGTATCGGTTCCGGGCGACGGGCTCGGTCATCAAGTTTCAGGGCTTCATCGCGGTCTACCGCGAGGGACGCGACGACGATGAAGTCGACGAGATCGACCGCGACGCGCTGCCGGAGTTGACCGCTCAAGAGATTCTGGACCTCGTGCGCCTGGTTCCGGAACAACACTTTACCCAGCCACCGCCGCGCTTCTCGGAAGCGTCGCTGGTCAAGTCGCTGGAAGAGCTCGGCATCGGCCGGCCAAGCACCTATGCGCCGACCATCGCGACCTTGCAGGCGCGCAACTACGTCGAGATCGATCAGCGGCGACTGACGCCGACCGAGTTGGGAGAGGTCGTCACCGATCTCCTGATTCAGCACTTCCCGGGCATTGTCGACGCGCAGTTCACCTCCCGCATGGAGGATGAGCTGGACGACATTGCTTCCGGCGAACGGCTCTGGGTGCCCGTGATGAGAGAGTTTTACGGGCCTTTCCACGCGACAGTGCAGCAAGCCGAGAAACAGATGACGCGTGTCAAGATCGCCGACGAGCCGACGGATGAAGTCTGCGAAAAATGTGGCCGCCCGATGGTGATCAAGCTCGGACGCTTTGGACGCTTTCTGGCCTGCTCCGGGTTCCCCGAGTGTCGAAATTCGCGTCCGATCTTGAACAAGATCGGCGTGAAATGCCCGCAATGCGACGAAGGCGATGTGGTGGAAAAGAAGACGCGGAAGGGCCGGCAGCGCCTCTTCTACGGCTGCAGCCGTTACCCGGAATGCGACTTCACCAGTTGGGACAAGCCGACCGGCGAACGATGTCCCGTATGCGGCGATATCCTCGTCGAGGCTGGCAGGGACGGAAGCGTCAAATGCCGCAGTAACACCTGCAGCTTCCGCTCGGCGGAGCCGCTCGCAAAGGCCGGCTAGACATCATTCGTTACGGGACATGCCGGGTGAGCGCGTCGACGTCGCCGCACCCGGCACGCCCGACTAGGCCGTTTGCGGAGAGATACCTGATAAAATTCATCAGTAACGGCCGCTTTGCCCGGCTCATGCGCTGGCGCGGGTAGCTTCAGGGTTGAGGATGCGCGAAACAGCGACACGTTGGCACGGAACGACCATTCTCGGAGTCAAACGTAACGGCGAAGTGGCTTTGGCCGGAGACGGCCAGGTAACCTACGGCGATGTCGTGATGAAGCATGGCGCCCGGAAAATTCGGGTCCTCGCTGAAGGTCGCGTCGTTGCCGGGTTCGCCGGAGCGGTTGCCGACGCCTTGACGCTCATCGAAAAATTCGAGCAACAACTTCGGTCTTCAGATGAAAACCTCGTCCGTGCCGCGGTCGAGCTCGCCAAGGAATGGCGTACCGATCGCTACTTGCGGCGACTCGAGGCGCAACTCATCATTGGTGACAACGAGCACCTGCTGGTAATCTCCGGTGAAGGCGACGTGCTCGAGCCGGATGATGGCGTCGTGGCCATCGGAAGCGGCGGAGCGTACGCCACCGCCGCGGCGCGAGCGCTGCTGCGAAATACCGAGATGAACTCGAGCGACATCGTTCGCGCGGCGATGGAGATTACGGCCGAACTGTGTATTTACACGAACAATCATGTCGTCGTAGAAGTGACAAAACAGCCAGATGAATCAGATGAGTCCTAACACGAACACGGAACGAGACCGAAGCATCTTCCCGGCGCTTGGTGAGATCGAACGAGATCTCACCCCCAAGCGAATCGTCGCCGAGCTTGACCGGTTTATCATCGGCCAGACTGACGCCAAACGGGCTGTCGCCATCGCGCTGCGTAACCGGTGGCGCAGGCAACAGCTTTCCGAGGAGATTCAGCGCGAAATTCTCCCGAAGAACATCTTGATGATCGGTCCCACCGGTGTCGGCAAAACTGAGATCGCACGGCGCGTGGCCCGAATCGTCGACGCTCCCTTCATCAAGGTCGAGGCGACGAAATTCACCGAGGCCGGCTACGTCGGGCGCGATGTCGAATCAATCATTCGCGAGCTCGTCGATACCGGCGTCAACATGCTGCACGTGCGACATCTCGACGCGGTGCGGGACGACGCCCGCCAGATGGCGGACCAGCGCATCGCGGATATGCTGGTCGAGCAAGGAGCGACGACGTCGAGGGAGCCCAGAGCGTCCAAGATCACCGAAACAGCCGTTCACACTGATTCGGATCAGAAGGCGCGGCACCAGCGTGAGGCGACCATCAAACGGCGCTTGACACGCCAACGTAGCCGTATGCTCGATCTTCTCTCGCAAGATGCGCTGGACGATGAATTGGTCGAGATCGACCTCGACCATGAGTATGAGGCGAGGGTCACGCCGGTCGAGGGACAGGCGACCGTCAGCATCGAGGACGCCAAAGAGAGTCTGAACGAGTTCTTCGAAGATCTGATCACGCGCAAACGCTCCCGCAAGGTCTCAGTCCGAGAAGCACGCCGAATTCTCACCGAACAGGAAGCCCACCGACTCGTCGACTATGACGCTGTCGTTGAGAACGCGATCAAGCAGGCGGAGGAATCGGGGATCGTCTTCATCGATGAGATTGACAAGACGATCAACCCAGGTACCGAGTACGGACCAGACGTTTCCGGTGAAGGCGTCCAGCGCGATCTGCTGCCGATCGTCGAGGGATCAGTCGTCATGACGCGCTACGGTCCGATCCGCACCGATCACATCTTGTTCGTTGCCGCTGGCGCGTTTCATTCGGTCCGCCCGTCGGATCTCATCCCTGAGCTTCAGGGCCGGTTTCCGATTCGGGTCGAGCTCAACAGCCTGTCGGAAGACGATCTCTATGCGATCCTGCGCGAACCCGAGAATGCGCTCACGAGGCAATACGAACGACTTCTCGAAGCGGACGGCGTTACGATCGAATTCACCGATGACGGAGTCCGCGAAATCGCGCGGCTCGCGTCGCAGATCAATGAGCGGACAGAAGATATCGGAGCCCGCCGACTCTACACGTTGGTGGAGCGGGTGCTCGAAGATACGTCGTTCGACGCTCCGGAGCTGACCGGCCAGCACTTCGTCGTGGATGCTGACTATGTCAAGGAGCGTGTCGAGGAGATCGCCGCGGACGACGACCTGAGCAATTTCATCCTCTAGCCATCAACCCAGCGGTCCTGTCGGTTCCCGGTTTGCCGATCGCGAGACAGGGGGACGTTTGCACACGCTATCGGTGGTCATCCCGGTGTTCAACGAGGTGCGCACCATTCAGGAGATCTTGAAACAGATCCGGGATGTCGACATGCCCAACCCACGCGAGCTGATCGTGGTCGACGATTTCTCAACCGACGGAACACGCGAGATCCTCAATCAGGAAGCCCAAAACCACCCCGATACCCACGTCTACCTCCACCCCAAGAATATGGGCAAAGGAGCCGCGGTACGAACTGGGTTGAAGCAGGTAACCGGCGACATCGTCATCATTCAGGACGCCGACCTGGAGTACGACCCGCGCGATTACATCCGCCTGGTTCGGCCCATCGAAGAGGGCCGCACGAAAGTGGTCTACGGGTCGCGCTTTCTCGGCGAGCACAAAGCGATGTACTTCTGGCATGCTCTCGGCAACAAAGTACTGACGCTCACCACGAATATGATGTTCGACACGACGCTGACAGACATGGAGACATGCTATAAGGTCTTCACCGTCGATATCGCGCGTACACTTCAACTGAAATCCAACCGCTGGGGGTTCGATCCTGAGATCACCGCGAAGATCTTGAAGCACGGGAATCGCATCTACGAAGTGCCGATCGCGTACAACGGTCGGGAGTTCTGGGAAGGCAAGAAGATTTCGTGGAAAGATGGGTTCACCGTCATGGCGACGTTGGTCCGTTTTCGTGTGCTCGACTGAGGCCGGCCTCACGGCGGTCGGGGCTAACGCCTGGAACGAACCTCATCGATGATTGAGGCTGCGCTCGCCGTGGATCTTGGCGGCACGAACGCGCGCGCCGCGCTCGTCGACTCCGACGGATCGATTCGTCACCTGGTCAGCCGTCCGACGCTTGGGCAGGAGGGCCCCGATGCGGTCATCGATCGCATGGCAGCGCTGGTCGGTGAGGTCGTCGCGCACGAGAATCCGACCCAGGACGTCGCGGTGGGAGTGGTCGCTCCTGGCATGATCGATTCGGAGGCTGGGATCGTCTATTTCGGCCCGAACATCCCCGGGTGGCACGACATCCCGCTGCGCGACATGCTCGAAGCGCGCCTGAATCGCACGGTGTTCATCGGAAACGACGCGAACAGCGCCGCGTTGGGTGAATCTCGCTTCGGATCGGGCCGTGGCTCGCGCGACATGATCTACATCGCGCTCGGAACGGGTGTCGGCGGCGGCGTCATCTCACATGGCCACGTCGTCGGCGGCAAGCGGGGCTTCGGTGGTGAGCTGGGCCATGTCTCCGTCGATCCAAGTGGCCCGCGCTGCACCTGCGGTGGGATCGGTTGCATCGAGTCCTATGTCGGTGGGTGGGCCATCGTACGAGACGCCGAGCTGCTCGTCCACTCGCTTCGTTCGGATGAGCTGGTGCGTATGTCTCGCCAGGGCCCGATTACGCCCGAGATGGTCGCGAACGCGGCGGCGGCAGGCGATGCTGGAGCGAGAGCGATCTTTGACCGGGCGGCACGCGCGCTCGCAACCGGAGTTGGCGGTCTCATCAATACGTTCAACCCGGAGCTCCTGGTCATCGGCGGAGGTATTTCCAAGGCAGGCGATCTGCTCATGAGACCGTTCAAAGAAGCACTGCCGAGCTACACGCTCCCGTCGATCTACGCGGAGGTGAGTATCCACGATTCGTCACTCGGCCTGAACACCGGGATTTATGGAGCGGCCGCGCTCGTCTTCTACCACCAGGAATTGACCTCGTGAGCGCCAGCGTCACAGAATCCTGAATCGATCAGCATGGGTGTCGCCAAGACTCCACGCGTTCATCAGCAAAGACACGAGTCATGATCGATCAACCACAGCACCACGAACAACATCCCGCCCATGCGTCGCGATTCAACCGTCGCCGGTTGATGCACGCACTCGCTGGCGGCGCGGTCCTGATTGCGAACGCCTGCCGGCACGGAAGCGCGCAGGTGAACGCGACGACAGCGACCACTCCGGAATCACAGGTGCCGGCCAGCACACGGGTGGCCGAACCGGGTCGTACCACGCCCCAGTCGACCTCAACGAGAACGCCGCGGTCGACACCGTCGAGGACCACCACGACGACGACGCCCACGCCGATCCCAGGTCCGCAGGTTCTGTATCGCGGAGGATTCTCGTCCGACCCCTCCAGTCATGATTTCAACGCCAACCTCTACTGTGGCGGCGACCCCTCGCTCTGGAGTGGGCTGCTGACGCTGAACACCGATCTCACGCCGATGGGGGACTGGGCGGCGCGCTGGGAGCCGAACGGCGATTCGAGTAAATGGACCTTCCACCTGCGTCAGAACAATCAGGGCTGGTCGAACGGACAAGCGGTGACGGCGCAGGACTTCATCTGGTCGTGGCAGCGACTCCTCGATCCAAACACCAAAGCGCCCCATGCGTGGCTGCTCTACGACGTCGTGAACGCGGTTCAGATCCACGCCGGAGAGCGCAAACCTTCCGACCTCGGCGTTCACGCGATCGACAGGTGGACCCTCGAAGTCGACCTGGTCGGGCCGCGAGTCTACTTCCCGGCAATCGTCGCAACGGTTGGGACCGCGCCCGCGTATCAACCGGCCGTTGAACGCTACGGCGTCAACTGGACTGACACCGGGAACTGCGTCTCCAATGGGCCGTTCGCGCTGAGTGACTGGCAGCACGCGGTGCGCTGGACGACCCAACTCAACGCGAGCCATTGGAATGCCGGTCACGTAAAGCTCGATGAGACCGCGGTACCGATAGTTCCTGCCTTCAAGCACCAGCAGCCCTACTTCACGAGTCAGGTTGATTTCATGCCGGTGAGCCCGGAAGATGTCGCCAACGTGCGCTCGATCTCGGACTACGCCAGCCAGTTGGTCAGTTCGATGGATCCAGCGGTGTGGTTTCTCATGGTCGTCCCGTCTAACCCGCCCTTCGACGACCTCAGAGTGCGCCAGGCAATCGCCCACGCCATCGATCGAGACCGGCTCGAGCAGCTCAGCGAGGGACGCTGTAGCGGCGCGCATTCGCTCATTCCGACGACGTTCCCCCTTCGCGGCGAGGACGACACGGTCAGCGCGTTGCAGCAATTCGACGTCGATCGGGCGCTGCAACTGCTTGCCGGTACACCGTTCGCGAATGGAAAGAAATGGCCACAGGTGACACTCTTGGTCTCCGAGAGCAATGATGTGCCGCAACTGCTGGCCAACGACTGCGCCCAGCAGCTCTTCGAGAATATCGGTCTCAAGGTTGACGTGAAGACGGTGACGTCGCAGGAGTATGGCGACGCCCTTGCGGCACGCACCGCCGAGCTGTTCTGGAAACGATGGGATTTCACGTACGCGGATCCGAACAACGGATATGCCGACGCCTTCTTTCCAATCGGTTCCAAGGAGTCGCTCCTTCCCCTCACGCCAAACGGCTTGGGGGACCTGGTCGGGAGAGGAAAAGTCGAGCAGAATCCCGACGCGCGGGCATCGATTTACCGCGACTGCGAGACGGCACTGCAGACACAGGTGAGTTACATCCCGATCGCCTACCCGGTCACCTTTTTTCTGATCAGGCCATGGGTCGCGGGATTCCCGCTCGTGGGTGATTCGTCGGTGCTTCAGCCAGGGCTGCTCTTCACTCGCCTCACGAGCCTGGTCAGCGTGAAGGACCGGCCGCTTGGATGAACGTGGTCGCCTGATGGTTGCGATTCTCGCACCCATTAGAGCGAATTGGATGTCGACGTCAATCGTCTGTCCGCTTATGCTACTATCGTAATTCATAAGCGACAGGGTTATCCCCTGCTGATCAGGCCGACGACTCAGATGGAGGTCAAGACAATGGCTCAAGGGCATCCCAAATTCCTCTGGTGGAATGGCAGGCAAATGCCATGGGAAGACGCGACTGTTCACGTTACGGACCTTGGATGGTCGACGGTCGGCGCGATCTTTGAGGGGATTCGCGCCTACTGGAACCCCGATCAGCAAGAGGCCTATGTGTTCCGTCTTCCTGAGCACATGCGGCGTTTCGGTCAGTCGATGAAGCTCGTCCGGCTGCAGCAAGATCATTCAAACGAGCAGCTCATCGACGCCATCGTTCGTCTGGTGCGCGAAAATGACCACCGCGAGGATGTCTACATTCGCCCGATGGCCTACCGCGGCGGCGGTGATGGAAAGAGCTTTAGCGGCTTTGGCTCAGCCTCTCAGATCCTGATCAACACGCACGGCATGCCGTCGCATCTGCTGAAAGGCAAGAAGCAGGCCGCCTGTATCAGCTCATGGACTCGAATTTCCGACAATGTCATGCCGCCTCGCGTGAAGAACATCTCGAACTATCGCAACGGCCAACTTGCCAACATGGAAGCGGCGACCAACGGCTACGATACTGCCATCCTGCTCAACAATCATGGCCAGGTCGCTGAAGGCGGCGGATCGTGCCTCATGATGGTTCGAGACGGGAAGCTGATCACTCCCGACGTGACCAGCAGCATCCTCGAAAGCATCACGCGAGAAGCGATCATGACGATGGCACGAGAGGACCTCGGCATCGAAGTCGTCGAACGCACCGTCGATCGCACTGAGCTGTATATCGCGGACGAAGTCTTCATGTGCGGCACCGCGGCCGAGATCACTCCGATTACATCGGTAGACCGCTATCAGGTGGGTGACGGGGAGCTCGGACCGATTACGGGCCAACTGGAGAAGATGCTGCACGACATCATGCGTGGCATCGACGCACGACACGCCGACTGGCGCACTCCGGTGGGTCTTGGGGCGCTGGCCCGCGCCTAGTTCCACCAACTCTCAGAGAACCACACGCGGGCGAGTGAAAATCACTCGCCCGCGTTTTCGTTGCGGTCGGCGACGATTAGCCGAACAGGCCGCCTTCTTTCATCTGCGCGATGCTGCCGTCGAACGCCGAGACGGTCCGCTCGATGTCCGAATTTGAGTGCGTCGAACTGAGCAGGCCGCCACCATGGAACAGGTCGATTCCCCGGTTCAGCATGCTGAGATGCAGCGCGTGTGCGAGCTGCGGCGACATGCCTGATTTCAGCTGCTGTGACGCAATACCTTCGGGTATGTGCAGGTCCCCGCCAGTCATATTGGAGCAGCTTGCCCCAAGCATGATGTGGAAGACGGAGCTCTCGCCCCACACGAACCCTGGCACATCATTCCGCGCCAGCGATTCGTTGAAACCCGACCGGATGGCTAGCCGCCATGCGATCCGCGTGCTCTTGCACGCCCGGATCTGCGACCAGCGCGAGACAGGCCGATCCAGCGGCAGCCGAGAGCGGGTTGGCGTTGTAGGTCCCCGGGTGGCCGATCTTCTTGGTTCGGTTCCACTCAGGGTCGTCCTTGAAGTCGAGCACGGACATGATGTCGGCACGCCCACCGATCGCACCGCCGGGAAGCCCGCCCGCCACGATCTTGGCCATCGTCGTCATGTCGGGAGTCACACCGACCGACTGCTGTTTCCCACCCGGCGACCAGCGGAACCCCGTGATGACCTCATCGAAGATCAGGATCGTGTCATGCTTCTTGGTGATGTCACGCAGCCGCTGGAGAAACCCATCCGGAAACGGAATGGACGCCCAGGACGCGCCACTCGGCTCGACAATGACGGCCGCGATGTCTCCGTCAGCCAGGCGGCGATCGACGAAATCGAGGTCGTTCACCGGGGCCACCACGACCGTATCCAGAACCGCCTTCGGCACTCCAGGCGGCGGTGTCGATCCCGTGAGGTTATGCTCGCCCGGAACGGCGTAGTCGTGCCAGCCGTGAAAGTGGCCAGCGAATTTGAGAATCCGATCCTTGCCGGTGAACGCACGAGCGATACGCATCGCAAGCATGGTTGCTTCGGTCCCGGAGGACGTGAATTCAACCTGTTCGGCTGAAGGAACCAAGTTGCAGATGCGCTCGCCCCATTCGATCTCGAGCTCGTGGCCGGCGCCGTAATGTGTTCCGCGTTGGATCTGCTCTGACACGGCCTCCACGACACCAGGATGGCTATGGCCAAGGATCAGCGCGCCATGACCCATGGCATAGTCGATGATCTCGTTGCCATCGATGTCCCATTTCTTCGATCCAGCCGCGCGGGTCACGTACAACGGATACGGTTTCATGTAACGGACATCGTGGGTCACGCCACGCGGAATGGCCGCGACTGCGCGCTGGTAAAACTTCTTGGATTCCGGGTGCTTCTGGACGAATTCTTCTTCGATGCGTTGGGTCAGTCCTGACGACATCGGACTTCGACCTCCCTCCCAATGTTGGGGTGTATGTGCTCCACGTCTCGGCACGATTATCGGCGAGCAGCGCCCGCACTGTCCAGCCGTCTCCAGCGTATTGACGTCGAGCCGTCGACCGTGGTACGTCTCCCTTCACCGTATCTGACGGTTGTACTCGAGTGATGGGAGCGAGAATGAGACTCGCCGCGCTGCCGCGAATTCACCTCGCACACCTGCCCACGCCACTGGAAGACGCCCAGTTTCTCAGCGCTACGCTGCGTGGACCGCGTATCTTGATCAAGCGTGACGACTGCACGGGCCTTGCGTTCGGTGGCAACAAAACCCGCAAACTCGAGTATCTCATCGCCGACGCCGAGCGTAAGGGCGCGTCGGTGGTCATCACCTGCGGCTCGACCGGGTCCAATCACTGTCGCCAGACCGCAGCCGCGGCTCGAATCGCCGGAATGAAGTGCATTCTGGTGCTTAACGCCCATGAAGACAATCCACCGGTGCAAGGGAACCTGTTGCTCGATCGTATGCTCGGGGCCCAGATTCACTACGTCGCAGCCGAACAGGATCGCGATCCACTCATGGAGCAATTGGCGGAGGAGTTCCGTGAGCGTGGGGAGGAGCCATACGTCATTCCCAGTGGCGGCTCGAACCCGCTCGGCGCCTCAGCGTATGTCGCCGCGGTCTTCGAGCTCATGGGGCAACTCGACGACCTCGGCGTTGAGCCGAGCCGCGTCTACACGACCAGCAGCACCTCCGGCGGAACCCATGCCGGTCTCGCGATCGGCGCCGCAATCGCTGGGGCGACGTTCCACGTGCAGGGGATCGCCATCGAGGGGAATGAGGAAGAGGTCCGCTCCGTCATCCACCCGCTGGCCAATGCGACCGCCGATTTTCTCGGCAGCGACGCCCGTCTCACGCCGCACGATATCCGAGTCGACGACAGGTATGTCGGGCAAGGCTACGGCATCCCGACCAGCGAGTGCCTGGATGCGATGAACATTCTCGCCCGAACCCAGGCGATCCTCCTCGATCCGGTTTATACGGCCAAGACGCTGGCCGGGCTCATTGGGCACATTCGTGGCGGCGAGGTCGGCCCGGATGAGACCGTCGTGTTTCTGCATTCAGGCGGTACTCCGGCGCTCTTCAGCTATGGAGAGGCGCTCCTTCAAATGCTCGAAGCGCGCGGGGTCTAAAGGCCGCATGAATCTCGCCGTTGAGGGCGGAACATGACGCTTCGTCTCCTCTCCACCATGGCCTCGGTGGAATAAAGGCATCCATTCGGCCACTTGGTAGACTTTTCTGCGTGGAGACAACGCGAAAGACGATCTATGTCGATGTGGCCGTCGACACGCAGCTGGCGGAGCGTGACCGGCTGTTCACCTATATTCTGCCTGATGCTATGGCGGAGCGGATCACTGAGCTTCAACTCGTCTGGGTACCATTGCGCCAGGATCTCAAGCTCGGTCTAACCATTCGGGTTCACTCCGATACCCCGCACATTTCGTTGCGCCCGGTTCATGCGCCCGTCGAGCCGGAATTTCGACTCTCTGAGCAGCAATGGGGAGTCGTTAGCTGGCTCAGACAAAACACGCTCTGCACCATTTTCGACGCCGTGACCCCGTTCCTACCGCCTGGCGTGACGCAGCGTAGCGTCGAGTATCTCAGCCTCAAGGACGGAGTCAACCTGACAGGCGCGAAGTTCTCTCCCGCGCAGCAGCGACTCATCGATCTGCTGGCACAACAGGGCGAGATGAGCGTCGAAGCGGCGCGTCAGGCCCTCGGGCGTGGACTCACGACGGTCATCCCGCGACTCGACGAAGCCGGAATCATCCAGCGAACCGCGAGGGTTCGCGTCCGTTCATCCAGCGCGGGAACGACCCGCTTTGTTCGGCTGCTCCCCAACGGTGACGTTGACCTGCATCGAGCGCCATCACAGCGACGAGCCCTGGAGGTGGTTCGACGGCGAGCGGCGGTCACTCGGGGCAGTGATCTTCCCTGGGATGATCTGGTGCGCCGCTCGGGTGTCACTCCCGGTGCGCTTCGGGCTCTCGCCGACCGGCACGTGCTGGAGGTCATCGACGTGCCGCGCGCGGTTGCCGAACGCGTGTCACACACCCCCACGCAGCGCGTTCAGCTCACGCAAGAGCAATCGAATGTCTGGCGCGATGTCGTTCAGGCACTTCGCACGGGTCACCATCACGAGTTCCTGCTGCACGGCATCACCGGAAGCGGCAAGACCGAGATCTACCTGCGCGCCGCGGCCTGGGCGCTCAGCCGCGGACGACAGGTCGTCATGCTCGTGCCCGAAATCAGCCTGGCGACCCAGGTAGTCGGGCGATTCACGGAGCGTTTTCCCGGACGCGTCGCCGTCCTCCACAGCGGCCTTAAGGACTCCGAACGGTATCAGACGTGGCAGGCGATCAAGTCTGGTCAGATCTCGATTGTGGTTGGACCACGATCCGCGTTGTTCGCGCCGCTCAAAGACGTCGGCTTCATCGCGATCGACGAAGAGCACGAGGACGCCTACAAGCAGGACGTGCCGCCTCGCTACCACGCACGAGAGGTGGCTCGAGAGATCGCGCGACGGCACAACGCCGTTTTGCTCCTGGGCAGTGCGACTCCGGACATCGGAACCTTTCGCGCGGCTCGTGACGGCGTCATCGACCTACTCGAGCTTCGAACGCGAGTCGGACCAATGCTGGTCCAGGACCTCGCGTCTCGCCGGGTCACGCTCAACCTGCCGGAAATCAAGCTCGTCGATATGCGCCTCGAACTCCAGCAAGGAAACACCCATATCTTCAGCCGCGAGTTACAGGAACAGATGGCGCACGCGGTGCAGGCCGGCGAACAGGTCATCCTATTCCTGAATCGCCGTGGACAGTCCACGTTCATCCAGTGCCGTGCGTGCGGTCATGTCGAGTCGTGCCCGTATTGCGACGTTCCGCTCTGTTTTCACGGAGATCAGCGACGGATAATCTGCCACCGCTGCGGGTACCGCCAGTCGCCGCCGCACCGCTGCCCGGAATGCGGCAGCGCCGCCGTCGGCTACTACGGTACGGGAACCCAACGAGTCGAGTTGGAAACGAGGAAACTCCTGCCGAAAGCCCGCGTGATGCGCTGGGACAGAGATGTCCTCAAACGCGGCGTCGATCACGCAACGTTGATGCAGCGGGTGCTGCGCCACGAAGTCGACGTCGTCGTGGGGACGCAGATGGTCGCCAAGGGCCTCGATTTTCCGCTCGTCTCCACGATCGGTGTCATCAACGCGGATACCGTCCTGCACCTGCCCGATTTTCGAGCGGCGGAACGGACATTTCAGCTTCTCACGCAGGTCGCCGGACGGGCCGGGCGTCGCGTGCCGGGCAGCCGGTCGTGGTGCAGTCATACTCGGTCGATCACTACGCGATCCAGACCGCATGCGCCTACGACTACGAGGGCTTTTTCGCCGAGGAGTCTGCCTACCGGCGCCATCACGGCTATCCGCCGTTCCGACGCCTAATCCGACTCGTTTTCCGGCACCCGAACGAGGCCACCTGCCAGGCGGCCACCGAGGAGATGGCCGACGTACTCGCACACAGCGCGTACGACACTGGGCCTTCACGACGTCGATCTGCTCGGCCCGACACCAGCTTTCACCGCCAGAATTGCGTGGCCGCTATCAATGGCAAATCCTGCTGCGCGGGAGTGACGCGCTGGCGCTGGCCGAGGCGAATCAATTCGACCCCGGCTGGCTGGTGGATGTGGATCCCGTCAGTCTTTTGTAGCCGTTCCACGCACCCGCTCGACCGCCTAGTTTCCGCGGCTGGTCGGAAGAAACCGGGCAATTCACGATATACTTGATCGATGAATCGCACGAGCGCGTCGCAGTATCCATTAGGGAATGAATCGATGGCAGCATTGAAGGTTGTTACCGAGGGTGATCCTCGATTAAGGCAAAAGGCGATCAAAGTTCGCCGTGTGGACGACGAAATCCGTCGCCTGATCCGAGATATGCACGAGACAATGAAGGCTGAAAGGGGCGTCGGTCTGGCCGGCAACCAGGTCGGTGTCCTGCGACGAGTTATCGTCATCGGCATACCTGAAGGTCTCGAACACGACGGTGATCCCGAGGTAACGATGTCGCTGGTGAACCCGGAGATCGTGCGTTCGAACGGACGACAGGTTGGGACCGAAGCGTGCCTCAGCGTTCCCGAATGGTACGGGGATGTCGCCGCGCGCCATGAACGTCACGGTGAAAGCCCGGGATGAGAACGATCACGAAGTGCGCATCAAAGCGACCGGCTATCTCGCTCGCATCCTGCAGCACGAGATCGACCACCTTGACGGCGTCCTCTTCCTCGACCGGGTCGAAGATCGTTCCACCTTGCGGCACATCTCCGACGAGGAGTTCGAAGATCTCGAAGACGAAGCCGCTGAAGACGAGGCCGAAATCATGGTGGGCGGTTCCGGCGACGCCTAGGGGCGCGTCGTTCTCCACAGCAGGCGGACGTGTACTCAACCAGAAGTCAAACGAGGGCGAACGGCATGTTCGCCCTCGTTGCTGTTGTCTCCCGCGCTCGGTATCTAAGATGTCAATCAGATCACGCTACCGCTGGCCCAGCCTCACAGCGCGACGTGTCGCTGCAAGACGCGACAGTTCTCGGCTTCCATGATGGCGTCGATCCTCGACAGCGTTTCGTCGAGGCGCTCGTTTTCGTTGAAAACGACGTAATCAAAATACTTGACCGCGCGGAGCTCGCGAGACGCGGTGGAGATACGCGCCACCAATGCGTCAATTTCGTCCGTTTTGCGGCTGCGCAAACGTCGCATCAACTCGGCCATCGATGGCGGTAAGAGGAAAATGAAGATAGCTTCAGGCGCGATCTCCCGAATCGAGGCCGCGCCCTGCACGTCGACCTTGACCACGACCGTCTTGCCCGACCTCAGCGCGTTACGCACCCGATCCTTCGGCACGCCATAGAGATAGCCATAGACCTCGGCCGATTCGAGAAACTCACCGTCCTCGCGCTGCGATAGGAAGTCTTTACGATCCATAAAGAAGTAATGAACACCATCGATCTCACCGGGGCGGCGTTGCCGTGTCGTGGCTGTCACCGCAAAGACGAAATCGGGGTGAGCCAGCCGCATATGTTCGATCACGGTGTCTTTGCCGACCCCTGACGGACCTGAGATAACGATGAGACGCGGTTTCGACAACGAACGAAGCTCATCAATGAGCTCATCCGCCTGGGCATTCAGGCCAAGGTCGTCGGCCACGGTCACCGCCCTCCCGCGATCAGCGTTCGACGATTCGTCTGTTTCAATCGGGCCCGCGAAACGAGCATCTCGTTCGTCGGTCAACACCGGCCATCCCTCGATCTCAGTTCCAAAGGTACACTATTCATCAGTCTGGCAACGACTCTGCTGCCGATATGGGGGTCCCCAGCGTGTTCGATTCTCTGACCGTCGCGGCGCTCGTGGATGAACTGTCACTCCGGCTACTCGGTGGCCACATTCAGAAGGTGCTCCAACTCGACGCCG
Source organism: uncultured Chloroflexia bacterium (assembly GCA_963725815.1). Classification (GTDB taxonomy): domain Bacteria; phylum Chloroflexota; class Chloroflexia; order Thermomicrobiales; family Thermomicrobiaceae; genus CALAGB01. The sequence continues at coordinate 64,107 of CAVSAD010000004.1, forward strand.
ATTCAATCGGCTTTGAGATCTACGCCGAGCACCAGCGTCACTACCTCGTCGCCAGTGCCGCGAGTCGCAACCCGCGACTCTATCGCTCGTCAACCCGCCTGAGCGCCGATCCGAGCAGCGTGTCCCCATTGCTGCTGCTGCTGCGCAAGTACGCGCGGGGCGCTGAGATCGTCTCGATTCAACAGCCACCGCTCGAGCGGGTCATCCGTGTGAGTATAGCCAAGCGATTTTTCATGGACAAGAAGAGAGGACCGGAAGAGGAGCCGGAGAACGCCGAAGAAGAAGGAGAGATCGTCTATTCAGATCTCATCGTCGAGATCATGGGACGACGCAGCAACGTGATTCTCACGAACGAATCCGGCCGGATTCTCGACTCAATCAAACGGGTAACGCTGGACATGAGCCGGGTTCGTCCGATCTTGCCTGGCCGCCAATATGAAGCACCTCCGCCGCAGCAGAAGCACGATCCACGACAACTTCACCCACACGACGTCTCGCGCCTTCTGAGCGATGTCACGCCGGGAACCGATCTGTCGTCGGCTCTCGTCTCGAAGCTGGCCGGATTCAGCCCTCAGATGGCGCGAGAAGCCGTCTACCGGGCGCTGGGCGACGACCGTCACGCAGCTTCACGGCTCGCTATCGCCTGATGAGTGCGAACGGCTGGCAGCGGCCGTACGGTCGATTCTGGAGCCACTCGATTCTTCCCGGTGGGATCCGGTTGTGTATCGTGACAACGACGAACGGATCATCGCCTATTCACCAATACCATTCGAGCACCTGCGCGTCCACGGGCGTGAGGAACGGCTGTCGTCGATATCACAGGCGATCGAGCGATCAATCGATACGACCGCCGAGCCGGCGACGCTGCGACACGGGCAGCGGCGAGCACAGCTCGTGGATGATATCGAGGAGGGGCTCAAACGCGCTGCCTCGCGACTCCACTCAATTCAAGAGGAACAGCAACGTGCTCGCGAGGTCGAGCGCTGGCGCGAGAACGGCGAGACGATTTACGCCCACATCTACGAGATAGTCATGGGGCAGGCGGTCCTCGAAGTCGACGGCCGGCAAATCGACCTGGATCCATCACTCTCACCGAGCGAGAACGCGCAGGAGTATTTCGAACGATATCGCAAGGCGCAGGCGGCGATTCAACATCTTCCGGAACTCGCGGACGAGGCACGAACGACGGTCAACTATCTCGAACAGCTTCGGACACTGGCGGAACTGGCCGAAGGGATCGATCAAATCGAAGCCATTCGCCTGGAGTGGCACGATTGGCGGCAGCCAGCAGCGGAGCAGCGCGGCAAGCAGCGACCGTCGAAACCGCGACGGAAATTGCCGACCATGTTGAGAACGACACGAGGCGACACGATCTACGTGGGCCACAATGGCACCGAGAATGACGCGGTAACGTTCGACCTGGCAGGGCCGGACGACGTCTGGCTTCACGCGCGCGGAGTCCCGGGTGGACACGTCATCCTACGCTGGGCCGAGCGCGAGGCCGAAGACGTGCTCGCGATGGCCGCGTCGCTTGCCGCCTGGTACAGCGGCGGGCGAACCTCAACCTCGGTAGAAGTCGACGCGACCAAGCGCCGTTACGTGCGCAAGATCAAGGGCGCCGGCCCCGGAATGGTCACTTACCGCAACGAACGAACGTTGAACGTTCGCCCACAGAGTCCGTCCGACCTCGGCTGGACTTAGCGATCGACGCGGGCCGCCGCGCATGCACGGGTGGCCCGCGAGCGGCCGATTCCTTTGGAGTTAGGCGAATCTCGCGAGGATGATCCCCAGCTCATAGAGCGCGTACATTGGCGCGGCGACCATGAACATGTTGAAGGGGTCAGGAGTCGGGGTGATGATCGCCGCGGCGATCATGATGACGATGAGCGCGTATTTGCGCATCGATCCGAGCAGGCGAGCCGTCACCACGCCGAGTTTCGCCAGCAAATACATGACGATCGGCAACTCAAAAACGATGCCAACCCAGAGGATCAGCGTCAGATAGAACGAGATGACCTCGTTCGCGCGGAAGTCGGCTTTGAAGATGTTCCCGCCGAAGCCGTGGAGAAACCTGAGGGCACGCGGAATGACGATGAAGAACGCAAACATAACGCCCAGAACGAACATCCCGGTCACGAACGGTATCGCCCGGAAGACGTACTGTTTCTCTCGCTTGGTGAGCCCGGGCGCCAGGAACCGGATAACCTGGTAGATCAGCACCGGCATAGCCAACGCAATACCGACGTAGAGCGCCACCTTCATGAAGACGGTGAAGCTCTCAGTCGGCGAAATTGCGGTGAACTGCCCCAGCCCTGACATTCGCGCCATCAGGCGTAACAGCGGCATCGTGACCGCGAGCCCGATGACAAACCCCAGGACAACCGCGAGCGCCGAAAAGATCAGGCGTGTTCGAAGCTCCTCCAGATGCTCCTGGAGGGTCATTTCCTCGAAGGCGTCCTGCTCCGGATCAACGGGGGCGGGAGTATTCGAACGACGTACGCGATCCAGAATGCTTACCATGATTTTTGTTTTGCCCGACCATTCGCGACGTCACACGTGATTGACGCCAAATCACACGTGCCGCCCATGCTCTTCATTCTCCGCTACGGTTGCAGTTCGAGAACCCCAGGCAGGGTGCGGCCGCGCATCGACTACTTGGCAGCCGTGTGCTCCTGAATGAATTCCATCGCATCCCCAACGGTGACGATGCTTTCGGCTTGCTCATCGGAGATTTCCACGCCGAATTCTTCCTCGAGCTGCATGATCAACTCTACCAGGTCCAGCGAATCTGCATTCAGATCCTGCACGAACTCGGCATCTGGGGTGACTTTGTCCGAGTCGACACCCAATTGTTCGGATACTACGTTCTGGACTCGTTCGAAAACCGACGAGGACACCCTAACCACCTCCTACGACTCTCTGCGAGAGATTTTTCCCCACTGCCAGCGAATTATGCATTCGCATCGAAGTCCCGGCAACTGCGGGTCCCCGGCCCACACGAGTAAACCAAACCCGGATTCATCGCGAAACCCTAAATCACGGTGCCGCGGAATATTATCGAGACGCCGTCATACCTTCGGCGATGGTCCCGAGCACGCCGTTGACAAACCGGCTCGAATTTTCGCCGCCGAACCGCTTGGCAAGCTCGACCGCCTCATTGATCGCGGCTTTGAGCGGCACGTCCGATTCACTCATGAGTTCATAAATGGCGATACGCAAAATATTGCGGTCGACGGCCGGCAACTGATCGACCGGAAAGGCCGGCGCCGCGGCCGCGATCTCACGGTCAATTCGTTCGCGGTTCTCAACGAATCCGGTCACCAATCGCTCCACATAGCGACGTACCGGCTGAGGAACACTGAAATCGTCGAGGTAACGGGACAGCACCTCCTGGGACTCATGCCCAGCGATGTCCGCCTCATAGAGAACCTGCAGCGCAATCGTGCGTGCTTGATGTCGTGTCGTGGCAACTGCCATGAAAACCTCGTCTTCATCCCGATTCGACGGTGGCTCGCCAGACAGACGATCAGACGTCTTTCCCCGGTCCGCGAACAACCTGGATTACCCGCGATACGGGTGGCGCTAATTGTACCGTGCGGCACGGCCCGTCGCCGACACGTCAGGAATTAGCCGGTCACCAAACCCATTTGAGGGCCTCGACCCTGGAAAATCCTCATTCGTTACCACGGACGAGATTGCTGTCGCGCGTTCGAGTGAGGTATTCACCGATGAAACCGGTGTGGACGTGCCCGCTGATGAAGGCACCGTCGCGAACGAGCGCCTTATAGAATTCGACGGTCGTATCGACGCCGGAAATGACCGTTTCGCTCAAGGCGCGATGAAGCCGGCCGAGGGCTTCCTCCCGATCGCTTCCCCAAACGATCAGCTTCCCCAGCAGCGAGTCGTAGTACGGGGGCACGACGTAGCCTGAATACAGGTGCGAATCGATACGTACTCCGGGCCCCCCAGGCATGACCAGGTCTTCAATCTGGCCGCAGCTCGGAGCAAAGTCGGCAGCGACGTTCTCGGCGTTGATGCGCGCCTCAATGGCATGTCCTCGCGGGTGGCAGTCCTTCTGGCTGAAGCCAAGCTGATCGCCCGCCGCGACGCGGATCTGCCACTTGATGAGATCTATGCCGGTTACCATTTCCGTGACCGGGTGCTCTACCTGAATACGGGCATTGACTTCGGTGAAGTAGAAATGTTCTTCGCGGTCGACCAGAAACTCAAATGTCCCGGCCCCGGTATATTCGAGCGCCTTGGCTGCCTTCACGGCGGCCTTGTTCAGCCCATCTCGCAGGCGACTGGAAATATTGGGCGCTGGAGACTCCTCGATCAATTTCTGATAGCGGCGTTGCAGTGAGCAATCACGTTCTCCCAGCGCCACGACGTGACCGTGGTTGTCCGCCATGATCTGGACTTCGATGTGACGCGGGTGCTCCAGGAACTTCTCGACGTAGACAGCGCCGTTTCCAAATGCCGCCTGCGCCTCACTTTGCGCCACCGGGAAAGCTTGAACCAGATCTCGCTCGTCCCACGCGACCCGCATGCCGCGTCCGCCCCCCCCGGCCACTGCCTTGATCAACGCTGGATAGCCGATCTCTTTGGCGATCACACGCGCGGTCTGAACGTCGTGGACCGGATCCTCGGAGCCTGGGATGATGGGGATCTTGGCGCGCTTCATGATCTGCCGGGCGATCGCCTTGTTCCCCGATTGCGACAGGACCTCGGGGCGCGGGCCGATGAACACCAGGTTGCACTCCTGGCAGATTTCGGCTAGCGAGGGGTTCTCGGCCAGAAATCCGTACCCAGGGTGGAGTGCGTCACAGCCGGTGATCACAGCGGCACTGATGATGGCGGGAATGTTGTTGTAGCTGCGCGAAGCCGGGCCTGGCCCGATGCAGACTGCTTCATCCGACATGCGGACCGGCAGAGAGTCACGATCCACGTCCGAATAGGCCACGACCGAGCTGATGCCCAACTCGTGGCATGCTCGCAGGATGCGTAGCGCGATCTCGCCTCGATTAGCGATAAGAATCTTCCGGAACACCCATCTCGCCTATCTACGTTGCCATGAACATGCCGCCGTCAACACTGAGTACGACACCCGTGATGTAGCGGGTCTCTGGCGAAGCCAGGAACGAAACAGCCGTCGCGACATCTTCTGGACTTCCGAAGTACCCGACTGAGATCTGCTCCAGCATCCGTGTTTTCAGGTTTTCGGGGATGGCATCGGTGAGTCTCGTCTCAATGAACCCGGGAGCGACGGCATTCACGGTGATGCCACGCGAGCCGATCTCCCGCGCCAACGATTTGGTTAGCCCGACGATACCAGCTTTGGCGGCGGCGTAATTTGCCTGTCCCGCGTTGCCGACGAGGCCGACGACCGAGGTCATATTGACGATGCGACCGTAGCGTTGTCGCATCATAGGCCGAATCGCCGCTTTCGAGCAGAGAAAGGCGCTCTTCAGGTTCGTCGTCAGGACGGCATCCCAATCGTCATCTTTCATGCGCATGATCAGCGTGTCCCGCGTTATGCCAGCGTTGTTGACCAGGACGTCGAGCCGCCCAAATGTGTTGATGGTCGCTTCGATCATGGCGCCGACCTGTTCGCTGTCGGTGACGTCAGCGCGAATCGCAATCGCCGTCCCTCCAGCCTCCTCGATTGCTGAAACCACGGCATTCGCCTCGGCGTCATCGCCGCGGTAGTTGACGACGACCTGCAGCCCATCCGCCGCCAACCGTAACGCGGTCGCCCTGCCGATTCCACGCACGGCGCCGGTCACGATCGCGGACCGTCGTATCTGCTCTTCGCTCATCCTGGCCGCCTCCTCAACCCGCTACCGGCGTAGATAGCACCGTGACGCACATCAAGAACCGCCTCGAAAGGCGTTCGGCCCGAATCGCCAGGGGCCGATCGACAGAGAGATGGAATCTCAAGATCTCAGAAGTGCCTCGGCGTGCTCGGTCTTCAAGCCATCGGCGATCCGTGCGATCAGCCCGCTCAGGACCTTCCCCGGCCCCACCTCGAAGAAATGGTCGACACCGCCGTGGACGGCATGCTGCACGACGTCCACCCAGCGTACCGAGGCCGTAATTTGCGCCGCGAGCTCCGCGCGCAGCTCATGCGGCTCGATCAATGGTCGGGCGTCGACGTTGGCGATCAGTGGCACGCACGGGCGAGAAAGCGGCGTTTCGTCGATCATCGGCTTCAACCCGTCGACCACCGGGCGCATCAACGAGGAGTGAAACGCGCCATTGACCGCAAGCGGCAGGACTCGCCGCGCTCCTGCTTCCTTCGCAAGACATGCGGCTCGCTCCAGGGCGTCGGCACGTCCGCTCAGCGTCGTCTGACCCGGCGCGTTGAGGTTTGCGATTTCGGCACCCGACTGGCTGGCAATCTCCATCAAGACGCCGTCGCTCAGGCCAATGACCGCGATCATACCCCCCAGGCCGTGCTCTTCCATAAGCTCTCCACGCCGCCGTACCAATCGAGCAGCGTCGCACAGGTCGAGCGCTCCGGACGCGACTAATGCCGTGTATTCACCAAGGCTGTGTCCGGCGACCACCGCTGGGTCCGGCAGGCACCCTCGCCGCTTGAGCACTTCAAAATACGCGATGCTCGTGGCCAGCAACGCGGGCTGCTGGTTACGCGTGGCAACGAGGTCCACTTCCGGACCGTTAAAGATCACGTCGGAAAGGCAAAAGCCGAGGGCGTCATCGACCCGGTCAAACACCATACGTGCAGCGGGCTCCTGCTCAGCCAGCTCGCGCCCCATCCCCACCCGTTGCGATCCCTGGCCAGGAAAGACCCAGGCCGCTTTGCTGACACCGCTATCGGCCATTTGACGCTACCCCGGTCGATCCCCAGCGCAACACGTTTGCGGCCCAGGACAGACCGGCGCCGAATGCGACGAGGACGACGTTCATGCCCGGCTGGAGCGCTCCCGTAGAGGCCGCTTCACTGATGCACATCGGCACCGATGCGGCGGACGTGTTGCCGTAGCGTTCGATGTTGACCCACACCTTGTCGCGCGGAAGCTCGAGGCGCCGCGCCGACGCATCGATAATACGCAGGTTGGCCTGGTGCGGGATAAAAAGATCGATGTCGGCGATCGACAGTCCCGCCTTGTCGATCGCTTCGACCGCGGCTTCACCCATCACGCGCACAGCGAACTTGAAGACCTCGCCGCCGTTCATCTTCATATGCGGCGCGGGAACCATCGTCTCGTTGCCGTTCGGCACGAACGACGGCGCCACGCCATTGACGTACAGATGCGGCGCGCCGCGGCCATCCGACCCTAGAACCGTGGACAGTACTCCTTCGTCGGCTGTGCTCGCCTGCAGCACCACGGCTCCCGCGCCATCGCCAAAGAGAATGCATGTGCCGCGATCGGTGAAATCAAGGTAGCGGGTCAACGCATCAGCCCCGACCACCAGCACCGTCCTGAACACACCGGTCTTAACGAATTGCGCGCCCACGCTGAGTGCGTAGACGAACCCGGAGCACGCGGCGTCCAGGTCGAACGCCCCGGCACGCGTGGCGCCAAGTTCAGCCTGCAACACCGATGCCGATGCCGGCATCAACTGATCTGGTGAGTCGGTCGCGAGGATGATGAGTTCGATCGCCTCCGGCGAAACGCCGGCTACCTCCAACGCCTGCCGTGAGGCAGCCGCGGCCATGCTGACTGTCGTGTCCGTCTTGGTGGCGAGGCGTCGCTCACGAATGCCCGTTCGTGAAACGATCCATTCATCGGACGTTTCGACCATGCGTTCAAGGTCGAAATTGGTCAATACGCGCTCAGGGACGTACATTCCCCAACCGGTGATTGCCGCGTTCAACACCGTTCCTGGTTGTCCCTTTCTCGAGACGCGTCAGCCACCCACGTTCGACTCGTTCTGACGATACACGAATGCTTGATCGAACTGGAGGATGCGATCGACACTCGAATGATGCGCCGAGAATCTATTGGCTCTCGGTGCGTCGCGGCTTGGCAACTTCGACGACCTGACGGCCCTTGTAGGTGCCGCAGTTCGGGCATACGTGGTGGGTCAGCTTTTTCTGGCCGCACGAAGGACAGGTCATCAACTGTGGCATCTTGAGATAGTGATGTCTTCGGCGATTCCCCTGCCGCCCCCGGCTCTGACGCTGCTTTGGCAACGCGCCCATAGTCGCTCCTCCTTAACACGTTCTCAACCTCTTCCGGCCACTACAACGTGGCCGGCTCCCAAATGGCCGCTTAACTACTGTTCGTTTTCGAGCAAGTTACGCAGTACCGCCAGTCGCTCGTCTTCGGTGGCATCCTCGTCGCCCTCGAGCGGCTCGATTCCTGGGCAGTCTTCGCGACACAGCGGCTGCATCGGCAGCGACACGATCGCGACCTGGCGCAGCAATTCTTCCAGGTTCAACTCGTGATTGTTGTCAATCACGAACAGATCTTCGTGCTCCGGCACGAAGAGCGGAACTCCAGTGCGCACGTCCACACTCGGCCGAAAATCAGCCACGAAATCTCCGGCGAACCCGGCAAGGTACGGCTCCAGGCATCGCACACACTCAAGCTCGACAGTCCCGGACATCTGACCGTCTGCAAGTATCCCCTCGACCACTCGTGTGAGTCGAACCTTCGCCGTCACGTCGCTGGCCGTCATCAACTCGTCCAACACCAGTCGATCGAGTTGAACGTCCGCGATGCGTGTTGAGCCGACGGGTTCCTTGAGCAGCTGGGCGACGTTCACAATGGTGTCGTTCGTGAGAGTCTTTATGTGAAGTGACATCTCGCCCCCTGCAGCGCGCCTCTCTGTACCTTACAGACGCGCAAACTAGGAAAGTATATGTTTTCGTCCACGGCCGGGTCAAGCAACAGCTGGCACCTCGTCACAATCACGCTCGCCTCATTGTCGCCCCACTCGAGCCCAGTGCGCGCGCTGCAGGATCCTGGCCAGAGAGGACGATGAACGACATGGCCGGAGCGTCTCAGCCATGGCGGGCTTCCGCGCTTACGCGATCTCCCCGATCTCCCATCCCGCACGTGGGCTGCCACACTGGACGGAGATCAGATCCCTGCTAGCATGAAGATGCGTCAAATGCGCAGACTCACGGGCGCGTGCGATGGAGGATAGATGGAGATTAACCTCGATCTGCTCAAGCGAATCGCCGAGGCGCCTGGAATTCCCGGGCACGAAGACGCGGTTCGCGCGATCGTGCTGGCGGAAATGCGTCAGTTGGCTGGCGACGTGCGGGTCGATGCACTCGGAAACGTGATCGGCCGCCTGCAGGGTGAGGGTGCGCAACGAGTGATGCTCGCGGCGCACATGGACGAGATCGGATTCCTCGTCAGGCATGTCGACGAGAACGGTAGTCTTAGCCTGCAACCGGTTGGTGGATTCGATGCCCGTAACCTCGCCGCGCAGCGGGTCTTCGTCCACACTCGCACCGGCGAGATGCTTCGCGGCGCTCTGCATGCCAGGCGCGAATCTCATCCGCCGGGGTATCTCGGCGAGATCAGGACCGATCGGCTCCAGGACCTGTTCGTCGACGTCGGACTTACACCGGAGGAAACGGCCGCCAAGGTCGAGATCGGCGACATGGTGACGTTTGACCGGACCTTGGAACGTGTCGGTCACACGGTCATGAGTAAGTCTCTCGACGATCGAGTATCAGTCTTCATCATGCTCGAGGTACTGCGATCAATTGGTGAGCACGAGGCGGAGATCGTCGCCGTTGCGACGGTACAGGAGGAAGTCGGACTCCGCGGCGCGGTCACCGCCGCGTTCGGAGTCGATCCGGATATCGGCATAGCCATCGACATCACGCCGGCCGGAATGCCGGGTGGTGACCCGGCGGAACAGATATCACGTCTCGGCGGCGGGCCGGCGATCAAGCTGATGGATGGCTCGGTCATCACGAATCGCAAGCTGGTTCAGGGCTTTCGCGATACCGCCGAACGTCACGGTATCGAATATCAACTTGAGATTTTGCCCTTCGGAGGGACCGACGCCGGAGCGATTTCGCAGACCCGAGCAGGTGTGCCGTCGATCACGATCTCGATTCCAACTCGCTACGCGCACACCGTCAACGAGATGGCCAGCATCGCCGACATCGCGGCCACCATCGAACTCATACGACACTTTTTGTCGGAAATACATCGCGGCGATTTCGCGTGAGGATCGCGGCGTCGGCCTCGCGCCTGATTGACCCAATGGCTGGTAGACCGCTGGTGCCGGATCGGGTCCCGTCCTGGCGTTTCACCGAGCGGTGCTGGTGATTTCGGGATCGCGGCGCGATACATTCAGGCGTCATACGGTGTTGATACGATTAACGTATGCGTGCCGACGTGCCGATGGAGCAGGTTCGTGACGAAAATCCTACTCGTCGAGGACGAGACTTCGTTACAGGCGACTATCGCGTACAACCTGAAGCGGGCGGGCTACGAGATCTCGACCGCTTCGGATGGTGAAACCGCGCTGGAACTCGCCAGGGATCAGCACCCAGATCTGGTGTTGCTCGATGTCATGCTCCCGACGATCGATGGGTTCGATGTCTGCCGCAACATTCGTCGCACGAGTGGAGTTCCAATCATCATTCTGACCGCGAGAAGCGACGAGATCGATCGGGTGGTCGGCCTCGAGATCGGGGCCGACGATTACCTTACCAAGCCGTTCTCGATGCGCGAGCTGCTGGCGCGCGTCAAGGCGCTGCTTCGCCGGCGCGACCTCCTCGAACAGGACATGGTCAAGGGAACGAGTCCGGATTCGAGCGTGATCACGGTCGGTGACCTGAGTATCGACCTCGGCGCATATCGCGTAACGCTTGGCGAACGGGAGATCACGCTGAAGCCCAAAGAACTCGAACTCTTGGTGCACCTGGTGAAGCACCGGGGCCACGTCTGCCCAACTCGACAGCTTCTGGGCGATGTTTGGGGCTACGACTACTACGGCGACAGTCGAACCCTTGCCGTTCACATTCACGGATTGCGCGAAAAGCTCGAAGCGGAGCCGGGCGGGGCGCGGTTGATCGAGACCGTGCGTGGCGTCGGCTATCGTTTCTCCGGATAAGCCGCGATGAGCGCGCGAGTCACAGGCGGCCTGGCACTTGGGTTCATCGCCATCGTGACGGCGATCTTTCTCCTTGCCGGGCTCGTCCTGACGGGCTACGTCGGTAACCGCAACGACCGGGAGGCCCTCGCTCAGTTGCGGCAGCAGGCGCTTCTGGCGGCCGGCGCGGCGCTTCCGATCACCTCCGGAACAACTGCCGCCTCGACGTCACAAATCGTTGATCGGATCAGCACCGCCACCAACACCCGAGTGACGATCTTCTCCACGGATGGCTCACCTCTCGCCGACAGTAGCGCCGGTATCGCGAATATCCAGAACCAAGCCCAGGCTCCTGAGATCCGCAACGCGCTGAACGGATCAACAACCTCAGTCGAGAGAGACGATCCATCCACGTCACGACCCACCTGGTATGTCGCGGCTCCCATCCTCGACGGACAGCGAGTCGTTGGCGTGGTTCGTCTCGCGGTTCCGAGTAGCGCACTTGGCTCTGGGTTCTCCGGGGAGCCGGGCATCATCGCGTTGATCCTGCTCGGGTCGGCTGCGGTGACGTTGCTGTCCATCTGGGTCTTCACGCGCGTCGCCATGCGCCCTCTCGCCAAGATCGTGACCGCGACAAGATCATTCTCGGGAGGCGATCTCGCGGTGCGGGCGCCGGTCGAATCCAGCGGCGATTTCGCCGACCTCGCCGTTGCGTTCAACGATATGGCTGATGAGTTGCAAGCGACGATTGGCACGATCGACCTCGAACGCACTCGGTTGGATTCAGTCGTCGAGCACCTGGGCGACGGTATCCTCATCATCGACGATGAGGATCAAGTCGCGCTGATGAATCTCTCTGCCGAGAAGCTGCTCGGGGTTCACCGGGGATGGGCAATCGGGCGCACCTACGCGCAGGTGTTCCGCGACTACGAGCTTGCCGCAGTGGTTCGTGCTGGGCGTACCGCGAGTGAACGCGATGTCGCTCCTGCCACGCACGTCATCGAGATGGGCCGCCCGCGACGCTCGGTCCAGGCATTTTCCTACCCGATCCCCTCCGATCAGGCGCCACTGGTGCTGTTCGTGCTGCGCGACATTACCGAGTTTCGTCGGACCGAAGCCGTGCGGCGCGATTTCGTCGCCAACGTATCTCACGACCTGCGCACTCCGATCGCGTCGATGAAGGCACTCGTCGAAACGTTGCTCGACGGCGCGCTCGAAGACGAAAGCGTCGCGCGTGAGTTTCTCTCCCGGATGCAGGTGGAAGTCGACGATCTGGCCCGGCTGGTCGAGGAACTGCTGCAACTTTCCCGTGCCGAATCAGGGCAGATCGACCTGCACGTTGCCCCAGGAAACCTGGAATCGTTGGCCCGCCGTGTCGCGGAACGCATGTGGGCACAGGCGTCGTTGAAACAGATCGAGATCGCGATCGATGCCGAGCCCGACCTGCCGCCGGCGTTGTTCGATTCCGATCGGATCGAGCAGGTATTGGTGAACCTCATTCATAACGCCATCAAATTCACGCCCACCGGAGGAGACATCGCGATCGAGGTTCAGGCGACGGAAGCCGAGGTGACCGTCTCGGTCAGGGACAGCGGACCGGGTCTCGATCCAAATGATCTTCAACGCGTGTTTGAGCGATTCTACAAAGCAGATCGATCGCGTTCGGCCGCGGGAAGCGGGCTCGGATCTGGCGATCGCGAAACATCTCATCCAACTGCACGGTGGGCGCATCTGGGCCGAGAGCGACTACGGTCACGGCTCAACATTCAATTTCTCCCTTCCGCGCGCCGATAGACCGAGGGACGTCGCGACTGCTCCAGCCGCGGCACCGGATCTGCCAGCCCCGACCCACGTCACGCTGTAACCGCATCTCCGACGCGGCGCCCGTCCGCGGCCGAACTGGTGCGAATACCTCCATTAACGGTCCGTTAATGGGATCTGCCTCGAACGGTAATCTTCACCCGTTACAGTTTCCGTGGACACGAATCCGGCTTCAATCGAGGGTGTTCATGGAGACGAGCAGCGAGATGAATGGACACGAAACCGAGCAAGTCCAGCCGGCGCGGCACATGGGTGAACAGACCGCGAAGGTTGACCGCGTCCTACTCATCGAGGACGACGAAGCGCTCGTCGCGACTATCCGCTACTCGCTTCAGAAACGTGGATTCCACGTCACCGCTGTTCATGACGGTGACGCCGGAATCAAGTCCGCTCGAGCGCTACGACCTGACCTCATCTTGCTCGACCTGATGCTGCCCGAGGTCGACGGCCGCGATGTCTGCCGCCATCTTCGCACCTGGTCTTCCGCGCCGATCCTCATGATGACGGCGCTCGACCGGGAGGAAGACATCGTCGCGGGACTTGAAGCCGGTGCGGACGACTACCTCAAGAAGCCGTTCGGCATGGCCGAGCTCGTGGCACGGGTACGCGCTGTCCTGCGACGTGTCCAGAACCAGACGGAAGATCCCGAGGTGCTCGTCGCGGGAGATCTGTTGATGATGCTCAATGAGCATCGCGCGACCTTCCATGGCCGCGAGCTGCGGCTTCCTCCGAAAGAGTTCAAGCTGCTGGTCACGCTCGCTCGGAATGCCGGGAAAGTCTTCACTCGCGACCAGCTTCTTGATGGAGTCTGGGGGTCTGACGTGGTGGTGGATCCACGCAATATCGACGTTCACGTCCGGTGGCTGCGCGCGCAGCTCGAAGGAGAACCGGACGGGTCCTGGATGATCCAAACCGTGCACGGTGTGGGATATCGATTTGCAGGCGAGCTTGGACCTTCAGTCGAGCCGCCTAGCCTCGAAAGGGGAGACCATTGATGGAGGAGTCGAGTCAGACTCTCTTGTACCAGGAAGCCCTGAGCGGTCGGTTGAGCCGCCGCCAGATGCTCCGCCGAGCGGGAATGCTTGGATTGTCGGTTCCAGCCATCGCGGCGCTGCTCGCGGCCTGCGGTGGAGGAAGCAGCTCGACCCCGACAACTTCGAGCGCGGCGCCGCAACAAGTACGTCGGCGGCAACGACCGCTGCGACAACTGCCGCTACTTCAGCTGCTACCTCGGCTGCGACGACAGCGCGACGACCGCTGCAAGCGCAACGACGACCTCCGGCTACCGACCGTAGCAGCAGCCTGGAAGCCGCGCGATATCACCGTCAAGCTCACGGGGTCCGGTTCGAGCTTTGTCGATCCGGCGATGCAGCTCTGGGTTCAGAAGTACAAGCAGCTCGCTCCGGGTGTGACCATCAACTACCAGTCGGTCGGATCTGGCCAGGGCAAAAAGGATTTCATCGGCGGTGTGACCGATTTCGCGGGCACCGACGCCTATATGACGGACGATGAGCTCAAGCAGTCGCCGGGCGCGCTCCACATTCCGGTCGTCCTCGGCCCCGAAGCGATCACCTACAACCTGCAGGGGGTGGACAAGCTGCAGCTTTCCGGGCCGACGATCGCCGACATCTATCTGGGCAAAATCACGAAGTGGAACGACAGCGCCATCGCCGCGGACAACCCTGGAATGACGCTGCCCGACACCGCGATTACCTGCGTCCACCGCTCTGACGGCTCGGGAACGACAGCCATATTCACCAACTACCTGAGCAAGATTAGCGACGAATGGAAGACGAAAGTCGGCTTCGGCACCGCGGTTCAGTGGCCGGTGGGCATCGGCGGCGCCCAGAACCCAGGCGTCGCGGCCGGAGTCCAGCAGACCCCGGGGGCAATCGGTTACGTCGAGCTCGCCTATGCGCTGGAGAACAAACTCCCAGCGGCGGCGGTCAAGAATGCCGCCGGCAAGTGGGTCGTTCCGTCGCTGGAGGGGGCGTCGGCTGACGCTGCTGGATTCATCAGCAACTTGCCGGACGACTTGCGTTTGTTCATCACCAACGCTCCGCAAGGAGACACAGCCTACCCGATCACTGGCTTCTCCTGGCTCCTGCTCCATCCCTCCTACACCGACGCCAACAAGGCGAAGGCGCTGACCGATTTCTGCTATTTCTGTATCACACAAGGTCAGGAGATCTCGAAGACACTGCAGTATGCGCCGCTGCCGAGTCAGGTCGAGGATATCGAGCTGAAGAAGCTCGAGCAGGTTCAGTCGGGAGGACAGAACGTCTTCACTGCCCCGATGTAGGTCACGGGCTGCAAGCTCGATTAAGTCAAGGCCTGGGGAGTTGCGCGGGGGCGACTGTGATGTCGTCCTCGCGCTGCCCATCGCGGGGCAAAGAGTGTTATCCTCGCAAATGCGAGCGATCTGGTGCCGGTCAGCGGACGCGCCATACATAGGAAGGACGATCGGACTCGAGGCATGCGAGCGCAAAGCCCGACAATCCCTCTAAGAGCTCGGCTGGCACGTCAATTTCAGCACGGTGACTTGATTTTCTGGGTCGTGTCACTGGTTTTCGCGGTCATCGTGGTCGCCCTGCTGTTCGCCATCATCGCCGTCACCTGGGACGGTTCAACCGCGGCACGGCACGCCTTTGGCTGGCGCTTTCTTACCACCAGCGTATGGAACCCGCCCAAGGAACAATTTGGCGCACTACCGGCCATCTACGGCACGATCGTCTCGTCTATGCTCGCGTTAATCTTCGCGGCGCCTCTTGGCGTCATGATCGCGATTTTCCTCAACACGCTCTCGCCCGCGAAACTGCGCATGCCGATCGGCTTGATGGTCGAACTGCTGGCAGCGATCCCGAGCGTGGTCTATGGCATGTGGGGCATCTTCGTCTTCATCCCCTTCTTTCGGACCCACATCTCAACCCCCATCTCCGAATCGGTCGGCACGGCGATCCCACTCTTCGCCGGGCCGGCTAATGTCGGTCGCGGCATGCTCGTGGCGGGTGTGATCCTGGCCATCATGATCCTGCCGACGATCGCGGCAATCTCGCGTGACGTGCTTGCCGTGGTTCCCAACACCCAACGAGAGGCGGTGCTGGCGCTCGGGGCGACGAGGTGGGAAGTGATCCGGCATGCCGATCTTCCGTATGCCCGTGCTGGTATCGTCGGCGGGATCATGCTCGGTCTCGGGCGAGCCCTGGGCGAGACGATGGCCGCGACGATGGTCATCGGCAACACGCCACAGATCAAGACGTCACTGTTCCAACCGGCAACGACCGCCGCGTCGTTGATCGCGAATGAGCTGCCAAACGCCAACTCCGGCATGCACTCGAGCGCGTTGATCCTGCTCGCGCTCGTATTGTTCGTGATCACCTTGATCGCGAACTCGATCGCGCGATTACTCGTCTGGCGGGTCTCTCGCACCGGACAAGGAGGCTGATCATGGCGCAATCCATCGTGGGCGGCCGCCGCTACCGCAGACGCGTCATGATCAACCGGCTCATGCTCGTTCTGACCGTGGTCGCAACCGCCGCGGCACTGATTCCGCTGATCCTCATCATCGCGTACGTGGCGCAGCAGGGGATCGGGTCGATGAGCGTCGATTTTCTCACCAAGACATTCAGGCCGGTCACATTCGGTGCAACCTCGACCGGCGGCGGTGTGCTCCATGCGATCGTCGGCTCGGTGATGATCGTGGGCTTCGCCCTCGTGTTGGCTACCCCGATTGGCATCATGGCAGGCGTTTTTCTGGCGGAGTATCCCGGGAACAGCGCCTCGACCGATGATTCGGTTCTGTGTCGATGTATTGACCGCCATGCCCTCCATCGTCGTTGGCGTCACGGCCTATGTACTGATCGTCCAACGCACGAAGAATTTCTCCGGGTTTGCCGGCAGCATCGCGCTCGTGGTCCTGATGGTTCCGATCATCACGCGCACCACCGAAGAGATCCTGCGCCTGGTTCCTGGCAGTACGCGCGAGGCGGCGACCGCGCTCGGCGCGCCCAAGTGGCGAACGACGCTTACGGTGGTCCTGCCGATGGCGCTGAGTGGCATCGCCACCGGCGTCTTGCTGGCGTTCGCGCGCGCCGCCGGCGAAACGGCACCCTTGCTCGTCACCGTCCTCGGCAACAACAACCTGACATACGATCTGTTCGGTCCGATGCAGGCGTTGCCGCTGTTGGCCTACCGCTACACCGCGCAGCCGTACAAAGTCTTGAACCAGCAAGCATGGGGCGCAGCCTTTCTGCTGGTCGTTATCGTGCTGGGAATCAACATCGTCGTCCGGATATTCACGCGGCAGCGTGCGCCGCGCTAACGGGGTTGTCCATGACCGCAGCAATCGCCGCAAACCCAAACATTCATATGCCGCCGGTGGAGGAAGCCCACCTTCGGCTCGAGGGGCTGACACTCTTCTACGGCACCTACAAGGCCGTGGCGCGCACCGACATGGTGATCCCACGAAAGCGCGTCACCGCGATCATTGGACCGTCGGGCTGCGGCAAGTCGACGATCTTGCGCTCCATCAACCGGATGCACGAGACGGTGCAAGGCGCCCACGCGGAGGGCCGCGTCCTGCTGGAAGACGAAAACATCTACGACCCCTCGGTGGACCCGATTCTCGTGCGTCGCCGGATTGGCATGGTCTTCCAGCAGCCAAACCCGCTGCGCGCGCGCACGATCGCACAAAATGTGTCGATTGGATTAGAGTTGGATGGGATCGGGCGACGCGAAAAGGAGATCGCCGTCGAGCGCGCCTTGAAACGCTCGGCCCTCTGGGACGAGGTTTCCGACCGGCTGAATCAACCCGGCATCGCGCTCTCCGGAGGACAGCAACAGCGCCTTTGCCTGGCGCGGACGCTGGCCGTCGAGCCCGAAGTCATCTTGATGGACGAACCGGCGAGCGCGCTGGATCCGATCGCGACGTTGCGCATCGAGGAGCTCATTCGGGAACTGGTGGTGGACTACACCATTGTGATCGTCACCCACAACATGCAGCAGGCCGCGCGTGTGTCCGACTACACCATTTTTATGACGCTCAACGACGACGGGTCCGGCGCGGTGGTCGAGGCCGGGCCGACCAACACGATCTTTACCGCGCCGAAGGACAAGCAAACTGAAGACTACATCACCGGCCGCTTCGGCTAGCGAAGCAGCGGGAGGGCTGACCATGGACACCGAACGGAGTGCCCAACGCAACTTCCCCGCCGCCTTCGAAGTTCGACAGACGGTAACGCGGGATGATATCGATGAGGCACAGGCGATCTCGACCACCAAACTCGAGACGCGGGACCTCTCCGTCAAGTACGGTGATTTCACCGCCATCCGGGATATCAGTATCAGCTTCCCGGAGCGGAAGGTCAGTGCGTTGATCGGGTCATCAGGCTCGGGTAAGTCGACGCTGCTGCGAGCCATCAACCGTATGCATGACGGCACGCCAAACGTGAAAGTTGGTGGGCAAGTTTTGCTGGATGGCGAGCCGATCTATGGGCCGAACGTCGACCCGATCCTCGTCCGGCGTCGAATTGGCATGGTCTTCCAGCGTCCGAATCCGTTCGCGAAGTCCATCTTCGATAACGTGGCGTATGGCCTGTCGTTCGGGAAACGGCTCAGCAAGATCGAAATCAAGGATCGCGTCGAGCAATCGCTCAGTGACGCCGCGCTGTGGGACGAGGTGAAGGATCGACTCAATCGATCAGCCCTGTCCCTCTCCGGTGGTCAGCAGCAACGGCTCTGCATCGCCCGCGCGCTCGCGGTCGAACCGGAAGCGATCTTGATGGATGAGCCGACGAGCGCGCTCGATCCGATCGCCACGCTGCGCATCGAAGAACTGATGCAGGAGTTGGTGAAGCACTATACAATTGTGATCGTCACCCATAACATGCAGCAAGCCGCGCGCGTGTCGGACATCACTGCGTTCATGATGATGGGTGAAGATCGTACTGGAGAGCTCATCGAAGTCGGCCCGACGTCCGAGATTTTCACCAATCCTTCAGACAAACGGACCGAAGACTACATCACGGGTCGAGTCGGTTAGCGATAGGGGGTTTCGCCATGGCCTCACCAAGTCACAGCCGCGCGCACTACGAACGGCAGCTGCAGACGCTGCGCGAGGACCTCTTGCTGCTTGGCAACATGGCGGAGAAGGCGGTCGAACGATCCGTTGAGGCGCTCCGTCAACGTGATACTGAACTGGCCGATCGCGTCATCCTATCGGACCGTGAGATCGACAACCTGAGCTACCAACTCGAGGAGCGTGCGCTTCTGCTCATCGCCACACAACAGCCGATGGCGATCGACCTTCGAACGATTGCCGGTGCGTTATTCATCATCGGCGAGCTGGAGCGCATCGGCGATTACGCCGAAGGAATTGGCAAGATCGCGCTGGAGGTCAACAAGGAGCCACCGCTGAAGCCCCTGATTGACATTCCACGCATGGCTGCGATCGCCATCGACATGCTGCATCAGAGCCTCGGGGCGTTCATCGAACGAGATCTCCCCTCTTGCCGCGCCATCTGGCAGCGCGACGACGAGCTCGACGGCCTGTACAATCAGGTGTACCGCGAGCTGTTGACCTACATGCTGGCCGATCCCAAGACGATCGAACGCGCCACCCAGCTTCTCTGGGCCGCTCACAACCTGGAGCGGATTGGCGACCGGGTGACGAACATCTGTGAGCGGACGGCGTTCATCATCACCGGCAACCCACGAGCGTTGCCCGGAGACGATGGCCTGCCCGTCCACGAGCAAAACGGCCGCTCGTAACGCCGGCCGGGCACCGAACACGCGTTCTTTTGGAGGATCACACGTGAAATTTGCCGCGATCTTCAGCTACGCCAACCATGACAAGATTGCCGAGGTACGCCCGTCTCACCGCGAGTACCTGACGTCACTCAAAGAGGATGGCAAGCTCTGGGCTTCCGGCCCCTTCATCGACGACAGCGGCGCCCTTATCATTTACGAGGTCGAGGCGGAAGAAGAGGCGCGGCAGATCATCGAGCAGGACCCGTTCAACAAAGCCGGGGTCTTCGCGTCATACAAGCTAAACGCCTGGCGGCAGGTGATGTAGCCTCTCCCGCTGCTCCATGTCCGGGACGGTGCGCCGATCGGCTGTTCCGCTACGTAAATAGACTTCCTGATTGACCCGGGCGCTGGCGACCACGGCAACTGCCACCCTTCTACGACTACGATCGTCAGCCTCGCCCGCTCATCTAAAAGCGCTCTCAGTCAGCCAGTGATTGCTCAAGGCGAGACTCCTGCTCGTTCAACAGGTCGATCATTTGGCCGGCCAGCGCCTCGTCGACCGAACGTGCCAGCGAGACGTAGTGACTGCGGGTCTCGACGAGGTAGGCTCGTCGCCGAGAAGGCTCACGCTGGTGCACCGCCGCCAGGTTGTTGAGCCGATCGAACACCTTCACGACGCGCACTGCTTCGTCGGCGTTCGCGATTCCTGACACATAGAGGGCTTCCTCGTCTTCAGACGATTGCGGCGAGACGCCGCGCCTCTTGTCCGGCTTCGTCAGTACTGCAACACGAAGGGCGATGACTGCACCGAACTCTGTTTCAATGTGCTGCGCGATGAGCGTGTTCGAATCTTCAATCGCGTCATGCAAAAGCGACACGATGACGGTCAACCCAGCGTCCTCCGGGCGCTGCCCGGCCAGATAGCGAACAACGTTCGCCGTCACCGGGTAGACATGTTCTTCCAGATATGGTCCTCCACCGGAACGGCGCTGATCTCCATGCACATCTTCGGCAAGCGCGAAGGCAGCCAGTGTCAGATCAGTCAAGAACCCATGATCCTGGAGAATGTCGATCAATTCTTGTCGACTGAGCGCCGGACTGCCATTCATTGAGTACTCCTCCTGTCGCCGTATCGAGCGAAGGCACTCGGCATTCTCATCGGATGGATCCAGTTGATTACGAGATCGCGCCGCGGCGTCAGCACGAACATATTCTTAACTCCAGGGCGCGGGGGACAGGCCGGATCCATGTTACGATGAGAAGTCAAACACCGGAAATGCGGGCGATTCTGGGGGAACGGATTCGGCCGCCATCGCGCAAAGCGAGAGGAGACCCATATGGCAGTGGAGACGCGAGTCAGCAATCACCTTCTTCTGATTAACGGAGAATCCGTGCCCGCTGCATCCGGCGAAACGTTCGACACGTTGAATCCGGCCTCGAACGAGGTCATCGGACGCGTCGCGAAGGCAGGCATTGAAGACGTGAACCGAGCAGTGGCGGCCGCGCGCGCCGCCTTCGATAGCGGCCCATGGCGCTCGATGACGCCAAACGAGCGTGGCAAACGCATGCGCCGGGTTGCGGAACTCCTGCGCGAGCGTCAGGAAGAGATTGCCCGCCTCGAGACGCTGAATTGCGGCAAGATCATCATCGAATCACGTGGAGACGTCGCCGCCTCGGCCAATTGCTTCGAGTACTACGCGAATCTGACCGGCCACGTCTGGGGCGAGACAATTCCGATGAACGGTCCGCTGTTCGATTACACCCTGCGCGAGCCGATCGGCGTCTGTGCCCAGATCATTCCCTGGAACTTTCCGCTTCTCATGGCCGCCTGGAAGCTGGGACCGGCATTGGCGACCGGCAACACGATTGTGCTCAAGCCGGCCAGCGCCACACCGATTACAGCCCTGGTTCTGGGGCAGATATGCCTCGAAGCCGGCATTCCCGCCGGAGTCGTCAACGTGCTGACCGGGCCGGGCGCCGAGATCGGCGCCGCGCTGGCCGAACACCCGCAGGTCGACAAGGTCGCCTTCACCGGGGAAACCGAGACAGGCCGCCAGATAATTCGTCTGAGCGCTGGGACGATCAAGAAGGTTTCACTCGAACTGGGAGGAAAATCACCGAACATCGTGTTCGCGGACGCGGATCTTGAAGAGGCGGTCAATGGCTCATTGTTCGCCATCTTTACCAACGCGGGGCAGCGCTGCACGGCGCGAACTCGACTGTTCCTGCATGAATCGGTTCACGACCAGTTCATGTCCGACTTCGTCGCAAAAGCCGGCAAGATTCGCGTCGGTGATCCGCTGGAGGATTCGACGCAGATGGGCCCGGTCATCTCATCACGGCAGTGCGAACGGGTGCTGAGCTTTGTCGAACGCGCCCGTGGCGAAGGCGCGGCATTGAGCCTGGGCGGGAAACGGCCTGACTCCGAGGTTCTCCGACGCGGAAACTTCGTTGAGCCAACGATTTTCGATCGGGTTCACAACGACATGATGATCGCCCAGGAGGAGGTCTTCGGGCCGGTTCTTTCGGTCATCCCGTTCACGAACGATGCCGAAGTGGTGCAGATGGCCAACAACGTGATCTACGGTCTGGCCGCCACCGTCTGGACGAACGACATCAAACGCGCTCACCGTCTCGCGGGCCAGATTCGTGCGGGTAATATCAGCATCAACTACCCGACCGTCAATCCACCGGAAGCACCCTTCGGCGGCTTCAAGCAGAGTGGTATCGGCCGGGAGCTCAGCCGCCACGCGCTCGATCTCTACACTCAGGTCAAGAACGTCGTGGTGAATCTGAACGATCAGCCGTTCGATTGGTATGGGAACTGGCCCACGGGCCGCTGAAACGATGGGTGAATCTTGGTGAGTCAACAGTCGTGGACGACGGGACTCGGTCTCGTCCATATGGATCAGAAACCAACCGGCCGAATTGGGGTTGTCGACATCGGCTCGAATTCCGGTCGTCTCGTCGTCTACGACCAGTATCAATCCGGGTATCTCAACATCGTGGAAGATGCGCGCGTGCCACTGCGGCTTGCGACCGACTTGCAAAAGGACGGTAGTCTGGGCCAGGCCGCGATGGACTTGACGATCGACGCGCTGCGTGAGTTCCATTCGATTGCGCACGGCGCTGGCGCCGAGCGCGTCATCGTCGTCGGAACCGCGTCCATGCGCGAGGCGACGAATGGCGAGCAGTTCCTGGAGACGGTTCGCGTCGCCGCGGGGATGGACATCGAAGTGATCGATGGCCAGGCGGAGGCGAAGTACTCGTTTCTGGGCGCGGTCCACGGACTGCCAGTCTGGAATGGCTATGTCCTTGACATCGGGGGTGGCAGCCTCGAGCTTACAAGATTCCGAGAGAGACGGTATGTCACGTCATGGACGCTTCCGCTGGGGGCGCTCCGAATGACGACGGAGTTTCTCAAAAGCGATCCTCCGACCCGCAAAGAGATTCGCCAACTGTCGAACTACATTGCACAGCGGCTCGCCGATGAGGAAATACCGCCTGCGGACGAGGACGATACACTGGTCGGAACAGGCGGAACCATCCGGAACGTCGCCAAGATCGATCGCAAGCAGCGCCGTTCCCCGATTCAGCGACTCCACGGCTATTCACTGCCAGTGGCTCGGGTGCGGCGAATCGCGTCGTCACTTTCCTCCGCCGATGCCGCTGTCCGCGCCGGCACTCCGGGGTTGAACGCCGACCGGACCGACTCCATCGTCGGCGGCGCGATCGCCGTAGAGGTCGTGATGGACGCTCTTGCTATGACCGACTTGCTGGTTTCCGGCAAGGGTTTGCGAGAGGGAATCGCCTTCGCGCTCAGCAGCACCGACGTGCCCGATCCGGAGACCGTCAAGAGACTATCCGTTACCGCTCTTGCCACGCGATTCGGCTCGTGGGAGGCGGAGAGGGCGGATCAGCGCGTTGCTGCCGTCACCCAGCTGTCCTGCGCGCTCGACGCCGAATCTGAGCCGGAATTTCAGAATCTTTGCGAGCTTGCCGCGTACCTGCTGGATATCGGCCGGAGCGTCGACTACTACAATCGTTTGACCCACACCGCGACTATCGTCGAGGTGGCGGATCTCGATGGCTTCACGCACCGCGAGATCGCCTTGCTCTCAGCCATCATCAGGGAGGCTGACAGGCGCCAGTCGAACCTGAGCCAGTATGAGCCGCTGCTGACCGCCGACGACGCCGAGCAGGTGGCTCGCTGCGGCGTCATCCTGCTCGTTGCCGATGAGATCGAACGGCGATATCCTAGAAATGCGGATATCAAACTCAAGGTTGACTCTCGGCCGGAGACGGTGACGATCGCGATCCCTCCCTTCTCCGAATACGGAGTCGCCAAGCTGGCAGAACGATTTCAGCGAGTTTTCGGACGCGAGCTGATATTCAGCTGAAAGGACGGGCGAGCCGTGGGGCTGCGGAGCAACAGCCGCTTCCCGGGACGTCTCTTCATCGTGGAAGGGATCGATGGCTCCGGGAAAAGTACTCAGCTTGATCTGCTCCAGAAATGGCTGATCAGCCAGGGTTACCTCGTTGTGTTCAGCGAGTGGAATTCCTCGCCCATCGTCAAGAGCACCACCAGCCGCGGGAAGAAAACGCGTAGCCTGACGCCGATGACCTTCAGCCTGATTCATTCGGCCGACTTTGCCAGCCGTATCAACTCGCAGATCATTCCAGCGTTGGAGGCCGGCGCGATCGTTCTTGCCGATCGCTACGTCTACACGGCCTTCGCCAGAGACGCCGTTCGCGGCGTCAGCCGCAAGTGGCTGCGACAGCTCTACTCGTTCGCCGTGAAGCCCCATATTGCATTCTATTTCGATGTTCCGCTGGATGAGTCGTTGCGGCGAATTCTGACCGGGCGGCCAGAGCTCAAGTTCTACGAGGCGGGTCTTGACCTCGATCTGAGTGACGATCCATACGAGTCGTTTCGGCTGTTCCAGGGGATGATTCGTGACGAGTACAACGAGCTCGTCAACGAGTTCAACCTCGAACGCATCGACGCAACCGAGAACCTGATTCGCCAGCAGCAGCTCGTGCGGGAGATCGTCAAGCCGTACCTGAACGGCTTGATGCGGGCAGGGAACGGCGGCTTGCAGAACGCCCTTGAAGAGCAGAATCTCCGTGGGAGATACCTCACCGAACTGGGGAAAACAGGGGGAAAGACCGCATGAGACAGCTTCGCTTTTTCGGAGATCCGCCGCCTGGCATGGACGAGCGGCAGTTCCCGGGACGGCTGATCGTGATCGAGGGCACCGACGGAGTTGGGCGCTCCACCCAGATCGCGCTGTTGAAAGAGTGGCTCGAAGCCAGCGGCTACGCGGTTATGGGCACCGGCCTGCGCCGCTCCAGCCTAGCCGGACGAGGCATCGAACAGGCGAAACGGGGCCACACTCTCGACCCGATGACTCTGAACCTCTTCTATGCCACCGATTTTTGCGACCGCATGGAGCACGTCATCCTGCCCGGCCTGCGGGCGGGAATGGTGGTACTAACCGACCGCTACATCTTCTCGTTGATCGCGCGTGCAGTCGTTCGCGGAGTCAACCGGCGGTGGATTGAGGACGTCTTCGGATTCGCGCTGATCCCCGACATCGTCTTTTATCTCGACATCGATGTCGATCACCTGTTGCCGCGCGTCTTGAACAGCACCGGCTTCGATTATTGGGAATCGGGCCAGGATTTCTTGCGGGGCAACGACGTCTACAAGAACTTCATCCGCTATCAATCGAAGCTGCTTCCAGAGTTCAAGCAACTCGCCGGTCAGTATGGGTTCAACATCATTGACGCCCGTCGTGGCGTGCTGGAGATCTTCTCCGATCTCCAGGCGGGGATCCAGGATGTGGTTGAGGACATGATTGAGGACCAACCTCGTGATTACGACGTGATCACTTTGAGCCCATCTTCCTTGTCAGGGTAGGCGGCAGCCACCACAACAGGCTCATCCCACCCTCGAGAACCTCGTGGTCCGATCGAAAGCAGGCCGCTCCGCCCTTTTTGAAGGGCTGTGCCGGAGCACCCGTCCCACACAGTAGAGCTCCCGCAAGCTCGCCAAGGAGCGGTTCGTGGCCAACGAGCGCGATGACGCCCTTGTCGTGGTTCTGCTGCAGAAATGCGACGACGCTTGCTGGGTCGTTCGACGGCTCGAGCACCGGGCAATCCACGGATTTCGGCCATCCGGCCACATCCTCGAGGATGCGCGCCGTATGTTTCGCCCGCGCGAACGGACTGCTCAAGACCACATCGACCGCGGCTGCGACACGTCGTAATCCACTGGCGGACTGCTCGAAGCGTTCGACTCCCATGGGCGTGAGCGGACGTTTGCTGTCGTCCGGCCAGCGCTTGGAATCCCGCTCGAACGCGATCGCGTGCCGTACCAGAATCAGATCCATTCGACTCTCCCACTTGGCCCGAAGCGCCGGGAACCATCACGTCTGGCTGGTCGTATTCTGAGGAACTGGTGCAACCTGGAGCTCAGTCTGCGTCGTCTCAACCGCTTCGACCTGCTTTGCCGGCCGTCGCCGCGATCGATGCCGCAGCTCCCGTTCCAGACGCTCAAATCGCTTGCCGCGCATTTGCTTGTATACCTCGAGGAATCGGTTGCGAGCGTCGACCGCGGCTGCCGCATACCCTTCGGCGATACGGCCCATGGCAAACACCGTCGCCGGTGGCAACCCGGCGTCGATATCAACCGCGATGTCACGTAGGTGATCGATGGCCACAATGGAGTCCTGGTGACGGCCGAGTAGATCCTGGACACCGACCAGTCGTACGATGAACTCTCTGACGTTCTTGCCGTACAGCGGGCTCACGAACTCCAGCGCGTAGCGCAGACGTTTTCCGTCAATTCGAACTCGATGAAACGCCTCATCGGGCGTCGTGGAGCGCAGGCGACCCGCACGGCGTCGGAACTTCTTGTAACGCTGCAGAACCAGGCCGGGAGCAATCACGACGGCCCGTTCGGACTCGTCGTGCGCCATACCGGCCGTCAGCCGATCCGTGAACTCTGCGACGAAGTGCTCGTAACGCTCGGAGTCGAGCACGGTGAGCATTCGTTCGCGCGCCGCTTCCCAGCGCCGGTTCAGTTCCGCGAACAACGGGTCCAGCGCGGAAGCGTCCCGTGAATCCAGCCGCTCTTTCCAGCCCTGAATTTCGGCGATCTGCACGTCGAGGTCGCGAACCTCTCCCAACGCGGCGGCGACCCAGCGCAGCTCGTCACTGTATTTGGCGAAGTCGGGCGGCAGGTAAGGTGAGAAGAGCGCGATCGCGGCTCGCAGGCGTCTCGCCGATACCCGCATGTCGTGCAACTCCTCGACGTCGTCTCCCAGGCGAGTCCCCGGTTCGCGGCGCAGCAACACCTCGAAATGTCGACGAAGCACTGCGATCGCGAGCTCGACGATCGAGGAACGTCGACCAAACGCGAGCGACCCCAAGCGGACAGGGACCGATGGATGCAGACCGAGAATCGACAGTCCCGTCTGAAATTTTGAGGCCGGCGCCGGACGCGCGTCGCACGCGGCAACGATCGCGGCGACGAACTGCTGAAGACTCTCAGCTTGCTCGATGGTCGTCTCGATTTCGACGCGCATCAGTTGAGACTGATCCTCAAATGATTCACCAATGAACGTCGTGTTATCGAGTGCGAGCTCTCCGATCTCTGTTTCCTCGCACCACAACTGAAACCGCTTGCGCTGGGTGACCGCCGTGAAAAGCGGAATCGTCGCGTTTGTGCCGCGAATGGCCATGACACGATCGCCAACCGGTCCGCGGACATGATCGATCGCAGTCGTGTCGACATTGACCAGCGATTGCGTTGCCTCGCGCCGCTGGCTGTAGCCTTGGATTGCGGCGTCGAGGGCTTTCAAGGTCAGCTCCGCATGACCCTTTGACTGACGCAAGCGCAGGGCGTAGCCGGCCCGATACACACGCCAATCAGTGGTGTCGTAGTACGTGTCCAGGTGTTCGTCCGGTTCGGACGCAATGGTATCGACCCGAATCGACCCGGGAGGCTCAGCGAGCCATCGTTCAAGCACGCCGAGATCATCGACGTCGAACTGCCACTCGACCTCAGTGTGATCTTGGAACTCGGGCATTCGCTCACCGTGCTTTCAGAAGACAGATGGCCGGAGGCGGGATCGATTTGGAATCAAACGGTTGGTTCGGTCCTCGTTACGCGCCAAACGGCATTACGGGCCGGCTGACGCGTTTTCTGTCGGTTATTGCAGCTGTTTGACGTTCATCGTCGCTTCCATTAGGAAGCGGATTCCCGACATGACCGACATGAACAGGAAAGCGCAGACGAGCGCCGTCAAAGCGGCGCTGCTGAGATCTCGGACGGAACGCGCGCTGTTCTCGCGCCTCCGCCCCAGCTGCAGCATGCAGATGGCGAGCTCGAATATCACCAGAACCGCTGCCAACACCAGGAAGACCGCGATGAAACCGTATAGCGGCGACCACCCACTCATCGCCAGCAGACCGAACATCGTTACGGGTAAAGCGATCAGGAAGAGCTCGCCGAATCGCCCAACAACCTTAACCGGGAGCTGTTGATCTACGCTCCACAAAATATTGCTGGTGAGCAACCAAAGGAACACCGCCAACGTTGTACCAGTGAGCGCTCCTGTGACGTAGCGCAGGACGTTGCTCGGTTGATACACCGTTATCAGCCGTACGTCGTCCAGTGTCGAGTTCACCCCGTCCAGCCCCATTGCGACGATGAACAGGGATAGCGTCGCCAGAACCGATAAGGAGGGAACCCCGCCAGCGCGAAACCTGCGTCGCAGTAGGAAGTAGAGCTGTGTAATGAGGAAACCACCGTAGATTCCCGTCATCCGCGAGTCGAACGGAAGTCGATCGGATCCAAACCAGAACGAGTGGCTGGGTCGTTGGGCGCACAGGCCATGAAGAACGGCCATCGATTTGGCTTCGATTGACCACGGAGCCAGGAGCAGTGCCACGGCAGATAGTGCCAACAGCCCGGCGAACGCACTACCCCAGCCCGGTCGCCTGACGTGATCTGTCGCGAGTGACAAACGCGAAGCTGCGTTCATCCGCTCCCTGCTTAATGCTGAATCCGGACGACAGACCACACTATAGCAGAATCGGCGCGGATGACACGTACCTTTGTTCCATTGCATGTACGATCAAAGTGGCCGTACACTATTCTTGGGGGACACGTGAACAACGGTAACGTTCGGGCTCGTGCGTCGGAGCCCCACAACGTCAAGGTCCTGACGCAGGGGACGAAGGTGATACCGAACAGTAGGGCGATCTTCTCGGAGAGGTTCGATCGGCGGCGATTGCTCAAAGTTGCCGGCGGTCTGTTGCTCATGAGCGTGGTCGACGTTCGATTGCCGGGTCGGTCCGCCGCCGCGATGACCCGCATGAACTGGGTCGAGAGCGGCGTCTTCCCACTTCGGGGCAGGTACCAGTCACCGGTCTTTCAAGCCACACAACCGTTCAACAGTGTCGAAGTCGTCTGGAAAGGCGATCTGCCCGCGGGGGCTGCGGCGAACTTCGCCGTTCGGGTCAGCAGTGACGGTTCGAGCTGGACAGACTGGATCGAGATGCATCTCGACAGCCACGTCCGCTCGCTGACGGACATCCGTAAATTCGAAGTCCCGGCTCTCGTGGCACCGAGCAATTTCGTCCAGTACCGGTTCGACCTCGTGGCCGATAAGTCCGGCATGCTCCCCGCGATCCAGGAAGTCGAACTCGGCTGTGTCGACACCTCGGAACCGGCGCAGTACATGGATGCTCCACCGCCTCCGATTGACGGATTCATCATTCCGCGCGCGGGATGGGGCGCTGACGAGTCGCTGCGCTTCGACGCGAACGGGAATGAGATCTGGCCACCGGAGTATCGACCAATACAGAAAGTCATCATCCATCACACCGTGACCCAGAACCAGGAAGCCGACCCGGCCGCAACGATTCGCGCGATCTACTACTACCACGCCATCACGCAGGGCTGGGGCGACATCGGGTACAACTTCCTGATTGACTGGCACGGCAACGTCTATGAAGGTCGCTACGGCGGGCCCAACGTCGTTGGCGGACACGCCCTGCAGTACAACTGGGGCAGTCTCGGAATTGCGCTGACCGGTGACTACTCAGCGACTCCGGTCGACCACGACACGCTCAGTTCGCTCGTCAGACTGATTCAGGACCGCGCCAAAAACGTCGATCCGGCTGGAATCGGCTTCTTCGTGGATAAAGACAACGTGCCAAACATCTGCGGGCATCGGGATGTGTTGTCGACTGAATGCCCCGGTGACGACGCCTACCAGGATATTCCGGCGATTCGCGGATGGTGCAAGGGGACGAACACCGCGATCTACGTTGTTCCACAAGCGTCCGGGCCGTCCAGTGCGAAGCTCCTGTCGGTGACGTATTCACCGAACCCGGTTTTCGCTGGCACCGAGATGATGGTCGATTTCGTCGTCCAGAATACCGGCACCACGACGGTCAACACCCAGGGACCGGCACCTGGATACAGCTACAGCGAAGGACAAGATTTCAATACCCAGGGTTACCCGAAGCTCGAGGGGATGTATCGGGTTGGCATTGACTTCACCGGCAACAAGGGCGTCCCCAACCCATTCCGCTGGGGACTGCCCGGCCCCGTGAAAGCGGGCGACAAGGCTACCGTTACCGGATTCCTGCGCTTCAGCACCCCCGGCATCTGGAACCTCAATGCAAGCCTCGTGCAGGAGTGGATCGGCTACCCGCAGCAAAACGTCTTCCCGCAGAAGATCACGGTGCTACCGCCACCGACTCAGCCGATGCCTCAGAGCAGCGACCCCTCTTTGACCTACGAGTCGGTGACCGAGCACAACGTCCCGACCGTCTTCCATGACTACTGGTCGGCGAATGGCGGGCTCTTCCGGTTTGGCTATCCCCTGACCGAGCCGTTCCTGGAGCAGTCTCAAACTGACGGGAACACGTATGTAACGCAGTATTTCGAGCGGGCGCGCTTCGAACATCACCCTGAGAATGCAGGCACGCAGTTCGAGGTTCTGCTCGGCCTCCTCGGCCGGGAACGAACGGCGAGCCGGATGGGCGAGGCGCCATTCAAGCCACTGGCAACGCAACCGGCGAGCACGGCCTACGACTATTACGCCGAGACCGGTCACACGCTGCGGGGAGGATTCCGGGATTACTGGAACGGCAACGGCGGGTTGATGTCGTTCGGATTCCCGATCAGTGAGCAGTTCCAGGAGGTCAGCAAGACCGACGGGCAAACGCACACGGTGCAGTATTTCGAACGCGTGCGAATTGAATGGCACCCGGAAAATAAGGGAACCGTCTACGAATACCTGCTCGGACACCTCGGTCGCGAGATTCTGATCGACCGCGGCTGGCTGCAGCCATCGCCCTGATTCCGTATCCAACCACGAACGATCGAGGGCCGGTTTGAGATGAACCGGCCCTCATGGTGTCTCCGTGGATCGCTTACATGTCCTTGAAAACGGCGGATGTCGCCTGCGTCAGATACGGGAACTCAACCTGCGACGCGGTGTAAACGCGATAGGCCAGGTAGATGGCCACTGCCAGCGGAACGAAGAAGCCAACCCAGAGAACGCAGGCCAGCAGGCCGACAACTGAGGTGACGATGAAGTACCCGCAACCGTACACGAGATAGTAGGCGAACGCCGCGCCAAAGAATACGAGCCCCTGATAGGCATGGATGCGGTTGAAGCGGCTGTCTTTCAACGTCGTCACGAAGACGATGATCGGCACGATCGGCGTGAAGATATAACTGATCGCGGAAATCAGCTTGTCGTTGTCCGACTGCGGTTGGACCCCAGCGTACATCCCCTGCATTCTTTCCCCCATCTTGAATACGACGACCCTTCCCGGCTCCAAACGCTGGGGCCAGGACGCAAATGCGCGCGATGTGGTCTTCCGCAACGGGTATGATTCGGCGTAGTGTATGGGTACGGTTCGTAGTCGTCAACGGATCAGGCTACGAATTCTTACGGGTCGTCAAATTCCGATCTCTCCACCTCCCCGTCTGATCCGCGAAATGACGCGACCAGTCCCGCTATGAGCTTCCAGTGGACGTCCTCGCAAGCCGCTCAGCTCTGAGGCGAGGTGAATCCCAGGCCCAGGCGACGCAACGATCGAAACTGTCCCACCCCGATGATCAGATGATCGATCACGTCCACGCCTAGGATCTGGCCGGCACGGCCGATCTCCGTCGTCAGCGATACGTCGGCGGCCGACGGCGTCGGATCACCCGACGGATGGTTGTGCACCACCACAATGCCGGGAGCGTTCTGGCGCAGAGCGTCTTTGAACACCTCGGCAACCCGAACCTGGGCGCTGTTCACGCTCCCCTGGTAGACGGTCGCGACACGCAGTACCCGATTTTTCGTATCGAGCAGAACGACACGCAACTGTTCGTGATCGAGCGAGGACATCTCGCTGCCGAGAAGCGCGACGACGTCTTCCGGCGTCTTGATCTGTGGGCGGTCGTGCGGATTCGTCGCGCTAATCCGCTGCGCCAGCACCAGCGTTGCCTTCAGCTTCGCCGCCTTGGTCTCGCCCAGACCATGCGAACGCTGCAGATCGCTCAGATCGGCTCGAACCAAGCCGGAGAGTCCACCAAACTCCGCGAGCAAACGCTTGGCAACGTCGACGACGCTTTCGCCGCGCACGCCGGTATTCAGGATGATCGCCACCAACTCAGCGTCGGTCAGCGCGGACGGCCCGCGCAGCCGCAGCTTCTCCCGTGGACGGTCGTCCATGGGAGTCTCTTTCATCGGTCTTGATTGATAGGTGGGCCGCCGGTCAGTCTCTTCCAATCGCCGGTCCTTCAAATTGTCTCGCCTGGCGCTACTATGGGGCATCCGTGCGAGGACCGCAACGGTCAATCGGACCGAATCTCGATTGCACCAACCTCGTCGCGGAGACTCAGATGAACGACTCGACGAGGCCAGACGGTGAACTCGAGACCAACTGCCTCAGGTCGCGGCGATCTGCGAGGGCTCAAGGGCGTTGTGTATACTTTTACTGCGCCGCGCCGTGTTATTTCCGGCGCGGCGGTTCTATTGTCAGCCATACAAGGCCTCCGGCTGTGAGGACGTGATCGTGGTATTCAGCAGGCTCTTTCGCCGGCAGACCGAACCAGAACCAAAAATCGAAGCTGGCCTCAAGAAATCACGCCGGGGAATTTTCAGGGACATCAGTGCGCTCTTCGAGCGGAGCGAGATCACTGACGATCTCTTCGAAGACCTGGAGATGCTGCTGATCCAGGCCGACCTTGGCGTCGAAACGACGGTCGAACTGCTGGATAACCTGAAGGCCCGGATCGACCGAGAGCGCATTCGACAACCTGTTGACGCGCGCGAGGCGCTCCGTACCGAGATGATCGCACTGCTGAAGAACGCGACCCGTAACCGCAGAATCAAGATTTACCAGCGTGGCGTGCCGTTCGTGATCCTGGTTGTGGGGGTCAACGGCACCGGTAAAACGACGACCATCGCCAAGCTCGCCAAATTTCACCAGGATCACGGCCGCAACGTCGTTCTCGTGGCCGGAGATACGTTCCGCGCCGCTGCGATCGAGCAACTACAGGTCTGGGGAGAGCGACTGAAGGCAACCGTTATCGCGCATCAGGCTGGAGCCGATCCAAGTGCGGTCATCTTCGATGGCATGCAGGCGGCCTATAATCGCAACGCAGATATCTTGCTCATTGACACTGCCGGACGACTGCATACGAAATACAATCTCATGGAAGAGCTAAAGAAGATTCGCAAGGTGATTCAGCGCCACGTGGCGGAGGCTCCGCAGGAGGTCTTGCTCGTCATCGACGCGACAACTGGACAGAACGGCCTGGTGCAGGCCAAGAAGTTCGCCGAGGCGGTCGACATCACCGACATCGCGATTGCCAAGCTGGATGGAACGGCGCGAGGCGGTATCGCCTTCGCCATCTCTCGTGAGCTGGGTATCCCGATCAGCTACATCGGAACCGGCGAGAAGGTAACGGAGCTGACCGAGTTCGAGCCCGAAACCTATGTCGACGCGCTCTTCTTTGGTGAAGAAGAGGAGAGCTAAGCATGTTTGAGACACTCAGCGACCGTCTGAACGACGTGTTCCAGCGGATCGGCAAGAAGGGACGCCTGACCGAGCCGGACGTCGATGAAGCCATGCGCGAAGTTCGTCGCGCATTGCTGGAAGCTGACGTCAACTTCAAGGTCGTACGCGACTTCGTCACCGCAGTGCGTGAGCGTGCCGTTGGCGAAGACGTGCTCAAGGCCCTCACGCCTGCTCAGCAGGTCATCTCAATCGTCAACGAAGAGCTGATCAAGGTTCTCGGCTCCGAGCGCGTACCGCTTGCAAACCGCATCGCCTCCGCCAACGATCATCATGCTCGTCGGACTTCAGGGCTCGGGCAAGACGACACACGCCGCCAAGCTTGCCAGCCATCTCGAAGAAGGAAGGGCGCAAGCCCTTGCTGGTCGCGGCGGACATCTACCGCCCGGCGGCCGTCGATCAGCTCCAGACGCTTGGCGAGTCAGATCAACATTCCCGGTGCATGCCGAGGGGACACCGAGAGCCCGGTCAAGATCGCCGAGCAACGCGATCAAGCTTGCCAAGAACGAGGGGCTATAGCCCGGTCATCATCGACACCGCCGGTCGCCTGCAGATCGACGAACGCATGATGCAGGAGCTCGAAGACATCACGAAATCGGTCCATCCGACCGAAACGCTGCTCGTGGCCGACGCGATGACCGGACAGGAAGCGGTCAGCGTTGCGCAGGAGTTCCACCGGCGGCTTGGCGCTCACCGGCCTGATCCTGACCAAGATGGACGGTGACGCCCGCGGCGGCGCGGCACTCTCGATTCGGTCGGTCGTCGGGGTGCCGATCAAGTTCATCGGCACCGGCGAGCGAGTCGACGCGCTCGAGCCGTTCTATCCGGATCGGCTGGCCTCCCGCATCCTCGGCATGGGCGACGTGCTCACGCTTGATCGAACGGGCGCAGTCGGAGATCACCGAAGAAGAGAGCCAGAAGCTGCAGGACAAGGTGTCTGAGCCGGCACCTTCAATCTGGAGGACTTCCTGGCCAGCTGCAGCAGATCAAACGGATGGGGCCGCTGTCGCAGATCCTGGAGATGATCCCGGGCATCGGCCAGGCGGTGCGCCAGCAGAACGTGCAGGTCGGCGACGACGAGTTCAAAAACGTCGAGGCGATCATTCACTCGATGACGGTCGAAGAACGTCGCTATCCGGAGATCATCAAGCCGAGCCGGCGCAAGCGCATCGCGGCGGGGAGCGGAACGACCCAGGCCGAGGTCAATCAGCTGCTGGCAACAGTTCAAACAGATGCAGAAGATGATGGACCAGATCGGAAACATGGGAGGCGGCGGTCGACGCGGCAAGCTGCGCAGCCTGCTCTCGGGTAATCCGCTGGCTGGAATGAATACGGCCGAGATTGAGGCCATGATGCAGAATGGCGGAATGCCGGCAGCCGGCCGAGCATCGTCGCCAAATCGCCCGACAACGCTGCCGCGCAAGAACAAAAACAAGAAGTCGAAAGGGCGTCGTCGTTAGGGTATCGCCTCTCGATTCCCGATCATCGAGTCAATGCCCCACCGCACGGAGAGGTGTCTATGCAGTACGCAGCGACGCGTGCAGAGTCCACGAACTGGTACGAGCGCATGCTCGGTCTTCCCCTCTTCTACAAGGTCCTGATCGCCAACTCGTCGATCGTCGTCGTTGGAGCCGTGTTCGGGACGGCGTTGACGCTTCGCGCGGCACGGGAGACGAGCGCTCTCTACAGCTTGGTGGTGATCTTTGCCGTCATCGGCACGCTCAGCAGCATCGCGGTTAATCGGTTGGTCCTGCGTGCAGCGCTGCGTCCACTCCTCGTACTGGAGAAGACGGTCGATGAGGTCCGGCGCGGCAACTTCAGCGTTCGGGCCAAGAAGGTCGGCGTCGGTGATCCGAACATCGACGTGCTGACCGACACCTTCAACGGCATGCTCGATGCCGTCGAACGCTATCGCACGCAGATCCACGAGATGTCGGTGCGCGCGCTCAACGCCCAGGAAGAAGAGCGCAAACGCATTTCGCGTGAGCTCCACGATGACACTGCTCAGGCCCTCACCGCTCAACTACTTCGCCTCAAGACACTCGAGTCGACGGGCGGCACTCTTGAACCAAGCGGGCTCGCTCAGCTGATCGAACTGACCGCCGAGTCGCTGGAAGACGTGCGTCATATGGCGCATGAGCTCCGCCCGCCGAGCCTCGACGACCTCGGGCTGCTGGCGTCGTTGGAAGGCTTGGTCGCGCAATGCCGCGAACGATTCAACCTGCCGGTCGTGTTCTACTCTGACGGGATCAAGCAGCGGCCCACCCCGGACGTTGAGCTCGTCGTCTACCGCATCGTACAGGAGGCACTCACCAACATCGCCAAACACGCCGGGACGTGCGAGGCGACCGTCTCGCTTCGGTTTTACCGGAACACGCTCTGGATACGCATCACGGATAACGGGCGCGGGTTCGACATGGCCACGCTCGATCGCAGTGACGGAAGCGGTCTCGGTCTCTTTGGAATGCACGAGCGTGCCGCGCTGGTGGGCGGTACAGTCACGATTACGTCCGGGAACCATCGCGGAACAGAGGTCGAAGTTCGAGTTCCACTCGGCACATTGCTGCCGACGACCGCTGTTGGAGGAGATCAGTCATGACATCTATCAGCACCCGCCTCATCAGCGTCGTGCTCGCGGACGATCACGCGATCGTTCGAGCCGGTTTGCGCGCGCTGCTTGAAGCGCAGCCGGACATCGAGGTGGTCGGTGAGGCCGGATCGGGAGACGACGTCGTCGAGCTTTGCCGGCAGACGGCGCCGGACGTCGCCATCATCGATATCTCGATGCCGGGTGGCGGGTTGGAAGCCACGCGTAAGATCTCGCGGCTCGGGCTCTCGACGCGCATTCTGATCCTGACGGTGCACGCCGAGGAGCGCTATCTACTGCCTGTCCTCGAATCGGGTGGTTCCGGGTATGTGCGTAAATCGAGCCTCCACACCGACCTCATCGATGCCATCCGCATGGTGTCCCGCGGCGAGGTCTTCCTCGAACCGGCCGCCACCCGCATGCTGCTGAAGGGATACCTCGATCGCGCGCACGATGGCCGCGAGCTCGACCCAGGCAAGCTGCTCTCGGAACGGGAACGCGAGGTGCTCAAGCTGACGGCGGAGGGCTTCACCGCTCAGGAGATCGCGGATCAGCTCTACCTGTCGCCGAAGACGGTCGAAACCTACCGCCACCGCATCATGCAAAAGCTGGGCTTCAGTCATCGATCGGAGCTCGTGCGTTACGCGCTGCGCGCCGGACTGCTTGACTCCACCGCGGAGTGAGCGCGATTCGACAGCGGACCGCGACAACCCCGCCCCGGCGTCACTCCGGTGCGTTCTTCTTCCCTTGGTAGCACTCGCGCATGCAGCTTGACGGCGTCGGCCGGATCATCCGTGACGCGAATCAAGGACCGATCCTGACGGCTGATCTTTCCTTCATAGAGCACGGTGTTATCGAGCCAATCGAGCAGACCCTTCCAGTACTGAGACCCGAATAGGACGATAGGGAACGGATCCAGCTTGCCGGTCTGGGCCAGCGTGAGCGCCTCGAACAACTCATCCAGCGTGCCGAAACCGCCGGGGAAAATTATGAAGCCCTCAGCATATTTCACGAACATCATCTTGCGCACGAAGAAGTAGCGGAAATTCAACGGTAGATTGACGTACCGGTTGACGCCCTGCTCGGTTGGAAGCTCGATATTCGCCCCGATCGACAAACCTCCGGCTTCAAAGGCGCCCCGGTTTGCCGCCTCCATTACGCCAGGCCCTCCGCCCGTGATCGTCGAGAACCCAGCCTCGGCCAGCCCCTTGCCGACAGCCCGCGCGGCCTCATACAACGGATCGTCCTCGGTGGCTCGCGCGGATCCGAAGATCGACACCGCTGGACCGATTCCCGCCAGGGTGTCGAAGCCTTCGACAAACTCTCCGGTGATGCGCAGCACGCGCCACGGATCGCTATGCTTGAACGATTGCGCTCGCTCTCGATCCGCATCGGTCCAGCGCAGCAACAACGAATCCTCAGTTGGGCGCTGCATTCGCGCGGATCGGTTCAATGTTGGGTTGGCGACCATCTTCGCTCGTGGTACTCCCGCATCGCCCGGTTTCCGTTCCTCCGGCATTAATTCGTCCTTCGTTATGTCCTGTCAACCACCGTCGGGACCAGTCGTGTTTTCCAGCCTGGTCGAGCATCGCCCGGAGCCAGCGCCGATTCTCGCGTGCTCGTGAGCTCAGCAGCCGCACGATAGGGCCATCGTCTACCTGGCGGCGCGCCGCAATTGATGCACCGTCACGGCCACGTTGAAATCTCGCGGATCGGGCCACGGACCGGCGTGAAAGGCCATCTCATCCCGCCAGCCAAGCTCGGCCGCGCGCTCATTGAACCGTTCGGCCACGCTTCGTCCGGGCTCCGCCAGCCAGAAGAGCCCGTCAGGAGCGACGAGCCAACTGACCAGGTCCAACATCGGCTCGATATCGCGCGTCTCGTACAGCACATCGGCCGCGAGGACGACCGGATAGCCGGTTCCAGCCGCCGCGCGCAGCTCACCGGACGGATCGCGCCAGTTGATCTGCAACGTCTTCGGTTCACGCCCGGTGTTCGACCGCGCGTTGTAACGACAGAGGAGAAGGGATTCCGGCGAGTAGTCGGCCACCGTCAGATCGGCGTCAGCCATCAGCGCCGTGATCGCCGTCACTCCGAGCCCACTGCCGATCTCAAGGACACGGCGCCCCCGAATGAGGTCCGGGTGTGCCATGATCTCATCCGCCAGCGCGATCCCACTGGGCCAGATTTCAGCCCAGTAGGGCAGGTTCTGCTCGGGATCACCGGCGGCGGCATCCAGCAGCGCGTCGAAGTCCAGCGGCTGCGCGATGCGCAGCGTGACGTTGCTCTCGGGGAGGGAGAACTGTGTCTCCGTCAGCGAGCCGACTCGCTCTTCCAGTTCTCGGCGCAGTGAGCTCGCTTGGTGCATAGCTGGCGATTCCAATCGATGGCCGCACTCGCTCATCAGATGACCAACGGGCAGGTGCGTGTCCTGCCCGCTGCCGGCTCGAACTCGATCAGTATCGTCAGCTGGTCGCGGCTTCTTTGCTCAGCTGGCCGACCTTGCGGATACCGACCGGAATACGGTCCGCGCCAACCTTGATCTCCTCTGCGTGGTAGCCGTCGCTCCTGGGCGAGCCAGCTTCGAGCGCCTCGGAGAGTGTCTCGCCCTTGATGTAGCCGGCAAAGCGAGCGATCGATTCGGCCACTTCACCGCTGGCCTCGTAGACCGTCGCGATGGTGTCCTCGATCTGCAGTCCGGCGTTCTTGCGCGCATCCTGCACGCCGCGCACGAAATCGCGTGCCAGGCCCTCCAGCCGCAGATCAGGTGTGATTTCGAGGTCGAGCGCGACCATGAAGTCGCGATCCTCGGCCACCGAGAATCCTTCACGACTTCTCACCTCGACCAGAACCTCCTCTGGCTCGATCTCGACCGTTTCGCCGTCGAGCGACAGTTGAAAATTGCGCCCTGCTCGCTGAAGCTGCGCCAGTCGCGCCGCATCGGCCTGCAGGATGGCCTGCCGCACGCTGCCAAGCTTGGGTCCGTATTTCGGACCGAGTAGCGGCAGATTCGGCCGGACCGAGTAGCTGACGTATTCGTCCGGGTTATCGACCGTCTCGAATTCCTTGACATTCAGCTCATCCAGCAACTGATCCTTGAGCCGCGCGATCGCGCCTGTCGTTCCTTCCCGCCGCGATCCGACGAGCACGCGTCCGAGCGGCTGCCGAACCTTAACGCTGGCGGCGCTGCGCGCCGAGCGACCCAGTCCAACGACGTGCAGCAAAGCCGTCATGTCGCGGCTCAAATCCGCGTCGATCTTCGCCTGATCGACCTCGGGGAAGCTCGTCAGGTGAATCGACGGCGGCGCTGTCGGATCGACAGCCCGCACGAGATTCTGGTAGATCTCTTCGGTCAGGAATGGCAGGAACGGCGCCAGTAGCCGGTTGACGGTCTCCAGCACCTCATAGAGCGTCAGATAGGCGGCTACCTTATCTGCGTCGCTCTCGGTCTTCCAGAAACGACGCCGGTTGCGGCGGATATACCAGTTGGAGAGTTCCTCCACGACGAATTCCTCAACGGTGCGAGCGGCCGTCAGCGAGTCGAACTCATTCAGACTGTCTCGCACTTCGCCGATCACTTCCTGCAGTCGCGACAGAATCCAGCGATCGAGCATCGATCGCTCAGCGACTGGCACGTCGTGCTCGGTCGGATTGAACCCGTCGAGCGCGGCGTAGTTGGCGAAAAAGGCGTAGGAGTTCCAGAGCGGCAGGACGAACTGGCGGCGCGTCTCGTCCGCCAGATGTGGACCGAAATTCAGATTCAACGCTGGGTTGTGTTTCAGGAAGAGCCAGCGCATGACGTCGGCGCCCATCTCGTCCGCGGCGTCGTCAAACCAGATGGCGTTCCCCTTGCTCTTGTGCATCTCCTCGCCGTGTTCGTCGCGCAACGTGGCAAAGCCAAGCACGTTGAGGTAAGGCACCTGCTCGGTCAGAACGGTGCTCTGCGCCAGCATCGAGTAGAACCAGTTGCGGAACTGGCCCGGGAACGATTCAGTGATGAAATCGGCCGGGAACCACTCCTTCCAGTACTCGCGGTCATGGCGGTAATTCAACGTCGAATACGGCACGATCCCGGCGTCCAGCCAGGGGTTGCCGACGTCCGGAATACGCGACGCCACGCCGCCGCACTTGTCGCAGCGGATCTTGACCGCGTCCACCCACGGGCGATGCGGCGTGTTTCCGTCGAACTCTTCCCAGCCCTCGATCGCACGCTCCTGCAGCTCTGTCTCGCTCCCGACGACGTCCCACCAGCCGCAGTTGCACGTCCAGATCGGAAGTGCCAGGCCCCAATAGCGCTTCTTGGAGATCATCCAGTCGTCCATGTTGCGCAGCCAGTCGAGCTCTCGCTCCAGGCCGAACTCTGGAATCCAACGAACCTGCCGGGCGATGTTCATGACCTCCTCGCGCCATGGATCAACGGAAATGAACCATTCATCGACCAGCCGGAAGACGAGATCGGTACCACAGCGCCAGCAAGTGGGATAGCGATGGGTGTGATCGTAGGCGTAATACAGCAGGTTTTTCTCGCGCAGGCTCTCGATGATTGGATCGGCTACGTCGCCGACGAACATGCCGCTCAGCCAGTCGAACCCGTCGAGATAGACGCCGTTCTCGTCGAGCGGCGCGATCACCGGCAGGTCATTCTCTTTACCGAGCTGGTGGTCCTCACGACCGGCCCCCGGCGCGATGTGGACGATGCCCGAGCCTTCAGAGGCGTCGATCGCGTCCCACGAGATCACTCGATGCTGCACGCCCTGCTCGGTCGGAAACTCGTCGAACGGACCGCGGTATCGCCAGCCGATCAGATCTGTCCCGTGCATCTCGCCGACGATTTCGTACTCGCCGCGCACGGCGTTTGGAACGGCCTCCTTGGCGACGTAGTAAATCGCGTCCCCCTGCTTGACTTTGGCATAGGTGAGGTCTGGATGAACCGCTGCGGCGACGTTGGCCGCCAGCGTCCAGGGTGTCGTCGTCCAGACTAGCAGGTACTCTCCAGGACGGTCCTCGAGCGGGAACCGGGCGAAGAGGCTCTTGTGTGTCCGATCTTTGTAGCCCTCGCCGACTTCCATCTCGGAGAGACCGGTGGCACAGCGCGGGCACCAGGGCATGACGTCGTGTCCTCGATAAATCAGATCCTGTTCGTGGCAGGTCTTGAGGAACAGCCAGATGGTGTAGTTGTTCTCGTCCGACATCGTGTAATAGGAGTTGTCCCAGTCCATAAAGTAGCCGAGCCGTTTGGATTGCTCGGTGATGGCGTCGGCGAACTTCCAGACGCGTTCTTTACACCGCTGCACGAACTCGGCGATGCCATATCGTTCGATGTCCTGTTTGGAGGTGAAGCCCAGCTCTTTCTCAACCTCGACCTCGATCCAGAGACCCTGGCAATCGAACCCGTTCTGATAACGCTGCCGCTCGCCGAGCATGGTGTGATAGCGCACGTAAAGGTCTTTGTAGGTGCGGCCCCAGGCGTGATGTACGCCCATCCGATTGTTGGCCGTGATCGGGCCGTCGAGAAAGGACCAGCGCCGATCGGACGCGTCGTTCCGGTGGATGTACTGGTCGACAATGCCGTCGCTATACCACCAACCGAGCGTTTGTCGCTCCATGGCTGGGAAATCAACCTTTGGCGAAACGGTTTTGAACACCGGCAACCTCCCGTGACAGTTCCGTCGATTACACGACCGGCGATCGACAGGAGCCGGTCCACTCGAAGTCAGCAGAAAACAAAATCCCCGCCCTCGGATTGAGGACGGGGTTCACCCGCGGTACCACCTCAGTTGGCCCGCTCATCGCGGACCCACTCAGAGAGACGCCAGAGGCCGTACCCGGCCCTCAGGAGTCTCGGTCGCGCTAACGTGCAACCACTCCGGCCACGCCTACTTGATGCGTCGTTGGCGATCGTTCGGGCGGCGGCTCGGGAAGGATTTTCCGTGGAACGCGCGGTACCCGTCTCTCACCGTCACGGGCTCGCTGAACCGAACAGCCCACGTACTCGTTTCCGTCAAAGCCGTTACAGTGTCAAATACGGATTCTATCAATCGCCCTGCGGGTGGTCAATGACACGTGACCAGCCGCAACCTGATCATGTGAACGACGAGGTTTGGGCAGCAACGCCAGACGCTGCTCGATCACTGCGACGTCACCACCCGCTCCGAAATCAACAGTCCGCGGTTTAATCCACGCGCGAGCCGAGGCGCGAGCAAAACGCGGCGCACGGGTTGGCCCCGGCTCGCTCTTGATGGTGCTCCCACCCAGCACGCGATTCCCGACGCGCCGCGGCACAACCTGTTCCCACGCGCAGCCGCCCGCGGCTGGAGCGTGACCCCTGCGAACTCAGTGCTTGCGGACACCCATGACCTTGGTGACCCCGCTGGCGACGAACGCCAGAATGAGCGCGCCGAGAAGGGCCGGAATGATCGCGATTCCGGCAAGGCTCGGGCCGAACCCTCCGAGGATCAGGCCCCCGACCCAGCTTCCGACAAGCCCGGCCACAATCGCGCCGAGCCAGCCATACGGCAGATTGCCGGGCACGATCTGATCGGCGATCCAGCCGATGATCCCCGCGACAAACAGCATCACGACCAGACCCACGAGATGGAACGTCAACCAAATTCCGATCGCGAGCAAGAGCAGCAATATGATCAGGACACCTGCCACACCCATGCGCCGGTACCTCCAACCGTGTGAGATCCGACCGACATTGGGGCCGGACTTCGCCGGCCGCTCGCGATCGGAACCGCTATGACTCACCTCCTCTTCATTAAACATCACCTGGGTACTACATGAGCGCTACCCCTCGCGCAATTGCCCGTTGTATTGTTAGAGAGAAACTGATTGGTTCGGCGAATCGATTTTCGGTCGAGATCCGATGTGGGGACGTCGCTGGCTCGCCACCAATCAGCGGGGAAGGGGGAGGGCACCTATGCGCCATCGCACGTTGCCGGGGATGACTCGTCCCGCGCTCGCCGTCGCTCGTCACGCTCCTGTTACTGCTTGCGATGTCGCCGCTCTCGACTCTTGTGACCGCCATTCCAGCGTCCGCCTCCACGGATGACACCGCCCAGGCGTTTGCGATGATCAACACCTACCGGTCCTGGCTCGGCTTGCCACCGATGAAGCGCGATCCAGCCCTCGATGCCTCGGCTGCGGCTCACGCCCATTACTACCAGCTCAACTTTGGCGATCCGAGCCTGAACGGCATGGGGCTGCACGAGGAGCAGCCGGGCAAGCCGGGGTTCACCGGTGCATCGATGCAGGATCGAGTCGACGCCCAGGGATACACCGGCTGGGCCAACGAGAATATCGGGCTGAGCGGTTCGATGGTTACCAGCGTCGACTGGTTCATCGGAACGATCAACCACCGGCTCACCTTGATCGATCCGCGCTACACCGACATCGGCCTGGGAATGGTCAACGACGGTGACGTGAAGATCGAGGTGATCGACGTTGGTGCTCCCAGTTGGAGCAACACCGCCAAGCCGGATTGGATCGCCTGGCCGCCGGACGGTACAACCGGCGTCTCATACAGCTTCTGGGGCGAGACGCCGAACCCATTCCCAAGCGCGAGCTACCCCGTTGGATATCCGGTCACACTGAAGTACTTCGGGCCCGGGAGTGTTTCGTTCAACAGCGCCACCCTGACTGCCAATGGTCAGGTCGTTCCCTCGTTCTCGTCAACGGGAACCGGCTGGCTGACGACGCAGACCGACATGATCTCTGCCCAATCGCCATTGCAGCCGGGAACACGCTACACGGTCGCCGTCACCGGCACGGCAAATGGAGCAGGATTCAGCAAGACATGGTCGTTCGAAACCGCCGTCAATGCCGGTGACGCGCTGGCGATGCCGGCGGTTCCGACGTCGAGTAACCTACCGGCTGGGGTGGCAAAGGCGGACGCAGCCGTGCAGAGTGTCTGGTGGACGCAAGATGGCGCGGTGCAGAGCCTGGCCGACGCGAGGACCTGGCTCTGGGGGCCGGACACGTTCGCCGCACCGACCGAGCCGTATACCGAGTCTCCCGGCGGGTCGCGCCAGGTCTACTACTTCGATAAGAGCCGCATGGAGATCACCAATCCCAGCGGCGACAGGTCGTCTCAGTGGTTCATTACCAACGGCCTGCTCGTCCGCGACATGATTCAGGGTGCGATTCAGGTCGGCGACAATGCGTTTCAGCCGTCACAGCCGGCGAACGTGCCAATCGCGGGCGACGACGCGCAAAATCCCAACGCCCCGACCTATGCCAGCCTGCTCAAGCTCGCGTCTCTCGGCAACGGCTATGCACAGCCGGACCG
Source organism: uncultured Chloroflexia bacterium (assembly GCA_963725815.1). Taxonomy (GTDB): domain Bacteria; phylum Chloroflexota; class Chloroflexia; order Thermomicrobiales; family Thermomicrobiaceae; genus CALAGB01. Next base: position 108,689 of record CAVSAD010000004.1, read on the forward strand.
CACTGGACAGCCGGTCCAGAGCACGTTGCAGAAAGACGGAACGGTCGGAACGAATCCGTCACTCGCAGCGACGACGACGTACGCACAATACGACCAGACGACCCACGTAAACGTCGCCGGAGTCTTCTGGGATTGGATGTCGACGCAAAGCTGGCAATGGATGTACGTGTTGGGCCATCCGATCAGCGAACCCTACTGGGTGCAGACCAACGTCAAGGGTGTCAACCAATGGGTGCTGGTACAGGCCTTCGAGCGGCGCGTCGTGACATTCACGCCATCGAATGACCCGAGTTGGCAAATCGAGATGGGCAACGTCGGTCGTGCCTATTACGAATGGCGCTACGGCAGCGCACCGCCGGGCCCATAGCCCCGTCGACACCGTGATGCGGCCCAGATAGCCATCGCGCGCGTGCCGGCCAGATGAGCGCGGCGCCTCGTAGATCGGGCGTATTCCGTGCCTCGCGCTCGCGACGAGCGCCAAACAAAGGGAGATGCGGGTTCTCTCGTGAGCGCCGTCTAAGCGCGGCTTGAGTGTTCCTGCGTCGCTTCCAACTGATCCAACGCCTGACGGATCAGCGCGGGGTCGTTGCTGGTAATGCTGTCGACACCCATCCCCACCAGCCTGCGGGCGACGTCCGGATTGTCGACCGTCCAGGTGAAGACGCGGTAGCCACACGCGTGCAAGCGCCCCACCAGTCGAGAATCGACCGACTGATAATGGAGCATCACCGCCTGGGCGCGGGCGATACGCAGCATGATCGGCAGCGCGATACCCATATAGCGTTCAAAGACGGTAACAAAGGTGTCGAATTCGACCGATGTCCGCGCATGCCCACGCGAGAGGCCGAGCTGCACCACCGGCTCGAATCGTGCCAGCCGTCGCAGGCTGTGAATATGGCCGCTTGAGATTAGGGCACGTCCGACGGCTGCGTGGCGTCGTAGCGCGTCGATCACCTCGCGTTCGTAGCCGTGCGTCTTCATGTCCAGGACAAAGGGAAGCGCCTGCCCAAAGCGCTCGAGATATTCGTCGAGCGTCAGCAGTCGCGGCAGCAGCGTTCGCAAGAGGTCATACTGCATGTCCCGCACGACCCAGCGGCGACCTTCGGCGTGAACGACCGGGTCGTGGAGCAGCACGAGCGTTCCATCACGTGCCTGACGCACATCAAGTTCGAGCATGTCGACGTCGAGCTTGAGAGCCTGCTCGAACGCCGCGGCCGAGTTGTCAAGCTCGTTGGGAGCACCACCGCGATGGGCGACGAGCACGGTGCGGCCGGCAGCCATCACGACGGACGTTCGTCCAGATAGAGCAGCGATCGCAGCCAACGGTAGACGGTGACCAGCCCGATGAAATAGGCGAAGCCCAGCAAATAGGACGCGATCACATCGGTCAGCCAGTGATGACCCAGATAGACGCGTGACGGGCCCACCAGTCCGATGATGGCTGCCGCCGCCACGGCCACCACGCGTCCCAGGACGCGGCTACGAACACTGGTGACACCCAGGTAGGAGAGAAAGCCCCAGAACGTGACGTAGTGAAGCGTGTGTCCACTCGGGAAGCTCGTGTCGCGGATGTCCGCCGCGACGATCCGGATGAGCGGGTCGTCGGGGCGAGGTCGCCGTATCACGAGTTTCGTGAAGAAGCTCATCAGGCTGCTGGCCCATGCGACGGTGAGGAAGAAGCTTGCCAGCTTGCGGCCCCTAAACCAGAACAGGAGCACGGCGGAAAGCGGGACAAGCAAGCTCTGTGGACGAAACCCGAACCAGCTGACCCAGTGCATCACGCGAGCCAGCATCGGATTCTCGTTACGCTGCAGGCGTAGCGTCGCCTTGAGATCCCCTTTCGGCCGTGGATTGGACCGCACGAAGAGAAGCAGCCAGACATAGCCGATAAACGAGATGAGCGCCGCCAGAATCATCAGACGCTCACTCCGGGATTCCATTGGTCTGGATGTCCCCTGATATCGTTGCCGCTCAGTTCCAGCATCACGAATTGTCATACGACTCTCGCTTTTCGTCGTGGCAAATGGAAATCAATCACGCTCACCGTTCGTCCAGCGGCCTTCACAATCGTGCCAATTCGGGACGGCTGCCCGCACCGGCCTGACGCGCGCGTGAAGAGCATGAGGCACGCAGCATGCGGCCGGCCCCGTGAGAGAGCTGGCTTCGGTGAATCACATCATCAGATTGGGACGTATTCAACGCTAGAAACTGGGGAGAACGTTGAGATCGTATTCGGGAAGATCCATCTCCGGCGCCGCGTATCCGAGGTCCTGAAGATGTCGCACCACCGAAACGATAACGTCGTCTGGAGTCGAGGCCCCGGCCGTAACGCCGACACGCTCGATCCCATCGAGCCACTCGCTGGAGATCTCGTCGGCCCGCTCGATGTGGTAGCTCGGGATGCCGTAGCTCCGGCCGACTTCGGCCAGGCGGGCGGTGTTGGAGCTCTTCTTCCCCCCGATGGCGAAGATCACGTCCACCTCTCGCGCCAGCTTTCGCAACGCGTTCTGTCGTTCGGAGGTCGGCTCACAGATCGTGTTGCAGATCCGCACCTCGCCGCCGTCGCGAGCGACCATCGGCACGAGCTCACTGACGAACGCGAGAAACTCGTCAACGTTTTTGGTTGTTTGCGACACGACCGCGACTTTACGCGGCGGCTCGGTATCACCATCGGCACCCTGGCCGCGCGCCGCATGCCACGGAAGATCTTCGATATGCTTGGCGGCGACCGCGCGCGTCGTCCCGGACCAGGAGATGATTCCTCGCACCTCCGGGTGATACCCGTCTCCGTACACAACCAGGTAATACCCTTGTCGCGCCAGCTTCTCTCCCAGGCGCTGCACCTTCGTCACCAGCGGACACGTCGTGTCGATCAGTTCGAGCCCGCGAGCTTTGGCGTCTTCGGTCCGCTCCGGACCGGCTCCATGCGCCGTGATCGCGACTCGCCGGAAACCACGCTCCTGCGCGTCGCCGACCGTCTCAGCCGTATCGATCCCCTGCGCTTTGAGACGCTCCACGATCTGGGGGTTATGAATGACGTCACCAATGGTGGCCACCGGTTGATCGACGTTTCCGGCTTTCGTGATGATGTCGACAGCGCGCCGCACGCCCCAGCAATAACCCATTTCGTCAGCGAGAACAATCCGTTTGGTCGACATTGGTGGCGAGTCCAACCCCTCAGGTGATCTGTGCCAGCACGTTCAGTACCGAATTAATGTTTTGCCGTTCAGCTTCGTTTGGTCCAGCTTTTCGACCAAGCTCTGAGCAAGATCGTTGGGAACCGTGATGGTATCCGGGTTCCCATCGCTCACGTACATTATACCGGGATTCTCTTCGACGAAGGCGAACCACTTGTTGATCTGGTCACGGCTTCCTCGAATACGTGGTATCCAATACGGGTCAAAATCCTTATCGACCGGCGATGGACTCGGGTTCGCCCCGACCATGAGCGCCCCAAGGAATCCGTAGTGTTTCCCCTTCAGATCGAAGCCTTGAAACAACGTCGTGTCGCCGTGTTTTGGATACTCTCCGAAGGGGACCGCGATAATCTCCATCTGCGATCGAGGGTTGAAACCGCGCATCATGTCGACCGCACCCGCCAGCTCACTCTTGATCTCGTCGTCGGAGATGGTGCGGAGATTCACATGATCCACCGTGTGATCGCCAATTTCATACCCATGATCGAGCAACCAGTTCACCTTCTCCTGCTCATACTGCTGCTGATCCGGCTCGTTGGGCCAGGCGAACGGGGCCAGCGGCAGGATCGAGAAGAGCCCGCCCCTCCCGAAATCCGGATGCTTGGTGAAGAAGTCTTCGAGCATGCCGATCGCACAGTTGGGATCGATCGTTTTCTTGCCCGAGGCATCCACAATGTAGCGGAATTGAGAGACCGAACCGTCGTCGAAGGTCAGGATGACCGGACGCTTACCCGCCGGAGCCTTGATGGAGTCGGTCACGTAGTCGTGAATCGGAATGACGTAGAAGCCGTGATCGTAAAGCCACTGGAGATCGCCGCGAAACTCATCGGCCGTCGTCGAGTAGTCACCACCAGAATCGTCAATGGAGTGGTACATCAGCACCATGATCTCGCCGAGCTCGTTCGGTTTGGCCGCCGCTAGCTGATCCGCGGTCAGAGTCGCCATCGGGGTGGCTGACGGCGACGATGTGACAACGGGGGGCGCGGATGAAGCCACCGCGATCGGTGAAGCGGCAAGAGACGAGGTCGCGGCGGCTGGCAGCGACGCCGATACACCGCTGCCTGTCGAGCTATTCCCGGCCCGCGAAGAGCGCGGAACCATTCCAAACAGGTAAGAGAGCAGCGTTACGGTCAAGCCAACCGCGACGCAGCCCCAGATAACCCGCGTCAGTTTCTCCAGCATCCCCTCCCCGTTTCGGCGCTCGCGTGCCTGGCGATTCTCGTCGCCCATCAGGTCGTAGTGCTTGCAGCCCTCGCATGTGGCAAGCCGAGCAAGGACGGCAACTCCGTCAAGCTGCTGATTTCGCGGTCGGCTCTCGCTCCCCCGGGCCAGCCGCGGCCGCGACGGTTGATCCACACAGAGGAAATCCCAGCTGCCTGTGCTCCGGCAATGTCATGTTCCGGCGAGTCCCCCACGAAGGTCGCTGCGTGCGGTCTCACGCCAAACCGGTCCAGCGCACGTGTGAAGATCAGCGGATCGGGCTTCCAGACCCCCTCTTCTTCCGAGACGAGAATCACCTCGAACAGATCGGCGATCGCAAGCCGGTCGATCTTGTCGCGCTGAATCCGGCTCGGACCGTTTGTGATCATGCCCACGCGCGCGAACTGCCTGATGTGGCGCACGACGTCGAGCGATTCCTCGAACAGCTCGAGGCCGCGAAACCGGTCGCTCGCATAGTGATCGATCGCGATCTTGCACCGTTCCGCGTCCAGGACGCCGTGTCGCGCGAGCAGATCGGCGAAATGGTTGGTCCCTCCGACCGAATGCGCCGCCGCCTCCTCCACCAACGCAGCGACGTCGACATCGTATGAGGAGTCAAGAGCCGCCTCGAAGGCCAGTCGCAACCGCAAACGCAGCGACGTGTAGTGATCGCACAGCGTATCGTCGAGATCGAACAAGACGAGTGACGGAACGCTCGAAGCGATCGGGGGCTTTTGGTCGGGCATGAGGCTCCCTGGGTTGACGATTTCAGTGGACGTGGCCGTGAACAGCACAAGCCTACTCAGTGGCACGAAACGGCGTCAAGGTGTTGCGAACACCCGGCCGAGCGAACGCGTGATTCGTGGAGGGTCACGTCAAGTGCTGAGGCGGCTCGCGAGGTAGGAAAGTGACAATCCGGAAGGCGCCCGCACGATCACCGCGGCCATGTCGTCGAGCGGAGTCGGGTCGTTGTTGATAATTGCCAGGTTGGCTCCCGCGCGGACAGCTTCACGTGGAACCTTCGCCGCCGGATTCACGCTCAGCGAGGATCCCACCACCAGCATCACACCTGACCCGCGCGCGACCATCAGCGCCGATCGAAGATCGTCGGCGACGAGCGGCTGTCCGAAGGAGATCGTGGCCTCTTTTACCATGCCGCTGCATACGGGGCAATCTGGTTCCTCGCCGTTGAACTCGCGGTCGAATGGCTCGGCATCGAAGAGCCGGCCGCAATCCAGGCAGCGGACATGATGCGCCGATCCGTGGAGTTCGATGATCGTCGAGGGGTCGGACCCCGCTTTCTGATGCAACCCGTCGATGTTCTGGGTGATGATGTCCTGCATATACCCGAGTTGTTGCAGCCGGGCCAGGGCACGATGACCGTCGTTCGGCTGCTTCGACGCGAGCTCAGGGTAACGCTCGACACGCCGCTTCCAGTGGTTGATCCGGACTTCCGGGTCGCTCAAGTACTCCCGGAACATCGTCGGTCTAATCTTCGTCCAGATGCCGTTGGGGCCCCGATAGTCAGGGATACCTGACTCGGTCGAGATCCCGGCTCCGGTGAAGGCGACGCCTGAACGTCGCTCGAACAGGAGCTCGGCAAGCCGATCGAGCTGCTCAGCATCCTGATCTGTCAGTGTTGTCACAATCGCCTCTGTATTCGCTGTGGATTCCATCCCTCGATTAAACCGCGAATGTCAAGACCATCCGCGGTCAACCGAGGGGTTGTCGAACGCCGGTACCCACCGGCATGTGCTCATGCGTTGTAATCGATGTCCGTTACCGGTAGTCCTGGCATCAATATCGCGAATGCGTCAAACCGGTCAACGGAACGCTCGAAGGCGCACCTTCGATGCCTGGAGGATGGATGACACCCGAATCACGACAGATGCTTGCCGGAAGGTTCGCCCTTGATTCACGAATCGGCGCCGGCAACTACGCGGAAGTATTTCGCGCTACCGACACCCAAACTGGAGAACTCGTCGCGGTAAAGACGCTGCGGGCGGAGCACGTTTCAGAGGCGCAGACACTCTCGCTTTTCGAGAACGAAGGCAAAGCCGGATCGGCGATTTCTCATACCAACGTCGTGAAGGTCTCGTCACACGGCGAATACGACGGCACTCATTTCATCGTCATGGAGCTCGTCAAGGGAATATCGTTACGGCGGCGACTCAAACTGGCCGGCCGTCTGGATGCGGGGGAATCTCTCCGCATCATGATCGGGGTGCTGCGTGGCCTCGAAGCGATTCACGACGCAGGATATGTTCACCGCGACATCAAACCGCAGAACATCCTGATTGACGCGAGCGGCGTTCCCAAAATCACGGATTTCGGCATCACCCTGTGCCCCGGTGACGCCAGAACCTGCTCAGGCGGGCTGACGCTCGGGACGGCGGCGTATATCGCACCCGAACAAGCCGCGGGACAGGAGACTGGAACACAGGCAGACCTGTACTCAGCGGGAGCCGTGCTGTTCGAAATGCTTACCGGCGAAGCTCCCTTCCCAGGTGACGATCCGATCGAGGTCATGAATCAACACCTGTTTGAATCACCTCGCGATCCTCGGACGCTCAGCGCGAATATCAGCCCTGCCCTGTCGGCCATCGTCATGCGAGCCCTGGCCAAGGAGCCCGCCAGTCGATTTAGATCGGCTCAACACATGCGCGAGGCGCTGGAGATGTTGCAGGAAGAATCACCGCGGCAGGCCACACGCGGGCGATATGCGCCATCCAGGCGTATCCCCTGGACCATGCCGCTGGCGTCGTCACGGCAGATTCCGCTACGGCTCGCCAACGTGCCAATCCTCGCCACGTTCGTCAGCGCGCTGCTGCTCATCGTCTTGTTCATCGTCCTGATCCTGGCGCTCGTCAGTACGGCCGTCAACGCCAGTTCGTCGCATAGCCGGATTTCCAGCTTCGGTCCACCGAGCGGCAACGCGGGCACATCTTCTCCTCCTGGGATTGCGGGTCCGGTTCGAGCGAGCTCAAACGCAATCGCCGCGCCAATCCCCAACTGGTCGGCGTCAGCCGCAGTCGGCGATCCAGCGTCGACCCCCACCACGACGCCACAAACGATGGCCGCTGTCATTGACGTTCCGGCGAATGGACAGACTCCGGTTGCCGATACGGGGACCAGCTCGCCAACCGGGTCGTCAGTTGGTCGCCAGCCGAATGGCTCCGCGAACGCGGTGAATCGAGGTCCGGCTTCGGCCCAGTCCAGCAATCAGAACTCCTCGGCACCCCAAATTGGGAATAACGGCAAACACCACGGTTCTAATCGTCACGCGCACGACTGATTCCCTGCTGACGTCGAGCGACTGTCCATCGAAAGATCCCCAGCCCTCCAAATCCGAGGAGCACCAACAGGCTGACCAGCGACAGAATCCAACTCTCGGTCACGATCGGCGGGTTGAAGCGAAACACGACTTCGTGTGTTCCGGCCGGTATTGAAACGGCCCGAAAGATGCCGTCAGCCGTCGCGATCGGCGTCGCTGTTCCGTCCACGGTCGCCACCCAGCCGGGATACGTGGTATCGGCGAGGACGAGGTAGGCCGTTCGATCGGTCTGGACGCGAATCGACACCCGGTCGTTCTGGTAGCTATCGATGCTGGCATTGCCGGTGCCACCCTGTTCAGCCGAGTGCAGATTCCCGGTGAGATACAGGTCCGAGTCAGACTTGAAGCCGGGACTCGTGACGGCAGCAAGTGCCTCATCGGTCGTCTTCTGCTGCGCGCTGTAGCTCAACCACGCTCGCGGCATCACGCCGCGGTTTTCCCAGATCACAAGTCCGTCATCGGTCTTGAGAACCTGGGAGAAAGAGGGTCCCGGCGCGGCCGCCTTGCTGTCGGTAATGACGTAACGAACATTGAGCAGATCGTAGAGGACGGGGTCTTTCCCGCCGCTCAGCACGTCGTAGACCTTCTTATACGAAGCAGGCTGCATCGGATCGAACAATCCTCCGGCGTCGTCGAGACCGGCAATGGAGGCCAGATCGGGTTGCCAGGCGAGCGTCGTCGACGTGATCCGAAACGGACCGTTTTGCCTCATTTGTTGCTGCAAGAACGTAACCGCCTGGGAATGGCGATAGCCCGCGGTCAAATCATCGCTACCCGGATTGAAGCTGGCGGTGGCGCCAAATAGATCGAGCATGACCAGCGTCGTCGCGAGCAGGCAGGCGGTCGCGCCTCTGATCTTGCCTCGACTCACTGCCCACAGCAGCGCGAGTGACCCGCCGAGGTAGATCACGACCAGATTCAGCCCGTCGACGGCGATGACGGGTCGATTGGAGGGATCGTTCACGCCCAGGATCAAACTGTAGAAGAGCGGGATGATGAAAAGCAGTAGGGCGGCGAGGGCGAACAAGATCCAGCGGGAGATACGTCGCAGAACATCCCTCACCTGAACCGACTGAGCGGCCGAGTATCCAATCTCGGACACGCCGAATCCAGCCAGCAACGCGAGGCTCAAGTCGACGAACAGATACCCGCGCGCCGGAGCACGGATCAGGTTGTAGGGCGGGATGAAGCGGAAGACCCAGCCGTGAAGCGGGGTGAAGGGCCCGAGTGCGAACAACAATGCTATGCCGGCACCAACGGCCAGCACCAGGCGAACGCCGGACGGCCGTGACACAAGCCCGATGGCGGCCAGCACGAGAGTGACGATGCCGACGTAACCCCAGATCTCGCCGCTCGAGAAGGACCCCCAGTAGTCGGTCGGATTGCTGCCGAAGGCCTTGGGTAACAGGAACTGCAGCAATGCGATGGGCTCGGCACTGAACTCCGTCGCCTGTTCATAGCTCAGTCCCGAGCGGACCGAGAGCGCCGCAAGTTGCAGCGATGGAACGATCATCGGTGCCGCGAGCCCAAGCCCAACCACCAGTGCCCCACCAGCACGCAGGACAGCAAACAGGAGTGGTCGCAGACGTTCCCGAGCGATTCGGCCGATCTGCTCGAAATCCTGGCCGCCCGATATCCCAGGGCCAGAGCTGCAGGCGCGTGCCGGCCCAAAAGACCCACCACGCGCCCCCCGCGGTCAGCTCATACACCAGCATCTGCTGGTGGCCGCCAGTCGCGGCAACGAAGATAACCAATGCACTGGCACAGGCCCATAGCCACGAGTCGGAGAGGGCGGTCGCGCGCAACACCAGCAGGAGAAGAGGCAGCCACACCGCGACTGACAGCATCGAGTAGTGACCGAGGTGCGCGGTCAGAAATCCGCAAGCGGAGAAGATGATCGCCACGGTCGTCGACGGGAATCGCTGCATACCAAGGGAGCGAGCCAGGAAATAGGCGCCGAAGGACGCGATCAGGTATTGACCAATGGCGAGGGCCTCGAGCGTTCCATAGGAGTAGGGTCGATGAAGCATCCAGGCGATGACGTTCGGCGGGTACAGCATGGCCGCCTGATAGTTGGCAAGCTGTGGCATTCCGCCGAAGAGATGTGGATTCCAGAGGGGGAACTGTCCGGATTGCACGGCATCGGCGCTGAAGGCTTGCAACGGGAAGAAATAGGAGTTGAGGTCGCCGCCGCCACGTGGGACCTGTGACGAGCTCAACAACGGACGCCAGAAGAAGAGCAGGTTGGCCAGCAGCAGTCCACCGATGGCCGCGACGTCGAGGTGCAGGGAAGGAAAGCGCTTTTGAAGTGGCCGTGAACTCAGCCAGAAGACGAACAGCCACGCGATTGCAACGCTGGCAAGGATCCAGAGCGGGAGCAGGCCGCTGACTCTCGGAGCAACGTCAGCAGCCACCCTGGCGCCCCGTCACATCAAGACGCTCGGACGTCACCAAACGTGATCACACGTTGAACAGGAAGTGCGCGATATCGCCATCCTGCACAATGTACGTCTTCCCCTCCAGCCGTAGCTTTCCGGCCTTCCGTGCTTCCGGCAGGCCACCTGTCTCAACCAGGTCGTCATAGCTGACCACCTCCGCGCGGATGAATCCTCGCTGGATATCCGTGTGAATCACCCCGGCCGCTTCGACCGCCGGAGTTCCACGGTCGATGGTCCAGGCGCGGCACTCATCCGGACCGACGGTGAAGAAGGAGATCAGTCCGAGTAGCTCGTACGAGCGCTGAATGACACGCTCGCGGCCGGTCTCGGTAATTCCGAGATCATCGAGAAAGAGCCGGGCATCGTCCTCATCCAGCCGTGCAATTTCCGCCTCGATCTTTCCGGCGATCGCGTCGATCATGATCCCTGGCCGGGCGAAGCGTGACTCGGCCTCGGCCTTCAAATCGTCTGCCTGCTGGCCGATCATCTCGTCGCTCAGATTCAACAGGATCAGCAGCGGTTTAGCCGACAGAAAGCCGAACCCACGCAACAGCTTCGCATCTTCCGGCTGCAGCTCGACCTCTCTGATCGGAGTTCCATCTTCGAGCGCGGAACGCAGCCGCGTCAACACCGCCGCCTCACGCTCATTCACTTCCCGCTCGGCGCCGCGCAACTTTGGAATGCCCGACTCGAGACGTTGCAGCCGCTTCTCGATCAATCCAAGGTCGGAGAAGGTGAGCTCCAGATTCATCGTCTCGATGTCGCGCATCGGATCAACGCTCCCCTCCGGATGCGGCACCGCCGGATCCTGGAAAGCGCGCACGACGTGCACCAGCGCCGCGCCCTGGCTCAGGAACGCGAGCAGGCGGCCGCTCATACCCTGTTCGTGAATACCTTTGGCGACACCCGCGACATCGTAATACTGCACGTCGGCGGGGACCGTGCGCTTCGGGTTGAACATGTTCGTCAGCACGTCGAGCCGTTGATCGGGTACCTTTACCGTGGCGAGATTCGGCTCCTCTTCGCCGGTCGAGAACTGACCCGTGGCCGCTTCGGCTTCGGTGAGCGCATTGAAGACGGTCGTCTTCCCGCTTTGGGGCAGACCGACAATAACCAACTGGAGGGACATCCCACCTCCGTGATAATCACAATTCAACGACAGGGCGGCCACCGCGGCCGCACCGCACCATTTTACGTTGTACCACGGGACACCCCATGCCGCAGCGATTAAGCCGGCGTGCCCTGCTGCGCATGACCGTAGCTGGTGCCATGACCGGTGCCGTCGGATACGCACTCCTCATCGAACCATCCGAATTTCGCGTCGAGCACGTCAGGATCCAGGCAGACCTTCCGACCGGACTGCGTATCGGCGCCGTAAGCGATTTCCATCTCGCCGACGCGGTGAGCCAGGCACGCGTCGAAGCCGCCACGAAATTACTCGCGGACCAATCCCCCGACCTGATCACGCTGCTGGGGGATTACTCGACGGCCATGAACTCGGACAGCGATATCCACCGTCACGTGGAGACGGCACTCGGGATCCTCAGCAAGCTCAGCGCACCGCTGGGTGTATACGCCATCCTCGGAAATCACGATGTCACCCGGCCACTGGCGGATCTGGATCGATTGATTCGGCAGCACGGGATGACGCCACTCATCAATGCGGGGACGATGATCACCAGTCACGGGGAGCGCTTCGCGATCGCCGGCCTCGCCGACGCGCTACAGGCCAAACCCAATCCGCGGACCGCCATGCAGGGTGTTCCCGAGGGCGTTCCAGTTCTCGGGCTCATCCATGAACCGGATGCGTCCTCATTGTTGACGGGCTCGTCGCTTGTTCTGTCAGGGCACAGCCACGGTGGGCAGGTCCGGCTGCCATGGATCGGGGCGCCGGTCTTACCGAGGCTCGGCCGGCGGTTTCCCTGGGGCTTGCGACGAAACGGAGAGACGCTCGTCTACACCTCACGGGGCGTCGGCACCGTGCCGCCACGGATTCGAATCAATTGCCCACCAGAGATTACGCTCATCGAGATCGTCAACTCGGGTGGCCAGATTCCACTACCGCCGCTTGGCTGACCGCGGAGGAAATGCCGATCATCCGGCAGGGCTGAGTAGCGGGTCGTTCTCGCCCAGGTCCGAAAATGCCGCCGCTCTGAGACGGCACGAGTCGCACACCCGGCACGGAACGTCTCCGCCCTGATAGCAGGACCAGGTCAGGCCGTAGTCGACCCCAAGCGACAGGCCCAATTTCACGATTCCAGACTTACTTAGGTGAAGAAAGGGCGCCAGTACCGAGATGCTCTTCCCCTCCTCGACGAATTGCTTGCTTGCCAGATCCGCCGCGCGTTGAAACGCGTCCAGAAACGCACCACGGCAGTCCGGGTACCCTGAATAGTCGACTTCGCTCACGCCGATGAAGATCGCGCTCGCTCCCACAACCTCGGCATACCCTGAGGCAATCGCGAGGAAGATGTGGTTGCGAGCCGGAACCCAGGTCGACGGGATGCCGCCGGCAGGCTCGGTTGGAATCTCGCCCTGGCCGGTGAGCGAAGAGGCCGACCAATCGCCCAGGTTGATGCGGACGGTCTGATGCTGCTTGACACTGACCGCTGCAGCCACGCGCGCCGCGGCATCAACCTCTTTGCGGTGTCGCTGGCCGTAGTCGAAGGTAAGGGCGTACAGATCGAAATTGCTGGCTCTGGCCAACCACGCGGCGGTCGTGCTATCGAGTCCTCCAGAGAGTAGGATTACGGCCCGGTTACGACCGGTCGGAGTGTCTGTCATTTTTGGCGGTATTCCTTTCAAGCCAGACAAATTCAAAGGTGGTTCGACGGAATGCACGTGAAACACGCGGCGACACACCACGTCTCCCTGAAGCGTCAGCTACTGAGCTTCGCCATTCGTTGGATGCAGCCGTCACTGGCAGTCGGCGCCGTCATTGCGGCTCTGGCGACCGGCGCCTGGCACCGGCGCTGGGAATCGGCCTACGACGGCTCTCCACGGCGCGGACTGTTCGACGGGCTTTGTCACCTCGGGACTGCAATGGCTGTGTCACTGCCAATTCTGCCCTACGTACGTGATCGCTGGGGGTTCTTGCGCATTAGTCTCCTTAGCTCGGTCGTCATCGACCTCGATCACGTGCTCGCCGCCCGCTCGTTTCGGCTCACACGCTGTATGACGATGGATCAGCGGCCGGCGTCCCATTCGGTCCTCACACCGTTGATCGTCGCCGTACTCGTCGAGCGGTGGAAGCCGGAACAGCATACTGGACTGGCCGCGCTCGTCGGCGTGGGTTCACATCTGCTGCGTGATCTGGGCACCGGTGGAGCGCCGCTCCTCCACCCTCGACGGATCATCACCATTCCTTACGCACTCGTGGTGGTCTTGCTCGGTACGTTCTCGGTGGCGACGCGCTATTTCACGCGCACGGCAACCGGCGGCAAATTTCTCGCCCGGCGAGCCTGGAGATGGATGTTCGCGCCGCGTCTGAGCGGTATCTGATCCAGAGTGCGCATCGCGCAGGGGGTTGTCTCACGGTAAGATCATCCCGCGGGCGGCCCGGAATCATCGACGCCTCCGCGGGCGCAAATATCATGGGTTGAAAGGAATGGATGTCAATGACTGCGGCACATGGTGGGCTTGGCGAGCTTCTCGTCGTTCTCTACCTCGCCATTGCGATTCTCTCGTTCGTGCTCGCCAAGCGCAAAGGACTTCCGGCGTGGGTCACGGGAACTGCTCACGCACTTCTAGGAGTCCAGATCATCATGGGCGTCATACTCTACATCCAGCACCCGCACGTGATGCCGGTTTCGCACGTCATCGCGGCGTTGCTCACTATTCCGGTGCTCGGATTGATGGGTCCGCTACGTCGTCGCTTTGGCCGGCCTCAAGCGGTTGGAATCAGCGCGTCGATCATCACGATTCTGGCGGCCATCGCGGTCATCATCGCCAAAACGCGCTGATCTGTCTGAGAGCCTGACGCGAAGCCACTGACTCTCGCTAGAGCTCGCTGACCACCGGCAAAATCAACGGGTGCATCTTCGTCTGGCGGTAGATCTGGCGGCTCAGTACGCCCTTGGTGCGGCTCACCAGGTACCCGGTGCTGAATCCACCCTTCTGGCGACGCTCCAGGAATTTCTGGAGTTCCTCCTCGGCCCGGCGCAGCACCTTCGGGTCGATCTGACCATCGAGCCCCTGGGCCGTGATCGTCGGCCCGGTGATGAGTTGGCGACTTTCGTGATCCACGAGAAGGTTGGCGACGATGAAGCCGCTTGCGGCAATCTCGTCGCGGTTTCGCAGAATGACCTGCCGGTTGTTGATGATGTCGACCAGCACCGAGCCGCTCTTGGCCAGCCCTTCACGCCGGCCGAAATCACGCCCAAAGCTGAAAATTCCGCCAAGCTCCGCCACAAAGATCTGGCTGTCGTTGAGACCCTGCTCGAGCGCCAGCTGCCGGTAGAGGGAGAGATGACGGTATTCGCCGTGGATCGCCATGACGAATCGCGGCCGGATCAGGCGCAGCATGAGCTTCAGCTCTTCACGGCTGGCATGGCCGGACACGTGGATCGTCGGCTCAAGCGCCGAATAGATCACATCGAAACCCCGCTTAAAGAGCAGGTCAATGGTCTGCGAGACACTCTCTTCGTTCCCGGGCACCGGTGTAGCCGAAAAGATGACCGTGTCGCCTTTCGACAGGCGAATGAACTGGTGTTCCCCGCTGGCCACCCGCGCGAGCGCTGCCCCGGCTTCACCCTGACTGCCGGTCGTCAGAATCAGCGCCTGTTTCGGCGGCAGTTTCATCGCGACGTCAATTGGAACGAGAACGCCGTCGGGTGGATTCATGTAGCCAAGATTCATCGCGATCCGGGTGCTCTGCTCCATGCTGCGGCCCGAGACCGCGACCTTTCTCCCGTGACGGTATCCGGCTCGTATCGCCTGATCGAGTCGCGTGATGTTGGACGCAAAGGTCGTAAGGACCACGCGGCCCTTCGCCTCTCCGATTACCCGGTACAGCGTCTCGCTCACGACGGCTTCTGACGGCGTGTGGCCCGGGCGTTCGACTCGCACGGCGTCCGTCAACAGGAGCACGACGCCTTCGTCGCCAATCTCGCGCAAGCGAGCCTCATCGGTTGGTTGACCGAGCGGTGGCGTGGGGTCGAACTTGTAGTCGCCGGTGTGAACGACCCATCCGAGGGGGGTTTTGAGGCCGATGGCAAAGCTCCCGGGAATGCTGTGGGTAACGTTGATGAACTCAGCCTCGAAGGATTTCCCGAATCGATAACGCTTGGCCGGTTCGATGACGTGGAGATCGGCCATAGCGAGAACACCCGCCTCATCGAGCTTCGCCTCGGTGAAGGCTATAGCCAGGGCGGAGCCGTAAATCGGTACCGGAGCAACCGCTTTAAGGAGAGGCAGGAGATACGGCAATCCTCCGATGTGGTCCTCGTGACCGTGGGTCAGCAGGATTCCTCGGAATTTGCTGATTCGCTCCAGAACGTAGCTGATGTCTGGCACGATGAGATCGATGCCCCGCATCTCATCTTCGGGGAACTTCGCCCCCGAGTCGATGATGACGAGATCACCCCGGTATTCGACAACCGTGAGGTTCTTGCCAACTTCACCAACTCCACCGAGTGGGATAGCCCTAATTCTCGGACGCGGCATGCGTTGTCGTTCCCCTTGCAGCAAATCGATTGTTCGTCAGACGCGCCATTGCGCCTGCCTAAGTTTCTCACGTTATGGGCGTCTGAGACGACCTCCCACAAAAATTGCCCACACCATAGCCTGGGCCCGCCAATCTGCCAATCCGCAGAGGCAGTGCCCTCTAACTTCAGCGCCCCACGATCACAGAGAAACTGGCTCCTGAAACATCACACGCACCGGCCTTACTTGACATGCTTAATCGGGCCTCTCTAAGATTCGAAGTCGCGACCGTCACATCACCGGTGAGGAGAAGCTTCGTGACCGACCTGCTCTACATGAGCGACAGCTACCTGCGCGAGTTCGACGCGGTCGTCGAGGCCGTCGACGAGTCGGGTCAGGTCATTCTGCGATCAGACCGCGTTTTACGCTGGCGGCGGCGGCCAACCGTGCGATACCGGCTCTCTGAACGCGGGTGATGCGACCTGGCGCGTGACCAAGGTCAGCAAGGCCGGGGGCAACGTCGTCCATACGATCGAAGGTGGAGAAGCCCCAGACCCCGGCACCACCGTGCACGGAGTGATCGACTGGGAGCCGCGCTACAAACTGATGCGCACGCACACGGCGTTGCATGTCCTGTGCGGTACGGTCTTCCGCGAGTACGGCGCACAGGTCACCGGCGGCAACATGGGCACCGACAAGGCGCGCATGGACTTCGAACTCGAAGACCTCAACCCGGAACGGGTCGCCCATATCGAGGAACTCGCGAACCAAGCGATCGAGGCGGGCTTGCCGGTTTCATGGCGTTCGCTGCCGCGCGAAGAAGCGTTTCAGATTCCCGACCTTATCCGCACCAAGATCAATCTGCTGCCGGATGGGATCAAAGAAGTTCGCGTGGTCGAGATCGAAGGATTAGACCTGCAGGCCGACGGTGGCACCCATGTTCACAACACGCGGGAAGTCGGCGGAATCAGAGTCATCGGAACGAGAAGCAAGGGTCGGATCAACAAACGTCTCGAAATTGAAGTGACTGACCAAACGGGCTCCTGAAACTACGGGCAGGGTGAGAGGGAACAACGGTGGCGATCGATTGGGAGGGCCGGCTCGCGCGACGAGCGGCGTACATCCGTTCTTCAGTGACGTTCAAGTTCGGGGAACCTGAAGATCATCCCAATATCATCCCCTTCGCCGGGGGCGCCCCGCCAGTTGAATGCCTGCCTCTCGAGCGACTCGAAGCGGCCATTACTCGGGCCTGGCGGACTGTCGACCCGAGCACGATGTATTACGGTGAATATCAGGGCCACGAACCCCTGCGAGCGTTGATCGCCGACCGAATGCGTCATCGTGGCGTCGACGTGACCGCGGAGGACATTCTGATCACCAATGGATCCCAGCAGGGTTTGGAGCTATGCGCCAAGCTCTTCCTCGAACCGGGCGACCGGGTCATCGTGGAGGCTCCAACCTATTTCGGCGCGCTCCAGATCTTCGAAGTCTACGAAGCGGAGTACCTTCCGGTGCCGGTCGATGAGGCGGGGATCATCATCGACGAGCTCGAAAAGGCACTCAGCTCGACTCCCACGCCGAAGTTCATGTATCTTATTCCGACCTTTCAGAACCCAACCGGAATCTCGCTGAGCCGGGAACGGCGTCAGCAGGTCGTCGCGCTGGCCCGCAGATATGGCGTGCCCATTATCGAAGACGATCCCTACGGCGAGCTCTGGTTTCACGGTGGTGACCACGGCACGTTACGCGGGCTGGGACCGGAGGTGATCTACCTCGGCACATTCTCCAAAACGCTCGCTCCCGCGCTACGGATGGGTTGGATGGTCGCTCCGCAACAGCTGATGACTCGGTTCATGTACGCCAAAGAAGGCGTCGACATCCAGAGCGACCGCATGGTGCAGCGCGCGATCGTCTACGCGTGTGAAGACGGCTGGCTCGATGAGCATATCGCCCAATCGCGCACGGATTATGGAGCGCGCTGCGACTTCATGCTCGAATGTCTCGAACGAGAAATGCCGCGCGGAACGCACTGGACTCAACCGGACGGCGGCTTCTTTATCTGGGTCACGCTGCCGGGCGGCGCCAACGCGGACGAGTTGGTCAAAGAATGTGCCCGGAACGGCGCGCTCTACAACCCAGGCTCCTGCTTCTACACCGATTGGGAACCAAAGCCGACATTCCGTCTCGGATTCTCGACGTTGCCTCCGGATCAGGTGAGCGAGGGACTCAAGCGTATGGGCCAAGTCTTCCGGCGTCATCTCGGCTGAGCCGCGGGCTGCCGGCGAGATTGTGTCTACCTGGAGGTTTCGGAGGTCACATGCCGAAGAAGACCTCGGACCAGCAAACGATCGACGGTCGTTCGATTCGCCTCACCAGTCTCGACAAGGTGTACTGGCCGGACGATGGCCTGACCAAAGGCGATGCGCTCGACTATTATCGCGCGATCGCCGGCACGATTCTGCCGTACCTGAAGAATCGTCCGTTGACGCTCCGTGCCTATCCCAACGGTATCGACGGCCCGGGATTCTGGCGGCGTGACCGGCCCGACAATGCCCCCGAGTGGCTTCGTGGAGTTGCCTACCAGCCCGAGACACGCCGGGAACCGATCACCGTTCCTATCGTTGATGACGAGGCAGCACTGGTCTGGTTCGTCGATCACTCAACCATTGAGATCCACCAGTGGTTGTCGCGGGCCGATGATCTGGCGCGCCCCGATTGGGCCGTCTTCGACCTCGATCCCGGAGATGAAGTCGGTTTTGGCCGAGTCCTCGAAGCCGCGTTGCTGGTGCGCGACGAGTTGGCCAAGAGCAACCTCACGTCCTTCCTCAAGACGAGTGGCGCCACCGGAGTGCACGTATTCGTCCCGCTCGAACCGGAGCACCCCTATGACGTGGTCCGCGAATGGGTCCACGAGGTCGCCCGACGGCTGGAGTCCAGCCATCCCGAACAGATCGCGACGGCCAGCGGCGGCACCCATAAAGGCGATGTCGTGACGATCGACCACGCCCAGAACAGCATCGCCCGGAACACCGCGGCGCCCTATACCCTGAGAGCGCGCCCCGGGGCGCCCGTTTCAGCGCCGTTGTCCTGGGACGAGGTTGAACGCGGCAAGATCAGCCCCGCTCAGTTCACGCTGCGGACCGTGCCGGAACGTCTCCAGCATGATGGCGATCCGTGGGCGGCCGCTCTGACGACGCGGCAACGGCTTCGGATTGATTCCTGAACGACCTTCGAAGCATTCACCGTGCCCTGCCGCCCGAGCAGCGCAGGCGAGAACACACGCTGCTCCTGCCGCGATGCACTGCATGCCAACGACCCACGACCGGCAAACGACGTCCAGGCACAAGGCGTCGCACGCGGAGTCACGCTCCTGTCGATTTGGATCACGTCAACAGAACGAAGGAGCAGCCGGCCTGCTCCACGACTTTGCAGCGTAGACAGGGGTCGGTATGCAGCCATGGGTCGTTGTCGCTGGGAGTCGCTTGACACTCCTTGACGACATCACGTGTGCTACAGTCTCTCGTCGATTCCGGTCCCGAAACCGTTCCGATGTAGCTGATGGAGAGAACTGCACGTGAGCGACTCGTCAATCCCCTACACGATCGTGCTGGGCATCGCGCAGGACGCAGGTTATCCCCAGGCGGGTGACCGAACCTCTCCCGCCTGGGATGACCCATCGCTCCGTCGATTGGCCACCTGTCTGGCGCTGATCGATCCGCGCAGCGGGCGACGCTGGCTCTTCGACGCCACGCCGGACTTCAAGGATCAGCTACACCGTCTGGATGTCGTCGCTCCACGGTTGGACGTTCCGGGCCTCGACGCCATTTACCTCACCCACGCGCACATTGGCCACTACACGGGCCTCATGCACCTCGGCATCGAAGGCATGAACGCACGCCGGACCCCGGTCTACGCCATGCCGCGACTCGAGCAGTTCCTGAAATCGAATGGACCGTGGGAGCAGCTCATCGCGCTGGAGAACGTCGAAATGAGACCCCTGCGAGACGGTGTGGCTGTCGCGCTTGAGCGGGATCTTCACGTCACGCCGCTCATTGTTCCGCATCGCGACGAATACTCTGAGACGGTCGGGTTTCGGATCGACGGTCCGTCGCGCGCAATACTGTTCATCCCCGACATCACCGGCTGGGACGCCTGGGAAGGGATTGGAATCCGTATCGAGGACGTGCTGGAGAGCGTCGATGTCGCCTATCTCGATGGCACCTTCATGACCGGGGACGAGCTACCGGGAAGAGATTTGAGCACGATCAAGCACCCCATGATCGCGGCGAGCCTGACCCGTTTCGCGAACCTGCCAGGCAGCGGGCGCCGGAAGATCCGTTTCATTCATCTCAATCAGAGCAACCCGCTGATACGGGGTGATCGATGCGCTCTGGCTGACGTCGAGCGTTCAGGCTTTGGCGTGGCGCGCGAAGGGGAAATCGTGCGGCTATGACGACGAGCCGTTACGAGAACGCCTGAACCCATTTCTGTGCCAGATCCAGCACCGAGTTTGAGAAGAGCCCGAACCCGACCGTGGCAAAGGCCATCAGACCAAGCCCTACGCCAAGGAGTGGCGTGCTCCGCGCCTGCCACTGACGAATAGGCTCGTTGAAATACATCACCGCCACCACACGCAGGTAGAAGAAGGCCGATACGGCGCTCATCAGTACCATGACCACCGCCAGCCACGTCATGTTGCTCTGGATGGCCGCCAGGATGACGTAGTACTTCGCATAGAAGCCAACCAGCGGCGGCATGCCCATCAACGACAGCATGAAGACGGTCATCGCGAGCGCCGCGAGTGGGCTACGTGATCCGAGACCGGCGAAGTCGTCCAGATCGACGCCGTGACCGCGATGCTGCAGCCAGGTGACGACGCCAAATGCGCCGATGTTCATGAACGAGTACGCGAATAGATAAAAGAGCAAGCTGCTGACACTCTGATCGCCCGGTTTGAGGCCCCCGTACGCGGCGAGCGCGACCAGCATGTAGCCGGTGTGGCCAATCGACGAGTAACCGAGCATGCGTTTGACGTCGCGCTGCGCGATCGCCACCACGTTGCCGTAGACCATCGTGATGATCGCAAGAATCGAGATGAGGGTGAGCCAGCTGTCGCTCATCGGGCCGAGCGCCTGCACCAGGATCCGGGCCATCGCGGCGAAACCAGCCACCTTCGGGACCACCGACATGTACCCGCTCACCGGCGTCGGCGCGCCCTGGTAGGCGTCCGGAGTCCACATGTGAAACGGAACCGCCGCGATCTTGAAGCCAAGACCAACCGCGAGCAGCAGCAACGCCAGGAGCAGCGACGGCTCGAGCTTCGGATTCACCGGCGATCATCGGGCGCAGTCGCGTCGCAATGTCCGTCAGATTGGTCGGTCCCGGTCGCCCCGTAAATCCAGGCCATACCGTAGATCAGAATCGCCGTCGCAAAGGCTCCAAGCAGGAAGTATTTCAGCGCGCCTTCGATCGAGGTGATTCGGTTTCGCGCGAATCCGGTCAGCACATAGATCGCGAGCGAGCTCATTTCGATGCCGATGAAGATCATCAGCAGATCGCCGGCCGCGCCGACCAGCATCGTGCCGAGGATCGAGAAGAGGAGCAGCGCCAGATACTCGGGCAGCGGCATGTTGCCCGGTTCATCATTCCCTTGCACGTAGGAGGTCGCGATCATGATCGACATGATGCCGGCCGAGAGAACGATGATATTGACGAAGAGCGAGAAGTAATCGGCCGCGGAACATGCCCCGAAAGGTCGTCGTGCCAGCGTTCCAGTCGATCAGCAGGTTAGCGGCAAGCGCGGCGCCAAAGCCCGGTCAGCGCAAGCCAGGCAGTGCAGGCTGTTGCGTCGCGGCAGGAGCACGTCGCCGGCAAGCACCAAGATCGCCGTCCCCAGCACGATCGAGCTCAGGAACCAGCAAGCATCCAGTCCGGCTGTACGAACGACAACGGCACGCCGTTACTCCTTCACCTCGCGACCACACCGCTGTCAGACGAACAGGGTCGCGGGACCTGAGTCACCGTCAAACGCTAGAAACCACTGCCGCCGAACGGCTTGAGAATCGCCTCGAGCGCCGGCTTCATGATCTGCATGATCGTGTCGCGGATAGACACCGATCCACATCGTCAGAGCCGCCAGCGGTGCCAGCGTGATGATCTCTTTCCAGTCGATGTCGTGGAACGTGCGCGGATCGATGAAGTGCTCGTCGTGACCGGATCCGCCCATGATCGGCGTGGAGCCATGCTCTTGTGAACCGGTGGACGGCGACACGCAACTCGGGATCGTTCGCATCGGGCGGCTCACCGGGGCCCGCACCCAGACCACGCGCTGGAACATCCACATCATGTACCAGGCCGCCAGGATCACCACGGGCATGCGGCAATACCGGCCCAGCGATAGGCCTGGAATCCACCAAGCATGGCCAGGAATTCGCCGATGAAACCGGATCAGGCCCGGCAAGCCGATCGACGCCAGCATGAAGAAGCCGAAGAACGCTCCGTAGACCGGCATGTTCGTCGCCAGCCCGCCGAACGCTCGAATCAGGCGCGTGTGTCCGCGGTTGTAGATCATGCCGACCAGCAGGAAGAGCGCGCCGGTCACCAGACCGTGACTGATCATGACGATCATCGCGCCATACAGCCCCTGCGCGTTGAAGGCGAAGATGCCGAGCGTTACGAAGCCCATGTGGCTGACTGACGAGTACGCAACCAGCTTCTTGAGATCCGGTTGGACAAGCGCGACCAGCGCGCCATAAATGATCGCGATGATCGACAGGATGATGATATAGGGTTGCCACGTCCTGGCGGCATCTGGGAACAGTGGCAGGTTGAAGCGAAGCATGCCGTAGCCGCCCATCTTCAGCAGAACGCCCGCCAGAATCACGGAACCGGCCGTCGGCGCCTCGACGTGGGCATCGGGAAGCCATGTATGGAACGGCCACATCGGCACCTTGATGGCGAAGGCGATGAAGAAGGCCGCGAAGACCCACATCTGGAAGTTGTGGCTGTATGTGCCCTTTGCGAGTTCCAGCACATTCAGCGTTCGGATTCCCGTCTGGTTGAAGTACGACTGATACGTGGCGACGATGCCAACCAACATGAGAAGGCTTCCTGCCAGCGTGTACAGAAAGAACTTCACGGAGGCATAGACCCGATTGGAGCTGCCCCAGATACCGATCAGCAGCGCCATCGGGATCAGCATGATCTCCCAGAAAATGTAGAAGAGGAAGAGATCGAGGCTGACGAAGACGCCCAGCATACCGGTTTCCAGCAGCAGCATCGCGATCATGTACTCGCGAACCCGGCGATCGACCGGCTGCCATGACGCGATGATCGCCACGATCATCAATAGCGTCGTCAGGACGATCAAGAGCGCGCTGATGCCATCGACACCGAGCAGGTAGGACACCCCGACCCTCGGTAGCCAGTTGGCATATTCACGGAACTGCGGCGTGCCCGATACCTGCATCGACGGCAAGCTGGTGTTGAAGGAACCGATCATGGCAATCGACAGGATGAAGGAGACGCTGGCACTCAGCAGCGCGATCCAGCGCGCGGCGTTCGACGACGCACGCGGCCAGAAGAAAATAATCAAGGCGCCGACGGCGGGTGCGTAGGTTATTAAACTGAGTATCGGAATACCGTTCACTACGCTCTCCTACCGGCTACTGAAAGAGGTTGCTCCCAAATATCAGGAATGCCCCGACGATGATGACGGCGCCGAGCGCGATGGCCAGGGCGTAATTCGAGACCAATCCTGTCTGAGCGCGTCGCCAGCGTTCGCTGGTATACGACACGGCCGTCGCGACCCCGTTGACGGTGCCGTCGATGATCTGGACGTCCACCACTCGCCACAAGAAGACCGAGAACAAATACAGCGGGTGGATGATGAAACGCTCGTAGATCGCGTCGAAATACCAGAGATTCGCCGCCAACTGATACGCCGGGCCCAGTCGTTTCGCCCATTCGCGCGGGCTGATCGTGCCCCGGATGTACGCCAGATAGGCGATGCCGATGCCAGCCAGCACGACGATCGTGGAGGTAATGGCCAGGCCATACGTCGTCGCCGTCGAGATCTCGATGGGCGGCTTACCGGCCGCGAAGACCGGCTCGAGGAAGGTATGGAACCAGCCCTTATCCGGTGGCCAGCCGACGATCACGCCGACCAGCAACGCGGGAATCGCCAGCAGAATCAACGGCGCCTTCATCGACCACGGCGGATCATGCGGATGAATATGCGTGGTATCAAACCGCTCGCTGCCGTGGAACGTCAGGAAGACGACGCGCATCATGTAGAGCGCCGTGAAGAAGGCGGCAACCAGACCCGTTACCGCAATAATGCGGTGATTCGAGGCCCAGGCACCGGCGATCGTTTCATCCTTGCTCCAGAACCCGGCGAGCGGAAAGAGCCCGGCGTTTGCCAGTGCGCCGATAAGAAAGGTCCAGTACGTAACGGGCATGTACTTCTTGAGGTTGCCCATGCGGCGCATGTCCTGCTCGTCGTGCATGCCGTGGATGACGCTCCCGGCTCCCAGGAAGAGCAGGCCCTTGAAGAAGGCATGGGTGAAGAGGTGGAAGATGGCCGGCACCCAGGCACCGACACCCAACGCGAAGGCCATGTAGCCCAACTGGCTCACTGTTGAGTACGCGATCACCTTCTTGATGTCGTATTGCGTGACCGCGATCGTGGCGGCCACGAAGGCCGTGGCGGCGCCGATGATCGCGACGACCTCCATCGCGTTGGTCGACGCCTCGAAAATTGGGTATGAGCGCGCGACCATGAAGATGCCGGCCGTCACCATGGTGGCGGCGTGGATCAACGCGGAGACGGGCGTCGGGCCCTCCATCGCATCCGGCAACCAGACGAAGAGCGGAATCTGTGCCGACTTGCCGATGGCTCCGGTGAAAAGGAGCAGTGAGATGAGCGTCAGGGTCGACCCACCCACCGTCCCCAGCGACGAGAAGATCTTCGTGTATTCGAGCGTATGGAAGTGCGTGAAGATGAACAGAATTCCGACGGTGAAGCCAAGGTCGCCGATGCGGTTGACGATGAACGCTTTTTTGGCCGCTTGCGCCGCGGATCGTCGTCGATACCAGAATCCGATGAGCAGGTAGGAGCAGAGTCCCACGCCCTCCCAGAAAACGAAGAGGAGCAGGTAGTTATCCGCCAGGACCAGCATGAGCATCGAGAAGACGAACAACGGCAGGTACGCGAAGAACCGATAATAGCCCGGATCTCCATGCATGTACCCGACTGAGTAGATGTTCACCAGCAGGCTGACGAATGAGACGACCAGGAGCATGATGGCCGTCAACTGATCGACCTGGAGTGTCACTGGTATGTGAAACGTTCCCGCCGGAATCCAGGTGTACAGATGCTGGGTGATCAACTCTTCGTTCGAGCGAATCTGAAAGAAAACGGCAAGGCTCAGCCCAAACGATGCCGCGACTGCCGCGATCGCGATCCACGATGCGAAATTCTTGATGAACCAGCGGCCGAACATGAAATTGACTACCGCGGCGACCAGCGGCGCCAGTGGTATCAAGAACAGCCAGTGCTCCATCAGCGTTTGCCCCTCTTCACGTTCGAGCTCCGGTGCGCGCTACTCACGTAGATCGCGCACAGCGTTGACGTCGACCGTATCGCGCCGTCGTGACAGCGCCATGATGATGCCGAGTCCGATGACGGCTTCGGCCGCGGCCAGCGCGATGACGAACAAGGCGAATGCCTGGCCGACCATCGAATTCTGCTCCCAGGCAAACCCGATGAAGCTGATGTTGACCGCGTTCAGCATCAATTCGATGCACATGAAGATGACGAGCACGTTGCGGCGCGTCAGCACCCCGATCATGCCAATGATGAACAGCGCCGCGCTGAGAAATAGAAAGTAGTCTGGAGTCAGGTGGTTCACTTGCCTCGACGCTCCCCCCAGGCTGGATGATCGACGAACTCGTCACTCGACTTGGCCATGACGAGCTCACGATCGCCGGCTTCCGGCTTGACCACGGTTCCCTCCGGAAGTGCCGGAATCTCGTATGTTTCCTCTTCCGTGTCGCCGCGTGGGTGCGCCAGTGAGATGGTCAGCACCTGCCGCGCCATTCCCGTCGTGGCTTTGGCCACGTCCGGTCTGGCGAGCGCCAATGCGCCGATCGTTGCGACCAGCAGCACCAGCGCCGTCGCCTGGATTGGCAGAACGTACCCCGAGTAGAGAACCTGCCCGATGGCCTGCACGTTGCCGCCAACCGAAGCGACCTGTTGCGGAGTCCAGGGGCCGGTTTGACCGAGTGCACTTCGGGTCAGGATGGCCGCGGCTACCTCGCCGAGCAGAATCAGACCCAGGATGAAGCCCATTAACCGCTGGACCGGCTGCCCGCCATGGAATTCCGGAAGATCTTCTTGATGCACCAACATGATGACGAAGAGAACCAGCACGAGGATAGCGCCGGTGTAGACGATAACCTGGACCGCCGCCAGGAATTCGGCGCGGAGGATGATGTAAATTCCGGCCACATTCACGAAGGTCAGCACGAGCGACACCGCGCTGTGGACCGGATTGCGCGCCAGCACGACGCCCAGCGCCGACACCACGGCAATGATCCCGAGTATGTCGAAGACTACGACTTGCGCGGACATCGTCTCTTCCTTACCCCATTGCCGCGAACGTGTGGCTCGTCGTTCTGCCGCAACACACTGCGCTCACCACCCCGGCTAAATCGCGTGGATTCCGAAAAGCCGAATCAAGCCTGTCAGTGCGATATTCAGCAAGACCAATGGCAGCAGCACCTTCCAGGCCAAACCCATCAACTGATCATAGCGGAATCGTGGAAGCGTCGCCCGCAGCCAGACGTAGAAGAACAGGAAGACAAGCGCCTTGGCGAGAAGCCACCAGACGCCCGACGCGATCGGGCCATCGATACCACCCAGAAACAGCGTCGAGGCAATGAGCGACACGACGATCATGTTGATGTACTCGGCCAGGAAGAAGAAGGAGAAACGGAAGCCGGAATACTCGGTGTGGAAACCGCCGATGAGCTCGGTCTCGGCTTCAGGCAGGTCGAACGGTGAGCGGTTGGTTTCGGCGACCGCCGCGATCAGGAAGAGTCCGAAGGCCAGCGGCTGGCTCAGGATATACCAGTTCGGAACCTGCAGCGGGCCGAACGTCAGCGTTCGCTGCTGTTCGTGGACGATGTCCAGCAGGCTCAACGACCCCGACAGGATGAAGACGCCGATAAGGGAAAGCCCGAGGACGACTTCGTAGCTGACCACCTGAGCCGCGGAACGCAGGGCACCCAGCAATGAGTATCGATTCCCGGACGCATAGCCTCCGAGGATAATGCCGTAGACGCCCATTGACGACAGCGCGAGAACATACAGCGCCGCGATGTTGATGTTGGAGACGTACAGGTTCACGTGATGGCCGAAGACGGTGATGGAGTTGCCAAATGGGATGACTGCGGCGCCGAGGGGAGCCAGGATGAACGAGGCGACTGGCGCGACAAGGAAGATCAGCCGGTCCGCGTTCGCGGGTACGATGTCTTCCTTTGCCAGCAGCTTCGCCCCGTCGGCCAGCGGCTGCAGCAATCCGAAGGGACCGCTGCGTGTCGGCCCCAGGCGATCCTGCAGGCGCGCCAGCACTTTGCGCTCAAACCAGGTCATATATGCCATAGCGCCGAGGAGGACGCTCAGAACGATGAAGCTGACGATATAGCTCGAGATCAAATGCTCATACATGTCGTCCGCCCGTGACTACAGCCTCGTAACGTCGCGCGACAAAATGCAGGAGTGGATCGGATCACATGACAACGGAGCGCACCGGGCGCTCCGTACCCTGAAGCATTCTATCCCCGATCATACATTTCGTCCATCAGATCGGGGGAAAGTAGACACTACCGATCGACCGAGCCGAGGACGATATCGATCGTGCCGATCATGGCAACGATATCGGCCAGCATCGCCCCCTGAGCCATGTACGGCAGGGACTGCAAATTCACGAAGTCGGGAGTGCGCAGTCTCATCCGGTACGGGATCGGAGAGCCATCACTCACGATGTAGTAGCCCAACTCTCCCTTCGAATGCTCGATCGCCTGATAGACCTCGCCCTTCGGTGGCGAGAACCCCTTGATGACCCAAATGAAATGCCGCTGCATGTCTTCGGCGGTGCGTAACACGTTCTGGTGCGGCGGGATGACGTAGTTCGACTCCGTGGCCGACATCGGTCCGTCGGTCGGAACCTGATCCAGGCATTGCTGGATGATCCGAATCGCCTGTCGCATCTCTTCCATGCGCACCAGATAGCGATCGTAGACATCGCCGTGCGTTCCGAGCGGAACGTCAAAATCCATTCGGTCGTACAGGAGATACGGCTGTGCTTTGCGCACATCGTAGTTGACTCCTGAACCACGCAGGCAGGCACCGGTCAGACCGTAACTGATCGCGACGTCCGGTTCGACGACGCCGACGCCACGAGTACGCGACAGCCAGATCGGGTTCTTCGACAGGAGTGTCTCGTAGTCCTTCTGCCCAGCCGGGAAAACCTCGACGAACGTCCGCACCATGTCGGGCAGGTCCGGCGGCAACGGGCGCGAGAATCCGCCGATCTCCATCATATTGGTCGTCAGCCGGGCACCGCAGAACCGCTCGAAGATGTCAAGAATGATCTCCCGCTCGCGGAAGCAATAGAGTGAGGGGGTGAGAGCGCCGATGTCGAGTGCGTGTGTTCCCAGCCAGACAAGATGTGACGCGATCCGCGTCAACTCCGCCATGATCATGCGCCAGTATTGCGCCCGCTCCGGCGCTTCGATGCCGATCAGCTTCTCGACCGCCAGAACGTAGCCCAAATTGTTCGACGGCGCGGCGACGTAATCAGTGCGGTCGGTCCACGGAACGAACTGTGAGTAGCGGTGCGATTCGCCTAGCTTTTCGACGCCCCGATGCAGATACCCGATGATCGGGTCGCACCCGGTGATCACCTCACCGTCAAGCGTCAGCAGCACGCGCAATACACCATGCGTGCTTGGATGCTGCGGCCCCATGTTCAGGACCATCTCGCGTCGCGACTCGGTGAGCTGTCGCTCCTCGCTGATCTCGACCGGCGTCGCGTGCGTGAAATCAATGACCATGATGGTTACCGTCTCCGGAGTCTGGAGCGAACCCGCGGGGCCGCCGCATCGAATCCCGGTTGCACGTACTCGCGGAACCCACGCAATGGATAGTCTTTCCGCAACGGATGACCTTCATCCCAGTCATCCGCCAGAAGAATGCGCCGCAGATCGGGATGATCTTCGAACACGATGCCGAACATATCGTAGACCTCGCGCTCCAGCCAGTTCGCCGCCGCGTGCACTGGCACCAGCGACGGCACCGTCTCACCATCGTCGACGCCGGCCTTGACCCGCAGGCGCACGCGGTTCGGAATCGAATAGAGCTGAACGACGATGTCGAAACGGGGCTCGGTACGAAGCCGGACCATGTCAACCGCGGTCTCATCCGACAACATGTTGTAGCGCAGGCTAGGCTGGTCCCGCAGGAATTCGATCACGTCCCGCAAGCGACTCCGCTCGACTCGGATCGTCATCTCGTCCCGAAAGTTGGCCGCGTCTCGGAAGGCTTCCGGGAAGCGCTCGCGCACCGCGCGAACCGCCGGATGCTGCTCCGGATCGGTTGGCCCCCAATAGCCGGTCGCCCACATTGGATCAACGACCGGAACCTGCGCCGGGGCTGTATTGTCCGCTTCACTCATATCGTGCTTCCCCAGGACGCTAGCGGCGCGGACCGAGCGCCAGTTGTGCTTCCTCGCGCGATCGCACGCGATCGGCCTCGGCTTCAACCTGGCCATGCTTCTTGGCGATCGTCTCGTACTTGATCACTTTATTCTGGAGCTCGAGGATGCCGTAGTAGAGCGATTCTGGCAGGGGCGGGCAACCGGGGACATAGACGTCGACTGGGACGACCTGATCGACGCCCTGAACCACCGCGTAGGTGTCGAATGGACCGCCAATGTTGGCACAGCTGCCCATGCTAATGACCCACTTGGGATCGGCCATCTGATCATAGAGCTGACGAACCACCGGCGCCATCTTACGGGTTACGGTGCCGGCCACGATCATCAGGTCAGCCTGACGCGGCGACGCGCGATAGAGCATGCCGAATCGCTCGGCGAGGTCAAAGCGCGGCATCGCGGCACTGATCATCTCGATCGCGCAGCAGGCCAGGCCGAACTGCAACCACCACAGACTCGATCGCCGTGCCCAGTTGAATACGGTGTCGACACTTGTCGTCAGGATGTTCTTTTCGAAGCGATCTTCGATTACACCCATTCAAGCGCCCCCTTCTTCCATTCATAGAGGAGGCCAACCAGCAGAAGGCAGATGAACACGACTGCCTGAATGTAGCCGTACAGCCCCAGCGCGTCGAACGCCACCGCCCACGGGAACAAGAAGATGGCTTCAATATCGAAGACGACGAACAGGATGGCGACGACGTAGAAGCGGGGGTTGTAGCGGCCACGAGGCGGGTCTACCTGCGGAACGCCGCTCTCATAGGGCTCGAGTTTGGCGGGGTTGGGGCGATGCGTTCGAACCAGCGTACCGAGGCCGAGCAACATGCTTCCCATGGCTACCGCCGACAGGAACATGAGACCGATCACACCGTAATCTGTGAGCATGCCGCGCTGTCCTCCCTCGCCGCGTCGCCAGGGACCTCGAACGTTTGTGTACTATATCACACACTTAGCCCGAAACCGGGCGATTTTTCGCGTCTTCTCCGCGCGAGACTGTCGCTTCAACCGCTACGACTCACCCGTGTACAAACCATCGCAACGGCTACCCAACCCCAGACAAATATCGAGGGTCGCTCGGACCATCCGGCCCGTCACCTGCCTGAGCGCTGGGCGTGGGCGTCGGCGGTGAGCCCGGCGTCGTTGGAAGCGGGACGGGCGTTGGGGTCCGCGGCGGCCGCGTCCGTGGCGTAGGTGTCGGCCTGGTCGATGGCCCTGGCGTTGGGATTGTGGCCGGCGTTGGCGTGGGCTGGCCCTGCGTGCCGGGTTGCGCGGTTCCAGCCGGTTGTGTCGGCGTGACCGGGCCAGATGGCGTCGGAACAGGCGTCGGCGTCGTCACGCGCTGGTCGAAGCCATTGTCCTGCACGTTGACCATCGCGGCATACGCTCGAAGCGAGCTGAGACCTTGCGCCGTGAAGTGCGAATTTTTCGCCGCATCAGCCAGCGCCGCTT
Organism: uncultured Chloroflexia bacterium; assembly: GCA_963725815.1. Lineage (GTDB taxonomy): Bacteria > Chloroflexota > Chloroflexia > Thermomicrobiales > Thermomicrobiaceae > CALAGB01. The sequence continues at coordinate 139,728 of CAVSAD010000004.1, forward strand.
TCAGATCTTTCTTCTCATCGTCCGTCACCTGGTTGCACTTCAAGGTCGGGCCGTCGCCTTTAGACAGCACTTCGGTGACGGTGCTCGCACCGGGGATCGGGAGCTTTCCGGTCGCCTGGCACAGCGGCCCCTCGATGATTCCAGGCGGTTTCGGGAAGGCAGGCGGAACAGGTTTGCCGTCAGGGGCAAGTAGCGTCTTGGCCAAAGCCGGATCTTGGTGGACTTTGACCATAAAATTGTGCCAGATCGGCGCTGCCGATTGCACGCCATCTAATCCGCGCGTCGGGCTGTTGTCCGTGTTTCCGACCCAGACTCCCACCGCCAGGTCGGTGGTATAGCCCATGGTCCAGGTGTCGCGGTTGTCGTCGGTCGTACCGGTCTTGGCCGCCGCGGGCCGGTTGTCGAGCTCAGGCAACGTCAGCGGTGTGTGCGTGCCGAAGACCATCGACCGTGCCTGATTGTCGGTCAGAATGCTCGTGATTTGATACGCGTGCTCGGCTTTGACGACCTGCTGACCGTCCTTGAACGCGTTTCCCCGGTCGAGATTGTAGAGGTCATTTCCGTTGCGATCCTTGACCTCCATGATCGGCGTGTAGGGGACGAAGCGACCGTTGTTGGCAAGCGTCGCGAAGGCGTTGGTGTGCTCCAGTGGGGTCACTTCTCCGCCGCCGAGCGTGATCGCCAGCCCGTAGAAACTGGGCCCGCGCCACAATCCGGTCTGGATGCCCATCCGGTGCGCCAGGTCGATCATGTTCGTGACACCCACGTAGTCAAGCGCCTGCACGGCCGGGATGTTCAGCGAATTTGCCAAAGCCTGACGGACCGTCACCGCCCCATAGTTCTGGAAGGTGTAGTCGTGCGGGGCATAGAACGGCTCTGGGGCACCGGGAGTCGGCCATTGTTTCGCATAGTCGAAAATGACCGTTCCCGGGTTCCACCCCTTCTCGAACGCGGCGAGGTAGGTAATGGGCTTGATCGAGCTTCCAGGCTGTCGTTCACGGACCGCAACGTTGACCTGTCCATCGATCAAGTCATTGTTGTAGTCCGCGCTGCCCACCATCGCCACGATCTCCCCGGTGGAGGGCAGAATGGCGACCAGCGCTCCGTTGTCGGCGTTGTAGGGCGCCATTTGCTTTACACCGTCGGTGACGATCTTCTGCGCCGCATCCTGCATACTGAGATCGAGCGTCGTACGCACGGTCAGACCGCCGCGGTAGAGGACGTCGGCGCCATATTTCTGCTCCAGGTAGTACTTCACATAGTTCACGAAATGCGGAGCGACATCCGTGCTCACCACTCGTGACTGTGGGTTCAGTGGCTCAGCGTAGGCGTCATCCGATTGCTGCCGCGTGATCATCCCCTGCTTGACCATCTGATCGAGCACGTATTTCTGGCGCGCCCGGGCAAGCTCGTAGTTCTGCGTCGGGTCATACAGGCTCGGTGCCTGTGGCAGCCCGGCCAGCATCGAAGCCTCACCCAACGTGAGATTCCACGGATGCTTGTTGAAATAGGTTTGCGAAGCGGCATCAATTCCGTACGAGCGATTACCGTAGTAAACGTGGTTCAGATACATCTCGAGGATCTGTTGTTTGGAGTAGTGCTGGGTGAATCGGTAGGCCGTAATCGCCTCGCGAATCTTGCGCGTGTAGCTACGGTCGTAGCCGATCTGATCGGGATAGAGAGCTCGCACCAACTGCTGCGTGATGGTGGACGCGCCCGACGACCCGGACCCGGAGAAGTTGATCAGCACGCCGCGCAGAATGGCCGTGGGGTCGACGCCCTGGTTGGTCCAGAAAGTCGAGTCCTCCGCCGCGACCGTGGCGTCGAAGATCCAGGCTTGATGCGGCTGGTTCGGGTCAGTTTGCTGCTGAGTGATGTGATCGAGAATCTCCTGATAGCCGACGGCGGTGCGAAACCCGGTCTGCGGGTCGGAGACCTCGGTGAGCAGCTTCCAGTTGCGGTCGTAGATCTTGGTCGTCTCGAACTGAATGCCGGTTGCTGGCTGATTGACGTTCGGCAACCCTTCGGAGATGTACGACCAGCCGCCGATGCCGGCCGCCGCTGCCACGCCTATCCCCAGGATGAGGACCAGGAGCACGCCGAAGCTCCCAATAGCCAGGATGCGCGTGAACAGGCCGAACCGGCCGGATGAGCGAGCTTTCTTGTTCCGAATGATGGCCGGGGAGATGGAACGCGAGCGGCGCCCGTTGGAACGTCGCGAACGTGGTCGACCCGCGCCGTTACGGCGACTGTTGCTGCGGCTCACCAAACCTCACTCATTGAGGCCACCTTCCGGGTCGCAAAACCCGGTGTGTGGTACATGAACGCGATGTCGATCATACCATGCACACAGTCACTCATCTTCACAACCGGCGGAGGAACGACCGCATGCTACAATGCCCCAACGCTGCCTCGGCGGCAGCCTCCTCCATTTCAGCAAGTCTTCGGCCAGTGCAAAATCCCGGCAGATCACCGGGGGAACCAAGTACAAGTAGGAGATGATCGACCATGGATCTGCAACTCAACGATAAAGTCGCGCTGGTCGCCGCAGCCAGCAAGGGACTCGGTCGAGCGGTTGCCACCGGGCTGGCCCGCGAAGGCGCCAAGGTCGCGATGGTGTCGCGTGACAAGGAACGGATCGAGGCGGCCGCGGCGGAAATTCGCGCCCAGACCGGCGCCGAGGTTCTGCCGCTCGTCACCGACGTTCGAAGCCGCGAGGAGATCGACGCCGCGATTGACGCGACCGTCGCGCGTTTCGGCGGGCTCGATATCCTCGTGACGAATGCCGGCGGACCGCCCGCTGGTTCGTTCGAGACCGTCGACGACGATGCGTTCGTCAAGGCGATCGAGCTCAATTTGCTGAGCACGATCCGTCTCTGCCGGGCCGCTGTGCCGCACATGCGGACCAACGGCGGCAGCATCGTGACGATTACGTCCATCTCCGTGAAAGAGCCGCTTCAAGACTTGATCCTGTCGAACACGGCCCGTACGGGTGTCCTCGGACTGGTCAAATCAATGGCCAACGAGCTCGGAAAATACAATATCCGGGTCAACAACGTCGGGCCGGGGCCGACTCGCACCGACCGCATCATCGATCTCGCCCGATCACGAGCCGAGCGGGACAATATTCCGCTGGATAAGGCACTGGGCTACAGCGCGGCGGGCATCCCGCTTGGACGTCTCGGCGAGCCGGAGGAATTCGCCAACGTGGTGGTCTTTCTCTCCTCTCCGGCGGCGAGCTACGTGACCGGTCAGACGATTCTGGTGGATGGCGGCAGCTACGGAGGGACTCTGTAAGGCGACAACCCGCCGGGACATGTCATCGGAGCGGCCGCGCGCGATTCACGAGTACGGCTGCCCCGGTAACGGGACCTCGTTGGACATTCCTCAATTCGCCGGCCTCGAAGCGCAGGAAAGCGATATCCGTCGCATCGATGTCCGGACGAGAGCCACACGTCGCGGTAGCCTGCGTTCTGTTCGGTCCGGGCGGTTGTCGTGCGCGGTGGCCAGTGCTGGTTACGAAGTCTGATCCGGTCCGGCGGCCGGCATGGTGGAGTTGTCGAGCGTTCAGCTTCCGGCGCGGCGCGCGTCACGCTGCCGACGACGTCGACAACGGGGAGACGTGCGCCGTCCGCGATCGGATGCGCAACGACGCCGAAATTCGCCGCCGTGGAAAATCCACCCGATTGGGGGGAGTGGAACGGCCGGTTTCAGATTCCGTGACTGGACGGAATCTCGTCAGGCCAGAATCGCCACGATGACCGCAAGTATTACTCCGGGTATAAGGTCCACGCCGAGCCGGATCAGCACGCGTCCCTCTGCATCGATCCTTGGATTTCGGTAGGCTGTCTGCCAGATGGCGGAGGCGATCATCCAGATCCCCGCGGCAAAGAAGGCGGCTGGCAGGTTCAAACGTTCCCTCCTAAATGCGGATGAACGGAGTGCCTTTGACTGGCCCGTGAAGCTGCGAGCTACCCGAGCCGACCGTGGACAGAGTCACGCTTTCAAGGCTATAATGCGCGCCGTTGATGCGCTACATCCTACGCTATTCTGGTCGAAAACCGGACGGAGGCCCTCATCTTGCCGAATAAGGCGACCGTCCCGTTCGAGCGAGCATCGGGTCCTCGCTCTGGTGGTCGGGTAACGTGTCGCCGGTCGAAGCTCGCACGGCGTTCGCACGGTACGGGAGCCATGCGCGGGAGGCTCCGGTGAAAATTCTCCTGGTATCGCCATTTGATTTCAGCTACCCCGGGGGTGTCAACGAGCACGTCCTGCATCTCGACCGGCAGTTTCAGTCTCAGGGCCATCAAACGCGTGTGCTCTCTCCCCGCTCGGATGAAGAGGACGAGGGGGACGACGGCCATTTTTATCGCCTGGGAGTCACGGTACCGGTTCCTACGAACGGGTCAACGGCGCGCATTACACTGTCGCCCTTTCTTTCGGGTAAGGTGAAAGATTTCCTGCAGCGCGAGGAGTTCGACGTCATTCACCTGCACGAACCGCTCGCGCCAATTCTTCCGCTGGTCGTGCTGCTCCATTCGAAATCCGTGAACATCGGAACGTTTCACGCCGCACGTTCATCCAATCTGGGTTACCTCTATGCCAAGCCGATTCTCTCGCATTTTTGTGGGAAGCTCGACGCCCGGATTGCCGTCTCGCCCGCGGCGCTCGATTTCGTGCACCAGTATTTTCCAGGCCAGTACGAAGTGATTCCGAACGGGATCGACATCGACTGGTTCGGACCACACGTCGAGCCAATCCAGCGTTATCGGGATGGGCATCCCAATATCCTGTTCGTTGGTCGCTACAACGAATCGCGTAAGGGATTGAAGTTTCTGCTGCGCGCATTCTCGATGGTGCGGCAGGAGTTCCCGATGGCTCGACTTTTGGTGGTTGGTCCAGGTACGCCGAAGCGATTCGAGCGCGAGATCGACCGGAACGATCTCGAGAACGTGGTATTTGTCGGGGAGGTCTCGACGCGGGGCCTGGCGAACTACTACGCCACCTGTGACGTCTTCTGCGCACCCTCGACCGGGCGCGAGAGCTTCGGAATCGTGCTGCTCGAAGCCATGGCCTCCGGCAAGCCGGTGGTGGCAACCAACATTCGCGGCTACGCCGCCGTGGTTCGCCACGGTATCGATGGATTGCTGGTACAACGCAAGAACCCCGAGGCGCTGGCGATCGCGCTCGTCCATCTGCTCGCCGACGAAAAACTGCGCGATCAATTCGGGCAGGCAGGCCGCGGGAGAGCGGAAGAGCATTCCTGGCCGGTGGTCGCGAAGCGCGTGCTGGAGACGTATGAACGAACTCGTGCTCGCGTCGGAAGGCAGCGCCTGTCGCCGTCGATTTCGACCTATTTCACGTCGCGCCGGTAGCGGAATGAGAGAGTCTGCATGATCAGCACCCTCGTGGGGAGCTGGGTGCGCGGCCACCTACTCAAGGTTGGCTCGTTCCTCGCGCGGACCAATCTTTCCCCGAACTGGTTCACCGTCGCGGGACTGATCCTCAACCTGATTGTCGCCGGAGTCATCGCGAGTGGCAGCCTGCTGTTGAGCGGCATTCTGCTGATCGGCGCCGGGCTGTTCGACATGATCGACGGAGCGGTGGCGCGAGCCTCCAATCAGATCACGCGTTTCGGAGGCTTTCTCGACTCGACGCTCGATCGCTATTCCGAAGCGGTCATCTACTTTGGACTGCTGGTTTACTTCCAGCGTTTTCACTCGGGCAGCGCCGCCATTCCGCTCGTTTACGCCACGGCGATCGGCTCGCTGATGGTGAGCTATGCGCGGGCACGAGCAGAGGCGGCTGGCATTCAGGCCGAAGTCGGGCTCTTTGCCCGGCCGGAGCGGGTGATTTTGCTGGCGGTCTTCCTCGTGGTACACCAGCCCTTGTGGGCCGTCTGGATCCTCGCGATTCTGACGAATCTCACCGCGGTCCAGCGCATACTACACGTATGGCGCGCGACTCGAAATTCAGAGCAACGTCAACCTGATGAGACATGAAGACTTGACCGACCGTCCTGCAATCCCGGTGACCAAAGAGCAGCAGCGGCACGATGACGAGCCGATTCAACGCAGTGGTGCCACCATCGTATTCTGGATTCTCGTCGTGTTTCTGGCGTGTCTTGGGCATCTGCGTCCTCTTGAGCGTCCTCCTCGCCATCGTCAATGGCTCCTGAGCGTTTACGCACGGGATGTCGAGCATGGAACACGTCGCGAGCGATGGCGGTCTATGACGAATCTTGTTCCACATTCGCGCCGAAGGGATAACTGACACGTGCTTCGAGGATCAGATTCTCATCGTTGGATCCGATGCCCAGTCGCTGCCGAGCGATCCCGCGCGCCGTCTCGGGTGATCGCGGCCCTGCTTCTTCGTGCTGGCCGTCGTTGGCCTTGCCGCCTGTGGATCGTCAAACGCCACGATCGCGACACCGGCAGCCCAATCGACTCAGACGGTCGTTCCGATGATTACGATCGTGACCCCAACTCCCGGCAAACCGGGCGTCGCGGCTCCCAGCGCAGCCGCGACGACGGCCGCCAATCCCGCACCAACCCCTGTTCAACCGGCGAACGGGCAGCACGGCTCGTACACCGTTCAAGCAGGGGATACCTTGTACGGTATCGCGGTGCGGTTCAACGTCACGGTTCAGGCGCTGATGAGCGCAAATTCAATCACCGACCCAGCCTCACTAAAGGCAGGTCAGGTGCTGGTGATCCCGTAGACGACCCTCACGAAATGCGACGTTTCGGTCGTCTTAGCGTTCACAACTCATTGACACCGCGCGGCCGCCATGATAGGCTTCGACCAATTCATTTGCCAGGTACGTATACCGAGCAGGGTGAAGGAGGTGATGCCCAAACATGAGTAGTCATGGTACTTCGGGCGTCACCGGGAAGGTCACAGCTTAAGTCGCTGTCATCCCGGTGATAGCCCAAGAAACCAGAGAGCCGGCGCATGTCGCCGGCTCTCCTTTTTTCTCCGGTTGGTACTTGAGATTCACACGTCATTCCGCCACCTGCTCATCTCACGGCAAGGGTCTTGCAGAGAAAAGCAGGGTGGAAGGAACCACTCAATCTCAACTCGGTCTTGCCCGATCGCTCCCACGAGTGCGTGGAGAGATTGTAACGCTGCCCTGTTGCAGGCGTTCTATTGGGTGATGGATTCATCTGGTCGAAGGAAGGTGCTGATCTCGATGGGCGACCCGTCTCCAGCGCGTGGATTTGCAGTGACTTCGCGGCCAACATCGTCGCGAGCGGCGATGCTGCGTTTTGATACCGTGCGTCGATTTTGGGGGATAGTCTTCGCGCTGCTGCTGGCCGTATCCTGGATGGCAATCCTTCCTACACCGAAGACCGCGGCTGCAGAAATCGGCCCGAACCGTGTCTATTTCTCACAAACTGGACACTATCTGAGCTATGGATTCCTCGATTACTGGCGAGCTCACGGGGGAGTTCAGATCTTCGGCTATCCGCTCACTGAGGAGATCAACGATCATGCCACCGGGCTGACGGTGCAGTATTTCGAGCGAGCCGTCTTCGAATGGCATGGGGATCAGCCCGAAGGTTCGCGGGTCGAATTGCGCCGTCTGGGGGCGGATCTGACACAGGGCAGAGCGGACGCCGCATTCAACAAGATTAGCGCGGTGTCGGACAACAGCTGCAACTTCTACTCAGAAACCGGTCATCGCCTGTGTAATGGATTCCGCGCGTACTGGCAAGACAACGGCGGGTTGGCGGTCTTCGGGTTTCCGATCAGCGAGGAGTTCACGGAGAAGAACCCGGACACCGGCAAGAGCTACACGGTTCAGTATTTTGAGCGTGCTCGTTTTGAATGGCACCCGGAGAACCAGGGAACTCCGTCCGAGGTATTGCTCGGCAGGCTGGGGGCTCAGGCGGCGCAATCGGCTGGAGTCAACGTATCGTCGCATACCACAGGACAGCACGGTTCCCGAATATGCGGCTGACCTCTGGTACGACCCGAACGTGTCGCCGGATCAGGTCGCGAGCCCCCCGCCTGGCGCACCATCGGGCGAGGCGAAATGGATTGAAGTCGATCTGACGCACCAGTACCTGCGAGCCTGGGAATACGACCACAAAGTCTTCGGGGAGTACATCTCGTCGGGCGTGGCCGCTCATCCAACGCCGACCGGAACCTTCCACATCTTCACGAAGCTACCGTACGACGATATGACTGGGGGAAAGCGGGAACGTCGGATTACTACTACCTGCCGAACGTGCCCTGGGTGATGTACTTCCTCGATGGCGGTTACGCGCTCCACGGAACGTACTGGCACCACAATTTCGGCAACCCGATGAGCCACGGTTGCGTCAACATGACGATCGACGGAGCGGCCTGGGTCTACGCCTGGGCGCCCGTCGGAACGACCGTCTGGATACATGACTGACACCGTGAATTTCGGTTGCAGTGATACACAGGAGGACCCCGGACGGCATCGTCCGGGGTCCAGCCGGGTAAGAGCTGGATATTGCGCGGCAAGCCGCTCGTCCTCGACCAGCCGCTCCACCGCGAACAGTGGATCAATCAGCGACAGCCGCATCACCGCCAGCGGATTGTCATCCGCCGCGACCCGGTTGAAGCGCTCGAAACCACAGCCCAGGCACTGGTGCACGATCACCTGCTCGCCGGAGGGACGAACATACAACCCGACCGGTGCCATGAGCGAACGGCAGTCGCAGGCCCGATCACCGGGCGTCTTGCCGTCGACGTGGAGCGAGTGCAGGCAGAGTGGGCAATGGTTTCGATGTCGACCGCCTGACAGCGTCGGTCCGACCATGGTCCGACAATGCCGGCAGCGAAACGTCTCGCTACCATCCGGCTTGCGCGATCTCCGCCGAATGGTGTGCTCGGGACTCTTCGCCCGCGGCCTCTCCTGCTTCGCCTGTTTCGCGCGTTCACGGTTCGTCTTTCTACGTGGGTAGACCGTCTCCTCGTCGTCTTCTGCGAAGAGCGAACGAGCGCCCGAATCGTCCAATGGATTCTCCCTGCTTCACGTTCAAATTCAGAAATCCATTGATGTGGCGCTGAATGACAGTCATGAATATCCTGCTCCCTCTAGCTGGTGGCTACCAACAGACGTTGACGACGGACACCCGGTGAAGACAGTGGATCGAGACGCGACGTTACCGCGCACGATCCGAAGAACCGCGGCGCAGTGACGCCCGAATTTCGGGCAGCAAAAAACCGCGATACGAGGTATCGCCTGCTGCCGATCATTGAGTTGAGCGGTACGGATCCCCTGAGGCGAGCTTTGAACGACAGACGACTATCGTCTCCGTCGCCGCGCTCAGATTGGAAGGTGGGCTATTGCCGTGATGCTCTCAGATCGACGCAGGCATCCGGACCACGAGAACAAGTTTCTCCATCGGACGCCCCGCTTTCTAGCACCGAGATGCGATAGCGCGGGGAACAGTTTCCCCGCGTGCTCGCACACTTTAAGGGGTCAAGTAGGAGGTTGTCAAGCACGAATCCGGCAGACAACTCCGTTTCGGTCAGTTTGTCTGCCTCGCGCTGGCGCCTACAAAATCGCTTTGAGTTTATCGAGATCGAAATTGCCGCCGCTGACGATCGAGACGACCTTCTCGCCGCGATTGATCGGGATCTTCCCGGCCAGCAGGGCGGCGGTAGCGGCCGCGCCCGATGGTTCGACGTAGAGCTTGGCGGTGGTCATCACCGCCTTCAACCCATCGACGATCTCCGCATCGGTCAACAGCACGATGTCGTCGACATATTTGCGCGTGAGCGGGTACGTAATCTGCCCAGCCATTGGTGGTGCCAGACCGTCGGCGATGGTGTTGACGGACTCGAGTTGAACCGCTTCTCCGCGGTCCCAGGATTGTCTCATCGCGGGCGCACCTTCCGGCTCGACGCCGTAGACACGTACCGTGCGGCTGCTCGATTTCGCCGCGATGGCGACTCCGGAGATCAGTCCACCACCCCCGACCGGGCAGACGATGACGTCCACGTCCGGCACCTGTTCCAGAATCTCGAGTCCGACGGTTCCCTGTCCCGCAATGATCCAGGGATCGTCGAACCCGTGAACGTTGATCAGGTTCTTTTCGCGCTCGAGTCTGGCAGCGGTGGCGAACGCCTCTTGGATCGGCCCGTCAATCAAGATGACCTCTGCGCCGTAACCACGGGTCGCGGCAATCTTGGTCTGACTCGCCTTGGATGTCATGACGACGGTGCAATGCGTTCCGACGCGCTGCGCGGCCCAGGCCAGCCCCTGAGCGTGATTTCCGGCGGAAACGGTCACCACCCCGCGAGCCAACTCATCCGGCGACATGTTGCGCAGGCGGTTCAGGGCGCCACGCACCTTGAATGATCCGGTCTTCTGGAGCGACTCGGCCTTGAGATGAAGCTGGACGCCAAGCTGATCTCCGAGACGACTCGACGTGAAGACCGGCGTCCGGCGCACCTCACCCGCGATGAGCTTTTGTGCCGCCAGCACGTCCGCGATCTCGACCATGTGTATCTTCCCTTCGAGATGCGAGTGATCGATGCAATGCACGATGAAGATCAGGCGCTATGCTCGCACGGATCGTGAGCGGCGGCAACGCTAGTCGTCCGGCGGTCGCTGGCGCTGAGGGTGCGCGACAACCCAGTCAAGAGGCGTCGGAATGCGGCGCCCTACGCCGCTGTTGGATTCAGCGACCAGGATCTTGGGCCATACCTCATGAAAGAGAGACGAAAAATGGATGGGAGACTGGAGCGATTTCGGCGAAACAAGGATGACTTTTTCAAGACCGACCTGCATTCGCCACTCACATCGGAACAGAAGCGCAGGTTCACTCATCTCGACTATTTCCCGGACAACGAGGCGCTGTCCTTCAAGCTGCAGATCGATCGAGACGCTGTGTCTCACGATCCGGTCTTGCTGGACACCACGACTGGAACGCAGCAGCGAGTTCATCCCGGCCGGCAAGATCCACTTGGACATCGAAGGTCAACGGGTTAGCCTCACGCTCTACCGAGAGAGCGGTCGCGGCCGCTTCTTCCTTCCCTTTCGCGACGCGACGAGCGGCGACGAGACGTATTCGGGTGGCCGCTACCTCGACCCGCAAGAGACTCCCGACGGACTGGTGACCGTCGATTTCAACTATGCCTACAACCCGTATTGCGCCTACAACGACGAATGGACCTGCCCGATCCCACCCCCTGAGAATGTGCTGTCGGTTGCGGTTGCGCCGGGGAAAAAGCATTCTCGCTCGACGAGCAGGCACAACCGTAGGATAATGGCGAAACCGAATCAGATTGGGACCATGAGAGGGGAAGCGATGAAGATCCAGATCCAGGCGGGGAACCTTGTCGAGCAGGCCGTCGACGCGATCGTGCTGGGCGTCGCGCCGGGTCGTGCGCTGAGGGCGACGCGGCCGCCATCGACGCTCGGCTTGAGGGGGCATCTGAAGGCGGCACTCGATGACAGTGCCTTCAAAGGCAAGGTTGGCACCACCCAGGTCATTCCGACGCTCGGCCGCCTGCCGGCGCGGCGCATCATCGTCACCGGCGTTGGCGAGAGCGACCACGCGACCGGCGTTCGACGTCACCCGCGCCTGGGGCGCAGCGGCCCGAGCGGCACGCTCGGCCGGCGCTCGAACTATCGCCAGCGCCGCGCCGCACGCCGACGGTAGCTCGGTTTCGAACGCTTTCCGCGTCTGCCGCCGAAGGCGTCCGGCTTTCGCTGTATCGCTTTCTCTCGTATCGAACGATCGAACTGCCTGCGGACGATGTCGAGACGTTCACCTTCATCGACGATCGGCGTGAATCACGTGAAGGGGTCGAGCTTGGCGACGCGATCGCCAAGGGAGTCTGCCTGGCCAGAGACCTGGGAAACCAGCCGCCCGATGTTCTCTACCCCGACGAGTTCGCCGTGCAGGCGCAGCAGGTCGCGCTCGAGAACGACATGAGCTGCGTGGTGTACGACCGAGCGGCGCTCGAAAACATGGGAGCGGGTGCGATCGTTGCCGTCGGCAAGGGGAGCGAGCGTGACCCGCGCATGATCCACCTCTCCTGGAAGCCGGCCGGTGAATCGAAAGGATCGATCGCGTTCGTCGGTAAGGGCATCACCTTCGACACTGGTGGCATGAACCTGAAGCCGACCGGCGGCATCGAAGCGATGAAATTCGACATGTGCGGCGGCGCGGCCGTGCTCGGGGCAATGAGCGTCGTACCGTCACTGAATCTGCCATACACCGTGCACGGCATCATCGCGGCGGCCGAGAACATGCCGAGCGGCACCGCCTACCGGCCGGGCGACGTGCTCCATACCATGAACGGCAAGACGGTGGAGATCATCAGCACCGACGCGGAGGGTCGACTGGTTCTGGCCGACGCGCTCACCTACACCGCGCGGCTCGGAGTCGATTCGATGATCGATCTGGCGACGTTGACCGGATCCTCGGTCGTGGCGCTCGGGAAGCAGGGCACCAGCGTCTTCAGCACCGATGACGCGCTGGCCACCGATATTCTGGCGGCAGCCAACTGGAACGGCGAATTGATGTGGCGCATGCCGCTGTGGGACGAGTACCAGGGCCTGCTCAAGGGAGACTACGCAGATCTGCAAGAACAGCGGCGGACGCTTCGGCGGTGCGATCTTCGCGGCGTTGTTCCTGCGCGAGTTCGCCGAAGGCAAGTCCTGGGCACATCTCGACATCGCCGGACCGGCCTGGAACGACCAGGAGTCCGATCTCGCCCCCAAGGGCGCGACTGGACATGCGGTGCGAACGCTGCTGTCGATACTGCTCAATCGCGCCGGAAGATAGCGGTCCAGCAGGTCAAACGGCCGGGACTGATCCGCTGCGTGAAAACAGTGAACTTACGGGAGTACACGGTGTGCTCCCGTAAGTTCACCGGCCGTCAGGTTGCGGTGCGCCACCGGCCGCGCGTGGAAAAGCTCGTCTCCTCCCGAGTCGACTCGGCACATGCGCTGGTGGAGGGTCATCCGACGAACCCACACCGCAGCACATGTGGTGCCGCACCTTGAGCCTACTTCGAACCGCCCCGCACCCAATCGATGGTTTCCCGCAGGCCGTTCACCATCGACGTGACGGGCTGCCAACCGAGCGCCTGCCGCGCCCTATCGTTGGCCAGCACGCTGTGCTTGATGTCGCCCGGTCGCTCGCTCTGATGCACCGCGTCGTGCCGGTAGCCGGTCGACTCCGCCATCATCTCGAAGAGCGCGTTCACTGACAGCGGCTCACCGCTGCTGATGTTCACCGTCAGCGAGTCGGGCGCGCTCAGCGCCAGATCGTGGGCGCGAGCCACATCGCCGACGTAAACGAAATCGCGCGTCTGCTCGCCGTCGCCGAAGACGTAGACCGGCTGATCCTGGAGCATGCGGGCCGCAAAGATCGAGATCACCCCCGCTTCCCCATATGGATCCTGCCGCGGCCCGTAGATATTCGCCAGACGCAGCACCTTCAACGGAATTTCGGCGGGCAACAGAATCTTCAGATATTGCTCGAGCGTCCACTTGCTGAGCCCGTAGGCGCTCATCGGGCGGATGGGGTGCTGCTCATCGCATGGAAGGTAGTCAGGCGGGCCGTAGAGCGCACCACCGGTGGTGATATAGACGAACTGACGGCAGCCGGTTTCGACGGCCGCACGATACACGTTCAGGCCGCCAACGATATTCGTGCTGGCGTCCTTGATCGGGTCGGACATCGACACGGCCACCGAGGCCTGCGCCGCGACGTGACTGACCGCGTCCGGCCCAAACTCGCGCGCAACGTCGAGCATTGCCGGATCGCGGATATCGAGATGCACGAGCTTGGCTGCAGGGTTGACGTTCTCCGACTTGCCGGTCGAGAGATCGTCGACCACCAGTACCTCGTGCCCACCGGCAAGCAGCACGTCGACGATATGTGATCCGATGAATCCGGCGCCGCCGGTGATCAGGACGCGCATCAATCTCCTCCGAACGTGGCGGTAAGCGTACGCGGCTGAAGCGTCGCCCTCTACGACTGTATCGTCAACGGATTCGAACTCGTAGCTTCGATCAACTCGATCAGCCTCGAGCGACATCGAGCGTAATGCATACGGAATCTCGCATCCTTCTTTAGCGGAATGAGCAGGTCGTCGAGTGGAAGATCGAACCGTTCGACTGCAAGCTCCACGTCTCGATCGTAGACGCGATCAATGAAGCGCACGAATCGAAGCGCCTCGTCCGTGTCGGCCATGGGAGTCAGTCGATCGAGAACGATGCGATCGACTTCATCCAGCCAGGCGGCGTCATACATGGGGTGAGTCTCCGACAGAAAGAGTCTGAGACCGGAATCGTTGAACTCCACCACGCGCTGTTCGCTCGATTCGCGCGCAACGTGCTGCCGGGCGGCGGCTCCGCTCTCGCGCCAGTCGACGCCGTCGACCTGTATCACCTCGAACGCCCCAGCGATCTCACCCAACTCGCGAGCAAAATCGTCGGCGTAGCTGTGGCCGGCGTCCATCGCGGTTGGATCGGCATTCGCGGTCGCGAGAATACGCGGGCGTCCTTCCAGCATCGCTCGCACGAGAGACGTCAGCAGCATGATATTCCCTGGGTCGCGTAGATCGATCTCGTCGATGCAAACCAGCCGCTGGTCGCCCAGCACATGCAGCAGGCGACGCATTCCGAGCGTTCCGGCCGCGGCCGAGAATTCGTCGAAGGTCGCGAAAAGCTTGGGACCTGCCGCCCGCTGAAAAGCCGCGGCGAGCAGATGCGTCTTACCAATGCCGGGCGGACCATCGAGATAGACGCCACGGTATGGGAGGCCCTCTGTGGCTCTCCGCCATGGAAGGCGAGAGCGCGTTGCTTCAGGCTCATCCAACAATCGGATAATCTTCTGGATCGCCTGCGTCTGACCTGTGAGCCGGCCATCGACGACGAAGTTGTCGAACGTCGCTCCGTCAAATCGTTTGGGAAGTCGGAACTGTGGACCACGCGTCTCCTTGACCCGACTCCGCAAGGTACTAATCGAAACGTAATTCACCGATTCTCCTCGTGCGATTACCGTCCGTGAGTCTACTCGACCTCTTCCAAGCCGCAAAGAACGCGCGTTACCAATTGGGTACTCTTGCAGCACCGCCCGCAGGGACGCCACGACGCGTGACCGTATAATGCGAACGAGTGTCATCTTATCCGTGCCCACCGGAATCTTTATCGTTGGTATTTTTGGGAGCGCTCGAATGACGATCAACACGCGGACGATCACCGTTGAGACGCGTGGATCGAGCCAGATGCAAAACCTAACGCGGCGAGCGCAGGTTGCCATAGTCGAGTCAGGCTGCGTGAGCGGCGTCGTGACGGTCTTTGCCGCCCACACGACGGCGGCCGTCGCCATCTCCGAGTTCGAGCCGGGCCTGATCGAAGATCTCCCCGAGGTGTTGGATCGCCTCGTGCCGGAACACGTCGTGTACCGCCACAATCAGCTCAACCATGACGACAACGCCCACAGCCACATCCGCACGACACTGCTCGGGCCTTCGGTGACGATTCCGTTTGCCAAGGGAACGCTGTTGCTTGGCACCTGGCAGCAGATTGTGCTGATCGACTTCGATACGCATCCTCGCTCACGCAACGTCGTCATTCAGGTCATGGGTGAGTGACGAGCGAACCAGACGCCGGGACGCGCTACCGGCAGGCGATCGGACGAACGATCGCCGCCTACCGCCTCCTGCGCGGCCTCAGTCTGCGCGCGCTGGCCGACTCTTCCGGCATCTCCCTCGCCTATCTCAGCGAACTCGAACACGGGCACAAAGAGGCGTCGGGAACCGTGCTCAAACAACTCGCCGAAGCGTACGGCATAACGTTCCCGGATCTGCTTCGCGCTATCGCTGAGCGGCTCGATATGGATGATGCCGTGCCCGGTCTGTCTCTGGAGGGCTTAGAGCCCGACGAGATCGCTGAGCTTGCACGCTTTGCCGAATGGCTCCGCTGGCGAAGAGCGCGGGAATAGTCTTGCGCGCTCGGATTTCCAGAAAGGAACCGGTCCTAGAGTGAATAGCCTTGTGGACAAACCCGTTATAGTCTCTCGACCGGGAGAGCCCGGCTGGAGAAGAGAGGAAAGGGACACTGATGACGCACGCATGGACTCGCGATCAGGTATTGGTCACGGCGGATTGGCTCCAGGAACACCTCGCCGATGACAACATTCGAATTCTCGATTGCCGTTACTACTTCGATGGGCGAGACCCGGTTGAGGAGTATCGCCGCGGCCATATCCCCGGCGCGGTCCATTTCAACTGGGCTGGAGAGCTCAGCGATCCAAGCAGTTCGATCGATTTCATGATGGCGCCGCCGGAACAGGTGGAGTCAGCGATGAGCAAAGTCGGTGTGAGTGACCAGACACGAATCATCGCCTACGACGACGAGGGCGGTCACTTCTCATCGCGCCTGTGGCTGGTGCTGGCTCGCTACGGCAAAGAGGACCAACTGAGAATCCTGGACGGTGGCTGGACGAAATGGGCTGCGGAGAATCGTCCTGCTAACCAGGATGCTCCTACGATCACCCCGACGCGATTCACCATCGATCGGTCCATGGGCCGGCCCGACATCATCGCCTCGGTCGACGACGTGCTGGCTGCGACCAAGGATGCAAACACGAAGATCCTCGACGTCCGCCGCATGAGCGAGTTCACAGGTGAAGAAGTGCGCGCCAGTCGCGGCGGCCGCATCCCGAGCTCGGAACACTTCTTCTGGCAGGACAACCTGCACTGGGATGGCGATCGGTCCTTCATCAGTGACCAGGAGATCAAGGAGCGCAACGAGGCTGCCGGGATCGGCCAGAACACGCCTGTCATTACCTACTGTCAGGGCGGCGTTCGTGCAGCCCTCTCGGCACTGGCTCTCTGGATGACCGGCGTTCGCAACGTCCGCGTCTACGACGGCAGCTGGGCTGAGTGGGGAAACCGGGACGATTTGCCGATCGAGACTGGTCCGGCCGAGGCACTAACCGGGATCCGGGTGAAGGCGACTTCTTCGCGGACTGGGAATATCGGCCCCTGAATTGCGGTTTAGCACTATCTGGAACGAGGTCCGCGACCGGGAGAGGATCGCAGCCAATGCGCATCGCCAATGACGCGACCGAACTCGTAGGAAACACGCCGCTCGTGAGGCTGAACAAGGTCGTCGGTAAGAACGCGACGGTCCTGGCGAAGCTTGAGGCATTCAGCCCCGGATATTCGATCAAAGACCGCATCGCGCTCAACATGATCAACGATGCCGAAAAACGCGGAGTGCTCAAACCTGACACGGTGATCGTCGAGGCGACCAGTGGCAACACCGGCATCGGCCTCGCCTGGGTGGCGGCCATTCGTGGCTACCGCCTGATTATCACCGTCTCAGCCCGCAACAGTCCGGAGCGCATCTCGATGCTGCGGGCACTGGGCGCCGAGGTCATCGTCACGCCTGCCGACGCGGGCACTCCGGGAGCCATCGAAGAAGCGAACAAGATCGCCGCGACGCTCCCATCGGCCTTCATGCCTCGCCAGCACTGGAACCCGGCGAACCCCGAGGCGCATCGTCTCGGCACGGCGCGCGAGATCTGGGAAGACACCGATGGCACCGTTGACATCTTCGTCGGGGCTTTCGGCACCGGAGGCACCATCAGCGGAGTCGGAGAAGGCCTGAAGGCGTTCAATTCGGAGATCAGGATTATCACGGTCGAGCCGGCCGAATCACCGGTGCTGTCGGAAGGGCGCAAAGGCTCGCACGGCATTCAGGGGATCTCTCCAGGATTTCTGCCCGAAGTGCTCAACCGCGACGTCATCGACGAGACAGTGCTGATCGCGACCGATGACGCCGTCGCGATGGCGAAGCGGTTGATGCGCGAGGAAGGCCTGCTGGTCGGCATCTCGGCCGGCGCCAACGCGTTGGCGGCCGCACGCGTCGCGGAGCGAACTGAAAACTCCGGAAAAACGATCGTGACCGTCTTCCCGGACCTGGCCGAACGCTACATGTCTACTTCGCTCTTCGAGACGTAGGTCGCCGGTCCCGAAACCCACATTCGCTCTTCACGTTCCCCCAACCCCCGCGACGCGCCCGTGACATCACGGGCGCGTCCGTTTGTCGGGACAGCTTCATCGCTTGATGGCGATGGATCTCAGGGTGCCCAGTTCATGTTCGCATCAAACGGGTAGATCGGCCGCAGTATCTTGCGGAACTCGAGCCGGTCGAGCCGGGGGCTGGTCAGACCTGGCGTGTCAACCTCGATGACCTGCATGGCGATCGGCATGAAGGCGGAGCGGAAGTGGACTGAGGATTTGACGGCGATGATCTGCTTAGTCGTTGGCTCGATGCCCTGGCTGCGCAGCACCTCGAGATCGGTCGGTTGGTAGCGATGCGTGGTTACTACCACCAGCACACTGCCGCCATTGGCTCCGTCCAACTCGACAAGGGCGGTGGGACCCATGTTCATCTCGACGCCGGTGCTCATCAGTCCTTTGTGAACGAAGCGCCCGTCGCTGAGAGACACCACCCTGCCGGACACATCCAACGGTTCGCCGTGGAAGTGGTCGACCTTGGCGCCGAGCTTCAGCGAAACCGACGAACCCTGGCCGGCGGCAAAGGCGGCCCTCACCGATTCGGGATCGTTGATCGGCACCGCGACGGCGTTCCTGGCGCCCAGCCGCAGCAGGGCTTCGAGGAGCACGGTTCCGTCTGCCGGCGCGCCACCACCCGGGTTGTCGCCGATGTCGGCCAGCACGATCGGTCCTTCGGGCGCATTCATGGCCATCCGTACCGCCTCATCCACCGGGGTCGGCCGGACAATGAAGTCCTCACGATGATCCCAGATGTGGCGTGCCAGCTGGTTCGCAAGCTCGGCGGCGTGTTGACGATCGTCGTCGGTTGTCACAATCACACTGAAGTTGGTTGGTACGATGTCGGCCCAGGCGAAGCCGGGCAGATAGCTGACATTCAGCACGCCACGCTGGTTTTCCAGATCACGCGCCAGGTGCTTCACGCTGAGCATTGGCTCCGCATGACTGAACTGTCGCTGCAACGACGCGAGAATCGGAATCTTGACGAGAACCGAAGTCGGCTTCGCACCTCCGCGAACGATCCGTGCCATGAGCAAGCCGATTTCGTAGCCGCGTTCGTATGGGTCGGTGTGCGGGTATTCGTCATAGGCGACGGGCATGGTGCAGAGATCGACCATCTCCTGCGTGATGTTCCCGTGGAGATCGAGCTCCACGATGACCGGCAGATCCGGCCCAACGACGTCGCGTACCGCGCGCAGAATGTAGCTCTCACCATCGTCGTCGAGCTCGGAGACCATGGCGCCGTGCAAGGCGAGCATGACGCCGTCGAGCGGGCCGGCATCCAGCGCCGATCTCAGCCCGTCGACCAACTTACCGGTCAGTACCCGCGTCGCTTCCGCGGTCACTGGGCCACCGGGCGTCGCGGAACCGAACATCGTCGGCACGACCGTGTAATCGGCATCCCTTGCGGCGTCGATGAACCCGCCGATGGGCGTCTTGGTACCGGTGAACCGTTCGATCAGGCTCTGCCCTTCGTTGAGACTGCGCAACTCGAAATCACTCAGCTGCGTCGGAACCGTCGAGAACGTGCTGCTCTCGTGCGCGATGCCGCCGATCGCGACCCTCATGCGTTTCCTACCCTCCCCGCTTAGGTGGTCTGACTTGTGCTCAACTCACGGCGATATGGCCAACGCCATCGGTCGTTCGAATCTCCGTTCCGAACGGCCGCGATAGCTGGCTCATCCAATCGAGGATCTCGGTCCCGACGCCTCGCTCCGCCAACCGCGGCAAGCCGCGATCGGGCCAGCTCTGCCCATGACCGAGGGAGACCGGATGCAGCTCGATCGAGCGAAGCTGTCGATCTTCGAAGCTCACGATGGGCAATACCGTCTCCCAATAGAGGCGGTCCGCCGGAAAGCTGCGCGAGTCGTCCGCCGACAACTGGCGGAAGACTTGCGGGGCAGTCATGTCACGGTCGGCACTGAGCGACTCATAATCGTCGGCAGGCAGGCGCTGTGTGTATTCGTACTGGAAGATGAAGTTGCCGACCGAGTAGAAAATCGGCTTCCCGCGATAGATCTCGATACCGCGCAACAGGTGCGGGCCGTGACCGATCACCATATCGGCGCCCGCGTCGACGCACGCGTGCGCGAACTCAACGATGAAATCCGCTGGGATCCAGCGCTCAGCGCCCTGCTCGTGGGCATGAATACTCACCAGGGTCAGGTCGTCCATCATCGTCGCCTGGGCGGTCGAGCGCGAGTTTCCTTCCAGATCCTTCTTGTGTGCCGTGGTCCGAATTCCGAATTGGTCGCCGACGATGAACGATCGTTCGGCAAATTGGAACTCACCTTCACGCTCCGGCGGTTTGCGAAACCCCATCCAGTAACCGAACTGCCGCATCTTTTCGGCACCAGTTCTATCGGCGATACGCTGAATGGCGTCCATGTGTTCCTGGTCAACGACGAACAGCGTGTCAAACCGCTGTGGGTTGAGGCCGGGACGTCCAGGCGCGTCATCGCGTTGCGCACCCGCCTGCTGTCCCTTGGCAAAGCTGGACGCGCAGCCCACCAGTCCGACGCGGCCTGAGGTCGTCTCGAGAAAGGCCGGCAGGCGTGCCTCCGCCAACGTGCGGCCGGCGCCCGCGCACACGAAATCCATCGCCCGAAGCTGGTCGATCGTGGACAGGCATCCGTCGATACCGTAGTTGAGCGTGTGATTGTTGGCAAACGCCGTGAGATTGAAGCCCATCCGCTGCAGATCGCGCGCCACTCCCGGATGTGCCGAGAGGTTCAAGCCGCCGCTCTCCACCACCGGCGTGCCCGTATAGTCGGAAAGCACCATCTCCATATTGGTGAAGGCGACGTCACACGATTGAATCAGACCGCTGAGCCGGGTGAACGACTCATCCTGGTACGCCGGAATCCGGCGACTGATGAGCGAATCTCCGGTAGCGGTCACGACGATGCGTTTGCCCACCGTACCTCCCTGGATATTCTGTCTGGTAGATCACGCAGTGAGAGTGTTTAGTCGCGCTGGCGCGGATCGAGCGCGTCGCGCAGTCCATCACCGATGAAATTGAATGCCAGAACCGTCAGGCTGATCATGACGCCGGGCGCGATCACGATATGTGGATAGACCTGAACGTAGGCACGGCCCGACGCTAGCATATTGCCCCAGTCAGCGGTGGGCGGCTGAACGCCGAGACCGAGGAAGGAAAGGGCGGCCTCGAGAATGATGATGCTGCCAACCGCGAGGGTCGCCAGCACGATGATCGGACCGAGCACGTTGGGCACGACGTGGCGGGCGATGATGCGGCGATCGGTCGCCCCGGCAGCCCGCGCCGCGAGAACGAAGTCCCGTTCGCGCACACTCAGCACGTCGGCACGCGCCACACGCGCATAGGCGGCCCAGACGGTCGCCCCGATGACGATGATCGTGGTCCTCAGACTGGGGCCGACGACCGCTACCAGCGCGATCAGGAGCGCCAGCGTCGGAAACGCCATGACCGTATCGACTATCCGAGACAAGATCGAATCGACCCAGCCACCGAAGTAACCGGCCGTGGCGCCGATCGCAACCCCGATGGTGACCGCGATGGCCGTCGCCAGGAGCGCGACGAGCAGGGCGACCCGCGTGCCGTAGATGATTCGGCTCAATTCGTCGCGCCCGATCTCGTCGTAGCCGAGCCAGTGCGACGAAGATGGGGCCTGACCCAGAAACTCCGGGGCGGCTCGATTCGGGGCGTAGGGCGCGAATAGGCCAGGAACGATCGAGACGATAGCGAGGATACCGAGGAACAACAACCCCACAAGCGCTGGCTTGTAGCGTCTGAATCGTCGCCAGGAGCGCGACAACTCCGAGCGACGGGCGCGCTGCTGTCCGGCGAGCGTCCCGATCGGCTCTCCGGCGGCCGGCTCCTCGAGCTGCTGTTCATGGTCTTCGAGAATGCTCATAATGCCCCACTACGTCAATCTGATGCGGGGATCGACCACCGCGTAAACGAGATCGGTCAAGAGGTTCGCGACCACGACCAGGATCGACAGGAGCAAAACGATGGCCTGAACGACCTGGTAATCGAGATGATAGACCGAGTTGATGAAAAGCTGGCCGATGCCCGGCACGGCAAAGACCGTCTCGACGATGATCGTGCCGCTCAGGAGGAACGCCAACCGGTAGCCGATGACGGTAATGACTGGCAGCAGCGCGTTGCGCACGACGTGCCTGCTGACGACCAGGGTCTCGCCAAGGCCCTTGGCGCGGGCCGTTCGAACGTAGTCCTGTCCAAGTACCTCGACGACGGTGCTGCGCAGAAGACGCGCGATGATGGCCGTCTGTTCCGTCGATAACACAAGGACGGGCAGGATATACCCCTTCCAGGAGCTAACCCCGAAGGGGGGCAACCAACCGAGTTTCGCCCCGAAGATCACGATCAGCATCAGCGCGAGCCAGAAGCTTGGCAGTGACACGCCGAGCGTCGCGCCGACCGTGCTGAAGTAGTCGAAGATCGAATACTGTTTGAGTCCCGCCATGATTCCGGCCGGAATCGAAATCAGGATGGCGACGGCTAACGCCAATGCATTGAGCTTCATGGTCACCGGAGCTGCCTGCCGCAGCATGTCGCCAACCGGACGCCCAATCTGAATGACGGACTCACCGAAGTTGCCGCGAACATGTGGCCGACCCACGTCAAGTACTGAACGTAGAGTGGCCGGTCGAGCCCCCAGTGATGCCGAATTCGGCTGAATCTGCTGGGTGGTGAGTTGCGTGCTGCCGGTTTCACCGATCAGCACCAATATCGGGTCGCCCGGGGTCAGATGCAGGATGCCGAAGGTTGCGACGCTGATGAGGAAGATGACGACAATGCCCTGTAACAGTCGGCGAACGACATACCGTAGCATCGAGATGAGTCATCCTCTCCGGATTCGCGACCGTTGAGGATGGCGTCGAAATCGACGCCATCCTCACACTCGCGCCATGTGGATGATCGATCGGCTACCCGAATCCACCACTGGTACGCCTTGATGAAGAGCTGACTTCCGCTTTGCGCCGACTTCGGCAACCCCTGATACGCGCTGGTGAAGTGGGTGAACCACTGCCAGTACATCATGTAGATGAACGGAACGTCGTCTGACGACGATCTGCTGCAGCTGATCGTAGATCGGCTTGCGTTTCGCAGGGTCGGTCTCCTGCAGGCCCTGGTCCAGCAGCTGGTCCACCTTCGGGTTGCTAGTATTGCTGACCAGTTGCTGCCGCCGTCGGACATGCAGCGTGGCGGATGCATCCGGATCGCCACCGCTCCCGCCGTACGTCCAGTTGTAGAGCGAGGCGTCCGTCTTATCTTTCAGGAAGCCGTCGTTGATGATCGTGATCGGCTGTTCCTCGAATCTGCATGTCGATGCCCACGTCTTTCAGATACTGCTGGGCCAGCACGGCCTCGGGCTGGCGAGCCTGGTCGCCGCTGATGACCAAACAGGTGAACGAGAACTTTTGTCCATTTTTCGCGCGGATACCATCGCTCCCGACCACCCAACCGGCCGCATCCAGCATTGACTTGGCCTTGGCCGGATCGAAGGGTATTCTGGTGACGCTGTCGTTGTACCAGGCCGTGAGGGCCGGGGCGAGGTTGGTGTTGGCCAGGTCCGCCGCGCCCTGGAAAACCGTATCGATCACCTTCTGGCGATCGATGGCGTGCATCATCGCCTGGCGGCGCCTTGTCGGCGAAATAGGGGCGATGGTTGTTGATCGGGAAATGGTTGACCGCGACGCTCAACGTCGTGTAGCTGGTGAACTTGTCGGTCTGCTTGTTCAACGTGAGGTCGTCCTGAACGAGCAGCGTCCAGCAGGCGGTGTCCGCCTGTCCGGTGTCCAGCGCGACCTTGCGCACCGACGGCTCCGGTACGTTCTTCTCGGTGATGGTATTGAGATGCGGCTGCCACGGAAATGATCAGCGAATGCTTCGACGGTCGTGTGATCGGCTGAAATGAATTCCTTGAGTTTGAAGGCGCCGGTACCGATCGGCTTCGTTCGGTACGTCTTCTCTCCAACCTGCGCATGATACTTCGATTGCACGATGAACGTGGTGGCCCCCGGCGATCGAAGGCCGCGTTCGGCGCCGTCATTTTCACGACGGTTGTCGGATATCGGACGAATCGTGACGGTGTCCATGTTGTGGAAGTAGTTCGCGATGACCGAACCGTTCTGGCGTTACGGTGAAATCGGAAGCGTGTACTTTTCACGTCAGCCGAAAAGCCGCTTCCATCGTGGAACTTTACGCACCTTGACCAGGTTGAAGGTGTAGCTCAGTCCATCGCGTGACCGCGAATTGTCTCGCCAGGGTCGGTTGGAGACGAAGTTCTCGTCCAGTTCGAGCAACGCGTTGTGAATCTGGGTGATCATACGTCCACTGGTCGCCAGGACCAGCATCGTTCGGGCTCAGGCCCGCCAACTCCTGGTGACCCACGATCACGGAGTCGCCACACTTTTCGGTGTTCCGCCCGAGCCCGACGCCGCCGACGACGGGTTGGTGATGCCGCGAGGTGTTGATCTGCGCCAGTCGGCAGATCACCGGGGTCGGAGAAGCCGTCACGCCACCAGAGCTCGTCGACGTGCTCACTGCCGACGGGTGGTCTTCGAGCTACTTCCGCCGCAGG
>CAVSAD010000005.1:0-67887 GCA_963725815.1 uncultured Chloroflexia bacterium
CTGCCCCGCTCGCGTGTGCGCTCTCCGAATCTCGCGCATGAGCGCCCAGATCTCAGGTGCTCGGGCACCGAGATCTGTGTAGTATAGAATCGCCTCGAAATCCGAGTACCGTTGGGTACAGATGCTTCGATAGGAGGTCCACCCTCTCACGTTCTGATAGCTGGAAAGCTCTACCCCACGAGCTTTGAGGTCGCCGACCACCGCCGGAATGCTACGTTCCGCCACCTTTGCACGCAGGCGATCCTTCCAAAGCTTCTGAGCAGCACGTGCCTCACTTGCGCGTGATCCGAGTAGTCGATCAGCGACTGAAACGATATAGTCTGCTTCCACCCCTTCAGTCCGCAATAAAAGAAACATGCCCGGTTCAATTCTTCGCGCCGGCTGGATACGCTGAACTCGAGAGCGCCCTTCTTCGTGGACATTAACGACAAGCGCCCAGGAGTCTTCGTCTGCATCCAGGAAGACTAGCCGCTCGTCCATGAGTGTCACGAGAACCGAATCGACGATGTCATCATGCTGATGAGGATCGGTCGGCATCAGCCGTCGTAACAGATCATGGACGTCGGGGCGATACGGCCTCACATCGAGCATCTCGGCATCCGTCGTGTCTTCGGCACGAGGTTCTTGCCATGCTGACCGCTTCCGCGACGGTCTTGGGCGTGCGAACCTCGTCGGTTTCCAGTCATCGCGGTTGAAGCTGTAGCGCACCACGTCGATCTGCAACGCGCGTGGGGCGGTGATAATAAAGTCACGTTCGCCATACGCTAACACGGGCCCGACAACGAAGAGCCTGTCGTATCGGCACTCATCCTCAAGCTCACTCGGTCTCACGACCTCCATACTCTTGAGGGCCTGGTGACGATCTATCTCAGATTGCGTTAGATCAACGAACCGAGAATAAGCTGTAACCAGCGCCATGTCGGCCGCTGGCTGGCCATCCAGCAGACCAATAATCGTCGCCAGCAACGGGTTCTCGTTAGATGCGGCCAGGACTTGAAGATGACGTAGCAAATCGGTGGCTGGCACTTCGACATCGGGCGCCAGGTGCTTCACGTATGTCAGCAGATCTCCTAGTTCGTTGACAATGACCGGTCCACGGAGCGCCTCGTGAGAAAACGGAAGTGCGGCGATCGAGCATTGGCGCAGGTACCAAGAGATTTTCCCCAACACCTCACGCCAGAAGTCATCCTGTGACGCATCTCCGAGGGTAAGCCAGAGCTGTCTTCTGCAACGAGCCAGAGCACTAATCTGTTGAAACTGAACTCGATGGAATCGAAGGTTTACGTTCTGTGAGCAGTTGTATATCTCGGACGCATCGCGGAAGGTGAGAGGCGTCATCGCAGCGTCTCAAACGCGGATATCTCGACTCCAGCAGGGGCCATGGGAAGTGCCACCTCCTTAGCGTCACCCATCCGGCTCATGTCCTCCGTGTTCACGACATCGACCGCCTCTCGATAGTGCAGGTCTGTACGGTCGAGCAGCACGAGCCATGGCAATCCTCGCCAGTGATCTCTCCATCTGAGAAACCCAAGCTGCCCCGTCAAACACTACTAATGGGAAGTCGTCGGTCTTGAGGTCTCCTTCAGGCTCACGTGAAATGAGACGACCTCGGCACGGTAATGCAGAGACTCTGGAAGAAATCGTCTCACTCGCAGGATGTCTTGAAAGGACCCAGTGGTGAAGGGATGCGCACCGCTGCCGAACCCGAGTGACGTCTCAACGATGTTCGTGACGGGCTCGCCCGCCGTTCCACACATAAGGCAAGTCGAGTCTCGTCTGGTGGAGAAGTTGATGGAATCAATGTTTCCAAGCGTCTCCGTTAGAAAATCTTCGCTCTTCACGCCGCGAACCGCACCGATCGGCCGGCGAGGTTCTTGCCAGCGGCAACTTCTCAGCTGCACTGCTGCTTATTGACCAAATTTGTTAGCCACCCACTCTTTTTCAGTTCCAACAAGGACCTCACAAACTCCGAGTTCCCCGTCAATCAGCTGAGCACCCGTGTAAGAGCCCCTGCCGTTCACGATCCTTGCCCTTGACTTGCTCCCGATACGTCACGGGCACTTCGTGTCCGTCGGCCGCGAGCTCGCAGAGAAGCTCGAAATGGTCCTGAGTGTCTGAGGCTCCGACCGCGGCTGATGCCCGTGCCAGGACAGCTCCAGCGGCCGCGAGTGTCGCTGCGTAAGCCCGAGTAGGGACCGACGCCGCCACGACTATCGTGGAATCTTCTTGCTTGTAGGTCGCCAAGAGAGCCCCGAGATCTATGAGAAAGTGTGCCCACGGAGGGAGGTAGTACCACAGGTCCTCATCGAGGTAGCGGATCTTCTGCAAGAACGGGTGGTGGTTCTCAAGCGCGTAGAAGATTTGCGGTGCACGCTCCGATTGTTGTGCCCGACCTGTCAGACCCCAAGCTGGCAGCGCTCGACATGACCATCCTCCCACCAGAAGCACTCTAGGGCGTCAACGAGCGGGTTGGCTAGGTTCACTCTTAGATCAGAGTGAGACTGGAGGTTAGTTTGGGTCGGGCGCTGATCGTCCTCCATGCTCCCAGCCGGTACCTGAAGCTGAAGCAGCACCATTGACAGCCAAAACCGTACAGTGAGCCTTCGCTCGGTAACTCTCGATCCCAATATAGAACGCGACCCTGAACGCGTTCCGGAAATCGTGAAATTAGAATCTGTCGCTAGGTTCACAATTCTGGCACGGGCAACTCCGGCCGTCAATTGGCAAAGCGTAGTTCAGCAAATTGGAATTCGGGTCTCCGACTGTGTTCAACTTGTCTCTCGGCAAAGGGATTCTCGGCGGTTGTACTGATCATCACTTTCATTGGGAACGACTTGTTCCGTGTGGTCTCGATAATGACATCGCAATCGTACGTTCGACAAGTAAGATAACTAGATGATGCACCAGAGCGGCCCGATCGCAGATGCCGAGCGGTTCTCGTTCACCTCTCGACCCCGCTCATGCAGTCATCCACGAGGGACTCGAACGCCGAACCCGCTCACGGAGAGTCCGTTTCGGGGAGCCGGTCAAGAGAACCATCGCTCCGCGCAGCTTGATCATCCCTGGATGACTTACGTCGCCACCGCAGCCGAGAACCCATCGCCCCTGCGGCGGGGCTCCAACCCGCTGTTGGAATCGAGCATGCACGGCTGCGCGGTATGATCTGCGTCAAGCGGCTGGCCACGCAATCGGCCACTAATCACGCCGCACCGGATCGACCATCGTCGACGATCACCTGGCCGGCCCACGTTGAGATGTCACGTCATCCGCGACGCACATGCCCTGAATGGAAGGTTGATGCTGGAACGATGAAGCTGAATCGCCTGTGGCTCGGCGCCGCCGTCCTGGGTGGAGCAGCGATCCTGTTCGCCAGGCGTCGCCTGCCGGCCGCGAGTGTCACCTTCAACTCACTCGATCCAGAACGAGATCTGGACGATGGGAGCCAATTCGTCGACCTCCAGGGTTTGAGGGTGCGAACGCGAGTCGCTGGAAGCGGACCCACCGCGATCGTCCTGCTGCACGGGTTTGCCGCCAGTGTCTTCACCTGGCACAGGGTTTTCCGCCAACTCTCTGAACTCGGCACGGTGATCGCCTTCGACCGCCCGGCTTACGGCTTCACCACTCGCCCCGTTGAAGCCGATTGGGACGGGCACAGTCCCTACAGCCTGAAGGCGCAGGCGGATCTCACCATTGCGATGCTCGATCACTTCGGAATCGACCGCGCGATCCTTGTCGGCCACTCGGCCGGTGGATCAGTCGCGGTGCTCACGGCTCTTCGCCAACCCGATCGCCTCCAGTCGTTGATTCTGATCTCCCCGGCCGTGTATTCGGACGTTCCACCGCCTCCCTGGCTGCGCCGGATCTTTGACGCCGCGCTCATGCGACACGTCGGGCCGTGGATCGCCAGAACCGGAGCGCGGTACGCCAATCCGATCCTGGATCGCGCCTGGCACGATCCGTCGCGCATCAACGCGGAAACCCGCGAGGGCTACTTCGCTCCGTTCCGGGCCAAGGACTGGGACAGAGGGATGTGGGAGGCTGCCCGCGTGAACCATTCGACTGGCCTCCGGGATCAGGTTGGATTGCTCCGGATGCCGGTCCTGGTCATGACCGGCGACGACGATCGCGTCGTGCCAGTGACCGAAACACAACGGCTCGCACGCGAGCTGCCTGATGCCAGGCTGGTCGTCGTCCCCGATTGCGGTCATATCCCACAGGAGGAACAACCTCGATCGTTTCTCGATGCGGTGATTCCCTTTATCCGTGCTGCCTCCGAGCCGAAGCCGTAGTCGGAATGCCCAACCGCGCGAGCGGGAAATTCCGTTCGCTCTGAGGCGACCGCGGCTTGTCATCAACCTCAAGACGTACGCGCGCACTTCCGTTACAATGCGAGGCGCTTTAAGGAAACAGCGAGACGCCGATCACAACTTCACGCCCAGACTCAGAGAAAGGGGACGAACTTGGCCGAAGGTAGAGTTGGAATCGTGGTGGGAGCCGCCAACGCGCGCGTCGGCATGCAGGCCGCCATCGACGTGCTGCGCGGCGGCGGCAGCGCCATCGATGCGGCGATCGCGGCGGCACGCAAAGTCGAGGACAACCTGCAGGATCAAGGCGTCGGAACCGGCGGCATCCCGAACATTCTGGGGCAGGTCGAGCTCGACGCCAGCATCATGGATGGCAAGACGCTGGCGACCGGCGCGGTCGGCGCCGTCAAGAACTACCCCAACCCGATCGATATCGCGCGCAAAGTGATGGAGCTCACCCCGCACGTCTTGATCGTCGGAGAAGGCGCCGAGCTGTTCGCCAAGCATCACGGCTTCAAGATGGCCAATCTCCTGACACCGGAATCGGAGAAGGCCTGGCACGACCGGATCAAGGAGCCGGCCAGGGCCGGCGGCAACATCTACGAAGACCAGTACCAGCTGTACAGCCAGACCGTTCGGGACTGGACCAAGCTACTTCACGAGGAGATCTTCGGCACAACCAACGTGATCGTGCGTGACCTCGACGGCAATATCGCGTGCGCCGTCACCACCAGCGGCTGGGGATTCAAGTGGCCGGGCCGGATCGGCGACTCTCCGATCATCGGCGCGGGCAATTACGCCGACAACCGCTTCGGCTCCGCGGCGTGCACTGGCCGTGGTGAGATGGCCATCCGGGCCAACTCGGCGCACAGCGTCGTCTCGTTCATGCGCCACGGCATGTCGCTGGAAGACGCGTTACGTCAGGCCATGAACGACCTGAGCTATTTCCCAGACAAATTCGCCGAGCGCGAGAACGTGATGAACATCGTGGCGATGGATGCGCTGGGCAACATCAACGCCGCCTCGACCTCTGACAAGGCCGAGTACGTCGTTCCAGACGGTCGAGATGGACGAGTACGAGCTGCGCCCGCGACTGCACGTGCCACTGACGCAGGACTGACGCCCGGCCACCTCGCATTCGCGAAACCTATCGTGCCCGAGGTCGTGAGATCTCGGGCACGCGCGTGATCCGGGCAAATCCGGTCAGCCTGCCAGCCCGACGCCAATGAGCCGGCCAATACCGAAGGTGATAGCTGCCGCGACAACGCCAAAGAGGACCTGTCGCAGGCCCGACACCCACGCGTTGCGCCCCGTGATGATCGTAATACCGGCACCGATCAGGAAAAGTGCGACGGCGCTCAGACCGACGCTCACGGCCACCGCTCCCAAGCCTCCAGAGAAGAAGTAGGGGAAGACCGGAATGATCGCGCCCACCGTGAAGAGCAGGAAGGAGGTGATCGCGGCCACCCAGGCCGAGCCGCCAAGCTCGCCCGGTTCGATGCCCAGCTCTTCACGCGCCAGCGTATCAAGCGCGCTCGTCTGGTCGCCGACGATGCGCGTGGCGAGGGATCTCGCTTCGTCCTCAGCCACGCCCTTGGCGCGATAGATCAGCGACAACTCCTCGAGCTCTTCCTCCGGGAACGCCGCCAGTTCTTCCTTTTCGATCGCAATTTGATGCGAATAGAGCTCGCGCGCGCTCTGGACGGAAAGCCATTCGCCGAGCGCCATCGACAGTGAGCCGGCCAGCAGGCCGGCCAGACCGGTGACAAGGATGCTGCGCGAGGCAAGTTCGGCTCCGGCTACACCCATGACCAGGCTGACGTTCGAAACCAACCCATCATTCGCGCCCAGCACCGCCGCTCGCAGCGCGTTGCCGCCGGCCGACGGATGCCGTCCTTCGAGCTGCGCCAGCGCGCTGCCGACCAGACCGGCCGACGACTGTTCGCCGATTGAGCGGAACAGTCTGGCGTGCGAGCGTTCGTCCCCCGGCATGCCCGCCTCGACCGCGTCGGGCTGCTCGTCATATTTCGCGCTGTCCGCCTGCTCGTGCGCGATCACCGTGGGAACGATGATCCCCGGGCCGAGACGCCGCGCCAGCGTGATCATAACGCGCGTGCGCCAGCCGGCACGGACGTCCTTTTCGTCGATCGCCACCCCTGCCTCGTGTAAGCGATCGCGCCACACCGAGGCATGGCGTTCTTCCGATTCAGCAAATCGCGCATAGACTTCGGACAGCTCCGGCGATTGCTCGAGTCGCTGGAGCGCGCGATAGAGTGCCGCGCCGTCGGTCTCTGCCTGCAGATTGGCGCGATATCGTTCGACGTCCGTGGCTGGCACAGAGGAACCCTCCACTGATGGCTGCCGCGCCCCGGTCGAATGACAACGCTCATGCAGACCGAGCGCATCGCTTTCCTCTATCGTAGCGGAGATCCGGCATGCAGTCCGTTACAACTTCGAGACGTTTCCACCATCTAACCCGACAATATTGTCGATGTGTGCGTACGCAACGTCCAGGCGTCCGCCTGGACGGCTGAACAGCGCGGGGATCCTTTTTGGTCGGTCCGCGATCCTTCAGTCGACCGGAAATCCGTGAGCGATGAGATACGCCCGCAGGCGCTCGGGAGAACGCACGCCGTGATTGAGGACGGCGTCGTAAATCTCCCACCCGCCGACTTCGTAGGGATAGGTCGGCGAGCGGCGCCAGATGTCCTTGAGCCAGAGGATAGCCAGGCGCGTCTCCTCAGTGAGCTGTTCGCGCAGCTGGTGTGGGGCCATGATCTCGCCACGCCCTTGGTGCGTGAACCAGAAGGAGAAGTCCATCTTCCAGACGTTCCCTGCGGCGGTCTCGTAGCTGAGGACGAAATAGAGGCGTTCGTCTTCCGGCATGCCTGAGGGGCTACGCACGCCGGTCTCGTTCAAGTACTCGAGCTTGACGACGTGCTCGTCGCTCACGATCGGGTTCATGGCGCTGAATACATCTGACGCCGATCGTCCACGGCAGACGATGCTGAAATCGATGTCGCGCCAGACCATCAGCCCAGAGACGAGGCTACCGATCTGGTAGACCTCGCCGACGGCGCCCAGGCGCGAGATGATGTCCATCTCGTGGATGATCTCCTGCGCTTCCACCTGAAGATCCTGCTGCCGCTGATACAGCTCGGCCACGTACTCATAATCAAGGTCTCGGTATTCCACCAGGTTTTCTCCTGCCGGCACCCGGCAACAAAAATGCATTCAAACGGGTAACAGTGCGAGACGAATCGCCGTTGTGTCGCGTCGAGGTTACAGCTCAGGCGTCGCATGAAGCTGAGTACGGAGCACGTTTCCCTCGCGCACCCAGGCTGGCGGCCCGGTATCTTCAGGGTCGACGATCAAATACAGCGTTCCAGCCGGCTCGCCGCTCTGCCCCGGATCGACCCACCATCCCAGCGCGAGGCCCCAACCGGCGATCTCGCCGCTCCCGTTCCGTCTTGGCACGGTCGTCTCAAGCCACAGGCGGTGCGTGATCGGCACCGCGAAGTCGGCATGATGTTCGATCATTCTTCAACTCTGTCCGCGGGCTTCCCCCAACCGCCTCCGCCCGGCGAGCGAATCGACAGACGGTCTCCCGGCAGTGCGGTGAATCGCGTCTTGCCCGGAAGCAATCGCTCCTCGCCGTCGCGAATGAGCACGTTTTCGCCGACCTTGCCGTGCTCGCCTCCCTGAAGACCGTACGGCGCGAGGCGGCGTCGTTCGCTCAACAGCGTCACTTCGGTGGACACCTCGAAGCCGATCTCGCGCACCAGACCGTCGCCACCGCGCGCCGCGCCATCGCCTCCGGACCCGTCCCGCAGGCTATAGGCGACGATCCGCATCGGATAGGCAAACTCGAACGCTTCGACCGGCGTGTTCAACGTGTTGCTCATATGGACGTGAACGCCCGAGAGACCGTCCAGATGTGGTCGCGCTCCCATGCCGCCACCCATCGTCTCGTAGTAGGCGAAGGGCTGACCGGTGCGCGGGTCGACGCCGCCCGCCGTCACATTGTTCATCGTCCCCTGGCTCGCTGCTGGAATCACGTCCGGCAGCGCCTTGGCGAGCGCTCCCAGAACGACGTCGGTCACGCGCTGAGACGTCTCGACGTTGCCACCCGCCACCGGTCGCGGCGGTCGCGCATTGACCACCGTGCCCTCGGGCGCGATGACCGTTACCGGCGCGAAGGTGCCGTGATTGGCCGGCGCATCCTCGGGCATCAGGCAGCGCACCACGTAATAGACAGCGGATTTGACTACCGCCGCCACGGCATTGATGCTCCCATGCGCTTCGGGCGCGCTGCCGGTGAAATCGACGATCAGATTGCTGCCCCGAACCGAAACGGTGGCGGTAATCTGAATCGGCTCATCGCTGAAGCCATCGTCATCCAGCCAGTCGGTGAACTCGTACGTCCCGTGCGGGATGGCCGCGATCGTCGCGCGCGTGATTCGCTCGGCATAGGCGATGAGCGCGTCGATGTGCGCCTCCACCGTCTCCAGTCCGGAGCGCTCGACCACCTCCTGCAGGCGTCGCGCGGCGGTTCGATTGGCCGCCACCTGCGCCGCCAGGTCGCCGCGACGCTCGTCGGGCGTACGCACGTTGCGCAGCAGCAGCCGCAGAGCCGCCTGATTCGGCTCGCCCCCCTCCCACAGCTTGATCGGTGGGATGATGATGCCTTCCTGGTAGATCTCGGTCGCGACCGGCATCGATCCGGCCGACATTCCGCCGACGTCGGCATGATGGGCACGGTTGGCCGCGAACCCGGCCAGGCGCTGCTCGCCGCGATCCGTCACGTAGATGGGCGAGATCAGCGTGATATCAGGCAGGTGAGTGCCGCCCATGAACGGATCGTTGAGCGCGATCACGTCCCCCGGCGCAAACCGGTCGAACTCACGCAGCGCGGTCGCCACGGAATCGGGCATCGCGCCCAGGTGCACCGGGATGTGGGCCGCCTGGGCAACCATCCGGCCCTGCCGATCGAACAGCGCACAGGAGAAGTCGCGCCGTTCCTTGATGTTGGGCGAATAGGCGCTCCGGGTAAGGACCGCGCCCATCTCCTCCGCGATCGCCGTCAGGGCACTGCGGAAGATCTCGAGACTGACGGGATCGACTGCGACATTGGGACGATCATCCATGACGGGCATCCTCTTCCTGCTCGGCGACCAGGCTACGCGTAGCATCGACCGTCAGGCGCCAGCCGGGAGGCAGCACCGTCGTCGTGTCGTATTGCGTGACGATGGCGGGCCCACTGATCGTGCTGCCGGGCACGAGCGTCGCGCGGTCGAAGATCGGGGTGTCGTGCGCGACCGTGGCGCCCGTGAAGACGACCGGCCGCAGCTCAACCGGCACGGCCTGCGCGGTTGGATCGAGCGGGACCCGTTCGATCTCCGGCCGATCGGCGACTCCGCGCGCCTTCAATCGAACGTTGACCACCTGCACGCGCTCGCGCGGATCGCTATAGCCGAAGCGACGATCGTGTGCCACGTGAAAGCCGGCAATGGCAGCGGCGAGATCCCCTTCATACGGCACCAAGAGTTCGTAAGATTGCCCCACGTAACGCAGGTCGAGGTAACGCTCGATCACGGTGCGGTCCTCCTCGACCCCTTCACGCAGCAGCTCTTCCCGTCCGCGTTGCTCCAGCTCGGCGAAGATAGGCTCGACTTTGCCGGCTGCTTGGTCAGTCGAGACCATCACCGTCTGCACGTAGTCTTTCAGGATGTCCGCCGCCAGCATTCCGAGCGCGGAGAGAACTCCCGGAGTCGATGGCACGAGTACCCGTGGAATGCGCAGCACGGCGGCCAGCTCGCAGGCGTGGAGCGGACCCGCTCCACCGAAGGCGACCAGGGTAAAGCGCCGGGGATCGTGACCTCGCTCGACCGAAATGACCCGAATTGCCGCCTCCATGTTGGCGTTGGCCACCCGCACCATCCCCAGCGCGGCTTCTTCGACCGTCGACCCCAGGCGCGCCGCGATCTCGCCCACGGCGGCCAGCGCCGCGTCGCGATCCAGCGTCATGCCCCCGCCCAGAAATGCCTCGGGAATCAGCCGGCCAAGCACGACGTTGGCGTCGGTGACGGTTGGCTCGGTTCCACCCCTGCCGTAGGCGGCTGGACCCGGATCGGCCCCCGCCGAACGGGGACCGACGCGCAAGGCTCCGCCGCTGTCGAACCAGGCGATGCTCCCACCCCCGGCGCCGACCGTGTGAATGTCGATCATCGGTAGCTTGGTCGGGTGCCCGCCAATGTTCCCGTCGGTCGTCTCGCTGATGCCCCCATCGATCAAAGCTACGTCGGTCGACGTGCCACCCATGTCAAACGAGATCGATCGCTCAAATCCGGCGGCACTCGCCACGTAGGCCGCGCCAACGACGCCCGCGGCCGGCCCCGACAGAAGCGTGCGCGCCGCTTCATGTCGTGCCGTGGCGGCCGAAATCGACCCACCATTCGACTGCATGATGCGTAACGGAGCGTCGCTCGGCAGCGACTGCTCAAGCCGGCCAAGGTAGCGATCCATGATCGGCGCCACATAGGCATTCAACACCACGGTACTGGTGCGCTCGTATTCGCGAAACTCGGGCAGCACTTCCGACGATGCCGAGACGTGAAAGCCGGCCGCCCTGGCCGCTCGCGTCACCGCCCGCTCGTGATCCGGGTTGGCGAAGCTAAAGAGCAAGCAGACCGCAACCGATCGCACATCGGACTGCTTGAGCGTGGCGATCGCGGCCTCGACCGAACCGGAGTCGAGTGGGATGAGCACGTCACCCAGTTCGTCGAGACGCTCCGTGACCTCGACGCGCAGATCGCGGCTCACCAGTGCCGGTTCGCGTTCCACCCGAATCGAATACAGCTTGGGGCGCGTCTGGCGCCCGATCTCGAGCACATCCCGGAATCCTTCGGTCGTGATCAAGCCGGTCTTCACGCCCTTGCGCTCCAGCACCGCATTGGTCGCGACCGTCGATCCATGGACCAGTGCTCCAAGGTCGCGAAAAGCTTCTAGCTCTTGCAACCCCTGCAAGATCGCGCTGGCCGGGTCCGCGGGCGTCGATAGCACCTTGTGCACCTGTAGCTCGCCGTCTCGCAGCAGCACGAAATCGGTAAACGTTCCCCCGGTGTCAACCCCGACTACGATCCTCGTCATCACATCCCTATCGGATTTCCGTCTCAACGGCGCGCACGGTCTCGCTCAACCATGACCAATCATCGAGCGACCTCTTGAATTCAACTCACCTGGTGCGAAATGCGCAACCGCCAATCGGAAGCCGAAGTGTCGATTTCTTAAAACTGACGTCACAGCGTTCTCGCGCTTCAGCGAATGACTCGCAGCCAGAGATTCGTCGCCTGAGGCACCTGGGAGAGGCTGATATGTTCGAGCCTGATGGTGGATCCACCAGGTTGGTCGAACAACCGCACTCCCCCGCCAAGCAGGACGGGCACGATGCAAACGAAGATCTCGTCGACCGCACCCACCGCGAAGCACTGCCGGGCCACTTCGGCGCCGAGGATGTTGACGTACTTATCACCCGCGGCTGCTCTCGCCGCCGCAAGCCCGCTATCGAGATCGCGCACGAAGGTGACACCGGGGATCGACGTTTGGGGCGGCTGGTGGGTGAGCACGAACTGCGGCCCGCTCCATTCCCCGCCGAATGGCTCGCCTTCGTGTACCGTGCCCTTATATGGGTCGTCGCCGTGAAAGGTACGGTTGCCGACGAACAGCGCGCCGATCTGCTCGGCAAGTCCATCCACCGTCGGATTGGGACCAAGATAGGCGGATAACCAGGACATGTCTCCACCCGGGCCGGCGATGAAACCATCCAGCGACATAGAGGCCGAATACAGCGTCTTTCCCATGATTCACCTCCATCGAGAACGATTCCGGCGGTCATCTATCAAACGGCGCGGCGGGAAACGTCGTCTTCCACACCGGATGTTCCGATTGTTCGAACGAGTCTCGTATCCGCACGCACGGCGGCATACTGTCCCGCCTGCACCCGTCTTGCCGCATTGCTTGTGGAGTGCGCGGTCCTTGACAGTCAGGAACGGCAACCCTAGAGTATGTTTGGTCCGCGCGAGGCACGACGGTTGCCGAGTTTTGACCGTCTAGAGCAGCGCCTTTATCCTGGATCATGGATCGGAGCCTGGAGAACGGCTTTCCCGTTCGACGTGTGCACCTACGATGAGCCCTCAGGCACCTGAAATCTATCCGCTTCACCATTGTTACATCAGATGCTTGACATGATGTCCCACCTGCACACATGAACGCAGGAGGTCCAGCACTGGACATGATTGGTAATCCATAATGACGCCCGGCCACTCCATGCAGGTGCAGGGCCACCACGGTTTTGAGGAGAGAGGTGATCGACGCCGCAGCACTCGTCCAGTATTGATGCGCGTAGAGGTAACGGGGAAAAGCTGAATCGACCGTAGCTCGATTGAGTTGGAGGGATAGATGAGCCGAGATAGTGAGAACCGCCAGTCACCGGGGGAGGCTGGAAACGATCCATCGAGCGGCCCAAGCTTTTTTGTCGTCGGACGGCAGGTATCCCGTCGTGACTTCCTTCGCCTGAGCGGCGGGGTCGCGGGCATTGCCGCCGTACAGGCGTTGCTGGTCGCGTGCGGCGGAAGCTCGAGCAAGACCACCCCAGCAGCCACGACGGCGTCCGGAGGCACTGGCGCTACGTCAACCTCTGCCGCCGCAACGAGCGCGACCTCAGGCACGCCGGCCACGACCGGGGGCACAAGCCCCGCGGGGACCGCGAAACTGGTCAACGGTGGCGGAACAGCCCCGTCGTCGGCGTCCGGGGAATTGAAGATCGCGCTGGCCTTCGACCCGACGAGCCTCGACCCGATCGACACCTATTCGCTGAACAACGGCCGCTGGCAGGAGAACGTCTTCAGCCCGCTGGT
Source organism: uncultured Chloroflexia bacterium (assembly GCA_963725815.1). Classification (GTDB taxonomy): domain Bacteria; phylum Chloroflexota; class Chloroflexia; order Thermomicrobiales; family Thermomicrobiaceae; genus CALAGB01. The sequence goes on from CAVSAD010000005.1 coordinate 13,220, forward strand.
CTGGCGTGACACCAACCTGGTCCTCCATGACGGGAAAAGTGGGAATCCGGCGCCGACGGATGGGTTCGGACTCGCCGAGTCGTGGAGTTACTCCGACGACAAGACGCTCGTCATGAAGCTACGTACCGGAGTGACCTTCCACAACGGCGAGAAGTTCAGCGCCGACAGCGTGAAATCGACCTTCACCCGGCTGCTCGACAAGGCCAACAAGTCGCCGCAGGCGTTCAACTACACAGCCATCGACTCTGTCGAGGTCGTCGACGACCAGACGGTGAAGCTTCCATTTCAACTCCGTTGACCCGGTGATGGTTACCAAGCTGGCCGGCTACGGTGCATTCATCACGCCGGTGGATGCCGTGAAAGACGACACCAAGTTCAGCACGGTGACCTCGCCCGGGACGGGCCCGTACAAGACGACCGAATACGTCAAGGACGACCACCTGACACTCGAGGCCTGGGATGGCTATTGGGGCAAGCAGAAGCCGCTCGTCCAGAAGCTGACCTACCGCGTGATCCCAGACGACAATACGCGCCTGTCCGAGTTCCTGGCCGGCTCAGTCGACGTGCTTACGTTGAACGTCAGCCAGGCAGACGCGGCCAAAGGCAATCCGAACGTCAAGGTCGTCGATATCGGTGTGCCGACCGTCTCCGGCCTGCGCCTCGACGCTTCGAAAGCGCCGACCGATAAGAAAGAGGTTCGCATGGCGATCGCGCACGCCATCGACCTCAACACGATCATCAAGACCATCCTCGGCGGCTACGCCAAGGCCGTCGGTGTCTGGCAGAGCCCGTTCTCATTCGGCTTCGAAGACATCGCGCCGTATGAGTACAACGTCGACAAGGCGAAGCAGGCCCTGCAGGCGTCCGGCCTGCCAACTCCGGTCAAGGTGACGTACGACGTGATTGGCTCCGACACCCAGGCCAAAGAGATGGCCAACGCCATCAAGGATATGCTCGACGCGGTCGGGTTCGACGTGAACATCCAGCTCCACGACTCGGCCACGTACTACAACGACTACGTCGCCGGGAAGCTGAACAACATCGTCCCGTTCGGCTGGGGCGGGTGGACGCTGGACTACGACAATACGTATTACTCGATGTACTACACCAAGCAGTCGTACAACCCCAGCTACTCCAATCCGGATCTCGACAAGCTGCTCGACCAGGAGCGCGCCACGCTCGACGAGGCCAAGCGCCTTGACATCGCCAAGCAGTGCAACAAGCTGATCTACGACGACTATCCGGACGTGGCCCTCTACCAGAACACGTATATCTGGGGAGTCAGCAACAAGGTCCAGAACTTCTCGATCCCGCCGGACGAGCGACTCTGGTGGGTCGGTTCCTGGGTCAAGAGCTAGCAGACAGCGCGTCGATCGCAAGATCGCGTGGAATTCCAGGGAGAGGGCGAGCCGGTTCGCCCTCTCCGACAAGGAGGGTAGTCCACCAGGATGACGCGGTACATCATCCGCCGTTTGCTCTACTCGATCTTGGTGCTCTGGGGTGTCACGCTCATCGTCTTCGTCGCGCTGCGCCTTTCGGGTGATCCCGTGCAGCTCCTGCTGAGCCAGGGCAATCCGACCAAAGAGGACATTGCCGCCCTGCCGCCACGCGATGCATCTCGATCTGCCGCTGTATCAGCAGTACTTCAGCTTCATGACCCACGCCGTGCGCGGCGATTTCGGCAAGTCGCTGGTCTACAAAACGCCCGGCGTTCAACGAGGTGATGTCGCAGGATGACTGCGACGCTCGAACTCGCGGTCGTCGCCTATGTTTTTGCGCTGCATGATCGCGATCCCGACCGGGATCCTGTCGGCGGCGAATCGTGGCGGCATGACCGACTTCCTGAGCCGGTTCGTCAGCCTGATCGGCGTCTCCATCCCGAATTTCTGGCTCGGGCCTGATGCTCATCCTGCTATTCGGCGTGCCGTCTCAAGTGGCTGCCGGTCTCCGGACGCGGTCGAAGGGCTGCACCAGAGCGTGGTAGCCGCTGGTCATGCCGGCCGTGACGCTCGGCGTCGTCTACGCCGGGACGCTCACGCGCCTGCTCCGATCGAGCATGATCGACGTACTGCAGGCGGACTACGTGCGAACCGCGCGAGCCAAAGGGCCTGAACGAATCGAAGATCCTGCTGCGCCACGCGATGCGCAACGCGCTGATCCCGGTCACGACACTCGCCGGTCTGCAGATCGGCTTCCTGCTCGGCGGCGCGGTGATCGTCGAGGTCGTCTTCTCCTGGCCCGGCGTCGGACGACTAGTGGTCGACTCAATCAACGCAGCGCGATTATCCCGATCGTGCAGGCAGCTGTGACACGTGCTCGGCGGCGATTCTGATTCTCGCGAACCTGGCGGTCGACCTGCTCTACGCGTTTCTTGACCCACGTATCCAGTACTCGTGATGCGGCCGCGACTCGGAAGGATCTCGATGGTTGAACGACGATTCGGAAGGAATCCGACGTGACAGCAACGCGGATCGACAATGCCCTGCTCGAAGCACAGGACAAGGTCCTCACGCGCCTGGCGCATACCGGTGGTGGGGGCGATTCTTCACCGATCCCGGCAGCGGTGTTCGGCGGGCCATCATCCTGGTGATGTTCGTGGCGGCTATCGGCGCGCTCGGTTCCTGTCACCCGTACGACCCGAACAAGACCAGTCTGCTGCTGCGTAACACCCCACCTTTCTGGGAAGCGAAGGGCTCGAGCGCCACATCTCTCGGGACCGACCCGGTCGGGCGTGATTTGGTGAGCCGTCTCATCTACGGAGCGCGAGTCTCTCTCTTCATTGGCCTCACGGTGACTATTCTGGCTTCGGCTGCCGGCATTCTGGTCGGATTGATTGCCGGTTACTACGAGTCCTGGATCGAAGAGGTCATCATGCGTATCGCCGACCTCTTCCTCGCGTTTCCGTTCATTCTCCTGGCCATCACCATCATCTCCGTGCTCGGAGCAGGACTGCTGAACTTGATCCTCGTGCTGGTCGTGACCGGCTGGGTTCAGTATGCGCGCCTCGTGCGCGGCCAGGTCCTTTCGGTCAAACAGAATCAATACGTGGATGCGGCACGGGTGGCCGGTGCGTCGAGCCCGCGTATTCTGTTGCGTCACATTCTGCCCAACGTCGCCGCGTCGGTGATTGTGCTGGCTACACTTCAGGTCGCCTTCGTGCTGCTGACCGAAGCAGCCCTGAGCTTCCTCGGACTCGGCGTGAATCCGTCGATCCCGACCTGGGGCTCGATGGTCAACGATGGCCGCCTGTACATCTACAATGCCTGGTGGGTGATCACTTTCCCGGGCCTGGCGATCATGATCGCGGTCCTCGGTATCAATATGGTAGGGGACTGGCTGCGCGACATCCTCGATCCGACGCTCCGGACGATCTAGCTGCGGCGGCTCACCAGTCAGATTGCGATTCGGGGCGCCCGCGACGCGAGAGCGAAGACCTCAGCGTGACATGCTCGTTCCAGGAGAGGGGAACGGCCCATGCAAACCGTCGCGGTCGTGGGCGCGGGCCTTGTGGGAGCGTCGCTGGCGTTCCGACTCGCGCAAGCGGGCGCTAAGGTCATACTGGTCGAGCGGACGGATCCGGCCGCCGGAACGACCGGGGCGAGCTTCGCCTGGACCAACGCGAACCAGAAGACGCCTCGCCCCTATTTCGAGCTCAACTACGCGGGCATGCGCGAGCACCTGCGACTGCGAGAAGAGTTCGGCGCCGCACCCTGGCTCCATCAAGACGGCAATCTCATCTGGTCGAGCGATAGTGCGGATCTCGAGTCACGCGTGAACCGGCTCCAGGACTGGGGCTACACGGCCGAATGGCGATCAGCTTCCGACGTGAATGAGCTGCTCGAACCGGACTTGCTCTTACCCGATCCGGCTTTGCCGCTGGCCTTCTTTCCCGAGGAAAGCTGGGTCGACGCGCCGCGGTTGGTGCAGGCGCTCATCGCACGTGCGCGGGCGCTCGGGGCCGAAACCCACTTCGGGCAACCCGTTATCTCCGCTGAGCTCGTTGGCGGTCAGCTTATTTCGATCACGTTGTCGGGTCGGCGTCGCATCGCGGTGGACGCGATCGTGAATGCCGCCGGTCCGTCTGCCGGTGACATAGCCGCCTTGCTTGGCCGAACCCTGCCGATGGTCCCGACGAGTGGTCTGCTGGTGCGTCTGAGAGTCGCCGCTCCCGCGATCCGGCGCGTGGTTCACACTCCGCTGGTCAACATTCGGCCGGACTCCAATGGGTTCATCCTGCTGCATCACGATTCGATCGACCGGCAGCTCGGTGACCGGACTGCTATCGAGACGGACGATCCGCTGGTGACGGAACTGGTTGAACGCGGGAGGTCGGTTCTGTCCGGGCTTCATCGGGCCAGCCCGGCAGATGCTCGCATCGGGGTACGTCCCTATCCGCGAGATGGGCTTTCCTGTGCGGGCGCGGTAAGCGGCATCAACGGCTACTACGAAGCGGTGACCCACAGCGGCGTCACGCTCGGCCCGTTGCTCGGTCGCCTTCTCGCACACGAGATCGTTCACGGCGCGGTCGATCCCCAGCTGGCACCATTCCGCCCAGATCGGTTCTGAGCGCGGCTCGCCTGGAGTCACCAACGTTAACAGGGCGACCCGATCCGGTGTGACCGGTCTCCAATCGGCGCCGTCAATCATTCTCGGTTGGACGGAATCAGTATTCTTCCGCGTACAGACAGCGAAAACCCGCGCCCTCCGCCCGGTCAATACCCTCCAAAACGGCAACCAAATGGTCCCGTTAGCGACCCGGATAACCGGGCTACGTTGACTCGCAGCCACATAGGACCTGCGTGGGACGCAGGGAGCCTGCCTGGCGTCGTCTGCAAATTCCCATCAACATGGTCATAACTCCGGTCAAGCTCCAGGGCTGTATGCCGGGAGCCCCGCGCCTCCCCCGGCGCGGTTCCGCGGTGGTGCCTGTGAGTCACTATGACACATTGGCAATGTTTGACTCAGTCACGACCGGTATGTACACTGCGAACGTACTCAGCGTACGGACGGAATCGTCCGAGCGGGTTGGTAAAACATTAGGAGTCCTGACATGATGCTCAAGGTTCAGCGCTGGCGGAGATTACCGATCATTCTCGCGACCTCGGCGCTCATCTGGACCACCACGCTCCTCCCAGCGTCGGCGGACACGCCGCACGTCATCCAGCCGGGAGAGACTCTGAGCGGGATCGCGGCGGCGTACGGGGTGCCGCTGGACGCGCTCGCGGCTCAGAACCATATCGTCAACCTCAATCTGATCTACGCCGGTGAATCGATCACGCTCCCTGGGCAGGCTCCCCCGGCCGGTCCACCGTCCAGCAGCAGCCACACGGTCCAGATCGGCGAGACGCTCACCTCGATCGCCGCCTTGCAGCGCACGACGATCCAGCAACTGATCGCGGCGAACCCGGACATCGTCGATCCCAATCGCATCTTTGTGGGGCAATCACTGGTGGTCCCCGGCAGCACGACGGCGTCCGCGCCGCCGGCTGCCTCATCGATGACCGTGCAGAGCCTGCTCGTGCACTACGCCCAGCAATACGGGCTTGATCCGGCACTGGTCGAGGCGCTGGCATGGCAGGAAAGCGGCTGGCGTCAGGATGTGGTCAGCTCGGTCGGAGCCGTCGGTGTGATGCAGATCATGCCGGGGACGGCAGGCTGGCTGTCGACCGACGTCGTTGGGCGTCCGCTCGATGTAACCGGCAACGTTGCGGACAATGTCCAGGCCGGCGTCGCCTTCCTGCGCTTCCTGATCGATCGCACTGGAACGGTTGAGCTCGGTGTCGCCGCCTACTATCAAGGGCCAGGGAGCCTCCAGCGTGACGGAATGCTGGCCGAAACACAGCTCTATGTGTCCAATGTGATGGCCATCCGCTCCTATCTCATGGTTTACGGCGTGCCGCCCATGTGATGGGAATCGCCATCTGACGACGAGTCCCCCGATATCGCCAAGCACGCGCCTGTGTCCCCCCGGCGCGCGGCTGGCAAAGAACAGGATCGCCCCAGCGGTGGTCCTGTTCTGCTTTCTCGAGCAGGCAGCGTTACCGTGCGATCCCTCGCGTATTCTGCGCATCATGGACGCCCGACGAGCACGCTTCAGCCGGCGATCGAACAGGACTGACCCGGCGCATCTTGATGATCATCGTCATGATTGGGTTGGGCATCATCTCACCGGACCTGCCCCTCGCCGGGCCGAGCCTCCTCGACTGGCCAGCCGCGGCCGCGGTTCTCGCGCTGGCCGCCAGGGAGTCGCGCATGCCAGGGGCTATGACCGAGACAATACCGGCCTCAAGAGCGACGACGCCCGCGTCGCCCGACGAGTCACTGAAATCGTGGACCGCGCTGCTCAACCGATGAGGGTCAGTAATTCGTCGAGGCGCTGGATCACCGTGACGTCGCGCTGGTTTGGAACGACGGCCCGACCGGAACGATCGAGTAGCACCGCTCGCATCCCGACACCTAACGCCCCGACGACGTCGGTGTCGTAGTCGTCGCCCACGTGAACCGCCCGTTCGGGCCGGGAGGCGCCAATATCGAGCGCCCGCTCGAAGATCTCGGCCGCCGGTTTCTCGATGCCGAGAAACTCGGACAACACCCAATAGCCCAGGTACTCGTCCAAGCCAAGTCCCTTCAGAATCCTCGGCATCGAGGGCCAGGTGTTGGAGACGGCCGCGAGCTTCAGTCCCCGCAGCCAGAGCTCGCGGAGCGCCGGCAACGCGTCGTCGTAGGCGACGTACATCCGTGGTGAATCGAACGCGTGTTTGACGGCGTCCGTGGCTCTCTCGAGGTCTTCGTCGGGGGTGCCGGAACCGTGTAGCACGTTCCGGATGAAGCGGCGACGCCGATCCTCGCCCTCCTGTGGGCTGACGCGATGATCGGCCGGAACCTCGGATTTGCGGCGCTCACGGGCACGCGGTCGTTCACGCTCGATCGCCGCCGCGATGCGCTGCTCGTCGGCCCGCAGCCCTACCTCTTCGAGCACCGTGCACCATTCGTGGACCTGATCGGGCCTGAAGGTGAGCAGCGTGCCCCCAATATCGAATGTGACCAGGTCGACCCCGAAACAGCTCGCTGACACCTCAACCCAATCGATCAGCAGTACGAAACAACGCGAGCGACGAAGCCAATCCGAGCCAGCATCTGTAATGATAGGCCCAACTCGTGACGAAAAGGCCGAACGAAGCGGCCACGCCCGCCGAAAAGGAAGGACATGCGCCCGTGAGTCTGGTTCGTATCTCCGTCGGTCCGTTGACCTTCACAGCCCGCTGGGAAGAGGAGGCCGCACCCAGGACGTGTGCCGCCTTCCGCGCGCAGCTGCCGTTCCGCAACAAGATCATCCAGGCGCGCTGGAGTGGAGAAGCGGCCTGGATCCCGCTGGGCGATTTCGACCTCGGCATCGGCTTCGAGAATCACACCAGCTATCCCTCGCGCGGCGACATCCTGCTCTATCCCGGCGGATACAGTGAGACCGAGATTCTCTTCCCCTATGGCTCAACCTGTTTCGCCAGCAAGATGGGCCAACTGGCTGGAAACCACTTCCTCACGCTCGTCGACGGACGCGAACACCTCAAGGAGTTGGGACGCCTCGTCGTCTGGGAAGGCGCCCAGGACATTGTCTTCGAGTCGCTCGACGGATAGACCTCACCCCCACTCGCGTTGAGCGCTCCCCCCTCTCCCAGACCCGCAAGCGGGAACCCGGGGAGAGGGGGTTGGGGTGGTGAGGTCGGTCAGCTACACCCCAATTGCCGTCGCGGGCGTGAATGGGAAGACGCCCGCATGCAGTTCGCCCGTGTCCGGGTCGATCTTGATGCCGCTCGGCCGCGCGAAGTAGCTCGACGAGATCGACTCCTCACGCCGCACGATCTCGTGCCCCATGCGCTCCAGCTCTTCGATGACCTGGGCCGGGTAGCGCGTCGAGATCTCGGTGGCGCGTCCCTCCGAGTGAACGCGGGGCGCCGATACCGCCGCCTGCATGCCCAGGCCGAAGTCGATCAAATTGACGATGATCTCGTAGACGGCGGACATCACTCGCCGTCCGCCTGGTGACCCAACCGCCGCGAAGGGTTTGCCGTCACGCATCACGATCACCGGCGTGGCAGCCGACATGACCCGTTTGCCGGGGCCGATCGACGTGACCGCGCCCGGACGCGGATCGAACCAGGTGACCGCATTGTTGAGCGTGATCCCCGTTCCCTTGATCACCACGCCGGAGCCGAAGCCGGCGCCCAGCGTCGATGTCAGCGACACGACGTTGCGCTCGCGATCGACGACTGAGATATGCGTCGTCTGGCCTTCGCCGGTTATCCCACTCCGTTCCGGATAGACGGCCGCGCGATCCGGCTCGAACGGCCAGGGATCACCGGCAGCTTCGCCCGGAGTCGCGCGCTGTTGATCGATCGTCCCACGGCGCGCCTCGGCATACCCGCGAGAAACGGCCCCTTTGAGCGGCACGGGCATCAAATCGGGATCACCGAGGAAGGCGAGCCGGTCGACCAACGCCCTGCGCAACGCCTCGGCGATGAGGTGCGTGGCTGCGGTCGACTGAAAGCCCATGCTGCCCAGGTCGTAACCTTCAAGAATCTGAAGCGCCTCGGCAACCGTCGGGTATCCGCTGCAGATGAGCTGGCCCATCACCTGGTAGCCGCGATAGTCGATCGATTCAGGGTCGAACAACCGGGTCTGATGCGCGGACAGATCGGCTTCGGTGATCAGCCCGCCGTTGCGCCGCATATCCTCGGCGATCAGCCGCGCCACTTCGCCGTTATAGACGGTGTCGGGTCCTTCCTCGGCAATCAGGGTCAGCGTGCGGGCCAGATCCTTCTGCACCAGCCGATCGCCGGGGCCGCCGACCGATGGCGCGGGCGGCGCACCGCTCGGCTTGAAGAAGGTGCGTTTCGACTCCGGGAACCGGTGCAGATTCTCGTAGGCGGCCGTGATCGACATCGACACGTAGTGATTGACCTCGAACCCCTCCGACGCCAGCTTAATGGCGGGCTGGAGCACTTCCTTCCAGGGAAGCCGCCCATAGCGACGATGCGCTTCGCCCAAAAGGTGTGGCGTGCCAGGTACTCCCGGTGCCAGCCAGCCGGTGTTGTTGGCGTCATTCTTCGTGGCGGGCCAGCCGTACATGCCGGACGGAGATCCATCCGGCAAAAGCTCGAACATGTCGGGGCGAATGGCGCGCGGCAGTACGGTGCTTCCGTCGAAGCAGACGCTCTTGCCGGTCGCCGCGTCGCGATAGACCATGAAGGCGATGCCGCCGACTCCGCTCATGAACGGTTCGACCACGCCGATCGCGAAGGCGGTGGCGACCGCGGCGTCGATCGCATTGCCGTCGCGACGCAGCATCTCCGCCCCGGCTTCGGCCGCCAGGGGCTGCATCGCCGTCACCATGCCATCACGCGAGACCGCCTCCGTCTTGTCGATGATCCACTGGCTGCGCGTGCCCAAGTTCCCACCTTCCCATGCATTCCCTGATCTCATGATGGGCCCATAGTAACCGCCTTCGGCACGAGTGCAAATGGGATTTACCGTACCTGGCGACGTCCCGGTCGTGCGGTCTCGGCGGCGGCGAAACCCCGTCTCGTGGTGTGCGACAATTGCGACGTCGCGACTTGCCGCTGCCACGCGGAGACGATCAGGAAGGAATACGGATGGACGGTTCGGACAATCGCCACGGCTTCTCCACGCGAGCCATTCACGCCGGGGAGCACACCGATCCAGCTACTCGCGCGCATAACACCCCGATCTATCAGACGTCGACGTATGCCTTCGGCTCCCTCGAAGACAAGGCCGCCGTCATGAGCGGAGAGATCGAGGGATGGGTCTATACGCGCGGCGGCAACCCGACCACGTCGGCACTGGAGAAAAAGATCGCCGATCTGGAGGGCGCCGAAGCGGCAGTCGCCGGGGCTTCCGGCATGGCCGTGATCGCCGCCGCGCTGCATTCGCTCGCTCGCTCCGGCGATCATATCGTTGCCTCCGACGATATCTATTTCTGGGCCGACATCTTCATGAACGAGGAGGCGCCGGCCGACAATGTCGCAGTGACCCGTGTCGACATCAGCGACCTCGATGCCGTGCGCGCCGCCATCAAGCCGAACACCCGCGTCCTCTATACCGAGTTTCTGGCCAACCCGACCATCAAGGTCGCCGACATTCCAGCCCTGGCCGAGATCGCCCGTGCCAACAACGTCGTGCTGATCGTCGACAACACCTTCTGCAGTCCCTATCTGTTCCGGCCGCTGGAGCACGGCGCGCACCTCTCGCTCCATTCCGCCACCAAGTACATCAGCGGCCATGGCGACGCACTGGCCGGCGTCATCGCCGGGGACAAGGCCCTCATCGATCCAATCCTGCGGCAGATCGAGGTGCTCGGTTCCTGCATCAGCCCGTTCAATTCCTGGCTGCTACTGCGCGGCGTCAAAACCCTGGAACTGCGCATGGAGCGTCACTGCCGGAACTCGATGGAACTGGCTCGTTTTCTGGAGCGGCAACCAGAGGTCAAGAAGGTCAACTTCGCCGGTCTCGAGAGCCACCCCGGTCATCAGGTCGCCAGACGGCTCCTCAATGGCCACTACGGCGGGATGCTCTCGTTCGAGATGTCCGGCGGTTCCGCGGCCGGCAGCCAGTTCGCCAACGCACTCAAGCTTTGCGCTCATGCCGTGAGCCTGGGCGACGTCTCCACCCTGGTCTGGCCGCACAGAGATGAACTGGTCCGGGTGTCGGTTGGCTGCGAGAACGCGGAGGATATCATCGGCGACTTCGAGCAGGCCTTTGAATCGATCAAGGCGATGGCCGTCTGATCATCGAATGCCAACCTCGGGCTGCGACCATTGCCCACTGATGAGAACGACACAGGCGGAGCGTGGCTCCGCCTTCGTTCGACCCGGCCGCTTGGTCTCAGATCGCGCTCGCTGACTCGTCCGGAAGCAGTTGGAAGGTCGCGCTCTCGCCGGGCGTCAGCGGCTCGCCTTCGTGTGAGCCTTGCACGTTCGAGCGATATTTGTCGCGCGCCATCGACGAGACTTCCCGGGCCAGCGTTGGATCGGTGATGTGCTGCCCGGTGACCGGCACGTCGAAACCACCCACGTGCAATATCGCGCGACCTCGCGTCAGGAAATTCTGGGGCCAATCCCGCTGAAGCCCTCCGCCGGAGCGAACGAAAACGCGTTCGCCATCGCCGAAGATCCAGAGGATCACGCGCGACGGATTGCCACTCTTCCGTCCCCAGGTCGTCAGCTCGATCTCACGCTCGCTCGCGACAGCGTCCAGGATGGCCCGGTCAAATCCTGCCATGTGCCCATTTCCTTTCGTCATCGTTCGCCCGTCCCGGCAGCGTGCCGCGCCGGGCGCCCAGGCACGAATTCTCCGTCACACTCATGGTTTCTCGCTGATCTAGACACTCGCACCGCGTTTCTTATTTCTTCTCACCGCCGTCGCGAATTGCCGTAAACCCGCTGTATGATGCAGCGACAGTCAAGCGGGAACGAAATTTGAGGAGACGACCATGCCGGACGTCATTCGCGGTCACCAGCGCATCATCCCGAACGAGGTCATCGACGGCTTTCGTTCGATCGGGGTTGGAGACATCGGTCATATCCAGCAATGGGGATTCATGAGCACCGCCATCCGGCCTGTCTGGCGAGACATTCACCTCGTCGGAACAGCCGTCACGCTACGCATGCCGCCCACCGGTGGGATTTCGAACCGCCGGATCATCGAGACGGCACAGGCGGGCGACATCATCGTCATGGATCGGGGCGGCGATACCGAGATCGCCTGCTGGGGAGGGTTCACCACCCTGGTCTCCAGGGCCAAGGGGATCGCCGGATTGATCGTCGACGGCGCGGTGACCGACACCATGGAGATCACCGAGATGCAATGGCCGGTCTACTCGCGCTCGGTTTCGGGCCTCCTGGCGCGGGGCAGCGGCGTCGACAGCGAGATCAACACCACCATCAGTTGCGGCGGAGTGCCTGTGTCGCCGGGCGACCTGATCGTCGCCGACGACGACGGCATCGTCGTGATTCGTCCCGAGGACGCGGCCGACCTGCTCGACGCGTGCCGCAAGCGCTTCGGTGAAGTACCGAATATCCGCCAGTGGGTGCGCGACGGGAAATCGGCCTTGGATTATCCACGGGTCGCAGACTATCTCAACAAGGCGTGACCGGCCGGCAAGCCAACACTGACCGGGAGCGCCACGCGTTCGAATGGAGGTGCCAATGACCACGGTCGGACTCATCAGCCCCGGCGAGATGGGCCACGCGATCGGCGCGGTGCTGAACCATCATGGCGCGCGGGTGGTCACCAACTTGAGCGGCCGCGGCGAGCGCACCGCCCAGCGGGCCACCCGTGCCGGAATCGTCGACGTGCGGGACGACCGGACGCTGGTCCAGGAGGCGGACGTGCTCCTGTGCGTCGTGGCCCCCGCCCTGGCTCGCAGCGTCGCCGAGCGCGTTGTCGCGGCACTCGACGCAAGCGGAACGACGCTCCTCTACGTCGACTGCAACGCCATTGCCCCGCACACGGTGCGCCCGATCGAGCGGCTGCTGACCGGTGCCGGCGCTCGCTTCGCCGATGTCGGGATCGTCGGCGGTCCACCGGTGATCGCTAGGCCCGGACCCCGACTCTATGCATCCGGTCCGGCGGCAAACGAACTCGTGGCGCTACGCGAGCTCGGACTCGACATCCGCGTGCTCGGCCCGGACTCCGGGCAAGCCTCCGGATTGAAGATGTGCTACGGAGCCTTGACCAAAGGACTGAACGCGCTGGCGACGGAGATCCTCGTGGCCGGTCAGGCGCTCGACCTTGCAGCGGCGCTGGCGGAGGAGCTCCAGGCCAGCCAACCGGCTCTGCTCAAGTGGATGGAACGTCAGATTCCGTCGATGCCGGCCAAGTCGGACCGCTGGGTCGGCGAAATGGAGGAGATCGCAGCGACGTTCGAGGTCCTGGGACTGCCGCCGCAGTTGCATCAGGGAGCGGCCGCGCTCTTCCAGTGGATCGCCGACGTCAAGCCAACGGGTGATCTGGGAGCGAATTCTCCCACCTGGCGGACCGCAAACGAGATCACCCGTGATCTCGCCACGAAACTCCCTCAGGAGCGAGCCGGCTGATCCTCTCGAACCTCACGGTCGGCCGGCCGTCATTCGCGTGCGACTTTGCCGCGCAACAGAATTGGCCGCCCGGAATCTCGGGTCGTAGAATTGATCGGATACGTCGCTCAGATAGGATCGAACTTCAATGCATGGAGAATACAAGACGCCGGGCGGAAAGCTGGTTATGTCCGATCTCAACGTTCGCGACGGCAAGCTAACCGACGTCGTCATCAGCGGTGATTTCTTTCTCGAACCCCCCGAAGCACTCACGCAGATCACGAGATCGATCGAAGACCTACCCGTCAACGCGACCGAGGACGAGATTGCGTCCCGGGTCCGCGGCGCGGTTCCCGACGGAGTTGAGATGATCGGTTTCTCGCCCGAGGCGATCGCCAAAGCGGTCAGGCGGTCGGTCGGATGAACGCGGATTCTCGCTGGCGCCAGTATTCGTGGAAGCTCATTCGCGGCGAGCCGGTCGCCGCGCCGGTGAACCACGCCATCGACGAGGTTCTGACGCGACGCGTTGGTGCTGGGGAGCGCCAGCCGACGTTGCGTTTCTGGGAACGCCTCGAACCGGAGATCGTCCTCGGCCGCTTTCAATCGGTGCGCAACGAGGTCGACGAGCCGGTCGCCAAAGAGCTTGGTGTGCCGGTAACCCGCCGCATGACCGGAGGCGGCGCCATGTACGTTGAGGTGCCCAACATCATTACGTACTCGATCTACGCGCCGCCCGACCTGGTTTCCGGCATGTCCTTCGTCGAGTCGTACGCCTTCCTCGATGAGTGGGTGATCCGAGCGCTTCGCTCGCTCGGCATCGACGCCTGGTATGAGCCGATCAACGACATTACGTCGAGTGGAGGCAAGATCGGCGGTGCTGCTCAGGCACGCCGCTTCGGCGCGGTGCTCCACCACACGACCATGTCCTACGATCTGAACTCCGAACGGATGCTCAAGGTGCTGCGCATCGGCAAGGAGAAACTGAGCGACAAGGGCATTACCAGTGCCGCCAAACGCGTTGGACCGCTGCGCCTGCAGACGAACCTGCCGCGTCAGACGATCATCGATCACATGATCGAGGAGTTCGCCGGCGCTCACGGCCTCGAAGCGGATGTCGTCTCGGAGGCGGAACTTGCGGCGGCCGACGACCTCACGCGAAACAAGTACGCTACCGACGAATGGACATACGCCATTCCGTAGCTGGCAACGAAGCGCCCGGTCGCAGTCTTCGCCAGTGCTCTCAAACCCGTCACCATCCTGAGCGCATAGAGTCGATTAACGACGCGCGACGATTGTCTGGCGCGGCGTTGTAACGGATGGCCGAATTCTGTCGCTTCGGCGTCGCGGACGACGACTATGCTGTATTCAGCGGGCGGTCGGCGGGCCATTCGCCGGGCCGTGACGAAGGCCGCTCGGGCAGGTGGCTCGCTGACCGGATCGGACCTTCACGATGGAGCCCGCGCAAGCTCCCACAGCCATCCAACGACATCCACTCTCGATCTTCTTGGTTATCGCCTACGCGGTCACCTGGGCGATCGCCGTTCCTCTGGCGCTCGGCGCCCACGGATTGCTCAACTGGAAACTGCCTCAAGCGATCCATTACCTGGCACAGTTCGGTCCGGCCGCGGCCGCGATCATCGTCACCGCTCTGACAAGCGGGCGGGACGGGCTCCGTGAACTCGGAACCCGCGCCGTGAAATGGCGCGTTGGAGCGAAGTGGCTACTCATCGCTGCCGGTTCTCCGATCGCGCTGTTTACCGTCGCCGCGCTCATCGCCCGCTTCGTCGACGGCCAATGGCTCAATCTGTGGGATCTGGGTAACGTGAACTTCCTGCCCGCCATCGGTCCGGCGGCGCTGCCGATGTGGTTCGTGACCAATGGGCTGGGCGAGGAGATCGGCTGGCGCGGCTTCGCCCTGCCGCGCCTCCAGGAGCGGCATCGCGCGCTCACCGCCACGCTGATCCTGGCGGTCTTCTGGGCTCTCTGGCACGTTCCCGCCTTCTTCTACGTCCCGACCTATCGGGACATGGGCGCACGCGGCGCGCCCGGTTTCTTCTTCGGCCTGCTCTCCGGCGCCATCCTCTTCACCTGGCTCTACAACAGCACCGGAGGCAGCATCCTGATGGTCGCGATCTGGCACGGCCTGTTCAACTTCTTCACCGCCTCGAGCGCCGGTCATGGGACGTTGGCGATGGTCTTCAGTATCGAGGTGATGGTCTGGGCGGTCGCTCTGGTGATCCTGGAGCGACCGGCGAACCTGGCCCATCAACCACGACAGACCTCCGCTCCCCGTCGCGCCGATCCGGCGTAGCTCCTCCCGGCCCACGACGACTGAACGAGTTCACGACGGCATATACCGTGAGCAGCGCTGGGCCATTGCCGCGCGATCAACAACCCGGTGTCCACGACCGTGCACGTTTTGGCCGAGAATCGCGGGGCCGTTTGATGGTCATTTTGACAAGAACAATGTCAAATTCGTTGACAATTAGCCAAGAGGTTGTTACGATTCGATCATTCTGACAGTGGTTCGATCGTTCAATGGAGCGGAGTGATGTGTGTCCGGCGAGTATGAGTTGGACGAGCTAGACCTCAAGATCATCGCTCAGCTTCAAGATGACGGTCGGAAACCGACGTCCGAAATTGCGCGGGTGCTCGATGTTCCCCGTACCACCGTTGCGCGAAGAATTGACCGGATGGTCCGTGATCGGGTTATCACGATCGCTGCCTTTGCCCACGGCGATCGCATCGGCCTCCCCGTGCAGGTCATGATCGAGATCTGGACGGACCAACAGCATCATGACGAGGTCGTGGCCGCGCTGTCGGCGCTGGATGAGATTCGATGGATGGGTGTGGCATCTGGAACGTTCGACATCCTTGCCGAAGCAATGGTTCGATCAAACCGCCACCTGCGACATCTTCTCCTGGGCAAGATCGGCAAGATCGAAGGCATCTCGCAGATCCGGACCGCGCACATCCTGGAAGTACCGAAGTTCGCCTTCGACTGGGAGCGGATGCTGCTGGCCGGGGAGGAAGCCGAGCAATTGGACAGCGACGGGGAGTTCGCTCGAACCCAGGCGATCCCACGCTAATCGATCGCGTTGAGCCGCAAGGCTGATTGACGCGGTTTGTTGAACGGGCCGAGACGTCGAGCGAACTGGTGTCCACGGATTTCGGCGCGACACGGCGAGAGAAAGGAGCATCACCGCCACGGCGCACATTGTCTCGTGCCGCTGTGGAATCGACGACGACGTCAGTTCAGGCGAAATCTCGCTCAGCACGATGGCTGAATGTTCGGGAGGAGATCCTTAGATGACCAGTGAACGACACGACACGAACCATCAACCCGAGTTTGAATCGATTGCGTCCCCCCTGTCCCGGCGCCGCTTCCTCAAGCGAGTGAGCGCGGTCGGTGGCGTCGCGGTATTCGGCGGCACAATCTCAACCCTGCTGGCCGCGTGCGGAGGAGCAGCAGCAAGACACCGACGACTGCTGCTGCTGGAACGACCGCGTCCGGTGGGTCGACCGCGACAACCGCTTCGTCGGCCACCCAGGCGGCCGGTTCAGCCGGAACGCCGGCCGCGACGTCAGCAGCAAGCACGTCGACGACCGCGGCGAGTACGTCGACCACTGCGGCCGCGGGCAATGTCGTACGTGGTGGCACGCTGACGTGGGCGTATACCAGCTCACCGCAGAAGCTCGATCCAATCTGGTCGCAGGCGCTTGTCGACGAGACGGTCATGGTGCCGATGATCGAGGCCATGGCCCGCGCCACGCGCGACGGAGCAGGGGTTGAGCCCGCGCTCGCACAGAAATGGGACGTCAGCACCGACGGTCTCACCTACACCTTCAACCTGCGCCAGGGCGTCAAGTTCCACGACGGAAGCGCGGTCACCGCGGATGACGTCGTCGCCTCTCTCGGGCGAAACAAGGCGATGGGCAGCTACATGTGGCAGCTCGCGGATGCGCAGAGCATCGATAAGGTCGACGACGCGACCGTGAAGATCGTACTGGCGACCAAGATCGCGAGCTTCCTGGCGCGCATGGCCGTTCCGGCGAATGGCGTCTTCCCGGCTCAGAAATCCAGAAGACCGGCAAGAATGAGTTCACGAGCCCGATCGGGACTGGCCCCTTCAAGCTCAAGGAATGGGTCCGCAACGATCATTTCACCATGGTGAAGAACCCCGACTACTGGGATATGGCACCCGATGGAAAGCCGTACCCGTATGTCGACCAGATCATCATCAAGCAGGTGGCGGAGATCACGACTCAGGTGCTGCAGGTCCAGGCGGGACAGACTCGACGGCGGCTCCGCGCCGTTCAGCCAGGTGACGACGCTTCAGAACGACACAAAGGGCAAGCTGGTGATGGCGCCGCAGCAGCAGGTCTATTTCATGGTCGTCCAGCTCACGAAGCCGCCATTCGACGACGTCAACGTGCGGCAGGCGATGAGCCTGGCGCTCGACCGCAAAGCCATGGTCGATCGCGCCACCGCCGGGACGGCCGTGGTCGCGAACTCCTTCTTCCCCAAGGGGACGTTGGATTGGGATCCGGATCTGACCCTGCCGTACGACGTGCAAAAAGCGAAGGATCTGATTGCCAAATCGAAGTACCCACTGGCCACAAGGGGGCGAAGCTCCAATATCCCAGTGGTGCTCAGATCGGAAACGACAACGCGGTGCTGGCTCAGCAGATGTGGCAGGCAATTGGCATCGACATGACGATCGAAGAAGTCGAGTCGTCCACGCTCGGCGCCAACTGGTACAAGAGCGACTTTCGAGGCCATCTCGGGCTATCAGTGGACCAACGGCATGGCCGATCCCGACCAGCTGGTGCAGTTCTTCTTCATCACGCCGCGGATGAACAGCGGTTACGAGCCGAGCCAGCAGGCTCAGGATCTGGTGAAGCAGGCGTCACAGGAGCTTGATCCGGCCAAGCGCAAGCAGATCTACTACCAGCTACAACAGATCTACAATACCGATGTCGGTGGAACCATCGACCTGTACTACACGTCGAACGTGGCCTACATCGGCAACAATATTCAGGGATACTACCGCTCCCCGCTCGGATTCCCATACTGGTGGGAGTTCTGGCGCTCGAAGTAGTCACACGAGACAGGACAGGCTGGCTGGTCCGTGTTGGTGCGGCCGGCCAGCCTGAATCGATGTGGGTGAGCCACAGGTTCAACGCATCCCCCGATGACCAGGGAGTGAGTGATGGGCAGAACAGCCTACGTCCTGAACCGTTTGATCCAGATGATCCCGACGCTCGTGGTTCTTGCGGTGCTCGTCTTCTTGATGATTCGAGCGATCCCCGGGGACCCGGCGGTGACGTTGCTCGGGGTGCAGGCAACGCCCGATAAAGTCGCGCAGATGCGCGAGCACCTCGGTCTCAATAAACCACTCCCGGTTCAATTCGGGATCTTCGTCAAGCAGGTCTTCCGCGGCGACCTCGGCCGTTCGAGCGTCGTTCAGGAACCGGTCTCAAAATTGGTCAGGCAACGGCTTCCGTTGACGCTCGGACTGGTCGCCTACGCGATGACCATTGCGCTCGTACTCACCGTCCCACTTGCGCTGCTGAGCGCGGTCAAACGCGGGACGTGGGTCGATCAGGTCGTTCGGGGGTTTACCGTCCTGGGGATCTCAACGCCTTCCTTTTGGGTCGGGATCCTACTGCTCATTCTGCTCGGTGTGAAAATCCAGTTGTTCCCGGTCGGCGGAATTGGCCAAGGGGCGATCGAAAATCTGAAGTACCTCTTTCTACCGGCGTTGACCATGGCGCTCGGAGTGTCGGCGGTACTGATTCGCAACCTGCGCGATTCGATTCTGGCGGCCCTGGCGTCCGATCATGTTCGGGTCGCGCGGGCCAAGGGACTCCGTTCCCGCGCCATCATGATGCGACACGTGCTCCGCAACGCGCTTATTTCGACCGTCACATTGCTCGGACTGTACCTCGGTTGGCTCGTAGGTGGCTCGGTCATCATCGAATCGGTCTTTGCGCTACCCGGTATGGGAACCATGATGATTTCGGCGATCATGGGTCGGGATTATCAGGTCGTACAGGGATTCACGCTCGTCTATGCCGTGCTCGTCTTGATGATCTATCTGTTGACCGACCTCGCATACTCGTTTGTCGATCCACGCATCACGTTGTAAGGAAATCTGGATGACCTCAATCGCCACGAGCTTCGCCGAACGCGAGTTGTCGAAACCAACCCGCTGGATGCAAGTGAGACGACAGGCGCGCCGCAATCCCACCTTGATCGTCGGTATCGTCCTCGTCTTCGTCGTGTTGATGGTGGGACTTATCGGGCCGTTTTTTGCCCCGTACGATCCGATTCAGCAGAACTACGAGGCTGCCGTTGAGGCGCCAAGCGCGGCGCACTGGCTCGGCACCGACAAGTTCGGGCGCGACCAACTTTCGCGCATTCTTTACGGGGCACGGATCGATCTCGGGGTCGGAATCATCACCGCCATCGTCCCGTTGATCGTCGGCATTGTCATCGGAAGCCTATCCGGCTATTACGGCGGCAAGATCGACACCCTCTTCATGCGGATCATTGAGATCCAGGTGGCGTTCCCTTTTTATGTCTTGCTCATTGCCATCGTCGCCGTGATGGGTCCGGGGCTCCTGAACATGTACTACGCGTTGATTCTCGTCAGTTGGGTGGGCTTTGCCCGTTTGATCCGGGGTGAGGTTCTGGCGGCCAAGAATCTCGAATATACCGTCGCGGCGCGCACGTTGGGATGCTCCGACAGCCGCATCATGGCTCGCCACCTGCTGCCGAACGTGATCGGACCGGCGATCATCTTCTCCATGTCGGTCGTGGTGTTCAACATCCTGGCCGGGGCGGCGCTCGGATTCCTCGGTTTGGGCGTTCAGGCGCCGAACCCTGAATGGGGCTCGATGATCGCCGACGCCCGTGAGTACGTCACGCTCGCCTGGTGGCTGCCGACCTTCCCCGGTCTCGCGATCGCGATCGTCGGCATCTCGTTCAGCGTCCTGGGTGACGGTCTCTCCAACATGCTACGCGGGGGGAGTCGCTAACGAGGATTCCGCTCAGCTCAGGGCCGGGCAACCGGTGCACGGTGCCGCCGTGCAGCTCGTGCTGTTTGAACGTCCTGATCTGGCGTGTCCGCGCGTAATCCAAAACCGGACGCCGCAGGGCGTCCGGAAGTGCCGAGTTGAGCAGGTGCCGTTCAGTGAGCGGGCGTCATTCAATCCGTCAACGGAAGAGGGGCGAACCTGTGCCGCGCTCTCGCTTCGCCGCTTCCTCGATGCCCTTCAGGTCCGCGGCGGTGAAGACGTGCTCGACCAGTTCCCGGGCAACCAGCGGCTGGCCGACCTGCTCTCTGCCGCTCCGGCTGGCCGATGGCTGCAGACCGCGCAGGAGAATTCCCGACTCAAGTTGCAACAGCACCACGTCCTGAAGTCCATGATCGTCGATATAGCGACCGATCGCTCGCAGGATGTCCTCGTAGCGAAAGAGGTGCTCCTGCGATCCGTTCGCGGGTTGCCTGTTCCCCGACATCACGCATTCTCCCCAGCGTAGCCTGCTCGAATTCCGCGAGCCATTACCGGCTACTGAACGACGTGCCGGCGTTTGTTCGCGACGTAGTCAACCAGGATGTACTCACCAAGATGATCCGGTTCGGCGAAGAATGCCCGTCCTTTGTTGATCTTCGCCATCTCGCTGACGAATCCCGCCATGTACGGACTCCGCTCCAGCATGAACGTGTTGATTGTAATGCGCTCACGGGTACACCGTACGACCTCTTTGAGGGTCTCCTGTAACGTCTGATACGTTGGGGGATAGGAGAATCGCACCTGGGACCCATCGAAGTGCGCGGTCGGCTCGCCGTCGGTGATGACGATGACCTGCTTGTTGCCACCCTTGTGCCGCGCCAGCAGTTGTCGTGAAAGCATGAAGCCATGCTGCATGTTGGTGCCGTAGTTGTATTCGTCCCAGCTGATATTCGGCAGCATCGAAGGCTTGAGCTCGGTGGCGATGTAGGAGAACCCGATGATGTAGAGATTGTCTCGCGGGAACTGCGACCGGATCAAGCTGTCGAGCGCCAATGCCACCTTCTTGGCCGCGGTGAAGCAGCCGTTGTAGAGCATGGACCGCGACATGTCGACCATCAGGACCGTTGACGATTGCGACATCATCTCGGTGCGATAGACCTCGAAGTCACGTAGGCTCCAGATGCACCGGGCTGCCGATGCCGTCGCGATGAACCGCGTTCATCACGGTCTTGGGCAGGTCGAGCAGGAACGGATCGCCAAACTCGTACGGCTTGGTGTCATCGGTCCGCTCGCCGCCGGCGCCGGAGCGGTCGAGCTTGTGCTCGCCAAACCGATCTCGCTTGAGATGCTGGAAGATGTCTCGGAGCGCCTTCTGGCCGATCTTGCGCACACCGAGTGGCGTCATCTCGTAACCGCGACGGGTGCGCTGAATGTAGCCGGCATCTTCGAGCAGCTTGGTCAACTGGCGTAGCTGGTCGAGATCCTGGCCAACGTCATCCCCGAGCAGTTCACGAATCTTCTGGTCATCGACGTGCTCCAGGTCGCGCCAGTCGCGCACGCCTTTGAGCTGATCCTCGACCTCTTCCATCTCGCGCAGGCGCTCCATCAACCGCATCGCCTCGCCCAGGGTCAGTTCTTCGCTGCCCCCAACATCGAACTGGCCGCGATACGGGTTGTTCGGCATCAGCTGGCCGAGGTTCTGAGCCAGCTGCCCCATCTGCTCCTGAATCTCCGGATCACGCATCACCGCATCGAGCGATTCTTGCAGCTGCTGGCGCATCTCCGGCGTCATCGAGTCGAGCAGGTTCTGCATGGCAGCCATCTGCCGGGCCATGTGCTCCAGAAGCTCGTCCAGGCTGTTGATGCCCGGGCCGAAGTAGTGACCGTGCTTGTGCATGAACCGTTCGAAATCGGGTTCGCCTCCACGCATGCGCTCTTCGAGCATCTCGTTCAGATCGCGCAGCATGTTGCGCATGCCCTGCATGTCTTCCGGCGACATGTTCTGGAGTGCCTGCTGCATGCCCTGAAAGGTCTGCTGCAGCATCTGCTGCTGCAACGAGGCGAGGAGATCCTGGAACTTTTGGCGCGCGGCGGGATCCATGAAGTCGTAATCGTTGAGCTGTTTGATCCGTCCCGCTGGGTCACCCGGCAGGCTGTCGAGCTTCTCCTGGTTCCGTGCCGCCATGCGCTCGAGCAGCTTGTGAATGCGCTCGTCGTATTCGGCCGGCTCACCGTCGCCGGTTTCGCCCTCACCTGTCTCTCCGGACTCGCTCGCGCTCGATTGTTGTCCCGAGTCTTGCGCCGCTTGTTGCGAAGGGGATTGCGGCTGCTGAGCCTTCTGCATCTGTTCGAGCCGCTCGCGCCCATTTTGCAGCCGATCTTCGATGCCCGACCGCTCGGTATCGATGACGTCGTCGAGCTTCTGGTTGAGATCATCCAGAATCGAGCCGAGATCGTAGCGGTTCATCTCCTGCTGGCGCATGCGACGAATGCGCTCCATCAGGTCGCGCATTCCCGGCATCTGGGTTCCATCCTTCTGGTTGGCTCCCCAGCGGAACAGTTTTTGCAGGGCGCGATTGAGGTCGCCATCGGACAGGACGTCATCGGAGATCGCGTCCATGATCGCGTCGGCGTCGAACGGGTTGATCTCCTGGGTGCCATCCCAGCGTGAATAGCGAGAGTCGAATGCGGACCAACGTGGCATGGTGCTACCCCCGATAGAGCGTTCCGCCGGGCCCCGACGAACGGTCCTTGTTCAGACGTCGATTTAGATGCAATCCCTCGAGCACGAACTCGACGGTCGCCGCGATGGCCGCGGGATCACCGCTGGCCCCGAGGGTCGATGCCGCTTCCCGCATGCCGTCCATATGCGAAACCTGGTGCACATATTCCATCGACGGCATCATGTCGGACGTCCCGACCGTCAACCCGTTCTCGAACCCAAGGACGAGATCGTCGAAATCACGTGATGAGAAGTGGCGATTGAACGTGGTCAGGATCGCGCCCTGGATCAGCTTGTCGACGATCCGATCCTCCTGGGTGTCACCCATCGCTTCCAGCTCGATCTTCCCGGTCGTCGAGGCGATTGCCGCATGCAGGTCGCTGACACGGGGAACCGCGTGCTTCTCGTTCAGCCGAATGGCCCGCTTGACCGCGTTGCTGACGACGTTCTCGTAATTGGCGATCGACATGCGGACGCTGACGCCTGAGCGCTGGCTGACGTCGTGGCTACGCCGGGCGAGATGGGTAATCTCAGCAATGATCTCGCGCAGGTAATCCGGCACGACGACGTCCACGCCGTCCGTCTCGAACTGGGTCCGCTCCTGCTCCATGATGTCGACCTCGAGATCGATCGAGGTAGGGTAATGGGTGCGGATCTGCGATCCGTAGCGGTCCTTCAGCGGTGTGATGATCCGGCCGCGGTTGGTGTAGTCCTCGGGGTTGGCACTGGCGACCACATAGACGTCGAGCGGCAGCTGGAGGCGATAACCCCGAACCTGAACGTCTCGCTCTTCCATGATGTTCAGTAACCCGACCTGAATGCGCTCCGCCAGGTCGGGCAACTCGTTGATCGCGAAGATGCCGCGGTTGGTGCGGGGGATCAGGCCATAGTGAATCGTGAGCTCGTCCGAGAGATAGCGACCCTCCGCCACCTTGATCGGATCGACCTCGCCGATAAGATCGGCGATCGTGGTGTCCGGAGTGGCCAGCTTTTCCGCGTAGCGACGGCTTCGCGGCAGCCACTCGATCGGCGTGCCCTCGCCTTCTTCGGCAACACGTTCGCGGGCAAAGCGGCTGACCGGATCGAAGGGATTGTCGTTGATCTCGCTGTCGGCGACGATCGGCACTTCCTCATCGAGCAGATTGACGAGACCGCGAGCCATTCGCGTTTTGGCCTGGCCGCGCTCTCCGAGAAAGATCACGTCTTGTCCCGAAAGAATGGCGTTTTCCAGCTGCGGAATGACGGTCTCTTCGTAGCCCAGCACGTTCGGAAAGATTGGCTCGCCGGATCTCAGCTTCTCGATCAGATTTTTCCGCATCTCTTCACGGACGGATGCAACGTGGTAACCGCTCTCGCGGAGTTCGCCGAGCGTACGCGGCTTACTCATGTACAACCTGCTCCTTCATACGCCGATGGGGATCCAGTGGGGTCGGGCTTCCAATGGGAAAGAACATTGGCAAATTCTTGACGGACGATGCCCCTAATCGTACTACCGGGTGACCATATGTCAATTGGGGGTGAACCGCACCAGTTCGGGTCGTGAAGGTCGTTTGGCTGGTCGTCCCGGTAGGGTCCGACTGCGGGGTGGAGTCGCTAGCGAGCCAGGAACTCCTGGAAAGCCCGACGCGGGCTGTCGAACTCGCCGAGGCCGCCACGTTGCAGCCGCTCGAGGAACTGCTCACGACGGGCGAGCTCGGTGGTCGCGTAGTCGCGTTCCAACCCGAAGCGCTCGGTCAGGACGCCGATAAGCCGTCCGGGGCGGGACACCAGCGGGCTCAAAAGGACGTCTCGGTGGGCGATCGTCTCGACCTTGACGTCATCGTCCTCCGAGGAATCAAGTATCTCAACCCGCATGAGACGCCGCAGATACTGCGACGAACGGTGTCCCCCGTCCAGCGTCAACACTAGGTCGATGTGGCTCAGGAGTCGACGAGGCACTTCGAGCGGGAACGACGTCAACAGATTGACCATCTCGGCCGCATCCTTGACGTGCAATGTCGTTGCCAGCGAGAAGCCTTGATCGGCCGCTTCAAACAAGCGACGAACACCGGGTCCCCAGAGATACGTCGGAAGGTTGTCGCTGATCTCGTTGCACAGCAGATAGGTCGATGCCGGATCGTTCGTGTCGAGGAAATCGAAGCGTTCGTACCACCCGCGAAGGTAGAGGGTCTCGACCTGTGGCGATAGAAAGTCGAGTAAGGCTGTGAGCATCGTGGTCTTACCGGCGTCTTCCACGGTAGCCGCGACGACCAGCGATGCACGCGCCTCGATGGCCAACCACAGGAAGGCGGCTATCCGGGTATCGAGGTTTCCGTTTCGCAGCAGATCGACGACCGACAGTGGTCGCTCAGGGCTCGCCCGGTGACCCCACCAGCCGAACGGCATGGTACGGTCTTGCTCACCACGATCCAGACGGTACTTCATGTACCAACGTCTCCCAGCTACGGCCCGCGATCGAGCCGAAGCGCTCCTCGATACGGTGTCAACGATCAGCTTGGCCGTGATATGCCGACATGCCAGCGCGTGTCGAGCCTCGCGCGCCCAGCATAACCGGTATCGCGCGCCGCACGTTTAGACGAACCGCTACACAGCGGGTTGCACGATCCCGCACGACCATGACCGGAGATCAGGCTGCGGTCAGTGCCGTCCTGACGTGATCAGGTACGACCGGCGAGTCTCTGGACACTTGGTCGAACACGCCCAGCTCGTGCAGCACGAGCGCCCGGTGCTTGCAGTAAGGGTGAAAGCTGCTGCCCCGGCACGAACAGATCAGATCCCCATCGAGGATCGTTACCTCGTAGGCGACGCTGTCCTGGCTGTGGCTCGTCACCACCCACGACCGCTTGTCATTATTGATTCGAAAGGCGCACAGGCCCTCTCGCTCCGCCTTCTCAGACATTCGCAGCCACGTGGAGATCGGGACGACCTGTTCCAGTATGAACGACATCGGCGGTGAATCCAATCCAATTTCGGGCTTCGGTTTCACGCGCTAATTATGCCAGTTTCTTGACTGTTCGGCACATTCTTTGACTGTCACGGTCGACATTTTCGGGCTTTCGTCTGGCTTCGATCTCCCGTTCAATCAGCGCGTTCAATCGCGTATTTTCTCACTCCGATGCGACGGAATTCCTATCGAGCCGACGGCGCAAAGGCTTGCACGGCAGGTTATGAAGCTGTCCGAAATCGTGACATCTAGACATGGGTCCCATCATACAGACAACTACGAGGGGTTTGCGCTACGGACGCGTTTCATCGCCTCCTCGACATACACGTCACCCAGGGGCAACAATATGTTCACTCATCACTCGCTGCGAACGGCACCCAGGGGCCAACGGACGGTTCGGCGCTGCATTTTCCCAGACGCGAGGTGATCATTGTCATACTCCGCGCATTCTCACGATCACCTGACGCAACCGGCAACTCACGCGGGTTTGCCGTCGCTGCCGGTGCAGCTCACCAGCTTCGTCGGTCGTGAGCCCGCCATCGCCGAGATCGTCCGTCTCTTCGCGAATGCGCGACTGGTGACGCTGACCGGACCTGGCGGCTGCGGCAAGACGCGACTGGCCCTGCGGGTCGCTCCGCTCCTCAGCGAAGGGCTTCGGAACGACGTCGCCTGGGTCGACCTTGCCAGTCTCACCGACGCGAGCCTGATTCCCCAATCGATCGCCCGAGCGATGAATGTCATTGATGTGCCCGGCAGGCCATTGATCGACGCCGTAATCGCCGCGCTGCGGACGCACGGGCTGCTGCTCGTTCTCGACAACGGAGAGCATGTGATCGGTCCGCTGGCCGAGATCGCAGAGCGACTGCTGATGAACTGTCCAGGTCTCTATCTGCTGGTGACGAGTCGCGAGCCACTCAACATCCCCGGCGAGACTGCCTGGAATGTGCCCCCGTTGACGCTTCCCACCTCTGGTGATCGCGTCGAGGATCTCGCGCAGAGTAGCGAAGCGGTGCGGCTCTTTGTCGATCGCGCTCGCTCGACCTCTTCCGGTTTCGAGCTCACTCCAAGCAATGCGCATCACGTCTCCGAGATCTGTCGCCGCCTCGACGGCATGCCGTTGGCCATTGAGCTTGCGGCCTCGCGTATGAATGTGCTCGACGCGGCTGAGATCGCGAGGCGGCTGGAGCAGTCCTTCCACATGCTGACTGCCGGACGCCGCACCGCCCTGCCGCGTCATCAAACGCTCCAGGCCACCATCGACTGGAGCCACGATCTACTCTCCGATCAGGAACGTGTACTGTTCGCTCGCCTCTCCGTCTTCGCGGGCGGTTTCACGATGAACGCGGCTGAAGAGATCTGCGCCGGTGAGGGATTGCCCGCGACCGAGGTACTCGAGCTGCTGGCGCATTTGGCCGACAAGTCGCTCATTGTGGTCGATCGTCGCGGGCCGTCGACACGCTACCGGCTGTTACAGACGATCCGGCAGTACAGTCGCGAGAAGCTGGCCGAGTCTGGCGACGAGGTTCGCGTCCGGATCCGGCACAGCCACTGGTGCGCGTCACTGGCCGAATCCGGATCTGAACTCGAGGCCGCTCATCAGGCGGAATGGGTCGACCGGTTCGAGGCTGAACACGATAACTTCCGGGCTGCCATGCAGTGGGCGATTGACACGGATGACGGAGAAACCGCTGGTCGGATCGCTTCCGCGCTCTGGCGCTTTTGGCTGATGCGTGGCTATCTGCGTGAGGGCCGACGCTGGCTCGGGGAGGCAGCTTCCCTGCTGCCAGTGACTTCGCGGACACGTGTCGGGGCACTGCTCGGAGAGGCGGTTCTCACCTGCCATCAAGCTGACTACGCGCTCGCGACCGCCCTGTTTCTCCAGGCGCGTGAAATCTCCACGGTGCTCGACGAGCGTAACACCGAGGGCGAGATCCTCTATGGCCTGGCCACGACCGAACAGTTTCAGGGGCTCTACGACCAGGCCGGGAGGCATTTCGAGGAATCACTTCCGCTCTTCGAGCACACCCGCGGCCGCGCGCTCTCGCTGATGGGCCTCGCCATGACGCTCCTCTATCTGGGTGACGTCAATCGCGCTGACGCGATGTGCCGCGAGAGCCTGGCCCTCTGCCGGCAGGTCTCGGACGATCGCAGCATCGCAGGCGCGCTCACCAGCCTTGGGATCATCTCCATGGCGCAGGGGAACGTTGACCAGGCGGAGGAGGTCTGCAGGGAGAGCCTGAACATCCGTCGCCACGTCGGCGATCGCGGCGGCGAGGCGCACACGCTGACCGTTCTGGGCGGTATCGCGCTGGAGCGAAGCGACATCGAACGTGCGTCTCGCAACTTCCGTGAAGCGCTCTCGCTTCGCCGCGAGATGGGAGACACCGGAGCACTCGCCGGTCCGCTCGAGGGACTGGCCGCGATCGACATCCGTCAGGGACGGGCCGATCGTGGCGTACGCACCATGGCCGCGGCAATTTCGATGCGGGATCGTCACGAGACTCCGCCGTCGCCGGTCGAGCTGGCCTTCCGCGACCGGTACCTGGCAATCGCGCGTGAACGGCTGAATCAGGCTGCATTCGACGGTTGCTGGGCGGAAGGCCGGGCTGCTCATTCTGATCAGGTCATCACCGAGGCGCTGGCAGCGGCTCCCCCACCGGCCGACGCCAGCGTCGCGTCGCCCGCGAGCGATCCTGCTGAGGCGAACGTCCCGAAATCAGAGCCGTTGGCTCCCGAGCTGGAGATTCACGCCTTTGGCACAACTGGGATCGTTCGCAACGGGGACGAAATTCCGGCATCGGATTGGACGTATACCAAATCGCGCGAGCTGGTTCTGTTTCTCCTGTGCATGGGCGCGAGGACCAAGGAACAGATCGGATTGGCCCTCTGGCCCGACGCGAGCGACACCCAGCTGCGTAGCGCCTTCCACTCCACGCTGCATCACGCGCGCCGGGCGCTCGGCGATCCCGGCTGGATCGTCTTTCGCAACGGCACCTATGCATTCAATCGCTCCCGCTCGTTCAGCTACGACGTCGGGGCCTTCGAGCAGGAGGCATCGCGAGGGCGCCGGCTGGCGTCGAACGATCGGGTCGCGGCGATCGAGGTGCTGGAACGAGGGATCGAGCGATACCAGGGCAAGTATCTGGCGGATCTGGCCGGTGCAGAGTGGCACGTCCGGAAACAAGAGGAGCTCCAGCGCCAGTTGCTCGATTCCCTCCTGCTGCTGGGCGATCTCTTGATCGCCGAAGCCCGGTTCAAAGCGGCAGCCGAAGTCTACCGGCGCGCCATCGCTCTGACGACTTCCTTGAGGCGGCGCATCGTGGCCTGATGCGGTGCTACGCGTTGCAGGGCGAGCGAGGTCAGGCGCTACGCCACTACCAGTCTCTGGCGGATATGCTGCGCAACCAGCTCGACACCGAGCCGGACGACAAAACGCGCCACCTCTTCGAGGAACTGCACCGGGAAAGTGAACCTACTTAACTGCTCTCAATGGACAAACTGGCTTTCTACAGCCCAAATTACCCCTCGATCTGACTCCACGGAGTTATCCAAGCGCTTTTCCAAGCACGTGTGCAAGCAGAACATCAGCAGGCCTCCCTATGATGAAGACATCAATTGTTCACCAAGCGCAGGAGTCCGGTCCGAACCGAAAGGAGACGAGCCACACCTCAACGCGGTCATGAAGGTGAACGGTTGGATGTTCGTCAGGTATTTCGACACACAGAGAAGGAGTCCGACATGCCGTACGCGTTGATTCGTCATAAGGTCAAGGATTACGACGTCTGGAAACCCGTTTACGACGAGGACGCCGAGAATCGCAAGGCCCACGGATCGAAGGGCGCTCGTCTGTTCCGCAACGCGAACGATCCGACCGAGACCATCGCCATCTTCGAGTTCGACGACCTCGAGAACGCGAAGACGTTCAGTGAGTCTCCGGAGCTGCGCGAGCGCATGCAGCGGGCCGGGATTGCCGACCATCCCGACCTGTTCTTCCTCGAAGAGGTCGAACGATCGGCGCACTGACGCGAGCATCGTCCGGGGCTAACGGAGTGAACGACGGGCAGGCCAGACGAGCCTGCCCGTCGCAGAGAGGATCGGGATATCGCGCTGTTGCGACAAGACGTGCTTGAGCGATTCCCGGGCCGGGCGAGCCAGAATGCTCGCCGGATCAGCGCTCACAAGGCTTCCTCGGAAGAGGTCTCATGAACAGCCTACACTCCCCCACGGGCAGGAATCCGAAGCGCCGCACCGAAAATCCCTCCGCAATTCGTCAACCGTGAGGTTGCGAATCACAAATCCACAAAGAGGATGGTCCACGACCGCCTCAGAACCAGCGAAACCAGCCGAGCCAGGGACGAATTTCCTTGTGAGAAATGCGTAACGTTTTCGTGCTTTTGGGACGTACGGGCGGCGACTCACTGCTATACTAGCTCTAGAGACGCCAGTGATTCGGCGCCTGAATGTTGGCATAAAAGGTGCAGCCGTCACCGGCGGGACATTCGCTCGCAGTGATACGAACGGTCGCCGCGATTTATCCGGCGAATACGGTGTGAACGAAGCGGGCTGGCCTCGCCCCACGACCGCAGGTGCGCGGACCTACGACGATGTAGAGGGGAGAAGGCATGCCAGAGGATGCCTACGATGTTGTCCTGCTCGGTGGCGGGACCGGTGGTTACGTGGCAGCGATACGTGGTGCTCAGCTCGGACTGCGAGTGGCGGTCGTCGAGAAGGACAAGATCGGTGGGACATGTCTCCACCGCGGTTGCATCCCGACCAAGGCCCTGCTGAAGAGCGGTTCGGTCGTCCACCTGATCCAGAACGCCGCCGAATACGGCGTCAACGTCACTGGGATCGAAACCAACTACCCGCAAGCCGTGAAGCGCTCCGGCGAGATCGTTGAAAAGAATTTCAACGGCATCAAATTCCTCTTTCGCAAGCACGGCATTACCGTCTACGACGGCGTTGGTTACGTCAAGAACAACTCAACCATCACCGTTACCGCTCCTGACGGCTCGCGCAAAGACGTCACCGGCAAAGCCCTCATCATCGACACGGGCTCGCGTCCTCGTCCGATTTCGGGTATTCCTTTTGACGGCAAACGCGTCATCAACAGCGACCACACGACCTGGATGGACTGGGTACCGCAGCGCGTGATCGTGCGTGGCGCCGGCGCCACCGGGGTCGAGTTCTCGACCGTGTGGCGCGATTTCGGGTCCGAGGTCACGCTGGTCGGGAACGTCGTCCCCAACGAGGACGAAGAAGTCTCCAAGCAGCTCACTCGCTCCTTCACCAAAGCCGGGATCAAGATCATCCCCGACTACCGCCCGACCTCCGACGATTTCGACATCACCGAGGGTGGCGTGCGGATGCGGGTCAAGCAGAACGGTAAGGAAGAGGTCGTCGAAGCCGACACGCTGATGGTCGCCACCGGCCGCCAGGGGAACGTCGAAGATATGGGCTTCGAGGAGCTCGGGATCAAGACCGAGCGCAGCTACATCGTGACCGACGATCAGTTCCGCACCGGAGTCGACAACGTTTACGCCATCGGCGACGTCATCGGCAAGCAGATGCTGGCGCACACCGCCATGCATCAGGGCATGTTCGTCATGGCGATGCTCGCGGGCGAAAAGCCGTTGCCGATCGATTACAACCGCATTCCGAACGTCACGTTCTGCCACCCAGAGATCGGCAGCATCGGTCTGACCGAAAAGGAAGCACGTGATCTCGGCCACGAGATCAAAGTGGGCAAGTTCCCGCTACGGGCCAACGGTAAGGCCCTCATCGAGGGTGCCGAGGACGGGTTCGCCAAGGTCATCGCCGACAAGGACACCGACGATCTGCTGGGCGTCCATATCATCGGTGGCAACGCGACGGAGCTGATCGCCGAGGCTGCCATGGCCATGCTGTTCGAGGCGACGCCGTGGGAGATTGCCGAAAGCGTCCATCCGCACCCGACGATATCCGAGATTATTGCCGAGGCCGCTCTTGCGGTCGACAATCTCCAGATTCATATTTAGGAACATGGGGCCTTCGGGCCCCATGCAACGACAGGAGGCTGCATCATGACGAGCTTCACCTCCGGGCCGGTTGGGATCAAGTCACAGACAGGATGGTGTCGCTCAACTCCCGGCTGAGCAGCTCCGGCAGATGTACGAAGTCATGGCCATGGCGCGAGCGCTCGACGAGCGCATGTGGCTCCTCAATCGTGCCGGGCAGGCTGCGTTCGTCATCTCCTGCCAGGGCCATGAAGCCGCTCAGGCCGGAGCCGGGTTCGCGCTTCAGCCGGAAAAGGACTTCTTGCTTCCCTACTATCGCGACCTGGCTCTCGCACTCCACTTCGGGCTTACCCCGAGAGACGTCATGCTGAGCCTCCTTGGCAAACACGGCGATCCCACCAGCGAGGGCCGGCAGATGCCGGCCCATTACAGCTCGCGCAAGCACCACATCATTACCGGCTCCAGCCCGGTCGCCAGCCAGCTCCCGCACGCGGTCGGTATTGCCCTCGCGGCCAAGCTGCGCGGCGAGGACTCAGTGGCGCTCACCTGCACCGGTGAAGGTGGCAGTAGCCAGGGCGACTTTCACGAGTCACTCAACTTCGCGGCGATTCACAAGCTACCGGTGATCTTCCTGATCCAGAATAACGGCTGGGCCATCTCGGTGCCGCAGACGAAGCAGATGGCGGTCGAGCACGTGGCGCAACGCGCCGCGGGCTACGGCATGCCGGGCGTCACCATCGACGGCACCGATCCGATCGTCGTCTTCTCCGCCGTCAAAGA
Source organism: uncultured Chloroflexia bacterium (assembly GCA_963725815.1). Lineage (GTDB taxonomy): Bacteria > Chloroflexota > Chloroflexia > Thermomicrobiales > Thermomicrobiaceae > CALAGB01. The sequence goes on from CAVSAD010000005.1 coordinate 45,776, forward strand.
GGCAGCCGACCGTGCTCGACGTGGCGAAGGCCCAACCCTGATCGAGGCGCTTGTTTATCGCTACACGTCGCACTCGAGCGACGACGACGAACGGATGTACCGCCCAGCCGAGGAGCTGAAAGAGCAGCACGCACACGACCCCAACGCGACGTTCCGCGCGCGGCTCATCGATGAAGGCGCCATGTCGCAGGAGGAGGCGCGAGAGATCGACGCTCGCGTCAAATCGGCCGTGAACGACGCGACCGATTTCGCCGAAAAGGCTCCCTATCCCGACGTTGCTGGCCTGACACTTCACGTCTACGGCAGCTAAGAGGAGGCGGACATGGCGACCAAGTTGCTCATTGAGGCGATCCACGACACCATGGCTGAGGAGATGCGTCACGACGAGCGCGTCATTCTGATGGGTGAAGATGTCGGCCAGCGCGGCGGAGTCTTTCGGGTCAGCGCCGGGCTCATCGAGGAGTTCGGCGAGAATCGCGTCATTGACACGCCCCTGGCGGAATCGTCGATCGTCGGCGCGGCCATCGGAGCATCCATGAATGGGCTGATCCCGATCGCCGAGATCCAGTTCCTCGACTTCATCCACACTGCCATGAACCAGATCATGAACGAGGCGGCCAAGATCCGCTATCGCTCCTACGGCGATTTCCATTGTCCAATCGTGATCCGCACGCCATATGGCGGCGGCGTTCACGGCGCGCTCTATCACTCGCAGAGCATCGAATCCGCGTTCACGCGCGAACCAGGGCTCAAGGTCGTCGCGCCGATCAACCCGGCCGACGCCGCCGGACTTCTGCGCAGCGCGATCCGGGACGAGGACCCCGTGCTCTTTCTGGAGCACAAGAAGGGCTACCGGCTGATTCGTGACGAGGTGCCGGAAAACGGTCACATCGTGCCGATCGGCAAGGCGCGCGTCGTCAAACAAGGGTCCGACGTCACCATCGTCACCTACGGCATGATGCTGCACGAGTCGATGGCGGCGGCAAAGGCCATGGAAGAAGCCGGAGGGACGAGCATCGAGGTCATCGACCTGCGCTCTCTTCGCCCACTCGACACCGAGACCATCCTGGAATCGGTCATGAAGACCGGCAAGGTTCTGATCGTGCACGAAGCGAATCGTTTCGGCGGCGTCGGCGCGGAAGTCGCTGCCTTCATCGCCGAGGAAGCGTTCGCCTGGCTCGACGCACCAGTCATGCGGATTGGCGGGCCGGAGGTGCCGGCCATGCCGTTCAGCAAGCCTCTCGAGGCGGCGTTCCTCCCCAATCAGGAGACAATCGGCGCCGCGTTGGAGCGTCTGTCGGCATTCTAGACGACCAAACGGCACCGGTCCCTCAACACGCAATTTGCCTCGTCGGAAGGAGGCCTGGTTCTATGTCAACCGCGAAGACTGGCACGCACGTCGGATTGCCGAAGCTCGGCGAGAGCGTCACCGAAGGCACGATCGGCGCCTGGCTGAAACAGGTCGGCGATCACGTCGAGCGCTATGACCCGCTGGTGGAGATCACGACCGATAAAGTCAACGCCGAGGTGCCGTCGCCGGTGTCCGGAGTGATCGTCGAGATCACGGCGCAGGAAGGCGAAACGCTTCCTGTTGGCGCACAGATCTGCGTCATCGACGAAGGGAACGGCGCGGCGGCGCGTCGCCGCTGTTGAGCCCGCGACCGTTGCGGCGAGCGAACCGGCAATCGCCCCGCCCGGCGAGGCGACGTCGCTTCCGACGCCACACGCCGAAGAGCGAGCCGAGCGCCCGACCGGTCCCAATGGCGCGTTGGAGCTCCTGCGTCACCGATCGTCACCGGCGGTCAGACGAATCGCCGAAGAGCACGGCATCGCCATCAGCGAGATTCACGGTAGCGGCATCGGCGGTCGCGTCACCAAGAGCGACATTCTCAGCGCCGTCAATGAGCGCCGCGCCGCGCCGCAACTATCTCCGGCACGCCCAGAGGCACCGGTCGCGCCTGCTCCTTATCGCGAGCCGTCGCCGTCGCCCGCTCAATCTCGACCGATTCAGGTTGAGGAGCCTGCCGCCGCGGCCGGACAGTTTGAAATCTACCCCGGCGACAAGGTTGTCCCGCTCACGGCGAAGCGCCGTCAGATCGCCGAGCACATGGTTCGTAGCGAGCGCACCGCGCCGCACGTCACCACCTGGATGGAAGTGGACATGACGCGCGTCGTCCAGGCGCGACAGGCTGCCAGGGAACGGTTCGCCTCCGATGAGGGCTTCGATCTGACCTATTTGCCGTTCGTCATCAAGGCGGTCGTCAATGCACTGCGACAATATGCGGACGTCAACGCCGTCTGGGATGAGAGCCGCATCATCCAGCGCAAGGCGATCAACATCGGGGTCGCCGTCGGGTTAGAGGATGGGCTGATCGTGCCGGTAATCCGCAACGCTGATGAGAAAAGCATTACCGGAATCGCGCGAGCTGTGCGCGATCTGACGACGCGCGCCAAGGAAAACCGGCTTACGGTCGACGACGTGCAGGGTGGCACCTTCACCGTCAACAATCCCGGCACGTTCGGCACGATCCTCTCCACACCGCTCATCGTCCAGCCGCAGTCGGCGATCCTCAGCACCGAGGCGATCGTCAAGCGCCCGGTGGTGATCGACGACACGATCGCCATTCGCTCGATGATGAATCTGTCGATGTCAATCGATCATCGCGTGCTCGATGGACTGGCCGCCGCTCGCTTCCTCAGTGAGGTGAAACGCTGGCTCGAGCGCTTCGATCCGGAGACCTCTCTCTACTGATATCGCCAGCACTCGTGCTCGGAGTTGAACAGCGGTAACGGCCCAGGCTGAAACGCTTCGGGCCGTTTGCATTCCTCGCACGCTTTACATCACCGCTGAGCCTGTTTACCACTACAGTACGAGCGATTGGCGGATAGTCGCGCCTGGCTTGAGGCTATTCGCGAAGGTGACGGCGTGCTGGGTTTCTCTTGGTTCTCTATCGGTTCATCGGTTGCATCGTGCGATCAGGGCGAGGATGAGGCGGATCACAATGGCTGGCAGACGTTCAGCCCGCGGGTAACGCAACGCGAGCCAGGCAGGCGAGCGTATCCCCGCAGGCAGTCTGTCAACCGGAATTCAGCCGAACGGGACGAAGCTCGGACGACGCTGCTCGAAGACGGTCAGATGGCTGAACCCCGCCTGCCGAGCCAGCGACAGGGCGTGATCGAATTCGTGGGCCATCTGGATCGTCCGGTGACCGTCGGAGCCGATGGTCAGGATCTCGCCGCCCAGCTCGCGATACCAGCCAAGCACCGCGGGCGACGGTGAGGGATCGCGGCCGGTGCGCCGCATCGTGCCGGTGTTGATCTCGATGCCGATGCCGCGTTCGACGCAGGCGCGAAGCACGGCGCGAATCGGCTCGGCGAGCGGGACGGGGTCGAACTGGCCATGGCGATCCACGGCGTAGCGCTTCGGTACGTCGAGATGGCCCACGACGTCGAAGCCCCCATGCACCACCAGCGTCAGGAGCTCCTCGAAGTAGGCAGTGTACGCCTGTTGGCATGACTTACCGTCGAAGTACTCCGACACCATGGCGTTGTCCGACCCGACCCAGTGGAGGGAACCGATGACGAAATCGAACGGATACGAGGTGGTCAGCCAATTCGCCTCCGCTACGTACCGGTGTGCCTCTCCGATCTCGGTCCCGGCCCGAATCGACAGCTGCCCCTCGAATGCGTCGCGGCAGCGCTGGAGTTCCGCGAAGTAGGCGTCAGGATCGAAAAACCCGGCGGCTTCATCCAACGGAATGTAATCGCCATGCTCGGTGAAGCAGATCTCGCGCAGGCCAAGACGAACGGCCTCGCGACAGGCTTCCTCCATGGCCATCTTGCCGTCGAACGAGAAGGTCGTGTGGAGATGGTAGTCCTGGGGCAGCGCGCGCTCGGACATCAGGTTCTCCCGCAGCTGAGCTTCAAATCACGTTAAGCCGGCCGCCGGTTACGCGTTGAACGGACACGTGCGACCGCTCCGCATTATGCCCCAGTCGTCAATCGCGCCACACGAGCAACGGGGGCGATGGTATCGCCCCCGTCTCACCCTACCCGTTCCCCGTAACCGCCCTTAGACGATGCCCCGCGGAACGATGTACCAGTAGGTCTTGTTGAAGAGTGTCTTCTCGTAATGATAGATCCGGCTCGGCCGGGGTGGTTCCGGCGGATGATCGTAGTCGAAGTTGAGCGACGACGCCTGCTCGTTCCCCGTTTCGAGGAAGCACATGACGTGGCCGTCATAGCGACCATCCTCCAACGGACGTCCGGTGACGGCCGCTTCGAGGCGGTCGGCAATGACCTTGGCCTGGAAGTGAGCGGCGGAGCCACTCTTGGAGACCGGCAGGTCAGACGCGTCACCGACGACGTAAACGTGCTCCTGCCCCTTCATCTCGAGCGTGTTCCGGTCCGTTGGGAGCCACGCTTGTTCGTCACCGATCGCCGAGTCGTCCACGATCTGAGCGCCGCGGTGCGGCGGGATCATGACCAGTAGGTCGTAGTCGAGCGTGGTCCCTTCCATCGAGGTAATCTGCTTCTTCTCGACATCGACGGACTCAGGATTGAAGAAGACCTCATCCTTGATCCCGCGCTCGGCGAGTATGGGAGTCACGAAATTCGCCACGCTTTCAATGGTGAAGCAGCGGCCGATGGGGTAGGTGTACGTGAGATCGAATCGATCGCGCTTGTGCTGATGACGAAGCTCGGCATCGAGTAACAGCACGAACTCGAGCGGCGCCGGTGGACATCGATGCGGAATACCGCCGACTCCCACGATGATCTTGCCCGAATCCATCGCCTTTAGCGCCACCGCCAGCTTTTGGGCGGCTTCCGCCGAATAGAAGTGATGACTCCCTTCGACCAAACCCGGCACTTCCTCGGAGTGGTTGCGAGATCCGGTGGCGATGACGAGGAAATCGTACGAGAGCGCGGTGCCGCTTTCGGCCACGATCCGTTTCTTGTCGAGATCGATACGGTTGAAATTGTCGACCACGAGGTTGACGCGTTTGTCGAGCAGACCCCGCTCGGATCTCACCAGGTTTCGCGCCTGCTCCTTCCCGAAGGGGATGTAGAGCCAGCCCGGTTGATAGACGTGCTTGCCATCGAGATCGGCGACCGTCAGCTCAACGTCGTCCTTACTCAGCTTTCGGGCGAGGAGATTGGCAGTCAGAGTCCCTCCGACTCCGCCACCGAGAATCAACACGCGCTTCGGCATATCCCCTCCTAGTGCGCCTTGCGAATCACGAAACGGGTGTAGCCCTCTTCCGGGTAGGCCCCGATATACTCGTGACGCGCCTTCTCGATCCAAACCGGGATGTCTTTGTTCGAACCCGGGTCGGAGGAAAGAACGGCGATGGTGCTCCCCACTGGCGCCGACTTCACCGCGCGCATGAGCTCCATCAACGGTCCAGGGCAAAAGCTACCGCGTGCATCAACTTCTTTGTCGATCGTGAGTTCGGGCATCGTTCTTCTCCTTCTACAGTTCGTTCGGGCAGGCTCGCGTCCACAATAACGCGTCTCTAGATGAACAGCTGGATCTTCGAGTCCTGCGCGCGGCCGATGAACCCAGCCGCTCCCATGACATCTTCGACGATGTCTTCCAGATCGTCGACGCTCATCCCCAACAGCTCCATGGTCTGGCTGCAGGCAAAGACGTGAATATCGCCGAATTCCATCGCCGCTTTGAGCGTGTCGAGCCAGGAGGGCATTTTCTTGGCCATCATCGCTTCCATCATGGCCGGGCCGAACTCCTCGAAGTCCTTGCTGATGCGCAAATTGGTCGCGACTGCACCCTTGCGAAATGCCTGGAGCCCCCACGTTGTTACAAAGATGTCGACCTCCATGCCCATGGCTACGGCGCCGGTGGCAAGCGTGGAAATCGCGATCATTTTGTCGACCGTGCCGGAGAAGGCGATGATCGCCATTCGGTCAGGTTTTTCCTGCATCATCTGACTCCATTCGTTCGTTAAGGACGTATCACGGTCGGTTCGGACGATTCACGAACCTCACGGGTAAGCCTACCGTAGGCGGCGTCACAGGAATGTGAGAGATCTCACAAGTGGGCTACAGGAACATTACAAACCGGCATACCGGGCAGTCGAACAGAGGACAAATGCCCCGGGGCGTGCCCAGATTGGCACGTTTACGCTGTTCACGGAGCGGATTCTCTCCAATGGCGGCGTCGTGCCGACTATGGTCGGCACGAACGGTGTGGCCGCGGACTGTCCAGTTGTACAGTGAGGATCTGTCTGTTCGGTGACGTAACAAAATCCCGTTTTGGGCGCTTATTATCAGTGGAACAGAGCATGCATCAGCGTTTCTGGTCTGTGATCGAAGAGATGAGAACGTCAAAGGGAGAATCTGGACATGCGAGCCGCAGCCTTCGCATCCTTGCTCGTGGCGATCACAATGATGGTCTTCGCGATTGGCGCCTCGAGCGGTCTGATCTTCGATCAGCCAGCGGCGGCTGACAATGCCAAGTCCACGGTGACCCCTGTCGCCACACCGGTCGTGGTTGCCACGCAAGCGCCGGCCACGCCGGTGATGGACACACCGACTCCCACGCCGGTGACTCCGACGCCCACGCCGGTGACTCCGACGCCCACGCCGGTCACCCCTACGCCGACGCCGGTAACTCCGACGCCAGTACCGGCAACGCCGGTAGCTACGCCGGCGACGCCGACACCCGACGCCAACACGGCTCAGATGCCGGACGGCTGGGGCCAGGCGATGAAGCTACAAGATGGCGCTGTCGTTGGCATGGTGACCAGCGGGTCGCTCAACATCCGTTCGGCACCGTCCGTCAATGCGCCCGCGGTGGGCGTAACCTATTACAAGCACCCCGTCACCATCTATCAGACGGTCAAGGGTGACGCCGTCGACGGCAATACGACCTGGTTCCGCATCGGCGACGGACAGTTCATCACGGCGACGCTGGTCCAGCCATTCGTCTACGCGACTCCCAAGACCGCGTACACTGGACACTGGCTCGACATCAACCTGACGCAGTTCTATGCGATCGCCTATGACGGCACGACGCCTGTGCACGTGGCGATCATCATCACCGGAACCGAAGGCAACGGCACGCCGGCCGGCCAGTTCCACATCCTGCGCCGCGTCGCGAACGAAACGATGGATTCCGCGACGGTCGGTATTCCGAAGGGCAGCCCAGGTTACTATCTGCTCAAGAACGTGAAGTGGACTCAGTACTTCGCCGACGGCGGCTTCGCGATCCACACCAACTACTGGAGCTCACCCGCCGCGTATGGAACGTATGGCAGTCACGGCTGCGTCAACATGATGGAGGCGGATGCCTACTTCATGTGGAATTTCCTGAACATCGGATCGCCGGTGAGCAGCCACTTCTAGAGCGCGTCACAACCAGCACGAGCGAACCACGCGGGCGGGGTTTGATCCCGCCCGCGTTCCACATTTGGTACGTGGGAAGCAACCACGCGTTCGCGTACACGTGGGTATGAATCATCGCGATTCCGCGCTATAATCTGCCCAGATTCTTCAGCAACAGTTCAAGTATCGGCAGGATGTATGGTCGAAAGATCACGCATCCGGGTCTCAGCGGTGGCAGCATGTGCGATCCGAGCAAATGCCGCTCGGGCATTACCATACGGGGAGGACGCCGTCATGTTCGGTCCTGACGAGGCCAGAGTCTGCGCGGCACAGGGCTGGAATTGCGTGAGTATCTGACAAGTAAGAGGGGGGACCTGATGAACGGCGGAACTGGGGTTTTCATTCTGCTGTACGTGGCGGTGATCGTGGTTGAAATCGCCTCGATCTGGATGGTCTTCACCAAGGCGGGCCAGCCAGGCTGGGCGGCGATCGTCCCAATCTACAACGCGGTCGTGATGATGCGCGTCGCCGGACGTCCCGGCTGGTGGGTCATCCTGAGCTTCATCCCGGTTGTGAACTTCGTCGTCGGGATCATCGTCCTGCTCGACGTGGCGCGTGCGTTCGGCAAGGGGGCGGGCTTCGCCATCGGCATGCTCTTCCTCAGCTTCATCTTCTTCCCGATCCTGGGTTTCGGGAGCGCACAGTACCGGGGGACGATCGGGTCCATCGAGCCTCGGATCCAGCCAGCGATCTAGACGCTGGTCGGGACAGTTCGCCGGCATGCGACGACGGTGGGGAGCGCTCGCGCTCCCCACCGTCATGGATGTCACGATAACGTGCCACCTCGCCCACCGCCATCTGCCACCGCGCCCTTGCGCGCGGGAGCATAGAGGGCGTATCCCCTCCGCGCAACCCGACCACACGTCGACCCTCTCATCGACGCCGGTCTCCCCCTCCAACGTGATGTTGCCAGCGGTTGCCGCTGACATACCGCAACGGCCAGATTCGTGCTACAATACATCATTGTATACTGATGTGTTGACAACGATCAGGAGTTGCTGATGAATGCACAGTCAACGAGCGGCTCAGCTCGCGCAGGCACTTGCCGATCCGCTCCGGCTCACGCTGCTGCGCCATCTCATGGGAGGTGAGGCGACGGTTGCCGACCTGACGTCGGTCACTGGCGCGAGCCAGTCGAACGTGTCGAATCACCTGGCGGTGCTTCGCGCTCAACATCTCGTTGCTAGCCAGCGCCATGGAAGGCAGATGCTCTATCGCATCGCCGACCCCACCGTGGCTCGTTTGGTCGAGTCGCTGACGGTGCTGGCCGGCGAACCACCGAAGCTACCTCGGCCCGTCGCGCCTCTGGCGTCGGCCCGCACCTGTTACGACCACCTGGCCGGATCGCTGGGCGTGGCGGTCTTCGACGCACTCGTGACCGCGGAGGCGATCGACCCACCGGAATCGAACGGTGAAGCGGCAAAGCTCGGCCCGTCCGGGGATGTGACCCTCGGTCCGCGTGCGCAAGAGGTCTTCAGTCGCCTCGGAGTCGACGTCCGGGCCGTGTCCCAGACGCGGCGACAGTTCGCCTACGCCTGTCGCGACTGGACCGAGCGCCGCTTTCATCTCGGCGGCGCGCTGGGCGCTGCCCTCTATCAGCGCTTCATGGATTCCGGCTGGGTCGTCCGCGGGCCGGAGCGCCGCCAACTGCAGATCACGGCGTGCGGCCGTATCGCACTCCGCGATTACCTGGGGCTTTCGCTGAACGATTCGGAGCCAGGACAATAGCCCTGGACCCGTCGCGGTCTCCGTGTGAAGATAGCCCCGGCAATGACGACACCAGGAAGGGGGTTCACGGTGAGCGAGACGAGTCCAACGCGACACATCGTAGCCGTCGGAGGCGCCGGATTTTCAGGGGAGCCGGACAATCTGGCGCTCGAACGTTATGTCATTCAGCTGACCGGCAAATCTAACCCGCGCGTCTGCTTCGTGCCGACCGCCAGCGGCGATTCGCAGGACTACATCGATCGCTATCACGCGGCCAGCGAGCGCCTGCCCTGGCAGCCGAGTCTCCTCTCCCTCTTCCGCGGCGAGACGCCGGACATCGCCTCGGTGCTGCTGAACCAGGACATCATCTACGTCGGTGGCGGCAACACCCGCAATCTGCTGGTCCTCTGGCGGGACTGGGGCGTCGACACCCTGATGCGCCAGGCATGGGAGCGAGGAATCGTCCTGACCGGCGTCAGTGCCGGATCGATCTGCTGGTTCGAGCAGGGGACGACCGATTCGATCCCTGGCGAGCTCACCGCCCTCGCCTGTCTCGGTTTTCTCTCCGGCAGCAATTGTCCCCACTACGACAGCGAAGAGAAACGCCAGCCCACCTACACGCGCATGGTCGCCAGCGGCGAGATGCTCCCCGGCTACGCCACCGACGACGGCGTCGCGCTCCATTACGTGGGCACCAAACTCGAGCGGGTCATCTCCTCGCGACCGAACGGCCGGGCGTTCCGGGTGGAGCGTGACGGCGATCGGGCCGTGGAAACATTCATCAAGCCGGAGTTCCTCGCCGAGTTCGTCAACGCCTGACCGGGCTCGACATGCACCGGCTCGCGCACGGCAAGTTACCGCGGGCATTCTGGCACTCGGCATTGCCCTGTTCTTTCTCGGTTACCGCTATCTGCCGCTGGTTCACGCTGGCAAGCAGGTTCAGAAGGGGAACATCCATGAGTCCTGAAAATCGAGAGTTGGCATTTACCCGGCGCCAACTGATCAAGGCCGGCGTTTTGACGACCGGAGGTGCGCTACTCGGTGACTTGGGACTACAACTCATGCACTGGTCGGGCGAGGACGCTTCCGCCTCCGCTGAGTGGGTATATCCTCTGGCGCAACCCGAGAACATCATCTATACCACCTGCCTGCAGTGCAACACGCAGTGCACCCTGAAGACGAAGGCACTTGACGGTGTCTTGGTGAAGATCGACGGCAATCCGTACAGCCCGATGAACCTCGCGCCGCACCTCGCCTATGATCAGGCGCCCACGGACGTCGCGCGGGTCGATGGGAGCGTCTGCCCCAAGGGGCAGGCTGGAGTTCAGACACTCTACGACCCATATCGCCTGAGAAAAGTACTCAAGCGGGTGGGAGCGCGCGGTGCGAATCAATGGCAGACCATCCCGTTCGATCAGGCGATCACCGAGATCGTCCAGGGCGGAAAACTCTTCGCCAGCGCGGGTGAAGATCGCCAGGTTTCGGGATTCAAAGACGTGTTCGTATTGCGCGACGCAAAACTGTCGCAGCAAATGGCGGCCGATGTCGCTACACTTCGCAGCGGCAAAATGACCGTCGATGACTTCAAAGCGAAATACCAGGATCATCTGGACGTGCTCATCGACCCCGAACACCCTGATCTTGGGCCAAAGAACAATCAGTTTGTGCTGCTCGGCGGGCGAATCAGCCCGGACCGCGAGACCTTTGCCAAGCGCTTCACCTTTGGCGGCCTCGGCTCGGTGAACTGGTATGGACATACCACCATCTGCGAGCAGGCCCACCACGTCGCCTATCTCTATGCCACGGCGCAGTGGGCGGGAGATACCGGCTGGCAAAAGGGCACCAATCACATGAAGCCGGACTACACGAAATCTGAATTCGTGATCTTCTGGGGTACCGGCTTCAACGAGGCCAACTTCGGCCCGACGCCCATGAGCCCTCGCCTCTCGCAGTCGATCGTCGACGGAAATCTCAAGATCGCCGTCATCGATCCCCGGCTCTCGAAGAGCGCGGCCAAAGGCTGGTGGATTCCGGTCAAGCCCGGCGGTGATCTGGCGCTCGCCCTCGGGATGATTCGCTGGATCATCGACAACAAGCGCTACGACGAGGCGTTCCTGCGGAACGCAAATATTGGCGCCGCAGCTGCTGGACACGAATCCTCGTACACGAACGCATCCTGGCTGGTCAATACAAAGACCGGGAAGTTCATCCGCGCGGCGGACGCAGGTGTCGGCACTGCCACCCAGTTCGTCGTGCTGGTAGGAGGCACACCTACGGCCGTCGACCCGAATGATAAGGACCACCCCGTTGTTGGAGACCTCGACGTCAGTACGACGCTCGGCAGCGTGGCAGCCAAGAGCGGCTTTCGGATGCTGAAAGACCAGGTCTCGACGCAGCCGCTGGATTTCTACGTTCAAGAGAGCGGGCTCGACCAGCAAACGGTCATCAACCTCGCCACCGAGTTCACCGCGCACGGCAAGAAGGCCGCGATTGATTTCTACCGCGGCCCGATCAAGCTGACCTATGGCTACTATGCCGCGCAGGCAATCATTGGTCTCAACTACCTGATCGGCAACGTGGACCATATCGGCGGCCTGGTTCCCGGCGGCGGCGCGTGGGATAGCATGGGCACGAAGACCGGGAAGCCATTCAACCTCAGCAAGCTCCACACCGGTGTGCTGACCCAGTTCGGCATCAAGACAACACGCGAAAGTAGCGGGCCGTACGAGTCCAGCACGTTGTTCAAACGGGATAACTACCCGGCCAAGCGCCCCTGGTTCCCGTTCACCGATGACGTGTACCAGGAAGTGATTCCCGCGGCCTACGCCGGCTATCCGTATCCCATCAAAATCCTCTGGCTGCATTACGGAACACCGGCACTGGCAGCACCAGCCGGACACCTGCAAATCAAGATGTTGCAGGACACAGAAAAGTTCCCCTTGCTCATCGCGACGGATGTCGTGATCGGTGAGACCAGCATGTACGCCGATTACATTTTCCCTGACCTCACCTATCTCGAGCGGTGGTCGAACCCGATCGGGACGAGCCCGGTCATCCTGACGAAGATCAGCAAGTTCCGCCAGCCGGTTGTCGCACCGATCCCCGAAATAGTCACCGTCGATGGCGAGCAGATGCCGATCAGTATGGACGCCGTGATGATCGCCGTCGCCAAGCAGGTCGGCGCGCCCGGCTACGGCAAGGACGGCTTCGCGGCTGGTGTGCCGTTCAACCGGCCAGAAGATTTCTACCTCAAGATGATCGCCAACGTCGCCTGGGGCGACGCTGACGGGGAGGCAGTGCCGGAAGCCAGCGACGCGGAGCTTCAACTCCTGCAGACGGCTCGGCAGCATCTTCCAGCCGGTGTTTTTGACCTGGCAAAGTGGCAAGCCGCCGTCGGGCCACACTGGAAACGGGTCGCCTACTTGCTCAACCGGGGCGGGCGCTTCGAAGCCGCCGACAAGGCCTACAAAGGTGACTTCGTGGCCCACGCATGGGGAAAATTGCTCGATCTTTACGTCGAACCGGTGGGCACCGGAATCCACTCCGTAACCGCCAAACAGTTGTCCGGTGTGCCGGTCTTCCAGCGGCTGCAGTCGTTCAATGGCGATGAGGTCAATGCTCCGGCGGAATTCGACTTGAGCCTGTTCACCTATAAAGAGATCACCGGCGGTCAATCCCGCACCGTGGGGAACTATGTGGGGCAGATGGCGATCCTGCCGGAGAACTTCATTTATCTCAACTCCTATGACGCGGATCGTCTCAGCTTGAAAGAAGGAAACATCGCCCGCCTCGAGAGCCCCGACTCCAATGGCGAGTTCGTCGTCGGCCCGGGGCAGACCTCGCGCGTCGAGGGCCGGGTCAAGGTGATTCAGGGCATTCGACCGGGATCGCTCGCGGTCTCCTGGAGCTATGGCCATTGGGCCTATGGCGCTCGGGACGTGACGATCGACAAGCAGGTCGTCAAAGGCGAAGTCGCCCGGGGCAAGGGACTAGTTCCGAACCCATCGATGGCGGTCGACGGCTATCTGAAAGATATCTCGCTGACTGATCCGATCGCGGGCGACGCCGCGTACTCAGCGAGCAAGGTGAAGCTGATCAAAGTTTCTGAGGGGAACAAGCAAGACATGCCGCAGACCGGCTCATGAGCGAAGGACCCGCCGGCGCTGGCGGCCTCTTCGCGGACGGCGGAAGCGCTCCGTGTCGCGCGCGGGAAGTGAGTGCCGACGCGGCCGATCTACTAGACGCACGAGCGCTTCCTGGAAATCGCGACGGGAAGATCTTGACGATCGTGTCGCTCAAGGCACCTACCGCGCGGCCAAAGCGCTCGATCAAGGACGCGCTCACTCGCCCCGGCGCGTGCGCGACCGGCGATCGACGAAGCTCGGGTCGCGGCGCGAGCATCGAGTATGGGCGTCGCTCGCAGTCCGCACGGACAATCGGGAGATCGCGCCTCAGTGGTCTCGCGGAGGCGACTGTCGACACGCACGTTAGCAACATACTCCGCAAGTTCGGACTGGACTCGCGACAGCGGCCGCGAACCAACTGACCGGGTTCAGCAATTAGACGCAGGTCTCCTATTCTACCCGCAGTACTCGCGAATCGTTGTCGCGCCGCCACACTTTCTCTCACTGGCTGCACAGGTGACACGTACCAGAGCGGACGGCCCCTGTTGCCGACGCAATCCACACAACCTGGTCAAGCACAGGTATATCCGCCGATGGAGTTCCGTTTGTCTCCTTTCCCCGCCTGCGCGATGATAGGAACAGCGGTGCTCGCCCGATCACCGCGCGCTGAAGTCGTGGCGCGCGGCGCACTGGGCGACGTGAACGGTCATTCCGCACACGCGAAGGGGTGAATCGAGATGCAGACCGATCAACGCTACAAGAATTACATCGGGGGCGAATGGGTTGATGCCTCCGTCGACGAGACGAACGAGAACAGCAATCCCGCGAATCCAGGCGAGACGCTCGGCCGCTTTCCACGCTCCACCCGCGAAGACGTGCGGCGCGCGGTCGACGCAGCCACCCGCGCCTTCAAGGACTGGCGGCGTATTTCCGCCGCCGAGCGTTCAGCCGTCCTCGACCGCGCGGCCCAGATCATGGAGCGGCGTGCCGACGAGATCGGTCGCGCCCTGACGCTCGAAGAAGGCAAGACGCTGGGCGAAGGGATCGGCGAGGCGAAACGCGGCGCGGCCATTCTCAGGTTCTTCTCCGGCGAGCCCTGGCGTCCCACCGGCGAGACCTACAACTCAGCCAATCCCAACACCTTCCTGTATTCAGAACGGGTGCCGCTGGGCGTCGTCGGGATCATCACACCCTGGAACTTCCCGGTTGCCATCCCGGTCTGGAAACTCGCACCCTGCCTGGCCTACGGCAACGTCGCCATCTTCAAACCGGCCGAACTGACGCCTCTAACCGCGCATCTCATCACTGAGGTCTTCGCCGAGGCTGGGTTACCGGCCGGCGTGCTCAACCTCGTACACGGCCCGGGCAGCGTCGTCGGAGATGAGCTCTCACACAACCCCGGCGTCAACGGCGTCAGCTTCACCGGCTCCGGCGAGGTTGGCCATAGCATCTACGCCATCGCGACGGCCCGCGGCGCGCGCGTGCAGCTCGAGCTGGGCGGCAAGAATCCGGTCGTCGTCGCGGCCGATGCCAGGCTCGATCAGGCGGTCGATATCGTCCTCTCGGGCGCGATGCGCTCGACCGGACAGAAGTGCACCGCCACGAGCCGGGTGATCGTCGAGCAGCCGATCGAGGGGGCCTTCACCGAGGCGCTGGCAGAGCGCGTCAAAGCCGTCAAGGTCGGCCCAGGCATCGACAGTGCCAACTACATGGGACCGCTGGTCTCGGCCACCGCTCAGAAGTCGGTGCTCGACTACATCAGCGTCGGCAAGCTGGAAGGGGCACGGCTGGTTACCGGAGGGGAGAAGCTCGAGGGGGGCGAATTCTCCGGCGGCTTCTTCGTGGCGCCGACCATCTTCGACAATGTCAAGCCAAACATGCGCATCGCCCAGGAGGAGATCTTCGGGCCCGTCGTGAGCGTCATTCGGGCCGGCGACCTCGACGAGGCGATCCGCATCGCCAACGGCGTGAAGTACGGCCTGAGCGCGTCGATCATCACCACCAACATCGCGACCGCCTTCCAGTTCGTGCGCTCAATCGAAGCCGGTGTGATCCACGTCAACTCCGAGACGGCCGGTGCCGAGCCGCACGTGCCCTTTGGCGGCATGAAAGAGTCGAGCTCTTTCTCGCGCGAGCAGGGCAGGGCGGCGATGGACTTTTACACCCAGACGCGCACGGTCTATCTGGACATGCCGGTGTGACTGGTCGCGTCGCACGCTTGACGCACTCGTAGTCGCCACGCATCATCAACCGCGCACGACGGGGTGTGCGCCCGCGCGCCGATATTGACGGCAGGAGGGTGAATGAGTCTCGCTGATAGCATCGCAGGCTGGATACGCGACCAGACCGACGCGGCCGGAGCGAAGGGAATCGTGGTTGGGCTGTCGGGCGGCATCGATTCCGCCACGGTCGCCGGGCTGGCGGCGCGCGGGCTGGGCAGCGAGCGGGTGCTGGGGGTCATCATGCCCGCCCATAGCCACCATCTCGACATCGAACATGCCGGGCTCGTGGCCAGCGCCTTCAACATAGAAACCGTGACGATCGACCTCTCCGAGCCGTTCGACTTGCTGCTGAAGGCATTGCCGGCCGGAAATCAGATGGCGACCGCGAACATCAAGCCGCGGCTGCGCATGCTGACGCTCTATCACGTGGCCAACACCCGCGGCCTCCTCGTGGTCGGGAACCGGCAACCGCAGCGAACTGATGGTCGGCTACTTCACCAAGTACGGTGACGGTGGAGTCGACCTCCTGCCGCTTGGCTCCCTCTACAAACGGGACGTGCGGGCCGTGGCGCGCGACATCGGCGTGCCGGAGGAGATCATCACCAAGCCGCCCAGCGCCGGGCTCTGGGCCGGACAGACCGATGAAGAGGAGATGGGGATCACCTACGAGGAACTCGACGGCATCCTCAGCGCGCTCGACCACGGCGACATTAGCGCCTATCCCGATGAGCGCGTCGCGAAGGTACAACGCATGATCGCCGGTTCGGCGCACAAGCGCCGGCCTGCGCCGATCTTTGAGCCTGGAAAACGAACCTAGGCGATGGAGCAGCAGCGATGCAAGATTTGATCGACGCCAACGACGAGGGACAACGAGGCGCGCTGGCCGGAGCGATCGGCGCGGTCGGCTTCATGCTGGCCATGGCGGTGGACCTGGCGCTCACGCGCCAGCGAACCAATGACCTCCGGCTCCTTTCGGGCATGGTACCGGGCGGGCGTCGCCTGTGGCCAATCATCGGAAGCATCTCTCACATCACCAACGGCGTGGCACTGGGGGCGGTCTTTTCACGGGTCCATCAGGGCTTGCCCGGACCGACCTGGATGCGCGGCTTGATCTTCGCGCAGGTCGAGAATCTCCTCCTGTGGCCGTTCATGATCGTGCTCGATCACATCCATCCGGGGATGAAGCGTGGCGATCTGGAGAAGTACAACCGGCCGGGACCGTTTTTCGTGGAGGTCGTGCGACACGCCGTCTTCGGTGCCGTCATGGGTGCCGCCTACGAGTTTCTGACGCCAAGGAAAGAGCAGCGATAGCGGCGGTCGGCCCTCACCCCAACTCGCTTCGCTCGTTTTCCCCTCTCCCAAAATTGGGAGAGGGGATTAAAAGGGGTGAGGGTCGCTACCCTCGCCCCAGCAGTCGGCTGAACCAGCCTCTCGGCCCGGGAAGCGTTCCGAGGAAATCGCGCGCTTCCGTGTCGAACTCCCAGACTTCGAGCTCTAACCGGCTGCCGCTCGGCGACCGCTGCGTGGTGACGATCACATAACCGCCCCCGCCGGCGAAGACGATTCGAAATGGCCCCTGCTCGGTGATGGCCAGCCCGCAGCGGCCATTCGGCCCGAAGAAGGCAATCGCCCGTTCCATCGCATCTTTGACTGTCAATCTCGTCTCGGCGCTGTAGCGCATGTGATTGTCCGATTCCCTGGGGGATCGTCGCCCTTTCCGGTCGCGAGCGCGCGGCGCCCGTCACGGTCAGCGGTTCAGGAGGCGCTCCAGGTCGCCCGAGTCGCCAGCCAGTCCAGCGATCTGCTCAGGCGCATGCCCGCCATCGAGCAACGGACGCACCACGTCCTGCCGCAAGTCGGGGATATAGCTGCACAGGAGCGTGCCGTCGCCGTCGACCTCGGCGTCGGGCAGGTCTGCGGGAAGGAGCACCGTCTGTCCGAGCGCCACGTCCACCTGTTGCCAGTCCCCACCCGCGATGCGAACGCGTCCCGCGATGCAGGAAAGGAGCCGGAAGGTCGCTCCGCCCGTTCCATCGACCGGCTGCGTTCCGCGTATCCGCCAGCGTTCCAGCGCGAAATAGCGACACGCAATCAGGACCTCACGCCAGTCATCCCGCCCCAGCGGCTGCACCGGCACCGCGTGGCGGTCGGGGCGCAGCACCTCGAGCGCCTGGTCGAGGTGAAGCTCGCGCGGATTTCCCTCGTCGTCCACACGGCCCCAGTCGTAGAGCCGGAAGGTGATGTCGCAATTCTGCTGCACTTCATACAGCAGCACACCCTCGCAGATCGCGTGCATGGTGCCGGCCGGCACCAGCAGGCTCTCGCCGCCGCTGACCGTACAGCGCTCCAGCAGGCGCTCGAAGCTGCCGTCTTCGATGCTGGCTCGCACGTCAGCGGATTGCACCGGTCGCGTCAGGCCCGTGATCAGCGTCGATCCCGGCTCCGCGGCGACGATGTACCAGGCTTCGGTCTTGCCCCGCTTGCCGAACCCTTGCGCTCCTTCATCGTCGGGATGAACCTGCAGCGAGAGCACGTCGGCGGCATCGATGAACTTCACCAGCAAGGGAAAATCGCGGAATGATCCGCTGGCGTCGAGCCCGCGCGTACCGAGCAGGCCAGGTCCCTCGTTCTCTACAAGGTCACGCAGCGTTTGCCCGGCCAGGCGACCGTTCGTGACCCGGGCATCGTCACCGCTTTCGAGCGATTCGCCGATCGGACCGGGCCCCGGCAACGACTTGCCGAGCACCGTTTCAAGACGGCGTCCTCCCCAGATCTTGCGGTCGTAGTGGGGTTCGAGAAGCAGCGGGTAAGAGATCAAATCCGTTCACCTCATCAAGCGGCACGTGACGACGCCGGTTCCGTGTCTCAGGCGCGTCACCAAATCCTACCGTGCCCGTTTCGATGAAATCGAGGATGAAGTCCTGAGGCTACTCGTTCACACCGGCAAGGTCGCCCACCGGCAAGAGGCGAGCCGGAGGACGCGCCGTCATCGGTTCGATCTCTTCCAGCGCTATGCCCGTTTGACGGTGAATCATTTCGGCGATCGCCCGGGTGCAGAAGATCCCCTGGCAGATCCCCATCCCAGCCCGCGTCCGGCGCTTGACGTCATTGACAGTGTTCGCGCCCTCGCCGATCGCCTGGCGGATCGCGTCCGCGTCGACCTCTTCACAGCGGCAGACGCAGACGGCGGTTCGCGTTCCCTGGGTCATGTGTCGTCCCTTCCTGACCGTGGTGCCGGCTACCGTACCGCGGTTTCGAGCCGCAACCGGGCGACTATCTCCGAACGCCCGGCTCCGCGCAGCGCCGCGAGCGCTTCACCAGCCGCGCCTATGAGGTCGTCATCGGCCCTCGCCGCGGCCAACCCGGCCACGCGCCCTTCGGCCATCGCTTCCGCCACACTGACGATGCCGGCCGCATCACCGGCGACGTAGAGGCCGGGCGTTGACGTCTCACATGCGGGGCCGCGCCGGGGAACGATGCCACCCGCGCCGCCCGAATAGACGTTCCGCGCCAGCGATTGCAGCGCAAGCTCAGGGTCGGGCTGGCGTCCCAGCGCCAACGCCACGGCATCGACCTCGAAAGATCGATCGGGAAGATGGACCGCCTCGACTGCACCGCTGCCCACTACTCGCAGGCCCTCGACGCTCTTGACGCGACACTCCACCCGGACCCCGGCCGCTTCGAGCGCGCTCGCCACTTCGTCGGCGTCGCTGCCCGCGCCAACCACGGCGAAGCGGCGACCTGGCAGCACGCGATGGAGATGCAGGAAGATCATGACCGCGCGGCCCGTCATCACGCCCGGCAGGGTCGAGCCAGAGACTGGCTCGATGACGTCGGTCGAGCCACTGGCCACCACGATCGATGTCGCGCTGAGTTCGTACGATTTGCCGTTTGCGACCAACCCGAGGACATTCTCCTCGAACCAGCCCCAGGCTACGCCATTGCTGACGACCTCGACGTTCGATTGCCGCAGCCGTTCAGAGAGGGCTTCGGCAACACGGAAGGCGGGACGACCATTCAGCTCGGCAAAGTCCGTGGGGAGGTCGTTGACCGGAGCAATGCGCCAGCGGAGGTTGCCGCCGGCACGTGGCTGCTCGTCGATCAACACGGTCTGGGCGCCCGCGCCCGACGCCGCCAGTGCGGCGGCGATTCCGGCAGGTCCGGCTCCGACGATCGCGACATCCGTCGTCTTCACGCGTCGCCGCCTTTCCAGCTACCCAGCCCCCGCTGCGTCTCCACCCGCATGCCGTCGCGCACGGGAGTCACGCAGGTGCGAACGTTGAGCACGCCGTCGACCGTCATCATGCAGTCCGGGCAGCGGCCGACCGCGCAAAACGGGCCACGCGGCTCGCCGGAATGGGGCGACGTCCGGCAGGTGCGAATGCCGTTTGCCAGCAGGGCCGCGGCGATCGGCTCGCCTTCACGCGCCTCGATCTCGCGACCGTCGATCGAGATGTGGACAGCTGTCGCATCCGGCAGGTCACCCAGCAGTGGATGGCTCGTCAACCTCAGATCGAGCGGCGGATCAGCCGTTTCGGACGGTGACATCGTCTCCCCTAACTCCTGGTTCGCACGAACGATATGGGTGGATCATCGCAGCGCGGCGAAGGACCGTCAACGACCGGCGCCGCCGGTCGACGTCATGCGGAGGTCGTTTCCTCGGATTCAAGGCGCTGGATCGCACGCGCCAGCCAGTCCCGATCGGCCCGCAGCAGGTGCAGGACGTGCTCGACCGCGAGGTCGACGCCGTGCCCGTGGCCGTGGGGTGGCGCTTGCTCGTAAACGTCGATCTGACTATCGAGTTTGTCGAGTCGCTGCTGGAGACATGCCAGCGCCTCTTCTCGCGGCAGTTCATCCAGAAACATCAGGCCGACATCACCGGCGAAGGCCGGCGCATCGAAGCTGCAAAGATTCTCGCGCAACAGGGTGAGAAAAAGCTCCTGGCCGGATGGCGTGATGGTGTAGACCTTGCGCGGCGGCCGGTTGCCGGCCTGCTCGGTCTGGACGCTCACATGTTCACCACGGCTCAGACGATCCAGAATGGCATAGGCGGTCGCCTTCTTCATGTCGGTGACACGGCTCAGATTCCGTTCGATGAACTCGTTGATCTGATATCCATGCTGGCTCTGGGCCCTGAGAATTCCCAAGAGCAGCAGCGCTCGCTCGTCCATGCTTTGCTCCGTCACCCGCGAGGATATATACATGTCTGATTAGTCATGATTGATTATACCGTGAACCCCGGCTATACTTCGACTGGTTGGCCCGCCATGGCCTGAAGGAGATCGTCTGGCGGAGTCAGGTTTGTTTTCGAGAAAGGCCGCGGCGTGTTCCTTGCCCTGCGTGAGTTCCGTCACTCCCGGCTCCGCTATCTCCTCATTGGAGCGATCATCACCCTCATCGCCTGGCTGGTCTTTCTGCTTTCCGGCCTGGCTAATGGTCTTTCGACCGACAATGGGGCCGCGCTGATTCATATGAACGCGGACCACCTCGTATTCCAGTCCAACGTCAAACTCTACCTGCACCGCTCAATACTGCCGATGGCCTACGTCGCCAAGATACAGCAGATCCAGGGCGTCAAGGGGGCGGCACCGCTGGGACACCTGACCGTCACGGTGCAGCGCAACGACAGCAGCACGCAAATCGACGCCACGATTCTGGCCATCGATCCCACCAGCTTTCTGGCTCCGCGCATCACCGGGGGACAGCCGCTGGCAGGTGGGACATCGAATGGAGTGGTGGTCGACGACAGCCTGAAGCGCTTCGGAGTGAAGCTGGGTGACCGGCTGCTGATCACGCCGTCGGGGCAGCCTCTCGTCGTGACCGGCTTCACCACTGGCCAAAAATACAATCACCTACCGGTGATCTTCACCAGTATCCCACTCTGGCAGTCGCTCAAGTTCGCGGCGCCGGGCTCAGCCGGGGACGTGAAGGATCCGATCAGCGCGGTGGCGATCCAGGCGGATAGCGCCGCGGCCAATCGCGTCGCCCAGCAGATCCCGGGCGTCGAAGTGGCGACGCGGCAACTCGCGTTGCAGAGCCTGCCCGGCTACAGCGAGGAGAACGGCACCATCACCATGATGCTGGTCTTCCTCTTCGTGATCGCCGCCTTCGTGCTGGCCGTCTTCTTCTACGTCATCACGCTCCAGAAGACGAACCAGTTCGGCGTCCTGAAAGCGCTGGGCGCCGGCACACGTTTCCTCGCTCAAGATCTGGTCGGGCAGGTCATGATCCTGACCGCGATCGGCGTCGTCGTCGGGGCAGCGTTGACGTTCGCCGTCGCCGCGGTCATCCCGCCTGAGCTCCCCTTCGCCCTGAGTTACCGGCTGATCGTCACCTACGGGATAGTGCTGCTGCTGGTCGGCCTGTTGGGGACATTGCTCTCGCTGAGACGAATCGCGAGGATTGACCCGCTGGTGGCCATCGGGAGGGTCGACTGAAGATGCCAAAACTACTCCTTGAGCATGTGACCAAAGTCTATGGGGAAGGTGAGATCGCGGTTCGCGCACTCGATGACGTCTCGTTGACCGCCGACGCCGGTGAACTCGTGGCGATCGTGGGACCATCCGGATCGGGCAAGACCACGCTGCTGGCCGTCGCCGGTGCGCTATTGCATCCGACCAGCGGGCGGGTCGTGCTGAATGGGAATGATCTGGCC
>CAVSAD010000006.1:0-225826 GCA_963725815.1 uncultured Chloroflexia bacterium
ATCGACGCTGAGGTGGAAGACGAGGGTACGATCACGCTGCGCTCGGACCTTCTCACCGATTTCATCTCCAGTCTGCCGAACGAGAAGGTTTCGATCGATCTCGATCCAAAGACACTGAGCGTGGCTCTGGCGTGCGCGCGTTCAAAAGCCCACATTAAAGCCATTCCGGCGGAGGATTTTCCGTCCTTGCCGAGCATCGAGGAAATGACCCCGACGGGGCGCATTGATCCAGGAACGTTTCGCGAGATGATCGGCCAGGTCGCCTTCGCCGCGGCGACCGATGACAGTCGACCGGTGCTGGCCGGGGTTCAGGCCGAGTTCAGCGGACCGACGTTGACGCTGGCAGCAGCCGATGGATTTCGTCTCTCGGTGCGACAGTCGGAGTTGAGTGAACCAGCGACTGAGGATGTTTCGATCATCATCCCGGCGCGAGCGCTGCAGGAGCTTTCCCGCATCATCGCCGACCAGACGGAACCAGTCGCGCTGTCGGTTACGCCGAATCACAGCCAATTGCTCGTGCGCTCCGGACAGATCGAATTTCTGAGCCGGTTGATCGACGGGCATTTCCCTGATTACCGCCAGATCGTTCCGCGACAGTACGGCACGCGGTTGGTCGTCGATCGCGACCAGTTCCTGTCGGCGGCGCGGCGCGCCAAGCTGTTCGCACAATCGAGCAACGATGTGGTGCGCATTCAGATGAAGCCGGGCGACAGCGAGTTGGACCCGGGATTCGTGAACATCTCGGCGCAGGCAGCCGAAACCGGTGACAACGAAGACGTCATCGATGGGCGCGTCGAGGGGCCGGAAGCGCAGATTGCATTCAACGGGCGTTACCTGACCGACGTGCTGAGCGTGATGCGCGCGGGCGACGTCGCCGTTGAAATGACCGGACCGAACGCGGCAGGCGTGTTGCGGTCGGCAGGCAACGAAGAGTTCACGCACGTGATCATGCCGATGGTCATCGGAAACAATTAGACATTTCGCCGGTCGTGTGTTGCGGAGTTGCGCAACTGCACGTCGTGCATCGAGCCGCGCGACGTCGATGTCCCGGATTAATGGCGGTGGTATGGCCGGCTTGGACGCCTGACCGAATCCTTCTTCTCGATGAGACTCCTGCGCCTCGATCTCGAAGAATTCCGAGTTTACCGACGCACGGTTCTGGACATTCCCGAAGCCGGGTTTCGCTTGTCCGGTGTCAACGCCAGCGGGAAGACCAGCCTTCTCGAATCCATCTACCTCCTGGCAACGACGCGATCACCGCGAGCGTCGCTTGAACGAGAGTTGATCAACTGGGAGAGCAACCAGGAATTTGGCCTGGCTCCGTTCGCGCGCGTGTCCGCTCGTGTGCGGCATGATTCCGGCGGTGACGAGGAGCTGGAGCTGACGCTCCAGGCAGATGCCACTCGGCCATCAATCACACGCAAACGGGCGAAGATCGACGGGCGCCCCTGCCGGATTGCCGATCTGGTCGGCGCCCTGAAGGTCGTTCTCTTTTCACCGGAAGACCTCAACCTCGTGCTGGGGACGCCGTCCGTGCGCCGGCGTTTTCTCGACATCAGCATCTGCCAGCTCGATAGGGTGTATCTGCGAGCGCTGAGCCGCTACGGCAAATTGGTGGAACGGCGTAACAGCCTGCTCAAGGATTTGGGAGCGCGCGGGGTTGGCCGATCCGCCGACGAAGAGCTGGCATTCTGGGACGACGAATTCACCACGTACTCGGCGTATCTTCTCGCAGCTCGTTATCGTTACCTGGCCGGGCTGAGCCGCGACGTAACCGGTTCGTTTTCGCGATTGGACGGCAACGAGCTGGAGCTTCGCCTCTCGTACACCAGCACCGTTGAAATGCCCGAGGCGCAAATCGAACGAGCAGTGGCCGGATCCATCGACGATGCCCAACCCCTGTTCGCGCGAGCAATCGGCAGCCAGCTTCGCAAGCGACGAGATGAGGAGCTCCGTCGAGGATCAACCGTGCTCGGCCCACATCGGGATGATTTCAGCTATCTCATCAACGGACGCGATCTGTCTGCCTACGGCTCCCGTGGCCAGCAACGGCTGGCAGTGGTGGCCACGAAACTGGCGGAGCTGGCGCGAGTTGTGGCTGTGACTCAAGAGACGCCTGTACTGCTGCTCGATGATGTGCTCTCGGAGCTTGACCCGGGCCATCAGGACGGATTGCTGAGCGTTCTCGGCGATTACAGATGTCAGATCATCGTCACGGCGACGACCCGTGATCTGCTGAATCATCCGGCTTTGAGCGGTCTTCCATCGGCTGAGGTTACTCACGGAGTCATTGGCTTCCCGGCCGCTGAATGAGCCGATGCTCCAATGCGTTTGATCCGAAACGAGGTCGTCTGCTATAATCGCGTCTGCCGAGCCCCGCGCTCGATGCCGCTTTGGGGAGTCGTCTAACGGTAGGACAGCTGACTCTGGATCAGCCGGTTGGGGTTCGAATCCCTGCTCCCCAGCTCCTACACAATTGATGCAGTCAAACATCCGGGGAATTGACAAACAGTATCGATGACCCGGTTCGCGATTTAATCACCACTTCAGAGGGACCTCCACGTGCTGTTCCAGCGGGCATCCCGGTTGTGCCTCTCTCCTTCGCCACGTTCGTGACGTGGGCCTGCACTCAGCGTGTTCAGGACGCGACGGCACCCCCAGTATGTCGCCAATTTGTTCCAATGCCTGAGTGTCGGTGCCACGCCGGAAACTCGCGGCCAACGATATTGCCGCGATGGTGGAGGGGATCGGCGATCGGGTGGTCATCGTGACGCCGCGCCGACCATCACTGCGCGTAAGCGACAAGGATGCCGCCTGCGCCGGCCCGCGACCCGTCATGTATCTCTCCGCCAGGCGGCAGCCACTTGTCGCTTGATCACGTTGTAAGTGGCGCGCGCGACTGACTCCATGCTGTCTAGCCTGGGGATCTGCCATGTCGCCATGAAGCGCATCCTCAACGCTTTCCCGATCCGGTGCGGCGAACACAGCGCGCGGCGCAGGGCGCCCGGCGTGCGGGCCTATTCGTGTTGGCCGCAGTCAGAGTCGACCGGTAAGCGGACGAGCGGTGGGTGGCGTCAGCGGGCCCAAATCACTGTCTCACGATCAGGTTCAGGACAACGGAGAGTCAGCGTACGTACGAGACATGAGATCCGTCTGAGTTATTCCGGGACTGTCATTGGGCAGTCGAGCAGCATCTCTGCGATATCGTTGTACGTACAACATGGTCGTTCATTCTGTACGTACACCATGTGCCATCTCACCGGCGGTAGCGGTGCGGTCCTCGTGAGCGTCTGCGATAGTAGAGGAGACTGAGGGCGGCCATCACGTAACCGCCGATGAACAACGGGGCGGGAGACGCGAGATGGACGAAGCGGGCAGTCACCAGCGCCAGCATCGTGGGGTAGATCAAAAGGCCGAGCGCCGCGAAGAGGCACGCCTCGATGCAGGCGCTCCGCCAGTCTGCCCCGGTTAGCTTGCTGACGAGAAGCGGCAGCACCGTCGCGGTTGGCAGCCAGATGACGAACGCCGCGGTAACGTCCGTCATCCGGCCGGCCCTGATCGCAGAGAGTCCGTCGGTCGATCAGGCTGGTAGCCCGACATCCGTCGCTCGGGTCTCGTCGCGAAATGATTCGCTCGCCGGTTGCTAGAAAAGACCGTGGATGTTCCCTTCATCGTCGATATCGACGTTCAGACCGCCGGGTTTGCTGCCGAGCCCCGGCATCGTTCGCATCTCTCCGAGTAGCGGATAAATGAACCCGGCCCCGGCCGAGAGGCGCACCTCACGTACTGTCAGTTCGAATCCCTCTGGACGTGCCAGCAGCGAAGGATCGCCGCTGAGCGATAGATGAGTCTTGGCCATGCAGATCGGGAGGTTTTCGTAGCCGAGGCGCGTGAAGGACCGGATGGCCCGTTCGGCCGCAGGTAGATAGATGATGTTGCCGGCACCATAGATACGGCGGGCGATCGTCTCGATCTTCTTCTTGATCGGCTCGTCCAGCTCATAAAGCGGGCGATAGTTCGACGGTTGCTCGGTCGCCTTGATCACCGCTCGTGCCAGATCCAGACCGCCCTTTCCTCCCTCGGCAAAGATGTTGGTCGGGACGGCGTCCATCGCCCCCGCTCGTAGCGCGGCCCGGCGCACCGCCTCGATCTCGGCTGGCGTGTCGGTCGGGAAGAGGTTGATCGAGACGACGACCGGGACACCGAACTGGCGCACGTTTTCGATCTGTTTCTCCAAGTTCGGGATACCCAGCTCAAGGGCTTCCAGATTCTCCTCGGTCAGTCCCGGATCGAGCGGGCGACCGGGCACGATCTTGTACCGTCCACTGTGCGCTTTGAGAGCGCGAATCGTCGCCACCAGCACCGCGGCGTCTGGCTTGAGCCCGCTGACGCGACACTTGATGTCGAAGAATTTCTCGGCCCCGAGGTCAGCGCCGAAACCAGACTCGGTGACAACGATGTCGGCGAGCTTTAGTCCGATCCGATCAGCCAGGATAGAGCTGTTGCCGTGCGCAATATTTCCGAATGGACCGGCGTGTACCATAGCCGGAGAGTGTTCGAGCGTCTGCAACAGATTGGGCTTGAGCGCGTCGACCAGCAGCGCGGCCATCGCTCCTGCCGCGCCGATATCCTCGGCGGTGACCTGCTCTTTGTTGCGGTTCTGGGCGACCACAATACGCCCGAGGCGTTCGCGCAGATCACGGTATGACGTCGCGAGCGCCAGGATGGCCATGACCTCGGACGCGGCCGTGATGTCGAAACGGGTCTCGCGCGGCACGCCGTTGCCTCCGCCGAGCCCGATGACGATGTCCCGCAGCGATCGATCGTTCATGTCGAGCACGCGACCCCAGGTGACCGATTGAATGTCGATGTCGAGCGGATTGCCGTGGAAGATCGAGTTGTCAAGAAACGCAGAGAGCAGGTTGTGCGCGGCGGTCACAGCGTGCGCGTCGCCGGTCAGGTGCAGGTTGAGGTCGGACATCGGGATGATCTGTGAATAGCCGCCTCCGGCCGCGCCGCCCTTAATGCCGAAGACCGGCCCAAGCGACGGCTGCCGCACAGCCACC
Source organism: uncultured Chloroflexia bacterium (assembly GCA_963725815.1). GTDB lineage: Bacteria > Chloroflexota > Chloroflexia > Thermomicrobiales > Thermomicrobiaceae > CALAGB01. The sequence goes on from CAVSAD010000006.1 coordinate 5,067, forward strand.
AGCGACTTCAAACCGAGTTGGGCGAGTGCCTGGCCGAGACCGACGGTCACGGTGGTCTTGCCTTCACCGAGAGGGGTAGGAGTGATGGCCGTCACGTCGACGTACTTTCCGTTCGGCTTGTCCTTTAGCCGATTGAGGACGCTGAGATTGATTTTCGCCTTGTACGGGCCGTGGAGTTCGACCTCATTGGGCATAAGGCCGAGCTCGGTCGCGATGTCGGAAATCGGCCTTGGCTCAACACTAACGGCAATCTCGCTGTCACTCAGCACCGGGTAGTGCTCCTCTCTTCGAATATCTATCGGAAACTGTCTTCACAAACATGTCACGGGTTCCGCCCGGGCAATGATAGGGCGTTTTGGATCGCGGTGACCGTGTTCCGCATCAGCACCGCGTTCGTCACGACCCCCGTCCCTCCGGGAACAGGTGTGAGAGCGCCAGCCACCTGGGCGACGGACGGATCAGCGTCACCGACCATCGCGCCATCCTGAACGTTCACTCCAAAATCGAGCACCGTCGCTCCTGGTCGAATCATGTCCGCGGTCAGGATTCCGGCGCGTCCGGCTGCGAGCGCGACGATATCGGCCGAGTGTGTGTACGTACGCAAATTGGGTGTCCGGCTGTGGCACACGGTCACCGTTGCGTCCAGTCGCAGCAACATCGACGCCAGTGGTTTCCCGACCACCAGGCTCCGACCGACGATGACCGCGTTCTGTCCGGCGACCGGGATGTCGTAATGTCGCAAAATCTCGATGCCGCCTTGAGGCGTGCTCGGCACGAGCCGTGCCGACCCGGCTTCGAGCCGCCCTATGTTCAGCAGCGTCATCCCGTCAACGTCCTTTTGAGGGTCCACGATCTCTGACGGCCGCATCCTGGGTAGATGTGAAGGGAGGGGTTGTAGAACCATGATCCCTGCCACGCTGGTGTCGCAGTTAAGGGCGTGGATCGCCTGATCAAACTGCTCGATAGGGGTAGAAGCCGGCAGCCTGACCAGCTCGAATGGAACGTCGACTCTCTGCGCGGTTCTTCGAATCGCTCTTGCATAGGCTGCCGCGCCGGCGTCGTCGCCAACCATGAGGACCGTCAACCGAGGTACAGCTCCGTGTCGCGTGACAAGTTGAGCAATATCGTCACGCGCCCCGGCGAGTATGTCACGCGCGACAGGGACACCCTCCAATGACACGGTCAACAGCTAATTTCCCTTTCCCCGTCCAGAGATTACCGAGGCGGCTGTCGCCATCACGCGGTCTGTGATCTGGCCCGCCTGGGCCCGGATCGCGTTAGCCTCCTCGCGGAGCGGGCCCGCTTCGACATCATCGACGTAAGCCAGATTGGCGTCAACGGTCAGCAACGCGGCGTCGATCGCACCGCGAGCGAGCGCCGCGGCGGCTCCCAGGTCACTGATCGTGAAGCGGGAAGCGACTTCGAGGGCACGCTCGACGATGCGCAAGAAGTCCAACGCCTCGCTGGACAGATCGAGCGGTACCTGTGCAGCCTGTACGTACGCGGTCTGGAGACTCCTATCCGCTGCAGCGGGATCGTGTTCCCGCACCTGCTTTGCCAGGCGTTGGGTTTCGACCAGTTGCGTGAAGGCGGCGATATCGCGGTCCGGCGCTCGTTCAAAGGAGACGCGATGGGCGACCACCGCGCCCAGGAGCCCTTCAATCTCCTCCCGGCGTGGTGCCAGCGTCTTCCTGCGGGCTGCCAACCTCAGCACCAGCTCGGCCGAAGCCGCCGCGCCGGCCAGCGTCACTGCAGCGACGACGCCGCCGCCCGAGTTGTGACCTGAATCGGCCACCTGGGCGAAGAGGTGACGTGCCGGAAGGTCGATCAAATTACCGGATTCAGCTGTCTCGTGTGAACTGTCGGACACGAATGGCGGCCCCATTTCAGCGATTTCGCGCGTTCCCGCGCGTCAACTCAACCCGTCGAGTATAGCACTCCACCCGCGCGCTTCCCGTCGGTCGCCACGGTACTGACAGCATCATGCCCAGTTCATGTCAGATTCATGACATGTTGACAGACGAATGTGGATAATGGGGATAACGCTTGACATGCTGGCACGATGTACGTATACTGTTGCCAACGATGAAACGTGTTCGTTCGCCCTCAGCGAACGTGAGCAGCAGGAGGATGTTTGGTGGATATCGCGGATGGTTTCGTGGATCTGGGATTTGCCCAACTTCTCAAGCAGTATCGCGAGGGAGCGCGCATCTCTCAAAGCCGACTTGCCGAATCATCTGGATTCGACCACAGCTACGTGAGTAGACTTGAGAGTGGTCACCGAATGCCGACGCGCGACGCGGTCGTGAAGTTCGCGGACGCGTTGTCGCTCGTTCCCGCCGAACGCGACAATTTGCTCGCGGCGGCCGGGTTCATGCCGCAGCGTGTCGAGAGCCTCCTGGCGGAGGAGCCGATCCTGACCGAAGTGTTCCGCTTGCTTCAGAGTCGGGACGTGCCGGAAGCGGTCCGGCACGACGTTCGGCAGATGCTGCAGTTGGTCGTCCGCCAGGCACGTCTCGCGGCGCAGGGCTGGCCGTCTGGTCCAGGCACTGCTCCGGACACGATCGCCGCCGACTGAACTCCGTGCATCGTCGCGCCGGATTCGGATTGTCCGCCGGCAGTTGATTACGGCGTGATATCGCGCGACCTGGCGGTTCCGACGACGTCTGAGTGCCAGCGCGCAACCGGTCCCAGGGTGCATACTTAGCCGCGCCTAGCGCGACGTTGTGATCGGGAGATATGGGAGGAGTGGCGTGCCGTGCGTCAGTTCGCGCACTTGCACCTTCACACCGAGTTTTCGCTGCTCGACGGAATGGGACGTATCGATGATTACATGACGCGAGCACGCGAATACGGGATGAAGCACCTCGCGATAACTGACCATGGCGTCATGTACGGGGTCGTCGACTGGTACAAGGCGGCCAAGGCTAACGACCTCCATCCGATTCTTGGGATCGAGGCCTACCTCGCTCCGAACACGATTTCGGATCGTGACAAGAGTTCGTACCATCTGCTGTTGCTGGCGGAGAACGAGCGAGGCTATAGCAACCTGCTGAAGCTGGCCAGCCGTGCCAGCCTGGACGGTTTCTATTACAAGCCGCGGGTTGACCTCGATATGCTCAACGAGCTTCGCGACGGAATTATTGCGACCTCGGCCTGCCTCGGCGGCCCGGTTGCCAACAACTTTTTGAATGGCAAAGACGAAGAAGCCGTACGCCTGGCGCGTTCACTGCACGAGATGTTTGGTCCCAAGCACTTCTACATTGAAATCCAGGACCACGGTATCGACGGACAGCGACAGACCAATCCTCAGCTCATTGAGCTCGCCAAGAAGCTCGGCCTTCCTCTCGTGGCCACCAATGACGTCCACTACGTGAATCGCGAGGACGCGGCGGCTCAAGAGTTGCTGGTCTGCGTTCAAACCAACACAACGCTCGACGATCCCAAACGGCTGCGGATGGAGTCCGATCAGCTGTATTTCAAGAGTCCGGATGAGATGTGGAAGATCTTCGGCGATATTCCGGAGGCGCTCGAAAACACCATTACGATTGCCGAGCGCTGTAACGTAGACATGGAGTTTGGCCGGCTCCACTTGCCCGATCCCGGGCATTCCCGACGGAGTGTCCGCCCACCAGCATCTGGTTGATCTCTGCTGGGCCGGCGTGAAGCGGCGCTATCCAGAGCTGACTGATGAGGTGCGCAAGCGTCTGGAGTACGAGCTCCACGTCATCCAGAACACAGGCTTCTCGAGCTACATGCTCATCGTGCGGGACTTCGCTGAATTCGCGGGTCGCAATCGCATTCCGTTCGGTGTTCGCGGAAGCGCGGCGGCCAGCATCGTCCTCTATTGCCTCGGGATCACCGACATCGACCCGTTAGCCAACCGGCTGGTCTTTGAGCGCTTTCTCAATCTCGAACGCCGCGAGATGCCTGACATCGACATGGATTTTGCCGACAACCGCCGCGGCGAGGTGATCGATTACGTCGCCAAGAAATACGGTCACGATCGCGTCGCTCAGATCATCACCTTCGGTACCATGGGCGCCAAAGCATCGCTGCGCGACGTCGGACGTGCCATGGGTTGGGCCTATGGCGACGTCGATCGGGTCGCGCGGCTCATTCCGCAGTCGCTCAACATCACGATCGAAACGGCGCTGGCCGAAAGTGCGGAGCTGCGTCAGCTATACGAACAAGATGATCGTTCCGTGGCTTGATCGACAACGCCAAACAGCTCGAGGGGATCTCGCGGCATGCAGGAACCCACGCGGCGGGTGTCGTGATCTCGGCGGATCCGTTGGTCGACCACCTCCCATTGCAGCGTCCGTCCCGTCAAGAAGAAGGCGCGCTCCCGACAACGCAGTTCACCGATGGAGAACGTTGCCGAAATCGGTCTGCTGAAGATGGACTTCCTCGGTCTGGCCAACCTGACCATCCTCGGCGAGGCGGTCGAGATCATCCGCGAGCGACGCGGTCTCGAGATCGATCCGAAGCATCTCCCGGACGATGACACGAAGACGTTCGAGATGCTTGCCAACGGCGAGACCTTTGGCGTGTTCCAGCTCGAGAGCGCCGGCATGCGGCGGTACATTCGCGAGTTACGACCCGGCTCGGTCGCGGAGCTGGCCGCGATGGTCGCGCTCTACCGGCCGGGACCGATGCAGCACATCCCGACGTATTGCCGGGCCAAGCATGGCGAGGAGCCGATCCGTTATCCGCATCCTGATCTGGCCTCGATCCTCGACGAGACGTACGGGGTCATCGTCTACCAGGATCAGGTGCTGCTGATCGCCCAGAAGTTCGCCGGCTACACGCTCGGCGAAGCCGACATCATGCGCAAAGCGATGGGGAAAAAGATCGCCGGAGAAGATGGCGGCGGAGCGCGAGCGCTTTCTTACCGGCGCCGAGTCGAAGGGGTACAGCAGGGAAGACGCCGAGACGATCTTCAATTTGATCGAGCCGTTCGCGGGGTACGCCTTCAACAAAGCGCACGCGACCTGCTACGGCACGATCTCGTATCAAACCGCGTATCTCAAGGCGAACTATGCAGCCGAGTATATGACCGCCGTTTTTCGGCTGGCGTCGAGCCATCCATCGGGCACGGCGAGCCGAGTCGCTGCCGCGGCTGCGGAGTGCGTCAAGCTCGGCATTCGCGTGCTACCTCCCGACATCAATCGTAGCCACGTGGACTTCATCGTTGAGGATCTGGATAACGGAACGTGCCGGGATCCGATTTGGTCTCTCGACGGTCAAGAACGTCGGCGAAGGAGCGGTGCGCGCGATCATCGAGGCACGCGACGCTATCGAACGGAGCAGCGCTTTACGAGCTTCGACCAGTTCTGTGATTCGGTCGACTGGTCGCTCGTCAACCGTCGCGTCGCCGAGAGCCTGATCAAGTGCGGCGCGCTCGACGAGCTCGGAGGCCGTGGCGCTCTGCTGGAACTGCTCGAACCGGCAATTAGCGCGCGCTCAATCGCGACAGAAGGCAACTAAGCGCGGGCAGGTCGATATGTTTTCGACGATGCAGATCGAATCACCACCGATCGCGGCTCCGACAATGGGCGACGTGAACCTTCCGGCGAAGACGTTGCTGTCCTGGGAAAAGGAACTACTCGGCTTCTACCTCAGTTCGCATCCGCTGAACGATCTTATGCTTCTAATTCGCGATGGCGGGTTCGTGCAATTCGCTGAGATCGACGAGGAGACGGTCGGCGAGCAGATTGACTGCATCGTCCTGATTAAGGGGGTGCGCCGGATCAACACGAAATCGAACCGGGTCATGGCGATCTGCCAGCTCGAGGACCAGTCCGGTTCGATCGAGGCCGTTCTCTTCCCGGATGTCCTCGACTCAGCAGGTGATCTGATGCGGAGGATTCCGTGGTGCGGGTGACGGCGCGAGTCGACAACCGCGCGGACCGAATTCAGCTCGTCGTCACGAACGTCGCGCGCATGTCCACCGAGAAACCGGTTCCGGTGCGCGTCCGGGAGATCCACCTGCATTTGCCTCGTCGCCCGATCTGGAAGAGGATATTAGCACCATGCATCGTATTCGCGAGCTCTTCGACGAGTTCCGCGGTGATGACCGGGTGGTTCTCATGTCAGCGCGGGCGGACAAAAGGCGCGGCTTGCGGTCGGGGTCGGGCGTGGATTGGTGCGACGACGTGGCGGTCGCGCTGAAAGAGCTGATCGGTCCCGAGTCTATTGACATAAACGAACGAGAAGAATTTCGCCAACCGGCCGTGCAGCGGCTAACGGCATAACCAGTGCAGAAGCTGGTCGAGCGGCCTTGTGTTAAGGACCGATCTCGGTCCGATCCCGGCCCTGCGAGCGACGCCGATTCCATAGCGCATCAGATCGAGCGATCTCAGGTCGTGCGCGTCCGTGTTGATCGCGATGGTCACGCCTGCGATGCGCGCTTCACGTGCCACCAGATCACTCATGTCGAGACGGGCCGGGTTCGCGTTGATCTCCAGCGCCGTTCCTGTCTCACGCGCCACCTTGAACACCGTCTCCCAATCATAGGTCGCGCCGGGGCGCCGCTCGATGATGCGACCAGTCGGATGAGCCACGATGTCGACGTGCGGGTTCCGCATCACCGTGACGATGCGATTGGTCAATTCCTCAGTCGAGCGGCTCAGCGCGGAATGGAGAGACGCGACGACGATGTCGAGCTCCGCCAGCACATCGTCGGCAAAGTCGAGCGTCCCATCCGGGTGAACCTCCACCTCGCTCGCACGTAGCAATCGAACCTCAGGAATCAGCGCATTGACGCGCTCGATTTCAGCTCGTTGTTCGCGCAACCGGTCACGGTTGAGCCCACCCGCGATTGCGAGCCCACCCGAGTGATCGGCGATGCTCAGGTATTGATAGCCGCGATCACGGGCCGCGGTCGCCAGTTCCAGGATGGTGCCGTGTCCGTCACTCCACTCTGAGTGGAGGTGGAGGTCGCCGCGGATGTCGGACATGCTGATCAGGTCGGGTAGTTGGTGCGATCTGGCAAGATCGACGCTCTCGATCGTCTCACGCAGCTCCGGCACGATGAAGTCAAGACCGAGAGCAGTAAAGACCGCGGTCTCCAAAGCCGCGTCCGGCAGGCTCATCCCCTCGATCGGGGAGAGCGCGTTGACAAAATCCTGCCCGCCTGTCCAACGCACGAGCTCGGTTCCAAAAGTGTCTGGGTTGGTCGCGAAAATACGAGCCTCAACGCCGCAATCGTGCATGCCGGTGACGATCCGTTCATCGCGCACCGCGACGTCACTGATGATGGCGTGAGCTGCTGCCGCCACGGCGGCGACGTCCGGGTTGGCCGCGACGAGGTCCAGATTTCCGACCGTCTCGCACATGCGGCGGGTGCTCCCAGCTATCGCGACGGAGACTCCGAGGGACGTTGACAGCAACGAAGCGAGCGACTCGGCGGCAGGCAGAGCCGTACCGATGGATAGTCTGCCGGTCCGCCGATTGAGGAATGCGATCCCGTTGATGATGCGTTCTTCTTGCCGCGCACCAAAGCCTTTCAGAGTGCGAATCTCACCCCGTTGCGCCATGGATTCGAGCTGAACGATGTCTGTGATTCCAAGCTCGTGGTAAAACCGAGCGACGGTCTTCGACCCGACACCCGGAATGTCCAACATCGTGAGGAGCGTGCCGGGAACAGCGTCCAGAACCTCTTCCATCGCGGCGAAGTGGCCGGTTTCGACCAACTCGCTCAGCGCGGAGGCGATGGCCGGGCCGATCCCGGGCACGTCGGTGAGCGTCTTGGTCCGGAGCAGCTCGCTCACCGGCCGATCGAGCTCCTCGACGATGTCCGCGGCTCGCCGAAACGCGTTCACGCGAAACGTGTTCTCTCCCTTGATCTCAATGAGGTTGGCGAATGTCTTGAGCTGTGCCGCGAGTTCCGCGTTGTTCATCGCCTGGTTCTCCTCGACGAATCAGGTGTTGTGGAACGGGTCGTCCCGTGAATGGGCGCTCTCCAACGAAGTCGTGCGAACCTCCCTGGAAGCGACGAGCGTGGAAGGCGTTTACCTGGGTCGCACGACCAATCAGCTGGGTTGAGGGCCGATCAACGGTTCTTCGTCGCGAACGGCCAGGGACGCGACCGGCTGGCCGCGATATTTCGCGATGCCGTTGCTCCAACCGATGAGCCAGCCATCGGCCTGAGCGACGATCTCGCCGCCGTCGATCGGTCGTCCGTAGATGTCGAGCATTCGGGCGAGCAGATCACCGCTGCTAAACGGCTGGCCGGGCCGAACGACGCTTTGCAGAATCCCCGACACCGGGGCTCGCGCCGAGTCGTCTCGGCGTACCGGGAATCCGAGGTCGATGACCGGCACCTGTGAGATCGGTTCCGGATAACCCGGAAGCATCTCGAAGCCGCGCAATACGTTGAGGATTCCCGCGGTTCCCGCGTCTACCGCCGCAGGGTCAATCGCCATACCCATTCCCAGTTCGAGCGTCAGCGACGGGATGCCCGCGGTGTTTACCATGCTGCCGGCTACGGAACGGTGGAGCACGAGATCGACGTACTTCGCGGCGGGCGACTCGTTCACCAGCGACAGGCCGAACGTCCTGGCGAGCCAGTCAAGCCGTCCGGCCAGTTCCTCCGCATTCGATCGACTTTCAGAGCCGGAATCAGCCGGATACAGCACGCGATCACGAATCGTGAACGGTATCGAATCGATCGAGGCGTTGTGGAGGTCGAGCAGGCAGTCGGGCTTGGTCGCGACGACGGCGTCGAAAATCGTGCTTGCGATCTGCTCATAGATCGCGGGCGGAACTCCCGACGTATTGCCCTGTTTGAATCCTGGCCAGACGCGATTGGGATCCTTCGCCTCGTAATATGGATACCGCTGCATGACCTGCAGTCCGGCCGGGTTGATGGTCGGCAACACGATCAACGTTCCACGCAGTTCGCCAGGCAAGCCCGGCGTGAGGAGTTGGTGGACGCTGGCGATCCCTGTGAGCTCGCCACCGTGTATGTTTGCCGTCACCCAGATGATCGGGCCATCTTCTTGTCCCTGGGCGATGACGACGGGGATCTCTTCTCGGCCACCGGTCGGGAGATCAAGCACCGGGATCGTTCCGTATGCGTAGGCGCCGCGTGTGCTGACCGCCGAACCCACTTCAATCTTGGCGGAAACCATCGGTAGAACTCCCTTCATACACGTTCATGGGAGCGCGGTCCCGGTGCGATGCCCGAATGAGAGTCCTGTCGAGTCGACGGTCGTACTGGATGAGCGTCCCTCGCTCAGGACACGATCGCCAGACTGACTTCGTGGTCTTGTCTGCTCGTCGCCGGGTCAGGACGGGCTCAGTTGTTAGCCGCGCTCTCGTTGAATCGCCTCGACCGCCTGATCGACGTCGTCTGTGACGAGCAGGCAGAGGCTGCTGTCTCCCAGCATGCGCATGGCGTGGGCGATTGCCGACTGCTCGTCAGGCATTGAAAGCACCAGCGGGGGAACCTCGTTCTGCGCGATTCCGTCGATCATCAAGTCGATATTGGCGCGGTGAATTTCTTCGGCATGAAGAATGACGGCGCCGCCGAGTCTGCCTATCAAACGGCCCGCTTCAACGATTTGATAGTCCGGCAGATGCGGGAAACACCCGCTGACCGTAATCATCCTGCGGTGATGCTGATGACGGATTCCACGCGTGAGGGAACGAAGCGTCCAGACCTGTCGTGCGGAGTCGACCACGACCGTCGCGTTTGCGATTTGAAAGATGTTACAGCTTCCCGGCAGCCGTACGGGATCGGGAGTAAACGTGCGCAGCGCCTCCCGGATGGCTTCATCCGGTAATTCGAGACCCACCGCCAGGGCCACGGCGCACAGCAGATTCTGAACCTGGAAGGTCAGCGCGCCATCGAGGGTGAAGTGCGCGTCCGAGACGTCGAGTACGTGCCGGTGGATGGATCGAGTGCCGACGACCACGCGCCCGTCCTGCACCCACACGGCGGCTTTGCCCGATCGCAAATGACGCTGAAGTGCCGGGTTACTGTGGTGTAGTGCGAAGAGGACCGTCTCCGCCCGCGTGTGATCCGCCGCTTCCAGTACCGCGTGGTCATCGGCGTTGAGTATCAAAATGCCGTCGGGCCTCACCGCTCGGGCGACAATGGCCTGTGCGACCGCTCCCTGGCTCGCTTCCATGCTGATCAAGCATTCCTCGTTGTTGCCGCACAGCGTCGATATGGCGGCGAGAGGATAAATGCTTTCCGGAAGACCGACGCCGGTGACCAGGGGAGTCTCAAGTTCTTGAACGGCAACGTCTAGGGCTCCGGACTGGGCTGACTGCAGCACGTGGCTCCATGGCCCAAGCTCACCAGCCTGACGCTCACCGTCAATGTAGACTCCCGTACTCGACCAGAGCCCGACCGATCGGCCCGCCGCGTGAAGCATCTGGTTTAGCAGCCACACGATGGTCGATTTCCCGCGCACGCCCGCGACCGCGACGAGCGGCAGCGCTGACTGCCGTGCGGTGTGTCTGGTAACTCTGGCTGCTTCGATTGACTGAACGTCCGTCATTGATGTCACCTTGATGATAGAGCGGAGTCATGCGCTCCGCCGATTCCGGTTGTTTGGTTCGCCTGCAGGAACGGTACGAGGTGCGCGGCAACCTTGCGAAATGCTTGCCCACGATGACTGATTTCATTCTTCTGGTCAAGGGATAGTTCCGCGAACGTTCGCTCGTATCCGCGGGGGAGAAAAAGCGGATCATATCCGAATCCGCCGTCGCCCCGCGGAACCGTCAAGATTTCGCCTTCTACGGTTCCTTCATCGTGAAATTCCGTTCCGTCAGGCGCGACGACCGCCACGACCGAGCGAAATCGCGCGCTTCTCGCGTTGGACTCAACGCCCTCTAGTCGTTCGAGGAGAAGAGTGTTGTTGTCGGCGTCGCTGGCGTCTTCTCCGGCGAAACGGGCGGACCGGACACCTGGCGCCCCATCGAGCGCGTCGACCTCCAACCCGGAGTCGTCGGCGATGGCGACCAGGTTCACGTTTCGCGCAATCGCCCGCGCTTTGAGCAGTGCATTCTCCAGAAACGTCTCGCCCGTTTCGTCGGGAAGGGTTACACCGACGTCGTCCGCGGTCTTGACCTGAATCCAGTCGGGCAAAAGCAACTTGAGTTCTCGCATTTTGCCCCGGTTGTGAGACGCCAGCACGACGATCACCTACCGCCCCTTTCGAGCCGGTTGTCCGGAAGTTCCCGATGGGCCCGCCAGCCTGAAGAGTTCCCTGGCGTTCGAAGTCGTAGCCTCAGCGATGTCCGACGCGCTCACGTCGCGAAGCTCGGCAACCCGTTCAGCGATGAACAGCAGGTATGCGGGTTCGTTACGCTGGCCACGATGTGGGCTCGGCGTCATGAATGGAGCATCGGTTTCGAGGATGATTCGATCGAGAGGTACTGCTTGAATCGCTGCATGAAGCGCTTTGAGCTTGCGAAACGTCACAGCGCCGCCCACTCCGATGTGCAAGCCAAGATCGAGGCATTCGCGCAGGAACGTGTCGTCGCCGGTAAAACAGTGCATGACACCGCGATGAGGTGGGGATGCCGCTTTCAGAACGTCGAGCGTATCCCGCTCCGCCTCACGCTGGTGGACGATAAACGGGAGATCGAGGTCTTTCGACAGTGCAATCTGCCGGGCGAACGCCTCTTTCTGCATGTTGGCGGTGTCGGGCTTCCAGTGGTAGTCGATGCCCGTTTCTCCGATGGCAACGGCTCGTTCTGAGATGGCCGTCTCTCGCAGTCTGGTTTCCAAAGTGTCGTTATACGTTTCAGCCTCGGTTGGATGAAGTCCAACAGCCAGGTGAAGTCCGGTGAACTCACGGCAGAGTTGCGCGCCGGACTCCCAGCAACCCGGATTGAACCCTATCACGATCATCTGCTCGACCCCTGCCGCCCGCGCGCGCTCGATGACCTCTCCCCGGTCGGGCTCGAAGATATCGAGATCGAGGTGGCAATGAGAGTCGAGCAGCACTGCCACTCTTACTTAACCGTAACGCTCTTCGCAAGATTCCGCGGCTTGTCGGGATCGAGCCCTCTGAGCAGCGCCAGGTGATAGCCGAGCAGTTGAGCCGGGATCACGTTGATGATCGGCGATGCGTCGCCAACGTCTGCCACCGGGATGTGAAGATCAAACACATGATCGTTTTCAGGTGAAACCCCAATAATCAAGCCGCCGCGGCTGCGCATTTCCATCGCACCCGAAAGAATGTCGTCTCGCGTCTCATCGAGCGGTGAGAAGACGATCGACGGGGTTCCCTTGTCGACGAGCGCGATGACCCCGTGCTTCAGTTCTCCTCCGGCGAACCCCTCGGCATGCATATAACTGACTTCCTTGATCTTCAAGGCTGCCTCAAGAGCCGTCGGGTACGAGAGGCCGCGGCCGATGATAAAGCAGTGTTCCTGCTCGACGATCGACGAGGCAATCGAGTGGATGAGATCTACCGATCTTGGGGCAATGGCCGTTTCGATGCCGTCGACTGCTTGCCACAAGAGCTCTCGCGCTACATGAAGGCTGCCGTTCAGTTCATGCGCTGTCATAAGCAAGATCGCGATCTTCGCGGTGTAGGCCTTGGTCGACAGGACGCATTGCTCGGGACCGGCACCAAGCGGAATGCTGAAATCAGCCAGCCGATCGAGCGTTGACCCCGCGACGTTGACCAGCGCAGCGATCTTGGCTCCTCGTCGTTTGGCGGCGAGCACGCTTTCGATCACGTCCGCGGTCTCACCGCTTTGCGACAGCGCGATCACCAGGCTGCGATCGGTAATGAAGTGCTCCTGGTATTTGAACTCGGAGCCCACGGTGAAATTGACGTGACGACGAGCGATGCGGGAGAAGAGGTACGACCCGGACAGTGCCGCATAGCTGGCCGTGCCACTACCGACCAAGAACGCGCCGTACGACTCGCGAATGAGCGCGGCGAGTTCCTTGACTGGCTCCGCGTAATCCATGCTGATTCGTCGCAGAACACCGGGTTGCTCGTGGATCTCTTTAATCATGAAATGCGGGAAGCCGCCGAGCGACATGTCCGCCGCGCTGAGCGTGAGTGGGTGAAATTCCGGCTCCTGGCGCTGCCCGGATTCGGCAGACCAGAGCGACATGCCGTCCGAAGACAAGCAGGCAACCTGTCCGTCCTCGAGGTAATGAACTTCGGTCGCGTGTCCAACCAACGCGATGGCATCGGATGCCAGGTAAAACGAATCGGCGCCTCTCCCGAGCACGAGCGGGGAGACGTTCTTGACCGCCACCAGTTGATGGGTGCGATTGTCCATGACGATGATGGCGTTGAGCCCACGCAGCTGGCCGAACACCTGCCGCACGGCTGTCACGAGATCAAGTCGACCGTTCGCGTCGAAGCTCTCCTCGATGAGATGCGCGACGATCTCGGTATCGGTCTCGCTATGGAACCCATGTCCCGCCGCGATGAGCCGATCCTTGATGCCCTTGTAGTTTTCGATGATGCCATTGTGGATGACCGCGAAGCGGCCGGTGCAATCGAGGTGCGGGTGCGCGTTCGCATCCGTCACGCCCCCGTGAGTGGCCCAGCGCGTGTGTCCGAAGCCGATCTGAGCGTCAGGCAGGGCCGCTACCGCGTCCCCAATTCGCCCGGCCTTTTTTGCGACGTCGATATGCCCGTTGGCTCCGACGGCCACGCCCCAGGAGTCGTAGCCGCGGTACTCCAACGTTCGGAGCGCATCCAAAATCATCGCTCCACCCGGTTGGGTGGCTCCGACGTAGCCGAATATCCCACACATGTATTGTCCCTTTCCCGCACAGCCGGGCACGTGGCTATGGTGTGCCTCGCGGCTCGAACGCCAGCGAGGCAATTCTTGTGCCCGACCCCCACATGACTCCTGGCACTCTCTGCCTGGCGGGAAACTGAGTAGAGAGGCGATGCACGTCGATGTCTCTTGTCTCGCCGATCACTCGACGGCTTTAGGACGATCGTTACGACTGTGCCAGCCGGGAGACCACCCGCCGAATCTTTCGCTTAGTCTCCACCGCGTCAACTTGTCGCCTCCACGACAAGCCCGGGCGCTGTAGGTGCCAGACGTTTCTAATTCCCGCCTGAGTCAGCATGCTGACTCCAGCATCACTATAGCTTGACGGAAGTCTACTTTCAACCAGCGAAAGTACCTATCAGGGACCGCCTGTCGGGCGAATTCCTGACGTACGGACACTGGGGCGACATCAACATCATATTGGTTGAAAATGTATAATCGTGCTGTTGGCGTGCCAGTTTGCGCGATTGGGAAGATGAAAGCACCAGCTCCGCTGATCGAGCGCACCGATTTCTCGCGGCACCGGCCGCGGTTCGCCATATGCTCCCCCGGCTGCAATCTCAACCAGAGTGACGACGAAAAGATCCGGCGAGACCCGCGACACGCAGGTCTACCTGTCGTTCCGTTCGCCGAGCAGGCTCACGTCGACATCGCCAACTCGTGCAGCGTCGCAGACCCGGCTGAACGGCGTTCAAGACAGATGCTCCGGCGCGCGAAACGCCAGACTCCGGACTCGTTCGCGGCCACAATTGGTCGTTATCCATCGGTGTCTCCGCAGGCGCTTCGATCGATGGATGCGGTCGATCCCGTCGTCGAGTCAATCGATACGCTGACGATCGTGGATGACGTTCTGGCGCAGTTCGACTGGACGACACGAGACATCTGATCTCGATCGGTCCACTGAACCGCTGGAAACGCACACCCGCCGCATGATCAAGATTCAGGAAGGCTTCCGGGCATTCCGTACCTGTGGCGTGTTCCCGCAAGCGCGTAGCATGCCCCGAAACATTAGTCCCGACGCGATCGCGGCAGAGTCGGCGCGCGCCGTCGATGATGGCTGTCGTGAGGTCGTTCCGATCGTCACTCGCGCTGAAACGTACAGATGGCCCCAAGAAGTTCGGACGCTTCGGCGGGCCGACCTGTTGAAGCATGTGCTCACTCATGCTGAGGTCGGACGCTTGCGCGCGACCTCGGTCGGACCGCACGAGATCGATGAACGTTTCATCTCAGTCTCGCGTCGCCCGCGCACGGCCCCGCACTTCCACATGGCTCTCCAGAGCGGTAGCGCGACCGTGCTGCGGTGCATGAAGCGCTCGAAGAACCTTAAGCCGCTTCGCCGTGGTGCGCATCGGTTGCGGGAGGACGTGCAGAACATCGGGCTGACGACCGCCGTGATTGATGGACCTCCCGGAGAGACTGACGCGACGTCTGAGGGGACCTGCGAGATCGTGCGGAAGTTGGCTAGTGACGAGTTGCACGTCGTCCCGTTCTTACCACGGCGCGCTGCGCATGCCGCCTCGATGCCGGTACCAGATAGCCCTTCAGATGCAGGAGGAGCAATCGGACCGCATGCGAGCGATCGGCGACAGACTGCGTGCGATGTTTGTCGAACAGCAGTTCGGACGCATGGTTGACGTCTTGCTGGAGCATTTGCATGAAGACGTCATCCCTGGGTTGACTGTCCGGAGTGGATCCACGGGGAACGACCTGCTTATTGACGTTCCGTCGCGTGAACCTCTCGACAATCGAATGGTGACGGTGAGTCTCCAGGAACGGAAGAACGATGGCGCCCTGTCAGGCGTGCCGATTGCGATTAGCTAGGAGATGACCGGTGATTGACCGCTACACGCGCCCTGAGATGGGTCGAATTTGGGGCGAGCGGACCAAGATTGACCTGTGGGTGAAAGTCGAAATTGCGGTGGCCGAGGCGTGGGCCGCGCGCGAGGTGATACCGTCCGACGCGATGGCGAAGATTCGTCAGGCGACGTGCGACCTCGACCGGATGAAGGAAATCGAGAAGGAAACCGATCACGACGTCATCGCGTTTCTGCGCGCGATGGGCGAAACTGCCGGCGACAGTGCCCGGTTCATTCACCTGGGACTCACGAGCTCTGATGTCGTTGACACCGCGATGGCGTTGCAGATCGTCCAGGGGATCGATCTACTGCTCGCGGACGTCGACGAACTCATCGATGCGGTTGGGCGGGAAGCCGTCACACATCGAGCAACCGTGATGATCGGCCGAACGCACGGGGTGCACGCCGAGCCGATCACCTTCGGCTTCAAGCTTGCCGTCTGGTACGACGAGCTCCGACGGCATCGCGTGCGTCTGGAAGCGGCTCGCGAGGACATTCGCGTTGGAAAGATATCAGGCGCGGTAGGAACTCACGCCAACGTTCCACCTGATGTCGAAGAGGATGTTTGTGCCAACCTCGGTTTAGGAACCGCCCTCGTCTCCACACAGATCATCCAGCGCGACCGCCACGCGCACGTCATCAGTGCTCTGGCTCTGCTGGCGTCGTCGCTCGACAAATTCGCGACCGAGATCCGGCATCTGCAGCGAACTGAGGTCCGCGAACTCGAGGAGCCGTTTGATCCCGGCAATCAGGGGTCGTCGGCCATGCCGCACAAGCGAAACCCCCACGAGAGCGAGCGCGTCAGCGGCCTCGCCCGTCTGGTGCGTGGGTACGCCGTCACGGCTCTGGAGAACGTGCCGCTCTGGCACGAGCGAGACATCAGTAACAGTTCGGCCGAGCGCGTGACGTTTCCCGACGCGTTCATCCTGCTCGATTACATGCTCGGCCTCATGACTGAGATCGTTTCCGGTTGGAAGGTCTATCCTGCGCGCATGCAGGCTAATCTGGATGCGACTCATGGCGCGATCTTTTCGCAACGGTTGTTGCTGGCGCTTGTCGAATCCGGAATGGACCGCCAGCTGGCCTATCGCATAGTCCAGCACGCAGCACATGAAGCGTGGGATTCGGGTGTCCACCTGAGCACGTTGTTGCGTGACAACGTTGAAGTCCGTTCGCGGCTCACCGACGAACAGATCGACGACGTATTCGACGTCAGGCATCACCTGAAGCACATTGACGCGACGTTCCAACGATTGGGGCTGGAGTTGCCAGCGCCGGTGTCGGCAGGATAAGAGGAGCGAGTGGCAGTTCTGACAGACCATCTGGACATCCCCGGTCTGCGGCTGTTCAGCCGTGGGAAAGTGCGTGAAACCTTCGAACTCGACGATCGCTTGCTGATGGTCGCCACCGATCGAATATCGGCCTATGACTCCATCCTTCCAACCGGCATCCCCAACAAGGGGATCGTGTTGACACAGCTTTCCAAGTTCTGGTTCGAGCGCACTGGAGATATCGTCCCGAACCACATGATTTCGACCGCTCTGACGGAGTTGCCGGACGACGTTGAGGTGGATCGGTCCATGCTGGCTGGCCGCACGATGATCGTGCGCAAAGCTGAACGAATCGATGTCGAGTGCGTGGCGCGCGGTTACCTATCCGGGTCCGCCTGGGCCGAGTATCGACACTCGGGAGAGGTCGCTGGGCTACGGTTGCCGGCTGGAATGGTGGAGAGCGCCAGGCTTCCACAGCCGATTTTCACTCCAGCGACCAAATCGAGCACGGGACACGACATAAATATCTCGTTTGAGCAGATGTGCAGCATGGTCGGGAAGGATCTGGCGACGTCGTTGCGCGCGAGGACCTTGGACGTCTATTCGACGGCCGAGACGTACGCGCGTGGCCAGGGAATCATCATCGCCGACACGAAGTTCGAGTTCGGATTGATTGACGGTGTCGTGACGCTGATCGACGAGGCGCTCACGCCTGACAGTTCTCGATTCTGGGACGCCGAGCGGTATTCGCCGGGATCGGCGCAGCCTTCATTCGACAAGCAGTTCGTGCGCGATTGGCTGACGTCGTCGGGGTGGGATCGAGAGCCACCAGCGCCTGCGCTGCCCAGTGAGGTCGCGGAGGCGACATCGAAAAAATATATCGAGGCGTTTGAACGCTTGACCGGTCGTTCGCTGTTTCCGCTGGACTGATGGGGGAGGGTGGAAAGTCGTTGTCGACGTTATCCGCAGACGGTATGACCAGGTGGCGTGCCGACGTGTACGTGACGCTGAAGCCGGTGGTGAACGATCCGCAGGGGCTGGCGATCCGCGATGGGCTCCACATGCTCGGCTACGACGAAGTAGACGCAGTGCGTGCGGGAAAATTTATCCAGGTCTGGGTGGACGGCAACGATTCCGCGGAGGCCGAAAAGCGCGTCGCCGAGATGTGCGACAAACTTCTCGCCAATCCGGTTATCGAGCAGTATCGCTTCACGCTGGCCGAAGATCCGGCTGAAGGATAGGAGTGATCGTCTCATGCGATTTGCGGTGATCACATTTCCCGGCAGCAATGGCGACCACGACGCGCTGAAGGCGGTCGAACTGGGATTGAAGCAGCCGGTCGAGCCGGTCTGGTATCGCGACACCGATCTGAGACGGTTCGACGCATTACTCATCCCCGGCGGGTTTGCATACGGCGACTACCTTCGGGCCGGAGCCATCGCCCGGTTTGCACCGGTGATGAAGTCCGTAGCCGAATTCGCTGCCCGAGGCGGTCCGGTGTTGGGAATGTGCAACGGCTTTCAGGTGCTGACCGAAGCAGGGCTCTTGCCGGGCGCGTTGCTCCGGAACGGTTCGCTCCAGTTTCGCTCCGACTGGGTTTACACCCGGGTGGAGCGCAGCGACACCCCCTGGACCTCGAAGATCGACGACGGCACGGTGCTGTCGATGCCGATTGCCCACGGCGAGGGGCGCTATTTCGCCGACCCGGGAACGATCGAGCGGCTCGAGGCCAATGGTCAGGTCATCTTTCGGTACACCGACGCGCTGGGCAATCGCGTTCCCGAGGCGAACCCGAACGGCTCGTTGAACAGCATCGCGGGCATCTGCAACGAAGCCCGTAACGTCGTGGGACTGATGCCTCATCCGGAACGGGCGTTCGATCGCATCATCGGTGGCGACGACGGGCTGAAGGTCCTGTCGTCGGTGCTTGAGGCGGGTATTACCGCGGCGGCACGTTGAGCAGAGCAGGCGGCACGGAGGAAAGCAACGCGGTGGTAGAGATAACTCCAGAGGTCCTGGCCGAAGTCGCACTGACCAAGGCTGAATACGATCTCGTCGTCGAGAAGCTCGGCCGCGCACCGAACGCAGTCGAACTCGGTATGTTCGGCGCGATGTGGAGCGAGCACTGCGGCTACAAGACGTCTCGCCCCCTTTTGCGTCTCTTCCCGACCGAGGGCCCGCGCATCGCACAGGGACCGGGAGAGAATGCCGGGGCCGTCGACATTGGCGATGGTCTCGTTGCCGTGTTCAAGATCGAATCGCACAATCATCCGTCCGCCGTCGAACCCTACCAGGGAGCGGCGACCGGCGTCGGCGGCATCGTGCGGGACATCTTCACGATGGGAGCGCGGCCTGTGGCGATTTTGGATTCGCTGCGCTTTGGGCCGTTGACCGAGCAGCGCAACCGCTATCTTTTTGGGGGTGTGGTCGGTGGGATCGGAGGCTATGGAAACTGCCTCGGCATTCCGACTGTCGCTGGTGACATCTTCTTTGACCCCTCGTATTCCGGGAACCCGCTCGTCAACGCCATGTGTGTCGGAGTAGCACGGCGCGACGACCTGATGCAGGCCAAAGCGTCGGGTATCGGGAATCTCGTTCTGCTCGTCGGCGCCGACACGGGACGCGACGGTATCCATGGCGCGACATTCGCGTCAGTCGATGATCCGGAGAAATCGCACCGTGGCGTGGTGCAGGTCGGCAACCCTTTCCTGGAGAAGCTCTTGCTCGAAGCGTGTCTCGAAGTCCTGCAGACCGAGCACGTGGTGGCGATGCAGGATCTCGGCGCGGCCGGTCTGACCAGTTCGACGGTCGAGAGCGCCAGCCGCGGCAATGTCGGCATCGAGATTGATGTCGCGCATGTCTCACGCCGCGAGTCGGGCATGACGCCATACGAGGTGATGCTCTCCGAGAGCCAGGAGCGCATGCTGGTGATCGTGACGCAGGAAGGGCTTGACGACGTACGGGCAATCTTCGATCACTGGGATCTCCATTCGGATGTAATCGGGCATGTGACTGACGACGGTGTCGTGCGGGTTCTCGACGCAGGCGAGACCGTCGCCGAGATTCCCGCCGTGCTCCTGACAGATGAATGCCCGACCTACATCCGCGAGGGCATCGAATCTCCGAGAGTCGCCGAGCTTCGCGGTTTTTCCGCGCTGACGTTGCCCGACCTGTGGAACGACCGGCGCGGCCAGTGCCGGAGATGCCCTGCTCCAGCTTCTGTCTTCCCCAAACATCGGCAGTCGTCTTCCGGTGACGCGTACGTACGACTCGACCATCATGACCAACACGGTGGTCGGGCCCCTCAGCGGCGATGCCGCGGTGATCCGCATCAAGGGAACTGACCGCGGGCTCGCGATGAAGACCGACTGTAACCCGCGCTATTGCTACCTCGATCCGTACACCGGTGGTCTCCACGCGGTGCTGGAGGCGGCACGGAACGTCGCTTGCGTCGGGGGCGAGGTCGTGGCTTTCACGAATTGCCTCAACTTCGGCAATCCGGAACGGCCAGAGGTGTACTACCAGCTCAAGCGCGCGGTCGAAGGGATGGCCGTCGCCTGCCGGGCGCTGGAAGCACCGGTGGTGAGCGGCAACGTAAGCCTCTACAACCAGACCGGCTCGGAGTCGATCTTGCCGACGCCGACGATTGGCGCCGTCGGAGTGCTCGATGATGTCAGCCTGCACACTGGGTCCGCCTTCCAAGACGGCGGGGCCGTCTATCTCATCGGAGCGACGGATGCTTCGTTGGGTGGCAGCGAATACCTCGCGCGGATGCATTCGATGACCGCGGGCGAGCCGCCCGCCGTTGAGCTGGATCTGGAGCTCAACGTGCAGCAGACAACGCGCGATGCCATCCGTGCTCGATTGGTCGTCGCGGCCCATGATTGCTCGGAAGGCGGCCTGGCGGTCGCTCTGGCGGAGAGCTGTATTGCCGGACGTATAGGCGGTCGCTTCAACGTCAGCGAATTGGCGGAAGCGAACAATAATCGGATAGATCAGACGCTGTTCGGCGAGGCAGCGTCGCGCGTGATTCTGCAGTCGGAGTCAGGCAAGGAAGCGGACCTCGAGGAGTTTTTCGCGCAACGCCTGGTTCCATTCACCAGGTTGGGTGAGGCCGGCGGTTCGACATTTGCCATCGAAGGGGTACTCGAAGTGCCGCTCGCAGTGGCCGCGGACGCGTGGAACTCTGCACTTGTACTTTGACAGATCGTTCAGAACGGACGTTCAGGGCATGATAGACTTGGGTTTGGAAACGAATTGATTAAGGAAGGGCAGCCCCTGATGCCGTTCGACGAACCGCATGAAGAGTGTGGCGTCTTTGGGGTCTACGCGCCAAACGAGGACGTCGCCCGTTTGACCTTCTTCGGTCTATATGCGCTTCAGCATCGCGGACAGGAAAGCGCCGGAATCGCCACGGCAGACGGAAAACGTCTTCGGATCCATACCCGCATGGGGTTGGTGAACACAGCTTTCTCCGAGGATGACCTCACGCGTCTCAGCGGCCACATCGCGGTCGGACACACCCGTTATTCGACGACCGGCTCCAGCCAGGCAAAGAATGCCGGACCGTTTCTGGTAGACGGCGATTCCGGCGAGATCGCGGTTGCGCACAACGGGAATCTCGTCAATAGCGCTATCCTGCGACGCGACCTGATCGAACATGGCGTCACGTTCGAGGGTTCGACCGACACCGAGGCATTGACCTGGGCCATCGCGCAGAGCCACGGACCGGACGTCGCCACACGCGTGCGGCGAGCAATGGGCCGTTTTCTCGGCGCCTACAGCCTGGCCATTCTGACCAAAGATTCACTCGTCGGTGTGCGCGATCCCAAGGGTATCCGTCCGCTTTGCCTGGGCCGTATCGGCGACGACGGCTGGGTGATTGCCTCTGAAACCTGCGCGCTCGCGACCATCGGCGCGACGTTTGAACGGGATATCGACCCGGGTGAGATTGTCGTGGTCGACGTAAACGGCCTGCACAGCTACAAGATGGATGACTGGGACGGGAAACAGGCGACCTGTATCTTCGAGTTCATCTATTTCGCTCGGCCCGACAGCCAGTTGATGGGGAAGCGACTACATCTGGTCCGCCAGCGAATGGGCGCCGAACTCTCGCGCGAAGCGCCGGTCGATGCTGATATCGTCGTTCCGTTGCCCGATTCGGCGGTTCCGGCGGCGATTGGCTACTCGCAAGCGTCTGGCATCCCGTATGCCGAGGGCCTCATCAAGAACCGTTACATTGGCCGAACCTTCATCCAGCCGGACCAGCGACTGCGCGAGCAGGGCGTCAAGCTGAAGTTCAACGCTCTGCCGGAAGTGCTCGAGGGCAAACGCGTGATCTTGGTTGACGACACCATTGTGCGGGGAACCACCAGCCGGCCAATCGTCGATCTCCTGCGACAAAATGGCGCTCGAGAAGTCCACATGCGGGTGCACGCGCCGCCGATCATGTGGCCCTGCTATCTTGGGGTGGACATGGCGCGCCGCGACGAGTTGATCGCCGCGTCAAAGTCGGTGCAGGAGATCGGCCGGGCAATCGGCGTTGATTCAATTCACTATTTGAGCCTTGATGGGCTGCTGCGGGCCATCGAACTTCCGCGAGATCGCTTCTGCACAGCCTGCCTCACTGGCGTTTATCCGGTCGCCGTGCAGATGGAAATGGACAAACTCTCCTTCGAGCATGTCGGATAGGTACGAACCGAGGTTGACGTTTTGGCCGGCCGGTCTTTACAATCGGTCGGTTTGATCGCGACTTCGGGAAGGAGATCGGCGCGTGTCTGAACCAAAGAGGACCCCTCTTTCGGAGAGACATGAGGAACTTGGCGGCCGGATGGTCGAGTTCGCTGGGTGGTACATGCCTGTCCAGTTCACAGGGATCATCGACGAGCACAGCACGGTTCGAAACAAGGCTGGGTTGTTTGACCTGGGCCATATGGGTCAGGTCGACGTCCGCGGCGGCGATGCCCTGGCGTTTCTCCAGTACATAACCACCAATGACGTCTCCCTTCTCGAACCGGGGCAGGCGCAGTACTCGATGCTGTTGCTCCCCACGGGGTGTCCGATTGACGACATCATTGTCTACCGTCGTCCTGATGGCGATGGGTTCTTCGTGGTCGTCAACGCGGCGAACGCGGTGCGCGACGTTGCCTGGATCCACGAGCAGCGCGCGACTCGATCAGATCTCGACGTCTCGGTCGAGGACGTGTCTGACGTCATCGGCATGATTGCGATTCAAGGCCCGTTGGCGGAGTCGATTCTCCAGCGGATCACGGACGATGAGCTTTCCGACGTCGAATATTTTAGCGCGATCGAGACGACGGTCGATCAGGTCCCATGCATGGTCGCTCGTACTGGTTACACCGGTGAGGACGGCTTCGAGATCTACTGTCCAATCGACCAGACCCTCGCGATTTGGAACCGCCTGCTCGAGGTCGGCGCCGGCGATGGTATCAAGCCGATCGGTCTTGGAGCGCGCGACACACTTCGACTCGAATCGAAGATGGCGCTCTACGGGAACGAACTCTCGGAGTCGATCACTCCGCTTGAGGCTGGCCTTTCCTGGGCCGTGAAGCTCGACAAGGGAGACTTCATCGGTCGTGACGCGCTGGTCAAACAAAAGGAAGAGGGCGTCCAGCGACGTCTGGTCGGGTTCAAGATGGTCGAGCGAGGCGGAGTGCCACGCGCGCATTTCGACGTTCAGGTCGACGGTAAGACGATCGGGTTCGTCACCAGTGGAACATCCTCGCCGACACTGGGCGAGAACATCGGCCTGGCCCTGATCGACAAGTCGTACGCCGGGATCGGGAAACCACTTCAGATCATGATTCGGGGCAAGGCGGTCGGGGCGGAGCAGGTTCGCACGCCGTTCTACAAACGGTAGTTGCCGGCGTCAGCTGCCGGGCATAGAGGAGGACACAGACGATGACCGAGATTCCAGATGGCCTGTATTTCACCAAGAGCCATGAGTGGGCGAAGGTAAGCGGTGACGAGGCCGTCATTGGTGTGAGCGATTTCGCTCAGAACGAACTGGGTGACATCACCTATCTCGAACTTCCCGAGCCAGGCTCCACGATCACGCAGGGTGACCCATTGGGAGTCATCGAATCGGTGAAGGCGGCTTCGGACATTTACGCTCCACTCAGCGGCGAAATCATCGAAGCCAATCAGGACGTGGTCGATTCACCTGAATACGTCAACTCCTCGCCGTACGATAAGGCGTGGCTGGTGAAGGTTCGCCTGAGCGACGCATCCGAGGTCGGTAATCTGATGGATTCGAAGGTCTATGCGACGTACGCGGAAGAGCAAGGCGGGCACTGATCTGGATCACGCACATTCAGGTGCGCTGATTTTCCGTGAGTTGCCCTGGTCGCGGGCTGTCGAATACGCAACAATTGATGAAGAGCGGAGAGCGGGCTGCTGGCCCGCTCCATTTGTCTTTGGCAGCCGGGCGCTATCGTGTCGCTTAACTACGGGCACGCGCCTCACGCGCCGACTTTGCGGGACACATTCGCCGCAGCCAGGATTTTATTGTCACGCCCCGTTCTTGTGTCGTGACAACCACATGCGAGTGAGAGATACAGATCATGCGCAAGCCATTGGTCGCGATCATAGGGCGACCGAACGTCGGGAAGTCGACGTTGTTCAACCGCATTATTCGAGAGCGTCGCGCCATCGTTGAAGACATCGCCGGCACGACACGCGACCGCATGTACGCCGAAGCCGACTGGAATGGTCTTCGATTCGACGTAGTCGACACCGGCGGACTCCAGGCGGAGCAAGAGATCATGTCCGCGTCATCGACCGAGATTTCTACGGCCACACAGCGACAGGCGATCTTCGCACTGGAAGAAGCCGACCTGTTGCTGTTGCTGGTCGACGGCGAAGCCGGCGTCACCGCCGGTGATTTCGAGGTGGCTGACCTCGTACGTCGCAGCAAGCTGCCGGTGCTGGTCGTCGTGAATAAAGCTGAATCACAGAGACGCCAGGACGCCGCGGTCGACTTTTACGAGCTCGGTCTGGGTGAGCCACATCCCGTTTCGGCTCTCCATGGAACAGGCGTGGGAGACCTTCTCGATCACGTCGTGGCTGGACTGCCCCCGTCCGATGGCGCGGAAGGGGATGAGGACCTCCCGAGCATCGCGATCGTCGGGCGGCCGAACGTGGGCAAATCGGCGATCTTGAATGCCATCCTTGGTGATGCTCGCCAGATCGTCTCGGATGTGCCCGGGACGACCCGAGACGCCGTGGACACCGAGATTACCTGGGCGGGCCAGCGACTCACGCTGATCGACACGGCCGGCATCCGTCGTCGCGGGCGGATCGAACAGGGGATCGAGAAATTCAGCGTGCTCCGCTCGTTCCGGGCGATCGAGCGTTGTGACGTCGCGGTTCTGGTACTCGACGCCACCGAGCCCTTCACGGCCCAGGATCAGCACGTTGCTGGATTCATCGTCGAGGCGAACAAGGGCATCATCCTGGTCGTCAACAAATGGGATCTGGTCGAGAAGACTGGTAAGACGATGAACGAATTCATCGAGAAGGCCCAGGAAGCCTTCGAGTTCGTTCCCTATGCGCCGATCGTCTTTACCTCCGCGTTGACCGGTCAGCGTTTGGGGCAGATCCTGGATCTCGCGCTAAACGTCATGACCGAGCGCAGTAAACGTGTTTCGACCGGAGATCTCAACCGGCTGCTGCGAGACGTCATCACGCGACACGCGCCACCGACAAAGCCGGGCAAATGGGTCAAACTCTATTACGTGACTCAGGCCTCCACCGAGCCGCCGACGTTCGTCTTCTTCTGCAACGCGCCGCAGAACGTCCATTTCTCGTACCGGCGCTACCTCGAGAACACCTTGAGGAAGCAGTTCGGGTTTACCGGCACGCCGATCGTCATCAGAATCAGGGGCCGAAATCCTCGCGAGTAGACCCGTGAATTGGCTATGTTACACTCGCTGCGACGAGTCCCCCGGTGAGCGCACGGACCCGTTGAAAGGAACGCGTCATGGACATCCTGAGGTCGTCAGACCCAGAGGTCGCGGACATCATCGATTGCGAACGGGAGCGCCAGCTCAACACCATTGAGCTGATCGCGTCGGAGAATTTCACCAGCGCCGCGGTGATGCGGGCCGTCGGCTCAGTTCTGACCAACAAATACGCCGAAGGTTATCCTGCCAAACGGTATTACGGGGGCTGTGGCTGCGTCGACCAGGCCGAGTTGCTCGCCATCGAGCGGGCCAAGCGACTCTTTGGGGCCGAGCACGTCAACGTCCAACCGCATTCCGGCGCTCAGGCGAATATGGCCGCGATGTTCTCAGTGCTGGATCCCGGCGACCGTATTCTCGGCTTGAGCTTGCAAGAAGGCGGCCATCTAACGCACGGCCTTCGTGTCAACTTCTCTGGTCGCTTCTTTGAGGCCCATTTCTATCAGCTCGACCCGGAAACCGAGACGATCGATTACGATCGGGTGCGCGCCGCCGCGCGGGAGGTCCACCCCAAGATGATCATCGCGGGCGCCAGCGCGTACTCGCGTCTCATCGATTTCGCCAAGTTCCGCGAGATCGCGGACGAGGTCGGCGCGATCTTGATGGCCGACATCGCGCATATCGCCGGAATGGTGGCAGTCGGTCTCCACCCGACCTCGATCGGCACCGCGCACATCACGACCACCACGACGCACAAGACGCTGCGAGGGCCGCGCGGCGGCATGATCATGAGCGATGCCCAGTTTGGTGCGGGAATCGACAAGACGCTCTTTCCGGGGATGCAGGGCGGGCCGCTCATGCACGTGATCGCCGGCAAAGCCGTGGCGCTCGGAGAGGCCCTGTCACCTGCTTATCGCGCGTATATCGAACGCGTCCTCGAGAATGCCAAGACGCTGGCGCAGACGCTCCAGTCGGAGGGCTTGCGCATCGTTTCGGGCGGAACGGATAACCACCTGATGCTGGTCGATCTTTCGTCGCTCAATATGAGCGGTCGAAAGGCGGAGCGTCTTCTCGACGAGGTCGGAATCACAGCCAACAAGAACACGATACCGGGCGACCAACGCCCGCCGACACAGACGAGCGGCATCCGGCTCGGTTCACCGGCGATGACGACACGCGGTTTCGGCCCGGATGAGATGAAGATGACCGGCCGCCTGATCGCGAAGGTGCTGCGCAACGCTGATGATGAACAGGCGCTTGACCTTGTACGGAGCGAAGTCGCCGAGCTGGTTTCCAGTCTTCCCGCTTCCAGGCGTGACCGGTTAATGTGACGCGGTCGGTTTTTCGCTCGATTTGGTTGGAGGGGCGACGCGGATGCTAGTGCACGGGCTCTACGCCTTCATTGTCGCGAGCGTCGCGGCTCTGGCGACGAGCGCCCTGCTTCCGCCGTTGATCCGGATCGCCCAGGAACTCAGTCTGCTCTCGGTTCCCACGGAGCCGCGGCAGGTACACACCAAGCCGTTGCCGCGAATCGGCGGCCTGGCGATGTTCACCGCGTTTGCGGCGGCCGTCGCCATCAGTTTCTGGTTACCGGTGGAACGCTATCCGATCGAAGTTGAACGCATCACATTGCTCATGATCGGCGCGGTATTGGTCGTCGCGGTGATGCTGTACGACGACATGATCGGGGTCTCTCCGGGTAAAAAATTTGCCTGGCAGATCGCCGCCTCAGCCGTTATCATCGTCCCCCGGCTGCGTGGCGAGCAGCACGGACTCGTGATCGACCAGTTCAACAACCCGTTCGGCGGCACCATTCATTTGCCGCTGCTCGTTGCCATCGGCTTTACGATGTTCTGGGTCGTCGGCTTCATGAATACGCTTAACTGGATCGACGGGCTCGATGGGTTGGCTGGAAGCGTGACGTTGGTCGCGGCGAGTGTCCTGTTCTTCCACACCTTCTTTCGTCCAGCCGGTGACCCGCAGTTCACGATCTCGCTTCTCCCTGCCGCGTTGGGCGGGGCGATTATCGGCTTTCTCCCCTTCAACTGGCATCCCGCGCGCATCATCATGGGGGACGTTGGCGCGATGTTCCTCGGCTTTACCCTGGCGGTGATCTCGATCATCGGTGGGGCGAAGATTGCCACGGCGTTGCTTGCGCTCTGGCTGCCGATACTCGACGTCGCGTGGGTGATTATCTATCGCATTCTGAACAGTCACTCTCCCGCCAAGGCCGATCGAGGGACATTTGCACCACCGGTTGCTCGATTTGGGCTGGTCACAGCAACAGATCGTGTTGCTCTTTACCGGTTTGTCGACTGTTCTTGGCGGGGCATCTCTGTTTATGCCGAAACCGGAGACGAAATTCTTTGCACTGGTGGGCGCGAGCGTCATTGGCGTCCGTTGCTCGCGTTGCTCGCACGCACTCAACCGGCGCCATCTTGATGATCCGCGCTGACCGAATATCGAGGAGATCTTGACGTGCCGATTTACGAGTATCGTTGCGCGGATTGTCGCAAGAAAGTCAGCGTCTTCTTTCGTTCTTACGGTTGGTGTCCGACCCGAAGTGCCCGGAGTGTGGAGGGACGAACCTTGATCGACTCTTCTCTCGCATCGTCGTGCGGCGCGGTAGCGCTCGCGCGGAATCCGGAGACGATGAGGGCGGCATGGGAGAGTTTGGCGGGATGGGCGACGAAATGGGGATGGGCATGGGCGGCGATCCGTATGGGGATGACTTCGATTCGAACCCCTTCGGATTCGACGACGACACGGATCCCCGCGAGATCGCGCGCTGGACCAGACAAATGAGCGCCCAGATGGGCGAGCCACTTGACCCGGATCTAGATCTCGCGCTTTCCGACCTGGAGCGAGGTGCCGATCCTGAAGAGGTCATGGAACGGCTGGAGGAGAGCGCCACCTCCGCTTGCGAAGGGTGATCGCGAGAAGCCCAGGCCGTTCTCTATTGCAGAAGCAGGTCGAACGGCGGTTCCTGGTCACCATCGTGTCCGAAGAGCGACCAGAGGTCGAGCATCGCGGTAAACAGGCGATGACCGAGCAGCGCTCCCAGCGTAACGCCACTTATCACGCCGAATGCCGTTCCAAGCGTAAACGGAATTACGAAAGCGGTCTTCGATCGAGCGGTCACAACGCCCCTCCTCGCGCCAAACTCGTAGACCGTCTGATCACTGAATGACCAGGAGCCGCGGTGCATCGCTCCACAGATTCTTCGAGCCGGTAGTGCTCACGTTGTTCCTCGGTGAACAGGTGCACAATTACTGATCCATAGTCAAGGACGATCCAACCAGTCTCCGGTATTCCCTCGCGGCGATCTGGGCCGGACACCCTCTTCGCGAAGTTCGCGAGCGATCGTTTCGCCCATTGCTCGAATTGTCGACATTATCAGCCGAGGCGATGACAAAACAATCTGCGATCGTCGTCAGTTCCCGAATATCCAGTACCTGAATGTCGGTCGCCAGAGCATCTGATGCGATGCCGGCGATTCGTCGCGCGATATCGGTGGGTTCAATCACTAAGCGTTGTCCGTTCAATGCGTACGTACACAGTGTAACACGACATTTCAATCGCGGCAATGGGTTCCTGGTTCTGGTGGGCCTGGTAGGATTCGAACCTACGACCTTGAGGTTATGAGCCCCTTGCTCTGCCGCTGAGCTACAGGCCCTGAAGTCAGAATCGACCATGATTCTAGTGGATTCGGCCGCTTTCGACCAACCGTGCAGTGAACAGCGCCGTCAGTTGGACGCGCTACGACGCCCGCTTCGAATCTTTCCAACCAGTAACCCGCAAGGGAAATCGGACAGCAAGTCGTCGAGCAGCAGCTGCCGCTCTCCATCGACGGCTCGCGGCACGATGTCGCGTCTGGCGAATGCATCGGTCAGTGATCCATCGAGGGTACCAGGAAGGCGGATGTACGTCTCATCCCAGCGCCCGCTCAGGTGGAGCCCTGGTTGATCACGCACGAAACCCAGGGTAAATCGCGGTGCGACTACCACCGCGATTTGATGATCGTATTGCCGGGTGAAGGCGATAATGTGATCGCTGAATGGCCCCTCGGCCGCGCATGGAACGTAATCTCCATCGGTGAAGAGTTGGGAGTAGGTAGTCCTGAAGATGCAGCACGCGCTGGGTAAGGAACAGCTTGATGCGTCCGTCGGTCCAATTGTCGACCATCTCCGCCAGCCAGCGTTCGGCAGATTCGTCGTCGAACGTGAGACGCTCAATCAGATCGAGTCGACTCTCGTAATCGACTGGACGCCGGTTGTCCGGATCGACGAGGCTGTAATCCCACAGATCGGTGCCCTGATACGTGTCAGGAACGCCGGGTGCCGTGAATTTGAGAAGCGTTTGGGTGAGTGCGTTGACCGCGCCTGCCTTGCCGGCGATTTGCTGAAACGCTCCGAAATCTCCCAGAAAGTCTGCTGACTCCATTGGATCGAAGAGGGCATCCACGAATAGATGGAGCGCATCTTCGTAGACCGAGTCGACGTTGACCCACGAGGTGAACGAATTTGCCTCGCGCGCGGCCTTGGTCAGATACGCTTTCAGACGGTCGGCGAACTCGTCGAGTCGACCGCTATCGCTGGGCCAGGCGCCAAGCATCGTCTGATAAACGAAGTACTCGACGTTGCCGTCTGGAACAGGGATACCGTTGCGAACCGGTCTCTTGCCGGCGTTGAGTTCCTGCCAGCGAGCAACTCGACGTCCCCATTCTTCCGGCATCTCCGATAGGACGGCGATGCGCGCGCGAACGTCTTCGCCCCGCTTGGTGTCGTGCGTCGATGTCGCGTTGAGGGTATGAGGCCATTCGCGCCGCATCCTCGAATTGTAGGTATGCCAATCGTCGACCGTAGCCCCACAGAGTCCGGCTGCCCCCCGACCTCGTTGAGTGACAACAGGCGGTTGTACTGATACAGCGCCGTGTCCTCATACCCCTTGGCCATCGCCGGACCGGTGAGTTGCTGCCAGCGCATCACGAAACTGAGCCAGTGTGTCCGGTTGACTTCGTCGATGTATGGCGGAATCTGGAGCAGCAAAACACGACGCATGAACGACAGTGTGTGGCGCAGATCGGGCAGGCGAACCATCGCGGCGTCGATTGTCCGCTCGATCCAGATCCGATCTGATTCGCCGACTTCCAGACGATCAACGTACGTTCGATACACCGGCATTTCCGCTGTGACCGCGATGATCGCCTGCTTCATCGATTCGATCGTCAGGTCGCGCCCATGACGATCTTGATCTGCGATGCGACCAAGCATCACGCTGAGTGATTCCACATTGGCCGCGAACGACTCGTTCAGAACGTTGACCTTGGCACGATGGACGAAGTCCGGGAACGACCGGGTATCGCTGGAAATCTGCTGGTAGATAACGTCAAGTTGCCGGAGCCCGACGGCGTCGACCATCAGCGCGTTGAGAACATTCATGAACTCGTAGCCAGTAGTGCCGGCAACGGGCCAGCGGCCCGGCAAAGTCTCGTCTTTGGCGAGGACTTTCTCCACTATGACGTAGCGCGACGCCACACCCGTCGTCTCGAGCCCGTCATTCAGCGCGGTCTGGAGACGCGTCAGATAGCCCGCCGGATCCCACAGCCCATCGATGTGGTCAATCCGCAGTCCGTCGACGTCGCCGTCGCGAACCAGTTGCAGCACGCGCTGGTGCGTGGCGCGAAAGACGTCCTCGTATTCCACATGCATCGAGACGAGGTCGTTGATGTCGAAGAAGCGACGGTAGTTGATCTGCTCGCGCGCCAGTTGCCAGTAAGAGAGGCGGTAGGCCTGACTGTCGATGATCCGATCCAGGATGTCGAAGCTGCGCGGATTGCCCGGAGTGCCGTTCACGATCGAGATCGTCGTTTCCAACTCGCGCCCCATCGATGGTACCTTGCGTACCTGCGGCAGCTCACGTTCAAGTAGCTCACGTATCGACCGGCGACGCTCAATCAGTGGACGATCGGATGAACCGTGGGACGGAATCAAAGCCAGTTCTCGCAGGAGCTGAGAGTACGCTGCCCACTCCTTGCTATCTGATCCGACAGCCTGCTCGATCTCGCGCGCTCTCAACCCAAGAATGATTTCGTATGACATCGTCGAAAGGGGCAGACCCACGTCGAAATAGCGAAGATGGTAGCCGGTTTCATCGGCCTCAATCTGGATCTCGCCGTTCTCGAGCGTTTCGCCGTATGGGCTCCCTAGCACGGGAAGGAGAACACGATTCTCCAGCGTTCCGGAGCCGGCTGGATCCCACTCGATGTCGAAAAAGCTTGCGAAGCGTGAACTCGGCCCGTTTTCGAGGACGTCGAGCCACCACGGGTTGTCGCTGCTGGCGGCCATATGGTTCGGAACGATATCCAGTAGCATGCCCATGTCGTGATCGTGGAGCGTACGTACGAGCCGATCAAACTCCTCCTGCCCGCCGAGCTCCGGATTTAGATGGAGCGGGTCCACGACGTCATACCCGTGAGTGCTTCCGTGACGTGACGTCAGGATGGGAGAACAGTAGAGATCGGAGATGCCGAGCGTGCTCAGATACGGCACGATGTTCCCGGCGGCGGCAAACCCGAAGTCTGGGGTTAATTGCACTCGGTACGTCGAATTTGGAACGCGCACGAACCGCGATGAGCTGGTTCTCACGGCCGCACCTCCTGGGAAGTCGGGGTCATGACCATGGCCGAACTGCCGGATACGATGATTTCATCTCCAGATTGGCAGGTTTCCACCTGTTCGTGCTCAGGGATTGGCCCACCCCACGTTGGGCTGGAGGAATTGAGTGCGAATGTCCACCCCGTGCCGGTTCCCGGCACTCTGATCGTTTGTCCGGTGTTGTGGAAGTTGAGCACGATCAATACGGTGTGCTGGTGATTCCACCGTCGAACGACGATAACTGAGTCATCCGTGCCAACCAGATCGACCGTTTGCCGGTCAAAGGTCGGGATCTTGCAGCGCCCGAAGTTCCCGGCGGAGCCTGATCAACTCGCGGTAGAACGATTCGAGCAGGCGTCCCCTGGCTGACTGTCTCTGATCGCGCTTCAGCTTGGAGCGTTTGAACGCCTTATCATCTTGAGAATCGGGAACCTCACTCGACCGCCGCGCCTCGAACACCTGAGCTCGACCTTTCCTGACACGTTCGACGAGTTCCTGGTCGCCATGATCCGTGAAGTAGAGGAATGGCGCCTGTTCGCCATATTCCTCGCCCATGAACATGAGCGGCACGAATGGAGACAATAGGACGGTCGCCGCGGCAAGTTTGATCTGCTCAAAACGGAGGAACGCGGAGAATCGCTCTCCGGTTGCCCGGTTTCCGACCTGATCGTGGTTCTGGCCACAGGTCACGAATCGTGACGGTGGCATTGACGACGGCAGTCGCGCCGTGACACCGCTTGCGGTACCTGGAGTACTGGCCGGTGAAGACATAGCCACCCTGAAGCGCGCGCCGAATATCATCCGTCGATCCAAAATCGACGTAATAGCCTGCCCTTTCACCCGTCAATCTTGAGTGGAGCGCGTGGTGGAAATCGTCGCTCCACTGCGCGTCAAGTCCGAAACCTCCCAAGTCAGCAGACTGAATGACGCGCGGGTCATTCAGATCGCTCTCGGCAATGACGTACGCCACACGACCGAGATCCCGTGCCGCTCGATGAATCTCGCTCGCGAATTGCATCAGGAACGGGCGGGCGCTCTGGTCGTAGATGGCGTGCACGGCGTCAAGCCGGAACGCGTCTATGCGGAGATCGCGCAGCCAGAAGAGCGCGCTCTCAATGAAGTACCGTCGCACCTCGTC
This sequence comes from uncultured Chloroflexia bacterium, assembly GCA_963725815.1. Lineage (GTDB taxonomy): Bacteria > Chloroflexota > Chloroflexia > Thermomicrobiales > Thermomicrobiaceae > CALAGB01. The sequence continues at coordinate 38,685 of CAVSAD010000006.1, forward strand.
GGAATAAGGTCCGTCAAAGTTGATCGCCGCGCCCCAGGGCGTCCGGTAATGATCGGTGAAATAGTGTCCGTAGGCGCCCTGATACGCCCCCTCCGGCCCGAAGTGGTTGTACACGACGTCCAGCACCACCGCGATTCCGCGACCATGGCAGGCGTCAACCAGACGGGCTAAACCGTCGGGACCGCCATAGGATGAATCGGCAGCGAATGGGTAGGCACCGTCGTAGCCCCAGTTCCGACCACCGGGAAACTCGGCGATGGGCATCAGTTCGACGGCAGTGACACCAAGTTCCACCAAACGGTCGAGTTCCGTAAGAGCTGCGTCGAACGTGCCGGCGTCGGTGAACGTACCGACATGGAGCTCGTAGATCACGTAGTCTTCGATCGCGGGCGACCTCCACACGTCGCTCGCCCAATGAATCGCTGATGGGTCGACGACCTCTGACGCCCCGTGAACTCCATCCGGCTGCGAACGGGACGCCGGATCGGGCCAATCATGTTCGGCATTGTGGCGAAAATAGTAGCGCGTGCCGGCCGGAGCCGTACCGAGCGTGACTGACCAATACCCGTTGTCGCGACTGTCCATCGGCAGAACGCGATCAACGGGCCGGACCAGGTGCAGTTCGACGCGGTTCGACTTTGGTGCCCAGACGAGGAACGTGGTCATGCCGTCCGGGCGCGGTAAAGCACCCAGTCTCAGATCATCCGGTGTCATATTGCTCACTCAGAGTGGCGCAGGAAGATCGCTCCCAGGGGCGGCAGGCTGAGTTTGAGCGAACGCGGTTGACCATGCCATGGTACCGGCGTCGTTTCGACCTCGCCATAATTTCCGACCCCAGTCCCGCCGTAAATCTCGGCATCGCTGTTCAGGAGTTCCTTCCAAACGCCCATCTGGGGAACTCCGATGCGATATCCATGCCGCGGAACCGGCGTAGCGTTGAACAGAGCGACGACCATGCCGTTCGAGTCGCGGGCCCTCCGGGCAAAGCTGAGCACGCTGTTCTCGGAATCGTTCGGGTCAAGCCAGGCGAACCCGGAGGGATCGAAGTCCAGTTCGTGCATCGCCGGTTCTTCCCGGTAAAGACGATTCAGATCCTCGACCCAGCGTCGCAAGCCATCATGTGATGGGTATTGCAGCAGATCCCAGTCGATACTGCCGTCGTGATTCCACTCCTGCCACTGACCAATTTCATCGCCCATGAAAAGCAGCTTCTTGCCTGGTTGGGCGTACATCATGGCGTAGAGCAAGCGCAGGTTCGCGAACTTCTGCCAGTCGTCACCCGGCATCTTCCCGATCAGCGAGCCTTTCCCGTGTACCACTTCGTCGTGTGACAGGGGCATCACGAAGTTCTCGTTGAACGCATAGAGCAGGCGGAAGGTGAGCTCGTTGTGGTGATAGCGGCGATGAATCGGATCCTTGCTGAAGTAGTCGAGCGCGTCGTGCATCCAGCCCATATCCCACTTCATGCCGAACCCAAGGCCGCCAACGTAGATCGGTCGGGAGACCATCGGCCAGGCCGTCGACTCCTCCGCGATACGTTTGGACATCGGGATATTGACCGAAAACTTCCCGGTTGAGGTGCTGCAGGAAGCTGATCGCGTGCAGATTTTCGCGGCCGCCGTATTCGTTCGGAATCCACTCACCTGCTTTGCGCGAGTAGTCGAGATAGAGCATGGAGGCCACGGCGTCTACCCGTAGGCCGTCCGCGTGGTATTTGTCGAGCCAGTAGAGCGCGCTGCTCAACAGGAAGCTGCGAACTTCATCGCGCCCGTAGTTGAAGATGTAGCTATTCCAGTCTGGGTGATATCCCTGCCGGGGATCGGAATGCTCAAAGAGATGCGTACCGTCGAAATACGCTAGCCCATGCTCATCCGACGGGGAAATGAGACGGAACCCAGTCAAGGATCACCCCAATTCCGTTCTGGTGCAGATAATCCACGAGGTACATGAAGTCTTGTGGGGTTCCGTAGCGGCTACTGGGAGCGAAATAGCCGGTTGTTTGGTAACCCCATGAACCATAGAAGGGGTGCTCCATGATCGGCAGAAGCTCTACGTGGGTGAATCCGGTTTGTTTGACGTGCTCTGCCAGCTTCGGTGCGATCTCGCGATAGCTAAGTGAGCGAAATGCATCCTCTGGAACGCGCATCCACGACCCTAGATGGAGTTCGTATATGGATATGGGTGCGTCAAGCGCGTTGCGGCGTGCACGTTCAGCCATCCAATCTCCATCGGACCAGTCGTAATCCAGCTCCCAGACGATGGAGCCCGTCTTCGGAGAAGTCTCCGCGTGGAACGCGAACGGATCGGCTTTGTCGACTTCATAACCATTCTGTTGTGATTTGATGTGGTACTTGTAGATTGTTCCGTGACCGACGCCCGCGATGAAGCCCTCCCAGATACCGGAATTTCCATGAGCGCTTAGCAGATCGGCGGACCGGCTCCATCCATTGAAATCACCAATCACTGACACCTCGCGCGCGTTCGGGGCCCAGAGGGAGAACTGTGTTCCCTCAACCCCGTTCACCATCGTTGGATGTGCCCCCAGATGCCGGTAAAGCCGGTAGTGGTTACCCTCGTTGAACAGGTAGACATCGTCATTGCTGAGAAGACTGTTGGCGGTGACCACTTGAGCACATCTCCTTTGACAGTGTAGCTCGGATTCCCGTCGGTCCATCGCCGGACAATCAGCGTTTGATCGCGGGACGGTGTTCGTGACGTAGCATGAAACCATCGCGTCGCTGTCTTCGGTTGGGCACGATCCGCGCCACAATCCGCCACTTTCAGCCGACGTAACCGATGATCTGACTAATGCCGTTCAACGGAATGGCCAGCCACTCCGGCCGGCTGTTCATCTCGTACCCGACCTCGTACACGGCCTTCTCCAGCATATACGCGTCCAGCAGCAGTTGAAGGTCGTCCTGATTCGGAGGCAGGATGTCGCTCGCGCCCGGAACCGCGAGATACCCCTTGAGGTAGTAGGTACTGACCCAGAGGTTCCAGAAGCGGGCCCATCGGTCGAGTGATTGCGCGTCCTCGGGTCGAATCAACCCACTGCGCTGCGCTTCGAAAAAAGTCGAGTAGGCGGCATAGTGAAACGATCTCAGCATCCCAGCCACATCGGCAAGAGGCGATCGTTTCAGGCGGCGCTCGCCGAGGGCGCGGGCCGGTTCCCCTTCGAAATCGATGAACGAGAAATCACGGCCGGTGTGGAGTACCTGGCCCAGGTGGAAATCACCGTGACATCGAATGCGTACTCCGCCCATCTTGTGGTCCATCACCATGCGATAGCGGCGGACGACCTCCGGCTCGGCATCAGCGACTTGCCGTGCCAACTGTTTCACGTCGTCGGGCAGCATGGGGATTTTTCGTCTCAGAGCCGGCAAAATGTTGCCTGAATGACCCCGCATCCGCTGGTAGACCGAACGCTGATAGAGCGTGGTGAATGGTTCCGGCGCAAACGCGGGTCCAGTTCCTCGAGCCAGTGCCTGGTGCATTTGACCGGTTCGTTCGCCCAACAGCCTGGAGTCTTCCAAATACGAGTCGAACAGGTCCCGAAGCTCCGGAGGCGGCACGTCCTCCGTCAGACGGATGAGCTCGGACGCGTTGACGACCGCCGGCATATCGAAATCGAGTGGAGACGCCGCGGTTCGCTCGTAGTAGCGATGGAGCACGTCTCTGGTGTATGCCCAGGCATCACCCTCGTTCGGAACGTATCCGTGCACAATGCCCATGGTCGATGATTCGCCACTCTGGCCACGGTATTCGAGCCAGCCGGCCACCGGTGGCGTGTTCTCGAAGCCCATCTCGGTTAGATACTGGCCGATCTCCAGGTCTGGATTGAGTCCTGGTTCCAGGCGACGGTAGAGCTTGAGAATCAATTTTTCGTCGAAGGTGATCGATGAATTTGATTGTTCCGCCCGGATATTGCCGGGCTTGAGCGATGCATCGGCAATGGCTCCGTTCGCCATGACGGAGCGCAACACTCGTGTGGGGTTGGCGCGGATCTCACCAGCGCCTCGGAATCGACGCCGGCCGCGCACTGAATCAAGCAGCGCGGACGCGAAGCTCGGGTCGTACACGGCGTCGATCAGTACTCCGTGTGGTCCGCTGACGCGCGATGTCACGGTCGCGATCAAGGCTTGTGGAGTGGTTTGACGAATCTCTTCGGCGCGTTCGTTGGAGGTGAATGAGACCGGCAGCAGATACGTCTCGGAATCGCCCTCTACAAAATCGACTTGTATGAACAGTACCTGCGCCACGCCGTCTGAATACGGCAGGGGCACCGAGTCGACGATCTTCGTTGCCTTCATCTTGCGCGCTTTGCCCGCGAACCATCGACGGTCACCGACGTATTTCGGCAGAACCGACTCCAGCTGCGCCCGGCCTTTCCCGGCCAGCAATTGCTCCCATTCGCCGGTCGTCACGATGGTGGGGATGGTCTCGTCAGGTTGACCCGGCGCGCGGCCTTCGACTCGAGCGTGCTCGAGCGAAAACCAGTAGAACGAATGTGGTCCCAGGGTGACGAAGTAGGGTAGCTCGCCGATCGAGGGGAATTCGGTTTGCCCGAATATCTCCACCGGGACCATGCCGCGGCAGTGGGATAGGTCAAGCTCCGCCGCTTGAACGAAACGCGAAAGGTTGGCGATGACCAGAATACGCTCGTCCTCGAACTCGCGGATGAACGCCAGGATCTTGCGGTTGTCCGGGTGCAGAAAGGTCAGGGTGCCGCGGCCAAACGCTTGGTAGCGCTTGCGCAACGCGATGAGCCGCTTCATCCACCAGAGAAGCGAGTGAGGATTGTTCTGCTGTGCCTCGACGTTGACGGTCTCGTAGTGGTATTCGGCGTCTGCAATCACCGGTAGGTAGAGCCGCTGGCGGCTGGCGGTGGAGAAGCCAGCGTTGCGGTCGGCGCTCCATTGCATCGGCGTACGTACGCTATTTCGATCGCCCAAGATAGATGTTGTCGCCCATTCCGATCTCGTCGCCGTAGTAGATGACCGGAGTCCCGGGCAGCGAGAACAGCAGGCCGTTCATCAGCTCGATGCGGCGGCGATTGTTGCCGAGCAGCGGCGCCAGGCGACGGCGGATGCCGAGGTTCATCGCGCATCTGTGGATCGTGGGCGTAAACGCGATACATGTAGTCACGCTCTTCGTCGGTCACCATCTCGAGCGTCAGTTCGTCGTGATTGCGCAGGAACAGACTCCACTGTGCCGCGGGCGGGATGTCCGGCGTCTGCGCCAGGATGTCGACGATCGGGAAGCGATCTTCCATGCGAAGCGCCATGAACATGCGCGGCATGAGGGGAAAATGGAAGGACATGTGGCATTCGTCGCCGTCACCAAAATAGGCGACGGCATCCTCAGGCCACTGATTGGCTTCGGCGAGCAGCATGCGGTCGTGGAAGCCCTCGTCGACGTGGCGTCGAAGTTCTTTGAGAATCACGTGCGTTTCGGGGAGGTTCTCGCAGTTTGTGCCTTCGCGTTCGATGAGATACGGAATGGCATCCAGTCGCAGCCCGTCGACTCCCATTCGAAGCCAATAGTCCATGATCGAGTGGATCGCTTTGCGGACTCGCGGGTTGTCGAAGTTGAGGTCCGGTTGATGATGATAGAAGCGATGCCAGTAGTAGGCTTCGGCCACGGGGTCCCAGGTCCAGTTCGAGCTTTCGAAATCCTTGAAGATGATGCGCGCTTCTGAATACTTTTCCGGGTCATCCGTCCAGACGTAGAAATTGCGCGCAGCGCTGTTCGGCGGCGAGTGTCTCGCCTTTTGGAACCAGGGATGCTGGTCCGAGGTGTGGTTGCACACCAGTTCCGTTATGACGCGAAGCCCGCGGCCGTGCGCCTCACGCACGAACCGGCGCACGTCCGGGATAGTGCCGTAGTCCGGGTGAACGTCGCCGTAGTCGGCGATGTCGTATCCGTCATCACGCAGCGGAGATGGGTAGAAGGGAAGAATCCAGATCGCGGTGACGCCGAGATCCTGAATGTAATCCAGCTTGCGCGTGATGCCGCTGAAATCACCGATGCCGTCACCGTTGCTATCGAAAAACGCCCGCGGATGCAGTTGATAGATGATGGCGTCTTTGTACCAGAGCGGGTTTGGCTCGAATGACGAGGTATCCGTCCCTGATCTCGACATGGTGTTTAACGCATTCCCTTCCTCAACCTGCTCGGCTAAGTGAAGTAGTCAAAGTCTTGTTCAGTGCGGACGTGGCGGCGGATCTTCATGATGTGAGCAGGCATGTCGTGGGGACTCAACCGCACGAATGCTCGGTTTCCAGTCCAGAGATATCGCTCGTCGGTCAACAGATCGTGTGCCTGATAGGGCCGAGCCTGGTCAACTCCAAGAGCGTCGAGGTCCAGATCGATCCAGCCGGAATGTGCGTTGTAGGGATCGACGTTGACCACGATCAGCGTGGACCCGCCACTTTGATGATCGGATTTGCTGTAAACAATCAGCGCGGGATTGTCGACCGTATGAAAACGGAGATTGGTGTTACCCTGGAGTTCGGGGTTGTCACGGCGAATCTGGTTGACCTGGGTGATCAGGTCCCGGAGCGAGTCGCTGCGATTCAGATCCCACTCCCGCAGCTGATATTTCTCAGAGTGAAGGTATTCTTCCTTGCCGGGTTCGATCGGGACGATGCTCGAGTAATTCGAACGCGGGCCCGTAGATGCCGTAGCTCGCGCCGAGCGTCGCCGCCAGAATTAGGCGAACAATAAACGCGGAGCGCTGCCCCGTCTGTAAGTACTCAGTAAGAATGTCGGGTGTATTGGGCCACAGATTGGGACGAAAATAGTCACTTACCGGCGGCTGCGTTACCTCCGACAGGTAGTCCGTGAGTTCCCACGTCGCGTTGCGCCAGGCGAAGTAGGTGTAGGACTGGGTGAAGCCGAGCTTGGCGAGGCGGTACATCACTTTTGGTCGAGTGAACGCTTCGGACAGGAAGATCAAATCGGGGTGGTCCGCTTTGAGAGAGGTGATGACCCACTCCCAGAAAGCGAACGGTTTGGTGTGCGGGTTATCCACGCGGAAGATGCGGATGCCCTGATCGATCCAGAAGTCGAAAACGCTCTTGAGTTCCTGCCAGAGTTCGCGCCACGACTCGGTCTCGAACTCGAACGGGTAGATGTCCTGATATTTCTTCGGAGGGTTCTCCGCGTACTGAATCGTGCCGTCGGGACGCTGTCGAAACCAGTCGGGATGCTCGCGGACGTATGGGTGGTCAGGGGACGTCTGAAAGGCGATGATCCATCGCCAGTTCGAGGCCGTGATCATGCGCGGCCTCCACGAGATGCCGAAAGTCTTCGAGCGCGCCAAGCTCCGGCAGGATGCTCTTATGCCCGCCTTCCGCCGCGCCGATTGCCCACGGGCTGCCGGAGTCGTCCGGTCCAGCGTCGGTCACGTTGTTCTTGCCTTTGCGAAAGCTGTGACCAATCGGGTGTATCGGCGGCAGGTACAACACGTCGAAGCCCATGCCGGCGACATAGGGGAGCAGGTTCTCGACGTCCTTGAAGGTACCGTGGGCACCGTCCGCGCCCGCCGACCGAGGAAAGAGCTCGTACCAACTGCCGAACTCGGCTCGCTTACGATCGACGATGACGTCCAGCAGCTTCGGATAGCGAGTGATGAACTCCTCATCCGGGTAAGAAAGCGCGACCAGATATAGCTCGTCGTCCAGTGCTCGTTCGGCCGCCCGCGCAAGATCAGTCGCCTGGTTCAGCTCACGAGCCCAGGAATTAAGGGTTTCCCGGTGCTCGGCGCTTGCTCGCGACGCCGCTGATTCGATCATCTTGACGCCGATCTTGATGTCGGTCAGGGTGTGCTGATCGGCGTCAATCTTCTTCTGAAGGTCTCGGCGCCAGGTGGAGAGGTGGTCAACCCAGGCGAGCAGCGTGTACTGATAGCGGCCAATGTCTCCGACACGAAACGATGCTCTCCAGCGATCGTTAACCAGCGGCTCGAACGCCACCTCGGTCCACGTGTTCACATCGTTTCGGCGGTACAGCAGCCGACCAGCAACGGAGTCGTGCCCGTCCGTGAATATATCCGCCTCAACGACGACCTCGTCTCCAATGACTCGCTTGACGGCGTATCGCCCGCAGTCAATCTCGGGAGATACACCCTCGATTATTGCGCGGAGACGGCCGTGCTCTGGGAGCCCATCGGGTGTGCGCGTCACTTGCTTCTTCGTCGTTGCCTTTTCCATGGTCTCCAGTCTACAAGCAAATGGAGGTGCATCGTCAAGATTTGGCTGTTTGTGCCGGCCGAATGGCTGCCGATCTTCGTTTGCGTCCGACTCACCGACCGTGCAACGTTACCGGTCACTACGGGAAGGCAGGGGTCCTGGGTTTCAGCGGTCCGCTGGCGTTTCGGCGAAGGAGCACGAACGAGCGCGCGGCGATCGTATAGTCCGGCGATTCCACTGGCCTGAGCCGTCCTGATGGCTGTTCCGCCCGCTGCGTGTCGATCATGACTCGCCATGGTCGGTCGGCATCACCCGTCGGTAAGCGAAAGATCACGTCATTCGACGACGCATTCAGCATCACCAGGAACGTGTCATCGGTCACCGGATCACCGTTTTCGTCGACATCCCCAATGGGACCACCGCCCAGGCGAATTCCGACGCAGCGGACCCAACTCGAGTTCCACTGCTCTTCGCTCATCTCCGTTCCGTCAGGACTGAACCACGTGATGTCCCGAATATCGGCGCCGCGGATGCGCCGGCCCTGGAAAAACTTCCTCCGGCTAAAGGTCGGATGATCTCGTCGAATCTGGATCAACCGGCGCGTGAAGTCGAGCATCGACTGTCGTTCGTCTGTCAGGTCCCAGTCCAGCCAGCTCATCTCATTGTCCTGGCAATAGGCATTGTTGTTGCCGGATTGAGTGCGCCCGATCTCGTCACCGGCGCTGATCATTGGAACGCCCTGCGACAAGAGAAGCGAGGCCATGAGGTTTCGCGTCTGGCGGGCTCGAACGTCGTTGATCTGTTCGTCTTCCGTCGGTCCTTCGAAGCCGTAATTTGACGACACGTTGTCGTTTGTGCCGTCACGATTCGATTCGCCGTTGGCCTCGTTGTGTTTTTCGTTGTAGGTCACGAGGTCGAGAAGCGTGAACCCATCGTGTGCCGTCACGAAGTTGATGCTGGCGTGTGGTCTGCGGCCGTCGGCCTGATATAGGTCGCTGCTTCCCGTCAGCCGATAGCCAAGCTCGGCCACGTGGCCCTCGTCCCCGCGCCAGTAGTGCCGAATGGTGTCGCGGTACTTTCCGTTCCATTCAGTCCAGAGGACCGGGAAGTTGCCGACCTGATAGCCGCCGGCGCCGACATCCCAGGGTTCCGCGATCAGCTTGACCTGCGAGATGACCGGGTCCTGGTGGATGATGTCGAAGAAAGCTGAGAGCCGGTCGACGTCGTGCAACTCTCGCGCCAGAGTCGCCGCCAGGTCGAACCGGAAGCCGTCGACGTGCATCTCTTGGATCCAGTATCGCAGGCTGTCCATGATCATCTGGAGGACCTGAGGATGGCGCACATTCAGGCTGTTGCCCGTGCCGGTGTAGTCCATGTAGTAGCGGGAGCTCTCCGGCGAAAGACGATAGTAGGCGGCGTTATCGATACCGCGAAAGCTGAGCGTGGGCCCGAGTTCGCTTCCTTCGGCGGTGTGGTTGTAGACGACGTCGAGAATCACCTCGATTCCGGCGCGATGCAGCGCGCGTACCATCGTCTTGAATTCGGCGATCGAGCCGCCCTTGGTTCGACTGCTGGCGTAGCGGTTGTCGGGCGCGAAGTAATTGATCGTGTTGTAGCCCCAGTAATTCCGCAGTCCCTGGTCGATCAGATGCTTGTCGTCCAGAAAGCTGTGAACCGGCAACAGTTCGACGGCGGTCACGCCCAGCCGCTTCAGGTAATCGATAACCGGACCCGTGCTGAGGCCCGCGTAGGTGCCGCGGAGGCTCTCCGGCACGAACGGGCTCAATTCGCTGAACCCCTTGACGTGAAGCTCATAAATTACCGACTCGTGCCATGGAGTGCGCGGACGACGGTCCTCGTCCCAATCGAACCAGGGGCTGGTGACGACCGACTTCGGCACACCCCAGCCACTGTCGCGATCGTCGAACGAGAGATCCAACGCCTCATCACCGATGCGATAGCCAAAGACCGGCGCGCTCCAGTCGACTTCGCCGTGAATCGACTTGGCATATGGATCGATCATGAGCTTGTTTGGGTTGAAGCGTGAACCTGATTCTGGTTCGTAGGGACCATCAACGCGATAGCCATACAACTGACCAGGCTCGACGGACGGGACGTATCCGTGCCAGACATGCGCGGTGACCTCGGGAAGACGGAGACGCCCGACCTCACGCGCGCCGTCTGAATCGAATAGGCACAGTTCGACCGACGTGGCGTTCTCGGAAAAGATCGCGAAGTTCGTCCCGGCCCCATCCCAGGTCGCGCCGAGGGGATATGGTTTTCCTGGTAACACTCTCCAGCTCAATTTTTCGGCCTCTTGTTATGAACGGTCGACAGACGAAGGTTGATCTCATGGGGCCGCCGTTGCCGGGATTGTGTCGATCTGCGTCGCAGACGCACGTCACCGGCGTGACGTTCGCCACACACGGGCATTCCATGGAACCAACAACCAATGGGACCTAACGCAGGATTCTTGCCCCGCCGCGCGGCAGTTACGCAAATCCGATCAAGCGTCAATGCTTACGGGAGGAGGAATGCGAAGTCCGTAAGGCGCTCGTTCAAGCTCAAGGGAGTCGTCGGCGCGCAATGTCACATGACCCAGCTTGCGTCCGGATCGTGGAGATTTGCCGTAGAGGTGGAGATGCGCGCTCTCCGTCGCCAGAACGTGCGATGTTAGAGGGAGATCGCCGATGATGTTGATCATGATCGAGTGCCCGCGTGGCCGGATCGAGCCCAGCGGCATTCCGGCTACCGCACGCAGGTGATTTTCGAATTGACTGGTTTCAGCCCCTTCGATGGTCCAGTGCCCCGAGTTGTGAACCCTCGGAGCCATCTCGTTGGCCAGGAGTTCATCACCCAGACTGAAGAACTCGATCGCCAGTACTCCGACGTATTGAAGGGAGTCGAGCGCACGCCCAGCGTAGTCCTCTGCCAGCTGCTGAAGGGCTGACGAAATCTCCGCCGCGGGTGCGCGTGATATTCGCAGGATACCCGCGTGGTGCTGATTTTCGACAAGCGGATAGAAGCGGGTCGCGCCCTCGGGAGATCGCACGGCGATGATGGAGAGTTCGCGCTCGAATCCGACAAACGATTCGGCAATGAGCGGGACGCCGCGCAGTCGATCCCAGGCGAATTCAACAGCTGATTCATCCCGCACGATGACCTGGCCCTTGCCGTCGTAGCCCATGCGGCGGGTCTTGAGAACGAGCGGCAGTCCGTACCGTTCGACCGATCTCGCCAGATCGTCGATCGAATCGACCGCCAGGAACCCGGCAGTTGGAATGCCGCGCGCGCCAAAGAAGGTCTTTTCGGTAAGCCGGTCCTGGGCTATCTCAAGCGAGACTGGAGGCGGATACACGGGAAGCTTTCTGGCAAGGTATTCAGCCGACTCGACTGGGACGTTCTCGAACTCGTAAGTGACGACATCAAGGCCGTCCGCGAAACGATCCAGCGCCTCGTGATCTCGATAATCGCCGACGTGAAGTTCGGTTACCTGTCCACCGCACGCGTCGCTCGACGTCTCGAAGAGGCGGACCGCAATCCCCAGAGGATATCCAGCCAGCGCGATCATTCGCCCGAGCTGGCCGCCGCCAAGAACGCCGACTCTCACGATTCGTCCTTGGGATTCGGGTGGTCGAGGACGATTTGTGTCTGGCTGGTCCGGAAACCCTCGAGGGCTTCCCGGTGAGCCGGGTACTTGTTGCCGAGGATGGCGGCGGCAAGCAATGCGGCGTTGACCGCGCCGGACCGCCCGATGGCCAGCGTTCCAACGGGAATGCCGGCCGGCATCTGCACGATCGACAGGAGAGAGTCCATCCCGTTCAGCGCTCGCGACTGAACCGGCACCCCGAGGACCGGCAAGACCGTCTTGGCCGCCACCATTCCCGGAAGATGAGCCGCACCGCCTGCTCCGGCGATGATCACTTCGATGCCGCGTGGTATCGCCGTCTCCGCATAGTCGAACAGCTGATCCGGCGTCCGATGCGCCGAAACAACACGAGTCTCGTACGGGATGCCGAGCGACTCGAGCGTGTCGGCCGCATGCGACATGGTTTCCCAGTCGGATCGTGAACCCATGATGATGCCGACAAGCGGGTCAGCGGTCATTCAGTCTCCAACGCACACGTTAGCCAGAGGCATCGAATTGGCTGAAAGGGACACCTGCGCGCCTCCAGTCTCCTCGATGACGCCGGCCGTGAATCTCTTAGTGCTGTGGCTCTGGTGTTCGAACCGTCATGAAGCCCCAGGCCGATACCAGCACGATCGCCGCGCCGACGACGATATTGTTGATCATGGCTGAGGAGACGTCCGTGTAGCTGAATACGAATGGTGCCGAAATCGCGGCCAGCCCCAGCATGCCGCTGAACAAGGACATCCAGCGTGACTCGTCGGACGGGATGCTGCGGTGCATTGACAGGAAGATCACGAAGAAGCCGATGATGACGTCGCTGACCTTTGAGGGCACGTTGCCAAATCCAGCGATGAACGACCCAAGAATCAACCAGAGTGCCAGAAGGCCGTTGATAATTCCCGGTAAACGCAAACGAACCGCCGCCGTCATCCGACTCTTCCTCCCATGTGAATATCTCGATTAGATCGGCCACGCACGCCGGTATCGTACCTGAACCGATCGTGACCTCGACATATCCTAAACCGCGAGACGGCGGACGTAAAGTCGATTGCGGCGGCAGCGGCCTCAGTCCTGGTCAGGTGGATCAAACATCACGTGATCGATGACCTCGTAGCCGGAAATCTCAGGCGGCTGGGCCAGGAGCCCGCGCATTCGTTCGATCATCATCGGCAGCATCCGCTGGCCTGCCTTGTTGGCGCTAGTCGGCATCATCCCAGAAGGTGAGGGTGAGGCCGCGATGTGCGTCGCTCATGAGCATGAATGCGTAGCCGCAACAACCGTCAATACGGCGGAACTCCTTGACCAGATCCTGGTAGAGTTCGTGCGCTCGGTCGTGCGTGACATCTTCCGCGAAGCTGAGATGGATCAGGCGGGCGTACATGGTCTCGTCTCTTTCGACGCGCTTTCGTTGCGAGAAGATAATCTGCCTTGAAAATCGCGAAAATCTGCGGAGAACAGAACGCAGAAGGTCGTTGGAAGACAGGTCACTACATTGAATGTACCACGGTTTCCAGGAGATCGTTGCCACGATGGTATTCTGGAAGCGATCGCGACGTACTCGAAGATTGCACCGCGCCGGCAGGGGCGAAGTACTGTCGGTCGACCGAAATGTAGGGGGTGAACGTCGATGCTGCAACTGGTTGATGTTGCGACAGCCTCGATTGACGACTACCTGCCGATCGTCGGAGAGGACGTCGTCGGTCGTCTTCGCGGCCTTGCCAATCAGCTTCGAGGCGCACGTATCCTGCACTTGAACGCCACGCCGTACGGCGGAGGCGTGTCGGAGTTGTTGCGTTCCTCCGTGGCAATTCAACGCGGTCTCGGCCTTCACGTCGATTGGCGGGTCATCAGCGGCAGCGCCCAATTCTTTGAAGTAACGAAACGCATTCATAACGCACTCCAGGGAGCGAACGACGAGTTGCTCTTCCGAAGCCCGCGAAACCTACCTGCTTCAAAATAGCTACAACGCGCAACAGTGTGAGGGCCAATACGACTTCGTATTCGCGCACGATCCGCAACCTGCGGCCATCCTCCACTATCGTTCTCGCGATAGTGCCAAATGGATCTGGCGCTGTCACATCGACACGTCCGAACCCAACGAATCGGCCCTCGAATTCCTTCTCCCGTTCATCGTCGAGCATGACGCCCTCGTATTTACGATGGACCAGTTCGTGCCTCAACGTCTGAAGGACCGCAAGGTATTCTTGATTCCTCCCGGTATCGATCCCTTGAGCCCGAAGAACTTCGAGATTCCCGCTGATCAGTGCCGCCGGATTATGGCCTGGGTCGGCATCCAACCTGACCAGCCGGTCATGACTCAGGTAGTCGCGTTTCGACCCCTGGAAAGACCCGCTCGGCGTGATTCGCGTCTTCCGGAAGGTGAGAGAAGAGACTCCGGGTCTACAACTCGCCCTCCTGGGCTCGCTGGCGCTCGACGATCCAGAGGCGTGGGACCTTCTCAACGAGATTAGAGACGTTGTGCGCGACGACCCGGACATCACCGTCGCAACCAACCTGACCGGAATCGGCAACACCGAAGTGAACGTCTTCCAACGTAAATCAGACGTCGTCGTGCAGAAGTCGATTCGCGAGGGGTTCGGCCTCATCGTGTCGGAGACGCTCTGGAAAGGCACAGCGTTGATCGCGGGAGATACCGGTGGGATCCCGATGCAGATGGAAGGCGGGACTGGCGGTTTCCTGGTTGATCCCCGTGATGACGAAGAGATGGCCAGGCGTGCGCTGCAGTTGCTCCGTGACCGGGACCTTGCTCGCCGACTCGGCGCGAGTGGCAAAGAGCACGTACGCCAGCATTTTCTTATCACCCGGATGATCGAGGACGAACTCAGGCTCCTCACAACGTTGACGAGGTGACTGGCGGCACACGAACGTGCCGCCGAGCTCTCCTCGGCGGCACCGGAATCGTCTGATCGTCGAGGCGGCTCTACGCCGACTTGGGCGGGTTGACTCCGAGCAGCCGCATCGCGTTCTTCGCGAAGATTTTTTCTTTCACGTCCTGACTGACCGGAAGCTGATCGACGACGATGGAGCACTTGCGGAGATCACCGACCTGGTGCGGGTGATCGCTTCCAAGCATCAAGCGATCCTCGCCCGCGAACGAAAGTCCCAGCTTCATCGCCTCGAGATCGAACAAGACCGTGTCGAGATACATTTCGCGGAAGTAGTCCATCGGTTGCCGCTGCAGCTTGCCGGCAATTTCCGGATAGACGTTGTAACCGCGTTCAACGCGTTCTGCCATGTACGGAAGAACGCCTCCGAGATGGGTCTGGATCAGCGTCAGTTTCGGAAATCGGTCCAGCACGCCCGCCAGCACCATGCGTACCGCCGCCATCGTTGTGTCGTACGCGAATCCGAGAAGCGCGACGAGGCGATAGTCATTCATGTAGGACGCGAAGGCCGGAGCCGTTGGATGGACAACGATCGGCACACCGAGGGCCTCGGCCGCTTCGTAGATCGGCCAGAACTTCTGCTGCTCCAGAGTGTCTCCGTTGATGTTGGAAAAGATCATCCCGCCGACCAGGCCAAGGTCGTTGACGGCCCGCTCGAGCTCTTTCGCGGCCGCGTCCGGCGCCTGAGCCGGGAGCGTCGCGAAGAACTGGAATCGATCCGGGTGCTGCCTGATCAGTTCCGAGTACTCGTCGTTCGCAATCTGGGCGAGTCTGACACCGGTGTCAGGCTTCTCGACGTGCACGCCTGGAGTCGTCAAGGACATCACGGACATGTCGATGCCGAAGTTGTTCATGTCTCGAAGCCGGACGTCGACGTCCCGATGCGCGCCCTCTACGACGTTGTAGTCGCCCGCATAGTTGATCAGCATGCGATTGCGATCGTCGTACGTGATCGTCGCGTGGTCGCTATGCTGCTCGATCGCCTTGAGGTAGGCGGACGGATAAAAGTGCGTGTGCACGTCGATCCTCATGCGTTTCCCTTCTTCCGTGCGGAATTCGCCAGCGGCTTTCCTGGTTTTTGCGTAGGCGCAACGGTATCAGACCGGAGTCGATTCGGGTAGGGGGAGAATCCTGGCGACGTCGGAGGTTGAACACGGTCAGTACGATCGTCAGTGAGCGGGCACGAACGATTCTCGTGCGTGGCGGTCTTGAGTGCAGTGACGGCATTGACGATCCGCCTTCAGCTTCTACACTGAGACCAATTACATTGAAACGACGGCGAACGCGCCTCGAGCGAAGGGCGGCTAGTAGATGCGACTTGAAGCGACATTTGGCGACGTACCGTGGTCTGAGATCGCTGACGTTTCCGCCAGAATCGAGGAGCTCGGGTTTGATGGCATCGCGACGCCGGAGTTGAAACGGGATCCATTTCTCCCGCTCGTGCTCGCCGCATCCGGCACCAAGACGGTGCAACTCGCCACGTCGGTCGCGATCGCTTTCCCGAGAAGCCCAACGGTCGTTGCGTACATGTCACGAAATCTAAACGATCTCTCCGGCGGCCGCTTCGCGGTGGGGTTGGGCACCCAGGTAAAGGGGCACATTGAACGTCGCTTCTCGACGGAATGGGTCTCTCCGGGCCCCCGGCTGCGGGAGTATGTGCTGGCGATGCGAGCTATCTGGAACACCTGGGACCATGGTGAACCGCTGAATTTCCAGGGCACCTTTTACAACCTGTCGCTGATGACGCCGGAGTTCAGCCCCGATCCTTCACAGTTCGCCCCCATCAAGGTTCAGATTGCGGCAGTGAACGAGTACAACATTCGTCTCGCGGGTGAGATTTGCGATGGTTTACGGGTTCATCCGTTTTCGACGCCGGAGTATACGCGCGACGTGATCTGGCCCAATCTGGAGCGCGGTGCTCGCAAATCGGGGAGGGCGCTCGCCGATTTCGATCTAATCGGAACAGGATTCATAGCGACAGGTCGGGACGACGAACAGGTCGCGGCAGCGCGTGAGAACGTCCGCTACCGCATAGCATTCTATGCTTCGACGAGGACGTACCTGCCTGTACTGGAGCATCACGGCTGGGAAGATCTGAACCCCAAGCTGCGCACTCTGGTCGCCCAAAATCGTTGGGACGACCTGCCTTCCGTCGTTCCGGACGAGGTCGTCGACGCATTCTGTATATCGGGAACCTACGACCGGATCAGCGGCCTGATCGGCGAACGACTCGGCGGGTTGATCGACATGATCGGCTTTCCATTGCCGGACGACCTCCACAATCCCGGAGACGACTATTTGGCGGCCATTGAGCAACTGCGAAAGTTGCCGGAGGCGCAGCGCGCGGTCTGACGTCAAGCTTGGTCAGAATCGGCGGCTTGCTGGAATCCGGGATCCGAGGACTGGCACGTGTCATTTCCATGAATCTGGAAAATGACAGCGAGGAAATACCGTGAAACGCCACAACGGGCGGCTCAAGGGCCGCCCGTCGCACGTATCTCTTTCACATGCCGGTTGTCCCGCGCTTCTCCGCGGAAATCTACGCGGGCCGGAACTTGGGTAAGGTGACGTCTTCGGTCACGTCGTCGTAGACCAGCGCAACCGGCATCCCGATCTTGACGTGATCGAGGTCTGGCTCGACGTCGACCAAATTCGTCATCATGCGCGGCCCCTCGTCCAGTTCGATCATCGCCACGACGTACGGAAGCTCGTCGGCGAAGCCGGGCGCCCGGTTGAGGTGGACGATGGTGAACGCGTGGACTTTCCCCTTGCCGGAGACCGGCTCCCAGGAGACGTTGTCGGACCAGGTGAAGGGGCTCATGCCGCGCGGATAGAAGAAATATCTGCCCGTGTCGTTGCAGCGCTGGATCTTCATCTCATGCGCCTTCAGGCTCTCCCAGAAGGGCGCGGTGACGGGATCCGCCTGGGGCAACGGTTTCTTGTATTCGGCCATTACTAACCCCTCGCAAGAATTGCGGTGCCGGCTGACGAGAGCACGCCACCCGTTCCGTGGACGACGGCCAACTCCGCGTCCTTCACCTGGCGGATTCCCTGGTCGACATAGTCATGGCGCAGCTGGCGCACCGTCTCGATCACCGCGAACATGCCGTACATGCCCGAGTGTGTGTAGGAGAGCCCCCCACCATTGGTGTTCATCGGGAAGGCGCCGCCGGGCGCCGTTCGCTGGCCGCTGACGAAGTCACCGCCTTCGCCCTTGCCGCAAAATCCCAGCTCTTCCAACGAGAGGAGCACGGTATACGTGAACGAATCGTAGATCAGTGCCAGGTCGATATCGTCGTGTTTGACACCCGCCATCTCGAAGGCTCGTCGCCCCGAATGACGCGCCGCGAAGCTGGTGTAGCTCGGCATCTGCGAGATCATGGCGTGATCGTGGCCCTCGCCAACTCCCATGACCACGACAGGGCGCTGCTTGAGCCCACGCGCTCGCTCCACGGTCGTCATCACGTACGCTCCGCCAGCATCGGTCACGAGGCAGCAGTCGAGCAGGTTGAACGGCCATGATATCGGCCGCGAGTTGAGCACGTCGTCGATCGTGATCGGATCGCGCATCATCGCCTTGGGGTTCAGCGTGGCCCATTTGCGTGTGGCGACGGCAATCTCAGCCAACTGTTCTTTGGTTGTGCCGAACTCGTGCATATGACGCGAGCAGGCCATCGCGTAGGCGCCAACCGGCTGGGGGAGCCCGAACGGAGCTTCGAACTGCCCACGAAGCGAGTCGGGATCATTGGCCCGTCGCGGCATGCCGACTCGCGAGCGTCCGCTCTCCCCGTGCGTTACCAGCGCGACCTCGCAGCGGCCCGTGGCGATCGCTGTCGCCGCGTGGGCGACGTGAATCACGAAGGATGATCCGCCAACCGAGGTGTTGTCGGTGACCTTCGGTTCGATTCCCAGATACTCACCGAGCTCGAGCGTCGAGACGCCGGCCGTGAAGAGGCCGTCGACGTCATCCTTGGTCAAGCCGGCCTCGGCCAGCGCCGACCTCGCCGCTTCTGCGTGCAGCATCAGCGCGGGTTTGTCGGGAACTCTCCCGATTTCATCGGATTCCGCCACACCGACGATGGCGGTCTTGCCTGAGATACTCACGCTCACACTTGCCCTTCCCTATCTTCGCGCCGCGATGCGCAACCGACGCATCGCGCAACGTCGAGTCTTTACCAGACCAGCTCACCATATGGTTCGAGCTGCGTGCCCCAGAAGCGAAGGCCATCGCCAACCTCGACCCACTGTCCGTCCGAGATCGCATCGATCTTGCTGGAGAAGCCGCTCTCATTTTTCATCGACTCGATTTCGGGGCCAAAGGCCTTCGGGATGATCTCCGTGAGCTCGGCGAGAGACCAACGATGATCTGAGCGCAAGGTCTTCACGACTTTCGGCTGCGACATCATCGCGACGTTGTAACCGAACGACCCGAAGATATGACCGTTGACCGACTGCGCGGCATCGCTCGCCAAAAAGGCGATCAGCGGGGCCACGTTCGCCGGATCCCGATCAGTGCCCTCGGCGAGCTCACTCGGCAGCTTGCCGGTGTGGGCGACTGCGTCTCGCGCGCGCGGGATCGAGTCGATCATCCGCGTGTGACCGGTTGGCAATATCGCGTTGGCTGTGACATTGTATCGTCCGAGTCCATTGGCGCAGCTGAGTGTAAGACCGATGATGCCTGCCTTTGCGGCGGCATAGTTCGGCTGACCCGGTGCCCCAAACGCCGAGGTGGATGAGAAGTTGACCATCCGGCCGGACCGCTGCTCGCGAAAGCGAACGGACGCCCAGCGGCAGACGTTGAACGTGCCTTTCAGGTGAACGTTCAAGACCGCGTTCCACTCTTCTTCAGTCATGTTGAAGACCATGCGGTCGCGTAGGATGCCCGCCACGTTCACGACGATGTCGATCTTCCCGAAATTCGTCGACCGCCTGCTGGATCATCCCTTCGGCGGCCTGATAATCGGTGACTGACTCGGTGTTGGCCACCGCGTTGCCGCCCGCCGCCTTGATCTCGTTCACGACCGACGCGGCCGGACCGGTGTCGACACCCTGGCCGTCAAGACTGGCGCCGAGGTCGTTCACGACCACGGATGCGCCTTCCTTGGCCAGCAACAGCGCGACACCCCGCCCAATGCCCCGGCCCGCTCCGGTCACGAGTGCGACTTTACCTTCGAGTACGCCCATCGCTCAGCCCCTCACTTCTTCGCGTCAAAGTAGACGGAACGCTCCCAGAGGTCGATGCCCGGTGCCACGTTCTTCCAGCTTTCCGCGTCGAGCTGCATGGCAGACGTGCCCTTCAGTGGACGATCCGAGCCTGCGACTTGAACGGGTTCTGGCATCTGGGTCGTTTTGCCGAGCGTGCCTGGGAAGAGGTCCACGAGCTCCCGCGGCGTCCAGGCGCGATTCGCCTGCAACACGCCAGCGAGCTCCCAGTGAGAGTAGATCGAGATCGTCGTGCCCCGCACGCCAAAGAAATGCCCGTTGATGTGCGCGGCGTCGTCGGTCGCGAGGTAGGTCACCATCGGCGAGACGTTGGCCGGATCGCCCTCTGTTCCACCGGCCATCTCGCTCGGCATCTTGCCGTGCTCCTTCAGGAACTCCTGGCCTCGTGGTGTCGAATCGATCATGCGAGTGGTCGCGTACGGAAGAATCGCGTTGGCGGTGATGCCGTACTTCTCGAGGCTGTTCGCCAGTACCGCGGTAAAGCCGAGAACACCGTACTTGGCGGCGCCGTAATTCGGTTGACCAGGGCTCCCCCAGGCAGAGACGCTCGAGAAATTGATGATGCGCCCGCTGCGCTGCTCGCGCATGATGGCCGAGGCGTGCCTGACCGTGTTGAACGTCCCGTTCAGGTGGACCGCTGTGACGATGTCGAACTCGTCTTCGTTCATGTTGAAGATCATGCGATCGCGCAGGATACCCGCGACGTTGACGACGATGTCGATTGTCCCGAAATTGTCAACCGCCTGCTGAATCATCTCTCCGGCAGCGTCGTAATCGGTAATCGAGCTCGTGTTCGCAACGGCCCTGCCGCCCTCGCCCTTGATCTCGTTGGCGACCTGCTGCGCGATCGATTGATCGGTGCCTTCGCCACCCAGGCTGGTACCGAGATCGTTGACGACCACTGCCGCGCCCTCCGACGCAAGCTGCATCGCCACGGCTCGACCGATGCCCCGGCCGGCGCCGGTAACGAGCGCGACCTTTCCATCAAGCTTCCCCATAGTGCCTCCCACTAGTCTTCAATCTGGCGGAAGAGAACGACGTTCGATTCCCTGTCCCAGATCGCGAACTGACCCGACGCGAGCGCGCCGGGGTTGATCAGATACGCGTCTCCGATCGTTGATCGCGAGGGTGCCGCGCGTGATATCGATTGGTCCGTGCTCGTCACGGGCGTGGCGATAATGAGTGTGTCCCGAAAAGGTGATACGCGCTCGTGGATGGTGACCGTTCGGCTCCTCGCGCCTCAACAACCGATCAAGCAGATCGTGGTGTGCCCATTGCTCCACCTCGTGCATGAGGCACACGTCCTCAACGAGGACGCTCTCCTGCAGACCGCTCAGGAGTCGCAGCGTGTCCTCGTTCAGTTCGCTGCTCAGCTCCGACGCAGCCAGGGCGATCTCTCGTTCGTGATTGCCGTACACGCCGACGACATCCCATCCGGCAAGCACCTCGGCACAGGCATCTGCTTGCTCAGTCCGGTCGATCAGATCCCCGAGCAGAGCGACCGTCGAGACCCCCATGCTGCGACATTGAACCAGCGCCTGCTCGAGCGTCGAGTGGGCTCCGTGGACGTCCGCGAACAACGCGACCATTTTCCCGAGTGTCATTTTGTCCCGTTCGAACCCGGCACGATCAGACAGTCGACCACACGCGCACCGTTGCCGCGATCGAAGACGAGCAGCGGGTTGATGTCGATCTCGCTCACATCGTCGCGAAGGTCGACACAAAGCTGAGAGAACTTGCCAAGAATGTCGACGATCGCGTCCACATCGGCCGGTGCCGCCCCGCGGGCGCCGGTTCCATCGAGGATGGCTGCGCCGCGCAGCCGTGACAGCATCGAGCGGCTGTCACGCTCGCTCAACGGCGGCACGCCGAGTGTGACGTCCTTGAGAACCTCGACGAAGATGCCGCCCAGCCCAACGGCGACGGCCGGACCAAAATCCGGGTCCTGTGACATTCCGAGGATCAACTCGCGGCCGCCGGAGACCATCTGTTGCACGAGCACCCCGGCGATTTCCGCCTGCGGGTTGTAGCCGCGCGCATTCGCGATGATCTGTTCGAATCCGGCTCGCACGGCTGACTCGTCCCTCACGTTGAGCAACACCCCGCCCGCCTCGGTTTTGTGGGCGATGTCAGGCGACTCGATCTTCAGCACGACTGGGAAACCGATGTCGACGGCTGCGGTGGCCGCCTCGTCAGCAGTCGTCGCGAGCGTCTCGCGTGTCACCGGGATGTCGTAGAGCGCAAGCAGTGCTTTCGCCTCGCGCTCCACGAGCGGCCGGCCACCAGCAGAACGGACCACGGCTCGTGCCTTCCGTGCCACGTCGCTTTCAGCCGTGATTGGTCGACCAGTCTCTTTCCAGGCGCGCTGGAAGTCAGCGTACCTGATGAGCGAGCGAACGGCGCGAAGGCTATTCTCGGCTCCCTGCAAGAACGGAACGCCATCCCAATCCATCACCGGCTCAACCGGGTCTTCGTCTCGCCGTCGCCCGTCGCCAACCTTGCCGGTGACCAGCGCCATGATGAAGAAGACCTTGTCGGGGTAGCGCTCGGGCATGACCCGCAACACCTCTCCGACCGGGCTCGCGAGGTCCACGCGGTTGGGGTATGCCTGACCGTAGATGACCGTATGAATCTTGGGATCTTCAGCCATGCCGGTGAGCGAGCCCTCTGTGATTTCCGGCTGGGTCGCCGCCTGCCCTGTCGTGTCGAGCGGATTGCCGACCGTTCCATACTCGGGAATCACGGCGTTGAGCTTCTCGATCGTTTGTGGGGAAAGCTCCGGCAGTGAGACGCCGAGATCCTGGCTCAAATCCGAAATGAGCCCTCCGGCGCCACCGGAGACGAAGATCGTTCCGACTCCCGGGCCAGCTGGCAGCCGCTTGGAATGGAAGGCGGCCAAGGTTTCCGTCATTTCATCGAGGCTATACACGCGAACGATGCCGTACTGGCGCATCACCGCGTCGGCGATGGCGTCGGAGCCGACGAGTGAGCCAGTGTGAGCCCGAGCCGCTTTGCTTCCGGCTTCGGACCGGCCCACCTTGAGCACCACGACCGGTTTCTGTCGTTCGGCGGCCGCTGCCGCCACGCGCAGGAGCTTCTCGGGGTCGCGAAATTGCTCGATGAAACAACCGATGACCCGTGTCTCGTCGTCTTCCACCATGTAGCGGATGAAGTCGGTGGCGTCGAGGTCCGCCTCATTGCCGGTCGTGACGACGTAGCTGTATCCGAAGTCGCGATCCAGAGGCGGGATCACGATGCTATAGGCCAGGAGACCACTTTGAAAGACGATGCCGATCGGGCCCTGGCGCACCGTGGTATAGGGGCCGGATTTGGCGACCATCTTGGCCGGCGTGCTGATGATGCCGAGGCAGTTCGGCCCGACGATACGTATGCCGGTGCGACGGGAAAAGTCGCGGATCGCGTTCTGCCGCCCGCGCGCGTCGTCGTCGTTCTGCTCGCCGAATCCGCTGGTGATGATGTTGAGCGCTTTGGTGCCTGCTCGCTCGGCCTGATCGAGCACGTCCAGAACCATTCCACTTGGGACGACCACGATCGCCTTGTCGACTCCTCCTGGAATGGCGTCGATCGTCGGATAGCAGGGCGCCCCGAACACCTCCTGGTGCCGAGGCGTCACCCCGAAGATTTCGCCTTCGTAGCCTCCCTGGAGGATCCGGCTGTGAATGCCACTGGCAAATCCGGGGCGTGGGGTCGCACCGACGATCGCGATGCGTTTCGGGTGGAACAGCGCGTTCATCGCCGACGTGAACGCGTCGGCTTCGCTGAGCGCGCCATTTGTCGCCGGTATCGCCGCCGATTCTTGTTTTGAGGTTCCGGAAGCAAATGCCCGCGGTCCGCTCATCCGCACATCCTCATCCACGGGTCCGGTCAGGTCCCGGTCCCGTCCTTCATTTACCCGAATCAACCGATGCGAGAGTCAGCGCGGCGGCGCGCGTCGCGTCCGGCGGGCTTCGTCGTTGAAGCTCCGGGACCATTAATCGCCCCGCGTACCGGCGCGTGAGCAATCAATGTAGAACGGGTTAAAAGTACGTCCGCCCGACCGTCTCGGCGACGCAGGCCGGTTTCTCTTCGCCCTCGATCTCGACCGTCTGAAGATTCACCATCTGAATCGCCCGATCACCGATCTCCTCGACCGACACCAGCGACGTGCGCAAGCGCACTCGCTTTCCGACGCGTACCGGCGCCGGAAAACGAACCCGATTGACTCCATAGTTGACACCCATCTTGCCACCGAGGTTGATCTTGACGCCCTTACGGGTGCTTCCGAGCCAGGGAAGCAGAGAAAGTGTCAGATAGCCATGGGCGACCGTGCCACCGAAGAAGGTCTGCTGCGCGCGCTCCGGATCGACGTGAATATATTGATGATCTCCGGTCGCATCCGCGAACTGATTGACTCGTTCCTGGGTGATCTCGACCCAGTCGCCGACGCCAAGCTCCTGCCCGACCAGTTCTTTCAATTCGGCTACCGTCGTCACGACTCGTTCTTCAACGTCCGATGAACTGCTCATCTCGCCCTCCAGTCTCGTCAGCGCGCCCACCGCCTCAGCGTGTCGCCCCTGCCACTCGCCCGGCCAAAACGTCCTGCAACACCCGCTCGCGATGGAATTCCGTGTTGCCGTAGAGTGGTTCCAGATGCTTGGCTCGCTTGAAGTAGAGGTGCAGATCGTACTCCCAGGTGAAGCCGATACCGCCGTGTACCTGGATTGCTTCTCCGCAGACTTTGCGTGAAGCCTCGTTCAGCGCTGCCTTGGCCACGGAAGCGGCCAGGTCGGCGTCCGGCGCCTTTGCATCGAGCGCCCACGCGGCATAGTACGCCGCGCCGTGAGCGTTCTCTACCTGCTCCAGCATCTCGGCTAACTTGTGCTTGACCGCCTGGAACTGCCCAATGAACTGCCCGAATTGTTTGCGCACTTTCGCGTAATCGACCGACATCTCGAGCGACTTGCGCGACGCTCCGAGCATCTCCGCGCTCGCGCCGACGGCCGCGGTTCGGATCGTCGCTTCCAGGATGGGCCAGCCTTCGCCTTCGAGCCCGATCAGGTTCTCGACCGGAACGCGAACGTCGTTGAACGTCAGCGTTGCCGTCCGCGAGGTGAGATCCATCATGACGTCAGGAGAGATGCTCAGGCCGCTGGAGTCTTTCGGCATTGCGACGATCGAAATGCCGTTCGCGCCGTCACCGTCAGAGCGGGCCGCCACGAGGATCATATCGGCGGTATGTCCGAATGGAACGAAGCGCTTCACCCCGTTGAGACGGTAGAAGCTGCCCTCTTTGGACATCGACAGATTTACCGACCCCGGCCCCCAACCGATTGAATCCTCGAGAAAGGCGAGTGTCATGGTGAGATCGCCGTTGCAAACATCAGGGAGGTAGCGCGATTTGGCGTTGTCGTCGTCGGAATGCATAATCGCCGATCCAGCCAGCACGACGGTCGCGAAGAATGGGCCGGGGTAGGGGATGCGGCCCATCTCCTCTAGCAGTATCGACTGCTCGACCGTGCCGAGCCCGCCGCCGCCGTACTCTTCGGGAAAGGGCAGCATTCCGAGCTGGATCAACTGGCGGTAGATCCGCGGATCATACCCGCGCTTGTCGTCCATCATCGCTCTGACGTGCGCGACGGGGCACTGCTCGGTGAGGAACTCGCGCGCGAGATTCCTCAGCATGATCTGATCTTCGCTGAAATCAAAATCCATCTCAGTCTTCTCCCTCAGCGCCGGATGCGGCCTTGGGTGCGGCTGCCATACGGTCGGCGCGCACTTCCTTCGGTAGTCCGAGCACGCGTTCGCCGAGAATGTTCTTCTGGATCTCGGACGACCCGGCGTAGATCGTGCCGGCGCGCGACCACAGAAACGTGTGAGCCCAGCTGCCCGTCTCACCGTAGGCGTCGGAATCAGCCTCGAATTTGAACTCCTCGGGAGCCCCACCGATCTGCTGACCGTACGGTCCCAGAATGTCCAGAATCATCTCCTGGACATGCTTGTCCAGCTCCGAGTAGTGGAGCTTGGCGATAGAGGATTCAGGCCCCGGACGCTGCCCTTTTTCAAGACTGCTGAGGATACGAAGTGACGCGTAGCGCAGGACTTCAATCTCGGAGTAGATCTGGCCCAGTTTCTGGCGGATGATGGGGTCATCGACGGCACGCTTGCCGTCGACTTTGAGCGTCTGCGCGACCTCCATCAGGCGATCGTACGACTGAAGCAAGCGCGACACGCGGCTCAACGCGTTTCCGCCCCGTTCATAACCGAGCGTCGTTTGCGCGATCCGCCATCCGGAGTTCATCTCGCCGACCAGATTGTCGGCTGGCACGCGGACGTTCGTGAAGAAAACCTCGCAGAACTCCTGGCTGCCGCTGATCTGCTTCAACGGTCGTACCTCAACTCCAGGCGCGTTCATGTCGATCATGATGCAGGAAATGCCTTGATGTTTTGGAGCGTTGCGATCGGTGCGAGCGAGCATCATGCCCCAATCGGACTGGTACGCGCCGCTGGTCCAGATCTTCTGACCGTTGATGACGAATTCGTCGCCATCGACGTCGGCGCGGCACTGGAGGCTGGCGAGATCCGACCCCGAGTTGGGCTCAGAGTACAGCTGGCACCAGATCTCTTCGGCAGTCAGAATCTTTTTGACGTGTTCCTGCTTTTGAATTTCCGTGCCGTGGTGGATGAGCGTCGGAGCCATGATCGAGATGCCAAGTCCGTTGAGGGACGGGGGAGAACCGGCGCGAGCAAGCTCTTCACCGACGATTGCCTGCTCCATGGGACGGGCCTCCTGGCCCCCGTACTCTTTAGGCCATCCCATCCCGAGGTACCCGGCTTCGTAGAGTTTCGTGTGCCAGGCTCGCTTCTCGTCAAGCGTTTCAGGCTTCTTTTTCGGCATGTTCTCGTTGAGCCACTGGCGCACTGTTTGGCGGAACGCCTGGTCTTCCGCCGTATAGTTCAGATCCATGCGGGGAACCTCCCTGATCGAACTCCCGCCGTCAAGACGGGTAGCGTGTTCGGCGCCTTCCTAGATCGGAAAAACCGGCAACTCGTCGGAGCTACCCCAAACACAGTTCGCCAAGCTTCCGGCTGGCGCCGGTGGTTGCGGTTTGCTCGTCTCATCCCTTTTATCTGTGCATACGCTACCCCCTCATGCGGGGCACGTCAACAGCACATTGGACAACGCGACCGTCATATGCTCAACGGATCAACCGGCTCGCGCATTCGAAACTGTTGAAAACTTCAAGAGGCTTACTATATGATCGCCCAAAAGTTCACAATCTCCGCGGTTCATGCTCGTGGGTGGTAGGCACGGGCCTGGGGGTTGAGAACAAGCGCGATTTCCCGATCGCCGCATTGCATTCCGCTCTCTCCACCAGCGCTGAAACGGTGCACATGGAAGGATAGACTGGTTCCTATGAAGATCTGCGTCTGCGTCAAGCACATACCCGATCCGAACCTGCCGATGACTGTTAGCCCGGAGACTCGACGCCTGGTTCGAAACCAGGGCCAGTCAATCCTCGATCCATCCGACGAGTTCAGCGTTGAGACGGGCCTGCGACTGATCGAAGAGCATGGCGGTGAAGTCGTCGTGGTGACGATGGGTCCCGACTCGGCCGACGAGGCGCTGCGCCGGGCGATGGCGATGGGCGCCGACCGCGCGATTCTGATAAGTGACGAGAAACTTGGTGGATCAGACGTGGTCGGCACCGTTCGAGTGCTCGCCGCCGCACTCAAGAGAGAAGATCCTGATCTGGTGATCTGCGCCACTGAGAGCACCGACGCCTACACGGGAATGGTCCCGGGCGCTCTGGCGGAGCAACTCGACCTCCCCATGATCACCTTTGCGCGTTCGGTGACGGTCGACGGATCGACCATCTCCGCTCAGCAGGACACCGAGCTTGGCTACCGTGTCATTCAAACTACATTGCCGGCTCTGCTGACGGTCACGGCCAGCATCGCCGAGCCCCGTTACCCCTCGTTCAAAGGAATGATGCAGGCCAAGAAGAAGCCGATTGACCGGATCGATACCGTCGCGTTGGATCTGGACCCGGGAAATGTGGGAGAGAGCGGCGCCCGCGAGCGTGTGGTAGCGATCGAGCAGGTCCGTCAGGAAAAGCAAGTCCGCCAGGTTGTCGATGACGGCACCGGTAGCAGCGTTGACGAGATCGTGGCGTACCTCAAGAGCCTTCAGGTCGTTTAGGAGGATTGCATGGCATCGCGACGAATATGGGTGTGGACAGATCTCTCGGAAGGGATGCCGCACCGACTCTCGTTGGAGCTCCTGGTTCCAGCCCGTGCCCTTGGATCCGCCGAGGCGATCCTGCTGCGGCCTTCTTCCGACGAGACCATCCAGCGACTCGGCGCATACGGAGCGAACGTCGTCTACTATGGAGACGATCCGGCCTATGATGCGTATGTCGCGGAACCGCAGGCAGCGACCCTGGCGCAGCTGATCGGACGTGAACGTCCGGACGTCATTCTCTTCCCGAGTACCTTCACGTCCCGGGACGTGCAGGCGCGTCTCGTCGGCAAGCTGGGAGTGGGGGTCATCGCCAACGCTACCGGCATCGACTTTGACGGCGACGAATTGCGCGTCACTGTTCCGTATGGGGCCGACACGATCGGCACGATAACGCTCGATGGCGACGGGCCGGCCATCGTTCAGATGCGGCCGAAATCGTTCAGTGCTGAAGAGGTCGGCGGAACGGCGGAGGTGCGCGCGGTGGACATCCCGGTCGATCAGGCGACCTGCAGAGTGAGGGTTCTGGAGGCGGTCGAGCAGGCAGCGCAAGGCCCGAACCTGGAAGAGGCTTCGATCATCATCTCGGGCGGTCGCGGCCTTGGTAAGGCGGAAAATTTCGCGCTTTTGGAGTCGCTGGCCAGGGAGCTCGGAGCAGCGATCGGGGCCAGCCGCGCCGTCGTTGATGCCGGGTGGATTCCGTACAGCCACCAGGTTGGTCAGACGGGTAAGACGGTAAAGCCGGACCTGTACATCGCATGCGGCATTTCCGGGGCGATCCAGCATATCGCCGGAATGGGTGGAAGCAAGCACATCATCGCCGTGAACAACGACCCCGAGGCGCCGATCTTCGAGCACGCGGATCTCGGCGTGGTGGGCGACGTGACGACGGTGATTCCGAAGCTGACTGAGGCACTGCGCGGCTAATTGCGTGCCTGAGCTTGAGTCAAGTTCAGGCACGCCATCAGTTTGACTGGAGCGTCACTGCGTGTCGGTATTGAGGTCGATCTGGTCCAGCGGCAGGCAGACCGCTCGCGGAATGATGATCGCTTCGGTGGTTGTCGTTGTGGCCGGCATGGCGGTGATCATCCTCGGCGTGTCGGCCGGATGGGGTCAGACGCGGTTGCCCGGTGCGCTGTTGATCTCCGTCGGAGGCGCGGCGGCCGGATCCATCGTCGGATTCTCCAGACCGCTTCGCGACCAGATCTGGTCCCGTCTTATGCGCTGGCGCGTCCGCATCGCGCTCATGTGCGCCGTCGTGATCGCCACACCGGCGATTTTGGCGATGGCGAGCGCGACGATTGGACCAGTTGCCGGAGGCGGTGATGCCAAAGACACCGCTCTCGTCCTGATCGGCGCTCTGACCGGGTTGATATTTATGGTCGGGACGTTCCTCGCGGCGCTGGTTGCGATCATTGCCACCCGAGACCGCGTCGCGTCCGCGCCGCAACGCGAATCAAATGGCGAGCCTCGGGAGGAGCGGGCGTGAATCCAACGCGAGTGATCCTCTGGAATGTTGATTCCGCCGGTCGCGCCGCGATCTACATCCTGCTCGTCATTCCAGTCGCGTTTCTGACCTTTGGTCTGGCCCGCCGCGTTCGTATGTGGCGTGAGGGCCAACCCGAAGACCGCTTTAATCAATGGTGGAAGCGGGCACGGGGCGCTTTCACTCAGAGCATCATGCATGGCCGAATCGCGCGCCGCAGGAATCTGTACGGCGGCATCATGCATTTGCTGATCTTCTGGGGGTTCGTCACCCTGCTGATCGGCACCGTCATTGTGATGATCGAAGACGATGTTACCGTCCCACTGTTCAACTTCAGCTTCTACCACGGTGATTTCTACCTCGGTTACAAGCTCGCCATGAATCTCGCCGGGGCCATGTTGATCGCCGGTGTCCTGATGGCGTTCTACAAGCGTCTGGTTGTTCGGCCGTCGACGAAGGACACCAGCGCCGACGATCTGGTTCTTCTCGCGTTTCTCCTCGTGCTGGCGGTACAGGGATTCACGCTGCAGGCGCTGCGCCTCGCGGTGGTTCGCGATCCGTGGGGACCGTGGTCGTTCGTGTCGTACCCGCTGTCGCTATCCCTCCGCGGACTGCCCGCCGGCTGGCTCAAGACAGTACACGAGGCGAACTGGTGGGTGCATTTCGCGACCACGTTCGCGTTTCTGAGCTACCTGGCCTACAGCAAGATGATCCATCCGTTCACCAGCCTGGCCAACGTCTTCTTCCGGCGCCTGAAGCCGATGGGTGAACTCGAGCCGATCCTCAATATCGAAGAGGCCGAAACGTTCGGCATATCCAAGCTCCAGGATTTCACCTGGGCCCAGTTGATGAACGTCGACGCCTGCATGCATTGCGGTCGCTGCCTGGAATACTGCCCGACGTTCAACACTGGAAAGGCGTTACGTCCACGGGACCTGGTGCTGGAGATCACCGGGTACCTGGCCGACCACGGCGGGATCTTCTCCGGTGAGCTCGGTGAAGGAGCAAATTCGGCTCGATTCCGCTGGGGTTCCGGTCCGGAGCGGGATCTTCTCGGCGGCGTTGTCTCGACCGAAGAGATATGGGACTGCACGACCTGCGGTGCGTGCATGCAGCAATGCCCGGTCTACATCGAGCACGTGCCGCTCATCATCGGGATGCGGCGCAATCTGGTGCTCGAGCAAAGCGACTTTCCCGGCGAGCTCGTCAACGTCTTCAACAACCTCGAACGGGTTTCCAGCCCATATCAAATGCCGCCCAACCAGCGGGCTCAATGGACTCGCCGGGTCGAGCAACCAGTGCGCGAGATGTCGGAACTCGAAGATGGCGACGCGGTCGAGGTGCTCTTCTTCGTCGGTTGCCTCGGGTCGTTCGACTCGCGCAACCAGCGTACGACCGTGTCGCTGGCTCGCATCCTGCAAGCGGCTGGGATCAACTTTGCGATCCTCGGCAAAGAGGAAACGTGCACCGGCGACCCAGCCCGGCGCGTCGGAAACGAATACCTGGCTCAGATGATGGCCCAGCAAACGGTCGAGACGCTGAATTCGTACAGCATCAAGAAGATCGTGACGGCTTGCCCGCATTGCTTTAATGCCATCAAGAACGAGTTTCCGCAGATCGGCGGGAGCTACGAGGTAATTCATCACAGCCAGCTCATCAGCCAGTTGATCGATGAGGGCCGCATCAAGCTCGATCCTGGTTCAGCAGTGGCGCGTGGAAAGGTCACCTATCACGATCCTTGTTATCTTGGGCGCTACAACAAGGTGTTCGACGATCCCCGTAACGTCGTGACTTCGCTGCCGGGAGCCGACCTGACTGAGATGCGCCGCAATCGCAACACATCATTCTGCTGCGGCGGCGGCGGTGGCCGGATGTTTATGGAGGAGAATACCGGCAGCCGCATCAATCAGGCACGCGTGCGCGAAGCGATCGACACTGGCGCGGAGTTGCTCGCTGCCGCGTGTCCCTTCTGCATGACCATGTTCGAGGACGGCATTCGGGGCGCAGGCGTCGAGGAGACGTTCAAGGTGCGCGATATCGCCGAGCTCGTGGCAGAGGCAATGGTCGTGCCGACGGTAACAGCCTCGGAGAACGGCTCCGGCGCGAACGGCGTCGAGGGTCCGGCCGCCGGCTGACTGACACGCGCGTTACGACGCGGAATACCATTTCACGTGTGATGACGGTTACGGGCGGATGCGACACCGCCATAGAAACAGGTAGGAACTTGTCGAAAAGACTGAAAATTCAAGTGGTTGAGGTCCCCAACTCGGGCTTCATGAGCGACCAGCCGACGAATGGCTGCATTGTCGGCACCGACGAGGTGCTGGTGATCGACCCGGGCGATCAGGGCGGGGCCGCGCTATTTCTCGAGGCGCTCGCCGAGCGGGGCAATCCACGTGTGAAAGCGATCGTGCTCACTCACAGCCATCCGGATCATGCCGTGGCAGCCGCGGAGCTCAAGCGGACGCTGGAATGCCCGGTCATGCTCAATCCGCTGGAGCGTCCTATTCTTGAACAGTTCAAAGGATTGACCTGGGATCAGGTCGATCAGGCGCTTCATGGCGGGATGACGATCGAGATAGATGGCGGCCGCCTCGAGGCGTACGACACTCCGGGGCACTCGCCAGGTCACGTGTCGTTGTTGGAGCCGGAATCCGGGACACTCATCGCGGGAGACCTGGTCTCGGGGCATGGGACCGTTGGAATCTTCCCGCCACACGGCAAGATGAGTGAGTACTTCGCGTCGCTCAGGCTCGCGAAAGCATTGAAACCAACTGCCGTCATCCCTGGACACGGGCCGATTCTTACGGATCCGGACGGGTTGTTTGATCAGTACATTGAGCGCCGCTCGAAACGCGAGCAGGAGATCCGCGAGGTGGTCGAGTCTGGTCCCACGACGATTGACCAGATGGTGGAGCAGCTTTATCCGGACGTCGTGCCGCATTTCCGTCGCGCAGCCGGCGCGACAGTGCTGGCCCATCTCATCAAGCTGGAATCAGAGGGCGTCGTGCAATGTGACGGTGACGATCAATTCGGCGCTACCTGGTCGCTTCGGTGAAATTCAACAACTGATCCGAAGCGTGGCGCGATGGTCACGCCTCGCACAATCACCTGCCCGTTGCCGCCAGGCTGTTGGTCTCTCCCGCAATTGGAAGCGGACCTGTCAGTTTGGCGGCTCGTGCTTCGTCTTCCGCGATGCGCTCCGGAGCCTTTTGTGTCGCAGGGCTGAGCCTCCGGGTGACGACCACGGCCATAAGCGCGAAGACGCAAGCGATAAGAAAAGGCACCTGGTAGCCCACGAAATTGAGGATGAAGCCAGTCGTGATCGGGACGATGATCGCCGCCGCGTGCTGCAGGCTGAGGCCCATGGCGAGCGAGGGAGCGATGTCGTCCGACGCGGCGACCTTGCGCAGGTAGGTGGCGGAGCCGACCGACGAGAGGGGCATGATAAAGGAATAGATCGCGTAGCAGAACGCGGCGAAGAAGACGTTTTGCACCAGGGCATACCCGGCAAGGGCCACGATGTAGGCAATGTTGACGAATCCCAGGATGCGCTTCTCGCCATACGCGTCGATCATGCGACCTATGCGCCGTCCGGAAAGCATGGCCGTGAGATTCACCACGATGAGCAATCCGCTAATCTTGGGGACATCCAGCCGGTAATGGTTGACCAGAACCCAGAGACCGAAGGAGAAGAAGATCTGTTGCCGGGCGCCGTCGAGCAGTGACAGGTAGTAGTAGAGCCGGTACGGACGGCGCATGACGAACTTTTCCCGCTTGCTGTGGCTCGCGACCTCTTGACCGTCTCGCAGGTTCGGAAAGCTGAAGACGGCAATACTGGCAACCATCGCCAGTGCCCCGGCGATAACGAACGTTGGACGGTAGCTGACGACGTCAAAATGGTAGGCCAGTAGCACCAGAATCATCGCCGCGAGTGCGCCGCCAAAGTTGACGGCCGACATCGTTCCGAGAATGCTGCCGCTCTTGTTCTCCGTTGTCAGGCTAAGGCCCAGCGCATACTGCGTCTGGAGCACCGTGTGATAGCCCATCGAGGAGATGATGACCCACGGCGCGACGGTCCAGAACGAGCTCGATGCTCCGAACAGCACGTAACCGACCGACAGGAAAACGAGCGCGAGCGCGGTGAGCCGCGGAATAGACAAGCGATAAAAGAGAGCTGTGATAAAGATGAGCAGGAATCCGGGTACTTCACGAATGGCGGTGATATAGCCGAATTGGGGGCCTTGCAGTTTGAGCACGTCTTCAAAGTAATTGGTGACGATCGTCTGTTGTATGGCCATTGCCATCCCGAACGCGGCCGTCATGATGGCAAGAAAAATGAATCCACGTCGAACGGCGGGACTCGTTTCCTCGGACACAGTTCTCACGGATCGTTCTCCAGCGATTTTCCACCTTTGGCGGGACCGCTTACTCGCGCAGGCGGTATTCTCTCATATTGGCGCCCGTGCGTGCCGATAATCGCCGCACCCGTGCCCCAGGCGACGTTCCGGGTATGATGAAGGCTGACGTCGAATTTGATTGGGTGGGAGCGAACGTGACGCATACGGCAAAATCCGAAGCGAACATGCCACTGGAGCGCTACGGCGGGTTTTTCGAGGCACAAGGCTTGATCGTCGAGGATCTTCGCCCCGGCGAGGTCGTGGTGCGGCTGCATCAGCCTCGCGACGATCAGCGGGGTGGTGGCGGGATGGCCGCGTTGAACGGCGGAGTCATCGCCTACATGTTCGATGGCGCGCTTGGCGCAGCCGTCACCTCATTGGCCGTTGAGCATCTGGGCATCGACCCTCGAGACCAGCAGGCATTCGGTGAAGCGACGATCAGTCTGACGATCAACTATGTACGTCCGGCGTTTGGAACCAGGTTCGAAGCGCGTGGGCTGGCCGTGCGGACCGGCCGAACGATCGCCTTTGCCGAAGGAAAACTCTACGACGAAAATGGCGACGTTTGCGCGACGTCGACCGGTGTATGGCGGCTCTTCATCAAATCGTGACTCAAGCCCACGCGCGCTGACCAACGACGCGACTCAGCGCGACGGAATGAAGGCGGCAGACGCCGCCGCGATCCTTTGCGACGCGTCGACGACCATGCGGTCCATCAGGTCCTTCACGCTCGGGACGTCGTGAATCAGGCCTGCCACCTGACCGGACCAGACCCAGCCACCCTCGAGATCGCCGTCAATCGCGCCCAGTTGATTGACCCTACCGCTGATCGAGGAGACGACCTGATCGCGCTCACCCGCGTTCTCCAACGCGATGATGCGGTCTGCCATGGGGTTCTTGAGAACGCGACCGGGCGTTCCGATCGAGCGCTCGATGATGGTGGTATCGGTTTCACGGGCGGCGACGAGCGCCTGTTTGTAGTTTTCGTGAGCGATGCATTCCACGGTGGCGACGAAGCGCGTTCCCATCTCAATCCCGGCAGCACCCATGGCCAGCGCTGCCGCCAGCCCGCGGCCATCGCCGATCCCGCCGCTCGCCAACACCGGAATCGTCACCGATTCAAGAATTCGCGGCACCAGAACCATCGTGCCAATATCGTCCCGTCCAAGATGACCTCCGCCGTCATACCCCACGGCGATGACAGCACTGCCACCAAGTTGCTCGACCTTCTGTGCCTGGCGCACACCCGCGACGAGGACCAGCGTCTGCACGCCAGTTCCAGCCAGTCGAGTTAGGTACGGCTCTGGATTCCCGGCCGTGAAAGACATGATCCGGACGTCCTCCGCCAGCGCTAACTCCACCATCTCCGTGATGTCTCGCCGGGCGCTGATGGCAAAATTGACCGCGAAGGGCCGGTCAGTCAGGGATCGAACGGCGCGAATCTCGTCGCGTAGCCCGTCAATGCCTCCTGGAATCGTCGCCGCGCTGATCTGACCGAGTCCACCAGCATTCGATACCGCCGCGCAGAGCCCGGCGAACGCCAGATGCGCGAGTCCCCCCTGCACGATGGGGTAGTCGACGTTCAGCATGCTGGTCAGGGGCGTCTCGACACGCATGGCAGGTCCTTCCTCAACTTGTTCGTTCGACAGAAATGGGTTTGAGATGCGCGATAATGACGTCGTTCATTCTCAATCGGGACGCCATTCGACTGCAAGACATCGCTTGGGGACGACAGCCGCGTTGCTCGCCACATTCCAGACTTCCATGCGTTGGGGAGGTAGCTCCGCAAGCCGCCGATCGTCGTGTTTGGTCAGACATAACGTTCAGGCGTGTTTGCTGAAATGCACTGGTGGTGCAATGCTATAGACATCCTAAATGCTTGGTCAGATCCCTGAATCCAACGGGATCTGACGAATCACAAACGATGGAACGACTGCGTGTCGCCTCCACCGCTTCACAGGGGGTTCAGGGATGCGTATTCGAAAGATCGGCGTCATTGGTGCCGGAACGATGGGGGCAGCGATCGCCGCATTGTCGGCCTCGGCGGGCATTCCGGTTGTCCTGCTCGACATTCCCGGAGAATCAGATCGCGACACCACCGCGAAGAAGGGGCTCGAGCGCGCCCTCAAATCACGCCCTGCCTCGTTCATGGATCCTGCTCGCGCGGGCCTCATCGAGATCGGTAACACCGAGGATGATCTCGAGATGCTTCGCTCATGCGACTGGGTCATCGAGGCGATCATCGAGCAGGCGGCACCCAAACAAGTCCTGTTCGAGCGCCTCGACGGACTGCTTAGCGCCGCGACGGTCGTCACCAGCAACACGTCCGGCATCCCGATTGGCAGCCTGGTCGAGGGCCGCTCAACCGGGTTTCGCAGGCGATTTTTCGGCACCCACTTCTTCAATCCGCCTCGTTACCTTCACCTCCTCGAGATCATTCCAACCGCCGACACCGATCCGGATATCATCGCCAACATTGAAGCGTTCGGGCGCACGGTCCTTGGCAAGGGAACCGTTCGAGCCCGTGACGTGCCGGGGTTCATCGCGAATCGGCTGGGCGTCTACGGAATGGTTCACGCGATCCAACTGATGCAGGAATGCGACCTGTCGATTGACGAGGTCGATGCCTTGACCGGCCCGCTGATCGGTCGGCCACGCTCGGCCATCTTTCGCACGGCAGACCTGACAGGCATCGACGT
This sequence comes from uncultured Chloroflexia bacterium, assembly GCA_963725815.1. Lineage (GTDB taxonomy): Bacteria > Chloroflexota > Chloroflexia > Thermomicrobiales > Thermomicrobiaceae > CALAGB01. Next base: position 75,461 of record CAVSAD010000006.1, read on the forward strand.
TTTGGTCCATGTGGCGAACGGGCTCGCCCAGTCGACCGGGGAGGATTTCGAGCTTCCGGACTGGGTACATCAGCTTATGGCGAGCAATCGACGTGGTGAGAAGACGGGCGCCGGGTTCTATCAACGCGAAGATGGTGCCATCTTGACGCTCGATTGGAAGACCGGCGCGTACCGGCCGCGCGAGGACCTGCGACTTCCGGAGATCGCAGCCTTCAAGGATAAGCCGCTCGAGGAACGCCTCTCGGAGGCCATGTCGCTGCCGGGAAGGCACGGCGACTTCTTGCGGCGATTGTTCGTCGACAACACGTCGTACACGCTGGAGCGAGCACCGGAGGTCGCCTACGATCTGGCCGACGTCGACCGCGCCATGGAGTGGGGCTTTGGCTGGGAACTCGGCCCATTCAAACAGATCGACGCGATCGGTCATGCGCGCGTTCAATCGTTGCTTGAGTCAGAGAACCACCAGATTCCAGACTTGTTCACAGCGGCTTCTTCCGGATTCTATCAACGCACGGAAACGGCAGAATCGCAGTTTGGCTTTGACAAGGTCTACCGCCCGACAACACCGATCCCAGGTACGCTCTCGCTTCGAGACTTGAGACGATCCGGCAAGGTGCTCAAAGAGACGTCTGATGCTGCACTGTTCGATCTGGGAGACGGAGTGGCGCTCGTCGAGTTCCACACCAAGATGAACACTGTCGGTGATGGCGTGCTGAGCATGATCGACGAGGCGCTGAAATGGGTTGAACGGAACGGGTACGCCGGGCTGGTAATTGGCAATGAGCATGAACGCGCGTTTTCGAGCGGCGCCAACATCGGCTTCATGCTCGCGCTGGCTCAGGAAGGCAATTGGGACGAGCTTGAGCACGCCAGCCGGATGTTCCAGCGGGCGACGCTCAGCCTGCGCTATGCTCCCTTCCCGGTCGTCGTCGCTCCGGCCGGCCTGACCCTGGGTGGCGGCGCGGAGTTCGTGCTGCATGCGGATCGGGTGCGCGCGGGAGCCGAGTTGTATATGGGGTTGGTCGAGACGGGCGTCGGAATTATTCCAGCCGGTGGCGGCACCAAAGAAATGCTCTTCCGCTTTACCAACGACCTGGCGCCGTATGCCGAAACTGACCCGTTCGAAGCGGTTCGCCGCGCCTTCATGCTGATCGCGATGGCCCAGACCAGTCAGAGCGCGCTCGAGGCGCGCAACCTCGGCTTCCTGCGAGCTCAGGACCGAATCAGCATGAATCGTGACATGCTCCTGGCGGACGCGAAGCAATCCGTCGTGGAGATGGCATCCGGTTACGTCGCGCCGTGTCCCGCCCGAATTCACGTTCTCGGGAGAGAGGCGATCGGGAACCTCCGCTATGCGGTCTGGTCGATGCGCGAGGCGGGTCAGATCAGTGAGCATGAGGTCCTGATCGCCAACGAACTCGCCTACGTCCTCTGTGGCGGTGATGGGCTGCCGCACGAGGCGACCGAGGAAGAGATCCTCGGTCTGGAGCGCGACGCATTCCTTCGGCTGATCGGCACGCGCAAAACGCAGGAACGCATGGCGTACATGCTCAAGACTGGCAAGCCGCTTCGCAATTGACCGTGATCGGCGTTGCTGGTGGGTTCGGTCGTCAATGACACATGAGGAGTCAACACATGAACGAGGCGGTGGTCGTCAGCGCGGTCCGGAGTCCGGTCGGGAGGGGCAAGGCAGACGGATCGCTCGCCACTGTGCATCCAATCGATGTCTCCGCGGTCGTGATGAGAGCCGCGGTTGAACGAGCAGGGATCGACCCTGCCGTGCTCGATGACGTGTTGTGGGGCTGCGCGCTGCCGGAAGGGGCTCAGGGGCTCAACGTCTCGCGCCTTTCCTTGCTGCGTGCCGGGTTCCCGGTGACGGTGCCGGGCGCGACGGTGAATCGATTCTGTTCATCCGGGTTGCAGACGATCGCCATGGGTGCGCAGGCTGTCATCAGCGGCATGGCCGATGCCGTCCTCGCCGGCGGCGTGGAGCTGATGAGCCAGGTTCCAATGTCCGGCTTTCACGCGCGCATCCATCCTGAACTTATCGAACCCTACATCGGAATGGGGTTCACCGCCGAGCGCGTCGCGGAGCGCTGGGGGATCCCGCGTGAAGATCAGGACCAGTATGCGTTCGAGAGTCACCAGAAGGCAGCCAGTGCCTGGGCTGAAGGGCGATACGAACACGAAGTCGTGTCGATTCCGGTCGAGAAACTGGTTCCGAACGGCTCGAAGCAGGTGATGGAACCCCAGCCATTCAGCCGGGACGAGACGATTCGACCAGATACGACGGTCGAACGCCTGGCAACGCTTCGGGCCGCGTTCAAGACCAAAGGAACTGTGACGGCTGGCAACTCAAGTCCATACTCGGACGGTTCAGCCGCGGTCGTGATCATGTCCCGCGCCAAAGCGGACGAGCTTGGCCTTAAGCCACTGGCACGTTTCATCGGTTTCGCGGTCGCCGGAGTTGAACCGGAGCTGATGGGTATTGGACCCGCTCGTGCCGTGCCCAAGGTGCTCGAGCGTGCCGGACTCAGTCTCGGTGACGTTGATCTGATCGAATTCAACGAGGCGTTCGCCGCTCAGGTGTTGGCCGTGGTCAAAGAACTCGGATTTCGTCGAGAGATCATGAACGTGAATGGTGGAGCGATCGCCCTGGGACACCCTCTGGGCGCGACAGGAGCCAAGCTCACGACCAGCTTGATCCATGAACTGCGCCGTCGCGGCGGAGGTATAGGACTCGTCACCATGTGTATCGGCGGCGGAATGGGCGCCGCGGGCCTGTTCGAGGTTTACGCCGCTTGAGTCATTGAAAGGACGTCTCGATGGCAAGCGCAGCGGATATCGCTCGGCGCGGTGGCGGCTGGGTTCTTGAGAGCGCCACATCCATCTTTACCCCCGAAGATTTCGACGAGACGACGCGCGAGCTGGCCAAGATCACCCGACGCTTTGTCGAACGTGACGTGCTGCCGAAGCTCGATCGCATGGAGCACGGCGAGCTCGAACTGAACGTCCCACTGATGCGACGAGCCGGAGAGCTTGGTCCGCTCTCGGTCGAGGTCCCGGAGGAGTACGGCGGGCTCGATCTGCCGAAGGTGGTGGCGGCTGTCATCACCGAGGAGATGGCGGTAACCGGCGGTTTCGCGGTGACGATGACCGCGCACACCTCGATCGGCACCTTGCCGCTCGTCTATTTCGGAACCGACGAACAGAAACGCAACTATCTGCCCAAGCTGGCGTCCGGCGAGTGGATCGCTGCCTATGCCCTGACGGAGGCCAACTCCGGTTCCGACGCCCTTGGAGCGCGAACACGAGCGATCCTGTCGGAAGATGGCACCCATTACGTGCTCAATGGAACGAAGCAGTTCATCTCGAATTCGGCTTTCGCGGACCTCTTCACCGTGTTTGCCAAGATCGACGGCGAGTCGTTTACCGCCTTTCTGGTCGAGCGCAATTTCCCGGGTGTCGAGTTTGGCGAAGAAGAGCACAAGATGGGCATCAAGTCGTCTTCGACTCGACAGCTCGTGCTGCAGAATGCGCAGGTCCCGGTTGAGAACGTGTTGGGCGAGATCGGCAAAGGGCACCGCATCGCCTTCAACGTGCTTAACGTCGGGCGATTCAAGCTGGGCGCCAGCAGCGTCGGCGCTGCGAAACGAGCGCTCGAGCAGTCGTCCCAGTATGCGCTGCAGCGCAAGCAGTTCGGCCAACCGATCGCAACCTTCGGGATGATTCAGCAGAAGCTGGCGCGCATGGCGACGCGACTGTACGCGTCGGAAAGCGCCGTCTATCGCACGATCGGGCTCATCGACGACGCCATCGCCGGCCGGTCAGGCACCGACGCCGTTCTGTCGGGCATTCAGGAGTACCTGATCGAGTGTTCGATCGTAAAGGTTCACGGCACCGAAATGCTCGATTTCGTCGTCGACGAAGGTGTCCAGATTCACGGCGGTTATGGGTACCTGGCGGACTTCCCAATCGAACGAGCCTACCGTGACTCCCGCATCCAACGGATCTTCGAGGGGACAAACGAGATCAACCGGCTTCTCATCCCTGACATGCTGCTGCGCCGGGCGGTGAAAGGTGATTTGCCGCTGTTCGAGGCCGCTCAACGACTACGGTCCGAGCTTCTCGAACCGAGCTTCGACCGGCCCGAGGGCGCGTGGGCGATCGAGCTGACTCAGGTTGCGAACCTCAAGAAGCTCGGGCTGATGATCGCTGGTCTGGCCGTCGAGCGATTCGGCACGGCACTCGATCAGGAACAGGAGGTCGTCGCGGCAGTTGCCGACATTCTGATCGAGGCATTCGCGGCCGAGTCGGCCGTCGTTCGGGCGGTGCGCCTGGATCAGCGTGTCTCCACTGGAATGACCCGTCTCTACCTCGATTCGGCGATGGATATCGCACAGCACGCGGCCGGCTACGCTCTGGCACGAGTCGCGCAGGGCGACGACCTACGAACCTATGCGTCAGTCGCGAGACGGCTCACGCGCCGGGAACCTTTCGACATCATCGAAGCGGAGCGCTCCGTCGCGGAGACCGTACTGCAATCGGGTGGATATCCAGTCTTTTCAGGTTGAGTCCAGTCGATTGTGCTCCTCGCGGAGTTTCGACACACGTGATGCGGTGTAGCGGGACAAGGAAGAGTTGAAACCAGCACGACGCTGTTTCGTGCGAGAGGTTACATAATCGAGTTCAAGTCACGGGGTTAGCCCTTGGTAAATGGTCCGGAAGGGAGCAACTCGTGGACGGTCTGATGATGGATTTTCAGCTGACGCTCCCCGCGATTCTTCGGAGAGCGGAGACCTACTTCGGGCGCAAAGAGATTGTGACGCGCCTTCCGGACAGATCGTTACACCGGTACACCTATCGCGACATGGCCGACCGGGCGAAACGGCTCTCGGTCGTTTTGCGGAGTCTTGGCGTCCAGCCGGGCGAGCGCGTTGCCACGCTTGCCTGGAACAACTACCAGCATCTCGAGGCCTACTTCGGAGTCCCCCTGGCAGGAGCCGTCCTGCACACGCTCAACCTGCGACTTCACCCGGATGACCTGTCGTTCATCATGAACCACGCCGACGACAAGGTGGTACTGATTGACGAGGTTCTCTGGCCGCTCTATGAACGAGTGAGGGACGTCGTTCATCCGCGACAGGTGGTGATCTTCTCGAAAACGGGCCAGCCGCAGGACCCGATTGACGGAACTCTAGATTACGAGACTCTGCTGCGCGACGTGGACATCTCGGGTTTTGCCTACCCGGAGTTTGACGAACAACAGGCAGCCGCGATGTGCTATACGTCTGGAACGACCGGCCGGCCCAAGGGAGTGCTCTACTCGCATCGCGCGATCGTGCTGCACTCTCTCGGCTGCGCCATTCAGAGCGAGACGAGCATCGGAGAGCCTGATACTGTGCTGCCGGTCGTGCCGATGTTTCACGTCAACGCCTGGGGCATGCCTTTCACCTCCACCATGGTGGGCGCCAAGCAAGTCTTCCCGGGTCCGTACCTGGACGGCGCCAGCCTGGCTGAGCTCCTCTCCGACGAGAAGGTTACCCTCACCTGCGGCGTCCCGACCCTGTGGCTCGGATTGCTTCAAATCCTGGACAACGAGCCAGACAAGTACGATCTGTCGAGGCTGCGTTCGGTCCTCTCGGGAGGTCAGGCCGCTCCGGAGTCGCTGATTCGGGGGTTCAAGGAGCGCCACGGCATCGATCTGTCTCAAGGTTGGGGAATGACCGAGACGACTCCAGTTGGTTCCGTGGCTCACCCGCCCTCGGAGCTGGGAACACTCTCGGCAGACGAGTATTACCACTTCAAGACCAAGGCCGGCCGGCCGCTTCCATTCGTCGAAATGCGAATCCGTTCCGGAGACCAGGACGTCCCCTGGGACGGATCTTCACTGGGAGAGCTCGAAGTTCGTGGGCCATGGGTTGCTGCCGCCTACTACAACTTGCCTGAAGAATCCGGACAGTTCACCGACGACGGGTGGTTCCGTACCGGCGATATCGCGACGATCGACGAACTCGGGTATATGGAAATCCGCGATCGAGCGAAGGACGTCATCAAGTCGGGCGGTGAGTGGATCAGCTCGGTCGCGCTGGAGAACGCGCTGATGGGCCATCCGGCCGTGGCGGAAGCGGCGGTGATCGGCGTCCCGAACGCTCGCTGGCTCGAGCGACCGCTCGCGGTGGTTGTCCTCAAGGCAGGGATGACGGCGTCCGACGAGGAACTCAAGACCTTTCTGGAGCCGAAATTCGCCAAGTGGTGGCTTCCGGACGCGATCGAGTTCCGTGAGTCGATCCCGCACACCTCCACCGGAAAGTTCCAGAAGTCGACCTTGCGGGATGAGATCGCGCCCCGCTACGTGCGGGCAGTGGGACAGCAGCAGTCAAGCTGAATTGACCGCCGGACAGGCATCGTCAGTGCGTCGCGGCGCGCGCTCTCACACTTGTGCCCAGCCCACCTGATCCCGGATTGCCTCGCCCGGGGGATTGGGTGGACCACTCTTGTCCTCAGAGTGCAGTCCTCAGAACCGAGTAGGACTCGGACGGTCACGTGCCGGATTCCACGGTGTACACGCAGTCGTGCTCTGAATGCTGGGCACAAAGACGACTGGTATGCGGGGGCGAGATCGTCGAGGCGACGAGATAGATCGCGCCGGGTGCCAAAACGGCTAAGGTGCCTCGTCGGAGCGGTTCTTCACACTATCGACGGCGTCCTCACCGGTCAGCCTCGTGCTCTCGAAGCCGAACAATGTGGGCAGGGTGCCTGGTGACACTATCGGTCTTCGATTCCAGTGATCCTGGTCAAAGGGCATCTCACTACTCGGGACCCAAATGCCAAAGGGCCTGCCTCTCACCACGAGAGACAGGCCCTGGATCAAGCAGTGCACAGGACCCACGAATCCGACAGTGCTGTTACCTGGATTTAGAGCGGGAGACGAGACTCGAACTCGCGACAACCTGCTTGGAAGGCAGGCACTCTACCAACTGAGTTACTCCCGCGGAGTCGGGGTGAGAGGACTTGAACCTCCGACCTCAGCGTCCCAAACGCCGCGCGCTACCAACTGCGCCACACCCCGGCGACGTTGTTCGCGTTGACTAGTATAGCACGAATCGGGCTCATTTCTTGCTGGGAATGTGGTCCCGCTATGACTGAGGATTGAGCCGCGCCCAGCGGCGGCGGCCGACCTGCAGCACGGCGGGCGCGGTGATCGTGACGGTCGCATCCGCGTCGTCAATGCGCTGGCCGTCGAGACTCACGCCTCCCTGCAACACCAACCGGCGAGCTTCGTTATTCGATTTCGCCATTCCAATGTCGACGAGGATTGACAGAATCCGCCCCTCGCGCGGCACGGTGAATTCCTCAATGTCGGCCGGCAATGCGTGCTGGCGATAGACGCGATCGAACTCGGCACGTGCGCCTTCCGCCGCTGAAGCGTCGTGGAGGTCGGTAACGATCTGGGCCGCCAGTCGATCCTTGACGTCACGCGGGTTGATCTCGCCACGTTCTGCGGCGGCGAGCAAGCGCCCAACCTCTTCGATCGGCACGTCGGTCACCAGCCTGAAATACTCGGCCATGGCGGAGTCGGGAATTGACATAAGCTTGCCGTACATCTCGTTCGGCGGCTCGTTGACGCCGACGTAGTTGTCCAGGCTCTTGCTCATCTTCTGCGTGCCGTCGGTGCCGGTGAGGATTGGCCAGGTGAGGATGTTCTGTGGTTCCTGGCCCATGTCGCGCTGGATGTCACGTCCGACCAGAAGATTGAAGGTCTGGTCGGTTCCGCCAACCTCCACGTCCGCGCGCACAGCCACGGAGTCATACGCCTGCATGAGCGGATAGAGGAGTTCGGTGATGGCGATCGGAGAGCCCTGCGAATAGCGGCTGGCGAAATCCTCACGCTCGAGCATGCGCGCGACCGTGTATTTGCTGGTTAGGTGAATCACGTCAGTCAGCGAAAATTTCCCGAACCATTCGCTCTGGCGGACGATCTCAGCCTGCTCCGTATCGACCACTTTTGAGAATTGATCGAGGTAGGTCTGTGCGTTATGCTCGACCTCTTCAACGGTCAGCATCTGTCGTTGAACCGAACGACCCGAAGGATCGCCAATCCGGGCTGTCCAATCGCCGATGATCACCACGACTTTGTGACCGAGCGATTGAAACTCGCGCAGCTTTCGGAAGCCGACGTAGTGGCCAAGATGGATATCCGGTCTGGTCGGGTCGACGCCGAATTTGACGCGGAGCGGGCGAGGACCGATCAGCTTCTGTTTCAGGTCGTCGCGCACGATGACCTCCGCGACCGCCCGAGACAGCAGTTGCTCTGCCGCGGCGTTCCGATCGACGATGCTGCGATCAATCACCCGTCAATGCTCCTTTTCCAATCCCGAGAACGGTTCGAAGACCATCTCCGGGCCACCCCTCGTCGAGGCGCGCCAGCAGGCGAACCGTGACATCCTGATCGCGACGCATCTGCTCTATCAGAGCCTGCGCAGAGTCAAACCTCTCGTCTGCGCGAACCCGGTCGACGAACAAAACCGTTAGTTCCGATCCATACAGATCGCCGTCGAAGTTCAGCAAATTGACCTCGATGGCGCGCGCCCCCCCGTCGAAAGTCGGGTTTGTGCCGACGTAGACCATCGACTGGATCAGGTCTGCACCCGGCACGGTCTGCGTGAACGCGGCATAGATTCCATCAGCGGGCACCGCGACGTTCTTCGGAATCGACAGGTTGGCAGTCGGAAAGCCCAACTCGCGGCCGCGTCGCTGGCCTTCAGTTACGGTGCCTCGAACGAAAAATGGCCGGCCAAGCACGTCGGACGCATGCAGAACGTCTCCGCTGGCGAGACGTTCTCGAATACGGCTGCTGCTGAAGTCGGTGCGATCGTCGCCGATGCGGTCGATGATGCGTACCGTGTATCCGAAATCATTACCCAGTTCGCGCAGCAGGTCCGGATTTCCTGACCGATTGTGTCCGAACGCGAAGTCCGAACCAACGATGACCTCGATCGGGCGGAAGGCGGCTACGACCTGTCGCACGAACTCAACAGGTTCCATCGACGCGACGTCACGAGAAAACGGAATTGGGACAACGAGGTCAACACCGAGGGAACGGATTAGGTCGAAGCGATCCTTACTCACGGTTAGTCGTGGCGGGCTCAAGTCTGGCCGCAAAACCTCGAGCGGAAGAGGGTCGAACGTCAAGACAGCGGAGCCAACGCTCCGGTCGTTCGCATCACTGACTACCGCGTTGATCAGATGCTGATGACCGCGATGAACACCATCGAAGTTGCCGATGGTGAGGACGTGCGCACGGCCTGAATCTGGCTCCCGGTCAGGAAATAGCTGCGGGATCACCCGCGTCCTCCCGTAGTCATTCGTGAACGACGATTCGTGGAAGGTAGACGTCGCGAACTGGGTCGTGATCCGCCATGCCGATCCATGCGCCGTCGGCCTGGAATGCATGCACCAACGACGTAGGTTGGTCGTACAGACGCGCGGTCACCGGTCGCCCATCATACCACGCTTTATACGCGTCCGAGCCCAGGAGCAATGCGACAGCCTCACGCGCGGGCAATGCCGGATGCAGCGCGAATTGCGCGAAGGTCTCTGGTCTCAGAGAGCGCTCCAGATCATCCATCGACCAGGCGTCGCGGAGACCTAGACCTCCCGACGTCGTGCGCAGCAGGTAGTGCAAATAACCCGCGGTGCCCAGAGCCTGACCCACGTCTCGCGCCAGGGATCGGACGTAGGTTCCAGCCGAACACGTGACCTCGACGTACAAATCGGGGTAGCTGTAATCGAGCAGGTTCAACTCGCGAATGGTGATAGTCCGGGTGGGGACGTCGATCTGCTCGCCCTGGCGAGCGCGCCGGTAGAGTGGCTGTCCGCCCACCTTGATGGCGGAATGGGCGGGCGGTCGCTGGGCGATTTCGCCCACGAATCGCTCCAGAGCGCGGCTCACTTCATCCGCGCTGGGCGCGGCAACCGGCTCGTCCGGAATCTCGACCGGACCTTCAATGTCGCCGGTGACCGAGCTCACGCCAAGAACAATGTGTGCCGCATAGCTTTTCGTCGAGGTCGACAGCGCGGTAAGAAGCTTGGTCGCCCGACCAAGCGCGATGACGAGGATGCCCTCCGCCGCCGGATCGAGCGTCCCTGCATGACCGACTTTGCGGGTCTTGAGCAGCCGCCGGACGCGGTTGACGACGTCGTGAGAAGACATACCCCGAGGCTTGTCAACAACGAGAATCCCGTGGAGATCCATCGTCAGGAGGTTTGCGTGCCGGATTCAAGCGCCGCGACTCGGCGAGACATGTCGTTCAAAAAGGCGTCGCGTGCCTCTTGACCGGGTGGAAGGCTACAACCGGCCGCACGGCTGTGCCCTCCGCCACCATAGATCTGAGCGAGCTGCGCGACGTCAACGTCGTCGGCGATGGCGCGCAGACTCGCGCGCCAGCCTCCGGGGTTCTGGTACAGAAGGATGCCCACGGTGGCCTCGCGAGTTCCGGCGATGAAATTCACTATTCCTTCGCCCTCTGAAGAGAGCGCTCCACTCTGTTCGAGCATATCCGGTGTGATCTCGGTCCAGACAACCGGCCCGATCATCGCGGCACGCTGCAACGCCAAGCCCCACAGTCGCACTGTTGAATAGGGCTTCACTCGAAACAGGCTGTCGACGATCGCCAGAGTATTGGCCTTCTGATCGACGAGATCGGCGGATACGCGGAGCGTGCGGCTCGTCGTGCTGGGCGTCTTGAGACCGAGAGTGTCTCCATAGATGCCCGCCGCTAGACAGGTCGCAACGTCCGGGTTAACGTCGATTCCCAACTCAGCGAACATCAACGCGAGAATCTCGCAGGTCGCCGCCGATGTCGGATCGACGACGCTCGCGACGCCAAACCCGGAGTTCGTGATGTGATGGTCGACGCTGACGAGTGGGATACTGCCGTCGAACCAGGCAGCGTGCTTGTGATACAGCGGACCCATGCGATGGAGTTCAGCGCAGTCCAGCACGAAGATGGCGTCGAAATCGGATCGCGAGATTTGTGCCGGATTGCGCAGCCGGTCGGCACCAGGAAGAAAGAGGAGCGTATCCGGGAGATCCCCGTCGCCAACGACCGGAATGACCTCCTTGCCGCGGCCGACCAGCAGATCGGTGACGGCGAGAACGGAGGCCACCGCATCGGCGTCCGGGTGCGCATGAGTCGCGATCAGTAACCTGCTTGAATTGTTGACCACGTCCCAGATGCGCGCGAAGGAGGCTGCAATCTCCGACTGGTCAATCGACTGCCGGCTCTCTGCCGTCACGGACTCACTCACCTTTATTCTCATCCTTACTCAACTCGTTGTCGACCGGAGGCTTTGCGCTGTCGTGGATCTGATTCAACGTCCGCGCCATACTCGCGGCGTGCTCCATCGAATGATCCGCGTTGAACGAAATCTCGGGTATATGACGCGTGCGCATTCTCGGTTTGAGAAGGTGCCGAATGAACCCCGACGCACCGTTTAACGCCTTGACCGCATCCTGGAACTCCTCGTCTGAGCCGAGAACCGAGACGAAGGCCCGGGCGTACCGCAGGTCAGGGCTAACCTCAACGCGTGTGACGCTCACCAAACCGAGCCTTGGGTCGTTCAATTCATTGCGCATGATATCGCTGATCTCTGCGCGCAGGAACTCGGAGACCTGCTGTTGTCGTCGGGTGCTCATCTGAGTGTCATCCTTCCATCGCGCCGTGATGAGCCTGCCGCGACCGATAGTCAAAAGAGGCGAGTCCCGTCGAGAACGGGGCTCGCCTGGGTTCACGGTTACAGCGTTCGAGCGACCTCTTCGGTGTGATAGAACTCGATCTGATCACTGACCTCGATGTCGTGGAAGCCGTCGATAATGATGCCGCATTCGTAACCGGCCTGGACTTCGCGAGCGTCGTCCTTGAACCGTTTCAGCGAGGCGACGGAGCCGTCATGCAAGACCGTACCGTTGCGCAGGATGCGAACTCTGGAGTTGCGGCTCGCCTTGCCGTCGAGCACATACAGTCCGGCGACCACGTCGCGGGTCGGCAAGCGGAACGTATCGCGCACCTCGGCATACCCGTCGGTGACTTCCTTCTGTTCCGGCCGCAAAAGTCCGGTCATCGCCGCGCGCATTTCATCAACCAGATTGTAGATGATGTTGTAGAAGCGGATATCGATCCCAGCGGAATCCGCAGCGCGCCGTGCGGCGGCGTCCGGACGGACGTTGAACCCGATGATGATGGCCCCGGACGCGACCGCGAGCATGACGTCCGATTCGGAGATGGCGCCGGTGCCGGTGTGAACGACTTTCACTCCGACCGTCGACGACTCCTCGTTCAGCTTCATCAACGTGCCCTGGATGGCTTCGAGCGAGCCTTGCACGTCGGCCTTCAGAACGACGCGCAGTTCTTGCTGCTCACCTTCCTGAACCTGAGAGTAAATCTCGTCAAGCTTGATCACACGCGTCTCGGTGAAAGCCTCCGCGCGGCGCTGGCGCGTGCGCTCTTCCGCCAGCGTTCGGGCGCTACGCTCGTCCTCGACGACCTGCATGATGTCGCCCGCCTCTGGTACTTCGAGCAAGCCGAGAACCTCGACCGGCATGGAAGGCTCGGCGCGACGCACCTTGCGGAATCGATCGTCGTTCATGGCCTTGATTCGGCCCCAGGTGGCGCCAACGACCACGATGTCACGAATGCTGAGCGTCCCTGATTGAATGAGCGTGGTGGCAACCGGACCGCGGCTCCGGTCAATTTTTGCCTCAATGATGACGCCGATGGCCGGCTTATGCGGGTTGGCCTTCAGATCCTTGAGGTCCGCGACGAGCAGGATCATCTCAAGCAGATCGTCGATACCCATTCGCTCTTTGGCTGAAATCTCCACGAACGGGACGTCGCCGCCATAATTCTCAGGAATGACTCCGATGTCAGACAACTGCTGTTTGACGCGTTCTGGGTTGGCCGACGGCAGGTCAATCTTGTTCACGGCGACGATGATGGGAACATTGGCCGCCCGAGCATGGTTGACCGCTTCGCGGGTCTGCGGCATCACGCCGTCATCGGCCGCGACGACCAACACGGCAATGTCGGTCACTTGAGCCCCGCGAGCACGCATGGCCGTGAATGCTTCGTGGCCCGGCGTGTCAAGGAACGTGATTTTGCGGCCCTGGATATCGACCTGATAGGCACCGATATGCTGCGTGATACCACCGGCTTCGCCCTCGGCCACATTGGTTTCGCGGATGGCATCGAGCAGCTTCGTCTTACCGTGGTCGACGTGACCCATGATGGTAACTACTGGTGGACGAGTCACGGCCTCTGGGTCGGTGGCGCCCTCATCGCGCCGGTTTTCGACCGCCGCGTTGGCATGTTGTACGACTTCCGGAACGTGCTCCTCCGTCTCGAATCCGAGATCGGCGGCGACACCCGAGGCCGTATCAAAGTCGATCTGTTGGTTGATGTTGGCCATGATTCCACGGCCCATGAGGTTCTTGATGACCTCAACCGGATTCACGCCCAGCGCGTCGGCGAGTTCTCCGACGGACATGGCAGAACCGATGGTTACTGGGCCGGTGGTTACCGGCGCCCGGCGCCCCTCCATGACCTGTGTAGAGCGGCCGTTCGGTTGTGAAACTGGGGCGTTTCTGTCTCGAGAGGGCCTGTTTCGCGCCCCGCCGCGACCACCTTTTCGTCGATTTTGACTCATAGTTCCTCCTTATGGCGCGGCATCAGTCTTGTGCGGCGTCATCCCTCCGAAAGTGCTCATCCGCAAACCGGGTCAACCGGCCGCGAACATCCGAATCGACATCCGTCTTCAGCGCTCGATCGAGCGCGTTTCCGGAGGCTGCGCGCTCCCAGCATGAAAACTTGGTGCACAAGTACGCGCCACGTCCATTCCGCTTTCCGGTTGGATCGATCTGGACTCCTTCGTCTGGAGTTCTGACAATGCGCACGAACTGTCGCTTGGCGTCCTTCTCGTGACAGACCACACACGTGCGCAACGGAACGTGCTTTGGACGAGGGCCGTTACGCCTCGCCCGCGCTCCGATGCTCTCTGACATTTCTTCACCTCCGGCGAACTCGCGCGAACGTGCCGCCGGTGCCTATCGATTGACGGGCGATCCAGTCTCTTCAGTGACCGCGATTTCCTCGCCGGTTTCGAAATCGAACCGGGCCCGGAGGTCGCGGTTGTAATAGACGTTGAGTACCCCGCCTTCGACCTCAACGTCGACACTCATATTGATCAGATCGTTCGGCAGAGGACCGAAATCCTTCTCGCGCAGATTGATGCTCGCGTCCGCCTTGACCAACCGAGGCTGCCTCCCCAGCGTCATCATGTCGTCGGGAACGCCGCCGAGGGCTTCGCGAGCCCGCATCAAGATGTCGTCGCCATCGGTCCGCAACGACTCTGGATCCTTGATGTCGATCCGCCAACCCGTCAGCTTGTAGGCGAGCCGGGCGTTCTGCCCATCCTTGCCGATCGCCAACGACATCTGGTCGGTCGGCACGATCACGCGCGCGACCTTTTCGTCCTCGTTCAGCGAGACGCTGATCGGCTTCGCGGGACTGAGCGCGTTCGAGATGAACGACGGAAGATCCGGCGACCATTCGATCACATCGATCTTCTCGCCATAGAGCTCGTTGACGATGTTCTGAATTCGAACTCCGCGCACTCCGACGCAGGAACCGACTGGATCCACCTTTTCCTGGCGCGCGGCCACGGCCACCTTCGATCGAAGTCCGGGCTCCCGGGCTACGGCCATGATCTCGACGGCACCACTGAAAATCTCCGGTACCTCGAGCTCGAACAGTCGCTTGATCAGGCTCGCGTGCGTTCGCGATACGATCAGCTGAGGGCCTCGTGGGTCCTTGTTCACTTCAACCAGGTACACCTTCAGACGCTGACCAGGGCGATAACGCTCGTTCGGAACCTGCTCTCGGGCCGGCATGACCGCTTCGGCCTTACCGAGATCGACGATCACGGCTTTGGGATCCGCGCGCTGTACGATACCGTTGAGCACTTCGCCGACTCGATCGATGTATTCGCTATAAACACCCTCGCGCTCAAAATCGCGAATTCGCTGCAGGACGACCTGTTTGGCCGTCTGCGCCGCGATTCGACCGAAGTTCTGAGGCGTGCGATCAAACCGCACAGTGTCGCCGATCACGGATTCAGGATGCGTCTTTCGCGCTTCCTGGACGGTGATCTCGGTCTCGGGATCCTCGACCTCTTCGACGACCTGCTTCACGACGTAAATGCGAATCGTTCCGGTCGTCTGGTCCATCTCGACTTGCACTTCTTCGTCGGTTCCGGCCATCTTTTTGTAGACGGTCTTGAGCGCATGCTCGACCGACGACAGGACTGCTTCCCGCGGAATACCGCGCTCGGCCGCGATCTGCGCAATGGCGGTATAAAAATCGCTCTTCATTGTGAGGGAAACCTCCTTCGCCGACCTGTTCCTGAGTGCTCTCGTTGACTCGGGGTGTTACCGGTCCCTGGCGGGGATCGCCAGAGGCCAAGAAAAAACGAAAGTGGGCGCAGCCCACTTTGACCCGGGCAATGTCGATTCCTTCACGAAGTATATCAAAATGAGGCGACCTGACACGAGAGGGCGAACGGGAGAACAGAGCCTCCATGCTATAATTCGGCGCGACCAACCATGGTCCGCGCGGGAGCAACAGGGGGACGAATGAAGCTCCGAACCTGGCTGCGCCCGGGGATGCTGATCAAGCGCTGGATAGCGCTGCTCATCTCCGGCATTGTCTTGACAAGCCTTGCGCTGGCGATGGCCCTCGCATGGATTTACCGAAACTACCAGTTCCCTGATCGAGCTACGCATATCGTTCAGACGGTCACGTTGCAGTTCATACCGCACCCATTTCGTGAGATCACGATGATGGTCGGCGGGACGCTCTTCGTCGGCCTCGGCGCGCTGCAGCTCGGCAGGTCCTTGCTGGCACCGTTTCTCGACCAGCGGCCTGGTGACCAGGGGCTGGCGGAGATCATTCATTCACATCGGTTTGGGCCCTCCGAACCGGAGCTTCGCGTCGTCGCCATCGGCGGTGGTACCGGGCTTTCGACGCTTCTCCGTGGACTGAAAACGCACAACATCGACATCACGGCCATCGTCACCGTGGGAGACGACGGTGGAAGCTCCGGCCGGCTGCGCACTGAGTTCAAGATGCCGCCTCCAGGCGACATCCGCAACTGCCTCGTGGCGCTGGCGGACGCGGAGCCACTTATGGGCGACCTTTTTCAGTACCGGTTTGAGCAGGAAAATTCTTCGCTCTCCGGACACAGCTTTGGGAACCTGTTCATCACGGCGATGACCCAGGTGTCGGGAAGCTTCGAGCGGGCTGTCGTGGAGTCGTCCAAGGTTTTGGCGGTGCGCGGCCAGGTTCTGCCGTCGTCTCTCGACAACATCCAGGTGTGTGCGGAGATGGTGGACGGACGCGTCATTCGCGGTGAGTCGAACATCACCGGCGAGCGGTCTCGCATTCGACGAGTCTTCCTGGATCCTGGTCAGCCCGATCCCTATGATCCCGCCATCATCGCTATCCTGTCGGCCGATTTGATCGTACTCGGCCCCGGCAGCCTTTACACCTCGGTTCTTCCGAATCTGCTCGTGCAAGGGATTGCCCATGCCGTTCGATGTTCGCAGGCGACGAAGGTTTACGTCTGCAATGTGGCAACCCAGCGTGGCGAAACCGACAATTTTGGCGTGGTTGAACACGTCGCCGCTTTGCGCGATCATGTTGGTGGTCACGTGGTCGACTACGTGCTCGTCAACAGCAATCTCGACCCGGCAGCGGTCAAGATCAAACCGGAATGGTCCGTCAATGCCGTTGGTCTGGATGGGATCGAGCGCCTCGGCGACGACGTCACCGTGGTGCTTCGTGATGTTGTGAACCCGGAGTTTCCGTTGCGTCATGATCCGGAGAAGCTCTCGGTCGAGCTCCTGAAGCTTGGACGGGCGAATCGAGTCGCGCCGGTGAGCCGTACCGCGGTCAATAGCAATGGATATCAGAAGCTCGATCCTGCGGGATTAGCGACAAATTTGAGTGTGAAATCGGCGACGCTGCGCGAGCAGACAAATCATCATGAGGGGGTTTAGATGGCAATTCGAATCGGTATCAACGGGTTCGGCCGAATTGGACGTCAGGTCTTCAAGGCGATCGTCGGCGAATATGACGACGAGCTCGAGATCGTCGGAGTCAACGACCTGATGGACCCTCACACTCTGGCGCACCTGCTGCGTTATGACTCGACTTACGGCGTCTATGATTACGAAGTCGAAGCGTCGGACAATTCGATTACGATCGACGGTAACGAGATCAAGGTATTCGCGGAACGCGATCCATCCAAGCTTCCGTGGGGCGCGAACGGTGTCGATCTCGTCATTGAATCGACGGGTTTCTTCACTGACGCAGCCAAAGCACGCGGCCACCTCGAAGGCGGAGCCAAGAAAGTGATCATCACCGCTCCGGCCAAGGATGAGGACATCACCATCGTGCTGGGCGTGAATGAGGACACGCTACGATCCCGAAATGCACCACATCGTGTCGAACGCGTCGTGCACCACGAACTGTCTCGCGCCGGTCGCGAAAGTGGTACAGGATAAGTACGGCATTCGCCGCGGCTTCATGACGACGGTCCACTCGTATACCAACGATCAGGTTATCCTGGACGGTCCGCACAAGGATCTTCGGCGTGCCCGGGCCGCGGCCCTCAACATCGTCCCGACCACGACCGGTGCGGCGCGCGCGGTTGCGCTGGTCATTCCCGAGCTCAAAGGCAAGTTTGATGGGTTCGCGCTGCGGGTCCCGACTCCAACCGTATCCTTGGTCGACTTCGTAGCCGAACTCGAGAATCCGACCACGGTCGAGGAGCTCAACGGTGTCTTCAAGTCTGTGTCTGAAGACGAGCTTGAAGGAATCTTGGCGTACTCTGACGAGCCATTCGTCTCGAGCGACTTCCGCGGCGATTCCCACTCGTCGATCGTGGATGGTCTGTCGACGATGGTCATGGACGGTAACATGGTCAAGGTGATCGCGTGGTACGACAACGAGTGGGGCTACTCCTGCCGCGTGGCGGACCTGGCGAACATGATGGCGGAGCTGGGGATCAGCTAATTGTGGTCCTGACATAGGCAGGGCCCGGAATTACTCTCTGACCCCAAACATCTTGTCGCGATGACGCGAGCGAAGCCGGTTCCGGTCCCAGTGATCGGGCCGGCTTCTTCATGTAGCCAGTTGATTGCGTCACGCGCACGGGCGAACGTTCCAGTGACCCGCAATGACGTGAGCGAGGGAGGATACAATGCGACTTCGCCGAGTTCAGGACATGGATGTGCGCGGTCAACGCGTCTTCGTCCGTGTCGACTTCAATGTGCCGCTGGACAACGGAACAATCACCGACGATACCCGCATTCGAGCGAGTCTACCCACCATCAATCTGCTGCGGGAACGCGGTGCGAAGATCATCCTTGCCTCGCACCTCGGGCGACCCAAGGGCCAGATACAGGAGTCAATGCGATTGGCGCCGGTCGCGGGTGCGCTGTCTCAGCTACTGGGAGTAGACGTAACGTATGCGCGCGACGTCGTTGGCGACGACGCTCGCAGGGCCGCCGCCGGTCTCGGGTCGGGCGACGTAGCACTGTTGGAGAACCTGCGCTTCGACCCACGTGAAGAGAAAAACGGCTCGGACTTCGCGCAAGAGCTAGCGTCGCTGGCGGATCTCTATGTGAACGACGCTTTTGGCACGGCGCATCGGGCTCACGCTTCCACGGTTGGAATGACTGCGTTTTTGCCGTCTGCTGCCGGATTACTTCTCCAGGCCGAAGTCGACGCGCTTTCACGGGTAGTCGAGCATCCGGAAAAACCGTTCGCTCTGATCCTCGGTGGTGCCAAGGTCTCGGACAAGATTGGCGTGATCGACCACCTTCTCGAGAAAGTCGATCTTGTCCTGATTGGGGGTGGGATGGCCAACACGTTTCTGAAAGCGCGGGGCTTAGCTATTGGACGGTCTTTGGTGGAGGAGGACAACGTCGAGGTCGCCGCGGATGTGATTCGGCGAGCCAGGGACGTGAACGTCGAACTGCTGCTTCCAGTTGACGCCGTTGTCGCGGACAAGATGACGGCCGATGCAAACATAGCGACGGTCGGTGCTGACAACGTTCCTGCCGGCATGGCGATTTACGATATCGGGCCGGAGTCAGTCGATGCCTTTGCGGCCGCTCTAAAGCCGGCACGAACCATTGTCTGGAACGGTCCGATGGGCGTTTTCGAGCTGGCTCCCTTTTCCAATGGAACAAGAGGCGTGGCCCAGGCGGTCGCGGACTCAACGGGCTTCACATTAATCGGTGGCGGTGATTCGGTCGCGGCAGTGGAGCAGATGGGCGTGGCTGATCGGATCTCGCATATCTCGACCGGTGGCGGCGCTTCGCTCGAGTTCCTTGAAGGCAAGACCCTTCCCGGTATCGCCGCGCTCGAGGATGAGGAGTAGGGAGAAACGTGCGAACGCCAATCGTTGCCGGAAACTGGAAAATGAACACGTCGCTGAACGAGGCGTCGGCGATCGTCGACGAACTGTCGCAGCTGCAGTCAAGGGAGTCGAGCGCCGAACGCGTGCTGATTCCACCGTTTCCCTGGATCGTACCGATACACCAGCGCGCGGTGGCGGCCGGTTTTCAGCTTGGGGCGCAGGACTGCGCGATCGAAGACAAAGGCGCCTTCACCGGAGAAGTTTCGGCGGTTATGCTGAAGCCGTACTGCGCCTATATCGTCGTTGGTCACAGTGAGCGGCGGCATATTCTCGGCGAAAGCGACGAGATTGTCGCGGCCAAGTTGGGCGCCATTCTGAGAAACGGTTTGCGGCCGATATTGTGTGTCGGCGAGCTCCTCGACGAACGGGAGTCGGACAACGCTCAGTCGGTCGTGAATCGTCAGCTCAGATCAGCGCTCGACGGCGTGTCAGCCGAACAAATGGCCAGCGTGGTCGTGGCGTACGAACCGGTCTGGGCGATCGGAACCGGGCGTGCGGCGACTGCTGAGGACGCACAAGAGATGAGCGCATTCATTCGATTGACAGCTGTCGCAGATGTTCGACAGCCGTATCGCGGAGAGTGTTCGAATTCAGTATGGCGGAAGCGTGAATGCGGCGAATGCCGTCAGCTTGCTGTCTCTCCCGGATGTTGACGGCGCGCTGGTCGGCGGAGCGAGTCTGAAAGCGGGTGAATTCTCGGCGATCATCGACGCGTCCGCGGGAACGAATCGTGAATCGACTGGTTGAGGTGATATAGTTCGACCCGTAGTGTCACGTCGCTATCGAAGGAAGGGTTCATGACTACCGCACTCAGCATCGCCATGGTCCTGGTCGCTGTCGTGCTCATCCTCGTCGTGTTGATGCAGTCCAAAGGATCAGGGTTCAGCGGTGCCTTTGGCGGAAGCTCATCCTCGATCTATCGCACCCGCCGAGGACTCGAGAAGACGCTCTACCAATTCACGATCGGAATCGCGATCGTATTCGTGGCGGTTGCGATCCTCGCCGATTTACTCATGTAATCGTTGACATTGGACAGCGGTATTCGTGTCCAATCTCGGCAATAGTCGACGTCAGGTTCGCCGTTCCAAATCCGGTCGCCCTCGGCAGATGGCGCGGGTTGGAACGGCGATCATGGTGTTGCTGGTCATCGCGGCCGGTGTCTATTTCACCCAGCGGTCGTCAGGCGGTAAACGCCAGACTCCGCGCGTCGCGGGGAGTCCGACCACGGCGGCTCCCGGCGCTCTTCAAACGACGGGATCTCTCGTCGAGGGTGATGTCGGACTACCCACCACGCTAAATCCCTTGTTCGCGAATTCACAAACCGAGCGCGATCTGGCCACGTTGATGTTTGATGGACTGGTTCGCGTGGATGGCTCGGGCACACCCGTTCCTGACCTTGCGGAGAAATGGGTCGTCAGCTCAGATGGGCTTACCTACACAGTAACGCTCAAATCGGGTCTGACGTGGCACGACGGAGCACCGCTAACCTCGCAAGACGTGCGATTCACGATCGGGTTGGTACAGTCTCAGGGGTTCCCCGGCAGTCCGCAGCTTTCGCAGTTCTGGCGACCGATCGTTGTTGAAACGCCCGACGACAAGACAGTCGTCTTTCACCTGATGGATGCGTTTTCGCCGTTCGTCAACTACTTGAATTTGCCGATCCTGCCGAAGCACATCCTTGGAGGCGTGCTGGCGCGAGATCTGCCCACTAATCCGTTCAACGCCGCGCCGGTCGGGACTGGCCCGTTCAGCTTCGCGTCGTTCGACACGCAACAGCAGGAGATCAAGCTTCGGGCCTTCGCGGGCTATTCCGGCACCAAGCCCAGGTTGAACGATCTGACCATCCGCTATTTCGACGACACCGCCAAGCTCCTGGCCGCGTTGAAGAGTGGATCCGTGCAGGCAACCGGAACGGTTCCCGCCGACCAACTGCTCCGTGCCGGGGCGATTCCACGACAATACTCTGTGTACGCTCCGTTGCTGATGAGCTACACTGCCCTATTCTTCAATACCCGTATCGCGCCGTTCTCGAATCAGATTGTCCGGCAGGCGATCCAGCTCGCAATCGACCCGACGGAACTGACTAATGGACCGCTCAAATCTCAGGTCATACCGGGATCCAGTCCGATACCTGAGGCATCGTGGGCGTTCTCGGCGCAGGGCATGGCTCCAAATCCGCAACAGGCGAGCGCGTTGCTCGACAAGGCTGGCTGGAAATATGTCGCGACGGATGACGTCCTCGAGAATGGCGATGTGAGCCTGAGTTTCCAGCTACTCGTCAACGGGGACGACCCGCAGCGCCTTCTCATGGCGCAGACCATCGCTCAGCAGCTGGGCAACATCCACATCCGTGTCGACGTTCAGCCGACGACATCGGACGCGGTCAGCCAGTCGCTGACGAGTCATCAGTTCGCGGCCGCGGTGTTCGGCGGAAGTTACCCGAACGGTGATCCAGACTGTCTCGATGTCTGGCATTCAACTGACACGAGTACAGGCCTCAATTTCACTGGGATAAGCGACCAGATCATCGACAAGGCGCTGCTTGACGCCAGAACTACGTCGAACATGGATAAGAGACGACAGGACTACGCTCAATTCCAGCAGGAATTCATAACGCAGGCACCGCGCGGTCGTGCTCTACTATCCGCGCTACCTCTACGTCGTCTCGTCGGAGATACGAGGCGTCAATCCAGATCCAATCGTGGATCCGAGCGATCGCTTTTCCCAGATTTCGTCCTGGTACTCGGCCGGCGCTGGAACTTCAAGCGCGACGCCATAGCGATTATGCCAAGCTATGTGGCATAGTTGTGGGTATCTGGTGGTCGGCACAGTATACTTGCCGCAGAAGCTTCAGGCGCGATAACCGTCGAACGGAGGAACTGGAATATGGCCGGTTTGGGCTGGCAAGAGCTTGTGCTCATCTTGCTCATCGTCGTTATCATCTTCGGTGCCGGCAAGCTCCCGGAGATCGGTGGCGCCGTGGGTCGGGGAATCAAGGAATTTCGCACCGCGACAACCGATGAGTCAAATGGGACGTCGGATGATGGCGTCGCGGTTACGAAGCCGACAAACGACGCTATTCGAGAAGACGTCTCCTAGCGCCGTTTCGACGGTAGTCGATAGAATAAATGCACCGAACGGCCGCCGATCTGGCGGCCGTTCGTCGTTTTTGCGAGCCCATGAAGACAGGCGATCACGTCCGTCCGACCCGACCTTCTTCGCGGAAGAATCCGACCACCGAATCGTGCGATTGCGTCTCGTCCAGCACTTCGATGAATGATATTCGGCTCCACGGGTACATAAACGACGTTGCTCCGTTGGTGATGAAGGTAAGCTCTTTACCATCGCGCTTACGCGGATGGCGAACGACGATGAAGTTGTCTTTGGGGTCTGGAAGGTCGTCCACTTCAGCCACGAATGGATCTTCGTTATGTATGTGAACGACTATTCGAATCGGCATCGTGATTCCCTCGCCTTGTGAGACGTTCCGGCACTGGCACGTTCCTGTCGCGCACTCACCAAGGCGCGAGGGCGGATGTTCAACCATCGCGCTCGTTTGCCGCTCATGCCTTTAGCCCGTAGACCTTTCCGTTCATGGCCCCAACGATCAGCATTGAGCCGTGTTTGACGGGAGTTGACACCAACGGACTGCCGAGTTTGTGGCTCCAGACCACCTCGCCGTTTTCCAGGTTGAGACTCACGACATATCCGTCGACGGTTCCAACGTAACCTCGTCTGCCTTCAATGGTGACGCTCGATGTGATCTGGGTAGCGACCTGGCTCACCCATCGAGTTGAGCCATCGGCGATGCCGACCGCGTGTATCTTGCCGTCGACCGATCCGACGATGACTGCATCCGAAACGATTCTCGGCGACGCGATGATCGGACCGTCCGCCTTAATCGCCCAGACTCTGCTGCCATTGCTGATGTCGATGGCGTACAGCCCGCCGTCGTTGCATCCGATGAAGGCGGTGTTGCCTCTGATAACGGGCGACGACAAGATCTCCCGCCCAAGGGAATGACGCCAAAGCTGCCGCCCGTCGATCGCGGAAAACGCGTGAACTGCCCCGTCATCGGATCCCACGACGACGATGTCGTTCGCGATCGCTGGGGTGGAACGGATTGGTCCCCAGGCCCGTTGCCGCCACAATAGATGCCCTTGCTCGATGTCGAGGCAGTAACAGTAGCCGTCGTCCGATCCGATCACGATCGCATCTCCGTACTGGACCGCGGAAGATCGCACCGGCATCGCGGAGCGAAACGACCAGGCGGTTCGTCCCGTGTGGATGTGAATGGCGTAAATACTGTGGTCTTCGGATCCAACGATCAATTTGCCGTCGACAGGAAGCGGTCGCGAGACGATACCCCGCTGCGCGCGAAAGCGCCAGGTGATCCCACCGTCTCGCAATTTGAACGCGTACAAGTGCTGATCGTACGAGCCGATATAACCGAAGTCGCCGAGCACCGTAGCGGTCCCTCGGACCTCATCTGCTGTCTGGATCGACCAGACGACCCGCTCTTCGATCTCGTCCACAGGCTCGAAGTCGTCTTGGTCGACGGGCTCCCGCGCCACGCTGGTGGAAACGCCGACGCGAAATAACTCGTCCGCCTCTTCACGAACAACCTGCAGGTCGCTGTGAGTCGCCGAACTCCGCTCCACTTCGCGCTGGCCAATGGTCTGCAGCGCTTGCTGCATAGCCGCCGCGGACGGGAAGCGATCGGCTGGGGAGTAGGCGACGGCACGGAGCACGACGCTCTCGAACTCGGGAGTGAGCACCGGATTCAGCTCTCGTGGCAAGCGCTGAGCGAAGGTGAACGGAGGCTCGGACCGAGGGTCCGATTTGGTCGAAAGATGGTGAAGTGTTGCTCCCATGGCGTAAACGTCGCCGCGAGGCTCGGATATACCCCGGTACTGCTCGGGAGGAGCGTATCCTTCCGTGCCAATCATGGTTCCGCGCTGCAGTGGCTGGAAGGTTCGGGCGATGCCAAAGTCGATGAGAGAGATGGAACCATCTGAACGCAGCATGATATTGGACGGCTTGAGATCTCGAAAGACGATCGGCTCAGGTTGATGCTCATGCAGGTAGGATAAGACGTCGAGGATCTGATCCGACCATTCGATCAAGGTTTCTTCATCGATCGGGTCGGTGGTCCTTGATATGAGGTGTTCCAGGTCCTCGCCGTCGATAAACTCCAGCACCAGGTAAATCAAACCGGAGCGAGAAAAGAAGTCGTATATCTTTGGGATGGCCGGATGGCTGAGTGTTGCCAACAACGACGCCTCGCGTTCGAAATTGGCGAGGCGCAACATGCGAGTTTGATGATCGTGAGCTCGATCGACCATCTCCTTGATGGCGCACAATCGTTCAACATGGCTGAACCGAAGGTCACGCGCTGCGTAGACCGTGCTCATGCCTCCGCGCCCACAGACCCGCAGAATCTCGTAGCGATTCTCCAGGACAGTTCCGGCGGCAATGAGGTCCTGATCCGACCCAATCGGTTCAACGGTCGCGACGGGTGTCGGTCGTCTATCTGACTTGGAGTCACGTTTTAGTCGCAGAGTCGACTCCTCGCGCGACTGCGTCGATGCTCAATCGTCTACAAATCGTAGAAGGGCGTCCAGAAAAGGCACATCCCACAGTGGTCCCAAATGACCATGGATGGCGCCGGAGGACATGTATAATCGCAGAAGCGTCACGTCCCACACTGAGAGGGACTATGTATTCGGAGGACTAGTGGGAGAAACCAGATCCGGTAAGGATCTTCCCCTGGGAGCACAGAACATCGAGGGCTCGCTGAGGCCCGTCTCCCTCCGGCAAGAACCAGCCGCAACCGACGAACTAGTAGATACCGCGGCACAGCGGCCCATTCCAACCCCAGCAGACACACGGAAACGACGAAAATCGGCAATTCAAGAGGTCATTGAAACACTTCTGCTGGCCGTACTGATCTTCGTAGGCGTCCGCAGCATTGTCCTCAACTTTCGTGTCGACGGTCAAAGCATGGAGCCAAACCTGCTGAACGGCGAAATGTTGATCGTGAATCGTCGCGCCTACGTCCATTTCAACGTCAGCTGGCTTCCCTGGGAGTCAAAGTCGTCGAGCGATTGGTACCCATTTGGGAAACCCTCTCGGGGTGATATCGTGGTGTTCAATCCGCCGGGTCAGCACACAGAACCATATATCAAGCGCATCATTGGCCTTCCCGGTGAAAAGATCTCCGTACACGATGGGGCGGTCTATATCAACGACCATCGGCTGCAAGAGAGTTACCTTTCGTCACCCACCGATTGGCGCGGTATCGCGACACAGGACGTGACGGTTCAACCCGGCTACGTCTTCGTGATGGGCGATAACCGGAACAATAGTAGCGATTCGAGAGTCTTTGGCCCCGTTCCGATCTCGTCGATAATCGGTAAGGCGTGGGTATCGTACTGGCCGCCGTCGCAAGCCAAGATCTTGTCCGATCCGTCGTTCTCATTCGCAAAATGAGCGGTGGCCTGTGTCCCGGACCGGTAGTAGAATCGGTCGAGACAATCCTTCGCCGACACGCCAGTTCGAACCGTCACCGACTCAGAATCGACGCTGATGGATCGACAGGATGCGAGAGGAAGGTATCCTGAATGATCGAGACGGTTGTTGAAAGCATCCGTGTTAGCCTGGTGACACAGCACCGTGTCGTCATACTGCGCGAGGTTTCAGGGGAACGGCATCTGCCCATCTGGATCGGCCCATTCGAGGCTGAAGCGATCGCGATGGAGCTGCAGTCGATGGCCTCAGCGCGTCCGCTCCCGTACGACTTGATGAAGTCGATGATCGAGGACATGGGTGGAGTGGTGCGACAGGTGCTGGTAACCGATCTGTCTCAAGACGTCTTTTACGCCCGCATCGTGATCGATCAGGGCGGGAAGACTATCGAGATCGACAGCCGTCCGAGCGACGCGATCGCGCTGGCCGTTCGCGTAAAAGTACCCATCCTTGTTGACGAATCGGTCATGGATAAAGCCGGCGTCACGCTCGAGCAAGAAGCCGAGGAAGAAGAAGAGTCCGTCCCGGATAGAGAGCGGACCGGTGACGACGTTCCGGCTGGCACCGATCTATCCGTTTTCCGTGATTTCATCAACTCCCTTGACTTCGAGGACTTCGAGAAGAGACGAGACAACTGATCACTTCAGTTTCAAAGAGATGCTATGGAATCCAACGAATTTGACGTTCGACGCACCGTGGTCTCGGTGCTTGAACAGTGTTCGAAGTGCAAACAACAGTACTCTCCTGACGACGCCCGGGTCATCGAGCGCCAGGGCGAGCTTTGGGTGCTTTCGGTACGATGTTCGCGTTGCGATGCTCAGGCGTACGTCGCGGCGGTTGTCGACGCCGGTGGCACCGAGTTCGACGATGTTGCCACCTGGATCGATGATGGCCCCAACGGCCAGAGCGAAGATCCGGTGTCGGTCGACGACGTGCTCGATGTTCACGAATTCCTTGAGTCGTTTGACGGTGATTTTTCCGCTCTGTTCAGCCGGCGGAAGCGGTGACGTTTCGTTAGCCGGTGCTGAGCGTTCTGGACCTCGTGGGTATGCGAGTCGCCAAATCCTTTAGGACGCGAGAACCTCTCGCTCTCACCTGAGTGTCTCCCGCGCGACGCTCAATAGTAAGGGGCGTAACCTGGTGACTGAAAACGGCCGTCATCCCGATCCAGTTCGGGAGTGCCTCCAGCAGGATGCGCTCAGTCACATCGATTCTCTGTATCGAACCGCGGTACGCATGACCCGGAACCCGGCCGACGCCGAGGATCTGGTGCAGGAAACCTATTTGCGGGCGTTTCGGTCGATCGATCGGTTCACACCGGGCACAAATTTGAGGGCTTGGTTGTTCAAGATCATGACGAACGCTTTCATCAACGAGTATCGGAAGCGGACTAGACAGCCTCGGAGTACTTCACTTGACGACGTCGAAGAGTATTACGTTTACGCACACCTCATTGATTCGGGGTTCCAGCCGGAGTCGCGGGGACCAGAGGAGGAAGTGCTCGCCAGTATCACGGATGACAGGGTTGTGGCCGCATTGGAATCCCTTTCCGAAGAGTTCCGACAGGTCGTGTTGCTTGCCGACGTCGAAGGATTTGCCTATCGTGAGATTGCGGACATTCTTGACATACCGATTGGAACCGTGATGTCTCGATTGCACCGGGCTCGCCGCCGGCTGCAACGAGTGCTCGTTGGCTCGCTGGTGGATGCCAGACACGCTGGAGAAGCGTCCCATGGGTGATTGCAAAGAAACCCTGGACCGGCTCTACGAATACCTCGATCGTGAACTCTCGGCGGAGGAGCAAGTGGAGGTGCAACACCACCTCGACGACTGTCCACCGTGCCGGGATCGCTTTCACTTCGAGGAGAATGTGCTTCGGGTTGTGCGCCGCTGCTGCCGTGATGTTTCCGCCCCACCGTCGTTAGTGGAAAAGGTCCGGAAGATCTGCAGTCAATAAGCGGACCGGCGGCGACGAATCCAATCTTCTTGAAACCGTAGAATCTCAAGAGAGATCGATGGGCAGCGCAGGTTGTGCTCGTCGATTTTTTTGTTGATCTCGCGTGCACGTGCTGAATAACGTTCCTCGAGTCGAACGAGAATCGCCTGGTGACGTGGATCCACCGGATTGAGGCGCTGACGCTCCTCGTCGTATTCACGCAGCGCTGCCAGCACTCCGTCTCGCTCATGGTAGATATCTTTGCGAAGCTGGAGCCACGCCGGCAACACACCCGCTTCACGCAGCAGGTGGTTCGCAAGCCAGTCTTCCCCGGAGGGCTCTCCGTCGTTCGGCAGCGGGCGTCCGTGATTCGCCAGGTTGTCAAAGGCGCCGTGGTCTTGCGCCGTCTTGATCTTGTCGTCAATGACGCGATCCCACCACCACACTCCGAGATCTCCTCAAGATATGAACGTACGTTGATCGGAAACCTGGTCCGCATGCGACGCGAAGTGTATCAATCGTCGGGCCGAACGTCTCCACGGGTGGGTTGTTTGAAATCACGCGGAATTGGTCGTTGTTCGGTCCTAACCACCTTGCTATACTGCGAGGCGGGTTCCGCGTCGGAGTCCAAATTCGGAGGACTCGCAGAATCAGAGAGGCGGCGAGTTGTCTCATCAAGTTGATTCCGCGCCAGCGATCGATCTGGAACCACTCCGCTCCATCCTCGCGCGTGATTTCACCCCTGACGGTTATTCCGAAGCACAGGAGCTGATTCTTGGGGCCTGCCAGGAAGCGCAGCTCCTTTATGGATGGGTGCCCCGTGAGGCTGCTCAGGAAATCGCCGATCATCTCGGTGTGACCGTCAATCGAATCTACGGACTTCTAACCTTCTACGCGGATTTCCGCACCGATCCGCCGGGTGAGCACGCAATGCTTCTTTGTCACGGCGCGGCATGCTACGTCATGGGCTCCGAACGCTTGATCGAGGAAGTTCACGATGGTCAGAAGATTGGCGCCGACGGACGGACCCCCGATGGGACGTTCTCGATTCAAGTTGTGAACGGGTGCCTTGGTGTCTGCAATCTGGCGCCATGCGTTCAGATCGATCACCACACGTATGTCGGAAACCTTACCCGCGAACGCCTTGCCGACGTGATGCAGTCCATTCGCAACGGTCGTTCTCCGGAGGAACTCGATGGCGTTGAATAGTCGCGAGGATTTCCACAGCTATGCCACTGCCGCGTCCGATCGATGGTCGAAACGACTGAGTGGCGGAACCTGGACTGTCAGCGTTGGGATCAGCGAATGCAGTCTCGCGCGTGGCGCGGGCAAGACCTTTGACCATTTGCGGCTGGCGCTCGAGCGGTCTGGACTGAACGCGGAACTACGACAGGTCGGTTGCGGCGGCTGGTGCTGGGCTGAGCCGTTCGTCGAGGTCAGCGGGCCGAATCATCCACCGGTCGTGTACGCAAACATCACAACCGACCGCGTGCCCGATCTCGTGGCGGCGATCAAGCGAGGCGACGTCATTACTGATTGGGCGATGGGCGTCCGCTCTGATTCACCGTTCAAGGGAATCGCCCCGTTCGACGAGCACCCGTATCTGAAGATGCAGCGCCGCCTGCTGTTCGAACATGCAGGCGTCATCGATCCTGAGTCGATCGAGGACTACATCGCGGTCGGCGGCTATAGCGCCTGGATCAAGGCATTGTTCGACATGACGCCCGATGCCGTCGTTGGCGAGGTCAAGACCGCCAACGTCCGTGGCCGCGGTGGAGCGGGATTCCCCGCTGGAATCAAATGGGAGAGTGGTCGTCGCACGCCGGCCTGGCCTAAGTTCGTCGTCGCCAACAGCCATGAGGGCGAGCCGAACGTATATAAGGACCGGCGCCTGATCGAGAGCAACCCGCATGTGGTGCTCGAAGGCATCATGATTGGTTGTTTCGCGCTCGAGACGCCACACGGATACAACTATGTGGGTGGTGAGCACGTTCTCGCCATCAAGCGCTTCCGCAAGGCCGTCGAGCAAGCGTATGACCTTGGCCTCCTGGGTGACAACATCCTCGGCACCGGTGTGTCCTGCCACGTCAAGACGCGCACCGGTGGTGGTGCCTACATCTGCGGCGAAGGGTCCGCGCTCATGTATTCGCTAATGGGATTGCGCGGACAGCCGCGAACCAAACCGCCGCGATCGGTCGAGGAGGGCGTCTGGCGCCGGCCCACGGTGCTCAACAACACCGAAACGTACGCCTCTATCCCGAGCATCATCAACAACGGCGGGGAATGGTATGCGTCGTTGGGGACCGAGAAGAGCAAGGGCACGAAGCTCGTGACGGTTCAGGGCCCGGTGGCCCGCATCGGGCTGGCCGAGGTCGAGATGGGATTGTCGCTTCGTGACCTCATTTTCGGCATCTGGGGCGGGATGAAAGAGGGATATACCTTCAAAGGCGTTCAGACAGGCGGCGTCTCAGCCGGGCCGTTGAAAGAGGACCAACTCGATCTGACCGTCGACTTTGACTCGATGACCGAAGCGGGTGGAATGCTTGGATCAGGCGGGTTCGTCGTCTTTGACGAATCAGTCTGCGCCGTCGACTTCGCTCGGTACCTGACCGCCTTCAACCGGTATGAGTCTTGCGCCAAATGCACGCCGTGCCGCTTGGGCAATCCGGCGTTGCTCGAGATCGTGGATCGCATCCGAAACGGCGAGGCGCGAGAGGGAGAGATCGGGCTCATCGAGAAGACCAGCCAACACGTCATCGACCTATCGCTGTGTGGTCTGGGCCAGGTGGCTCCGATGCCGTTACTCGGGATGATGCGAGCGTTTCCTGAGGAATTCGACGCGCACATCCAGGCAGGCGAATGTCCGGCAGGCGTGTGCCCCATGGAGACCCGTCCGGCGATATTGTCGCTGACCGGAGCAGGCTAGCCCCCATCCTCCTAAACGGAAGCGTGGCGAACGGCCCGATCGATTGCCGATCGGGCCGTTTTGACGCTGTCGATTCCTGCCGATTCGAAGCCCCGCTCGTGGCTAGAGGTGAATCTGCTGACCGCGACGCTGCGCTTCGGCCATGGCAAACGCCTCGTGCCCCACGATGATGTCCTGCACAGCGTTCCCGACCGATTTGAACAGTGTTATTTCGGTGTCGGTCGTGCGCCCGTTCGCGCCACTCACCAAATGCCCGAGTTCCAGGGAGACGCGATCTCGATTGAGTTCACCTCGATCAATTGGAATGATCAGATCTCCTGCTTCGGCCAGCACGGCATCCACGGCATCGACCACAATGGTGGCTCGTTTCACTGTGGCAACCGGTATCTCCTGCATCTCAGGCGTGAAGGCTCCGATTGCGTTGATGTGAGCGCCGGGCTTGAGCGCGTCATCGTCAAACACAGCGGAGCGAGAAGTCGTGGCTGTGCAGATGATGTCCGACTCGGAGACGGCCTGACGCAGGTCGGTAACCGCGACGACCTTGTGGCCGTGCTCAGGTGCCAGAGCGGTGAGCCGCTGGGCAAACGAGTGAACGGAATCGGCGTTGATATCCGCGACGTAGATACGCTCAATTGGCCGTACGGTGGCGACAGCCCATGCCTGAGTCACACCCTGAGTGCCTGCCCCGATGCAGGTCAAAACACTGCTGTTCGGTCGAGCAAGAAGGTCTGTGGCCGCCCCGGACACCGCGCCTGTCCGTAGCGCCGTCAGAAAGGTGCCATCCATGACCGCCAGCGGCTCGCCCGTCGTGGCACTCACCAGCGCCACCAGCGCGTGAATCGTCGGCTTGCCGGAGGCACGATTGTTCGGGAAGACAGATACGATCTTGAGCCCGAGACCTTGCTGTGACGGTACGAACGCGGGCATGAAGAGCGTCACGGCGGATTCAGACGGCACGTCAACCGGTGTTCGGAGCGGAGAGAACGCGCGACCGGCCGACAGCTCCTGAAAGACTTCCTTCATCAATTGAATCGCACGGTCCATCGGAACGAGCGCGCGTACGTCCTCACCGCTGAGTGCAAGCATCTTGGCCTCCGGATTACTATTCGATTTCGTCCAGTACCGCAGTGTAACACGCCCCTGTGCGCTGAATTACACGAATCGTTGGGCGAACCAGGTCAACGGCGACGCGGAACGAAGGTCCTTCTGCAGCACGTGATTCGATCACGTATGGGTTGGCTGTCAACCGTGCCCGTGCACGCATCGCAGCACCATGAAGGTCACTCTCAGTAACCGCAATTGAGCGGTTCAACGAGATTCGCGGTTCGACTCCACTGACGATGAGAGAGGGCGGCCGCGATGGCCGCCCTCGATGAAGCACCTGACGAGATTCAACCCGGTTGTGTCGAGCTTACCGGGCCGCGCGGATAGACGGGAAACCGTACGGAAAGAGCGGATTTGTCAGGCTTCCCCAGCCGCCGCCTCCAGTTGGAGTGGTCCCACCACTACTCGGACGCGGACTGGACGGCGTTCCGTTATCAATCGGCGTGCTGGTTTCGGTTCCCGCGATGTTCGACAAGGCCACGCGCCGTTGCAGCGACGAAAGCTGCACGGCCAAGTCCTGCGCGTTGACGGCGTCCGAGATCGTCCCGGTGCTTGGCATGACCTGACCCACCACGGTTCCCAGGGTCTGGACGGACTGCGACAGGTTGCCCTGGTCGAATTGGGATTGCGCGCTGTTCAACATGGTGATCAAGGAGTTCGCGGTAGCCTGCGAGATCTGGCCTTGCGAAACCAGTCCGTTGATCGCCTTGACGACGTCGTCGAAGGTGATGGACGGCGCGTTATCCGGAACGATGACCATGTTCGACGTCGCGGTCGAAACTTGACTCGACGGGCCAACGGACTGAACGGTATACGCGTACTGCGTTCCGGGGACGGCCGTGCTGTCGACAAAGTACGCGTCCGATGTCGTTCCGATGTTGACGAAGTTACCAAGCACACTCACGCCCTGTGCCGGAGGACCGTCAGCGAGTGCGTCAGGACCTGTAATGGGGAGATCATTCGGTCGCGTGAGCGGCGGTTGCTGGGGCGCGGGGACTCCAGCCTGTGAGTTCGGGATGTATGGCGCACGAAGGATTTGGTACTGCGTCGCGCCTTGCGCCGGGTCCCACGAGAGAACGGTTCCCTGCCCCTGCACGTCGGCCTGCAACAGATGCGGACGAGACGTGTCGGCGCCAGGGAGGAACAAACTGCCACTCGTTGACGGCTGTCTGATCGGCCGCTTCAAAGAACCGCTGATTCCATTGACGATCGAGCCGAATGGAGTGTTCCAGAAGTCAGAGATCGAGAATGGCGCACACTGAGGCAGGCCCTGTGTTCCGTCCGTCCCGTAGACGAAGGTCCCCTGGACGTGGTTGGCGCTGCCGAGGAAGGCCCCGTATGGAGTCGTCAGCAACGTCCGGGCACCGAAGTTGTATGGGCCGGTTCCAAATGCGTTGCTCGTTACCCGGAACCAGGTTTGACCGTCACAGGTTCCCCAAACGTCAAATCCGAACTGATAGTTCAACAACGTGTTCAGGATTGGGACGCTGCTTAGCAGCCAACTCCAGTCGTTCGTCCCAACGTAAAGACCATGACTGATGTCGGTCATACGCCAGAAGTGCGCGTTGAATACATTGCCAAAGCCGTCTGGCAGTCCGCTGATCGGGTATTTGAACCCCTGTGGAGTACTTCTCGGCGTCCCGGCCACGAGTTGCCACGAGTCGTCAGGCGCGATTCGGATCATTTCTGACGGCGGGAAGATGGTGTTATACCACCCGCTCGCACCTACGTACAGCCGATTGTTGTACACGTACATCGAAACCACGGACGAAATCTCTTTGCCACGGCCAGCCCCGTCCGTGACCACCTGCGTGAAGTTGAAAAATGGGCTACCCGTGGCCGTGGTTCGCCAGACTCCATACCCGTTGTCGGTGTCGCCGATACCGGCATACAGCTGGTTGTTGAACACCGCCAATTCATAGACCTGAGTGCCCTTTGGGCTCACCTGGGTGAACGTCGGACTATTGGAGAGCGGTTGTCCGACTTCTTCAAGCACTCCATCGCCGGTGAGACCGCTCGACGCGGTGACGAACAAGCGATTCTTGTACACGATCATGGCACGATAGCCGATCGGCTTCTCGCCGTTGACCGGGTCGTGGACCGTGTAGATGAGGTCCGGGGCGCCGTTGAGCGCCGTGAAATTGACCCCGTCAGATGTGCGAAGAATGCGCGGCGCGTAGTTGTCATGAACGGACTGGATGAATGAGCCCGCGGTCACGCCGCCAACGAACAGGTATTGCTGACCCGTGTTCGGATCCGTGTAGACCACCATGCCACGAAAACCCATGTCGCGCGCGACGTATTTTCCGGGTTCTTCCGTGATCGGCACATCGGCCGGTGACTGGTAGACTCGCTGCCAGGTTCCTGAGGATGTTGACGACGGTGTGTATCTCCAGATCTCAGCTCGTAGATCGAGGTCATATTTGTCGGGCGTGCACGTCACGTAGGGGGTCGGGTGGACGGAATAG
This sequence comes from uncultured Chloroflexia bacterium, assembly GCA_963725815.1. Lineage (GTDB taxonomy): Bacteria > Chloroflexota > Chloroflexia > Thermomicrobiales > Thermomicrobiaceae > CALAGB01. The sequence goes on from CAVSAD010000006.1 coordinate 109,968, forward strand.
TGATAGTTGCCGACGCCGTAGAACTCGTACGTCGCGTACTCCACGCATTGCTCGTTGCGAACGGTGCCCACGTACAGGCTGCCCTTGAACCACGCCATGGACCAGGAGAAGCTGTTTTGAACGTCGCCAAACCCAGGGGTGTTGACGACGCGGACCGGAGAACTCGCGGCGATCGCCGGAATTGCGGGCATGAGCAGCAATACGAACGCCAGCGCAAACCAGAGCGCCTTACGTGGTTTTCGCTTCCGAATCGCTCTGGGTGCCAAATTTGTCCCCACCATTTTCCTCCTCGACTACTGAGTCCGTAGCCCTGTTACTTCCATCCCCACGGATTCGGATGCGTGACGGCGCGTGAGTTCCGCGAGCAATTCAGCGGCGCGAGCAGGACCCTGAGCGGCCCTCAGTAAGGCCCGAATGCGCCTCGCGTTCTCGGCGTACTTCGGATCGTGCACGACGTGATCGACCGCCTGGCGAAGTCGCTCGGGTTTGCAGTCCCCTGGGGCTAGCCTAATTCCCGCACCGGATGCGGCGATGCGCACGGCATTGTCTGGTTTATCCCATGCGGTCGGGATGACGACTTGCGGAATTCCCGCCAGAACCGCGGCCATGATCGTTCCGGCGCCACCCGTGCTCACCATTGCCGCGCACCGCGGGAGCAGTTCCTCGTGGTCGATCCACCGCGCTACATGGACATGGTCGGATGGCTGAGGCGCGGAGAGCGACTCAACCTCACGATGTGCCCCACTGGTCATGATGAGTTCGTATGATCCATCGGAAAGCCCGGCTTCGGCGGCCTTGAGTACGAACGGCTCGCCGTATCGCAAGGTACTCTCCGTCACATGAACCCATGGCTTGTCGGTTGGAATGCTATCGAGCCAACCGGAATCTACGGGCTCCGCCATGCGACGCCACTGAAGCGGACCAACGTATTGCACCGATGCCGGAAGGTCGGTTCGATTGAAGTCGAACTCCCTGACGTTTCCAACCAGATAAAGTGGGAGTCTGGCCGTGAACTGATTCACCGTACATCCGAGCGAAGCCAAGCCGTGCCCGGCGCGGATCTCATCCACGCGTTGGCGCATCGATCTTCCGGCGAGACTCGTGACTCTGTTCACCAGCGCTCCAAGTAGCCGTTGCGGGACCGTACTGGGAGGCGGCATTCCGAGCGCGGAGATCGGTGCCCCCGGTCCCGGAATGAGGCTGCTCAACATCGTGGACATCATCACCACTGGAATCCCGGTTTTCTCCCACAGCACAACCACCGGCCCCCACATCGCGGTTTCCGTGACGATGACATCAGGACGCCAGTCTTCAACGATCGGCTCCAAATCGGCGATTTGATCGGGGATAGTCTCGGCGAACCACTCACGAAAAATCGCCGCGATGTCGCGAATCTTGGGCCGCTGATTGGGCCCCGCCGTATCCATTCGCGCGACGAGATCGTACGCATGAGGTTCGTCTATGCGTCGAAACGGAAAAACGGTGATGCCCTCTGCTTCAACCGCCGATCTCACGGTTTCGCCGGTATAGATTGCGACGTCGTGACCGCGTCGTTTGAGCTCGAGGGCAACTGCCATGAAAGGACTGATATGCCCAACGAACGGCCAACATGTAAGCAAAATGCGCGGTGTCACGCGGGGCCTCGATTCATCGGTTCGCGCAACGGCGGGAGCCCGGTTCCAACCACGTCAGAATCCCCGTAATTCGCGGTCCGGCGACGCCGTCCCGAATCGATCGGGGACATACCCATGACAGTTCAAATATGTAACGTACGAGTGTCTGCATCGTCTCGTTTGTTCGCACACCTTGCTTGCCAGACGACAATCATAGCGTGTACGGACAATTTTCGCTGCGCTGTCGGCGATAGTCAAGCGATACAACACGCGCGAACGTGACCTGGAACTGGTTGATGGGGGCCGAATTCGCCCCAGTCAGTGAGACCGACGGAGATCCTCCCTGCTGTCATTGCTGCGGAGCCACCGTTGTCGAGTCGACTGGTTCCAGATCATCCTCTTTGGTGATATCACGGAGGATGGACCCGAAATAGAGCCGGTCAAACATCCGCTCGGGGAGGTAACGTCGAGCCAGTATGGCCACCCCCGCGGGCCGGCCGACGACGTAGCGCAGGCGCGGGTTCTCGTCCGTCAACGCACGGTGAACGGCCCTGGCGACATCCTCGGGTTGTGTACGGGACATCTCCACGCGCCGGTCAGCCAGTGCTTCGGCTCTGTGAAACAGGCGGAAGTACGGGCTCGTCGTATCAACGGCTCTGCGCGCGTTCCCGCGGTTGTGACTCCATCTCGACGTGTTGATGATCCCGGGCTCGATCAGGATCGCTTTCACGCCAAAGGGCGCCGTCTCCAGGTAGAGCGCTTCGCCAAACCCCTCGATCGCGAACTTCGTCGAACAATACATCGAGAGCCCAAACGAGGAGATCCGGCCGCCAACCGATGACATGTTGATGATCCTGCCGTCGCGTGCCTGGCGCATGTGTGGCAGGACTCGTTTCGTGACAGCGAAGGTGCCGAACACGTTCGCCTCGAACACACTTCGAATCTCGTCATCATCGAGATCTTCGAGGCAGCCACGCAAGGCTATGCCGGCGTTATTCACCAACCCGTAGATGCGGCCGTCAGTCTCAACGATCTGTGCTACCGCGCTGTCGATGCTCTCGGGTTCGGTGACGTCAAGCCGAAGAATCTCGACACGGACGCCCTTTTCGGACGCTGCGCGCTGGATTGCATCCGATCTGGAGAGATCCCGCAGAGTCGCATAGACCTTGAACCCCTTGCCGGCAAGATAGACAGCGGTTTCCAAACCCAAACCGGTCGAGCTACCGGTGACCAGAACGGGCGCGCCCGAATTACCATTCGTGCTGGCATTCATCCGGATCGTTCCTCCTCGCTGAGCGCCGACATCGCGATCTCGATCTGTTCCGCGACGAGTTCAGGCTGTTCAAGCGGTGCGAAATGCCCCCAATCGGTCCGCGGCAGCAGCACCTTTCTGGCGTTCGGTAGACGGGCGCAAAGTTCGTCGCATGTTCCCATGAAGGCGGACCCTTCGCCATAAAGGAGCACGACCGGCGCATTGATGTCTTTGATGCGGTCCATCGTGAGCGAGCCGACGACCATCGAGTCCGGTGCGATCGACGTGTCGTCAAGCAATTTCAGGTAATTCTTGGTGTTACGCGGAAGTCCATTGAGCGGTCCCCAGCGCTTCGGCACGTCCAGGCTCTTTCGCAGCAGGTAATCGACATCCGTGCGTCGTTCCGGTGGAACTTCAAACCCCACCTGCTTCAGGACGTCCGACCAGTACGTCCAGCCTTCCCAGTCATCGACGCTTCGCAGGTAAATCATGGCGGGAAGGGCGGCCTCAATCGCGATTACCGTCTCCACGCGATCGGGGTGCAACAGCGCGAAATACAAGGCGAGGTCGGCCCCGTAGCTGTGTCCGACGATGGACGCTCGGTCGATATCGAGCTCATCCATCAGCTCGTTCAAGTCGCTGACCATGTCGTCGAGTGTGTATCCCGTTTTCGGAGCGTCGCTGTACCCATGACCTCGGAGATCGTAGGTGAGGACACGGAAGTGGTCCCAGAGCATTGGCACGATTTTCAGGTTCCACGACGCCAGGTTCCCGGATAGCCCGTGAACCATGATCAGGTCAGGGCCGTCGCCAGCCTGTTGATAATGGAACGTCAGACCGTTCCGGAGCTTAACTTTCGGCATCTATGCTCACCAAGCCTGTCATTCGACGTATCCAAGCGCGCGCAGACGCTTGAGTATGATTTCTTCCGCCTCTTGGTCTATGTCGACATCGATCTCGGAGACGTGCTGGATCTGGGTTCCCGCGTCGACGTAGGTCACCGGGTTCGATTCGAGAGCGTCTTGGTTCAGGATCTCGATTGGTACCCTGCCCGTGACATCTTTAGGGACTGGGATTCCCAGACTGTAAAGGATCAATGGAGTGAGATCGAGCAGCGACAACTCATCGACGCTGTGTCCAGATTTGATCGTCGGGCCAGCCGCGATGAAGATACCATCCCAGCGATGGTTACCCTTGGGCTCCGCCATCTGGACGAAGATCGACGCGGACCTGAGGATCGAAATTGCTCCTTTGGGAGCGAGCGTGAGCGTGACGTCGGGAGCGATCTCGTCGAACGGCCCCGAAAACGCCTCCTCCTTGGTCCACGTCCTCTCCACGACCGGAAGACCGGTGCGCGGGTTTCGTAGCTGCTGCAAGCGATGGATCAATTCATCGCGGGTCGCGCGATACTCATCGGCAGAGACGGCGCTTCCGTCCGGCCTGCGACTGACAATGTGAATTCCCTGGCTGCTCGGAGTCGCCGCATACGCTCGTGTTCGGTTCCAGTCCATCTGGTAGACGTGTCGTGTCATCTGTCCGAACCCAACCATCGGACGATCGTCAACCGGCGTGTTCCATTCATCGGACCACGCGAGAAAACCTTCTTGTTCAAGCCACGAGTTCACAAAAAAGATGTCTTCTGTTGGGCCGAAACCGTGATCAGACCCGAGGACGATGGTGGCACCCGGACCGCCGAGGTCCACGATGTGCTTGATATTGAGATCGAGCCTTCGGAAATAGTCTTCACATAGCCCGATGATCTCCGTCTCCCACGGCGTTGGGTTGGCCGGAATGTACGCCGGATCGAGAAATCGCCAGCACAGATGCTGAAGCTTGTCGACCCCATCGAACATGATCCCGATGAGTTCGGCTGGTTCGGTTCGCACGAGGTAGTCGAGCACGTCATACCACCGGTTTTCGCGGCGTTCGTGAAGCCGAATCCAGTCCGCGTACTCGTTCTCCTCGCAACCCTCGATCGCCTTGGCCTCGAGCGTCATGTCAAATGCGAGCTCTTGGGCGCTGAAACTGGGAAGCTCCTTCAACCGGTCGAACAATCCGGGCGGATAGCAGCCAAGTCGCAGCTGCTTCCAGGGGATCCATCCGCCCGGAACGACGCTGCCGTTCAGTTCCGGTGGAGGAAACATCAACGGAAAATTGAGCGAAATGATTCGTTTGTCGTTCGCGCTAGCTAACGACCAGATCGTGGCGGACTGGACACTCTGCGAGTTGCTGAACTGGAAATACTCGCTGTCACGCGACTCTTTTTGAAAGAAGTCGAACACGCCGTGCTGACCCGGCCGCTTGCCGGTCATCATCGACGTCCAGGCCGGTGGAGTAAGCGGCGGGATGATGCTGCGCAGCGTGCCACGCGTGCCTCGCTGGATGAGATCGCGCAGATTCGGCATCACGCCTTTGTCCATCAGCGGATCCAGGACGGTGAAAGTTGCCCCGTCCAATCCGATGAATATGACGTTTGCCGTCATCGTGCGCCACCGCCGACTCGCTTGGTCGCGTGATCCGAAACGAACTGGACGAGATCGGCTACCGAGATGTCCCGCTCTTCGAGCGGGTGTTGCCCGATCTCCGCCAGGTACTCAGCAAAGGGTAACCGGCCATATCGTTGCTGGATCATTGTCCCCAACACCACGAGATCAAGGGATTCCAATCCGAGCTCGGCGAGAAGCAGGGTCTTAGGACCGATCTCGCCGTCGTATTCCCAGTCACCGGCCATCTGGCTCATGAGACTGAGCACATCGGTGAGAACGTCAGTGTCTAATGACGACATCCTAAGATTTCCTTCCCATGGTTGGACGCACTGTAGTGACCTATTGATCTTCGTACCGGTGCAATTCGCACGCAGCGGTGGCAAAAATCAGTTCAGCATCGCATCCCGTGTGGGCCATGTGTGCTTGTGACGACGTGCCCACCAAAGCGCCGGTCGTCCGCGCGATGATGATGCCTAGGCTGGGTTCAATCGAAGTGATCAGCACCGAGCCTGGTCCGTGGACCAGTCCCGAGCCGAGGGCCTTTGCGATGGCTTCCTTCGCACACCAGGATCGAAGCAACCATTCGTCGCTATCGCCCAAGCCCATTGTATCGAGAATAGCCCGTTCGGATTCATCGAGCGCGGTCTCGATGAACCCTTCAGGCAACGGTCTCAACTGCTCCATATCGATACCAATGCCGGCGGTCGGCTTTCCACCGGACGTCGCGACGATCCCAGCGAGAGCAGCGGCGTGGCCGGCACTGTGCGTGAGTGAGACTACCGGCGTCACGCCTGATCCGGCAAACGCCGCACAGTGCACCTGGGGCGCTCCCAAATCATCGTGAAAAATGAGAATGTCGGCTGGCTTGATGTCCAAGCCAAAATGTAGGCGCGCCAGCGATCGCACCGCCTCCTTGGCAGAGGTGCGGGCCGCGAGCCACTCGAGTCTCCTCGGTTCGGGTGTTCTGAGCAAATGGAACTCGTCACGTTCCTCGGCGTTCAGTACCGCGCTGGACCAAACATGCAGCCAGAAGGCGCGATCCGATTCGATCGAGGCCAGGCTCCGACGGCATTCGATGACGCCGTTTTCGCCGTACGGCATCATTGGCGCGTGCCAGATGGTCGACAGGTCGGTCGTGCCATCCGGAAGCATCAGCGGCTCAAATTGCGCCGGCAGGTCAAAACGCTTGTCCTGCCAACCGGTTATGCGCATCCACAGTCTTCCGTCCTCCCCAATGACGTCGATCGTCGATGTCGTCAGGCGGTCGCCGATAAGCTGGATGGCCGCCCGGCATTGGACGCGACTTCCGCAGGACGCGGCAGGACCGTAAATATCGATGCGCTCCACGCGAAATGGGAAGACGATCTTGCCGGTCTCGAGTAGCTCCGACGTCCAGAATCCGACGACCTGACCGGCCGCGTCGAGTGTGATCGGATCGATCTCGAATTCCGGGCGGCTCAGTTGGCGAAAGAACCGATTGGATGGGAGAACACGCAGCGTGGCCTCGGCGCCCGACGAACCGACGACATCCATCGACTCCACACCCTGCCACATCGGGCCGTGAAACATTACGGATCGGTATAGCTCAGGCCCGGCCAGTCTGGAGGGCGACCCGAGGACTTCGCTCTGTGGGATGGGAGCCAGTGAATAGCGATCCGCAAGCTCCACGATCGCTTCGACGACAGGCGACGCAGCGTCTGCGTCCTTTCTTTCGTCCTCGCTGAGGTTGGTGAGCGTCACGCGAACGAGATCGACTCCTGGGACCGGCGGAAGCGTGGTCGCGGAGACCTGGATCTGCTGCGGACGATCGTCGAACGCCAGCCAGCGGTACGCTCGCACGTCGCGCAAACCCACAACTGTTCTTCCGGGTCGCAGCGCCGCGGCTGCCTCAGCCAGAATTTCAAGACTCATCGTCAACGGCATCATCGCCATAGCCGACCCGCGGCTTCCGGCAAGACCGTGCCCGAGCGTGTGGTCATCGAGATACAAGTCTTCGTCACGATCAATGACACGACGCGCGGTAAGCGCGATGCCCGGGACGTGATCGACGATCGCTCCGAGAAGCGGCTTGTTTGTTGCGCGGCGAGACTCGGACGTCGAACTGCCGAGCGTGTGCCGTGATGGGCTTCCACTTGTGCCGGTCAGCCTCCACTGGTCGGAATCGATTTCGACGGCCGCGTTCCAGACTGGTTGGTTCGACGGGTCCTCCAACCAACCTCCCGCGAAGAAGGCCTGCATGACGTCCTCTTGCGTTGTAAGGAACTCACCCATCGTTTCAAAGAACGATTGGAGGATTTCCGGCCCGGCTGAAGGTGCCGACACGTCGATGGGCGGTTCGAATTCGAGCGCCGAGAAATCAGCCTCCGAGGCTTGGACGTCGGCCGCCGGCCCTTCCCCGATGATCTCGTCTGACGTCGCCGCCGCCGGGGATTCGAGCAGTTGGTCGCTGCTTGGTGCGGCCGAAAAGACGACCGGTGAGCGTTCTGGACTGGCGGGAGCGTTCGCCTGTGAGCGCAGGTCATTTGCCGTTTCGTCGGATATCGTGAGCATCGGCCAGGTGGTCGACAGCCCGATCTTTCGCCCTGCCCGCGGGGTCGCGCCGGAGTTGGCAGGCGAGTCCAGCTCGATGCGCCTCACAGGTCGATACTGAAAGAGGAAGTCCCAGTTCAAGTCCATTCCGTGTGCCGCGAGCTGCCCGACGAGATGGTTGAGCTGCGTGACCCCGGAACGGCGCATCACGTTGGCGGGAATGGCACTGAATTCACGTCCCCGCAAGATGTCCTCGACAAAGGCACTCAGGTTCCCGCGAGGGCCAGATTCGACGAACAGCCGCACGCCGGAATCGTGAAGCGTCTCAATTGTTCGCTGAAATTCGACGGGGCTGCTCCAGTGCTCGATGATGAGCTCGCGGACCGCGCCTGGGTCACTCGGATATTCGGCGGCCGTGGTACAGGAATACAGCGCGATGGCTGGCTCGTGAATCTCAACCTCGTCGAAGACTGCTCTGAGGTTCTCGGCGTACGGCTTGAACAAAGCGGTGTGGTACGCACGATCAAAGGTGAGCTCTTCGTAGATCAGTTGCTCACGCTTCGTGATCTCTCGCGCCCGTTCGACCGCGGACCGCTCGCCCACGAGCACCGCCTGGTGTGGGCAGTTGTCCATCGCCAGGAAGACGTCACCGCCGGCTTCGCGGGCGATCGACTCTGCCTGCTCTCTACCCGCGCCGATAGCCAGCATCATTGCCCGTGGGATTCCGTCACTATTGGAGGCCGCCGGGTAATGGCGATTCAGGGCGAGGCTGAACGCCGCCACTTGATCATCAGTTGTGAGATCCATGGCGCCCGCGGCGGCCATCGCTGAATATTCACCAGTGCTATGACCAACCACCACGTCCGCTTCGATTCCAAGGCCGGTCAGCAGAGTGTGGACGGCAGCATTGGCCGTCAGGACCGCTTCGATGGCCATGTCCATCTGCATCAACCGATGCTCGGATTCCAACCGGGCTGAGTCAGTGAACGTTGGTCGTGGATACAGTACGTCGCTGAGTACCGTTCCGCGCGGATGATCGCGATAAATTCGATCGCCGCGATCAAACCAGGCGCGTACCTCGGGAAAGTGCAGGCAAAGATCCGCCAGCATATGGGTGTACTGCGAGCCCTCGCCCGGGAAGAGGAGCGCCGTCTTGCCGGTTCGCGCGAGGGGCCGCGAGAAGTAATAGATCCCGGATACTTCCTTGATGCGTTTGCAAGTCGGATCCGAGAGCTTCTGCTTGGCGCGATCGAGCTTTGCCGTCAGATCTCCCAGGTCAGTCGCGATGATGGCCAGGCGCAACGAGTCGGCGATGCCGCCCAGCCGTGAGTTCACGCTGTGGGCCAGATCAGAGAGCGCGAACGAGGGCGTCTCAGACTGATCGCCTGATCCGGAGAGGAACTCCGCCAGACGGTCGATCTCGGACACGATGCTTGCCGCGCTCGTTCCCTCGAGGATGAAGACTTCGCTTTCCCACGCAGGAAGATGCCCGCGCATCTGAGACCCGTGTTGTTCACCGGCAATGGTTGGCGGTTCGGCGTACTCCTCAACGATCACGTGGGCGTTGATCCCGCCGAAACCGAACGAGTTGATGCCCGCCCGCCGAGGCTCGGGGCCTCCATGGATCCATGGACGGGCCTCGGTGTTGACGTAAAACGGAGTCTTCTCCAGTTCTAATTTAGGGTTCGGCATGTCGCAATTGATCGTTGGTGGAAGAACCTTATGGTGCAGGGCCAGCGCTGTCTTGATCAGCCCGGCGACGCCGGACGCGGGAATGGTGTGGCTGATCATTGACTTTACCGTGCCGATGGCGCAGTGAGGGAATGCATCTTTACGCTCGCCAAAAACCCGAGTCAATGCCTGAATCTCAACCACGTCCCCTACGGGCGTCGCCGTGCCGTGTGCCTCGATCAGTCCAATGGTTCGCGGCGAGATTCCCGAAGAGTCGTAGGCGCGTCGCAGCGCGAGTTCCTCGCCTTCGATTCTGGGCGCCATGACACTTGTACCGCGACCATCGCTGGACATTCCTGCGCCGCGTATGACGGCATAGATCCGGTTCCCATCTCGTTCGGCATCTGACAGTCGCTTGAGGACCACCATTCCGATGCCCTCACCGAGCAGGGTTCCGTCAGCGTCCTGGTCAAATGGGCGAATCTGCTGCCGTCGTGACAGGGCTCCAAGTTGGCAGAATACGTTGAGAGTTGGAACGGGCATCCAGACCTGCGCACCGCCAACCAGCGCCAAATCGCAATCGCCGATGATCAAATCGCGCATCGCGTGTTGCACGGCAATGAGAGATGAGGCGCAGGCGGCGTCAACCGTGTAGGCCGGTCCCATCAGGTCCATTCGGTTGGCTATGCGCCCGACGATGATATTCGGGATGAGACCCGGAACCGTCTCGGCATTCATCGGCGGAAGAACGCTCTTCATCTCTTCCCGAAGCTGCTCGATCTGCGCATCCGAGAACTCGGGATTCAGCTTACGAATGATCTCGATGGTCTGACCGATGACGAGGCCGTGCTCGACAGCGATGGCGTTTCCGCCATTCAGGTACGTCCCTTTGCCGAGAATGACCTCAGTCCGTCGCCGGATGTCTTCGGGAAGATCCAAACACCCAGCGTCGGACATGGCATCGTGCGCCAGTTGAAGCGCGAGCCACTGGTCCGGCTCGCCACCAACGGCGACCGGAGGGATGCCATGCGGAAGCGGATCGAATGACACGAGCGAACCGAGATAACCACCGCGCTGGCAGTACACCTTGTCCTTATCGGCAAACGTCGGATCGTAGTACACGTTGCTGTCCCATGCCTCGGCGGGTGGGTCAGTTACCGCGTCCACTTTGCCGAGAATGTTGCGCCAGAACGCGTCAACATTCGCCGCTCCGGGGAAAAGGCACGACATACCGATGATCGCCACCCCGTCAGACTGAGATCGCGAATCTCGTCCGTTGCTCGTCACAGAATTGCCTGGAGTCATCCGACTGAGCCCGCCAATCGATTCAGTTCGCGCGATCCAACTCCAACAACGTCACTCAGTAATCCGATCAGGTTCCCGCGACGATCAAAGAAAAAATGATCAGCGTGACATAATGGCGAGAAGCTCTCGTTCCGGATGCGCAGCTCATAGCGAACCGGGCCGTGTTCGCGGTCAACTCGTGCAAATCGATGAATGGCCCCGACCTCAGCCGGGAGAAGCGTAACGTCCCAATGCATGCGTGCCCAGATGACCTGCATCTGGAACGCGGCGTCGACCAGAATCGGATCTAGTTAGCCAAACGGTCTCCGCGGCACCGCTAAGCGCCTCGGATGGATCCGAGGGAAGCAACCATGCGCTCGCTCCGGACGGTCCGATGCAATCGATCGACTGTATTCGTTGGAAGACCGGTCCATGGAAAAGCCAATCACGATAGGCTGCTTCCACAGACATCGGGAAGGGCCGCGGATCGATCAACGGTGGCAGCGGCTCCGACATACTCAAAATCTCGGGCCGAGTGCTGAGCCAAACCTTCGAACGATAATGCTGGCGACCCGGTCGCCCACCCGAACTCACGGCGACGTTCACCAAGAATCCTGATGCGTCGTATTCGCGCTCCCCGCCACGTTCAACGGAAACATGGACCGTCTTCACGTCCTGATCGAAGGTCAGCCCGTTCAGCAGGCGAATCCCCCGCACTTCAGCCACGTGAAGCTCAGGAAAGCTTGAAGCGGCCGCCTCGGCCATGAGCTCGGACGCGAAAGCGAACGGAAGCACCGGGCGTCCGTCGAGCCGGTGGTGGTCAAGATAGCGATCGAGTGACACGTCAAACACGCGTTCGATCAAGGTTTCGGTGCCGTCCGCGGGTAAGGATGTCGTGTTCGCGCTTAGAAGCGGGAGGACGGGCTTCGCTCGCGGCGTCTGCTCCTGCACCGCGACCGAGCGCTCGATAGTCGCCATTGCCTCAGGGTTGTCGGTGCCGCCCACGACGACCTCGACCTCACCCTTTTTCCCGCACCGCAACTCTTCATCGAGCATCCGGCAACCGACCTGCAACGGTATCAACGTCACACCCCGCTCGGCGAACTGGCGTTGTACCTCGGGTGAGACCATCCCGGTCTTCAGCCAGGGGCCCCAGTTGATTGACACGACGCGCGCCGGCCAGTCCTGATCGAGGCGGCGGGCCAGCTTATTGAGAATCTCGTTCGCCGCGGCGTAGTCCGCCTGACCTCGATTCCCGAAACGGCCCGACACTGAGCCAAAGAAGACCAGGAATCTGAGTGATTCTGGTCTGAGCTTCGCCGCGAGCGTTAACGCGCCATCGACCTTCGTCGAGATCACTCGCTCGAAAGAGTCAAACTGCTTGTCTCGAACGAGCTTGTCCTCAATGATTCCGGCACCGTGGATGACTCCGTCAATACGCCCGTGCTCGGCGTAGATATTCTTGAGGAGGTCTCCAAATTCGGCCTGGTTTCGTACGTCACAGCTCAGATACTGGACTTGCGCCCCGGTCGCTCGAATGCGACCAAGGTTTTCGCGAACCTCGCGTTCTCCGATAATCCGGTTCGCCTCGCGTTCGACCGCGGTCACGCTCGGCGTCTCGCCACGAGTCTTGAGGTGATCGATGACCGCCCGTCGTAACTCGGTCCGATCGGTCACACCGCGGGCAAATTGCTCCTCTGATTCAGCCGGAGGCGCCGTGCGCCCGACGAGAATGAACGTCGACCGGTAGCGTTCCGCCAGCGTCGCGGCTACTTCGGCGGTGATCCCACGTGCTCCTCCAGTGATCAGCACCACTGAATTCCCATCGAGTGGGTCTTCACCGTCGCCGGTGAACGCCGCTGGAGCCACGGTCAGTCGAACACGTTTGCCCGCGAGATACGCAACTTCCACCGAGCCATCGTCTGAGAAAAGCTCGGCAACCAGTGTGCCGGCGACGACGTCAGGGTCAGATTGATCGAAGTCGACCGTCCGAGCACGCACACTGCTCCATTCCTGCGCCAGCGTCTTGACGAAGCCGGTCAGCGCGCCATCTGCCACCAGCATTCCACTGGCTGGATTGATGCTTCCGAGCGCACCGCCAAGCGACGTAGCCGCCATGACAGCGGAACCGCCGTCTTGCGCCGCCTGTTCCAGATCGTCACGCAGGAGCTGCGATAGCAGAAAGAGCGAGTTGAGTGTCAGCGATCGGCGTGCGTGCCAATCATCGCTGTCATATCCGGCGCGCGGCACGGTCGTCGTCAGCGCGGGAAGGTGGATCAGGGCCACGGCGCGTCCAAATCGCTCGTGAATCCGCTTCACGGCATCGCTGAGGGCAGCAGGTTGCTCGATGTTTGCCGCGATAGTCTCTTCCGCGCCGGACGGAGTCGTCTCTCGCACGATTCGAACGGCCCGGTATCCGCGAGCGATCACCGCTTGCGCGAATCGATCACCGACTCCGGTTTCGTCATCCACGATGACGATGACGCCGTTCGTTGCCAGGGCTCCATCGGAGTTCAGCGACGGAGCATCCGCGGTCGTAACGAGAAACCGGCCGATGCGTTCACCGTCCGGCGCAAAATCAAAAGGGCGGGTACCCTCCTTCGCGGAGGTCGTCGTGGCGGCCGAAGCGACCATATCGAGCAACGTGTCGACAACCTGATTGAGCGTTCGACTGCCAGTCAAACGTTCCAGATCAGGGGTCACTTCGGGAGGTAGTTGCAGCGCTTGGACGATCGTGCCCGAAATCTCGACCCGCTTGATCGAGTCGATGCCAAGGTCTGCCTCGAGGTCAGCCTCTGGAGCGAGCATGTCGGGCGGGTATCCTGTTCGATCACTCACGACCTTCAGGAGCATGTCGAGTACTACTTCTCGAGTTAGCGCTGGCGCGGCCATCCTGGGTGCTGCCACGGCCTCCACGGGCGGTTTCACCGGGGCCGCTACAGGGGCCGCGACCGGCTCTTCCTGGTAAGCCGCCTCTTGCGCGTGGTGATTCTCACGGCCATTCGTCGAAGCCGCGACGTCATGTCCGTTCGTTGATTGTTCGGGTTCAACCGTATGAACCGGCGCGTGTCGTTGCGGCGGGGTCGCCCGCTCCGCGCCGTGCGCGTGTCCATTCGCGCTCGTTCGCTGCACCGGGAGCGCCTGTCGTCCAGTCGAAAGCGAACGAGCAGACGTTCGTTGCTGGGGAGCTACGTTACCACCCAAATATGCGAGCATGACCGACCGTTGCGTGTCGAGAAACTGCTGCATGACTTGCTGAAACATCGCCATGACGTTGTCGGAGTCGTCCGGCAGCGGTGCCCCGCTCGGACCCCGCGGCTGCGTGTAGTCGCCCTCGAGCGTTGGCTCGAATGGCGCAATGGGCGTCGAGTCCATCGTCGTTCCACCTTTACGTGCGTTGAGGAACCCACTCGGGAGGCGCCCGGGATTCCCTGCGTCCCTTCCGTTCGTGTGATTTTCCGCTATCTCCCTGGCGGTTGAGCCAGCCATCGCACCGTTTCCGGCCGCTCCGTTCGACGGGCCTGGCGCGGACGCGACATCTTCGCGTCCAACCGTTCTTACGGAAATCGGCAGGTGAGGTTGCTCCTCAGCGATCATGGCGGCAGGAATCGCCCGCCCACCGTTGACAAGCCAGGTTGTCGGCGTGTACCGCAGTTTGGCCGAGTCCCGACCCAACGCGGAGAGGTCAAGCTTCTTGACATCTCGGCCCATGAAGAGGCGGTCGAAATTGAGGTCAACGCCTTCTGACGCGAGCGTTGCGAGCCCCTGCAGGAACTGCGTTATTCCGTTGCGTTTCGGCTGATCAAGAACGACACCGACATACGGTCGCTCGTCGAGGATCTGTCCAACGAGTCCGGTCAACACGGATCGCGGTCCGACTTCGACGAAGACGCGCGCTCCGGCGCCATACATATTCTCGACTTCGTCGACCCACCGGACCGGCCGGGTGAGGTGCTCACTCAGGGTCTGGGCGATCGCGGATGAGTCAGCCGCGTGTGCCTCGCCCGTGGTGTTCGAGTAGACGGGAAACCGCGGCGGCGCAATCTTGGTTGCAGCGAGCATTTCGCCAAGGCGCTGCTGCGCAGGAGCAACCAGGGGCGAATGGAACGCGCACGCCACCGGCAGGCGTCGCGCGCGGAACTCGTGCTCGGTACACCAGGTCAATGCTTGTTCGACCGCGTTTCTCGACCCTGACACCACCGTCTGGCGCGGGGCGTTGATGTTCGCGAGTGTCACGTCAAACAGGTCAGGAAGTCCGACAAGATCAACGGCGCTCGCCTCAACGGCTGCCATGATGCCGGCATCCTCACCGGCTCCCTCACGCATGAACCGCCCGCGGGCCTCCGACAGACGAAGCAACGTCTCCTCGTCGAATGACCCAGCCGCGTGAAGCGCGACAAACTCTCCGTAACTGTGCCCGGCGGCCATGTCGGGTTCGACCCCGACGGCGCGTAGCAGGCTCAACAGAGCCAGGCCAGCCGCTCCGAGCGCGGGCTGGGCGACGTTCGTTTCGGTCAACTCTGACTGCCGCGCCTGTTGCTCCTCAGCATTGAACGATGGCGGCGGAAAGATGAAGCGGCTCAGCGCATGATCGAGTTTGCCCGCGATCGCCACATCGGAACGCTCGAAACAGGACCGAACCTCCGGGAACATGACTGCCAGGTCACGGCCCATGTCCACGTACTGGGATCCTTGACCTGGGAAAAGAAACGCGATCTTGCCGTCACGTGTGAACGGACGATCAGAGAAGTGAACGCCCGACGGCAGATGCAGGCGGTCGCCCGACCCGACCAAGAACTCGATCGACCCGCGTAGCTTGGTCGTCAGATCGCTAATCGAATCGGCTACGATGGCGAGCGTCGCCGACGCGTTTCGCTGTGCCGACGCTTGAGCTGCAAGCGTGAATGCAAGGTCCGCCAGGTCCGGCGCGGCACCGTCATCCAGCTGGACTACAAGCGCCCGGACACTTTCCGAGATCTCGGATCTCGATTCCGCCCTCCAGATCAACAGCTCGGAGGGCCACGACTCGACCGCGACTCGCGACGCACCGAGGAACTCGCCGGTATATTCCTCCAACGCGAGGTGAAAGTCCGTTCCACCAAAGCCGAAGGCGCTGACCCCGGCCCGGCGGGGCTGGCCGTCGGATCTGCGGGTCCATGGGCGAGCCTCTGAATTGACGTAGAGCGGGCTGTGCTTGAAGTCTGCCTTGGGGTTTGGCTCGGTGACCCCGAGGGTCGGTGGCAACACGCCGTGGTGCAATGCCAGGGCGACTTTGATGAGTCCGGCAACACCGGCGGCAGCCTTAGTATGACCGATCATCGATTTGACGGAGCCCAGGGCGGTTCCCTGAGTTTCCGCACCGTAGGCGGTCAGAAAACGAGACAGCGCTTCGACTTCTGCCTGGTCGCCAGCCACCGTACCAGTGCCATGTGCCTCGATGAGTCCGACCGTTGACGGATCGTACTGTGCCTGCGCGTAGGCACGCTGCAACGCGCGCATTTGCCCCTCGGGTCGTGGGGCGGTCAAGCTGCGATCACGCCCGTCACTCGCCCCGCCAACGCCGCGAATGACCGCGTAGATCCGGTCGCCGTCTCGTTCCGCGTCCGCCAGGCGCTTCATAACGACGCTCGCGAATCCTTCACTGATCGCGATACCGTCCGCCTGCGCATCGAAGGGCCGGCAGTGCCCGTTCGGTGAAAGGGCCTGGGTCTTGGCGAAGCAGAGAAACGCGAATGGATTCTGAATCGCGTCGACTCCGCCGGCGATGGCGACGTCGCTGTTGCCGTTCTCGAGGTCTCGCACCGCGAGATAGATGGCGGCCAACGACGAGGCACAGGCCGCGTCCACGGTGAAATTGAGGCCGCCAAAATCGAACCGGTTCGCCACGCGGCCCGCCGCAACATTCATCAGAATGCCGGCGAACGAATCCTCGGTCCATTCTGGAAGAATGTCGCCCAGGTCTTCGGTGAGGTCCGCAGCAGTCTCTCCGAACAGGGACGGAAGGCTCGAGCGAACGACGTAGTTGCCGCTCAGATCACCACCGCCACCACCCGCTCCGAGCATTACCGACGTTCGCTCTCGCGGGAAGGGCCGATTCATGAGTCCAGCGTCTTCCAACGCCGCTCGAACGACCAGCAGAGCCAACAATTGGAACGGCTCGATTGACTTCAGGGAACTCGGGGGCATTCCGAACGTGACCGGATCAAACGGAACGTCATCGATGAACCCGCCCCATTTGGAATAGATCTTGTCGCGAGAGTTGCGGTCAGGATCGTAGTATTGGCGCCAGTCCCATCGGTTCGCGGGAATCTCGGAAATGGCGTCGACCTTGTTGAGCACGTTGGCCCAAAACGTCCGCATATCCGGCGCTCCCGGCACGATGCACCCGATCCCTACGATTGCGATGTCACACGGTGCGGGAGCGGTATCACGCTCTTCGGCCTTTTGCGCTTGCGAGCGAACGAGATACTCCGCTGCTCCACCACTGATCTGTTCGTGGAGTTGGGCCATGGTTGTGACTTCTGAACGCAGCGCCGCGACCTGGCCGATCATGTACATTCCCTGCGACCATTGTTTCTCCGTTTCGATGGCGAGAAGCTTGGGCGCCGAGGGATCATTGCTGAACTCGGGATTGCGATCCACGCCCTTCGAGGCGATTCGCAGGCGGCCAATGTTCAGCTCTTCGAGACGATGTCGGACCTCTTCCGAGGGCAGGCCCTGCTGCAACAGCGATCTCTTTTCCCGCTCGAAATCCTCGGCAAACGGTGATGGCACGCAACGGGTGGCGTGCCCGGGCCCGCTCTCGAGGAGAACGGTTTCATCGCAATCAATTGCTGCCTGTTGGAACCCTTCCGTTATCGCTCCGCTGGCGACGGCCTCCGTCGTGAACAGATAGGCCGAACCGACCAACGCTCCAACGCGAATTCCGCTGGCGCTGAGGGGGCCCGCGAGGCACGAAACCATCGCCGCCGAGTGCCCGTCATGGATTCCTCCGGCAAAGAGGACGTGAATCGAAGCGGGATCGACCCCTTTCGGGAGATCGTTCAAAAGGACGTCGACCATCGTGTCCCATAAAACGAAACTGGTTCGGGGACCAACGTGACCGCCGCACTCGCGACCCTCGAAGATGAACCGGCGCGCCCCGTCGGCGAGATACATGCGTAGGAGACCCGGCGACGGCACGTGTAGATACGTGGCAATTCCGTCATTTTCCAGCTGTCGCGCCTGATCCGATCGCCCGCCCGCGATCAACGCGAACGGTGGACGCAGTCCTTGAATGACGGCCAGTTGTTCATTCCGGAGCTCGGGGGGCACGAAACCGAGAATTCCGACACCCCAGGGTTGGTTACCCAACAACTCCGCGGTCTCCTCCAGAAGCGCTTTGGACTCCGAACCTCGCATCAACGCCAGTGCCACGAATGGTAACGCGCCCGCATTGGCCACCGACTTCGCAAATGCGGCGCGATCGCTGACTCGCGTCATGGGGCCCTGGACGAGCGGGAACCGGGTGCCGTGCGACTGCGCGAGCGGCGAACCCTCCGCGAGCGCATTGACATGTTGCGCCGCACTGACGTGCGTCGCAATAGATTCGCGCAGCCCGCCAACGATGCCGCCCACGGTCACGAAACGATCCGCGAGAGCCTTCGCAAAACAGGCATCTTGGCCAACGGCCAGCACCTGCGTATTGACATCTTCCCAGCCGACCAGATCATTCACGGACGCGTGCCACGACTGTTGCCTGGCGATCAAGGGTGCGTCGTCGATCATGAGTTGGGTAACTCGTTGGCGTAGCGCCTCAAGCGGCGAAAGACCCGGGCGAGAATAAGCGCGGAAGCGGGCATCCAGGGAGGTGCCGAGGCAAAGGGTCTCGCTACCGTCCATCGAGGCGATGCGCGACCGTGCGTCGGCGCCCAGTGGCGATTCACGCGTCAACAGCATCTGGCTATCCAGGACCGCACCGGCAGCACCCCCAATCGCCGCCGCCGCGACGCTGTGGAGCCCGATTCCACCCTGCACCCAGATTGGAATCTCAATTCGCCCGCGCAACCGTTGCAGCAATACGAACGACGTTTCGTCGCCGACCCAGCCGGCTGCTTCGTGCCCACGTGCGATCACCGCGTCAGCCCCCGCCAGTTCGGCGCTGACAGCCTCGGGCAGGCTCGTTACAACGACGATCGCCTTCGCGTCCATGTGGTGGATCCGTGAGATCGAATCCTGTAATCCATCACGGACTCCGCTCGCGATAATTACGACATCAAGTACAGGGTTGCCACTTTGGACGATTGCGTCCATTATGGCGTCACAGTTGAGACCAACCTGAACGCCGATTCTCCCGCGTGAATGACTTTGGAGCGCACCCAGTTGGGTAGAGGCGGAGGCGACATCGCGGCAGTACTCGAGGTTCAGAATGCCCATGGCTCCCGCACGGCTGCCAGCGATAGCTAGTCTCGCATCT
The DNA here is from genome assembly GCA_963725815.1 of uncultured Chloroflexia bacterium. Lineage (GTDB taxonomy): Bacteria > Chloroflexota > Chloroflexia > Thermomicrobiales > Thermomicrobiaceae > CALAGB01. The sequence continues at coordinate 129,258 of CAVSAD010000006.1, forward strand.
GGACTGCCAGCCGGGGATAACACCATGAAGTCGAAGTGGTCGATATGGTCCACTGCCGGCTCCTCTTGAACGACCGCCGATGATATGCGCATCGACGGGAGCTTTTAAATCGCGTCCGTTCGTCGTGACTTGAGTCGCGCGTCACGACAAATGATTGGGTGCCTGGCTCCACGAGTCAACGTGCTTTAGTACGGTTTCGTGACGTTCGGCGAGCTATTGACGTTCCCTGGAAAAGACTAATCCACCTCTGAATTTTTCGTCGCTTTGGGATGATATCTGATCCGAGGGTGGAACCTCGAAGGCAGTCTGGTCACCTCGTGCAGCGAAGAGGCGACTCCAGAAGGGAGGGCAATGAGCGCCGCGCCATTGGTCCCCCGAGGCGAACACACTCGCGAATGCGAATGAGTGCGTTTGCCAGTCTGCGATTCGGCCGGCCCATCAGCTATCTTGCCGTCCAGGAACCCACTCCTCTGATTCTGCGGCTCCACGGACAGCCATTCCCAATCATGCTTGAACGCGGGAGGCAACGACGCTGTCGCCATCCGCTCTCGGTGCTTCTTCCCAGCCCAGCGTCAGGGAGTGACGCCGTGACTCCTCAGAATTACGTTTGAGCACCCGACGCTGGTCTGATCAACACGGAATTGCCGCATTTTAGGTCCCCCCAACGTCGCCACGATAGGCTAACCGTAGCATTTTGTCGCGAATAATGCCAATGTTCTGTCGAGGCTACAAGTCGTGGCTCGGTTGATTCCCGAGCCAAACGGTGCACACGAGCCGCGAGAGAAGACGGCGCTCCGACCAATATTGAGTACCCTCGTCTCGTTGCCAGCCGTTCCTATCTTATGATTGTTTACGCGAGTGAGACCCCGCCTGTCGATCGGAAGGAGCATCGGTGAGTCGGAAAGTCGCGGTCATAGGTCTGGACTGCGCGGAGCCAAGCCTCGTATTCGAGCGTTGGATTGATGAGCTTCCTAACTTGCGCTCACTCGTGCGGCGCGGGACCTGGGGAAGCATGCGCAGCACAGACCCGCCGATAACCGTTCCCGCCTGGAGTTGCATGATGACGAGCAAGGATCCGGGGCAGCTCGGTATTTACGGGTTTCGAAACCGGCAAGACTACGGCTACAACAGCCTGGGAGTAGCGAACTCATCAACCGTCAAAATCGAACGCCTGTGGGACATCTTGGGTCGCGAGGGAAAGCACGTTATCACGATCGGTGTGCCCCAGACGTCTCCACCAGCTCCGGTCAATGGCGAGCAGATTAGTTGTTTTCTGACGGCCGACCCACGCCATGATGAGTTCACCTATCCTCACGAGCTGCGCCAGGAAATCGAACAGATCGCCGGTCCGTATCATGTGGACGTTCGCAACTTCAGAAGCTTTGACCGGGATCGCATTCTTGCCGAGATCTATGAGATGACGGAGCAGCATTTCACCGTAGCTCGTCACCTGCTCGATACCCGAGACTGGGATTTCTTCATGATGGTCGAAATCGGCGTTGACCGCATTCACCACGCATTCTGGCGCTATCTCGATCCAAACCACCCGCAGTACGAGCCAGATCACCGGTATCGCGACGTCATTCTCGATTATTACCGCTATCTCGATGATGAGATCGGCGATCTCATGTCAAGGTTTGACGACGACACCACCGTCTTTGTGGTCTCGGATCACGGCGCTCAGCCGATGGAGGGTGCGGTCTGCATCAACGAATGGCTTGTGCAGGAGGGCTACCTGGCCCTGGATGAGAAACCTGATGGACCGGTTCCGCTGCAGCAGGCAGCGATCGACTGGAGTCGGTCCAAAGCTTGGGGCGAGGGAGGGTATTACTGTCGGCTTTGCATCAATGTCGCGGGGCGCGAACCCGACGGCATCGTCAGCTCCAAGGAATATGAGTCGTTGCGCCGAGAGCTAATTCAGAAACTCTGAGGATCTGCCCGGTGTGGATGGACGGCCGATCGGAACACGCGTGTTTCGACCCGAGGATCTCTGGGTCGAGAGTCGTGGCATCCCACCGGATCTAATCGTCTATTTCGGCGATCTCGGTTGGCGCAGTAACGGGACAATCGGCTCCGGTAAGATTCTGAGCTTTGAGAACGACACCGGGCCCGACGACGCGAACCATTCCAAATACGGGATGTTCATTGGAGCTGGACCCGGAATTCAGCCGGGAAAGATGAGTGGGCTCGAGATCTACGATGTGGCGCCCACCATCCTGGGTCTCTTCGATCTTCCGATACCTGAGTCGATGCGCGGACGGGACATTAGTTCGAGCGACCGCGGCGTCGGAGTGGAAGACGCAGGTCACGGGGCTCCGTCTCAGACGGAGCGTTAATACTCGCCATTGTCCGGCCCGACTATGACAGCAGGTGGACGCGATGCTCCGACGAGCGCGAAACCCGTGGATCCTGATTCCGTGCGGAACGCTGGTGGTGACGGTCTGCTGTCTTCTGGCGGTTCTGGGGTCGTGCCAGGCGATATTTGGGCGCCGGGGCTCTCCACAGCTTTCGACGACGGTGGAGGCGATTCAACGGTCTCCTGTGGTTCCCCCGTCGAGCACCGGCAGCGCCCAAGCGTCGCAACCTACCACAGGAGCATCCACCGCGGAGCCGACAGGTGTTCAAACGCCCTCGGCAACCGTTGGCGCTACGCCACTTCGAATCCTGCAACATCGTGAGCGCTCGACTCGTCGGCAACGGCGGCGATCAAGACTGGTCGCACACCAGCGGATTGCTTGCCTTTGACCGGACCGACTCGAACGGGGTCTACCAGTTGTATGTCGGACGGCCGCAAACGAACGACTTCACGTGTCTGACCTGCGCGCCGCACCCGGGGGCGCCACCGACCGACCGCCACAAAATCAAACCGGTTTGGGATCCTTCAGGTTCGTTCATCGTTTTGGAAGGCGAGATGGGTCAGCATCCGCTGTCGAGTGTGTCCGGCAACAGCATGTTTTCCGAGGTGGTGTCGAACGGTGTCTGGAGTGATCTCTATGCGACGACGCCAGATGGGAGTGCCTGGTACAAGCTCACGAATACTTCTTCGACCCAGACCGATGGAGTGCTGCTCCCCGCGTTTTCGCCTGACGGCAGCAAGCTCATGTGGTCAAGACTGGTAGGGTCTGCCAGTCTTGCCAACCCATTTGGGCTCTGGCGCCTCATGATCGCCGACTTCGTCGTTGACCAGGGGGTGCCCAGTCTCCGGAACGTCCGTGATATCACCCCTCCGGGCGCGCGGTTCATTGAATCGCATGTCTTCTCTCCGGATGGCCGCGACGTCATGTTTGCGGCCGATATCAACAGCACGAGTGCGTTCGGCCCGGATATCTGGACCTTGAATCTGACTACCGGTCAGGCGACGAACCTGACCCATGACTTCGAGTTGGGACGAGCACGCCGTCTATACCCTCGACGGCAAAAGCATCGTCTACATGTCGAGTTCGCCCTATCCGCGAACGTTCCTGAAGGCTGATCTCATGATCATGAACGTTGACGGTTCGAATAAGCGTCAGTTCAGTCATTTCAACGAGCGCGGCTACCCTGAATTTGCCTCGGATCAGGTCATGCCGATTCGCGTGAGCTGGAACTCCAACGCGACTCAGATGGCGGTCACGCTCCAGTCCGGGACGTCATATCCCAATCGCAAGCTGTGGATTGTGAACTTTGCCGGTTCGTGCGGAACCTGACCGGTAGCTTCTGTCGTCCGATCCTCAAATCAACGTAGCGACTGCTCGCCGCGGCATCTTGCCTCGAAGCTCCTCTCCGCTCGATTTCAACGGTAACTGGTACACCAGTCCCACCTTGTCTCTTCCAAAGTCCTAGATCGAGGGCGGACTCTGGCCAGTCACAGCTATTACCCGCCTAAACGTCTCTCGAACAATGGGACCGATAACCCCCCGCGGTGCGTAGGTACAGCCTCAGTGTCTCTCTACACTTGAGCTCAGTTGCCCGTGTGCGGTCGTTCGCGAATTCAGGGAACGCAATGCGGCCGGATTTGATGCGAGCAACGGTTCACGGTTGCTGGACCGCAGCAATCGCAACGCTCGATCGGGCGGTCGGGCGAGTGAACATTGTGCCGGCAGGGATTCCTGGACGGCAGTAGCGGGGGTAAATTGAGTGAACGCTGGTAAGATCATTCGCTCGGGCCCGCGACGGGCTCGACGGCACTTCATCCCGATTCTTCTCTGTCTTGTTGTTCTGAATGTGTTCGCAACGCTTCCGGCGTCAGCGTCCGGATGGACGAGGTTGTCACTCACCACGGCGACGACGAGTTCGACCACCACCACGCTGAATGGTGTGGCCAGCGCATCCACGGAGTATGGCCCGGACTGCAACGTCGTTGGCGCGACATACCTCGGTTCTGGTGGTAACGCGGACTGGTCGTCCGTGACAAACTTGCTCGTCTTCAGCCGAATAGACGCGAGCGGGCTGTATCAGATCTATACGTCCCAGCCCAATGGTAGCGACACGAATTGCATAACCTGTAGTGACGTGCCGGGCGGGCCGCAGGCGAATCGAAACAAGTTCAACCCGCGCTGGGATGCATCTGGTCAGTACATCGTCATGCAGGCAGAACTTCCGCAGCACCCTGGGGTATGGATGAACACCTCAACCATGTTTCAGGAACAGCTTCTCAATGGGTTGTGGAGCGATCTGTGGATCACCGACGTGAATGGAACTCGCTGGAGCAAGCTCACGAGCACCTCGTCCACGACGGTCGATGGAGCGCTCGGCCCCGTCCTGTCGCGCGATGGTTCGAAGCTGCTGTGGTCAAAGCTCATTCAAAGCGCGAGCTCGACCTATAAATTTGGCGTGTGGCGCCTGGAACTGGCGGACGTCAACTGGTCCGCGGGATCCGCTCAACTTGCCAACGTCCGAGACATCACGCCGGCCGGAGGTGTCTTCTACGAAGCACATGACTTCTCCGCGGATGGCTCGTCAGTACTCTTCACCTCTGACATCGGCAACCCGGGCACCTGGAAACAGAACATCTGGTCGCTGAATATTCAGAATGGCATGCTCACCAACCTGACGGACAATACCTACTGGAACGAGCATGCGGCGGTTACGCCTGACGGCAACAAGATCACGTACATGTCCAGCGAACCATATCCCTGGACGTTCCTTAAGTCTGATCTGCTGATCATGGACACTGCGGGAAATTCACCGGCGCAGATAACCCACTTCAACGTGCCGGGATACGTCGAATCGGTGCCGTATCAAGTTGTCGTGGTGCGCTCTCGCTGGAACGGCGACGGGTCCAAACTGGCAGTCACGCTGCAGCGCGCTGACACCTATCCGGCGCGCGAGCTGTGGATACTCTCGTTCGCCGGGCACTGTGGAACCTGATAAACTGACAACTCTATCGGCCGGTCTCCGGACTTTCGTGGCAGCATACTGGCGAAACAGGTGAAACAAACTCCTATGTTCTCGACCATGTGAATGCGAGAAGGCGGCCGAACGTACGTTCGACCGCTCTTCTGTTCCGGAGACGAATCCTCGTCATATATATTGGGAAAAGGGGGACCGGGTGAAGTCTAGTGATGGCGTAACTATCTGGCTAACAGGCTTGCCATCGGCGGGAAAGAGTACGATCGCCAACATCATCGAGAAGGATTTACGGCATCGAGGCCTTGCGGTGGAAGTGCTCGACGGGGATGTTGTTCGCACCAATCTCAGTAAAGGATTGGGGTTCTCGCGCGAGGATCGCGACATCAACATTCGCCGGATTGCATTCGTCAGCAATTTGCTAACGCGCAATGGAGTCGTGGTGATCGTGGCGGCAGTCTCGCCCTATCGAAACACCCGCGAGGAGGCACGCCAGGAGATCGGCCGATTCTTTGAAGTTCACGTGAAATGTCCAATCGACGTGCTTGTTGATCGTGACGTCAAGGGTCTCTACGCTCAGGCGCTACGTGGTGAGATCTCCAATTTCACCGGCGTTTCGGACCCATATGAAGACCCGGAGAACGCTGAAGTCGTCGTGGAGACACATCTGCAGAGCCCGGAGGAGAGCGCGGCGGTCGTGATGGCGGAACTCGAGAGGCGGCGATTCATCCCCACGTTGTCACGCGAGCACGCCGCGGTATCTGGTGACGATCGATGATCAACCCCCACGGTGGATCCCTCGTCACGCGCCTGGTCGATCAGGTGACCGCCGCCGCGATGATTGCCGAAGGTCGCAGCCTTTCGACCATCGCGGTCAACCGGCGCGTTCTGGCGGACCTTGAACTGATGGCGCTCGGCGCGGTGAGCCCGCTCGACGGGTTTCTTGGCCGAGATGACTACCGCAGCGTCGTCCTCGAAATGCACCTCGCGAATGGCTTGCCTTGGTCGATTCCACTGACGCTCGCAGTGTCGGCAGCTGACGCCGAGTCGATCAGAGAAGGGGAATCAGTACTACTCGTCAGCGAGGAAGATCGTGAACCAGTTGCACAACTCGAGGTTCGCGAGAAGTTCCATTACGACAAAACCCTTGAGGCCGTTAACGTGTATGGGACCGACGACGCCAATCATCCGGGCGTTGCCGCGATGTATGGTCAAGGTGAGATACTGCTCGGCGGTCCAGTAACAGTTTTCCGACGTCTCGTCGAACCTGAATTCGCGCAATACGCGCTTACGCCCGCACAGACAAGGGCGGCGTTTGCCGATCGTAACTGGAAAACTGTCGTTGGATTCCAGACCCGGAACCCAGTGCACCGTGCGCACGAGCACATTCAGAAGACGGCGCTTGAGATGGTCGACGGGTTGCTCTTGCATCCGCTAGTCGGCGAGACCAAGAGCGACGACGTGCCGGCAAGTGTGCGGATGCGTTGCTACGAAGTTCTCCTCGAGAATTACTTTCCCATGGATCGCGTGTTGCTCGGGGTCATGCCCGCGGCGATGCGATACGCTGGTCCCCGCGAGGCAGTCTTCCATGCGCTGGTGCGAAAAAACTACGGTTGCTCGCATTTCATCGTCGGTCGCGATCACGCTGGAGTCGGCAACTATTACGGAACCTACGACGCGCAGCGTGTCTTCGATCACTTCGATCGGTCTTTGCTCGAGATCCAGATCCTGGAGTTCGAGCACGCGTTTTACTGTAACCGTTGTGTCAGTATGGCCTCCACCAAGACGTGCCCGCACGATGCGAGTTTCCGCGTTTTCCTGAGCGGCACCAAGGTTCGGGAGTTGTTGCGAGACGGTGCCGACCTTCCGGTCGAGTTCACGCGCCCGGAAGTAGCCGCGGTTCTGCGGGAGGCGTATCGCTAGTCCACGGTTGAACGTGGCCCACACTGCCTGGTCGTGGCCGCACTAGACTTGAAATCGCTCATCGGCTGTCTGGAGGTAAGGGCATTAGTGCGTTTACCTCCGTCCGGCGTCTGAGCACTCCTGAATGAGTCACCGGACGTTGTTGTTCGGCCGACGCGGCGCCTCCAGCCTGACGCAGACGGTCCGCCAGAGTCATCGATATTGGTCGCAGCCGCTGGTGAAATCAGATAAGACGATACACCCTCACGTTCGCGTCACGCCGGGGACGTGATCGTAGAATTCGCCATCTCATGACCCGCTCGATCGATGTAGTCTGGCTGATTGCGCGACAGGATTCTGGTGGCCGAAGAGCCAATCGCGCAGCACGACTGCGGCTCGTTCCTGGTGATTGAGCACACAGTTGCCGCGCTCAGCGTTGAATCCAATCAATCGACTGGGGGCCATGGCGAGGCGAACGAAAACGCGCCGGGGCGGCAACGCCCGGGCGCGTTTCAACTAGCTCCCCGAGTAGGACTCGAACCTACAACCTAGCGGTTAACAGCCGCTCGCTCTACCATTGAGCTATCGGGGAATGGGACCCGATTGAGCACGCGAGAGTCTATCATCTTCGTCGCGGTAGACGCAAGGGCACCGACCCATCGCGCGAAACGTCGCGCCGGAGTTCGTGCAAACGCGCACAAGCCTGAAAACCCGTGCTAGAATGGCGATTCCTGGCGTTGGTGGATGTCAGCGATGGGGACTGACGCCTTGCGCAGGGAGCAATGGAGGCCACCTTGGAGCAAGCCCGACTGCCGGGTGGTTGGAGCACGCGTCTCGCCACTGGTACCTATGTTTGCGGCATCGAGATCGGCGGGCGAGGCCAGCGAGTGGTCATCGCCGATGGCTCGGGCCGCATGGTCGGTCAAGCCCGGTCGATCGACAGCCTGACCCCAGCGTCGGGCGCTCTCGAAATTATTCGGGGTCTCGTCGATCAGGCGTGCCACTCCGCGAGCATTGGCCAGGACAAGATCGCGCGAATCGGTGTGGCATTCGGCGGCCCCGTGGATGTCGGACGCGGGGTGACCTTACTCTCACACCGCATGTCGGGGTTCGAGAATTTCCCGCTGGTGAACCTGATCGAGGACGACCTGAAGATACCCACAGTTCTCGACAACAGCGCACGAGCCGCCGCACTCGGGGAGATACTGTACGGCGCCGCGCGCGGGTCGAGTGACGTCGTCTACGTGCATCTTGGGACCGGGGTGGGCGGCGGAATCATCGTCGACGGTCGACTCTTGCATGGAGCCAGTAGCACGGCCGGGGAATTCGGCCACATGGTCGTCTCGATCGGTGGCCCGATCTGCTCCTGTGGGAAACCAGGTCATTTGGAAGCATATGCTGCGGCTCCGTCGATCGTCGCGCGGTTTCGCGAACGATTGGAGAGTCAGCCGGATGTCGACATGAATCGTTGGGCGAATCCCAGTGGCATCACCGTCAAGGCGATTTTCGACGGCGCACGTAGGGGCGACAAGACCGCGCAGGACGTGGTGGCAGAGACTGTTCAGGTCCTGGGCGTCGCGGTCGCAAATCTCATCACCACGCTGAACCCGGCCACCGTGATCATCGGCGGATCGGTCTCAGATGTTGGCTCACTGTTGATGGATCCCTTGAGCGCGCGCGTGCGCCAATACTCGTTTCCGTCCGCGGTACGCCGGGTGCGGCTCACGTCGGGCCAGCTCGGTCCAGATGCCAGCGTACTCGGCGCGGTCGCGCTGGCCCTGAAGAGCGTTCCGGACTGAGCGAGGCGGAAAACCAGCAGAAATTGTCGAATTGAACGTCCACGTGTAGACTTCTAGGGTTAGATTGCAGATTGGGACGGCCATGGACAACCTCCAGCTCAGCAGCGAACACATCACCTATTTACTGACGGTTCTGCGGAACTCGAACAAGCCGATGACGACGGCTGAACTTGTACAAGCACTGCGGGAACGGGCGAGCTCGTCGAAATAGCGGTCCCGCCAAGCAGGCAAGAGGAGCGTGCGACGGGCATGCAAGCGACAGACGTCATTTCCACGCCGAATTTCAAGGGCAAAAAAGCCGAACAGGCGATCGCGGCTGACGCATTCAACGTCATGCGAGCGACTGGCCGATTTTTTCCGAGAACGGCGCCGTTACGTGCCTCAATGGCATCACTCGGCGCATATTTCGCCGCGACTCGCGGCGATCGTTCGGCGGAAGAGTGGGCATCGGAAGTGAGCCGAATCATCAAATTGAATTCCGACGTCTTCAGCATCGAAGAGGTCGACGACACGACGTACGCCACGACGACGCTGGCGGGGATTCCGCCGTCGGCTTCTCAAGTCGATGGATCGCACGAGCTCGCCCAGCGATTCACCGAGCCGAAGGCGCGCCCAGAGAGGCCCGCGTCAACGATCAAGCGGGCGAAGGTCGCACATATTTCCGAAGCGTTTGAGACCGATCTGGTCGGTGGTGTCTCGATCACGGCGCCGGAAGCCGAAGACAGCCGGGTCACCGAGTTCGAACAAGAGGACGAACTCGTGGGCGTCAGCAAGGAGGCTGCTTCGGCAGAGGTCGTGTTGCCGGTCGCGGCTGAGCAGGTCGTGACTGACGTCAGCGAGCTTTCCGATGACGCCCTCGGAGCCGTGATCGCGGCTCAGTTGCGAGACGAGATCACAGTCGCCGCGTTCGGCGACCTGTGGATGGCTGAAGAGAAGGTGCCGAGATTGAGTCGCGGCGACCTTCGGCGCATTCGCGAGTATCTGATCGAGCGAAACGAACCCCTGTCTGACCAGGTGTTGCTCCAGGACGTGCTGGGAGTCCGGCCGAACGCGGATGACTATAATCTGACGCGTTTTGCATTGAACTTCCGGCTGTCGCGAGAGCAGCGGGAGTTCGAGTACGTTGGAACGTCGATGCAACGATACTGGTCGACGAGCGGACTGCCGGCGATTGGATCGGCAAAACGCAAGCCGAGTGAGATCGGGACGGACTATCGCTTTCTCCTCGATGAGGAGGCGTTGGAACTCCCGGCCGGTGAAACAGTGGTCGAGCACGTCATGACGTTTTACGAGTACCAATACGGGGTGTTGCCGTTGAGTGGTCTGCTGGCGGCGCTCTTTCCGAAATCCGACCTGCCCGAACAGCGAGCAGCTGTGTTGGTATTCGAGTCTCCACAAACATACGAGACGTTCTTCGTCGAGATGCATTTCCCGACCGGAAATCGCGGCGGGTATATTGCCGGCCTCGAGCGCTTCTTTCTCGAGAATCTCGTGCCTGGCGCTCTGTTCACTATCGAGCGGAATGAAGGGGAGGGTCGCTTCCTGATCGAGTATCTGCCCGTTTCGGGTGAGGATCGTAAGCTGCTGCAGGTCGACGAGAAGCGCGGAAGATATGTCTTCCGGCCGATGACCTTCTACTGTGCGACCCAGGAAGATATGGTTGTCTCGGAGAATCGCTTCCCGCAGCTTGCCAACCTGACGTTGCTTGAAGAGCGCGTGCGACGGCGTCCGGAACTCGCGCTGGCGACCACGTTTGAACGAGTCGGCGAGCAGGTTGGCACGACCGATAGCCCGAAATTCATGGCGATGCTCGATGATCTCTTCCCGGTGAGCAACATCGAGCGCCCGATGAGCGTCGATTTGATTCGATCCATCGTGACGTCCAACGACAATCCTTCGTTTACGACAGATCCAGACGTGGAAGATGTTTTTTACTACGAACCCACCAAGTCCTGAACACATCGACCCTGAGCTGATTCAGGCAGTCTCCAACCTCAACACAGGCAAGCGGAGCGCGACCGATGTTCTGAAGCTTTCAGACATCGATCGTGCCTCCGCCTTCGGGGTCATGCCCGCCATCAAGGCGCTTCCGGTCGAAGCGCGACGTTTCGTGGTACGACAGATGGTCGAGCAATCTGAGACCAACGTTGAACTCAACTTCTCACGAGTCCTACGGCAGTTGCTCAACGACCCGGACATTGAGGTCCGGGTGCTCGCCATCCAGGGACTGTGGGAAGACGAAACAGTACTGTTCATGGATCAGCTTCTTGACATGCTCGCTCTCGAAGACGATTCGCTCGTGCGCGAAACAATCGCGGAATCACTCGGCCGCTTTGGTTATCTTGCCTCGGTCGGCGAGTTGGACGATGAGCGCTCTCGGCGAATTCACGACACGCTGATGAATATCTACCGATCGGATGAACCCGTTGCGGTGCGGAGACGGGCTCTGGAGTCGGTTGCTTACTTTGGCGACGACGAGGAGATCGAGGACGCGATCGCGGAAGCGTTCGATTCGATCATGCACGATCTGAGGATCTCAGCGATCTTCTCGATGGGCCGCAATCTGTCTGAACGCTGGTTGCCAACTGTCCTGAGTGAAATGCAGGACTCGGACCCGGAGGTTCGCTTTGAGGCAGCTCGCGCGTCCGGCGAATTCGGTGATGAGCGAGCAACAAGCCAGTTGCTTGATCTGCTCGACGACGAGGACGCGGAAGTACAAATGGCGGCGATCGGCGCCCTGGGGCAGATTGGTGGCAAAGTGGCTGTTGGCGCTCTACGGCGTTTGGTCCGTACTGGCGATCCCGTCCTTGGCGATGCCGCTCAAGATGCGTTGTCGCAGGCTATGATCGTCAACGATCCCACGCGTTTTTCACCGTGATGCGTGCGACGGCGTCGAGTACCCTTGCCGACTCCATCAGCGTTAATCTCATTGATCACAGATCTATCTGGGATGCGGCAGTCGCCGAATTGGGCGGACACGTACTCCAGTCCTGGAATTGGGGAGAATTCAAGTCCTTGCACGGTTGGCTGCCCGTTCGGATGCTGTTGCCGATGGACGGTGAACCGAAGATCGCGGCACAGATACTTTTCCGGCGTGTTGGACCGGTGAGCGTGGCCTATGTGCCACGTGGCCCGCTGGCAGGCGATCTCTCTGTCGGCGAGCTCGCGGCGTTCACGCAGGCAGTCGACGATGAATGCCGAAAACGCCGAGCTATCGCCGTCTTGATCGAGCCTGAGTCGTCTGAGCTACCGTTGAGCCTCGGACAATCCGCGCTTTGGGCTCCGAACGACGTCGTTGTTCAGCCACGCAGGACGATTAAGGTCTGCGTGCAGAAAACCGATGATGAGTTGCTGTCGATGATGAAGCCGAAGACTCGGTACAACGTGCGACTGGCCCAACGACGTGGCGTGATCGTTCGTCGAGGTGGGATTCAGGACGTTCCCGCTTTTTACCGCCTGCTGCAGGAGACGGCCGACCGTGACGCGTTCGGTGTGCACGCGGTCGAGTACTTCGACGACATGTTGCGTGTTTTCGGGAATGACGTAGCTCTGTTCATCGCGGAGCTTGAAGGCGAACCAGCCGCGGGATTACTCGCTCTTCGCTCATCTGATGAAGCGATTTACATGTATGGCGCGACGCGCACCGAACATCAGCGGCATATGCCAGCCTACTTGATCCAATTCGTCGCCATGCAGTGGGCGCGCGACACAGGCTGTCGATCCTACGATTTTTGGGGTATTCCTCCCTCCGATACTCCTCCCACCGATGTCATGGGCGACGGAGAATCGGTGAATGTTCGCGACGGCATGTGGGGCGTCTATCGCTTCAAGCAGGGCTTCGGCGGCGAAGTTGTAAGCTATCCGGGGATGTACGAACGAGTCTACGCCAAGCCGCTTATGCGAGCGTGGCGAGCGTTGAGGCCGAATCTGCTGTGAACACACCAACCGCGACTGTACAGGAATTACTCAGAGATGCCGCGCCGAAACGGATAGCTGGTCCCGCGAATACGCTCATCACCTCGGTCTGTTATGACTCGCGGCAAGCCGAATCCGGTTGCCTCTTTGTCGCGTTGCGCGGCGGATACACCGATGGACACCGCTTTCTGGCCGACGCGCGCTCTCGCGGGGCTGTCGCAGCGCTCGTAGAAACATGGAGCGACGATGTCAACCAGTTTCCGGTGGCCGCTCAGGTGGATGACACGCGCGCGGCTCTGGCGCGAGTTGCGGAGCGCTTTTACGGAAGCCCTGGAGACTCGCTGGGGGTGATCGGCGTCACCGGCACCGACGGTAAGACGACGACGACGTTCCTGATTGATTCGATTCTCCGGAAGGCGAGCCTCCGGACTGGAATGATCGGCACGGTCTCGGTTCGGATCGGCGATGAAATAACCGAGCACGATACTCGACAAACGACGCCGGAATCACTCGAGATCCAGCATCTCTTATCTCAGATGCGTTCGGCTGGCGTCGACTGGGCTGTTCTCGAAGCGACTTCCCACGGACTTGAGCTTCATCGGCTCGACACCTGCCCGTTCGACATCGCAGTCGTCACCAACATCACGCATGAGCACCTGGATTTTCACGGCACGGTTGAGGCGTACCGGAGAGCAAAGGCGCGGCTTCTGGAATCGGTCGCGACCAGCACTGATCGTCCGTATCCTCGTGGGGTCGTGCTCAATCGAGACGACGAAGGAGCACGCTCGATCGCACCGTTTGCCGGCGATATACCAATCGTCTGGTACGGACTGGAATGCGCCGAATGCGATCTCGGTGCCTCCAGCATTGCCGTGAGTGCTGCGGGAACGAGATTCACTCTGACTGTTGATAACGCGCGGCGCGACGTGCATCTTCGACTCATCGGGACCTACAATGTGTACAACGCGCTGGCTGCCGCCGGTGCCGCAAAATTGGTTGGTCTGAGCCTGGATGATATCGTGGACGGGCTTGAATCGCTCCAGTCAGTGCCAGGGAGGCTGGCGCGGATCGACGAAGGTCAGCCTTTCGGCGTCTTTGTGGATTACGCCCATACACCCGATTCGATCGAAAAAACGCTTCACCTGTTACGATCGTTCGGCGCTGGGAGAATCGTTGTGGTATTCGGGAGCGCCGGAGAGCGGGATCGCGCCAAGCGTGCCGTCCAGGGCGCGGTCGCGGCGCGTCTTGCCGATTTCGCCGTCTTTACTTCGGAAGATCCACGTTTCGAGGATCCTGAATTGATAATCTCCGAGATCGCGCGCGGCGCCATCGAATCGGGCGCGACAGAGGGTAAGGATTTCACCTGCTGCGAGGATCGCGCCCAGGCAATTGAGATTGCGTTTGAAAATGCCGGACCCGGTGATTTGGTTCTTCTGGCCGGCAAAGGACACGAACAGTGCATAATTTATGGCTCTGAGCGGCAACCATGGGACGAAGCGTCGGCTGCTCGAGCGGCACTCCGATCTCTCGGTTATTCGGGTGCTGGCAGGATGGATAATCGATGACAGCGAGTAGATCCCGCCTGATGCGGGTCGCGTCCCTCGTTCTAGCGTCCATGTTGATCCTCGTGGTGATCACCGCCTGCGGTAGCGCGGACCCGAGCCTCGCGCGCAACGTGTCCGCCGGTGCGAAGCCTCAGGGGCGAATACTCTTTGCGCAAAATGGTGACATCTACCTGTGGGACGGGAGCGTTCACCAGATAACGAAGGTCGGCGACGCGTCCTTTCCAACCTGGTCCAGCGATGGAAATCGTTTCGTATTCGTGCGGACGGGGGACGCTTACTCCGACCTGTACTCGTACAACATCAGCACTGGTCAGATGGCCCAGTTGACACGGAACAAGCCGAGCGGCCAGGAAGGCACCCAGGCGTACGTCGACAACGCGGTGTGGGCGCTTGATCCAAATTGGTCTCCCAAGGGAGACACTGTGGTGTACGTAAGTGATCTGCAGACCGCTAAGGACTTTCTCTGGATCATGAACGGCCTGGGGAGTGCTCCGCGCCAGGTTGCCGCCTCGACAGTGAACGGCGACAACGTGGAAAACCCGAGTTTTTCGCCGGACGGTACGAAGATCGTATTCACGCAGCGGACCACCATTGAGAATGACACCAACCGCACCACCGGCATCTGGATCGTGGACCTCAGTACGGGGCGACTCACCTCCTTGGTGAAGGCTGATTCCGGCGCCTACGACGGCATCTGGTCACCAGACGGTAAATGGATTGCCTTCATCCAGCGCGATGGCACATCCAACGACCTGTGGGTCGTGCCCTCCGGCGGTGGTCAGCCTACCCGTTTGACTCAAGGAAAGTTGCTGGCGTCGCCGGTTTGGTCGCCCGACAGCAGTCAGATTGCGTTCTTTGAGGTCGACGGGAAGTCGTTCAAGGTTTCCTATGTCGACTTCTCGACTGATTCAAACGGCACTCCGAGTGCGTCGTCGGTTCAGAAGTTGTTCTCTGACGGCAATATCGATGCGACTTCCACGATGTCGTGGTTGCCGTAGCGCGCCAATACGTTACAGGCTCAGAGAGACCCAAGACGGGCGGCCAGGCGGCCGCCCGTTCTTCATGACTCAGTTTTCAGCGACGCCGGCCGTTCAGCGTGCGGGCTGTTTCGGCTTGACCACGCGAATGTGCAACTCCTCCAGTTGATGGTCATCAATTGTTGAAGGAGCGCCCATCATCAGATCTTGAGCTCCCTGATTCTTGGGAAACGCGATGACTTCACGGATGGTCTCTTCACCGGCCAGGAGCATTACCGTTCGATCGATGCCGGGCGCCATTCCGCCGTGTGGCGGCGCGCCGTATTCGAACGCCCGCAGCATATGCCCGAAGCGATGCTCGATCTCCGGTGCGTCATATCCCATGATCTCAAAGATCTTGTTTTGCACGGGACGCTGGTGAATGCGGATGCTACCGCTACCGAGTTCGAGTCCGTCGAGCACCAGGTCGTAGGCTTTCGCTCTCACTGCTCCGGGGTCTGTGTCGAGAAGCGGCACGTCCTCATCCATCGGAGACGTGAATGGATGGTGCATCGCTTCCCAGCGGCCGTGCTCGTCGTCCCACTCATACATCGGAAAGTCGAGGACCCAGCAGAAGACCTGCGTGGATTCGTCAATCAGGTCGAGTTCACGTCCCAGGTGACTGCGCAGGCGGCCAAGAACGTTGGCCGCGACCTCCGCGCTGTCAGCGACGAGCAAGAGCATGTCGCCCGGCTCTGCTTGAAGCCGCGCGACCAATTGGTCGATTTCTGCCGGGCTCAGGAACTTCGCGATTGGCGAGCGAACCGAGATATCACCGTGATCCCCCGCCTGCAATCCGATCCATACCAGGCCTTTCGCCCCGAAGGTCTTGGCGATCTCAGTCAGGTGATCGACCTGTCCGCGAGTCATCCCGGCCTGACCGGGAGCGACGATGCCGCGTACGACGCCACCCGATTGGGCGGCATTGGCAAAGACTCCGAATTCACTTTGGGAGACGATGTCGGTGACTTCTCGGATCTCCATGCTGAAGCGCAAGTCGGGCTTGTCGTTTCCGTATCGCAGCATCGACTCGGAGTAGGTCAGGCGAGGGAACGGCTTGTGGAGAATCGGTTTCGTCGAGAGCGACTCGAACAGCGCGGTGTACAAGCCCTCCATCAACCGCAGCACGTCCTCACGATCGACGAACGACATCTCAAGGTCGAGCTGGGTGAACTCCGGCTGCCGGTCCGCGCGCTGATCTTCATCACGAAAGCAGCGTACGATCTGGTAGTAGCGATCCATGCCAGAGACCATCAAGAGTTGCTTGAGCTGTTGCGGCGACTGCGGCAGGGCATAGAACTCGCCCGGATACAGGCGGCTCGGAACGACATAATCACGGGCGCCTTCTGGAGTACTTTTCATCAACGCGGGAGTCTCGATCTCGACAAAACTCCTGGCATCGAGGTAATCACGGATGAACTTGACCGCCTTGTGCCTCAGCACCAGGTTCCGCTGCATGTGGGGTCGTCGCAGATCGAGATAGCGATACTCGAGTCGTACCGACTCGTCGACCTGCCCATCTTCCGCGATGTAGATCGGAGGAGTCTTGGACGGATTCAAGATTTCGATCGCCGACGCGCGAACTTCAACCTCTCCCGTCGCGAGCGCATCATTTATCGTGCCGGCCGGGCGCTTTTCTACCGTGCCGGTAACCGACAGCACGAATTCGCTGCGGACCGACTCGGCGATTGCGTGCGCGGCGGGCGAATCTTCCGGATTGGCGACAACCTGGGTCAAACCGTACCGATCTCTGAGATCGAGGAAGATCAAACCGCCGTGATCGCGACGCCGGTTGACCCAGCCTTTAACCGTGACGGTTTTGCCGACATCGGACAAACGCAACTCACCGCAATCGGTGTAGCGACGCTGCCCGGGACGCAACTCAGCCTCAGCCGCAAATTCGGTCATCGGACGATCACTCTCTTTCTGACTGCCGTGTACCTCAATCGATCACATCAATCTCATGTACTGCTCCGCTGCCGGAAGTTGCCTGCGCTCCGTATCAGCTTCGACGTCCAGCGACGCAGCGCCTGTTCGGCGTCAATTCCCGCCTTGTCTGCCTCCGACACGATTTCGACCAGCCGCGACGCAATGTCTGACTCAAGAGACGTCGACTCCGGGACATCGTGTTCGGTCTGTACGATCTGTCCGTCGCCAAGGTGGATATCCTGCGATCTCGCGCGTCGCAGCACGGTCTGGATGCGGGAGAGGGCAGGCAGTGAGGGCGGAATCGATGCAAACGGAGATTCTGCCGCGAGAGTTTCGCCCTCGGCGCGTTCCTCCTGCTTGATCTGATCCCAGGCCCGCACGACCTCACCGGACGACTCAATGACACGATCTCCGAAGACGTGTGGGTGTCGACGAACGAGCTTGGATGATATCGCTTCAGTGACGTCTTCGAGAGAGAAATCCCCTGCCTCTTCCGCAATCTGGGCGTGCAGGTAAACCTGCAGCAACACATCTCCCAGTTCTTCGGCAAGATCGTTGCGCGAGCCGTGTTCGATCGCGTGAATGGCCTCGTAAGCCTCTTCCAGCATGTGCCGGGTCAACGACGCGTGCGTTTGCTCCCTGTCCCACGGACACCCACCTGGAGCCCTGAGCCGGGCTACGATCTGCTGCAAGCCCTCTGACACCCGGTTGTGCCGCAACGGGTCCAGCGCCGCGAGATAAACGCTGCTCAGGTGATTTACTGGTTGACGGTCCAGTTCATAGAGCGGCATCGTGATCACCTGCTGCGCGCCCGCGCCCGTCGCGATAACGAGTGTGATCTCGTGATCCTCGGGATAGAGTTGGAGCAGTGCGAGCTTGACGCCCGACGCAACGATGGGCGAATAAATCTGCCCAACGATCGCCGGTCGAAGTGGCGAGACCGGCATCTTCCCGCCGCCGTACGGTTGCCCGTCAACGACAGCGGCCAATTCGAGCGCGTCAACGAGTTGCAAGCTGCGATCGAGCGGGTCGATGCCGAGCGTGGCGACCATGGAATCGAGGAAGCTAATCGCTGGTACAACCCGAATGACCGTGTGGTTGTCGTCCGCTAGGTCGAGCAGTCGCCGAACCGTGGCCTCGCCAAAGAGCGGGTGTCCGGGAACAGCGTAGACGAGCGCACCACGTTGAGCCTCCGCGAACAAGGTGTCTACTATTCGCGAATAGACTTTGTCGAACGTTTCTTCCCGTTCATAGAGATCATCAAACGACGGCCAGCGTGCGGCATCTGGGATCGATTCAACGGTGGGGTGGATGCGCGTCCGAAGAAACACGCGATCGCTTTTCAGCAGTTCCACCGTCTCCAGCGTCAGTTGACCCGCATCTCCCGGCCCCAGACCAACGACGGTGATGGAGTGTCGCGTGGACGTCACTCTCGCCCTGCCCCGCGTGTCTCACCGCCCATGCTGAGGACTGCGAGAAAGGCTTCTTGCGGAATCTCGACGCTGCCGACCATCTTCATGCGCGCTTTGCCCTCTTTCTGCTTTTCGAGGAGCTTGCGCTTGCGCGTTACGTCGCCACCATAACACTTCGCCAGCACGTTCTTCCGTTGGGCGCGGATCGTCTCGCGCGCGATGATCCGGCTTCCGATCGAGGCCTGGATTGGGATGTCGAACAGCTGGCGCGGGATGAGGCCTCGCAGTTGCTGTACGAGCTCGCGACCGCGTTCGTAGGCCGTGTCCCGGTGGGTAATCATCGATAACGCGTCAACCGGAGCGCCGTTGACGAGTACGTCAAGCTTCACCAGTTCCGATGCCTTTCGATCGCCGAGCTGATAGTCGAGACTCGCATATCCCTGGGTTCGCGACTTCAGTTGATCGTAGAAATCGACAATCAGCTCGCCGAGCGGGATGCCGAACGCCATTCGCGTGCGGTCTTCGTCGAGATACTCCATCTCCGCCAGTTCGCCGCGCCTGCTGGTCACCAGATCCATGATTGTGCCGATGTAGCGCGACGGCGTCATGATCGTGGCATCGACCCATGGTTCGCGGATCTCCTCGATCTCGCCGCCATTAGGCATCTCGGAGGGGTTGTCGACCAGCACGACCGAACCGTCTCGCTTGAGTACCTCGTATTCGACGCTGGGCGCGGTCGCCAGCAGCTCGATGTTGTATTCGCGCTCCAAACGCTCCTGGACGATCTCCATATGCAGGAGCCCGAGAAAGCCGCAACGGAATCCGAACCCAAGCGCATCGGACGATTCGGGCTCGTATACCAGCGAGGCGTCGTTCAGCTTGAGGCGTTCGAGCGCGTCACGCAGTTCCGGGTATTCTTCACCGTTCACCGGATAGAACCCGGCGAAGACCATCGGCTTGACCGGACGGTAACCCGGCAGCGGGTTCGTTGTGGGCGCGTTGGCGAGCGTGACGGTATCGCCAACCTGACAATCGTGAACGTTTTTCAGACCAGTGGCGATATAGCCAACCTCGCCGGCGGCGAGTTGATCGACCGAGGTCATCGCTGGGCGGAAAATGCCGAGATCGATCATCTCGGTATCCTTGCCGGTCGCCATCATCCGCACCGTATCGTCGGACTTCAGCGTTCCGTCAACCACCTTGATGTAGGCGATCACCCCGCGATACGCGTCGTAATGAGAGTCGAAGATCAACGCTCGCAGCGGTGCCTTTCGATCACCCTGAGGCGGTGGAATCTTCTGCACGATGGCCTCGAGTGTCTCGTCGACGCCGACGCCCGACTTGGCGGACGCAAAGATGATCTCGTCGTCGAGCAGGCCGATGAACTGCCCAATCGCGCGTCCGACCTTCTCCGGCTCGGCATTGGGCAGGTCGATCTTGTTCACCACGGCGACGAGCGCGAGATTGCCGTCGATCGCGAGGTGGACGTTGGCCATTGTTTGCGCTTCGATACCTTGGGCGGCGTCGACGACCAGGACTGCGCCTTCGCATGCCGCGAGGCTACGGCTCACCTCGTAGGAGAAGTCGACGTGACCGGGAGTATCGATGAGATTCAAGACATAGGTGTTGCCGTCTTGCGCCGGATACTCCATGCGAACGGTCCGGGCCTTGATGGTGATCCCCTTCTCACGTTCGAGGTCCATCGAGTCGAGGATCTGCTCCATCATTTCGCGCTCGCTGATTGTATGAGTACGCTCAAGTAGCCGATCGGCGAGCGTCGACTTACCGTGGTCGATGTGAGCAATGATGCTGAAGTTTCGGATGAGTGATTGGTCGATCATAGTTCGTTCGCGCAGGCCTCTCCCGGAAGGTGTCCGACCCACAAGTATACCGAAGGGAAAGGGAACTGGCTCGGCCGATCAGAACCGGGTCATCTGTGCCCGGACACGGCGCATCAACTGCTGGAGCGCTGTAATCTTGAGGTAATAGGCCGCGACGAGATAGCTGACCGTGACTGATCCGAGCGTAAAGGCGAACGCCGCATACATCATCAGGTCGTGACCATGCACGGGGTCGGTGGCGCGCGCCAGAGGCGGGGCCAGAAGTCGCGCCGACGCGTACAGGACGACTCCTGCCAGCAGCATCTTCCCGGTCTGGGCGAAAAGCGCCGTTTCGAAGTTGCCGGTACGCCGGATCAAGACTGCGAGCAGGATTAGCATCTCCAACGTCGTGGTGATGGAGATGCTCAGCGCCAGCCCTCCATGACCGAGACGCGGCGCCAGATACCAGCTCAGCGCGATGTTGGTGCCGATGGTGATGAGCGACGCAATCACCGGCGTGCGTGTGTCGTGCATCGCGTAAAACGCACGCGTTACGGTTTCGACGACCGCGAACGCGAGCAATCCGAACGCGAAGTATTTTAGCGCGTCAGCGACGAGCGTCGTCGAATTCGACGAGAACGAACCAAACTGAAACAGAATTTGCACGATGCTGACACGGAACATGAAGAGGCCGATCGCGGCGGGAATGGTGAGAAATAGAAGTGGTGACAATGCACTGGAGAGGGTGTGACGCATCTCCCGTGTTTGACCGAGTCTCGAATTGACGAGCCATCGCCGGGAAGATGACCGTCGAGATACTGAGCGCCAGGATGCCGTGCGGCAGCATGAACAACTGATAGGCGTAATTGATTGCGGAGACGCGGCTTGCCCCGAGTCTCGACGCAAAATTGGTCATAACGATGAAGTTTACCTGGAACGCTGCCTGGCCGATGAGCCGGGGACCCATGAGCCGTGCCACCTCGACGAGGCCGTCGACTTTGTGGGAGAGCGAGGGATTGAACCGAAGTCCACGCCGGAAGAGCGTGATCAACTGGATTCCGGCATGGCCGGTAGCACCGGCTATTACCCCGACGGCAAGCCCATAGACGCCCATCTTCGGCGCGAGGAAGATTGCACCGGAGATGATCCCGACATTGTAGAGAATCGGCGCGATGGCAGGCACGGTAAACGCGTCCTGAGCTTCGAGCATTCCTTTGCCGGCAGCACCAAGTCCAAGGAGCAGCGGCGACAGCAGAAGCAGTCGCGTCAGATTCGCCGCCAGATGTTGCTGGGGCGCGGCTAGTCCCGGCGCCACGACGTAGCTGATGAGCGGCCCAGCGAGGAGAAAGACGAGGAGGCCACCGCCGAGAAGCACCGCGGTGGTGAAGGTGAGGACAGAGCTCGCCAGCCGCCAGGCCTTTTCGCGTTCGCCGCGTCCGAGGAATCCGCCGAACACCGGGATGAAGGCGGAGCCGAAGGCACCGCTCATCACGACGAGGAAGAGCAGGTCGGGGATCTTGAACGCGGCGACGTATGCGTCGTAATTTGCGCTCGTTCCGAACTGCCGCGCGATGAGAACCTCGCGCAACAGACCGAGAAATCGGCTGATGACGTACGCGCCTGCGACGATCGTGGCGTTGGCCGCGACCGATCGTTGCGAGATGACAGCGGTTGTGCTGATGCGCCGCGGGCGCCTCTGTGCCGTGTTCATCCGGCGAATTCTACGTGACGACGAGTAAATACGCTTGTTCGAGCGGCGATACGCTTGCTATCCTTCTCGCGTGGCAGCCGATCAGGTTGCCGGTTTGGTGTGGACTGAATCACCTGGAGGTAACGGAAACTTGGCCAACTCGAAGTCAGCGGAAAAGCGCGCTCGCGTTTCGGAGCGACAAAGGCAGCGAAATCGTGTGTTTCGTTCAGCAGCGCGCACCTACGTTCGTGCCGCGGAGCGCTTGATCGCTGAGGGAGATGCCGAAGCGAGCGGCTCTGGCAGTCGGTAACGCGATGAGCACGCTGGATCGCGCCGCGATCAAGGGCATCATTCACAAGAACAACGCGGCCCGGCACAAGTCGCGGTTGATGGCGCGTTTCAACCAGTTGGTGCGACCTCAGCCGGAATCCTGAGCCTGACCCTCACATGAATTCGAAATGACAGCCGGGGACGTTCATGGCCCCGGCTATTGGTGTTCTACCAATTACGATGCCCGAGTCTCACCGTCTGGCAAGTGATGCAATCAGTGGCACCAACGCATCGGAAAGCTCGATGAGCCCTTGCTTCGCACCGGCATCGAGGTCACGCAACGCGTTGAGCGCCGCGGCAATACGAGTTGCCGGAAAAGCTGTCGTGTAGCGCGTCGATTGGCGTAATCTTCCCTCAGATAATCCAGATGTCGACACCAGATCCATGAGTGACGTGGTGCGGCTTGCCAGCGATGCTACGGCCAGGACTTCGAACTGGCTGGTTATCTGGCCCAGAATCGCTTCAGCCGCCGATCCCTGTCCCAACGACCGCTCAACCTCGACGATCGCTTTGCCTGGATCGCCGCTCAAAATGGCGTTAGTGATACCCCAGAAGTCTTCGGCTTCGGCGCCGGGGACGAGCGACGCGATGTGCTCAGATGTGATAGTTTCCGGATTCCCCTGCCGCCGCTGCGAGTTTGGCGATTTCGCTGTCCAGCCGGTAAAGATCGGGCGGCACGTCGTCGCGCCGAGACTCAGCCGGCCAGTTTCCCGGAAAGAGCGCCTCCAAGAGACTTCGCGCTTCGTTCTGACCGACCACAGCTTGGTGACGGCGCGCTCGTTCACAGACCCATTCCACCAGTCGCTGCCCACGTGGTACGTCGAACCGCTCTACGGTGACGGAGGAGACGGATTGGCGAACCTCGCGTTCGGTGCGCGGATCGAGCAGGCGCTCAACCACCACCAGGGTTGTCTCCTTTGGGACTCGCGCCAGCATATCGACTGCGGATTCCGCGTTCGCTTCCGCTTTGGGCTTTCGGCCCCTGGCGGGACCGGCCGACAACAGATCACGCGCAACGACCATTCTGCCGGTACCAAAAAATCCGATGGAACCGCAGGCCGCTCGGACCGAAGGGACGTCAGCGGCAGCATCGTCGATGATTGTGGTGGAGATCCCGGTTGGGTCGACAAGACCGCGGACGCTCGTGACGCGTTCGTCGATAGTCAGCCGGTCTGTCCCGTGAAAGATGGTAATCATGACGCGCAATCGTGCATTGGGCCACGTTGAGAGGCAAGAGAAAGGGCTTGACCGCAGCCCCGCCGTGTGTGACTTGGCTTTGAACCTGCAAACGCAGGTGGGCGCCGCAACCACTAACCCCACGAGGATAGCTTAGCAGCTCCCGTTGATTTCTAACGTTGGCTCAAAACGTTACATCACATCACGGGCGGTGCGGGCCAAGGCCCGTCGACAATAATACCACCGACCGGTTTTCGATCTGCAATCATCCCTTGACACGCGAATGTTTTGCGACGGACTGCCATGCGGAATTAGAATCGCTCGGTACGGAAGGAGTGGTGTGTGCGTATTGCCGTTACGAGACGGATTCCCGAGTCTGGCCTGGAACTCCTGCATGAATTCGGTGACGTGATTGTCTGGCCGGAGCAATTACCGCCGGACCGAACCGAGCTGGTAAATTTCGCTCGCGGCGCTGACGGTCTCCTGAGCCTGCTAACCGAGCCAATCGATGCAGAGCTGCTCGATCAGCTTGAATCGGTCAAGGTCGTCAGCAACTTTGCGGTAGGCTTCGACAACATCGACATTCCGGCGTGCACGGCTCGGGGCGTGGCCGTCTGTACGACTCCTGACGTCTTAACTGACACGACGGCTGATTTCGCGTTTGCGCTGATGCTTGCCGCCGCCCGCCAAGTGGTTGAATCGGCAAATTCGGTCGGAAAAGGCGAGTGGAAGACGTGGGAGCCGTTGGGGTTCCTTGGCAAAGACGTAGCCGGAGCGACGTTAGGGCTGATTGGGCTGGGACGTATCGGTGCAGCCGTCGCCAAGCGTGCCTCTGGCTTCAACATGCGGGTTCTCTACACGGATACGATTGACCGTCCCGACGTCGAACGCGATTTCGGGGCACGGCGAGTCGACGCCGATGCATTGATGCGCGAGAGCGACTTCATAAGCGTTCACGTTCCGCTCACAGTCCAAACCAAAGGGATGATCTCCACTCCTCAGTTCAAGATCATGAAGCCTGGCGCTGTGCTCGTGAACACCTCGCGCGGCCCGGTCGTCGACAACGACGCGCTGGCCGATGCACTCGAAGCCGGGTATATATGGGGCGCGGCGCTCGATGTAACCGATCCTGAGCCGTTGCCGTCCGATCATCGACTCGTTCGACTGCCAAATTGCATCGTGACGCCACACGTCGCAAGCGCGACCGAAGCTACGCGTTCCAAGATGTCCGAGCTCGCGGCTCGCAACTTGATCGCCGTCCTGAGCGGTGAGGAGCCGCCTCGTTGCCTCAACCCCGAGGTTCTCAACCGTGTCTGAGGGAAATATCAATCGGACCGACGACACCCGGGTTGTGATTACTGGCATGGGCGCCCTCACACCTGCCGGCAACAGTGTCGATGACATGTGGATCTCGCTGATTCAGGGCCGTAGCGGCACGGGATCGATCACGCTCTTCGATTCTGAGGGCTTCGATTCGAGGATCGCGGGCGAGGTCAAGAATTTCGACCCTCGGGATATTCTCGAGGCGAAGGAAGCTCGCCGGACCGACCGGTTCATCCAGTTTGCCGTGGCCGCTGCTCGGGCGGCCGTCGATTCAGCTGGACTTGTCATCAACGATGCGAATCGTGCTCGAATCGGCGTCGTGATCGGCTCCGCCCTGGGTGGTATCGGCACGGCCGAACGCGAGCTGAATGTGCTGTCGACCAGGGGACCGAAGAAGGTCAGCCCATTTTTCATCCCGATGTACCTTGCCGATATGGCGTCGGGATACGTTGCCATCGACATCGGCGCTCAGGGGCCAAATCTGGCCACGTTGTCGGCCTGCGCGAGCTCAGCCCATGCCATCGGCGAAGCGACCGAGATGATCCGGCGCGGTGCGGCGGACGTGATGCTAGCCGGGGGATCGGAGGCGGCGGTCACCGCGGGTTCAGTGGCCGGATTCTGCGCGCTGCACGCGCTGTCCACGCGCAACGACCAAGCCGCCACCGCCAGCCGTCCTTTCGACGCGACGCGCGACGGATTCGTGGTCGCCGAAGGTGCCGCGGTGCTGGTGCTGGAGCGTCTCGATGGGGCGCTGGAGCGCGGAGCCGGCATTCTCGCCGAAGTGACGGGCTACGGCATGTCGGGTGATGCCTACCACATCGTGCAACCATCGCCGGACGGCTCAGGCGCGGCCCGAGCCATGGCGAGCGCGGTTGAATCCGCTGGACTTCAGCGAAACGACATCGATTACATCAACGCTCACGGCACGTCGACTCCACTCAATGACCGGGTTGAATCGGCCGCGATCCGCTCAGTATTCGGTGAGGCCGGGATCCCACCAGTCAGCTCGATCAAGGCACTGACCGGCCACTTGCTCGGGGCTGCCGGGGCCGCGGAGGCAGTCGTCAGCGTGCTCGCGATCCGCCACCAGATTCTCCCGCCAACCTGGCATCTTGATGCGCCTGATCCCGAGTGCGACCTGGACTACGTCCCGAACGCGCCGCGCGCGGCCAAACTCAATCACGTCCTCAGTAACTCTCTCGGATTTGGTGGACATAACGTATCACTGTTATTCTCGCGCTGGAGCGGGTGAGGGGCTGGAAAGCCGGGTTCGTCAATGACCCGGAAGCTTGACAAAGAGAAACGGGAGCGGATTCGCCCCCGTTCGACAGTTCACCGATTGTTTTTTCGCCGCTAGTCGAGGTATCCGCGTAGCGTGCGACTGTAGGTCGGGTGACGCAGCTTGCGCAACGCCTTGGCTTCGATCTGCCGGATTCGTTCGCGCGTGATGCCGAACTCGCGGCCGACCTCTTCAAGCGTGCGGAACTGACCGTCGTCCAGGCCGAAGCGCAGGACGATGATGCGTCGCTCCCGGTCGGTCAGGCGATCGAGCGCGTCACCGATCTGCGACTTCAAGAGCTGGTGTGACGCAAGCTCCAGCGGGGCGGGCATCGTGTCGTCTTCGATGAAATCCCCCAGAAACGCGTCGCCTTCCTGTCCAACCGGAGCTTCGAGTGACACAGGGTGCCTGGAGGCGTCCAGAACCTGCCTGACCTTTTCCAGCGGCACGTCCATGGCTCGGGCGATCTCCTCGTGTGACGGCTCACGCTCGAAGATCTGCTGCAAGCGGTGGCTCGTCTTCTTTACTCGATTGATGGTCTCACCGACATGAACGGGTAGTCGAATCGTGCGGCTCTGGTCTGAGATCGCGCGCGTGATCGCCTGGCGAATCCACCAGGTGGCGTAGGTCGAGAATTTGTAGCCACGCTTGTAATCGAACTTATCGGTCGCCTTCATAAGGCCGATATTCCCTTCCTGAATCAAATCCAGGAAGGACAGCCCGCGACCTACATACTTCTTGGCCACGCTGACCACCAGGCGTAGGTTCGCCTGAATCAGGTGCGAGCGAGCGCGCTCCCCGTCCTCGCGATCGGCGTGGAGTTCAAGCCGCTCGTCCTCGTTGGCGTACTCGCCGAGTCGAAGCCGGTCAGTGGCCATCTCGCCGCGCTCCATGCGCTTGGAGAGCCAGACTTCTTCCTGCATGGTCAGGAGGTTGGTTTCACCGATTTCTTGCAGATAAAGACGAACGGAGTCGTTGACTCCGCTGGCCATCGGGTCGATGATTTCTGCTGCACGATGATGGTCAACAGATGAGCTACGCGCGGCCCGCGCGGGCCGTTCCACTTCTGCCGGGGCATTGGAGGGAGGCTCTTGATCAAGAACCTCGATGCCTTGCTCGAAAAGTGCGAGATAGAATTCGTCAAGTGATTCGAGATCGTCTTCCGCACGAGGAAAGACTGCAATGATTTCCTCAGACAGCAGGTACCCACGGTCCTTGCCTTTGGCGATCAGGCTCGCATCCATTGGCGTGCTCACCACCTTTTCTAGGTGTTCCTCCCACCCCAGAACAAGCAGGTCAGACAAAAAAAGCCCTTGGCCGTTGAGCGCTGGGCAATGGATGGAAGTAATGTTGCGCGCAGAAAGAGTGGCTGTGACGGACCAAGGTTACAACTGGTTGAAATCATGTTGCGCCTTTTCCCACCTACGTTGCTCAGTATAGCGAACAGTTACGCTGATTTCAAGTCGCACGACCTTTGACTGCCGATCAGGACGTTCCAGGGCTCGAACCCTGTCGCAAGTTGAGGCAGGATACACTCTGTGATGCCGTTTCAATACTTCTGACGCCTGAATGTTGTTGTGGGGGTATATCAAAATGCGTAATCAAGTGGTCGTGGGATTCGACCCCGGCACTGCGCGACTCGGATTCGGGGTTGTTACTGGCGATGATGACGCGGAACCGCTCGATTACGGCGTCATCGAAACGGCGGCCTCGGCACCAATGCCCGAGCGACTGAAACAGCTTTACGAAGGAGTCGGGGAAATCCTGCAAAAATATCGCCCGGGCGTCTGTGCGATCGAGCAGCTATTTTTCTCTCGCAACGTGACTACGGCGCTTTCGGTCGGGCAGGCCCGTGGTATCGTCATGCTGGCCGCTGCTCAGGCCAATGTGCCGGTTGCCGAGTACACGCCCGCCGAAGTCAAGCAGGCCGTATCGGGTTACGGAAAGGCCGACAAAACGCAGATGCAGGAGATGGTCCGCCTGATTCTCCGCTTACAGGAGGTTCCTTATCCGGACGACGCCGCCGACGCGCTGGCGGTCGCGCTCTGCCACCTTCAGACCGCGCGATTCAGGGACGCCATCGGAGAGTGAGAGGCGCGAACCTGGTGGCCGACAAACGTGTCAGAGTCGACGAACTTCTGGTCGCGAGGGGGCTGGCGGATAATCGCAGCAAGGCACGCGCGATTATTCTGGCCGGCAATGTTCGATCCGGCACGCAGGTGATCGACAAAGCGGGTCACATGCTGGCCGCAGATGCCGAACTCGAAGTCGTGCAGCAGCCGCGCTTCGCGAGCCGGGGCGGCGAAAAGCTCGATCATGCACTGGAGATCTTCGGCGTTGACGTGCGTGGTCAGGTTTGCGCGGATTTCGGTGCCTCAACCGGCGGATTCACCGACGTGCTGCTTAAGCGCGGCGCAGCGAAGGTCTACGCGATCGACGTCGGGTACGGCCAGCTTGACTATCGGCTCAGGACCGACGAACGGGTAGTCGTTCTCGATCGTACGAACGTACGGTACCTCGAGATGCTGCCGGAGCCGGTCGATCTGGTGACGATCGACGTCTCATTTATTTCTCTGTTGCTGGTGTTGCCCGCCGCGAAGCGTGTGCTGAAGCCGGGCGGAGCGTGCCTGGCTCTGATAAAGCCGCAGTTTGAGGCCGGCAAAGAGCGCGTGGGAAAAGGCGGCGTGGTGCGCGATCGTCAGGTACATCGCGACGTGATCAGGACTGTTTTCGACGCAGCCTCGGGTTTCGGATTCATGCCTCGTGCCTTAACGGAGTCGCCCATCACCGGGCCAGCAGGCAACGTCGAGTTTCTTGCGCTTTTCGGTCTCGACGCGGCCAGTGGTCGGGATGTCAACCAGCTCATTCGTCTTGTTGTCCCGGCGGAACGGAGCGCTTCTCATGTCGACTGACCGGCCGTCGGACCGGATGCTGAAAGACCTGACGGAAGCGCTTCTGAACGGATCGCACGGCTCCTCTCCTTCAGGGGAACAGCAGGTGTTATCTGACCCCGGCCGTTTCGCCCGCAAAGGCATTCCCGAGGTCGTCTTCGCTCCGAACAAGTCGATCGCCCAGCTGCACCAGGCGGTGTCACAGTTGCTTGAGTCGACCGGACGTGTGGTCGTGAGTCGGATAACGGAACAGCAGGTTGACGAGCTTCGCCCGGCGTTTCCCGATTGCCGGGTCGAGATCCGGGCGGGCAGTTGGACGGCAATCGTGTTTCGCCCAGAGGTGGAGCCGCAGAGGACCGGCGGCCGCGTCGCGATATTCGCCGCTGGGACGTCAGATTGGCCGGCTGCCAACGAAGCGCGTGTACTCGCCCAGGAAATGGGCTGTGAAGTAGAGGTGGTCGTCGATGTCGGCGTCGCCGGGCTGCACCGGCTGTTCGCTCCGCTACGGGCGATCCTGGACAACGGAGTCGACGCGATCGTGGTAGCGGCGGGTATGGACGGGGCGCTACCGTCGGTGGTCGCAGGACTTGTTCCGGTTCCCGTGATTGGATTGCCGACGTCGGTCGGGTACGGCTACGGAGGCAACGGCCAGGCGGCCTTGATGAGCATGCTGCAGAGCTGTGCTCCAGGTCTGACCGTGGTGAACATCGACAATGCCGTTGGAGCCGGTTCTTCAGCGGCGCTTATTGCCAACGCGGCGGCGCGTGCTCGAACAGCTACGTGACGTTCGTCAATCCGCGTACGGTCTTCGGTCCCTGCGAAAATCGGCGATGAGTTCGTCGGTCACCGTGCCAGGATCCGCTTCGCGAAGAGCCAGGGCATCAATCGCCGATTGGTGCTCGTCTCCCTGAAGCCAATTGCTCAGCCAGAGATCGAACTGTTCACGAGCCAGGAGCGATACCTCCCGCTCGAGTCGCCGTCGCACGCGCTGGTCGGCCTCTCCGCTCTCTTGCAGGTGAATCCGGTGCTGTTCGATTTCGGAGATCAAACGCTCTACGCCCTCTGCCTCGGTGGCGATCGTCTGCACGATTGGCGGCATCCGTTCTCCGTGTTCGCCGAGCAAGAGCATGTTGCGGAGATCGCGAACGAGCTGGCGCGCGTCCGGGCGATCCGCTTTGTTGACGACCAGAATGTCGGCGATCTCAAGCACTCCAGCCTTGATCGTCTGGATACTGTCGCCAAGCCCCGGAACCTGCAGCACGATCGTGGTGTCGGCGGCATCCGCGACATCGACCTCATCCTGGCCCACACCGACCGTTTCGATGAGGATGACGTCAAAACCGAAGGCATCGAATAGATGAACCGCGCCGCCCACCGCGAGTGACAGACCGCCCAGCTGGCCACGTGTGGCCATGCTGCGGATGAAGACGCCGTCGTCAGCGTAGTTCTCCATCATGCGGATGCGGTCGCCGAGTGTGGCGCCTCCGGACAACGTGCTGGACGGATCGATCGCGACAACGGCGACGGTCTCACCCGATTCCCGGTACGCGCGGATGAGCGAGTTGACGAGGGTGCTCTTTCCGGCTCCCGGTGGACCCGTAATGCCGACGACATGTGCCCGGCCGGTGCGACCAAAGACGGCGCGTATCGCGCGTCGACCGAGTTCGGTGCGGTCCTCAACATGCGACAGGAGTCGAGCCAGCGCTCGCCGTTCGCCGCAGAGAAAACGTTGAATCAGATCGTCGATCAACGGTCTTGCTCGCGACTCGGAACGTGCTGGCGAATGAAATCGATCGCGTCCGTGAGTGGTGTCCCCGGCCCGAACACGGCCGACACGCCCAACTCCTTGAGCGCCTGGACGTCGTCCGATGGAATCGTGCCGCCAGCGACCAACAGGACGTCGTCCAGTCCCGCCGAGCGCAGTTCCTCGATGATTCGCGGGATCAGGACGTTGTGCGCGCCGGAGAGGATACTCACCCCTACGACGTCGACGTCTTCGTCCGCGGCCGCTCTGGCGATCATCTCCGGCGTCTGGAATAGTCCTGTATAGATGACCTCCATGCCGGCGTCGCGCAGCGCTCGCACCAGCACCTTGGCGCCGCGATCGTGCCCGTCGAGTCCGGGCTTGGCGATCAGGACGCGGATCGCACGCGTTGATGAACTCGCAACCAAGCGCGACTCCTCTCTTTAGACGATCTGCAGCGGTCGATGCGCGCCGTAAACCACGCGAAGCCGGTTCGTGATCTCGCCCAGCGTCGCATGCGCCTTGACTGCGTCGATCAGGTAGGGCATCAAATTTCGATCCTCACGGGCGGCTGCTTCGAGACGAGTCATGGACTCGTCCCAGTTGTCAAAATCGCGCGACGCTCGTAGCGAGGCCAATCGCCGTCGTTGTCGTTGCTCGCCAGCAGGATCCATCTGCAGAATCGGGATGGCGGGTTTCTCGTTCGTGCGAATCGCGTTGACACCGATGACGATCTTCTCGCGATTCACCAGCGCCTGCTCGTACTGGTACGAGGAATCGGCAATGCGCTTCTGAAAATAACCCGTTTCGATAGCCGGGATGACGCCACCGATTTCATCGATCTCTTGGAGAATCTTGTTCACCCGATCTTCCATCTCCGATGTCATCGTCTCGACCATATAACTGCCTGCCAGCGGATCGGCGCTGTTGGTGACCCCGCTCTCGAACGCGATGATCTGCTGCGTCCGAAGCGCGATGCGCACTGCCCAGTCAGAGGGCAATGCGAGCGCCTCGTCGAGCGAGTTTGTGTGGAGCGATTGGGTTCCGCCAAGAACAGCGGCGAGGGCCTGGATGGTGGTGCGCACGACGTTGTTCTCAGGCTCCTGAGCGGTGAGCGAACACCCGGCCGTCTGCGTGTGAAAGCGCATCCACCAGGAACGTGGGTTCTGGGCATGATAGCGTTCTCGCATCAGCTTGGCCCAGAGTCGTCGACCCGCCCTGAATTTGGCGATCTCCTCGAAGAAATCGTTGTGGCAATTGAAGAAGAACGACAATCGCGGTGCGAATTCGTCGATGTCGAGTCCACGTTCCAGCGCCGCGTCGACATACGCCAATCCATCGGCAATGGTGAATGCGAGCTCCTCGGTCGCGGTGGATCCGGCCTCCCGGATGTGATAACCGCTGATGGAGACGCTGTTCCAGTGGGGCATTTCGCGGGTAGCGAACTCGATCGTATCGACCACGAGTTTCATGGAGGGATTGGGCGGGAAGATGTACTCGTTCTGTGAGGTGTACTCCTTCAGAATGTCGTTCTGCAGCGTGCCACCCAGTTCGGACCGATGCAATCCACGGTTTTCAGCGGCGGCAATGTACATGGCCCAGATGACCGCCGCGGGGCCGTTAATCGTCATCGACGTGGTGATCTTCTCGAGCGGAATCTGATCGAGCAGAAGGTCCATGTCGTTCAGTGAGGATATGGCGACGCCGCACTTCCCGAATTCGCCTTCGGCAAGCGGATCGTCGGTATCGCGGCCGTACAGGGTCGGCAAGTCAAACGCGATCGACAATCCAGTTTCGCCGTGTTCGAGCAGATAGCGGAAGCGGGCGTTCGTTTCTTCAGCCGAACCGAATCCCGCGAACTGCCGCATGGTCCAGAGTCGGCCACGGTACATGGTGTCGTGGATGCCACGCGTGTACGGGTATGCGCCAGGGCTGCCGAGATCGGTCTCCGGGTCGAACCCCACCCGTTCCAGGTCGCTTGACGCATAGACCGGTTTCACCGGTTCGCCGGAAACCGTCGTGAAATCCCGCCTGTCTGGATCCGGTTGCTCCTCAAACTCCCGCGACCGACTATCGGTGACCTGATGGTGCATGGACGAACCCGCCCTTCCGCGATTGCCGTGAGTTTAGTAGTGGATACCGGGACGGAGTTCCGCCGCGCTGCTATCCGACTTGACGGTTTCCATGGTCGTGAGGCTGTCGCACGCGTCTTTGAGCCCTTTGGAGGCAGCCGATCCAGTCGCAACGATATCGAGCCACGCGGACGCCTTGTCGACGAGGCCAAGTATCCGTGATTCTTCGATCACGCCCTGATCGACGAGCGACAGGATGCCTTCGAGAATGAGGATATTGGTGACACGGCGGTTGACATGCAGCGCCGCTTCCTTGAGCGCGTCATCAGCGCGTTCCGGCGATATTCCAGGGCCGGACTCATCGGTCACCGGCTGGTTCGACTCGATCGTTCCGTATTGCGAGATCGACACGCCGGTCAAAAAAGACGTGGCGACGACCTCCCCGCGATCACGGCCGGTTTTCTGGAACTCAATGATGTGAACGCGCAGGTTGTGACCGGCGCCCCGAAGAGCTATGCCAAGAGCGGCATCGGACGTTGCCTGTTCGTCGCCGACCAGCAGCATAAGATAGCCCTTGGACTCCTGCTTCCCGTCGTTCGTCACTCGTTGATCTGCCATTCAACTTCCTTGTCTTGTCGGTGTTCTGCGACCGGAATCACACACACATGCGTCGCGGTCAAGGGGTAACCTACATGCATCACCAATCGGTTTGACGCGTTTTCGGTGACACGCTGCCCCGGTGTCTCGCGAGTGTTCTGCCTGAGCTCAAGAATAGCTGTAGAAACCATGTCCGGTCTTCCGTCCGAGCTTTCCGGCAGCGACCATCTTTCGCAAGAGGGGAGACGGTCGGTATTTTGGATCCCCAAAGTCGCGCTGGAGCACCTGAAGAATATCGAGACAAACGTCCAGACCAATGAGATCGGCGAGTGACAACGGCCCCATCGGGTGGTTCATACCGAGCTTCATGACCGTGTCGATGTCGTCGCGGCTGGCAATGCCCTCCTCCAGGCAGAAGATGGCCTCGTTGATCATCGGCATCAATACGCGGTTCGATACAAACCCAGGCGCGTCGTCGACCGTTACGGGCGTCTTCCCGATGCGTTCCGCCAGTTCGAAGACCGCCTGGACGCTCTGCTCGGAGCTCATCAGACCGCTTACCACTTCGACCAACGACATCACCGGCACAGGATTGAAGAAGTGCATACCGACCACCTGCTCAGGACGCTTGGTCTCCGACGCGAGTCGTGTGATCGAGATTGACGACGTATTTGACGCCAGGATTGCGTGCTTGGGAGCGGCTTCGTCGATCGACCGAAAGATCTGGACTTTCAGTTCGAGGACTTCAGGCACCGCCTCGATGACCAGATCGACGTCCTCGGACGCACGCACATCGGTGTCTATCTCAATCACCCCGAGGGCGATGGCGGCATCGTCTTTGGTCATGCGCCCGCGCTCGACTGAACGCGTCAGGTGCTTCTCTATGGATGCCCGAGACGCGTCGAGGATACGTTCGTCGCGATCGATCATCGTGACAGGAATGCCGGCCTGAGCCATTACCTGTGCGATTCCAGCGCCCATCGTGCCCGCTCCGACGACCGCTACTCGTGTGATGTCCATTCGTTCGTCCGCTCCCAACAGAACTCGCCACGCCACAACGGAAGCACCAGCGCCAGCCGGAACCCTCGCGACTCACTAGTTGGAATTGTAGAGCGTGACGGGCTTCGCTGTCTGCTTGATCGGGATTCTCTACTCCCGGAAGATGTTGAATCGCACTGTGGAGCGGTTACGGATGGGCCCTGGTTAGCCGAGGCTGCCAAGATGCTGGTCAGGCGGCGCGTTACTCTGAGTCGGTGGTGTCCCCCACGGCGCGCCGGTTGAACTCATTCATCGCGGCGTCGATCCCCTGGAAGTGCCACACGAGCGCGGCGTCAGCAGCGCGCGACACGACCTCCTTGAGCTCTTTTTCTTCATCTCGTGTAAATCGACTGAGAACGTATCCGACGGTGCTTGAATGGTCGGACCGACCAATGCCAAGCCGCAGGCGCGGAAAGCGGTCGGTTCCCAACGATTTGACGATTGATTCAACCCCGTTGTGACCGCCGCTGCTGCCTGATGGGCGGAGCCTGATGCGCCCGAACGGAAGGTCCAGATCGTCGTAGATAACGAGGAAATGATCGTGCGACACCCGATACCAGCGAAGCGCGGGAGCAACGGCGTTAGCGCTGAGGTTCATGAACGTCTGCGGCTTCAGCATGATGACACGACCCAGGCTCGTCGTTCGCTCCATGATCTCGGCATCAAACCGGCGCAAAGTTCCGCTGCCCTGAAGACGCCCGGCGATCTCATCCGCGACCATGAATCCGATATTGTGTCGCGTTCGCTCGTACTGCTTACCTGGGTTTCCAAGTCCGGCCAACAGCCAGGTTGGGCGATCGGTCACCGTTTCAACACCTCACGATAGACGTCCGCCGTCTGGAGCGCGGTCCGTTCCCAGCTGAAACTCTCGGCACGAGAGACTCCTCGTTCGGACATCTTTTCGCGCAGGGCGGTGTCGGCGACGATGGTTGCCAGTGCGGAAGCCCATGTTTCAGGATCATCATCGTCGATCAAGAGCGCCGCGTCACCGGCGATTTCCGGTAGGGCTCCGCGCTTCGCGGCCACCACGGGAAGCCGCGCTCTCATCGCTTCCAATACGGGCAACCCAAAACCTTCATCAAGCGACGGAACTGCGAGGACGGTTGCCACCCCGTAGAGCGCGGCGAGCAGATCGTCATCGACCGAATCCAACCAAACGACATCGCCGCTGATCGACGCCTTCCGAATCCCCGCCACAATCTCGTCGCACGACCAACCCGGCTGCCCCGCGTACAGGAGCAACGGCATGATGTTGGAGCCATTCTGGCTGAAACGACTCATCGCCTCCAACAGGAGACTCTGACGCTTTCGCGGCTCGATGGTCCCAACACACAGGATGACTGGCCGGTCATTCAGTATTCTTGCCGCGGTTTTTTCATCCAGTCGTGAGCGTAGCGCGTCGCGCGCCTGCTCACGACTCGGCAGAGGTTTACTCTGATCAACGCCGTTCCAAATGACGACCAGTTTTTGAGGATCGACACCCGTGCCATCAACCACTTGTGCAGCAGTATGGTGAGACACCGCGATGATGCGGTCCGCCACCTCGACCGAGCGCTCGACCTGCCGGTAATAACGGACCGAGTCCGGCGAAAGGTGTTCTGGGTGGGTGAGAAACCACAGGTCGTGGACCGTTATGACTCGCTTCACACCGACCGTTGCAGGGGCGATGAAATCCGGGCTATGGACCAGCCGTGGAGCACGCGCCATCAATTCCGCCCCCAGGGCGGTCCGTTCGAAGCGAAAGTGTGGCGGAGTGAACACTCGAATCCCGCGAGCCGAGACGTAGGGGTTTCGGCGATTGGCGAAACATGTCAGTTGCAAGTCCGGCGCGACGCGCGGGAGCCAGCGACATAGCTCTTCAACGTAGCGCGAAATGCCACCTCGCCGGTACGCGAGCAGGCGGGCGTCTATGAGTACGTCGCTACGTCCGTGTGTCATCGCCGTTCGTATATGTCCAGGTCACGAGCAGCCCGTCCACCAGCGCCGAGCGGCTGGATCGATGTCGAATGGTATACTACCGGCCACGAAAGCCACGCAGTAGGTCATCTCGCGTGCTGAACGGAGATCCGGTAATGAGTTTCATGGGTATGGGGCCAATGGAGATGGGCGTGATCCTGGTGATCGCGCTGATCATTTTTGGTCCAGGCAAGCTACCGGAGATTGGCGCGCAAATCGGGAACGTCGTGCGGGAGTTTCGCAACGCCACGGGTGATCTCACCGGAGAGTTCCAGCAGGCAGTGGGAGAGTTCAAGGGCGTCGCGGATGAAGTTCGCCAGACCGCTGTTGAGGTTCAAGACACCACCCGTTCGCTCACGCGC
This sequence comes from uncultured Chloroflexia bacterium, assembly GCA_963725815.1. Classification (GTDB taxonomy): domain Bacteria; phylum Chloroflexota; class Chloroflexia; order Thermomicrobiales; family Thermomicrobiaceae; genus CALAGB01. The sequence continues at coordinate 166,402 of CAVSAD010000006.1, forward strand.
CTAGATCAACAGTTCACCGCCGCCACGGCTCCGGCCAAACCGCTGCCGATGCAGGCTCGACCCGCGAACGGGATTCAAGCCGCGCCGACCAAGGATGACCCGCTAGCCGATTTGATGGGCTAGGCCCGACCTCGATCGGGGACGTCCTTTCGTCTGGCAAACCAGACGAGGGCTCGATCCTGATCCATCGCGATCCATCTCCATTCACCGTCAAACAATGGATGCGCAAGGACTGACGTTTCGGGTGTTGCGCGCGTCATTCGCGGTCCGTAGAAGACCCGAAGAAACACCTGAATCGGCATCCGCCACCACGCGTTCTGTGTGGTCTGTCCACTTAGAACCACGACGAAAATTCCATCTGGTTTCAGCACCCTCGCGATCTCGTCCAGTGTTTCCGGTGCCAGAATGAACGCCGACGGAAACGTCGCAACGCAGGTGCGAAACGACCCGGCAGAGATCGGTAGATGCGACGCGTCGGCGCGCACCAGGCGCCCGCGAGATCCGGCACGACGGGAAGCGCGAGCCAACATCGACGGTTCCCGGTCGATCCCAATGATGCCGTGTCCTTCGAGGGCGATCGCGGCGACGAGCGCGCCGGTGCCGCAGCCCAGATCGAGCACCGGTCCGTCCACGACAAAGGGCAAGACCATCCGCCGCCAGCGATCCCACGCGCTGCCGAACAACAGCCGGGTGAGCGGGTCATAGATTCGGCCGCCGAATCGGTAAAGGTACGCGAAGGCCAGGGCCTGTACCCGCCGCCTGAGTCGTTCCACGACGCCGGTTCGCAGCGTGACTGCTTCTCTCTTTGACACGTCTCGATCGCACTCCGTACCATTTGTCCATGACAACTACTGACGACGCACCTGAAAATCGGCGCGACGGATTCCATCACGGGTACACATTGCTTCGCCAGGATGATGCGACAGGTGCCCGGCGAGGGGTGCTCTTGACGCGCCGCGGTGAGATTCAACTTCCCGCGTTTATGCCGGTGGGAACCCAGGCATCCGTGAAGTCCCTCTCTCCAGATGAAGTCGCGGCAACCGGCTCGGAGATTCTCCTTGCCAACACCTATCATCTCATGCTCCGACCGGGCGTTGATCTCATTCGCGACGCCGGGGGATTGCACCGTTTCATGGCTTGGGAGCGACCGATATTGACCGATTCCGGAGGCTTCCAGGTGTTCAGCCTGGCACATCGTCGCCAGGTCTCCGAGTCGGGCGTCGACTTCCGGTCTCATATCGACGGCAGCCGTCACCAGCTTACGCCGGAACGCGCCATTGACCTGCAAATTGGTTTCGACTCCGACATCATCATGCCGCTTGACGACGTGGTCGGCTACGAGAGTGACACGCCGGCGCAACAAAGCGCGATGGAGCGGACACATCGCTGGCTCGACCGCGCCGTGGGCCATTTCGCGGCACGACCACAAGTGGAGGTGAATCCGGCAAACCGGCCGTTACTGTTCGGCATCGCGCAAGGAGGTTTCGACCGGCGTCGACGGCGAGCGAGCGCGGGCCGTATCGCTGGCACCGACGTCGACGGCAGCGCGATCGGCGGGTTGAGCGTTGGTGAACCGAAAGAGTTGATGGGGGAGATGCTGGCCGAGTCGGTCGAGCCTCTTCCCTCCAACCGTCCTCGGTATTTGATGGGCGTCGGCTCACCTGAGGATCTGTGGCAGTCGGTCGCGCTCGGCGTGGACATGTTCGACTGCGTCCATCCGACACGCGTTGCGAGACGCGGAGCGCTTTTCACGCCGGAAGGGCGCGTCAACGTGACCAGCGCCCGCTTTCGCCGCGAATTTGGTCCCGTCGACCCGACGTGCGATTGCCAGACGTGCACCACGTTTACGGCCGCGTATCTGCATCATCTCTTTCGTGCTCACGAGTTGCTTGCCTACCGGCTTGCGACCATTCACAATCTGCGCTTCATCCAGCGACTAATGGGAGACATTCGTCGCGCGATCGATGACGGTATCTTCCTGAACGAGATGGTGGCGTTTATCGAACGCTATCGCGTGGCGGATCTCGAGATCGCACGGGAGCAAAAGAAGAAATGGGCCATGTCCCAGAATCGAGCCGAATCATGACACCGGGCAGGGACCCGCGCTCTATCACGGAGATGCGCATCATCGTCACGGGACGAGTCCAGGGAGTTGGGTTCCGAGCTTTCACCGTCTCCGCGGCCCACGCCCTCGGCCTCACCGGTTGGGTACGCAATCAGCCGGACGGGCGTTCCGTGGAAATCCTGGCGCAGGGTGATTCTGGATCGCTCACCAGTTTTCTCGCCCGAGTATCTGAAGGGCCATCCTCGGCAAGGGTTTCCCACGTCGAACATAGCTCGCGGATTGGACCGCAGTCCTTCTCCGAGTTCGTCATCTCGCACTAGCCCGCGCGCGACAACGTCCCCGTTCGATGCGCGATCGCACCGTTGAGCGTTTTAGTACCTGTGAGTGGCCGTTCACCTGCCGCTTTCGTGTACAGTTTGTCTGGTTCGGAACGGTCCGACCCGAGTTCGACCTGCGTTCAACCGTACGGCTGGGGAAGGGAAGTTCGGCGCATGGCGGTCATCACGATTATCGGCACGGGCTACGTGGGCCTCGTGACTGGCGCTGCGTTTGCGGATCTTGGAAACACGGTGTTCGGTGTCGACATCGATGCCGAAAAGATCGAGCGACTCTCGCGAGGGATTACCCCGATCTATGAGCCCGGACTCGAAGAGATCGTCGCCCGCAACGTCCGTGCGAAACGATTGATTTTTACCACCTGCTACGACGAAGCAGTGCCGAATTCAGAGTTTGTATTCATTTGCGTCGATACTCCTTCGTCGTTCGACGGTGACGCGGACATGCGCGCCGTTCGCTCGGCCTCTGAGATGATCGGTCGATCGATGTCGGGCCACACCATTGTGGTCAACAAGAGCACGATGCCGATTGGTTCGGGCGATCTGGTCCAGTCGATCCTGGAGGAGACCAGGAGTCCGGACGCAACCTTCGCGGTCGTCAGTAATCCGGAATTCCTCCGAGAAGGTTCGGCCGTAAGCGACGTGTTCAGCCCGAGCCGGGTGGTACTCGGCGCCGAAGATCGAACTGCTGCCGATCGGGTGGCGGAGCTGTATCGGACCCAGGGCGCTCCAATCGTCATCACGGATCGGCGCTCCTCCGAGATGATCAAGTACGCCTCCAACGCGATTCTGGCGACGCGCATCAGCTTCATCAACGAAATGGCGCAGATCTGTGAGCAAGTCGGCGCCGACGTGACGGTCGTGGCGCAGGGCATGGGCTACGATCCGCGCATTGGTCCACTCTTCCTCGAAGCGGGTATCGGGTTCGGTGGCTCGTGCTTCCCGAAAGACGTCAAGGCGCTGGCGTTCATGGCGGAAGAGGTCGGGTGCCATCCGCAGCTTCTTCACGCGGTGTTGGAGATCAACCGCGACATGCGTCGAAGGTTCGTGTGGCGCTTGCAGAATCTCATCGGCGAGCTCCACGGCCGGCGCATCGCGCTCTGGGGGTTGGCGTTCAAGCAAGATACCGACGATACTCGTGAATCTCCTGGACTTGACATCGCGCGGATCCTTCAGCAACGTGGCGCGACGGTTGTCGCGTACGATCCGGCCGCACTCCAGAATGCGCGACACGAGCTTCCGGAAATTGAATATGCTGACGATCCGTACACCGCGGTTGAGGGCGCCGATGCGCTCCTCGTGGCGACTCCGTGGAATGAGTTCAAACATGCGGATCTTCGTCGTGTCCGTGAGTTGATGCGCACCCCGGTTCTGTTGGACGGCCGTAACATCTACAAGCGTGAGGAGATCAGCGATCTTGGGTTCATCTATGCCGCCGTCGGGCGCTGAGTACGTCCCGAACTGGGACCCGGAGTCAGCCGGGCCGGTGGAAGTCGGCGTAGACGCCATCGAAATCGAACGAATCAAGGGCGCGCTCGATCGCTTCGGAGAGCGATTCCTCAAACGCATCTACACAGAGCGTGAAGCTCAACGGTATCGCGGACGCCCGGCCGAGCTTGCCGCTCGTTTCGCCGCGAAAGAAGCGGTCATGAAGGCGCTTGGAACAGGAGTGCGCGGGATCCGCTGGCGAGATATCGAAGTTGTCTCGAACCGCCGGGGCAAGCCGATCATCGTGTTACACGAAACAGCCGCTCGGCGGGCCCGACTATTGGGCTTCACCCACTTTGCGGTTTCGTTGACGCACTCTCGAACAGAGTCGATTGCCATGGTGGTGGCCGCCAAAATTCCACTTGAATCAGGGTAGGGAGCAAAACGGTGATCAAGCTTTGCACCGTACAGGAAATCCGAGCAGCGGAGCGCGCCGCGATCAAGTCCGGACGTTCCGAAGCGGACCTGATGCGTGCAGCCGGCCACGGGATTTGCCGATCTTGTCGTGCGGGAGCACGGACCGGGCCGGGCCAGGGCCCTCTTTCTTATCGGACCAGGAAACAACGGTGGCGACGGTCTTGTCGCGGCCTCGCGGCTTGCGGAGGGCGGCTGGACGTGCGACGTCTGGATGTTCCAACGCGACGGCGTTGGGACCGCACCGATATCTGGCGACACGGGCGTGTTCAGGCTTAATCACGTCTGCCGCTGGTTTGAGCGCTGCAGTGGCCGAAGCTGATCTCATCGTCGACGCCGTGTTTGGGATTGGTGGTCGGACCGACCTGCCCATTCAGGTCGATCAGGTATTCGATCTCGCGCACCGCGCCAGAATCGACCGAGGTACACCGTTGTGGGCCGTTGACGTTCCGTCAGGTGTCGACGCCGACTCAGGTGCCGCCGCTGAGAATGCCTTTCGAGCAGATGTCACGGTTTCGTTCGGTCTGCCGAAAATCGGCCTCTTTCGAGCTCCTGCGCTCCGCCATGCCGGCACGATACATCTCATTGATATCGGGCTCGATGTCCCGACCCTCGCTTCCGGTCATGTCGGTCTAATAGACGAGGTCGGCGTCCGTCGTCTCATGCCTCGTCGCAAGCAGGACACACATAAGCACGAAGTTGGCTGGCTCCTGGTCGTCGGCGGCGCGCCAAACTATTTCGGCGCGCCTCGAATGGCGGCGGAATCGGCAGCACGCGCGGGAGCCGGTCTGGTCTGTCTGGCGGTGCCGCGGTCATTAGTGGCTCCGATTGCGTCGTCGGTGCGAGAGGTCACGTTCCTGCCTCTGCCGGAAGCCGAGTTCGGCGGCGCGGGTGATCGGATGGCCACCCTCGTTCGCGAGAAGTTGCCATCGTATGCGGCGATGCTGGTCGGTCCTGGATTGGGCCTCGATGATCCTGTTCCCGAGTTTCTCTCAGGGCTCTTCGGTATGCGCTCTGCCTCCCGCGCGATCGGATTTGGCGCGTTGTCTGGTGCCGCGACGGGAAACGGCGACCGCTTCAACGGTAAAGCAGTCATCGATGCTGACGGTTTGAACTGGCTGGCCAAACAGGCGGAATGGCAGGATACGCTCGGCGGGGCCGAACTTGTCCTGACGCCGCATCCTGGGGAACTTTCGCGCCTGTCTGGCGTCAGCATAGATGACATCACGGCAGATCCCTGGAAAGCGGCTTCCGACGCGGCTGAACGGTTCAAACAGGTTGTGGTGCTCAAGCACGCCTATCCGATCGTCGCCGCGCCCGGCAAACCGCTTGTGATAGGGCCGCGGTCTGAACCAGCACTGGCGTCGGCGGGAACCGGCGATGTGCTGTCGGGGTTGATCGCCGGTTTGATGGCTCAGGGACTGTCGGCGTACGATGCCGCCACCACAGGAATCTTCATCGGCGCGCTCGCGGCTGAGCGCGCCGTGTCGAGAGTTGGGACGCTAAGCCTGGTCGCTGGAGACGTCATCGAGGCGCTTCCCCTGGCGGTAGGCTCTTTGTATGACAGAAGTTGGTAGGACGAATCTATGGCGATTGACTCGAGGGTCTCGCTGATCATGACCGAAGACGTCGTATCGATTGGGCCGGAAACCCCGGTTCCTGAGGCAGCCCGCCTGATGTGGGAGAACAAGTTGGGCAGTCTGCCGGTGGTCGAGAACGGGCGACTGATCGGCATGCTCACCGATTTCGACATGATCGCACGCGAGTCGAAGTACGACGCGCCGATGTACGTACCGTTCCTGGACGCCTACTTCCGCATTCCGGGCTCGGGCGATCCCGAGCAATTGCGGCGGATACTGGCAACCACTGCCCGGGAATTGATGACGACGCCGGTGGTCACGATCACACCGGAAACGACGGTGCAGGAGGCCGCGACGATCATGTACGACCAGCGGCTGAACACGTTGCCGGTGGTCGATGTTAGCCACCACATGGTTGGTGTCGTCTCCCGAGCCGACATCGTGCGGTTGATGGTGGCGGACGAAGACATGTACGTTCGGACACATCCAGACGAAGCATGACGCGCGACGACGAGCATGCAAATGACCGGCCATAGAGGCCGGTCATCGTACGTCCCGGTTATTCAGGAGCGACGAGCCTCAGGCTTCGCTCACCGACTCCGCCACATCTTCATGCGGCATCACGTCTTGTCGCAGGTTTTCCACGTCGCGTCGCACGACGAACGTGCGCCCGGACATCTCATCCCGTACGTAGCCGAGCGTTCGGTCATCCATCCAGCGATAGATGGTTGGTCGAGTCACGCCAAGCTGCTGAGCCGCGTTCCCAATACTGACCAGTTCGGCCGGCTCGTACGCGCGGAACTTTGCCATCGAGAGCATCCGTCCGAGATCTGTCTCCCAGAAGCTTCGTGGCACCGTATAATCCTCCGCGCCCGGGGGCCAAAATAGGATCTGCTGAACCGAATCGATTGCCTCGACCACACGCTCCTTCGCCTCGCGCACTTCACCGCGCGCGAGCGCTGCCAGGCGTGCCAGGTCCCGGCCGAGTGGTCCCGAACGAAGCTGATCGATCGTGAGTGGTTGAACGGCGTCCGGGAAAAGACGGGTCATCAAGCGATGATGCTGCGTGTAGATGAGGCGCAGCGCGTTATCGATTGTCTCTTGATAGTTCAACTTTTCGACATCCACGACTACACCCTCTCCGCAAGCGATAAGCCGATCCCCATCCCATCGACTGTACGTACCTATTCTACGCGGCCCGCAGTTTTCGGTCAACAACGATTTGAGTCCCGGCCGGTTGCCGTGAGTACTGTCAGTGCGAGGGACGTTCGCGCTGTGCAAAGCGGCCTGGAATAGTCGATTCGATGGCCGAATTACATGTTATAGTTCCCAGATCGCACTCGAACGCGGCGATTGGAGTCTGTGTGCGAATTCTCCTGCGAATTCTTGGATATCTACGACCGTACACCGGACGAGTCATCTTCGGCTACATTGCCCTCGCGATCGCGACGGGCATGCAGCTTCTTACTCCACGGTTGGTGGAGTACGTCATCGACGGTGGTCTCGTCACGCCCAGCTACCGCGTCGTCGGCATCGGCTCGCTCGCGGTCGTTCTGGTCGGCACGTTCCTGGCCGTCTTCACCTACGTCAGGAGCTACATTTTCCAGTACCTGGCCGAGATCGTTTCGTACGACGTCCGTAACGATCTTTACCGGCACATGGAGGTCCTTTCGTTCAGCTACTTCGATCGAGCTCATACCGGTCAGTTGATGTCTCGCGCGACCGAAGACGTGAATTCGATCCGCCGCTTCATGATGATGTCTCTCCGTTCCATCGTGCAGTCAGCGGTCATGCTCGTCGTGATCTCGATCATTCTGTTCACGACCGACTGGCGCCTGGCCGCCATCTCTCTCGCGGTGATGCCTGTCCTGATCGCCACGGCCATCTATTTCGGGCACTCGATTCGACCAAAATTTCTGGCCGTGCAGCAGCAATTCGGAGTCATGACGAATGTGCTGCAGGAGAATCTGGCCGGCGCCCGTGTCGTCCGCGCGTTCGCACGAGAAGAGGACGAACAACAAAAATTCGACCGTGAACTGTGGACGCTCTACCAAACTCAGATGACGACGATCCGCCAGTATTCGTTCTATTTTCCGCTGATGACACTGCTGGCGAGCGGCGCGATCGTGCTGATTCTTTGGTATGGCGGTCGCCAGGTGATCGCCGGTAACCTGTCGATCGGGCGGATCACCGCGTTTTACCTTTATCTGTCGATGCTGTCGCAGCCGATCCGTATGCTGGGCTGGGTAGTCAACAGTGCCGCGCGCGCCATCGCTTCCGGTGAACGAATCTTCGAGGTGCTGGACACCAAACCGCTGGTTCAGAGCCCGGACGAACCGATCGCAATGGCCGAGATCAGCGGACGAGTTGAATTTCGTGACGTCAGCTTCCGCTATATCGACACCACTGAGGACGCACTGAGCGGCATTTCGTTCATGGCTGAACCCGGGAAACGCATCGCGCTGATCGGTGGTACGGGGTCGGGAAAGAGCACGATTACGGCGCTCATTCCGCGCTTCTACGACGTCACTGGCGGAGAAGTCCTTGTGGACGACGTGGACGTGCGAAAGCTTTCACTTGAGACCCTGCGCGGTGAGATCGGGATGGTGCTGCAGGACACATTCCTCTTCTCCGTGTCGATCGGTGAAAACATCAGCTATGGCCGCCCCGGTGCGAGCGAAGAGGAGATCATCGCCGCGGCCAAAGCCGCCCGCATTCATGATTACATCGTCTCTCTGCAGGACGGCTACGATACGTTGGTCGGCGAGCGTGGCGTCTCTCTCTCCGGCGGGCAGAAGCAGCGGGTAGCGATCGCCCGAGCGTTACTCATGAACCCGAAGATTCTGATTCTTGACGACGCGACCTCGAGCGTTGACACCGAAACTGAATACGAGATCCAGCAGGCACTGCAGCTGGCGATGGAGGGACGAACGACGTTCGTCATTGCTCATCGGCTGCTCTCCCTGAAGACTGCCGACGAAATCCTCGTGCTTCACAACGGCCGCGTCGTCGAGCGCGGGACGCACCGGTCGCTGCTTCGGCGCGAGGGCGCGTACGCGCGGATCTACGACTTGCAGCTCAAAGACCAGGAAGAGTTCGCGGCGGTCGCCGACTAATCAGCGTTGGGGGTTCATGCAATACGCGGATCCAGATGACATTCTTGGTAAGGCGTACGACAGTCGGGTAGCCCGCCGATTGGCGCGGCAGGCTTTGCCTTATCGCAAGCAATTGATCCTGACCGCCTTTCTCATGATCACGACCGCCGCGGCTGATCTGGCGCTTCCGTACCTGTTCGGTTTGGGCCTCGACGTGATTGGCCCATCGTCGGGGCGCACGTTTTTCGGTCGTACCGGAATGTCGGCGCTCAACGTCCTGATTCCGGTGCTGGCTGCCTCGGTTGTGATCAGGTTCTTTTCCTACTACGGCCAGACCTATTTCACGTCCTGGATCGGGCAGCGCGTGGTGCTCGACCTGCGATCGTCCCTGTTCCGTCATTTGCAGCAACTGAGTATTCGCTATATCGATCAACGCGGCGTCGGCTCGATCATGTCGCGCCTTCAGAACGACGTCAGCGTCATCAACGATCTCTTCTCCGACGGCCTGGTCGGCATCATGGCGGACTTCGCCATTCTGGTCGGCATCGTGATCGTCATGCTGTTGACCAACACGAAGCTCGCGTTACTGACGTTTGCGGTGATGCCGGTGATGGCGCTGACCATGGTGTGGTGGCGCAAGCACGCGATTGCTGCCTACCGGAGCATGCGTATTACCATTGCTCGCGTGAACGCTAACCTGGCGGAAAGCATTGCTGGCGTGCGAGTCGTGCAGGCTTTCTCGCGAGAAATGCGCAACATGCAGCGTTTCCGTGAGATCAACGGCGACAACCTTGATGCCAGCGTATTGGCCGCGAAGCTCTCGGCGATCCTCTTTCCGATCGTGCAAGTGGTCGAAGCAGTTGCGACCGGGCTGGTACTGTTCATCGGCGGCCGGGTGATCCTGGGTGGGTCCGCCTTCACAATTGGCGAGCTCTTCACATTTGTTGCCTACATTTCTCGCTTCTACGAGCCGATTCGCGATCTCAGCCAGCGCTACAACACGATGCAGGCAGCGATGGTCGCGGGCGAGCGTATCTTCGGCCTTGAAGACGTGCAGCCTGAGATCGTGGACGCGCCGGACGCCGTCGAACTCCCGCGGGTGAACGGCGAGGTCGTCTACGACGACGTGGTGTTCGGTTACGACAAGAGTGAGGTGCTTCACGGGGTAAATCTCGAAGTGAGCCCGGGTGAGTCGATTGCATTTGTTGGAGAAACCGGCGCCGGCAAGTCGTCGATGATCAACTTACTCTCACGCTTCTACGACGTATGGAGTGGCGGGATCCGTATCGACGGCTATGACGTGCGCGACGTCACGCAGCGCTCGCTTAGATCGCAATTCGGCATCGTCTTGCAGGACACGTTCCTCTTTGCCGGAACGATCCGCGAAAACATCGCGTACGGCCGTCCCGATGCTTCCATTGACGAAATCAAGAACGCGGCCATAGCCGTGGGTGCCGACGAGTTTATCGATAAGCTCCCGGACCGATACGACACGGAAGTCCACGAGCGTGGCGCGACGTTGTCGGTCGGCCAGCGTCAGCTCATCTCATTCGCCCGCGCGCTGCTGTCGAACCCGCGCATCATCGTATTGGACGAGGCGACCTCGAGCGTCGACACCGAAACGGAACTGCAGATCCAGAATGCGCTGCGTACCTTGTTGCACGGGCGAACGTCCTTCATCATCGCCCACCGTCTGTCGACGATCAAAAGTGTCTCCAAGGTCGTCGTTCTCGATCAGGGACGCATCGTCGAGATGGGTACGCACGATGAACTGCTGAGCCGTCGCGGGGCTTACTTCAACCTCTACACCATGCAGTTCAGGGCTCAGGAGATACAGGACGCGGCGGACGACTGACCCTTGTGGAGCCTGTCATCTCTCGCGGAAGTCCAGCGTCGCGTATAGGTGCTAAAACAGACTGGTCTGACGGGGCCGGTCAGCTGCGGTAGTTGAGTCCCAGAAGATGCTCGATCCGAAATGCGGTAGAGCGGTGACCCGGGGCGCATCGGACCCGGCACCCACGGTCGCTTGTGTCGCCGCTTTGGCAATATGGGGCCGGTTGTTTTTCTCAGAGATGTGTGCCAGCCAGACTTCGGTCGTGCGCCCGTCGATGCTGCCGGCGACGACATCCGCACAGACCGCGTTCGACAGATGGCCGAGTGGCCCACGTATGCGGCGCTTCAGATGCGCCGGATATGGCCCGACTCGGAGCATTTCCTCATCGTAGTTGGACTCGAGAACCACCAGGCTCGCGCCGTGAATCGCATTAGACACATCGGTGCTCGGCTCGCCCAGGTCGGTAAAGATCGACACCCGGATCATCCCGTCCGAGATAACGAACCCTACCGGCTCTTCGGCGTCGTGGGAGACGGTTAGCGGCGTGATTCTAAGGTCACCAACGGAGAACTCCAGCCCGTCCGACATTGGATGCCAGTCGACCGCCAGGCCACCGCCAAGCGCGCGTATGGTTCCTCGCGTCCCGAAGAAGGGGACCGGCTGATGGCGTGCCAGTTGTGTCGCGGAACGGATGTGGTCGTGGTGTTCGTGAGAGATAAGTACGGCCGCGAGAAGAGCGTCCGGCACACCGGCTTGCCGCAGTCCACCGCGAATGAGTCGCACGGGAACACCGGCGTCGATCAGGACCGACGTCGTCTCGCTCTGAACCAACAACGAATTGCCGTTGCTGCCGCTGCCGAAACAAGTTACCTGCACAGGCGTGTCCCCAGCAGAGTCAACAAGTGACGATAGATGCTACATATCCCGTTAGATTTCATTCAACGAAAATCGCACGACCAACACGAACCAAAGTCGCACCTTCCTCGATCGCGATCCGGTAATCGTTGGTCATGCCCATTGATAGATCCACAAGGGATATGTCGCGATGCGCACCCTGAATTCGATCCCGCAGCTCTCGCAGCTGGCGGAACACCGGCCGCGCTTGCTCGGGGTCGTCGACGAGCGGCGCGATGGTCATCAGTCCTTGGACCTGAAGGTGAGGGGACGTGTGCGCTGCACACACCAGTTCTTCTGCATTCGCGACAGAGCAACCGTGCTTTTGCTCTTCTTCAGCGATGTTGACCTGGATCAGCACCTGCACCGTCTTGTCGAGAATCGCCGCTCGTTTCTCGAGTTCTTCAATCAAATTCAAGCGATCGACCGAGTGGATGACGTCGAAGAGTGCGATGGCATCACGCGCTTTGTTCGACTGAAGGTACCCAATGAGATGCAAGCGCGCGTCGACCGGGAGGCGAGGGTCGAACTTGTCTCCGGCGTCCTGCACCCGGTTCTCGCCGAAATCGCGCAGGCCGGCCGCATAGGCGCGATCGACCGCATCCCGCCCGACCGTCTTTGACACGCCGACCAGCGTCACGGCACCTTCGGGTCGCCCGGATCGACGTTCCGCGCTGCGTACCTCTGCCAGAACTCGGTGGTAGTTCTCTTCAATCGTCATGAGCGTCGCAGCCTTTCGTCAATTCATGGACCGATCGGAGCGAGGGGCCAGTGCCGCCACTGTGGCGAACAGCCCGCGATGACCGGTTCCCGCGCGGCGGGAGAAGAATCGGTCTGAATGGCAGCGCGTGCAGACACCCGAATACTCGATCTGGTCCGCCGGAACGCCTTGAGTCTCGAGTGCCAGTCCATTGGCTCGCCACAGATCCAGGTGAAAGCGGCTACTAACGCGAGTGATCGCGTTGTTGGCGCCTTCGAGACCGAGCGCGAGCCAGGCATCAATAACCTCGTCGCCAACCTCGTAGCAGCATGGCCCGATGGAAGGTCCGATTCCGACGACCAGGTTACTCGGGTCGCAACCGAGCTCCGCGCGCATCGCCGTCACGAGCGCGCCCGCGACGTTCGCAACCGTGCCACGCCAACCCGCATGCGCGAGCCCAAGCGCGTGCTCGACCGGATCATAAACGATCGCGGGGACGCAGTCAGCGGTGTAGACCAGGAGTGGCAAAGCAATCGACCGGGTCGCCAGCGCATCTGTCTCTGTCAGGGCATCGTCGATCACACAGGCGCCGCGCCCAGCATGTTCCTCGTCGACGATCCGAACGCGATTGCCGTGCACCTGCCTGCCGCTGACGATCGCAGACGCATCCACCCCGATGCGGTCCGCCCACAGGCTCCGGTTCTCGATCGCCTCTTCGCGCGCCAGGCGACCAGCGATATTGATGTCGCCGTCGCCGGGAAGCCGGCTCTCTCTGGTCGTGATGCCATGAACGATCGGATAGCGCCCCAGACGCTCGAAGCGGAAGATCGGCAGCGAACCGGCGTCGGCGAACGTCACTGGCTTATTCTCCACGTGCGGCGTCGACGATGATCTGATCGATCACCCGTTCGACCGGAGCGTGATCATCAGTGAAGACCCACTGCGGATCGGTTGAGGTCCATTCGCGAATATTGCCGCTTTGCAGGCTGATCTGGCCAATCTGCTTGATCAATCCTGGCTGGAGGCGGTCGATGTTCGCCGCGAAATTCTGAATATTCGTCGGCTCCTTGGTGGCGACGACGATCGAATTGGCGTATTTGTCGACGTCGATAATGTAGACGTTCGGAAAGACGGTCTTCATGGTGCTGGCGATCACGTCGACAAGCCGGTAATCATCCTCGGTACGCCCAGCGTTGATGATGGTCACGCCGTCGGGTGCGAGATGGTTGTCGACCTCCTGGAAGAACTCCTTGGTCGTCAAGTGAAATGGGATGTAGGGCTGCTGATACGCATCGATGCCGATGATGCTGTACTTTTTGTCGGTCGTGCGGAGGAAGTAGCGGCCGTCCTGGACGACGACGTTCAGATTGGGCTCCGTCATGTTGAAGTACTTGCGACCCACGTCGACGATTTTCGGGTCAATCTCAACACCGTCGATCGGAATCGGTCCGTAGCCCGCCGTAATCTGCTGGGCCATCGTGCCGGCAGCCAGACCGATCAGCGCCACGTTCTTGACGTCCGATGGAACCTCATCTTTATTGAAATACGAGCCGACCGTCATGTAGTCCCACGGACCGCCATATATCTCTCGGCCGGGCTGGTAGATAGAGTGGATCGCGTGCCCGTCGTTAAGCATTAGCAGCGTCGCATCACCCTGTTTCGAGACCTGGATGAAGTTGTACTGCGACTCCGTCTCATAGATCAGCTGGCCGACCTCCGGCGGGCGCACGATCTCACCATTGGTAAAGAGCGCGAGACCCAGTATCGCCACCATCAGCAGCGACGCACCGCCGCTCAGACGCGGCGCGTGGAGAATGAGAAGTCCGATCACCGACGACGCCAGCAGGGCCAACGAGATCGAATAGAACGTCCAGTAGGTTCCGATCGTTGGAATGAGGAGCAGGACGGGCAGGAAGCTACCGACGATGCTGCCGACGGTCGACAGCGCGTAGAGCGATCCCGCGGTGTTTCCGGCTGCGTTCACGCGTGCGAGACTGAGGCGGATGGCATAGGGCGAGACAAACCCGAGGAGCGTGACCGGCACGGCGAAGAGCAGAATAACGCCGACAAGTGAACCGTAAAACGCGCCAACCGAGTAGTTCACGAAGGCGGACAACGATCGCTCGAGGATCGGACGGGACAATATCGGAATGGCGCCCGTGCCCACCCCCGCAATTGACGTAAATACGAGAAGAATCGTCGCGCTCGGCCAGCGATCGGCGATGCGCCCACCGAAGTAGTAGCCGATCGAGAGGTAGAGAAGCGTCAGGCCAATCAGATTCGCCCAGATGAAGGTTGAAGTGCCGAAGTAAGGGCCGAGGAGCCGCGACGCAGCGATTTCTATGGCGATGCTCGAAATGCCGCCGACGAAGACGATGAACAGCACCAGCCAGTGAAAAACGCGACTCGACGCTGCGACGGATAGCGGCAAATCCGTCTCGACCTCTGGTGTACTGATACCTGTCACGTGAGCCCTTCGAATCGTCAGCCTGACGACAGCATGCCGATGTGTATCCGGGATTATACGCGGCCCTGGCATCTCCGGCGCCAGCGTGACTCGACGCTCCGGCCTTCTTGATAGGTGCGCGGACCATGCCGTGCAACTGCTACATTTTTCGATGTCCGTCGCGAGAACGCATGCCGATGCTCAGGAGGTTTGTCGTTGGCCAAATTCTACGGGGTTTGCGACCAAAATGTACCCCAAATTCGGCCGCGCTTGTCAAATCGCAACGTGCAGAATGAGCCGCCACACCACGGTCAGCAGCCGGGGCATCCGAGTTGACGGGGGTTCCTTTTCCTTGTATCGCGTTGATCGACTCTTTGCCTTTTGTGCGTGGTTGTGGTCTCCGTGAACGGGGTATGGCCGCACGTCACAAGCGCAGCCACACCCCTTGCTCCAGGTTGATCTCAACCCGTACCCGCGGACCTCGACAGCTGTGTGGTGGTCTCGACGGTGGCTAACGTCGCCGCTGGCCCGACTATATGCTGCGCCGCCGTCCGACGAACAACTGGTAGATCAGGACAATCACCGCGATCACCAGCAGCAGGTGAATGAGAGATCCTCCGACACTGAAGGCGAAGTAGCCCAAAAGCCACAGCACGAGGAGAACCACCGCTACTACCCATAACAACGACATCGGACGCTCCTTTCAGCAACTTCGCTATTGCACCCTTTGTATCCTGGGGCGAGTCACGTTACAGCCGCTCTATAACGCCGCGTACGATCGTTACAATTTCGCGCCAGCGGTGCATGCAATGCGACGCGAGGCTGGTCGAAAGGTGGCCCGTCGGGGCGATTGCGCTGAGAACCAGCGTTGCCGAAAACGTGTAGCGCGAGATGAGCAAGGATACGCGCCGGCTTCTTTGCCCAGATCTGTCCCCGTCCTCGAGGCTGAACGCTGTGAGCGCCGCAGCGCAAGATACTGGTGGCGGGCTCAGGTTGGCCGCAACGCAGGATACCCGTCCGCGGAGTCGTGGCGACACCCACAATTCTCGACATAATATCGCAGAGTGGGCGACTGTTCGTGAGAATACCGAGGCGTCTACCGGTCGATTACGCTTCACTGGATGCCGCAAGATCGGCATCTTTGGTGGCCACGATAACGAATCGCTGCATCGTCGCGAAGCGCCGCGGACCGGGTGGAAGCAAGGTGGCGTCCGCGGTGAACGCCGGAACGGTAGCCGGTCGCATCACGAACCCGTGGCGCTTCGTGCGCGCCATCTCGGGCTGTCGCCGACACCAACTGCGTCAAACTGGCGTGCGCCGGCGCTTAGCCGGACCATCGGTTCCGAGTCCAGTTCCGGCGCGGCCGGCTATCGAACCGCGCGGACGGGATCACTGGCCTCGCGTAGGCCGTGGAATCGAGATGCAAACGTATTGCGCATAACTGCACTTATGCGCAATACGGATTCCGGTCGGCAGCTATCGACATCCTCCCCGCCAATCGCTCAGTAACCATTCCTTCAAAGTGTCTCCCGTTAGAGGTGTCAGTATGGGAGACAACGCAACACGCTCCATTACGCAATCATGACCATCAAATGCCGGCGATGCTACGCGAATCTCACAGTTTCGACCGGATTTCTGACTGAGACCTTCCCAAACTCGCTCCATTCTGGTAGTGTTTGCCCGTACAAATCCTGTTGGCACACTCAAATGGTTAGCTGCGGCCTCAGAAGGGCGGCCGCCGCGAAGATCTGTTCGTCTGGTGGGACGTGATGGGATTCTGGATTGGAGGGACACAGGTCTCGTTGATACGCTCGCATTCAACGAGCCGACCGCAACATTGACGGCCTAATGGTTCGCTGACACTTGCGTGCCTTTCTACGCAACCTCTTCTTCATCGCCGCCTCACATCGAACCTCGGTGTCGCAAGCCACGTTCATGGTCCTGGTAATCGCAAGTCCCTGAGCGAGCACGCTCGGGAGGCGCGTTCATCGCCGCTCTCCCGCGGTCTCCGTGTTAGCTCACAAACGATCTCGCTTCAAGCCCGGCACAACCAGGGAGGTAGAAGGTTGCGCTCTTTTCATTTACGGGCGGCTATACACCCGGACATTACGTACTCATCGCTCGGCCAGATCGATCCGTCTGGCTCGGGTGCCAGCTGACGCTGGCTCTGCGGCGGACCTGATCGCCGAGGTTCAGGCGGCGCGTCTCCGCCGGCCTGGCGCCCGGCCATATGCGCGGCGCCGCGGCGCATTGACGTCCACCTGGCCGCCTCTGGTTCGAGCCCGATCTGAGAACGCTCCACGATGGAAGCCCCAAGCAGAACAAACAAAGTTCGGCCAGTCGGCCTCTCCAATAGCGAAAAGGTCCTGTCCCATCTGTCCATCAGCACCTGCTTGGTTAGTGCTCTCGGGCAATGCCCGTCGCGAACCGTGCGAACTAGGCTTGAACAAGCTGAATAGGGGCAAACCCGTTGTGAAGCGGGGGCGCAAAGCCATGGGTCTCCTCTCGGAGACCGCCAGGCCGCCAGCCGTAATCTGGTCGCTCACCCCCGTGTCCCACTTCTCGCGGTTCCTGCCGGGAATGCCAATCGCTCGATACCTGGTGGAGGCAACCCAGTGAAGAGTTACGTGATGCGGGCCGCATTTGTGATCGCGGCCGTGGCCCTGCTCGCGATCCCTTTGAGTGGCGGCGCCGCGAGCCAGAACCCATACCAGATAGCGCCGCAGTTCCAGGCCACATACGATGCGGGCGGTGGACTGCGGATTTTCGGCTATCCCGCCAGCGATCCGACTACCGTCAATGGACTTCTCGTCCAGTACTTTGAACGCGCACGCTTCGAGTATCACCCAGAACTCGCCGGTACTCCCTATGAGGTGCAGCTCGCCCGCGTCGGCTCCGACGACGCCGATAGCCGCGGCCTGCTCGACACTCCCCCGTTCCGGACGCTGCCTGCCGGAGGAAGCGACGGCAACTGCGTCTTCTTCAGCGAAACGGGGCACCGCCTGTGCAGCGGGTTCCGCGAGTTCTGGCAGAACCACGGGCTGGACCTGGGCGACCCCGGCGTATCCATCCGGGAGTCGCTGGCGCTGTTCGGCTATCCGATCAGTGAGGAGTTCACCGACCCGTCGAGCGGGCTGACCGTTCAGTATTTCGAACGAGCGCGCTTCGAGTATCACCCGGAGTTCGCGGGCACCCAGAACGCCGTCATGCTCGGCCTGCTGGGGAACGCCCAGTACGAGCGCTTCTCCTTCGGCAGCGGCCGCTGGAAGAAGTCGACACCAACGCCGACCCCGACGACGACGTCAACCCCAACGCCGACGCCATCTCCGACGCCGTCACCAACGCCGACCGCGACGAGCACGCCGAGCACGACGCAATCGTCGACGCCCGCTACCTCGATCCAATCGATGGTCAATGCGGCAGCTTCGGGCGCCACGGTGTACGTCCCGGCCGGAATCTATCGCGAGACCGTCACGATCACCAAGCCGATCACATTGATCGGGCAGCCGGGAGCTGAAATTCGGGGCAGCGACGTCTGGAACAGCGGCTGGACCCAGAGCGGCAGCTACTGGCTTCGCGGCACTGTACCCTCATTCCCGACGGGAACGTTGCCATGCGATGGCTCCAGCAACGGCCGATGCGCTTGGCCCGAGCAGGTCTTCTTCGACGGCAACCCGCTCTATCAGGTGGCATCGAACCCGACGACCGGTCAATTCGCTGTCAACAGCGCGCGCCAGATCGTGCTGGCCGACAACCCATCCGGCCATATCGCCGAGGTGACGACACGCCAGTACTGGATCATCGGCCAGTCAGACAACGTCACGATCCAGGGCTTCACCATGAAACATGCTGCAGTTCCAGGGCAACAGGGCGCCCTGAGTAACAACTGGTACTCCCATTGGGTCATCCAGAATAACACGCTGTCCGACGCCAACGGGGCAGCCGTATCGCTATCGCACGGAAGCGATATAAAACTATTGAACAACAATATCAGCCGAAACGGTGAACTCGGAGTCTTCGGCTGGCAATCAACCAACGTGTTGATTCAGGGCAATCGCCTGTTTGGCAACAATACCGAGGCATTCAACCCGGGTTACGAAGCGGGCGGGTTGAAAATCGGCAACGTGCAGCAGGTGCAGATCACCCAGAATGAGGTCTACGGCAACTACGGCATGGGGCTGTGGTGCGACGTGGATTGTGAATATGTGACGATCTCGGGTAACCGCGTGCACGACAATCAGAATCAAGGCATCACGTACGAAATAAGCGGACACGGTACCATCACCGGCAATTCAGTCTGGAACAACGGCTTTGGCAACCAGATTTGGGGCTGGGGCGCGGGGATCATGCTGCAGAATTCTCACGACTCCGAGGTCGGCAACAACGTCGTGGCGTGGAACGCCGATGGAATCGCCGTCATCTCGCAGGACCGCGGCTCAATCTACAACAACGTGTCCAACAATTACGTTCACGACAACAGCATTCTGATGACGAGCGCCCAACAGCCCGACATTGCACTTGGCTGGCTGCAGGATTGGAGCGGCTCCCTAGGATATCCATCCTCGAACAACAGAGGGGCCAACAACGCGTACTGGTACCAGAACTCGGGCGACGGCACCTGGGCGTTCCAATGGGTAGGTTCGTGGTACTCCCTCGGTCAGCTATCAGGCTTCAATGCCACGCCGGGCGAAGAGAACGGCCGAGTGCTGAGCGTCTACGAGAGAGATCAGATCCTGTCAGCCTCTGCAATTCCTCCGGCGCCATAATGCGCAAATCGAACCTGATCGAGATACCAACGTGGCGGTGCCGCTTCAAAGCGGCACCGCTCGTTCTTTACCGCGTAGAGCGCCCGGCTCATCCTCCGGCTTGGCGGATACCCGCGAACGGCTCTCCGCCTCGTTCAAAGGAGGGCTGGAATGGCTCGTCAGCGGCTCCTTCAGGCAGTTGGCTCGAAGATTCCTGGGCGCGGATCGCGGCGATTCCGAGACCGAAAATTACCCAGAACCAGACTCCCACCTGAGGCCCCTCCAGGTACAAATCGAACGAGGTGGCGATCATGATTGCGAGCCAATACGCAAGCAGCCATGCGTCGACCTGAAACCAGTACTGGTCGTGCCGAGCCCAGGCACGACGCGCGGCACCAAAGAGGGTGACTCCGAACGTGCCTTGCAACGCGACCCAGAGAGCGAGCCCGGGCACACCCATCCTCGCCAGGACACTTACGTGGCTATTGTGCGGATCGCGAAGCGAGCCGTCACTCGTGACCTGGAACCCATCGGCGTTGGCCAGATTGATGCCGAAGCCTTTTCCGGTCCAGAAGTACTGCCCGAACACGGTGTAGTCGACAATCTTTGTCCACCACGCCAGGCGCCACTCCTTGGTAGTGTCAAGAGCGGAATTGCCGCTCGCACCGACTATGCTCAGGCTGTTGAGCACGAGTTGCTGCGGTGAAACCGTCCGATCCCCGCGAATTTGGAAGTCAGGGACGACGAGCAACCCAACGACCAGGGCAAATGTCGCTGTCAATGTGATAAACGCAACTCGAAATGATGGTTGAAGAAAAAACGCGATGGCCATGCTCAGAGCCGAGGCCAGAAATGCCCCGCGACTGAGAGCACTGGCGATCAGCAAGCTGACTACCCACGAGAACCACAGACCTGCTTCCCGTGGGCTTGGCTGCCGCCGGCCTTCCGCGTAAAGACCGAGCAACAAGAACGCGCCGACACCGACCAGGGTGATCGCTAGATCCCCTCCCTTGACCACGATGATTGGAACAATGGTTCCGGGAATGTTCGGCAACGCGCTTCGGAATAGTGAGAGAATTACCAACTCAACCGGCGCCCATACCAGGAAGAATGGAATCGCCTTCCGGTAGTGTTTCGTGACCCATCGAAAGTGTTCGGGACGCGCAGTAAACGACACCGCGACGGCGATTAGACCGTAGCCCCACAGAACGGCGTCACGAAGCGCGTCGATGCCGTACCTGCCAACAAACGGGAACGTACGAACCGCGCCAAGGAGCATGAACAAGACAAGAAGCCAATGAATCGGCGTAAGACGCGCGTGTTTCGCTTTGACGATCACGACTGCGGCCGCGAAAAAGAGAACCGCCTCGTCCAAATAGACTGGCCGAGCGCCGATGTATGCGAATGGTTTGCCGAAGAACGCATACCCGGCCAAGCTGAACGCCAAGATGGCAAAGAAGAGTCGCTGAACGTCCCACACCGCCGCCAATATGGCGAAGAACGCAGCGACGGCTAAGGCGACCACGGCAATCTTGATCGAAAACGCAGACAGGAAACCGACGGCCGCCGTGGCGGCGATGGTCAGTGCCGCAATGAATGTAGGGCTCAGGCCGATACGGCGGTCGGTTTCGAGGAATCTCATCATTGGCAGAGTCCCCGGTAGGATAGGTGTCGTCTCAAGCGTGGATTCGCTTCGCCGTCGAGCGCCGCGACGCAGTGGAGGCCAGCGCATTGGCGTAAACCTCGCGCAGCAATTCGCCCCGCTGCTGCCATGAAAACCGCTCTATCACTTGTGTCCGAGCATTTGCTCCCATTCTTATTCTAAGCGCCGGATCCCGAGCGAGCTGGATTAGCGATCTCGCCATATCCGCAACCACCTGCTCCGCACTCAAAATCGGGATCTTGAATCCTGTATCTTCGGTGACGATATCGCGCGTCCCGTGCTGGTCCAAGGCGACGATCGGCAGACCGTATTCCATAGCTTCCAGAAGCACCTGACCGGAAGTGTCGTGGAGGCTCGTGAACAAGAACACGTCAGCGCTGTTGTACACGCGATCCGCGTCCTCTGGAAACGGACGGATTCGTCCGGCGAGACAAACATTCTTGGCGAGCCCAAGCTCCTCAATGCGCGCCTCAATCCGGGGACGAAGCGGGCCGTCTCCCACGATCGTCAGGTGGATTGGCTGACCATGTCTTTTTACTTCGGCGATGACGTCCAGCGCGAGGTGGGCCCCCTTGCGTCTCAGGAAGTATCCCATCCAGAGCACCTTAAGAGGACCGCTCACCGCGTTCCGATCCGCCACCGGCGCGGCCACTCTCTGACCGGGCTCCAAAGACCGTATACCGACGTCAGTTTGTCTGATTACCTGCCGGGCTCCCAACGACACCAGGCGATCGTATGTCTCCTGGTTGGCCGCAAGCACGATCGGTGCTCGGCGCAACGGCAAGCGGGTGAACGGGCTCAACCGGACGAGCCGCTTTCGGGCTATACGTATCACCTCACGGCACCAACCCGGGCCAAAGTAGCGTCGCAGATGAGGCGACGGTTCTTGCGCTCCACCGATCGGCCCCCAGATGAATACGGGTCCGATCAACCACAGGAGGCCTGGGAAATCGATTGAGTTGTACGTGACGTGATGGATGACGTCGAATTGGATTCGGCGGTGAAGCCGCGTTGCCGTTACGAGTGCCGCAATCTGCCATAGAAGATAGTGAACACGCAGATATCTCCGCGTTTCCTGCCAGTTATCAGGCCAAAATGGAACGCGGCAGCGCACGATAGTGAGGTCGAAGTCCTTGTCGTCAGGTTCATCCTCTGCCAGGATATTGTCTGGATCAAACGCCGTAATAAGCCACGTTCGATGATAGCGCGCCGCCTGAAGTGCCCAATTCCAGCCGTTGCCTTCCTCAGAGCCTTGCCGTGGATGACACGCAAACGCGGAGATGAGAACCTTCACCGGATTCGCAGCGCTAGCCGTTGGGCCGTTTCCCGCATTGTTCGCCAGACGCTGCCGAGCCTGGGGCCTGGATTGAATGGGGTTCCCGTTGCCTAAGCTCTCCACGGATTCCTCTCAATCGCGCTCACGCCGGCGCCCGGCGCGCAGCACAATGCGGGTAGCAACACCCTCATCCTAGAATCCCTCGAATGTCCGGCTGCGGCACCGGAATCTGGTCACCGACCACCGTCACCAATCTTCCTGCACTCGCCTCCGTGCGAACTTCGACCACACTTGCCGCACAGGATAGCCGGGATTCAGCAGCATCGAGGCACCCAGACATCGTGCCATGTGGCCGTATCTGCGCCCCGCGAACGACGTGCGAGCGTCGCGATACTGCTGAGTCGCCTTCCTGATCCTATAGCGGTTCAGGCGCGCGAACCGCGGCGTGTTCCGCTCGCACTCGATGAACTCTTGTAACGAGCGCTCTGCACGTCCGCTGCGGCGGCGCTCGATGCAGTCGCGAAGCCAATCAATCTTGGTCATTTCATCCCATGAAGCGCTGCTCCACATCGAATGGTCGTGTATCCGGTAGTTCAGCAGGTACTCAGGCTGAACGAGAATCAGATGGCCGCATTCAACGGCACGGTTCCACAGATCGAGGTCCTCCATGGGGTTGAACTCGGGCCGATAACCTCCAAGCGACTCGATCACGTTTCTTTTCATAATGGCCGACGGGTGGTTGATCGCGATGACGTCGCCGCCAGCGATCGCTCTCTGAACCGACCGTCTGTCCACGAACGGGCTCGTCGATTTGCCGATCAACCTGCCGTCAGGTCCGATGTAGTTCACGAGCGAGCCCGCGACGGTGACATCCGGATTCGCCGACAAAAAGAGGATCTGGCGTTCCAGCCGGTTCGGCTCCATTATGTCGTCCGCGTCCATCCTCGCCACCCACTCGTGCGATGCTGCGCGCAACCCCCGGTTGAGTGACCGCGCGAAACCAAGATTTGGTTGGCGGATGACGACGACGCGCTCGTCCACAGCGGCGGCTTGTTCCATGATTGTGCCGGTCGAATCAGACGAACCGTCATCGATCAGAATAAGTTCAAAGGCTCGATGCGTCTGACACAGAACGCTTGAGATCGCTTCCCGGAGCCATCGCTCCGCGTTGTATGCCGGCAGGACGACCGTTATCTCCAACTCGTTGCATTCCCCGAGACATGGGCACTGATCGGCGGCAACACCTCGCCTATGAGCCTGTCGTGCGGCCATGTTCTGTTTGATGGGCACCTGCATGCGACACGCGGTTTGCCCACGATCGAGACATCCCCCATCAATAAAGGTGTGGTCGATCACCCTGTCGGCTTTCATTGCGACCTGCTCCGCAGGTGGGTGACGTGACCCGCACGCAGGTTATCAGCAAGGTTGACCAGCACCCTCGACGTGTCTCGATCGAACACATCAATATCTCTCCTCGTCCTGGTTTTCCTCCTGTGCGATCTCAAGTTCCATGATTCGCGAGGGCAAATCTCAACCGCCGCCACAACGGTTTCAGGGACCAGTAGAACTCCAACAGACGCATATCGATGGGCGGTGGACATCGAGTTACGAGGTGCCAAAACAACCGCAACGGGAACCGAGAAACGTGGGCAAGCAGTTCATCCCGGCTGAAACCGAACACTTCGGGCGGCCGGTGTTCAAGTGTAAAGAGTCCCAGGAGCTGCTCCCAATACCAATAAATACTATCTTCTCTGCTCACGGCGCATGCGACTCGAGGGTCGAAGTTCTGGGACAGAAAATACTTTATGTGATGAACGGTCTTCTCGTTGTAAACCGCATCATATCGTACGGATTCCGCTGTCGGTTTGACTCTCCCGCTCACGTTCTGCCCATGCAACCGGTACTGCCCGAGCACCGACGGGATGGCCACGAATTCCGTCAGAAACTGGCTGGCGCCACACATAAACGTGTCAGCGTGACCGAGCTTGAAATCTTCGGGAATGGGAAAGACCAGATCAGCAACCTCACGCCTGATGCTTATCGCCGAGGAAGTTGGCCACGGACCCCAGCCACCCGATTTCAGTGCCGTTGGCGCCAACCAACCATTGCCTAACGCCCAGGGTCGAGGAGGTGGTATCGGCCTACCCGCTTCGGAAACCGGGATGAGTTGGTGAACCGCCACGCCTGCAACCGGACACCGTTTCAGCGCAGCAACGACCACTTCTAGCTTCTCAGGGTAAAACGAGTCGTCGGAATCGAGGAAACAGAGCACGTCGCCTCGTGAAACCGCGAATGCGTGGTTCCATGCTGCCGCCTGGCCGGCATTCTCCTGTGACAGCACGCGCACTCGCGAATCCTTGGCTGCCCAATGATGGGCAAGTTCCAGCGACCCATCCGTGGAGCCGTCGTCACAGATGACGACTTCAAAATGTCGATAGGTCTGGGCCAGGATGCTGTCGACAGCCTGTCCAAGGTATGCGCGATAGTTGTAATTCGCGACGATCACGGAGATGAGCGGCTGCGGTTGCAAGGGGGACAGCTGCATTGGTGTCAGCAGTGCGTCGACTAGGTCAAGTTGGGTTCTCATGCGTCACTCGCTCACGTCGCGACTAACCCCAACGCCGAGCCTGGAACCTCGGGAGAACGGGTTAATGCCTTTACGAACCAGCACGAACCAGATCATCGATAGAATGAGGCATTCGGTGAGAAGCAACGCGTACGCTGCCCCAATCGCGGAGAATAGACGCACGAGCACCACAGCTATCACGACGTGCACGATTCCGGCGGCAATCGACATCCTCGCCATGACTGATTCGAAGCCCAGCGGATACAACCACTGAGACGTCAAGGGGATGCTCATCCCGACCGGGATCAGGACGAGCGCCAGAACCCGAATGATCGGCACGCTGTTCTGGTAGCCCGGTCCAAACACCACGGGGACGACAAATGGAGCCGTTATGAATAGCACGGTTGCCGCCGCGGCAACCGCGGCGGAGATCGCCAGCGTGCTCGCTCGCGCCAACCGGACCGCTTGGGCCGGAGCGCGTACCACCAGGCTGCTCGATCGAGGGTACAGCACCTGGGTGACGGGTCCCGTCAGGCTGACTATCCCGCGTTCCAATTTTTCGGCTGCGGCGTAAAATCCAACCGCGGCTCCTGGAGAGATCAGGCCGACGATCATGAGATTGCCGGAAAGGTAGAGGCTCGTCGCGGACTGCAGCGTGAAAAAACCGAGTCCCAGCCGGAGTGCTGACCGGATTGCCTTGACTGTGGGAAGCTGAAACTGGACCTCATGGTACAGTAGCGCTGTCGCGATGAACGCCGACGCTCCGGCCGCCAACGCCTGCATGACCAGAACCAGATTCGCGTCGTCCAGTGTTCGCACGATCACAAAAATCGCGATTGTTCCTGCAATCTTTGACAGCACATCGATCGCGGTGACAAGCCGGACCCTCTCCTTGCCAAGGAAATACCATCCCGGGCGAATGGCGACGAGCACCCCCCAGAGCATGCCCAGCCAGATGAAGGTGCCGTACCGAGCAAACAGTGACGTAGCTGTAGCCACGACAATGGCGGTCCCGAAACATAACATTGCGAGCGCCAGTCTTGCGCCGACCACTCCGGCTACGAGTTCCGCGACAGGCGCGCTGTCCCCATCTGCCTGCGCGACATCGCGTGTCGCCGAATAGTTGAACCCGTATTCCACGATGGTGATCACGTAGATCCCGGCGGCTTGACCAAAGGCCACGCGGCCCCACATGTCCGGGCCGAGTATCCGGGTGAGATACGGAATTGTGATCAGTGGCACCAATATCGATGCGAACTGGGAACTGTAGAGAGCCATCGCGTTCTGAGCCAGCCTATTGCGCAGCAGCCTTGGGATGGCGCCCGGCCGTATCCCCTTCAACCTGGTTCTCGCTCCTGCTATGAGCGTCCTGCCGGTGTCTTGGCTCGTCATGAGCGGCGTCGCATCCGATTGAAGCGCCGACGAACAGCACGTCGTGAAGCCCCTGGCAAGAGTCTCAGAAGGCTGCGCAAGGAGGTCGCCTCAGCAGCGGACGCTAAGACCCTGGGGTGCACAACGTTAAGTGGCCGGCCGAGGGTTCGGTCGCGTTTGTCCAGTAACACAGGGCTGCGCCCAAGTTTCTCCCTCTCGATGAACAAGAGCATGTTTTGCGCGAACCACGGCTCGACCAACGGGTCATTCCAGAACCGGTCGCGGAGGCAGTCGACGGACCTCGAAGTCGTGCCGTGCGGAATTGATCCGCCCAGTAACATGACCATCGTTCGTTCACATGGTGGACGCCTCCCTGTCCAGGAATCGCCGCAGAGAACAGAACTGCGGGAGCGAGGCGGCACAAGAAGTCAACAAGAGCCGCGCCGGCGGTCGCAGGCAGATGCTCTGCCACTTCGAGGCAGACCGCGAGATCAAAGGTTTGGTGGACCTCGACGGCGTTGGAAAGATCAGCCGGGAAGAATTGGCTTTCGGGGATTTTCAACCGGGATCTCGGGACATGATCTCCGTCGATTCCCAGAATTCTCTGCACACCCAGCTTGTGAAATTCACTCAACCATTCTCCGGTACCACACCCGATATCAACCACGGATGATGGCCCGACCAGATCGAGAACGTGCGGGACGATTATCTCGGCCGAACGCCGCGATCCCTCTTCCATGCTGCGGAAAAAGCTGTCGTCATATGGTTTCAGGTTGCTGGACGTTGGCACCGTTAATCCCGATCCGTCGCCGATTGTGTCGCGGCAAGCTACGCAACCCGAATCTCAACCGGCGGAGTGCGAAACGACGACGGTGGTCGGTGAATCCCTGCTTTTTGCAATCCCACCAATACCACATACGCTGGGTTCAGCAGTAGGTAGCGCTTCCAGAGCCGTCGCGGGTTCTGGGCCAGCCGATAGAGCCACTGCAGGCCGGCCCGCTGCATGAACTCGGGCGGCTCGGCCAGCATTCCTGAATGGTAGTCGAACGCGGCGCCGACCGCGATGACCGGCATCGACAGCAGGTCACGATACTCGTAGGCGAAGATCTCCTGGCGCGGGCAGCCCAGGCCGACGAAGGTGATCGCCGCGCCCGAATCGCGTATGCGGGCCGCGATCGCCTGCTTCTCCTCGGGCGTGACGCGCCGGAACTTGGAGGGCTCGACGCCCGCGACGATCAACGCCGGATGCCGCTCCCGCAGGTTCGCGGCCAGCCGTTCCACCACTTCGGGTCGGCTGCCGTACAGGAAGACCGGCAGGCCCTCCCGCGCCGCGGTCGGCGCAGATGCGCTGCATCAGCGTCGGGCCGTAGACCCGCTCCGGCATGCGCACCCCGTGCAGGAAGCGCAGCGCCCAGCGCACCGGCTGGCCGTCGGCCGTCACCAGATCGAGGTGATTCAGGCGGTAGCGCTGATCCCCGTCTTGAACTCCGGTCATGATCCCATGGACGGCGAGGGCGGTTCCAGCGAAGGATCGCCGTCCATGGGCGGCATCGATGACTCTGGAGATTGCTCCGTCGTAATCGACGGTGTCGACGAGGATACCGAGTACGTCTCTCGCGCCGGCGTCTCGCTGGGCACCCATGTCTCCCGGTTCCCCTCATAGATCTCGCTCAGAATCCGCGGAACGTCGTACTGCATTGTCCAGCCCGGGTACTGCGCGGCGAATTTTCCGTTGTCGCCGACCCACCAGATGTGATCGCCAACGCGGTTCTGGTCCGAGTACGTCCACTGCAGCGCTTCACCGGTGATCCGCTGGCAGAGATCGATCGCTTCGATCATCGAGGTGTTGCTGAACCGGCCGCCGCCGATGTTGTAGACCTCGGCCGAGCGCGGATTGGCGAAGAAGGCCATGAAGGCCGCGATCAGATCGCTGCTGTGGATCGCGTCGCGCACCTGCTTGCCCTTGTAGCCGAAAACGGTGTATGGCCTTCGCTCCATGGTCGAGCGCATCAAGTACGCCAGGAAGCCGTGCAACTGCGTCGCGGCGTGGTGCGGACCCGTCAGCGTACCGCCGCGGAAACAGGCCGTCGCCATGCCGAAGTAGCGTCCGTACTCCTGCACCATCAGGTCGGCCGCCGTCTTGGAGACGCCGAAGAGGCTGTGCAGGTTCTGATCGATGGACATGTCCTCGCGAATGCCGTTCGCGTAGGTGTGTCCCGGCTCGATCTCGTAACGGGTATCGAGCTCGACCAGCGGCAGCCGGTTCGGATTGTCGCCATAGACCTTGTTGGTCGAGGTGAAGATGAAGGGCGCGTCGGGCGCGTTCAAGCGCGTTGCCTCGAGCAGGTTGGCGGTGCCGACCGCGTTGATTTCGAAGTCGGTGAACGGCTCGCGCACGGCCCAATCATGCGAGGGCTGAGCGGCCGTATGGATGACGAGATCGATCGCGCCGCGATAGTGGGCGAAGAGCCGCATCATGGCCGACCGGTCGCGAATGTCGAGGTCGAAATGGTGATAGCGCTGCCCGAGGCGGCGCTTGACCCGCTCGACATTGCCCGCCGTCGACGCCTCCGCCCCAAAGAAGACGGAGCGCATGTCGTTGTCGACTCCCACGACGTCCAGGCCGAGCGTCGCGAACGCTTCCGCGGCCTCGGACCCAATCAATCCCCCTGATCCGGTGATTATTACAACGCCCGTTGGAATTCATCCTTCCTGTCAAGTCCCACCAGTGGGGTAGCGCGTTTCGGGCTCTGATCGCGTCGCGCGGAGCTAGAAGGCCCCCTCCTTCCGCAGGACCGCGCGCACGGTCATCACGAGGATTTTTATGTCAAACCACAATGAGGCGTGTTCGATGTAATAGAGATCGTCCTCGGTATGCTGGCGCAGGAGCTTCGCGCCGCGACCAGTCACCTGCCACCAGCCGGTCATGCCTTGCGGCACCAACAGGCGGCGGTATTGCCACGGCTCGTAGTGCGCCAGCGCGATCTCGACGATTTCTGGACGTGGCCCGACGAGGCTCATCTCTCCACGCAGCACGTTGATGAGCTGCGGAATCTCGTCGAGGCTGGTGGCCCGCAGGAATCGGCCGGCGCGAGTCTGTCTTGGGTCATTCATGTGCTTGTGGAGGGCAACATCCAGACACGCGGTGTCGGAATCGACCATCGTGCGGAACTTCAACATGCCGAACACGCGGCCGCGGTAACCGATGCGTTTCTGAACGAAGAAACACGGACCCGGTGAGTCGATTCGCACCAGGAGTGCGATCACTATGAGGATCGGGCTGAGCACCGCCAACGCCAGCACTGACACCGCGAGATCCAGCGCGCGCTTGCTTGCGCGATACCACCAGCGCTGGACCGGCGAAACCGGCCTGATCACCACAGAGCACGGCAAAGCGTTCCGCCGGCGCGAGATCGGAAATGCCTCGGACGGGGATGGTCCAACGCACGAATGGAAATTCGGCCTGGACACTCGAATCGTCGAACTTAGCAGCCTGCTCGACGCCGCGTCGCGGGCTGTACGAGGTGAAGATGGCCGGAGTGAACGTCCGGCGTCCCTACTCTGACGCTGGTTGCGTGGAAACTGAACGTCGCGAATCGTGTCACGCGCCATAACGATGCTCCAACGCACTGCAAGATGACCGGGCGGAACTCGACACACATACAAAAAACCGGCTCGATATTGTTGATCGGCCGGTTGCACCACTCGCTCCCTGCAGGCCAGGCGCCCAGCTACGGCCTGCAGTTCATCGCTTCCATTCAGTTGTCGTCTTCGTGGTGGATCGCGACGTCGCGCATTCGCTATCCCACCAGATCGATTCTAGGACCTGCAACGATACGGTACAACGCCCATCTGTCCCGCGATTTTGGGACTTCCGTACCGTGACCGAGTCCCAGGTGTCATCAGACTCAACGCGACCACACTTCGACCTCGGATATCGCGTTGACCCTGCTTGGACATACGCACTTTTCGCACCATGACTATTTGCCACGCAGAAGCGACACCAGAATCACCTGACTAGAGAATAGCGTTCAGTCGTGAGGAATGCAAGAATTTTAACGATATTGACACATTGGCACCAATGCGGTGTCCTGGCCAGATCGACGACGGACGCCCGACGCAAGGAATCCCCTCCCGGAGGCCGAATGTCGGTTGGCATGCTGGTACGACGAGGCTGGCTGCTCGACTGATTGTCAACGAACGTCAGATCGCGGCTTTCGGCGGCCGGCAATGTCCGGGCGGACGAAGTGCCGATCAACTCGCTTCGCCCGATCCTCCAATGACGCCGGGGGGTACCACGCGGCGAGGACGAACGTCCCACGCCAAGCAGGTACCACGAACCTCGACGTCAACGGCGGCGGTCGGGCTCCGGCTCGTTGTCCGAGACACCGCGTGTAACCGCCAGCACGTTCGTCTCACGACCTGGTGGGCCATGAGTTCGCGCGGTCAGCCGGCGGTCGCACTTTAAGGTTGGCTCGTTACGGGCAGTTGGTATGAAGATGGAGGATCTTATCGTTGCTGAGATTTGGGTCAGACGAAATCTGACACGTCCCAGAGCTTGCGGCAACTTGCAGCGAGTTCAGGCCGGGCTGTCGCCGCACCAGCAGCTGCTGCCACGTCAGGCATGGAGAACTGCAGCACGATCTTGCCTGACTGTTGCGGGAACAGATCGATGCGATAGCTGCCGCCGTTCGGCGCATCAGGATCCGGCAGGTTCGACGGATTTCGCCCTGTGAGGGAGCTTCCGTCCGGTAACGTGATCTCGACCCACCACTTCTGAAAGCCCGCGTAGAACGGATCCTCGGCACTCGTACCGGTATTCTTCAGCGTTATGGTGAGGATCGCCTGGCGCGCGCCGTTCTGCACCGGTCCAAGCTGCAGATCCAGCGACGGCTCCATGCGTAGCGAGTCTTTGACCAGTACCAGATTCGCGAAGTTGACGGCGAGCGTCGCGACTCCGGGTTGCGGGACCAACCGACCACTCCACGCGCGATCGTCGAGAAGACGTTCAACTGGCTGATCCGCTGAATACACCTGGATATCGCGCCGGTCGGAGGCAGCCTGAAGGCCGCGCGCAATCTTCACGAGCTCGGCCCGATTCCCCTGTTTGACGTGGGTGATAATCGTGTCGCCGATGAAGCTCGAGCACCTGCTTGTGCTGCAACTGACCGGGCTGGTTCTCGACACCAAGCCTCCGTTGTCGCTCGACTTCGTCCAGCACGTTCTCAGGAGTGATGGTGCGTTGCTCGCCGTCGACGTCGATGGTGACGTTCCCGATGACCGTGAGGACCGCGCTGACAGCACCCGGCTGAACCGCGACGACACCGTTGATCGCCGGCCAATCGGTCTCGGCATACATCGACATGACTTGTGCGCCGCTGCGGGAAAAGTCGGCGAACCATGTCGCGTCCTGAATGAGGAAGCCATCCTGCGGGAAGTACTGCTCAATCGGCCAGGGCTGAGCGAGTTTCTGGCTGCGCTCACGCATGTAGTCGGCGGTAAGCGTTTTGACGTCGGAAAAGTCGTACGTTTTGATCTGGCCATGGCTCAACGTGACGAGGGCAATTGTGCCCGGAAAGCCGCCCGCGGGACGTAACTCCTCCGGGTTCTGAAACAGAACCAGATAGCGCGTATCCTGCTGCTCCCCAAGCGCGGTTTCCAGAACGGGCAGATCCTCAGTCGCCAGACGCTGCACATCGTATTTATTGAGCCAGTGATCGAGTTCAATCAGGCGATTCTGAACGCTGCCGGGCAACGCACGAGAGTCAAGCGAGGACCGGAGCCTTTGGGCCTGGCCGACCTGTTGTGCGATCCGGTCAATGTCCTGCTGGTGCTGCGACACCACGTCGAGCCAGGTTGGCGACGCCGTCGAGGTTCCGGCCATCGCGCCGGTCTGCTCGAACGCGGCGAGCGTCTCCTGGGCGATTCCCGCGCCCGAGTCACCAGCGGACGACAGGAGTTCGCCAATCGTCAGTAACTGGCGAGCGGCTTGATACCGGGGGGCTAGCCAGGGGAGGTGTCCGAGGATCATTTGCGCCGCGCCGGAGCCCACGGCGCCGTCGAGACGGCTCAGGTTGAACGACAGATCCTGAAAATTGGTCTGCAGCATCGCAAGTTGGGTCGGCGAAACCGTGGCGGGATCGATTTCGGTCTGCGCCTGCAGCCGATTCAGATCGGTACGTGTTGCCTGATAGGCGTTCCAGGCGACGTACGCGCGAGTTCCCGCCCAGACACCGCCAACGATCACGACGAGGATAAGCAACGCGATTGTTGGGCGAATGATGCGGCGTACGAGTTTGGCGCGGGATCGGTGTCGGTGTCTTCGCCGGACGCGGCGGGCAGCGGCACCGGTGGAAATATCCGGTGACACGACGTCGCCGGCCGGAGGATCGTCAATTTCGGCCTCTGGAGGATCGATTGGATTAGTGGGCTCGGGCATCAGCGTTCAAGCTATCATGCACAGTCTCTAATATCTCATGCCAGACGACGAAGTCCGGGCGTGGTTGCCTGCTCTGTCAGACTGCTCCGGCAGAATACGCAGCTTCAGCGTTTTTCAACTGGTGCAGATCGCGACGGTCGGACCCAAAATCGGCGGGAAGACGCGGGTTTACCGTCGCGCTGCGCCGGCAACGATTCTGGAGGTTCAGCGGCCGATTCCTTGTCCGAGCGATAGTAGTAGTAATATCCCTCTCCCTCCATGTCGACGCGATTCAGGATCACGCCAACCACGGGGGCGCCGGAGAGTCCAATCCGCTCGAGAGCAGCGGCGAGTTCATTCTTACGGCTGCGACCCGAACCCACGACCAGGAGCATTCCATCGACCAATCCAGCCACGATGATCGGATCGCTGACGCCCAGCGGCGGCGTGTCGAGCAAGATGACATCGGCCTCCTGTTTCAGATCATTCAACACCTGGCGCATGCGCGGTGCGTAGAGGGTGTCGGCGGGGTTCGCTGGGAGCGGGCCGCTCGTCAACACGCGGAGATTCGGAATCTCCGTCTGCTGTATAACCTCTGCGGGGTTGGAATGGGTGCCGCGCAAGAGGTTCGTCAAACCGACACGATTGTTCACACTGGCGAATTGATGATGCTGGCGTGGCTTGCGCAGGTCAGCGTCGATCAGGAGAACCCGCTGGCCACCCTGCGCCAGCACAAGTGCCAGGCTAGCGGATACCGTTGACTTGCCTTCGGCAGGTCGAATACTGGTGACCCCGATCACTTTGATGTTCTTGTCGGCCATCGCGAACTGCAAGTTCGTGCGCAGCGCACGGAACCCTTCTGAGGCAGCGGACCGCGGATGCTGCAGAATAGTGCTCGGCCCGAGATTCGACGTGACGGGAATCGAGCCAAGCGCTCCCCCGCCGATCGTCTCACGCAAATCCTCGGAGGTTTTGATCGTGTTATCGAGGTATCCGATCATTGCGACCATTCCGATCGCCACCAGGAGGCTGAGCATGCCGCCCAATGCGGTATTCAGCACGACGCGCGGCTTTACTGGCGATTTTGGAGCCTTCGCCGGCTCGGCCACACTCGTCTGCACTCCGATTTGAGCCTGGGCGATCGCCATGTTTTGCTGAGCTTCGAGCAGGCTCCCATACGTCGACTGAAATTGGCTCAACTGCTGCTGCAAACCACTGATCTGCGCCTGATTGACCGCACCGCTGTTTGGGGTCGCCTGCAACTGGGCGATCTGTGCCGCGGTATCGTCAATTTGCTTCTTGGCCTGATTGAGATTCTGCTGGATCTCTTGCAGGCTGCTCCCAGTTATCGTCGACTGCTGCTGTTTGGTCTGCTCGATGAACACCGACACGATCGTATTGGCGATGGTCGCGGCGCGCGCGGGAATCGGATCAACTACGGAAACGGTGATCAGCTGCGTGTTTGAGACGGCCGAAACCGAGATTTTTTTCTTGATCGCATCAGATCCGCCCGTGATGCCGAGCTGCTTCGCGGTTTCGTCGAGAACCGGGCTCGTAACGAGCAGGTGGCTGTAGGTGCTCGTCTGCTGTTGAGCGGCAAGGAGGTCTTGATAGTTCTGGGTGCCCGGGGTCTGACTCTGCTGAATCAGGAGGGTCGCGGTGGCGCGATAGATCGGGGTCATCGCTTCACTGACGAAATACGCCGCCAACGCGCCGACAACAGGGCCGATCACCAGGATCCACCACCAACGCCGGGCCAGTTTGAGTGCGTCGGAAAGCGTCATGTGGCCTCCAGCAATGCTCGAACCGGGCTCATTGCTCATGTTACAACTGCGACACCCACGGGAATCTTACCGCCACAGGGTTGCGGCGTACCATCCCGGCAACGTGTCTGGCGAGCTCGCCGTGCCACATCAGGAATGCGGTGTGCCGAGGACAGCGACGGTCTGGCAAAATTTCCGCGTTGCAGGTGGCGCCTGCCCTGCCTCAGTCCCACAAGCGAAGCAGTCTCTCACGAGTAGACGCTCCGAGATTTCTGCTCGCGGAGCCTCGACCGTGATTGACACTTTCCAGATCAACGCCCTCGAAACTGAGGGACTCACTGGCATCGTTACCTCGCAACCTTCGCGCCATGGTTCGTGGTTTGGCGAATGTACGTACAGACTGTACACTAGCAGAGTTGCGATGGAATTGCTGAGTCGCTCTCAAGAATTAACACCGTGACCAATCGTGAGAGGACTTCCCAGCACGTGCGTCCGTTCGTAAATGACGCGCCGACCGGGCCATGTCCACATCTTGGGCTCTTGGACGATCCCGGCACAAGGGCGCTGTACGCTCGCAAAGATCACCGTTGTGCGCTCCAGGATGCGAAGCTAAAGACGCTCGACCAGAGTTGGCAGCGAACGTATTGCCTCAGCGGGCGTCACGACCAATGTCCAGTATTCACGAAAGCCTCAGTCGCCGACCCGCACAGTCCGGTCGAGAGGACGAGGACTCGGGGGCATAATGCCCGTCGAGCAGCAATTGGAGCAATCGTCGTGCTGTTGGTCGCTGCTGGCGCCGTGGCCGCGACGACCTGGAACGGGGATCCACTGCGGTCGCTTGCAACCAACGCGGGCGGCGCGCTGTCAGCAACGAGCGTTCCAACGCCCAGGGCGATGGGAACTCCCACACCGATCATCATCGGGGCGCTCGGCGCGTCGCCTCACGCGGTTACGATTGGCACCCCCGTTCCAACGGAACCAGCCACACCCTTACCGTCCGCAACCTCGACGGAGATCACCTCCCCTCTGGCACCGGTCAGCGCCACTCCGACTCTTTCACCGACGACAACTTCAACTTCGACCGCCACTTCGAGACCTCCGCCGACCGCTACCTCAACTGCGACAGCCACGCCAGCCCCAACGCCCGCGCCGGCTGCCAGTTCCAGCGCGGTCGCGACGCCGACTCCACCAATGACCCACACGGTGCAGCCAGGGGACTCACTGACGAGCATCGCGGCACAGTACGGCGTGACCGTTCAGCAGCTGATGGATCTGAATCACATTACGGATCCCAACACGATCTACGCTGGAACCGTGCTTCAGATTCCACAGCCATAGGGTTGGCGCAGATGTCATGACTCGACGTGAAGAGCATGAGCCAGATACGCGAATCGTCAGGGATCGCATTCACCTCGTCGACATCCATTGCCATGTGGTGCCAGGCGTTGACGACGGCGCGACCTCGCTCGACGAAGCCCTGAGCATGCTAAGGATTGCCGAGCAGGACGGCATTGAAACAATCGTCGCGACTCCACACGTCCCGACGACCACGGGGGAACGCATTGAACCGGATGCGCTGCGCGGACGGGTCGACTCGCTGAATAGCGCCGCTCGTGAGCGAGGCATCAACGTCAAGGTCGTCCCCGGAAGCGAGCTTCGCCTCGAGCCGGGGCTGGCGAACAGCCTCCATCGTGGCATGGCGCTATCAATCAACGACGGTCCCTATGTGCTCCTGGAGTTGCCCCTCGTCGGTTCATGGCCAGACTACGTTCGACCAACCATTTATGAACTGCAGCTTGCGGGTTATTCCCCGATATTGGCCCATGTCGAACGCTACGCCAGTGTGCGCCGCAATCCCGATATCCTGCGCGAGTTGATCGCGTCCGGCGTGCTGATGCAAGTCAACGCCGATTCGATTTGCGGAACCAGTGACGAGCGCAACCTGACCACCAGTGGAGCGCTGCTTCGTTCCAGGATGGTCCACGTCATCGCGAGCGACGCACACTCCACCAGGTCTCGAGCGCCCCGCATTCGCTCCGCGATCGACCGCGTCGCCGAGACCATCAGCAGCGAGTATGCCGATTGGATTGCCTCAGTGAGTGAGGCCGTCGTGGTCGGGAATGCGGTTGTTGCCCTAGAACCGCTTGCACAGCGATCGCGACGTTGGTGGTCGCGGCTCCTGCGTTCATCCGGGTAGGTTCCGAGATCGCTTAGCTCGCCGACGGCGGCCCCCTCCGGCACCTCTGTTTGGGGATGATGGTCAATCTCGGGGCCTCGGTGAAAAAGTGGGACGTGCTCGGCTTCATTCTGGTTGCAGTCAGACTCCACGCAACGGCGAGTCGCATCGCGAACGGATCTGGATCAGAGCCCACGGTTCTGTCTCAACTAACGCGATCGCACGCTCGGTCGCGTGTCACTCTTCCGGTGAATGTGGCGCGGGATCGATGAGGTCAAATCGGGGCTGGTGATCGGCCTGTGATCCACGTAACCAGGCGGGTGCCGTCATTGGTTGCTTGCCTTCGGGCTGCACATCAATCAGCCGGAGTGATCCATGTCCGCAGGTGACCACAACGCTGCCGCCCACCGTAAGGATCGTCCCAGGGGCTGCAGCGAGATCATTTGGTCCGCGTGCTGCCTGGTGGATGACGAGTCGCCGGCCCTCAATCGTCGTCCAGGCGGCGGGCCAGGGCTCGTACGCGCGAACCTGGCGTTCGATCTGGACGGCCGGTCGTCGCCAGTCGATCTGACCGTCAGCTTTGGTCAGTTCCCTCGTCACGCTCACTTGAGTCTCGTCTTGTGGAGTGCTCAAGATCTGCCCAGCACACCAGGCCACTGCCACGTCCGGCAACATCAGCCCGGCCAGATTCGCGAGGGCAACACTGAGACTGGCGCCCGTCTCCGAGCCGTTCAGCATCAGTTCGCGCTGAGCGAGGATCGGCCCACTATCGAGTCTCCGCGCCATCTGGATGATTGACACACCGGTCGAGTGATCGCCGTTCAGAATCGCGGCCTGAATAGGTGACGAGCCACGGTACTTTGGGAGGAGCGACGGATGGACGTTGAGGCAACCGTGCGTCGGAATCTGAAGAACCGATCGACGAAGGATCTCGCCATACGCCACGACGACGAAGAGATGAGGTTCTACTTCTGAAAGCTGAAGTTCGGCATCGTCGGAGCGAAGGGTTACCGGCTGCAATACCTCAAGGCCCAGTTCTGTCGCGACGGATTTAACCGGTGGTTCAATGACCCGGCGACCACGCCCACCGACTCGATTTGGTTGGGTCACGACCAGAACAATCGCAAACCGGTCATCGGCGTGAATGGCGCGCAGGGACGGCAAAGCGAATTCGGGGGAGCCGAAAAAGACCACCCGCAGAGGCATTGAATCTAGTGCCTGGCGGCGGTCGCGTGATTCATCGCTTCATTCGCGAGCAACGTGAACGCAGGCACGACATTGTCGCCCGTCTTGGCCGATAGGAAACCATGGCGCGCGTCAATGTTCTTCGCGAAGACACGGCCCCATACCTGAGGAAACGCGAGGCCGAGGTCTGTCTTGTTGCAGATCACAACGATCGGCGCGTCGCCCGCGTAGCGCTTGCAGCGGTTGTACCACTCGACGAGCGCTTCGAGGGATGACGGCTCGGTGCCGTCGTACACCAGCATCACTGCCTGTGCACCAATATAGAAGTTCGGACGATTGCCGGCCTGACCTTCAATATCCCAGATCGCCAATCGAACCGACTCGCCCTCAATCTGAAATTCTTGCGTGGTTATGTCGATTCCAAGCGTAATGTTGCGGGCTTCGCTGAACTTACCTTTGGCGTACTGGCGAATCAGCGACGTCTTCCCGACGTTTCCCTCGCCACCGACAATCACTTTCAGCGTCTTCATGCATCAGGCCCCGGTTCTCGAACCTGCCCATTGGCAGTCTTCGCCTTGACGTTCGATCATCCCGAGTATATGGGCCGTGGATCATCGGGGTCAACAGCCGATTGTCCTAAAGATGACGGATTGCTATCATCTGCGTCATCATGTGGACGGACTCGTCACGTCGCGCAGCCTACTACCTTGGCGTCATCGGGATACTCGGGCTCGCGCTTTTCCTCCGCTTGTATGGCCACAACTGGGACGACGGCTGGTATCTGCAGCCCGATGCACGCAACATCGTCATGGTGTTGACCGAGCGGATCCACGCTCCCAGCCTATCTCACCTCGGCGCGCTTTTCGATCCGGCCCATAGTCCCCTCAATCCGCGCTCGGTCGACCAGAATGGGCAGCCCCAGTCGTATGCGTACGGGAGCTTGCCACTCTATGTCACCGACTTTCTCGCCTGGCTCCTCGGTCTCCCGCTCAGAACGAACCTCAACACCTACGACAACGTCGGTCAGGTTGGGCGCTATATTACGGAGTTCCTCGATGCGGGCACCGTGATGCTCGCGATGATCTTCGCGCGACGAGCGTTCGGCCGTATCGCGTCGCTGCTTGCCGGACTGCTGCTGGCGGCAACGGTGATGATGGTGCAACTCGCCCATTTCTTCACCGTCGATGCGTGGGTGACGTTCTTCTCGATGGCGCTGCTGCTGGTGTGTCTCAGGATGTACGAGCGACCGTCACTGAGGTGGACGGCACTCTCCGGTGCCCTGTTCGGCATGGCACTCGCCACCAAAGTCAGCGTCGTCGAGCTCGCCATACCGATCGTGCTGACGGTGGTGGTCAGCTTCCGCGACAGAGACTGGCCCGAATTAATTGAGTCGGTCGTAAAACACCTTGCCGTCGCCGCTGTCGCGACCCTGGCGCTGTTTGCGCTGTTCGAGCCATACGCCATTCTTCAGCCCTCAACGTTCATCGCCGACGCGAACCTCCAGTGGCGTATCGTCACGGGACGATATGACGTTCCCTTCACACGTCAGTTCGTGGGTGATATCCCGGTTCGCTATGAGATAGGCAATCTTGTCCACTGGGGACTCGGTCCATTCCTGGGAATCGCCATGCTCGTCGCGCTCGGCTACATGGTCTGGCGCTGGCGTTCTCGGACGTTCGTGCAACTGCTCCTGCTGGGTTGGATCATCCCGTATTTCGCCCTTATCGCCACGGCGGAAGCCAAGTTTCCGCGCTATCTGGAGCCGGTTGTTCCGGCACTCGTCATCATCACCGTGGCGTTTTTCGTTGAGATGCTGGCGCCGTTCCGCAAGCTCTCCATCAGAACCGCGGCCATTGCGACAGCCATTGTTGTGGTTCTGCTTGGGACGCTCGGCTGGTCGGCGGCATTCGAGTCGATCTACAGCCACCCGAACACTCGCCTGTCGGCGTCCCAATGGATCTTCCGAAACATCCCCGCCGGTTCGAAGATCAGCGACGAGTACTGGGACGACGCGCTGCCACTCCCGATCGTGGGCTATCCCTACCCTGTTCCCTATTACCAGCGAGTCACGATGGACCTGTACGCCGACCGCCCCAACGAGCAGGAATTCACCTACATCGCCACCGCTCTGCAGAATACCGACTACATCGTTTTGTCGAGTGATCGACTGGCGCTCTCGATTCCCAAGCTGCCGTGGCGTTACCCAGTCGATTCCGAGTACTATCGATTGCTGGACGCCGGGCAACTCGGTTTCCAGCAGGTCTACGAGTCGGACGTGATGCCGCAACTCTTCGGTATGACCTTCAACGACCGGGGCGCCGATGAGAGCTTCAGCGTCTACGATCACCCACACATTCGTATCTATAAGAAGGTAACGAACCTTTCGACGAGTCAACTACGCCAGCGGTTTGCGGCGGCGATCGCCCAGCCGTGGGATCCGGTGAGATCGCCTTCTCAGTCGACGCTGCTCTTGACTCAGCCGGTCGATCACCGTCCAGCGGCGAACGACCTCGGCTGGTCGTCGGCGTTGACGCATTACAGTCTCCCGGCAGCAATGATCTGGTTCCTGGTACTCACGCTCATCGGGATCGCCGGGCTGCCCGCTGACCTTGCTTCTGTTTTCCCATTTCAGCGATTTCGGCTGGGGTTTGTCGCGGATCCTCGGCCTGATCGTAACCGGCTATGCGATCTGGATTGCCGTCAGCCTGCAACTGATCCATTTTCGCGTTCCCAACATTCTGTTGCCGGCCGGACTAGCGGTGCTTGCCCTCTGGATCGGGCTGCGCGGTCGTCTCCGCGAGACATGGCCGATGATCAAGTCACGGTGGCGCATCATTCTGATCAGCGAACTCTTCTTCATTGGCGCGTTCGTCTTTTTCCTGACGCTACGGGCGATCAACCCCGATCTCTGGCAAACCTTCTACGGCGGCGAAAAGCCGATGGACATGTCCTTCATTACCGCCATCGGGCGCAGCGCCGTCTTTCCCCCGTATGATCCGTGGTTCTCTGGCGGCGCGATGAATTACTACTACTATGGCTTCTATTTGGTCGCGTATCTCTGGAAGTTGACCGGAATTCCCCCAGAAATCGGATTCCAGCTTGGAATCGCGACGGTCAGCGGCACCATGATCTCGTCGGTCTTCAGCCTGACGTCGACGTTCGGGTCCGATCTTGTGCGCAGTTCTCGTTTGAAGTGGGCCGTCGCCGCCGGTGGCATTGGGGTCGTGCTTCATTCTATTTTGGGGAACCTCGATGGCCTCGCACAGCTTGTCTCCGCGTCGCCGCAAGGCTTCGATTTCTGGCTTAGCCGAAGCGTGGTCGCAAACACGATCACCGAGTTCCCCTACTTCACTCAAATGTGGGCCGATCTCCATCCCCACGCCATCGATTTGCCGATAACGGTGCTGCTGATCGCCCTCGTCTACACGCGCATCCGGAACGGGTGGGGGCCGCTGCAAGAGGCGGCCATCTGGAGTGGGATCGCCGCGTTGGTGTTGGGCACCATGGTTGTGACCAATTCATGGGATATGCCGCTCGGATTCCTGCTTGTCGGCGCCGCGCTCCTCACGACGGCGCTTGCGCGGCGACCGATTCAATTCCGGCTGATCGCAGTGGCAACCGGCCTGTGGCTCGTGATCGGCGGGTTGGCCTGGTTTCTCTTTTTCCCGTTCTTCAGCCAGTTCGTCGCTCTGGTCAGCGGAATCGCGCGGACCGACACCGGTAGCGCTCCGACGCAATTCCTCGATCAGTTCGGCATCTTCTTGGGCATTCTCGCCTGCGGCGCGGTTGTCGCGTCAGTTGGCAGAGTCGAACTCAGGCGCAACGACGTCCTCGCTGGCGCGCTCGCGGCGGCCGCGGGCATGGCGGCCACCTTCGTTGGTTCGGTGATTTCACGCCAGGCGAATGTG
This sequence comes from uncultured Chloroflexia bacterium, assembly GCA_963725815.1. GTDB lineage: Bacteria > Chloroflexota > Chloroflexia > Thermomicrobiales > Thermomicrobiaceae > CALAGB01. The sequence goes on from CAVSAD010000006.1 coordinate 208,324, forward strand.
TTCTATTTCCTGCTCACGGCCATCTTGGTCGGCATCGCGGGCGCCCTGCTACCCACGGCCGTCCATCTCATCGTTGACGACGACTCTCCACTGCTGAATGTGGCGTATCTCAGTCCGATCGCCGCGGCGGTCATCGGTCTTCTGGCGCCGGTTCGCCCGACCGCGGCGATGCTCTGCGTTCCGCTCATCCTGGGCGCGATTATCTGGCTCAGATTCTCCCACCGCCCGTCGCTGTCGCTGATGGGCTTGCTCATCGCCGCGGGATCCGGCGTCACGTTCAGGCACCGACCTCATCTATGTGGTTGACGATTTATCCGGCTCACAGTGGGAGCGGATGAACACCGTTTTCAAGTTCTTCATGGAGGGGTGGACGCTCTTTGCCGTCGCGGCGGCCGGCGTCTTCATCTGGCTCATATTCACCATCTGGAGCGCGCGCCATGACGTCCCTTCAGGCATCGCCGCCGGCCCCAATAGTGACGCGCTGGAGGCAAGCCTGGATTCCGGCACGACGAACCGGCTCACCGCGGCGAGAATCGCGATCATTCTCTGCGCCGCCCTCATAGCCGGTGGTCTTGTCTATCCGATCGTTGGTACGCCGCAGCGATTGTCGCTTGGCATGCCGGGCAGCCCAACAGGTCTGACGTTGAACGGACTGAGCTGGATGAAAGGCTCATGGATCTACAACGACACCGGTCAGCGCATCGACTTCAGCGGCGACTACGATGCGATTATGTGGCTACGACAACATGACACCGGCAACAGCGTCATCGCGGAGGCGAGCATTGGCCCCTACCGCGGCAACGGAGCACGTATTTCGGCTGGAACCGGGCTTCCCAGCGTGCTCGGGTGGGACAGACACGAGCGACAACAACGCTACGCTCCAGGAATCGATCAGCGCCTCGTAGATCTGAGAACGCTCTACGATTCACCGGACATGGCTGTCAAGCAGACCATTATCGACACCTACAACATTCGGTACATCATCGTTGGCGATGTCGAGCGAAAATGGGAGCCCGTGGCGGGTTTTGCTGGAGATCCGCTTGGTGGACAGCCATACGCGAGCGCCGCGGGCCTTGCCGCGTTCGATTCGATGGTCGGCACTGAGCTACGGGTCGCGTTTCGTTCAGGCGCCACGACGATCTATGAAGTAGTCCCGTTCCCGAGTCTGCCGTCTGCTACGTCGGCACGGGCACAACCATGACCGTATCGCAAGTGGCGTGGGAGTCATTCCGCTGGTACGCGATACTCAGTGCATTCGCCTGGCTGATGTACCCCTTCGTTTTTCGCGCACTGGCCGGACTGCCGAGCACTGGCATTCCGTTCGTCCGTCCGTTGGGGCTGTTGCTGGCGGCAGTTGTTCCGTGGTGGCTGAGCGCGATGGGCATCACCCCATACGCGACCGTTCTCGTGATCCTGATCCCCGTTGCGCTGGCCCTCGCGATGTGGGTGCGCGAAGCGTTCGTGGGCGAGATCTGGCGCTCTCTGGTGACAACGCGCCGCCAATTGATCGTGTACGAGTCTGTATCTCTCGTGCTCTATTCCGGTTACGTCGCGTTCCGCAGCTATAACCCCGCGATCCAGCACACCGAGAAGCCTATGGAACTGACCTTCCTCACCAGCCTGGTACACGCCCATTCCATGCCTCCGCCGGACCCTTGGTTCCTCGGACATTCGATCAACTATTACTATCTTGGCTACCTGCTGATGGCGCTTCCTGCCCGCGTCTCCCACATCGCTCCCAGTCATGCCTTCAACCTGGCGCTCGCGACCCTCTTCGCGGCCTCGGTTGTCGCGGCGGCGGGCGTCGCCTCGGACCTGACCATGAGCCGCGGTGTGCGCCGGCGACGCCTCATCGTCTTGTCCGGCGCGCTGGCGGGGCTTTTTCTCGTGGGAATCGGGAACCTCGTCACCCCACTCGAATTCATTCAGCACCCGCTGAGAACGTTGCAGGCTGGCTGGTGGCAGGGTGTCGGATGGAACGCTTCACGAGTCATCACGGATGGTCCCAACCAACAAACAATCAATGAGTTTCCGGCCTTCTCGTTCATCCTGGGAGATTTGCATCCGCATCTCCTCGACTTGCCCATGTTTATCTCATCGCTCGGTGCCGGACTCGCGCTCGCCTTATCCGGTCACGATCGACGTCGGCTCTACGCTGCCGCGGCTTTGGCCGGCACACTTTCCGCCGCCATGTATGCCACGAATTCATGGGATATGCCGCCCGCCCTGCTCGTCGCGATTGCGGGGATCCTCATCGCCACGATCGGGCTCCCCTGGCGCCAGCGCGTTGGGCCTCTTTCGCTTCTGGCGATCAGTTCGTTGATCACGGTTTTCCCGTTCTGGATCCACTATGTTCCGGCCGTGGGACTGCAGGACCAGAGCGTTCCCGAATCCATTCGAACCGCGCCAATTCTGGGCAAGATCGTGGATACGATCGGGGTCGTTACCTGGCCGAGAACGTCCACCTGGGAGATATTCAAAGTTCACGGGCTTTTCCTGTCGGTCCTGGCCCTGTTTCTTGCGTCGATGGTTGCGCCGTTCATCCAGGAGCGGCGCATCACGCCACTGGCATTCTGGGGATCGGCCGCCGGATTTTTCATCGTGTCCGTTCTCATTCGGTTTCCCGGGCTCTTCTGGTTTATTGGCCCTGCCGTTCTGTGCAGCATTCTGACCGTGATAGTACGTGCCAACGCCCCGACCGTTATCACCTGTCACTGGTCGCGCTTGTCTTCGTGCTACTGTCAATCACCGAGTTGTTCTTCCTCCAGGACGCATTCGGTGACCGCATGAACACGGTGTTCAAGCTGTACTTTCAGATTTGGGCGATCGTGGCGGTGTCGGCGGCTGTGGCATTGCCGGTAGGCTTGGGCTGGCTGCGTTCCACGGCCGGTCGTTACACGTCGATTGCAGCGGGGGCCGTCATCGGCGTCGTCGTCCTGGGATCAGCCCTCTATCCACCGATCTCTGCCTACCACTGGACCACAGGGTTTTACCGGTTTTCCGGCACCGACGGGTTGTCCTATCTCCAGCAGTATGCGCCGGACGAGGCTTCCGCTGTTGCGTGGCTAAGCACCAATTCTTCGGCGAGCGATCACCTACTGGAGGCGCCGGGTTGCTCCTATGGGGAGGACGGAGCGATACCGGATAACGTTTTCTCGATGGCGACAGGACTCTCGACGCCGCTCGGTTGGCAGTTTCACGAATATCAATGGCGACTCGGAGACCCAACTATTTCGAACCAGATCAATCAACGAAAAGCCGACGTGAAGACGATCTATGACTCGCCAACGTCAGCGCTGGCACAGAGCCTTCTTCGCCAGTACGACATCCGATTCATCGTCGTGGGTCCCATCGAGCAGTTCGGCTACGGCGCGCAGTGCGACGGAGGGGCGCCGTACTCGCCGGCAGGGCTGGCACAATTGGACCAAATGGGCTGGCTGCTCGCCTACCACAACGCGAGCGTCAAGGTTTACGAGCGCCCGTAAGGACCGGATTGCCCGTCTAACCGCAAGAACGTGGCATCATCAGATTGACCCAGAGTTGTCAATTATGCTAGCATTTACCGTCATAGCGATTCTCAGCCGCAGCAGGCGCGGTAGTCGGTGCTGCGGCTCTGTATGTTCCACGGGAGGCTTCCATCAGCACATCAAGACCTGCACGCGTCAACGAACGAATTCGGATCCCCGAAGTTCGACTCATCGACGAAGAGGGCAATCACGTAGGCATCGTCCGCACTCGCGACGCGATGGACATGGCACGTGAACGCGGACTCGACCTGGTTGAAGTTCAGCCCACCGCGGTTCCGCCGGTCTGCCGCTTGATGGATTACGGCAAGTTCCGGTACGAGGAGAGTCGCCGCGAGCGCGAGTCACGCAAGCGCCAGCGAGTAGTGGACCTGAAAGAGATTCGTATTCGTCCGAAGATCGACGATCATGATCTGGAGACGAAGGGGCGGCAGGCTGGCCGATTTCTTGAATCCGGCGATAAGGTGAAGCTGAGTGTCCTCTTCCGTGGACGAGAGATGGCGCATCAGGACATTGGCAAGGATCTACTGGATCGTCTTGCCCAACAGCTCAGTGAGGTCGGAACCGTTGACCAGGTCCCGCATATTGAGGGCCGGACGATGGTGATGCTCATGAGTCCGAGCAGACCTCCGCGAGGGCACGAAGAGGAACCTGAAGAGGCCACGGAGGCCTGAACAGCTGGCACTGTGTGTCGAGGGGATACGTGAATGCCGAAAATGAAGACTCGCAAAAGCGCGAAGCGCCGATTTAAGGTGACCGGCACCGGGAAGGTGATGCGCATGAAAGGTATGCGCAGCCACTTCCGCCGTCGCAAATCGCCGCGAAGCCAGCGATCGTTCGACAAGATGTTCGAAATTGCACCGTCGGACCGCAAGCGTCTCAAGCGCCTGCTTCCGTACGGTTCCTAAAGCAACGACGAAGGAGACGGCGAAAGTATGGCTCGTGTAAAACGTGGCGTCGCGGCTCACCGCCGCCACACCAAGATGCTCCACCAGGCGACCGGTTTCCGCGGAACGCGAAGGCGACTATTCCGGCGCGCGAACGAAGCAGTGATGCGTTCGCTCGTATACCAGTATCGTGACCGGCGGACGCGCAAGCGCGATATGCGTCGTCTCTGGATCGTTCGCATCAACGCCGCCGCTCGTCTGAACGGGATGCCCTACGGCAAGTTCATCAATGGCCTGGCCAGGGCCGGAGTCGAGGTCGATCGGAAAATGCTTGCCGATCTAGCGGTACGTGACGGCGCGGCCTTCTCGCAACTTGTCGACGTGGCGAAAAGCCAGCTGTAGACGCTGCGACGTGCCGATCGAGGGCCCAGCTCTCACGAGTGTTCACAACCCACACGTCAAGTACGCCCGCTCGTTGCAGGTGCGAAAGAATCGCTACCGCGAGCGGGCTTTCCTTGTCGAGGGCACGCGGCTGTTCCTCGACGCGCTTGACACCGGGGCGCGACCGTCCAGGGTCTTTTTCCAGCCGGAACGAGCTGGCGCGCAACTATCGGCGATCCTGGAGTCCCTCGCAGTCAGTGGGATCCCGATCCATCCGGCCGCCAGCGCGGTAATCGACTCCATTGCGGATACCCAGACGCCGCAGGGCATCGTCGCCATCTTTGAATTTCCTGATCTCCCCGTCAGTCACAGGAGCCAGGCACTCCCTGTTGGTGATTGCTGACGGCATCAAGGATCCCGGGAATCTTGGCTCGCTGATGAGAGCTGCCGTGGGCGCCGGCGCTGACGCCGTCTACGTATCCCCCGAGACCGTGGATCCGCTCTCGCCCAAGGTGTTACGAGCGGCAATGGGAGCCCATTTTCGATTGCCGCTGGAAAGAATCGACTGGGACCTCCTTCCGGCCGACATTTTCCCCGGCACCCAGATACTCGCCGCTGAGGCCGGGGGTGCCTGTCGCTACGACGAAGTAGATTGGACGAAGGCTTCGACCGTGATTATCGGGAGCGAGTCCCGCGGCATCTCCGAAAAGTCACGGAAGTACCTCACCTCGAGCGTGTCGATTCCGCTTCAGGGTGGGCTGGAGTCCCTCAACGCCGCTATCGCGGGCGCGGTAATATTGTTTGAGGCTGCACGGCAGCGACGAACACAATAATTGCGTCGGAATTCGGTACAATACGGGCGTACATACGCGGACCATATTTGCCCATGGCCCGGCTCGTGCTATATAGTCTTGAAATTGATTCGGGTCGCGGCCCTTGGTTGGGTGAGCGCGGAAGGGAAAACGAATGAGAAAAAGTGATCTTGTTAAGATGGTCTCGCAACAGGTGAAACAGCCGGAGACCCAGGTTAGCGCGGTGGTCAACGCGACGTTCAACGCCATTCAGAACGCCCTCGCCAACGGCGATGAAGTCGCACTCACCGGGTTTGGCACATTCCGTATCAGCGAGCGCGGGGCGCGCGAGGGACGAAACCCCCAGACAGGCGAGCGCATCACGATTCCGTCGAGGAAGAGCCCGAGCTTCAAGCCAGGCACGCAACTCAAGCGAGCCGTAGGGGGCGAAGATTAGAGATTCGTAACAGCTGAATTGAACGCGTTAACTCAACCGGCCTGGCGCCGTCTCGACCCCCTGGGCCGCGACCCGCGTAAGGCCGGTTGAACCTGCGTCTGAAATCAGGTCGGACCAAGTGACGGGTGCCGTCGCGACGAACTCGACAGCGCCACAATACGTGTCCGCGCTCTGGCCCGTTCATCCACGATTCAGCGGCGAAAGTCATTATTGGGGTCATTGGAACGTGCGTCGCTAACTCTGTGATCGATCCGAGTAATCAACTGGCGATACCGCACGCGCCGCGGTGACGATGGCGTTCGCTATAGCGCGTCTGTCAGAACGCCCGTGTGCGATTATGACCGGGTGGTTGACTCCCAGGAGTGGCGCGCCTCCGTACTCGCGGTAGTCAAGCGAACGAATGGCTCGACGAAACGACGGTCGCAGCGCCGCCGCGAGCAGCTTCGTATACCAGTGGGAGGACAGTTCTGCCCGGAGCGACGCCTGGACGAGCGATGCCGTCCCCTCAGCCGCTTTAAGCAGGACGTTGCCGCTGAAACCATCGCACACGATGCCGTCGACCAGACCATCTGGGATGGCGTTCGCTTCAATATTGCCGACGAAGTTCACCGCCGGCAGTTTGGCAAGCAGGTCGTGAGCCTCTCTCACGAGCGCGGTCCCTTTGCCCGGTTCGTGTCCGTTGCTCAAGAGACCGATGCGCGGATGCGTTACCCCAATCACGTTCTTCAGGTAATCCTGGATGAGGATCGCGAACTGGACCAGATGCGCCGGCCGTGGGTCGACGACGGCACCAGCATCGATAAGGTAGGCAGGTCTGCCTGTAAGCGTCGGGAATGGGATAGCGATTCCCGGCCGCTCGACGCCATCGAGCCTGCCAAGGCTGAATATGGCAGACGCGACGACGGCGCCTGAATTGCCGGCGGAAACGACTGCTGAGGCACGTCCGTCGGCAACCTCCTGGCAGGCAACCGTGATCGACGCGCGAGCCTTCTTGCGCACTGCTGAGACGGCGTGCTCTTCCATGGTCACGATTTCAGGTGCATCGACGATTTGAATGTCGGAAGCATGATCGCCGAGGGGGCCGAGCAGCCTGCGAATTTCTTCGGTTCGGCCGACCAGGAGAATCGGCAGCGCGTGCCCGCGGTGCGCGTCAACGGCCCCGGCCACGACCTCCGCCGGGGCGCGATCTCCACCCATGGCGTCTACCGCGATAGGCAGCCTTATGGACGTTCGCCCGTCTGATGGAGTTGACACGACACGCTTTCGACTATGGACGAGTCACCGTTCCGAAGGCAGTTTCCGCCCTAGATATCGAGGTTCTCGACCTCGCGCGCGTGAGTCTGAATAAAGCGCTTCCGTGGCGGAACCGCGCTCCCCATGAGCATGTCGAACGTTTCGTCCGCGCGCACGGCGTCGTCGATGGTCACCTGCAGCATGGTGCGCTGACCAGGGTCCATCGTCGTATCCCATAGCTGCTCGGCATTCATCTCGCCCAGGCCTTTGAAGCGCTGAATGTCCCACTTGCGTCCTGAGTGCGAGGCGGTGATCTCGTCACGCTGCGAATCGGAATAAACGTAGAAGGTGTCGCGCCCGCTCTGCATGCGATACAGCGGCGGCTGGGCGATGTACAGCCTTCCGTCAACGATGAGATCCTCAAGGTGCCTGAAGAAGAACGTCAGCAACAGGGTCCGGATATGGGCACCATCAACATCGGCATCGGTCATCAGGATGATGCGGTGATAGCGAAGCTTAGACGCGTCGAATTGGTCACCAATCGACGTACCCAGCGCCGTCACCAGAACCCGAATCTCCTCATTCTGAAGCATCTTATCGAGTCGAGACTTCTCGACGTTGAGGATCTTGCCTCGCAACGGCAACACGGCCTGAAAGCGCCTGTCACGACCCTGTTTCGCCGAGCCGCCGGCCGAATCTCCCTCGACAATATAGAGTTCCGCGCGCGACGGGTCTCGTTCGCTGCAGTCCGCCAACTTTCCGGGCAAGCTGAACGTGTCGAGACTTCCCTTGCGCTGCACGAGCTCACGGGCTTTGCGCGCGGCGTCACGCGCGCGCGAGGCGAAGACGCACTTTTCGACGATTCTCCGCGATACCGCGGGGTTTTCCTCGAGAAACGCCGATAGGCTGTCATTCACGACCGATTGGACCAATCCAGCGACATCCGCGTTGCCAAGCTTGCCCTTCGTCTGGCCCTCGAACTGGGGCTCGGGCAGCTTGACACTGATAATCGCCGTCAAGCCTTCCCGGACATCCTCGCCACTCAGATTGTCGTCGGACTCTTTCAAGAATCCATTCCGGCGTGCATAGTCATTGATCGTGCGTGTGAGCGCGGTCTTGAATCCGGTCAGATGCGTTCCGCCGTCAACGGTATTGATGTTATTCGCGAAGGAATGCGTCGACTCGGCATAGCCAGAGTTGTACTGCAGCGCGACTTCGACGAGACAGTCGTTCACCTCGCGGAAGACGTAGAACGGCTTCGGATGAATCGCTTGTTTGTTGCGATTCAGGTGGCGAACGTACGACACAATGCCGCCATCGAAGAAGAACGACATCTCGCGGTCGTCTCGTTCGTCCTTAAAGGTGATGCCGAGCCCTTTCGTGAGATAGGCCGACTCACGAAAACGCTGCACCAGGATATCGAAGTCGTAATCGAGGGACTCAAAGATCGACCTGTCGGCCAGGAACGTTGTGGTCGTGCCGTGATCGTCTGCCGACGTCGGTCCAATTGGCTCAACGGGTCCGTCCGGCACCCCGCGTCGATAGATCTGCCGGTAACGGATTCCGTCCTTGCGAACTTCAACCTCGACCCATTCCGACAGCGCGTTCACGACTGACGCGCCGACACCGTGAAGCCCGCCGGAGACTTTATAGCCACCGCCACCAAACTTGCCACCGGCGTGCAGCACCGTCATGATCACCTCGAGCGCCGATTTGCCGGCCTTCGAGTGCTGATCGACCGGTATTCCACGCCCGTTATCACGCACCCACACCGCGCCGTTTTGACGGATGGCCACGTCGATATGATCGCAGTGACCGGCGATTGCTTCATCAACGCTGTTGTCGACGATTTCGTAGACGAGATGATGGAGGCCACGAGAATCGGTGCTGCCGATGTACATGCCGGGACGTCGCCGAACTGCTTCGAGTCCTTCGAGAACCTGGATATCGTCGGCCGTGTAACGAGAAGTGGTGATATCTGCCACGAATTAAGGACCTTTCAACTCGAGCGATCGGACGCGCCGGCGGCCTTGGGACCGCGAATCGACCCGGCGCGATCCCGGTAGAAGAGCATGGCCGCGACCGCTAACCCGGTCAGGATGTAGGCATGAATGACGAACGCGATCGGAACACCGATGGTCTGCCGGGTGAAAACGGTCAACGCCAACGGGGTACCGATCTGAATCACCATGGTCACGATAATCAGGCCAACTGACGGCCAGAAGTTCGAGCGCACCACGTTGTAGCTCAGGTAGATCGCTCGCGCTGGTCCCGCGCTTGAAACGATGATTGCATCCTGGGCGAAATACAGGAGTACGTATGCCCACATTGCGCCGAGGAACACGAAGACCGCAGTCAACGGTACGATGCTGATGCCGAACGCAAGCAAGACCCCAGAGAGCAAGAAGACCGGAAACGACACGAGCAGCACGATCCCGATTACCAACAGAAGATACCCGATCGTGCGCAGCGTATTGATGGCGCTTATTCGAATCACTCGCAACGACGCAAGCGATTCGCCTCGAATGAGATACCCCAGCAACGTGAGATAGACCACCCCGATCGTGACCCCGACCACCGCGAGCAGGAGGGCCAGTGGCGGCAGAGCCCACCACGGTAGCGAAGCGACCGTGCGCGCTGTCGCGCCCGAAACCGTGTCCGAGCCGGCTCGGGTTACCATTGTCGGAGTGGAGACGGCCAGCAACTCGAAGAGATTGAACGAAGTTCCCGCGCTCTTGATCCGGTCGATCGTCGAAGCATCGGCCGTTGGAACCGACCCAAGCCACCGTACAATTGTGTTGGTCAACGGTTCGAGCGAAAGCCGGTAGCCGATCCAGAGGAACAGGTCGAGAACGAGCGGTGCCACCATCAAATAGGGTCGTTTGTTCAGCAGCGCGAAGGCGTTGCCGACTGTTTCAATTACACCCGGTTGAGCCGTACCCGTTTCAGAACGGCGCGCAGAAGGCCATTGCATCGAATTGAATACCCTTATCCGCGGCGCTAATAAGCGCCGAGTTCACGCAGCCGGTCATCCGAGATGCCGAAATGGTGAGCGATCTCATGGAGGACCGTTTTCTGGACGAGTTGCACGAGAGACTCATCATCAGTCGAAGCCCTGCGAATTGGCCCCTCGAAGATCGTGATCTTGTCCGGAGCCACGAGACCGTACCCCGACGACCTCCTGGTCCGCGGCACGCCTTCGTACAGTCCCAGCAACGACCCACCAGGCGCCGCTAGTCGTCTTCGCTGCTCGCCACTCGGTTCCGGTTCCACGACCACCTCAACGTTTTCGAGGGCTTGTAAGAACGCTGCAGGGAGGTCATCGAGCGCCTGGGTAACGAGTGTTTCGAAGCTGGGCTGCGACGAATTCATGCCAAATCTCCACGGTGCCATACAACACGTAATTCTACCAAATTCCGCGTCCCCAGGGGAAAAATCGCGGCACGACGTGTCAATCGCCAGCGCGTGAAGGCTGACGGCGATTCGTCGACCGTGGGCCTGAATTGGCCTTCTCCGCGAGGCGATGAGATCCGGATGTGGAACAGACGGGAGTCAATCCGTGATCCACGACGAGCGGCACCGGCCAGCGATCCGAAGAGTCTGCGAAGTTGTCGCGGGGAAATCGCTCGGCGACATAGATCCGGTCAGAATCAGGGGGTGGTCTGCAGGGCGGCCTGCAGCATCTGCCGCCCAATCGGGAGTGCCACCTTTCCGCCTTCTCCGCCATTTTCGACCACGACGGCAACCACATATTGCGGGTTGGTCTTCCCGGCAAACCCAATGAACCAGGCGTTCGGCTGCTTGTTGCCGCCGACTTCAGCTGTTCCCGTCTTGCCGCCGACCACGTAGCCGGGGATCTGTGCCGGCGAGGCGTAGCCGTTCTGGACTGATTTGATCATGATCTCCTGCATCGTCGAGGCGGTCGATGCATCGATCGCCTGGCGCCAGACAGCAGCCGAATGGGTCGACAACGTCTTGCCGGATGGGTCCGTGATCCGATCAACCAGATACGGAGCCATTATATTGCCGCCGTTCACGACCGCATCGGTGACCAGCGCCATCTGCAGCGGTGTCACCTGAAGCTGCCCCTGGCCGAAGGCAGTGACTGCGAGCGCGGCCTGGCTCGAGAGGAAAGTCGAGTCGGTCTCGAGCTGGCTGGCGATCACCGGGAGATCAAATGGGATGTCGGAGCCGATTCCGAATAATTGCGCGAACTGCGCCAGCCGATCGGCACCGACCTGCAGCCCGACCTGCGCAAACACCACGTTGAGCGACCAGCCGTACGCTTCGGTGAGCGTGTAGTTGATTCGTGAGTTGTCTGGCCGGTTCTCTTCTGGGATCACGCGAGATTCAACGGTAAGCGCCCCCTCATCGCGGTAAACCGTGTCCGGCTTGGCCACTCCAGATTGAATCGCAGCGGACGCGGTAACCGTCTTGAAAATCGAACCGGGGATGTACAGGCCTTGCGTGGGCCGCAGGAGCAGCGGCGAGTTTCCGGCTGAATTGAGCTGCGCCCAATAGTCTTTCGCCGTCGCCGTCTGCTGGACTGAGGCTGATCCGGAATTGACGTAGAGTTTGTTCGGATCGAAGTTCGGCGTGCTTGCCATGGCCACGACGGCGCCCGTCTTCGCATCCATGAGCACGACCGCGCCACGTTGACTGCCAAGCAGATCGTTGGCTTTCTTCTGGAGAGCGTCGTTGATCGAGAGCTGTAGGTTATACCCGCGTTTCTCGCGATGCAGCACGCCATCCAGCCACTGGGTGATCGGGTTTCCACCCTTCTTGCCCATCAACTCGCTATCGAACGCCTGCTCGAGGTTGCTGCTGCCGTAAAGAAGCGGCGAATAATAACCCGCCAGATACGCAGTGGCGGGGTCTGGATAGGCTCGACTGAAGCTCCCGTCCGGGTTCTTCGTGGTTTGCGCCACGATTTTTCCGTCGCTAGTCAGGATGCTGCCGCGGATGATCTCTGAAGCCGCGAGTCGTCGCCGTGGATCCTGCACCACCAGATTGCCCGCCGCTGATGCCGATCGCGCGCTGATCGAGGCGCTATCCACGACCTGAATTCGGGCCAATTGGACACCCAGTACGAGGAACCCAACCATGAACAAGGCCGTGCCGCGAATGACCGCCCGTTCGAGCGTCGCGGCAGACTTCGGTATCCGTGGCCACAACGCGATGGTGAGCAGCGTCGCGCCAATCGCCAGAACACCGAGCCAGGTTGTCGCGGCGAGGTTTCCGGTGGTGATGAGCCCGTAGGCAAGGATCATCGTTGCCGCGACGAAGGCCGACGCACGCACGAAGCGGCTCATGTCTTACCTACTCCGGTCTCGCTGATTCGTAAGAGAAGTCCGACAATGATGAAGTTCGTGAGCAATGAGCTACCGCCAGCACTGATGAACGGCAACGTGATGCCGGTCAGTGGGATGATACGCAGCGTACCAGCGAGAATGATCAGAGTCTGGAGCGCCAGAATGGTCGTAAGTCCGACTGCGAGAAGCTGTGGGAATCCACCTTCCGCGCGCAAGGCGATCAGTGACCCTCGTGCAACGAGCAGGAGGTACAGGGCGATGATCGCGATCGTCCCGAGTAGGCCCAGTTCCTCGCCGAGTGCCGCGAAGATGTAGTCAGTCTCCACCGCCGGTATGAACTGCGGGTGTCCGTAACCGAGACCGGTCCCGAAGATGTGGCCTGCCGCCAGGCTGTACTCGGCCTGGATCTGTTGGAATCCGGCGCCCAATGGGTCCGCCCAGGGGTTGATCCAATTCTGCACGCGAACAGCGATGCGATCGAATAGCTGATACGCAATATAGACACCGACCGCGAAGCTTCCCATGCCCACGACGATGTACAGGAGCCGCCCGGTCGCGACGTAGATCATGACGAGGAAGATGCCGAAAAAGAGAAGTGCCGTACCGAGATCGTTCTGGAGCACGACGATCGCGAGCGACGCCACCCACATGAAGATCATCGGCAGCAGGTATGGAATTGGCGGCAGCTTGAAGGGCCCCAGCCGGTACGACCCGGCAATCAGATCGCCATAGTCGTCCAGGTAGGCTGCCAGAAAGACGACGAGCAGAACCTTCACCAGTTCGCTGGGCTGTACCGTCACAAAGCCAAGGTTCAGCCACAGGCGAGCACCGTTGACGTTCTCGCCTGCCACCATCGTGACCGCCATCATTCCGAGGCCAAGGAACCCCCACGTGTACTTGTAGCGGCGCAGCCAATCCAGCCGCCTCACAAACACCATCATGGCCCACAGGAGGAGGAGTCCCAACGCAAGGAAGAGGACCTGGCGTTGCGCGACGTTGGCCCATCCAGGTCCACGTTCGACCAATACCGGATTGAGTCGCTGGATCTCGAGCAGGCCGACTCCCGCCAGCGTGGCGACGACCGGAAAGAGAACCTGGTCGCCTTTGAACCCAGTCGCGCTGAGCCAGAGCGTCATCCCGAAGAGAAGCACGACGTAGCCAATGCTGATCGAGATATCACTCAGGCTCCACCGGGTAGAACCGGTGCGCGCGAGGAAGATCGTCAGCAGCCCAACGACGGTGAGAAGCGAGGGCGCGACCAACAACTGAAACTCGGTGAAGCGGAAACGGCGAAGAATAGCATTCATACAGCGCGTCCAACGACGAGGATAGTCGCGATCACGACGACGTTCGCCTCCCGTCCGGCGAAGTTCGCGGGTGTTCCGGTAGCGATCCTGAGGTTGAGCCTCAAACTCTCTCCAGACATCGGTTTCAGGCGTGCTCCTCGCCCAGTAACAGCGACAATCGTTCCCGGACCGCGGAAGGAACCCCTCCCGGCGTGGTGGCCATGGCCCCCCGCAGAGACGTCGAACAGTCGCACGTCCACGTCTCGTGGAGCGAGGGAAGTGCCGCGCGAATAACGCTTTGAGCGTTCGCCGCGTTACGCTTCAAGTTCTCGATCACCGCCTGAACACTTACCGCATCTTCGGTTTCGTGCCAAACATCGTAGTCGGTGACCATAGCTAGTGTTACATAGCAGAGCCCTGCCTCGCGTGCCAGCCGCGCCTCCGGCATGGCGGTCATGCCGATGACGTCGACTCCCCATGAACGATAGACTCGCGATTCAGCCTTCGTCGAGAACTGCGGCCCCTCGATGCAGATGTACGTCCCACGATCGTGAACTGATACGTCGTTTTGCCGTGCGGCAACAGTCACGGCGGCCCGGGCGGCCGCACAGAAGGGGTCTGCCATCGCGACGTGGACGACGATTTCGTCGAAAAACGTTCTCGGCCTTAACGACGTTCGATCGAAGATCTGATCTGGCACCACCAAGTCCAGCGGATGTATGTCCTCCCGCATGCTGCCAACGGCGCTGGCAGACACGAGCCGTTGAACACCGATCGATTTCAGCGCCCAGACGTTCGCGCGATAGGGGACGTTCGAGGGGTTGATCTGATGAAACGCCCCATGTCTTGGCAAGAACGCAAGCTCGAAGCCGTCAATCGACCCGATCGTGATTTTGTCGCTCGGGGAACCGAACGGTGTATCGACAATTATGGACTCAACGTTCGTCAGACCCGGGCATGTCGTAGAGTCCGCTTCCTCCGACTACTCCAACGACCGGACTTCGATGCACGGTTGCCCATCTCCTCACTCAGAATGCGAACGTCATCGATCCAAGAATCGCGAAGAATCGCGGTTCGTCGGCTGCTATACTACCCGCCATGCGACCGCAGATCGACGCCTGGACATCGTGTTGCACCCGACTGATGCGAGTTCGGTCCACTGGCCGTGCCGCGTTCTGCCGGCGTCAATCCAGCGGCTACGGTGCCGGAACGCGGCGATGATCGAAACGGCTGGCCACGATCGACCCACGCCAGTTCGCGGGACTCGAGCCGCAAGACGTCGACCGGCGAACACCGCCGCCTCCCAGTCATTGGCCGCCGCGCTGGCCGGCATCGCGTGCCTGATCCTGGCTTTGATCTGGGTCATGAACCTTGAATCCACGCTTCCATCCATCAGGGTCGGTGAACAGAGCGTCGTTGGTTCCGGCTCGAGCTCGGCGCTCGAGCCCGGCACGTATCCAGCTGAGAACCCCGCCATAGTACGGTCAGGCAATTGGTTCAAACAAACGCTCGGAACGTCAACCCCGCTCAGCACCTCGTCCTCCATGGTGACCTCGACAGCGGACAGCAGCATGACGTTTCGATTCTACGGCACGGACCTCAGCATGACCGCGCGGATTGGCCCCGAGTCGGGCACCGTGTATGTCACCGTCGATGGCCAGGTGTCGCCGATCCTGCCGATCGACAGCAAAGGGAGTTTCGTCGACCTCTTCGCGAATCAAGCGGAGAACCAGACGATCCAGATCGCGAGCGGTCTTGCCCACCGTGACCACACAGTTCAGATCGTCTCCGACGGAGCCAACCAGGTTGCGATCACCTCGTTCCACATCTCAGCGAACACGCCATTTCCGTGGGCCTTCGTTTTCTTGTACGTGGCGCTAAGTGCCGCCTTGTTCGTGCTGGTCCGAATATCGGTGATCGCAACCTGCAAGCTCAGGGGCTGGTTGTGACGACGGACGCCAATCGTGAGTCGATTTCAAGGGAATCGGTAGCATGAGCGGTGTGCCATCGAGACTCGCCGGGTCGCTCTCCACCGGTGACACCACCTGGCCAATTGCGGCGGCAATTCTGGTCACCATCTCGGCCGCGGTCCTGCTGCATTTGACGATATTCTCGCTGCTGGCGATCGTGGCACTCGTTGGATTCGCGGCCGTGCGACCGGCGGCGTCAGTCGCCGCCATTCCAGCGGTCGTCGGGTTCGTCCTGGAGCCAGTCTGGATTCGCAGTCTGCAGTTCAGCCCGCAGGAGGTCCTGCTTGTCACAACGGTGGCCGGAACCGGGATCCACATTCTCTGGGTTGGCGCGACAGGGCAGCCGCTGAATCGTCTCGGTCAGTTGCTCGAGAGCATTCGAGGCCGGTTGCTGCCGATCGATATCGTCGCCCTGCTCTTCCTTGCCCTGGGCGTGGCATCGCTATTCACCGTCGCAATGCCGGCCTACCTTCATGAAAGCCTTCGTGACTTTCGCTGGACGATTCTCGAACCAGTCGTTTTCTACGTGCTGGCGCGCTGGTTCATGCGAGATGTCTCGACTCGTCGCCTATCGGTCCTCCTCTTCGTCGGAGGAGCGACACTCGTTGCAATCACTGGAATCGTTGGGCTCGTTACTGGACATTCGCTGTCGGTCGAGGGTGTGACTCGCGTCAGCGGCGTCTATCACCATCCCAACGCCCTCGCGCTCTTCCTGGAGCGGCCGCTCATCCTGTCGATTGGCCTCGCGACCCTGTTCATCCCGCGCCTGAAGTGGACATGGCTCATCCCGGTGGGGGTCATCGGTGCCGTGCTCGTGATGACGTTCTCGCGAGGCGCCGTTCTCGCCGCTGGCGCAAGCATCGTCATCATCCTGCTTGTCGGCCAGCGAAGGAAGTTGGCTGCGCTCGCCGCGACAGGCGGCATCGCTCTCGGAGCTGTGCTGGCGGTCACGGCGTCGGCACGAATCGACAACCTGTTCTCAGGCGGCAGCGGATCGCTGCGGTTTGACCTCTGGAAGTCATCAGTTCAGATGATTCGAGACCATCCAATATTCGGCGTCGGGCTGGACCAGTTCTTGTATGTTTACGCTCCGCGTTACATCAAGCCGCAAGCCTGGTCGGAACGCTTCACCTCTCACCCACACGACATCATTCTCGATACATGGCTGCGTCTGGGTATAATGGGCGTCGGTCTTGCCCTGGCTTACCTCGCCTTGCTGTTCTGGATGACGGTTCGGGTCGTGCGAGAGAGGAAAGTGCTCGGGCTCGCGGCATCCGGCGCGCTGCTTGTCGGGATGCTCCATGGATTGGTCGATAACGGCTATTTCCTCCCCGATATTGCGTTGATATTCTGGTTCATGACTGCGTTGGTAGCAGTGGAAGCACAAGACGGGCCGGCTGGCACCGCGCTCCAAACTTGAGGAGGTCGTCATTGCGTGTCCTGGTCGCGGGAGGAGCCGGATTCATTGGATCCCATCTTTGCGACAGCCTAATCCTCGACGGCCACTACGTCATTGCGGTCGACAACCTCATTACCGGCCGCCGCGACAACATCCATCATCTCTTCAGCAACGACCATTTCGAGTTCGTCGAACATGATGTGACGATTCCGATCGATTTAGAGGTCGAGCAGATCTACCATCTTGCCAGCCCCGCGAGTCCC
>CAVSAD010000007.1:0-283502 GCA_963725815.1 uncultured Chloroflexia bacterium
AGAACCAAACGTCCCTTGATACGTCGTTCGGATTGTCGACGTTGGGCATGGCTCGCGTGGTGTCGGTGGCGTCCTTGTCTTTTTGTGCGGCGGTGCTATGATCTTAGCATGCGAATATTAGGCTCCTAACATAGGATGAGGCCGTGCCGCAGTCCGCTCAGTCCGAATCGACACAAATTCACATCGCACTCGCACCGACGTCGCGCGTTGCTCGTGTCGCGCGCCTGCTTCGTCGCGCATTCGACGACGTATTGCAACCCTATGGGCTGACAGCGCCGCAGCTGGGGCTGCTCAACCGGTTGCTGGTTGAAGATGGGTTGGTTCAGGCCGAGCTTGGGCGTCGTATGCTGATCGAGCCCGCAACGCTGACCGGTATAGTGCAACGGTTGGAGTTGGCCGGATGGGTGAGCCGGTCGTGCGACCCTGAAAACCGCCGCTTGCAACGGGTCTGGCTGACTGAGCAGACACGCGAGGCCATCCCCGAGCTTCACGAAATCCAGGAGCGACATCGGGCGCGCGCACTCGCAGGGCTTTCGACAGGAGGAGCTTTCGCTGCTGGAGTCGATGCTTGGCAGGCTGGAAGAAAATCTTCTGCCACCCAACGACGGCTAGGGCGCGCTGCTTCCCGATTGCGGAGAAGAGCAAAGACTGACCATTACCGGTGATTTTGTCGTAGTAAGCAAGGTGTTTAGCAATGCATTTTGGTGGCAGAGGTGACTCAGCGAAGGCTGTCGACGTTGACGGGCAGCCACGCGCCCGCCGGCATGGCGGCATGCGAGGAGTCGCGCGTCAAACGTTTCAGTCGCTGGAAGTACCGGATTTCCGCATCTTGTGGTTCGGCTTTATGGGCTCGTGGATGGCGATGCAGATGCAGCAGGTTGCCCGCGGCTATCTTGCCTATAAGCTCACCGGCAATGCCCTCTCGCTCGGTCTGGTCACCTTGTCGATGGGAATTCCCCGCATATTTTCCTGTCACCGGTGGGCGGAGCCGTTGCCGACCGATTCTCCGAAGCGAACGGTCTTGCTCTGGACTCAGGCCGGACTCGGAGTAACCGCTTTAGTTTCCGCGATTCTCGTCTCCGCCAACATCGTTACGATCAACTGGCTTATGGCGATCGGTGTCGTACAGGGGATTGCCTTTGCGATGAATATGCCCGCTCGCCAGGCCTATCTGCCGCAGATCGTCGGCAAAGGCAACCAGCTCGCCAACGCCATCGCACTCAACACCGCCGGAATGAACCTGATGCGCGTTATCGGACCGGCCATCGCCGGTGTCCTGATCGCGGTTTCGTTCATGAACGTTGCTGGTGTCTATTACTTCGTCGCCGCGTGCTACATCTGGGTGTGGTGGTCGGTGTACCAGGTCGAGAATCCAGGCATTGTGGCGGACCCCGACGAAACGTGCGCGGCAGTCTCTTCGACGGATTTGTGTACATCCGACGGCGCCGGTTGTTGCTCGTACTGATGAGCCTCGGCTTCGTTCCGCTTGCCATCGGCATGCCGTACACGAGCCTGATGCCGGTCATCGCCCTGGGCAATCTTCATCTTGGTTCGTCGGGATTGGGCTTTCTGCTCACCGTGGCGGGTGTCGGTGCTCTGATTGGCACGCTAATGGTCGCTTACCTTTCAAGCTACCAGCGCAAAGGAATGCTCCAACTGGTCATTGGGATGGTCTTCGGACTGGCATTGTTCGGATTCGCCTTCTCGGTTTATGAAGGTTCATTGCTTGCCGCGCTCCCGTTCTTGCTCGTGACAGGGATGGCCGGAGATTCATATCAAGCGCTGAACAGCACCCTGATCATGATGAATACGGACGAGGCCGTCTACGGACGAGTCATGGGCGTTTACATGGTGTCGCAATCCATTCGCCCGCTCTCGGTGTTGCCCGTGGCCGCGATCGCGGATGCTATCGGAACGCCTGAAACGCTGATATTTGGTGGGCTTATCTGTTTCGCCTTTGTCGCCACGCTTTCGATCATACTTCCGGGCTACCGCAATATTGGCGAAACACGAGTCGAATCGCCCGCCCTCGCTGACTGAAACGAGGAATCCGTCTTCGGAATCGTCGCCTCGTCTCGTGCCGTCGTGCTGTGGTCGTTAGGGAATGAGCAGGCGCTCGATCGCGTCGATCGGCGCGCGACGGTGGCTCTGTATCGCTCGACGCTTTTTGAGTGCCAGAGGCACGATTGCGAGCCCTGCGAATATCCCTCGAACGCGTGCTCGCGCAGCGGCCTCGCGCAGATGACGCACTGTCCCCAGTAAGTCGAGCAGTTGATCGAACACGATGCGCGTGGCGTTCTTCCGTATCAACGGTCCGGGCATATCTTTCAGGATCACGCAGATCGTGTTGCGAGCCACACAGTAGGACGCAAGCGTCCCTCCACCGGTAGCCGACACTCGATGATAGACCACGGCGTCAGGGACATAGACCACGGACCAGCCAAGTAAGCGCAATCGCCAGCTGAGATCGACGTCCTCGCAATACATGAAGAAATCTCGATCGAGTACGTCGCCGTCGATCGCCGCGACCTCATCGAGTGCCGACCTGCGATAGAGCGCCGCCCCGGCGCACGCCCCAAATACCTCTTCCTCCGTATCGAATTGCCCGGTGTCGCGCTGCCAGACGCCACGGTTGCCCGGCCGGCCGCGGCGCGAGTAGGTATCGCCGGCCGAGTGAATATGGTCCCGCCGGTCGAACAGGCGCAGTTTACTGGTCGCCGCGGCGGCATCCGGGCGCCGGTCGAGCGCATTGACGAGCGCATTCAACCAGCCCGGTTCAGCTTCGGTGTCGTTGTTGAGCAGGGCCACGAGTTCCGACGTCGAGAGACCCAGCGCCAGGTCGATCGCGACGGCCAGACCGACGTTGTGGTGCAGAGCCAAGACTCGAACATCTGGCCACCGATCCCGCAAGCGTTCGACGGTTCCGTCGCTTGACGCATCGTCTACAACGATGACTTGAAAGTCGCGGTACGTCTGCCGTTGAAGCGATGCCAGACAGTCATTCAGGTATGCCCAGCCGTTGAAGGTGGGAATGATGACGTCGACACGGTCACTCATTCGCCGTCGAGCAGACTCGCGCGGCTGGTCAAGCAGCGTGCCAAGGCGTCCTGCCAGGAAGGGAGCGTGATTCCAAGAGACGCGGCGGATACGTTGGCGAGCACGCCGTTTCGCGGCGGTGTCGCGGCTCGCTGGTAATCCTTCGCGGCGATGGGTTCGACGTTCATGGGCTTGGAGGTCAGGCGAAACACTTCGACGGCCCAGTCGTACCAGCTTGCCATGCCGGAGTTGGTCAGGTGATACGTGCCGAAGCTCGGGCGTTCGAGCAGTCTCCAGATTGCTGCGGCCAGATCTGCCGCATAGGTTGGATTGCCAAACTGATCGGCGACTACTCGCAGCGACGTGCGCTCCTCAGCCAGCCGGAGCATCGTATTGACGAAGTTCTTCCCCGTCTCGTCGTAGACCATCGCCGTGCGCACAATGAAGTGACGGGGGCAGATGGAGCGCACGGCGTCCTCGCCAGCAAGTTTTGATGCCCCGTAAATGCTGATCGGATTCGGCCGCGCGAACTCGTGATAGGGCTGACTCTGCTCGCCGTCGAAGACGAAATTGGTCGATATATACAGCAGCGCCGACTGGTTCTCAACGGCCGCGGCGGCGACATTCTGGCTGCCGAGCCCGTTCGCTCTCCAGGCGGCCACCGGCTCGCGCTCACAACCATCGACGTCAGTCATGGCACTGGCGTGGATGATCACGTCCGGATCATATTCGATGACTCGTGACCGAACGGAGTCAAAATCGGTGACGTCCAGCTCGGACCGGCCGGGCGCCGTCCACTCGACAGCGGCTGACCGCGTCAGCGCTCGGCCAAGCTGTCCAGATCCGCCGGTGATCAGCACTCTCATGCAATCGCCTCCTTCCGGGGAGTGTACAACGGGGCATATCCCGAAGAGAATCGATCAATCTCGTCATGGCAAGGCTCAATTGAACCAGGAAGGTGACGTGTGCCTCAGAAAGATGTCAGAGGTCGACCGGTGGCGGTAATCGGTGCCGGAGCAATGGGCTGGAAGATCGCGCTGCAGCTCGCGTCGTACGGGACGCCTGTGCGCCTGTATGACCGCGATTCGGAGGTGCTGCGAACGTGCCGTGGAGACCATCCGCGAGGAGGGCGTGGCGTTGTCGCGTTCAGGCGAGCTGCCGCCACTGGCCGCTGCTCTCGGTGACCACATCCGAGCCGCCAACTCTCTCACCAGCGCCGTCGATGGCTGCTGGTACGTGATCGAGGCGGTTCCAGAGCAGATGGCGATCAAGCATGCGTTGTTCCTCGAGTTGTCGAGCGTCGCAGATGTCGGCACCGTTCTGGCGACGAACAGTTCCTCGTTCATGAGTCGCCATCTGGTCGCGGTCACCGCTCATCCCGAGCGTTTGATGAATAGTCATTTTTACAATTTCCCGTGGCGCCGATCCGGCGTCGAGTTGATGAGTTGCGGTCAAACAGATCCAGAGCTGATCGAGACGGTCACGAGCTTCTTGCGTGGCTGTGGTCTGGTACCGGTGATTGCGCGCTCCGAAAGCACCGGATTTGTCTTCAACCGGGTCTGGCATGCGGTCAAGCGCGAAAGCCTGAAGGTCGTGGCAGAGGGCGTGGCGTCGCCGGAGGACGTGGACCGGCTCTGGTGTCTGTCAATGGAGGCAGGCCTCGGTCCATTCGCCATGATGGATCGGGTCGGTCTGGACGTCGTGCTCGATATCGAACGACATTACGCCGAGCAGAGCGGCAATCCGGACGACGAGCCACCCCAGTTCCTGCTGGACATGGTCGAGCGGGGCGATCTCGGCCGCAAGAGCGGCCGTGGATTTTACTCATATCCGAATCCTACCTGGGAGCGACCGCGCTGGCCGCGTGACTGATGAAGGCGGTCTTGTTACTCAGCAGCGTCGGATCCGACAATGTGTGCCGGAAGCTGGACGGTTATCGTCGTTCCTACCTGCGGCTGGCTCCGGATCGTGATCTGTCCGCCATGCTGCTGCACGATCTTGCGTGCCAGGTAGAGGCCGAGCCCCGAACCCTGTGCCATCGTCTCCGCCGACTGACCCCGTACGAACGGCTCAAACAGCGCTTCGACCTCGCCCGGTGCGATGCCGATGCCGTGGTCCGTGACGGCTACGAATGTCCGATCGTCAACCTGCCAGGCCGCGAGACGGACCTCCCCGTCTCGCGAGTATTGGATCGCGTTCGACAGCAGGATGAACAGAACCTGATCGATTCTGGCAGCGTCCCAAACACCGGGCAGAGATCGATCTACATCGAAGTCCACCACGCGCCCCGTTTGGTCGATCATCGTGTTGATTCGTTCGACGGCGTCGCGCGCGATGGTTCTCAAATCTGTTCGCTCGAGCCGGAGATCGAGCCGGCCATGATGGATGCGAGCCGCGTCGAGCAGATCGTCGGCCAAGGTGAGGAAGCGATCGATCTGTGTTCTCAGTCCGTTAGCGGCCTTGCGCGCTCGAACGATGTCCGGCTCGTCGCCAGCGAGGTATCGGTTGAGAAGCTGGGTGTATCCGCGGATACCCGTAAGGGGTGTTCGTATCTCGTGCGCCACCGTTGACATAAACTGTTCTCGCATTCGCGCGGTGAGTTGCTTCTCCGCGCGCAGTTCATCGATCTCGATCGCGTACGTAGCCTTTGCTGTCAGGTGGTGCGCCTGTCGCACCTGCTCCGGAGTGAGCGGATCGTGTTCCTCGGCAGTTCCAAACCAGATGACGCCGATTTCTCCGGCAGCGTCAGTAATGGGAATCGCGTGAAGCGACGAGAGGGGGATCACGTTCGAGAGGTCAAGCGATGCCATGGCTGGCCTGACCCACGGAACCGACTGCTCCCCTGACGACGCCTGGACCTCGGCTCTCTTGCCGGAAAACGACTCGCTTTCCGTGGTGCTCTGCCGGGTGCCGGATCGCATCCAGCGGTCGACGGTCTTTTCCAAGGCGGGCCGGCGCGCGAACTGCGGAATGGTTCGGATGACCAGGAACCGCTCTTCCGGTTTGTCGCCGGCGACGACGATCACGGCAAAGTCGGCACCGATGGAGAGCAGGGCGTCCGCGACACCCCGAAGCTGATCGTGAATCGACGACAATCTGGAATCAAGAGCGTCATCAGGAAGCCAGACAGCGATAGGCGGCACCGTGGAGACTGCCCGATCGCCCGAGCGATGTAACCTGATGACGACGCCGTCATTGAAACGCGACGCTGACATTAAGAGCCCGTTCCCCAGCGCGAAGGGACGAATCGGGGCTGATTGCGAATCTTGCGTTTCCCTGGCGTCGCAGAAATAGCGAAGCAGATCGCCGCGAGGACTCTCCGAGAATGTCGCGGTGGCAGTGGACCCGATCAACTCGTCGGCATCGACTCCGAGTAGACGAATCGCGGAGCGGTTTGCGTAGTTCCAGACAAAGTCGATGACCTTTCCATCGTCGGCTCTACGACAGGTAAGGGTTCCAATCCCGTCCTCCGCCAGGTCAAGGGCCGCCAAAAGACGTGCGTCGGCGTCATTCACGTGCCCTTCCATTCTTCTTGTATCCACGATTTCCCGCGCGTAGACGTCCAGTGCGACCACATGGCCGTCTTCGTTCAGTACTTGCTGGGCTCGAAGTTCCACCGCCATCATCGAGCCATTCTTGTGGATCCAGCGTAGTTTGAGTGGCTGGTGAACGTATCGTGCCGATGTCAAGAGTGCCGTGAGCAACGCTCGATCTTCCCGGACAGTCATTATGCGGAGAAGCTCGGGATCGGAGTAGAAGTCCGCGGCGCGGTGTCCGGTGGCTCGGGCCATCGCGTCGCTTACGTAATCAAATCGCGCGGGAGTTGTCGCGCGATAGCGAAAATACAGTCCCTGAGGAGAGTCTGATCCTCGGTCGGAACCAAACCCGACGCCGGGTCCGGGTGAGTGCGGCGACGCATGCATCGCCGATTGGCGAATGGACCGGTCCAATCTCGCGCCAAACGGAGGAAATGACCATGGCTCCGAACCCGAAGACGAAAAATCCTGATGACACAACAACGAACTGTCCTTTTGCCGGCATGAAAATTCGTGACGTTCTCGATTCGGTGCGGGTTCAGCTCAGTTCGTCGCATTGTTGTCCGTAGGTTGTGCACGTTCTCCGGAACCCGGCATCACCATCCGTAGCGCACGTTCCCTGCCATCCGGTTCAATCCGTTCGAAAGCCGCAAATTGTCAGAACGACGGTCTCGGAAGTAGACGAACGTACGCAGAAGGGACGGCGAACCGCGTTCGAGTCCCGGGTTCGGACACAAGTTGTACGTACATCTGTTCCCCGATATACTGTGGGGAACAGATGTGCTGTGCTCGGAGGCGGGTGCCGCACAGGTGGCCCGGTGACGTTGGTTCAATTCGCGGCTTGGCGCGGACCGATCGCGAGTCAGGCGGGAATGTTGGGACCGGTCGGATGTCGACGCATCCGTCCCATCGGAGGCAGTTGGGCGCTCGAGGCAAAGGAGAGCGACGCGACATGGAGATTTACGTTCACCCTACCTGAACCTCGTGCAAGAAAGCGGAGGAGTTCCTCAGCACGCACGGCGTCAAATATGTTCGTCGAGACTACTTCAAGCAGCGATTCACGCGGGAGGAATTGGCGGCGATTCTGCAGCGCGCGGGGCTTCGGCCCAGCGACGTCCTGTCGACGCGTAGCCGCGCCTATCGAGCCATGGGGCTCGCCGAGGGACACCGGACGGACGATGAGCTGCTCGACCTGATGGTTCAGGAGCCAACATTGCTGCGACGTCCGCTCATCGTTGGTCCTGAAGGTGTCGCTGTTGGTTACAACCCAAAGCGGATGGAGGAGCTCGCCGATGCCGCCCAGACGAAGGAATAGAGGAAGAGCGTGACGATGAGATTTGGCGCGCACATGTCGATCTCCGGTGGTTTCGATAAGGCAGTCGATCGGGCGGTGCAGGCGGGATGCGACGCACTGCAGATCTTCACCAAGAACAACAACCAGTGGCGAGCGAAGCCGATCGAGGATGGGCAGGTCGAGCAGTTCCTCTCTCGGTTGGCGGAGACCGGCATCGGTCCGGTGGTCGCCCACGATTCATACCTGATTAATCTGGCATCACCCGACGACGAGCTCTGGGAAAAGTCGATTGAGGCGTTTCGGATCGAGCTGGAACGATGCGAGCAGCTCCAGGTTCCGTTCCTCGTTACGCACCCCGGATCATTCGTGAAATCGAGCGAGGACGAAGGTATCGCGCGTATTGCGCAAGCGCTCAATCGCATTCACGATGATCTACCCGGATTCAAAGTCCTGACGCTGCTCGAAACGACGGCAGGTCAGGGATCCGCGATTGGGCACCGGTTCGAACAGCTGGCGCGCATCGTGGAGCGTGTTTCGGCGCCGGGGCGAGTGGGCTACTGCTTCGACACGTGCCACGTCTTCGCCGCTGGGTATGAGATCCGCACTGACGACGGATACGCCGAAACAATGGGCGCGTTCGAAACCGTGCTTGGTCTCGACAATCTGAAGGCGTTCCACTTCAACGACTCAAAGCGGGAGCTAGGCTCGCATGTCGACCGACACGACCACATCGGCGCCGGCCAGATCGGCCTCGATGGTTTCCGTCACTTTGTCAATGACAAGCGTTTCGATGGTCGCCCGGCCCTGCTCGAAACGCCGAAGAGCGACGATCTGCACGAGGACGTCGAGAACCTGGCTCGGCTGCGGAGTCTCATCGAGTCGTAATTGTTGACAGAGCGGGCGATACGGCTCAGCGATCGCCCGCTCTGAAAAGCTTGTTACGATACCCGGTTGATGACCATCAGTCTCGGCTCGGTCATATCTTCGATCGAGTACCGCAGCCCCTCACGACTCAAGCCCGAGTCCTTGACTCCGCCATATGGCATGTGGTCGATGCGATAGGTCGGGATGTCGTTGATGATGACGCCGCCGACTTCGAGCACCTCGAACGCGTGCAGCGCATGCTCGAGGCTGGCGGTGAAGACACCGGCCTGCAGGCCATAGACCGAATCGTTGATCTCTGCCAAAGCGTCGTCGAAGTCGTCAAACGAGAACAGGTTGACCAGCGGCGCGAAGGCCTCACGACTACACACGAAGCTCGATCGCTTCGAATCGACCAGCACGGTTGGCTCGAAAAACCGTCCATTCGCCTTTCCGCCGATGATGAGCTTTGCACCCTCACGTACCGCATCCTCGACCCACTGTTCCGATCGCTGCGCCGCCTTGTCGTCGATCATCGGCCCGAGATCGGTGCTCTCGTCCAGCGGGTCGCCGACCTTCATGTTTCTGATCTGCTCGACGAGTTTCTGCGAGAACTCCTCCATACGCGAACGATGAACGTAGACGCGCTGTACTGAAATGCAGACCTGCCCGGCGTAGGCGAAGGCGCCGACCCGAACGCGGCTCGCGGCGAGATCGATGTTCGCGTCGTTGTCGACGATCACCCCGGCGTTGCCACCTAGCTCGAGGACGACTTTCTTCTTCCCCGCCCGGCTCTTCATGTCCCAGCCGACGGCCGGCGAGCCGGTGAACGTCAGCAGCTTGAACCGATCGTCCGTGACCAGCCGATCGCCAAGAGCCCGATCCATCGGCATGATGCTGACGGCGCCCTTTGGAAGGCCGGCATCGGCCACGATCTCGGCGAAGGTGAGCATGGTCAAGGGATCGCGTGTCGGTGGTTTCAGCACGATTGTGTTGCCCGACGCAATCGCGGGCGCCACCTTGTGCAGCGCGAGGTTTAGCGGGAAGTTGAACGGCGAGATACCGGCGATTGGTCCGATCGGGAACCGCCTCGTCAGGCCGAAACGTCCGGCGGACGACGCCATCAAATCCAGTGGGATGAGTTCGCCGCCGATGCGTTTCGCTTCGTCAATCGCGATCTGCAGCGTGAATACGCCTCGAGCCGATTCCACTCGTGCGTCGCGGATCGGCTTACCGGCCTCCATCGCGATGATCTGCGCGATTTCTTCCTGTCTTTCAGCCATACCGTCGGCAATACGCTGGAGGATTTGAACGCGCTCGTACGAGCCAAGTTTCCGCGTCTGTTCAAAGGCTTGCTCGGCCGCGACGATGGCATCCTCGTAATCCTTCTCGCTCGCGAACCAGGTCAATCCGATGGTCTCGTTGTTGTACGGGTTCTTGATTTCAAACGGCTGGTCGGACGTCCGCCATTCGCCGGCGCAGAAAAACGGAAACTCCTTGGCCATGGCTATCCCTCCATTCAGTTTTCCGGCGGCTCGACTCGCTGGCCGCGTCTCGATCTTACAGCAACCACGCGGGGATAGGGACATTGCTCTCGGGAGCGCTGACTCGCATCTCGACCGTCGTGTCTGTCGTCTGAAAAAGAAAAACGCAGGGACTCCATCGAGCCCCTGCGTCAAATCGACCGTCTCTCGAGTGATTACTCTCCGTGAAGCGACGGATCCCGTGTGGAGCCCGAGTCCCACCATGTCTCGTTCTGGGCGCCGATGCTGGCGAGCTCGGTCTTGGTGTAGATCAGCCCTTCACGTTCCATCGTCGCGAGCTCGAACTCGCCGCTCATGGTGATCGCGTCGACGGGACAGACCTGAGCGCAAAAGCCGCAGAACAGGCAGCGACCCGAGCGCAGGATAAACTCGCCCAGCTCACGATCGCCTTCGTTGGACGGAATGACGTTCATCTCCAGACAGCTGGTCGGGCAGATGCGGGCACAGAGTCCACACGCCACGCAGAGCGCCTCGCCCGTATCCGGATCTGCGCGCAGCGAGGGCAGACCTCGAAAGCGCGGTGCCATGATGCGCTTCTCGTCCGGATATTGGACTGTCCGGTTGGGCACCGTCAATCGACGAAGCGTGACGAGAAAGCCTTTGACTTCATCCAGCATCGTGGAGATTCCCTCGATTTCCGCTCTAGCTCTGCGAGAGCCTCGCTAAGACTGCTCAGTCGGCCATGAATCGAACGGATTCGGGCGCCAGACCCGAATCGACGCTGAGATATGCCTTCTGACCCATCCCGAATTGTTGCGTGGGCCACTGCATCGATCCCCGCTCCAATCGTGGGAAGGATGTTCCCTGGTAAACGGGGACGAGTTTGGCGATCTCTTCGAGAATCGACGTCGGATGTCGATGATTCAGGTTGTAGCCCAGCCGTCGCGCGATCTCCTGCACGTACCACCAACCCGAATGCACGTCGCCGGATGCGGCCAGCGTGAGACGCACGCGCTGAATCGTTCGATCAGCGTTGGTCATGGAACCGTCTTTTTCGAGGAACATCGAACCGGGAAGCACCACGTGAGCCAGTTCGGTCAACGCGCTCGGGAACGTATCCTCGACCACCAGAAATTCGAGCTTCGGCAGAACGGACAGCAGTCGCTCATCGAATCCGTAGCTACTGGGGAAACTGCTGTTAGCGATGTACATCGCCTTGATGTGGCCGGCCTCGATGGCATCGACCATCGTCGCGAAGGACAACCCACGTGATTCCGGCAGAGAACGGACCGATTTGAACCCGTTCTGCGGAACGGTCGAGTCATTCCAGCGTGGCAACCAGGCCGCCTCGAAGGCACGACGCGCTTCGGTGTCTGAAATCGAGCGGTATCCGGGCAACGAATCCGGCATGCAGCCGACGTCGCTCGAACCCTGGAAATTGCTTGGTCCGCGGAAGGCAATGACGCCTCCGCCCGCTCGGCCAACGTTGCCGGTTAGCAGGGCCAGGTTATTGAGAGCCAGGGTCGCCGGATAGGCGATGTCGGCAGACTCGTTGGACAGCGTCTGGTAAATCGCGCTCGGGCGTCGCTCGCTGCTCGCCACGTCTTCGAAACCACCAGTCGCGTACAGCACCGCCGCGCGGCGAATGGCGTCCGCCGACACTCCAGCGTCGTGTGCCACTCGCTCCGGCGTGAACTCGGCCAGTGACGTCACCCAGCGGTCGAAGCCTGCGTCCAGGCCGCTCACCGGCTGGGCAAGGTTCTGGGCGATGATCTCGCGCGCGATGGCATTGATGATAGCCACCTCGCCTCCGGCCGGCGGTTTAATCCAGACTTCGGCACGATCGCACATCGGGAAATGATCGCGGCTGATGACGACGCTCTTGCTCTCGCGATAGACGCGAGCCCAGTTGATCCAGTAGCTGCCAACGGGCGCCTTGTCGACGATGCTTGGCCCCACGACGAGCGCGCAGCCGGTGCTGGCGAACATCTCCTGCATTGAGTTGGTGCTCGAAGGACGACCAAACGAGTCGCGCAACGCGCGATCGACTGCTTGCTGCCCGGCGGTCATC
The DNA here is from genome assembly GCA_963725815.1 of uncultured Chloroflexia bacterium. Taxonomy (GTDB): domain Bacteria; phylum Chloroflexota; class Chloroflexia; order Thermomicrobiales; family Thermomicrobiaceae; genus CALAGB01. Next base: position 12,283 of record CAVSAD010000007.1, read on the forward strand.
ATGCGGTCGACGTTGTTTGTGCCCATGACGGCGCGGGTGAACTGCTGCAGAACGTAGTTTTCTTCATTGGTGTTGCTGGGCGAGGCGAGCGCCGCGAATTGGTCGCCCTGGAAATGCCGTAGCTTCTCGGCCGACAGGTCGAGTGCATCCTCGACGTCGACCTCGCGCGCGCCTTGACCGTCTCGAATCGTTGCCGACACGAGTCGATCCGGATGCTGAACCTCTTCGTAGCCCCATCTGCCGCGCTCGCAGGTGTAGCCGTGATTGACTCCGCGATCCCACAGGTGCGAGATGCGACGAACCAGACCGCGGTTGTGCTCGACGCTCAGCGTGCAGCCGACGTCGCACATGCCGCAGATCGTCTCGGTCGCATCCAACTCCCAGGGGTGACTACCGAACTTCCGGTCAGTCATCGCTCCGACGGGGCAGACCGCGATGCACATGCCGCAGTTGATGCAGGTCGTATCCCGCAGGTCCATGCCGTAGGCCGGGCCGATCGAAGCTTCCAGCCCGCGCGATAGCACCTCGATCGCCGTGACGCCGATGACCTCGTCGCAGACTCGGGTGCAGCGCGCGCAGATAATGCAGCGGTCCCATTTGTAATCAATCAGGTGACTGAGGTGCGTGTATGGCTGTGCCAGCTTCGACCGTTGATAGGGGCTGATCTGCACGTTGTGTAGGTAGGTATTGTCCTGCAAGTAGCACTCGCCCGATTTATCGCAGGTCGGACAATCGAGCGCGTGGTCGATCAAATACATCTGGAGCACGAACTGGCGAGATTCCAGCGCTGAGGGAGAGTGTGTCAGGACTTCCATGCCCTCACGGACCTGAGCCGCGCACGATTCTACCAATCCGCCGCGGCGTCCGAGGATCTCGACCGTGCAGATGCGGCAAGACCCCCATGGGCGCAGAAGTGGCTGAAAGCAGAGGTTGGGGATCTCGATGCCGGCCAGTTGACAAGCTTCGAGGATCGTCGTGCCGTCTGGGACGGTGACATCCTGGCCGTTGATCTTGAGCGTTACGAGTTTCGTCTCCGCCTTTGCCGTCATGATCTCGGTCCGGCCTCCTCGCTGGTCAACACCGTCGGAAACCCCAACAGCGAATGCGGCCTCGCGCGCTGGAGCTTCCTGGACCACCTACCACAGGACTCGAATCACTCGGAAAAAGCGCTCGTCATTCCCAGGTTACGGACGTCGGATCAAAGCAGGATGGCGGGCGCGCACTTCCGCCGGATCAGCCAGGCAAAAAGGGCCCGGCTAACCCGCCTGATCTTATCACAGCTTTTTTCGCCTTTCATAAGCGTTTCGTTGTCAAAAGCGAGGCGCGACGACTGGGCTAGCCCAAAAGAATACGCCTCGGCGATATCGATGGTACCGAGGTCACGTAGATGAAAAGATCGTGTCCCACTATTCTTTTGCCATGATTATGAGCGAACAGTTTCAACCAGCGGGCGGGAATAGAGTGGTCTTCCGGCGACTGAATCCGGCAACCGGGTACGCCGGAACCGCCACGATTCGCCCGGCAGTCTCAGCACCGCTTCCTTATCCTCAGATGGAACGAGCGGTGCAGCTCGCGGGGCGTCCAGTGCGGGTCCCAAACTGGATGCTGGCGGCGTCGTGCGCGGCTGCGCTGGGACTGTCATTGACCTTCTCGGCTGGCCTGTCACGACTGCAGAGCCATTCCGTGAATTTCGCCGCTGCGCAGAGCAGTATTGCCGTGACGAACCCCCGGCTCGTCTGGTCCGGCTCAACGGCGCTCGCGCAAATCTCCGGTCCGGCGGCCCCGGCGGCAAACCCTCAGATCGTTGCCCTTCAGAGTCAAGCTCAGTCCATGAACTCGGAGCTTCAACAGCTGCAGCATGACAATGACGCCTTGCGAAACCTGACCCAACAGCAGTCCGGCGACCTGACGAGCGCGCGCTCGGTTCTCGCGTCGTCGCAGGACACGCTCAGCGGGCAGTCCCAGGATCTGAATTCGCGGTTGCAGGCGATCCAGCAGGACCTCGGCGGGCAGATTTCCCAGTTACAAACAGCCGTGAAATCAGCCGACGGGATCGTCAGCCAGATCCGCAAGATGCTCGGAATGCCGCCCATCTCGTCCTGATCAGTTCGCCGACCGCAACGTCCGGTCCGCGGTCGTGCGGCGTATCCTCAAAAAAGCTTCGCGATGCCGTTTGAGAGCCAAACAGTCACCGGGCGAGCCTGAAGCCGGGTCTTTTCGGAAGGCCGGCGTACCGGGCCGCAGACCCCCCAATACGAGCATTTCAAGCCCGCACGAGAAAGAATTGTGTCTCTGCGCAACTGAGCAACCGTTTGTGAAGAGATGCACAGTCTGACAGACTGGAGGGTCCCGACTTGTGCTTGAGAATACCGTTTTCGACGTCCTGGCGGTGGCTACGCGAATGACAAATCAAGAGGATTGACACGCGGAACCTCGTGCTATAATCGCCGGAGCCCCCTTCGACGAGGGGGGTGGAGCACGAGGTGAAAAAGGTGGAATTCGAAACCGTCATTGGACTTGAAGTCCACGCGCAATTGCTGACCCGGTCCAAGATGTATTGCGGGTGCTCCGCGGCGTACGCGTCCGCTCAGCCGAACTCGCACGTCTGCCCGGTGTGTCTCGGCCTACCGGGTGCTCTGCCGGTCATCAACCGCGAAGCGGTGAATTTCACCATCATGACGGGACTCGCCCTCAACTGCTCCATCCCCGCCTTCAGCAAGTTCGACCGCAAGAACTACATCTATCCCGATTTGATGAAGGGGTATCAAATCTCACAGTACGACCTGCCGTTCAGCCTTGACGGCCACCTCGATGTTGAGGTCGACGGAGAGATTCGTCGCATTGGAATCCGGCGCGTTCATCTCGAAGAAGATACGGCGCGTTTGGTTCATCGTTCGGCAGGGAATGAGAGCTATAGCCTCGTCGATGTCAATCGGTCTGGTGTCCCGCTCATGGAGATTGTCAGCGATCCCGATTTGCGGTCTCCAGAAGAGGCTCGCCTGTATCTCATCACCATGCGTCAGATCCTTCGCTACATCGGCGTCTCGACGGCCAGCATGGAAGAGGGTGCCTTTCGTTGCGATGCCAACATCTCGCAACGGAGCATTGACGGCACCGTCGAGGGAGCCAAGGTCGAGATCAAGAATATGAACAGCTTCCGCGCAGTCGAGCGCGCGCTGCTCTACGAGGTTGACCGGCAGCGAGAGGCTCTGAGCAATGGTGAAAAGATCGAGCAAGAGACCCGTGGTTGGGTTGAAGATCGGGGTGTAACCGTCTCACAGCGAACAAAGGAGTTCGCTCACGACTACCGGTATTTCCCCGAGCCGGACTTGCCGCCACTGGTACTGGATGTGGCTGAAACCGAGCAGATTCGCGAGCGAATGCCGGAGCTTCCAGAAGCCAGAATGGCCCGATTCGAGCAGGCGTTCGGGCTAAGCCGTTCAGACGCTTCCCTGTTGACCATGGAGAAGCCGGTCGCGGACTACTTCGAAGCAGCCGCGAACGGGGAGGGACGGCAGGCGCGCCAGCTTTCGAATTGGATCACCGGCGAGGTCTTCGCCTTGATGCGGGATCGTGGGATGGACATCGATCAGGTCAACGTATCACCGCGACAGCTGAGACAGCTTGTGGATCTGATCGAAGCCGGCAAGATCAACGCGCGCACCGCGAAAGAAGTGCTGATCGCGGTTCACGAGACAGGTTCTGATCCGGAGGCGCTCGTCGAGGAGCGCGGGCTCGCCCAGGTGAGCGACGAGGCTCAGCTCGAAGCGGCGGTTCGCTGGGCGATTGATGAGCATCCGGCCGCTGTCGCCGACTTTCACGGTGGTAAATCGGCGGCTATAGGGTTTCTGATCGGCCAGGTAATGAGGCAGATGCGGGGCACCGCAAACCCCGCTATCGTGAGGAAAATCCTGGTCGAGACGCTAGAGGAAAGTCAGAAGAGTTGATGGGGAGGACGTGGCAACGCGACCTCCTTTTCTTTTGTGCTGGGCCAACGAGAGACGCCGCGGCGGAAGAATGCCTCCCAAGCCAGACTGGCGTCGCGCTGATCCAGCAGTTGAAGGGATCCGGTAATGGCAGTAGAGACTCCCACTAAGGACAGGCCGCAGCAAAGCTTGTTCGACATCGCGGTGGAGCAGTTCAACATCGCGTCCGACGTGATCGGTCTCGATGACGACATGCGACGCATGCTCAGCGTATGTAAACGTGAGCTGTCGGTGAACTTCCCGGTCGAGATGGACGATGGCTCGGTTCAGGTGTTCCGCGGCCACCGTGTGCAACACAACATTGGCCCCGGTCCGTCCAAGGGCGGGATTCGCTATCATCAGGACGTGACGATCGACGAGGTCAAGGCCCTCGCAATGTGGATGACCTGGAAGTGCGCCGTTGTTGGGCTTCCCTACGGCGGTGGTAAAGGCGGCGTCGAGGTGAACCCGAAGCTGCTTTCACAGGGCGAGCTGCAGAACCTGACCCGTCGCTACACTACTGAGATCTCCGTCATTATCGGGCCCCAGAGTGATATTCCGGCTCCTGACGTCAACACCAATCCGCAGATCATGGCATGGATACTCGATACCTACAGCATGCATCACGGTGGCGTCATGGTTCCGGCCGTCGTCACCGGTAAGCCACTTCTGCTTGGAGGTTCGCAGGGGCGCTTCGAGGCGACGGGCCGAGGTTGCGTCTTCGCCATTGAAGAAGCCTGCAAGACCCATAACCTGGACCTGCTCAAATCGACGGTCGTGGTTCAGGGCTTCGGGAACGCCGGCTCCACCGCAGCGGCCATTCTGCATGACATGGGTTGCAAGGTCGTTGGCGTAAGCGACTCTCGCGGCGGAATCTACAATGCAAACGGACTCGACATTCCCGCAGTCCAGAACCACAAACGACAGCATGATTCGGTGGTTGGGTTCCCGGGTGCCGATGCCGTGTCGAACGAAGAACTGCTCGAGCTCGATTGCGACATCCTGATTCCGGCGGCTCTGGAAGAGCAGATCACCGAAGATAACGCTCCGCGCATCAAAGCCAAGCTGATCGCAGAAGCGGCCAACGGACCAACCACCCCGGAAGCTGACCGAATTCTCTACGATCGCGGAGTCATCGTGCTTCCTGACATCTTTGCCAATGCCGGCGGTGTTACCGTTTCCTACTTCGAGTGGGTACAGGGCATCCAGGCGTTCCCGTGGACCGAGGCCGAGGTCAACAGCAAGCTGAAGCGGATGATGGTCGACGCGTTCGCGGCGATCAACGCGACGTCACAGCAGTATCACGTCCACATGCGGACGGCCGCACTCGCGCGCGCGATCCAGCGCGTGGCGGAGTTCACCCGCGTGCGTGGCATCTACCCATAATAGAAGCGCCCGATAACGAGGAAAACGGGCTGGGTTCGGATCAATTCCGAACCCAGCCCGTATTTTTGCGCGTGAGTCAGCGGACGCTCTAAATCCCCAGAAGCTCCTGCAGTGCTTCTTCACGCTCGCGTTTGGTCACGCAGATGAGTTCGTCGCCAGCACGAATGACCGTCTGGCCGGTCGGAATGATCAGATCCCCACGTCGAAGAATCGCCGAGACGAGAACCTGTGGCGGGAACTCGATCCGCTCGATCGGAAGGTTGAGGACCGGCGATTGCTCCGAGACTTTCGCCTCGACAATCGTCAGATCGGCATGACGCAGGCTCAGCAGATGAACGAACGGCAGGTCGGGAATCTGCTGTTCGATCAGACTCAGGATGACGTTCGTCTGGCTGACGGTCACGTCGATGCCGAGCCGGCGAAAGAGCTCTTCGTTCTTCGGGTTGTTCACCCGAGCGATCGTCCGACCGACTCCAAACTTCTCTTTCGCCATCTGGCAGATCACCAGATTGTCTTCGTCTTCGCCGGTGACGGCGATGACCACGTCGGCGCGTGACGCACCGGCGGCCGCGAGCGTTCCGGCTTCCGCGCCATCACCTTGCATGATGACCGATCCAAATCGCTCACTGTAGGTGTTGCATTTGATCGGGTTCTTTTCGATGAGGAACACCTCGTAGCCCTCGTTGACCAGGGTTTTGGTGAGGTAGTAGCCGACTTTGCCTCCGCCGACCAGGATGATATACATCGCTTAGACTCCCGAAACCTGTGACGTCCGCACGCCGGCCGAACTCGATCGTAGTACCTCATCTTCGATCATTCCGGCGACGGTTGTCGTGGGGCAGATGACTGTCAAGCCAAGCTGCCGGTATACGTCGGCGCGAGCCTGGTCGTAAATTCGCAGAACGACACGATCGATATTGAAGACTTTGCGCGCGATCTGCGCCGACATAATGTTCGTGTTGTCATCTTGCGTCACCGCGACGAAAACATTGGCTTGCTCGACCCCGGCTGTGCGCAGCACATCTTCATCGATGCCGGTGCCGAGCACGACCCTCCCCGGGAATCGCTCGGGAAGCCGCCGGAAGGAGCGAGAGTCGCCGTCAACAACCGAGACGTCGTGCCCGTCGCTGGACAACCGCCCAGCCAGGAGCCCACCGACCCGGCCACATCCGACGATCAAGACTCTCATCAAATCTCACCATCCTCCGACAAGCTGCGAATCAAGATGACCTCGCACGGTGCATTCTTCAACACGTATGGGACTGTCTCCCCCTGCGTTATCAACCCATGTTCACGGTGATTTTCAGCCGCGAGTATGACGGCGTCAGCTCCGCGCTCGATGGCCTCATCAACAATGGCCGCCGAGGCGGATCTTGCCTGAAGCAACTCGGTCGTGACCCGCTGCCAGTTTACATCAGTGCTGGAGCGTGCATAGTTCGCGCTGTGCTCAAGTATGGACTCGCCACGATCGACCTCTTCGGGAAGATCCGCGTCCAGCGCGAGATGCTGTGGCACCTCGGCAACGTAGACGAGTGTCAGTTCGCAGCCACCAAACCGGCCCGCGACGGCCGTCGCCAGATCGATCGCGCGTGTGTCCAGATCGCTTCCCAGAACCGGAACGACAATTCTCCGGTACACCGACTCCCCGTCCTCTATCGAACTCAAGACGAAACCGCTCGTTTAACTCGGGTAAGTATGCCGTTAGTGCCAAGGAGGGGCAACGACCTTGTTGAGGACCGATCTGTTGGCGTGCGTGATCAGATGCCGTGCGAGAGGCGGTTGATGAGTGAATCGGGTAGGCCCTGCATCCGCATTTGCTCCTGCGTCACGTCGACGGGATAGGTCACCCGCCTGAAGGTCAGCCGGAACGTGTCGGATTCGAAGATCGCAAATGCGGCGCGACTGTCACCGTCTCTCGGCTGCCCGACCGATCCCGGATTGATTAAGAATCGTCCCTCCGAGAGATCGATCGTCTCACCGTCGACGGTATGTCGCGGGGTGACGTTGGCCATGGCCTCTTCTTCGCGGATATACAGTTGCACGTGGGTATGCCCGACGAAGCAGAGGCGAGTATCAATCAGGGGAAAATTCAGCGCGGCAATACGGGCGTTGTAGACGTACTCCCAGATTGGGTGACGCGGGCTCCCATGAACGACGGTCCAGTCCTGGTCGATCATCCGGTTAGGAAGCGATTCGAGATAACGGAGGTGGTCCGCGCCGAGCTGCATCGTCGTCCAGTAGCTCGCAAACCTGGCGACCGGATTGAAATCCTCGAGGGAGAGCCGGCCAATCGCCGCCCAGTCGTGGTTGCCGATGATGCTGATGGACGGAGCGATGGTGCGCACGACCTCAACGCACTCGCGCGGGTTGGGTCCGTACCCCACGATGTCTCCCAGCGACCAGACATCGTCGACTTCACCCGCTGCTTCCAGAACTCGCTCCAGCGCCGGCATGTTTGCGTGAACGTCGGAGATGATGAGAACGCGCATTTCGCCCCTTTCACCACGTTTGCTACAGAGTCTACGCGATGGGTTTGGCGGTCGAAATACGCTCCAGGTGAACCATTAGTACTGCAACGTCGCCGGGAGTCACTCCAGCGATGCGGCTCGCCTGTCCGAGCGTCGACGGACGGAAGACGGTCGAGTTTTTCGCGGGCTTCGTTGCGCAGGCTCGGCAGCGCGTCGTAGTCGACGCCGCGCGGGATCGCGCGGTGCTCGAGCTTCCGGGCTCGATCGACCTGACGCAGCTCTTTCTCGATATACGCGCCGTAGCGCACCTCCACCTCGAGGCGCGACGCCAATCTCGAGTCAAGCTCCCACCGGTCGAGCGGTTCGCTGTTGAACCCGCCACTGGTGAGAGCGGAGGCAAGGGCGGGATACGAAACCTCCGGGCGGCGCAGATACTCGAGCGCGGTCAGATTGCGTGAGGACGGGATCCAGCGCCTGCTCGCGGAGCAAGGAGCGCACCCGTTCGTTGTCCGAGAGAAAATGGCCATTCAGCGCCTCGATCGCGGTCCGAATGATGGCGTCTTCCTGCTTCACCGTTTGCATCCGCGCATGATCGATCAGCCCGAAACGATAGCCGATCTCGCTGAGCCGCGACTCCGCATTGTCGGAGCGAAGCAGGAGTCGATATTCGGCGCGCGAGGTCAGCATCCGGTACGGCTCGACGAATTCCTGCGTCGTGAGATCGTCGATCATCACGCCAATGTAGGATTCGTCGCGTCGCAGGATAAGTGGCTCGGAGCCCTGCACGGAGCAGCTGGCGTTGAGGCCGGCGATGATTCCTTGTCCGGCCGCCTCTTCGTAGCCTGAGGTTCCACAGACCTGACCGGCCAGGAACAGCCCGCGAACCTGCTTCGCCTCCATCGTGAGCGTGAGCTCGGTCGAATCGATCGCGTCGTACTCGACGGCGTACCCGTACCGCGTGATCGACACGTTGCGCAAAGCGGGGATGGTGCGCAGGAAGTCGAGCTGAACGTCGTGCGGCAGGCTGGTGTTGGCCCCCTGGACGTAAAGCTCGGTCGTGCGCCAGCCTTCGGGCTCGAGGAACAGACCGTGGGCCGGCTTATCGCGAAAGCGGACGATCTTGTCCTCGATCGACGGGCAATAGCGCGGTCCGGTCCCCTCGATCGAGCCGTTGTACATGGGGGCGCGATCGATATTCGCCGCGATGATCTCATGGGTATTCGGATTGGTGTGCACGAGGTAGCAGGGCATCTGCGGGCGCCAGCCATCTCGCTCGACCCCGGGAAAGATGGTCAGTGCCGGTAATTCCAGCCGCTCCACATTGCCGTGCTGGCCGTCGAAGCTGAACCAGAGCGGATCAGAACTCCCCGCGTGCACCTTGGTCTGCTCGAAATCGACCGTTCGCGCGTCGATCCGTGGCGGTGTGCCGGTCTTCAGGCGCCGCAATTGAATGTCGATGTCGCGCAGCGATGACGAGAGCTCGACCGAGGCGACATCTCCAGCCCGGCCACCCGGGGCGCGCCATTCACCGGCAATCATGTTGCCGCGGAAGAAGGTCCCAGCGGTCACGACTACGGCTCCGGCCAGATAGCGGTTGCCATGATCGGTCGTCACCGCGACGACCCGGCGCTCGCCATTGCTCGCCTGGACCTCGACGTCCTTGACCAGTTCCTGGCGGACGGTCAGTCGCTCCTGGAGTTCGAGCGCCTCTTTCATCGCCATCTGATAGAGCGTCTTATCCGCCTGTGCGCGCAGCGCCTGGACGGCCGGACCCTTGCTGGTGTTGAGGAGGCGCACCTGAATGGCCGTGCGATCGATGGCACGGCCCATCTCGCCGCCAAGAGCATCCAGATCACGAACCAGATGGCCCTTGGCCGGTCCGCCGATCGACGGATTGCACGGCATGAACCCGATGCGGTCCAGATTTGGGGTGAGAATGAGCGTGGTTGAGCCTGACCGGGCCGCGGCCAGCGCGGCTTCGATGCCGGCGTGTCCGGCGCCAATGACGACAACGTCGAATCGTTCTGCGTATCTCATCATAATGCGCGAAAGTATAGGGTGAGCCGTCGCAGAGCCGCAACCGGTTTCCGGGTTATGACGCGCCCTCGATTTCTTGTGGCCACCCTGCCGAATGGGTCACCCATATGGTGTCGATGCAGTAGTTCTGACCGAGCTTAGGGTCTGCGTTATTGTTTTGAATCGTATTCGTCGTGCTAAGTCCGGGAAGGTTGGTAGTATGCGAGTGAGGCTGCGAACGGCGTGCTGCAATACGGTGTCGAATCTCCTTGTATCCGACGTCCTTTTCTAGAAGCGGACAATGCGACTGCGGTCGAAATCCGGGGGTGGCTGTACTCCGTCAGTATTCTTATGAAACGTAAGCCTCTCCAACTTACTGCAGTAGACTTTGTCAATCTTCCAGTCATGCACGAGGCTATTCCGAGATGATGACGACATAACCTGCATCAGGCGATTCGTGCCACTGTAACTTCTACTTCGTGGACTCACCGGTTTCACGAGTTTGTTACGGTCACGTAATGCTCGACCAACGAACCGAATTGCAGGAGCCAGCCGAGGTAGAGCGATTGGTACGAATTCCTCGCCAAACGATGACGCTCTGTCGCGTCATCGTCTGGAAGAGGTCGGTCTGGGCGTCGTTCGAACAGCTCTCTAGCGCCAATCTCTCCGAACGCTAGAGGATCAACACCGCGGTAAACCCACTCCACCCAGGCCAGTCCTAATATGAACGAGTTCCTGGTTCTCAACCAAGTTCTCTAGTTGCTCGAATGTCTCCGGAAGATCCGGCATCGCGTCACTCCAATGTGCTACCGATTTTCGGCACAAATGCGTAAGCCTCCATTAGTCCCTTCGGTGTAGAAACAATAGTGGAGCCGTTGTGAGGAGTGAAACGGTCTACGGGACAGCCTGCGGTGTGGTGTTTTGCTCGTGTCTGCCATTCCTCGGACTCTGGATTTGGGGTCATTAGGCCTAACCTAGGATCGATCGACTCACTTCATCTACACAAAGATCGCGATGGGGATGACTTGAATCACCGGCGCTTCTACGCCTCGTTTCGATATTTGGAAATTCAAAGCCGAATCTTGGAGCTTACCGAATTGGTCTCTGAGTTGGGCTAGAACTGCTGTTGCATCGTCCGATCGTGGTGCGCAAAGGATCGATGGAATTGATTCTGAGGAGTCAGATTCCATAACCCGCTGAACTACTTTCCCTAGAACGTGCGAATTCACCGTCACTGATCGCGGCAGGAGACCTGTCATTGAAGAAATCGACTTCGACCGGGACCACCGCTCGTCGTGTTCCGTCGCTCAAATTCGCCACAAGATCGACCGTGTTTGCCTGAGTGATCGCTCGCAGAAACGCCTCCATCTGATTGATAGTCGCTTGTAGTTGACTCCTCTGCGGAGTACCGTCTATCTCCAGTCGATTTGGTTGGCGGAGCTGGATGTTCGGAGAAGGAACACCCTCCATCAGATTCAGCGTCTCCATAAGTTGAATCATCCCTCCGATAGTCTCGACGAGGGGTATGATCTGCAAGACTAGCCGTAAACTCGACAAATGTTCCCGAATTGAGGTCGTCAAATGACGACGACGAATTGAGATCTAATAACAACTCGCGTTTCAATCAACCCGTCGCGTAGCGCAGAGAATAGGGAGGTTGGAGTGAAAACCCGTTCTTCAGCAACCTCCTGTTGATTCTGAGAAGCTTTACTGTTCCTTCCCTCGGGATCCTTTGAATCCGAGGCCCAAAACGCAAACACATTGCTCGCACCTAGTTGGCCGCCGAGGTCACTCCTGTTAGTCTGAGATTCAGTGTCGGATGTCCTGATCGTACGCAGCTGCGAGAAACCCTCACGTACGATTGCCAACAAATCAAATACGATACGCTGATTCAGATAGATGGGTATGGACAATCTTCTGCTGGAACTAATTACCCGAAAATCTGCTGATTCCAATTTCATGTCCTCCCTCAGTCTATATCAATGATTCGGATGTATCTAACATAATGGTAAGACGGAAATGAGTCGAAACGATATGAATCTCAATTCTCAAAACGACGTCCGTCAACTGAACTTGAGAGTTTTCACGCAACATCTACCAAATTGGGTCCAACCAGTTTGAAACGCTACTCGACAGTGGCGAACATGTGGTAAGTATCCTCCTCGCGATAAGTCACGTCGAGCGGTTGTAAGGCGGGATTTGATCCCCAGTATGGTATGTGACGGCGTTTCAGATAACGGCGTGACCACTGGGGTAGCCTGGTCATCTCTTCCTGCTGTTCAAGTACCTCGCCATACTCCGTGAATGCGCCGTCATACGCTGAACATCCTTATCCGCCCTCGTGGTCAATGGCTGGACGCGGGCGGCCCGGCGAGCGTCGGGAGCAGTGCGCCGAGTCGCCTCTTGGCATGGTACTACTGGACCCGGCCAGATGACTGTTGACGTTTTTGGGAAGTCGGCCATCCGCAACACGTCCGGATGCGGGTAGACTGTGCCGAACCGTCATCGACCGGTACGCCGATGCCGCAGTGAGGAGGGAGCCGCCGTCATCGTCACCCGTTCGGAAACGCCCGTAGAGCAGAGACCATGGAAGGAGAGCCCCTGATGGAGCGATCGGTTGTCCAGACGTTAAAGGCGCACAAGCCGCAGCTGGTGCTGTCGCGGCACGCGCACGCGGTGGTGCACGGCACGGGCCCGCTCGGCCGCTTCAACACGTGGCTCGCTCTCCGGATCACCACCGTCGTCGGCTCGATGTGGTGCGCCTATGCCTTCGCGCTCCTCGCGCTGATCTCACTGCCCGCCGTGATTCGGTCAGGCGACCCGCTCATTATCGTCGCGTGGATCGCGCAGACGTTCCTGCAGCTGGTGCTGCTGCCGATCATCATCGTCGGTCAGAACGTGCAGGCCGCGGCCACCGACGCGCGGGCAGAGGCCGACCACGAGACGCTCACCGCGATCCACACGCTGACCAGTGAGGTCCATACGATCAACGAGCAGCAGAGCGTGATCCTGAACCTGCTCGCGCAACGGACGGAGAACCTGCAGCCCTGACACTTGCCCAGGAGAGCAGGACGGTGTAGCGCCTCTCGCGATAGGCTATTCCATTGCGACGCGGACCCAGGATTTGCATCTCGAACGCGGCGACGTATCCGGGTGGAGAACGCGCTGAGCCAGATCTTCATGTCCATTACCGTATGAGCGGTAAGATACCGGCGTCGTCGTCCGTTTCCTCCAGATCTGACCGGAGTGAAACTCGACGGTCGCGCTGCCACGTGGGATTGAGCGAAGCCCGGATACGTACCAGGCGATGACCTCTGCTCCGTTTTGGCCCTCCGCAGACCCATCGGGTTCGCAACTCGATGCGCGCCGGAGTGCCGACAATCTCCTTCCCCAAAATGTCACCTGTTATCCGGCCGGGTCCATGGTCTACCTTTCCCACAACTCATCGAAGAGGGCGAAGAGGCTGGCTTCGTCGCGCACGCCGAACTGTGGATAATCGGAGGCGAGGGAGGAGGCCACATCGTCAGCCGGGACACCGTTCTTACGGCGCAAGGTGCTCGGGACGTGTACCGCCCACTCGGCGACGATGTCGCGGGTGGGGGCGATGCCCTTGCTATTGGTGATGGCGCGTACGGCGGCGGCGAGGTCGTGTTTGCGTTCGCGGTGGGCGGTACGGGAGTCGCGCGCCTGTTCGTCTTGCGCCTGCTGGCGACGGAGATAGGTCCCGTAGCAGGATATGGCCTCCCAGTCGTTGGCCGGAGCACCGTAGCCGAGCGTGACAAGGCGCTCGCGAGCGTAGGTGGAGGCAATCGACGCGATGCGGGGCCGATCGTCAAAACGGGGGCGTCGCTCCCCGCTCTTCACATACTTCACCATGCTCCGCGAATACCCCGTCATCCGCTGGAGATCCTTCGTCGGAATCGTCTGCAACACGCGTTGAATTGCGTCCCACTCTCCCTCGTCATAGACGATCATGCGCTCGGCTTCCGTCTCCATCAACCCGGCATCGATCGTGCTCGATTTCGTTCGCTTCTTTTCCAACGAGTCGCACCCATGTCGCGACAATCGGGAGATCGAACAGCAGACCGACATGTCGCCTTGGACAGCGTAGCCGGATTAGTCATGCCGAGGATACTCCGGCATTGAAATCCCTACGCAAACTTGCCCTCACCCCGCCACGTGGCCCCAAGAATCGGGCGGCGCGTCATCGCAATCGACCACGGTGACGCGGGTGGAGGCTGGTGGCGAGAGGCCGTATCGATGTGGACAGCTGCGACATCCCAGGTGGCCACACCAGATAGGCGGCGCGTCATAACCCCCGTAATCGGTTTCCACACGGATATCGATCCGCACATAATGGGAAACGGGCGCTCACTCGTCGCACAGTACTTGCGATGATAGACATGTGCGAGCCGTAGCCAGCGACCGCGGGGCAATACCAACGGGTTGGCTGCTCGGACGAAACAGATCCAGCGTGGCTCAGTTCAGTCCCGAAGTTGAACGATTGACGCGCATGGTCTTGATTGCGGTGGCCCCGAGCGAACTGATCGAACGTATACCGTCGTTGGGGACCTCTGAATTGAAAGGGGAGATCGATGGAGAGGCGTGATACGTCCTCTCAGCGAGGACTGTTGACATTCGTGTGGGCACCGCTCGCCGCGGTTGCCGCCATTGGAAGCGTTGCCACGATGATCGGTCGGCCGAAAACGACGAAACGCCGCACGCGGCCGTCGCAGGTCGCCGGAGCGCTCAACGATCCGAGAATCAACAAGGCGGTCGAAACCGCGCAACGTGCGCTTGACGAAGCAAGGCAGGCTCTTGACACTCGCGACGGAGGCCGCATTCAGGAGCAGCTTGTCCACCGCACCGGAGCGGCGCTCGGATCAGCGAGCGAGACCATGTCTCCGTTGATGAAGGACGCTGGCGAACGAGCCCGTGAGCTGGCAGAGCGAATTGTCGTCGAGGGCCAGGCGCGCTCCGCGGATCTCTCACAGCTGATCCGTGACGACGTTGCTCCGAAGGCGAAGACATACGCTCAGGAAGCGATCGACGAGGCCGAAGTCATTCTGGCTAACGCGCGAGAACGCGCGACCGAGCTTTCCAGGAACGCTCGGCGGGACTACGGCCCCGAGGTTTCAAAGAAGGCGAACGCGCTGGCCGGTCTCGTCGCTGCCGGATCCGCGACCGGATTTCAGATCTTGCGCGAACGTGCTGGGGAGATCAGCAGTCAGAGCAAGGGGAAGCGCGGTCGCTCGGTTTCTCAACGAGGCAAGCAGAAGGCCGCCGCCGTGGCGCAAGCGGCGGGCTCCCAGGCCAGGTACGTGGCAGCCGAATCGATCATGGTCGGCTTCTGGGCCACGGCACTCGGAGCTACGATCTACTTCGCGATTCTCACGCGTGATCAGCGCGAGCGTCTGAAGGGCTTCTTCGAAAACGCCTTCTCTCAGATCCACGACGTGATGAGCGACTTCCAGGGCGGAGATGAGGAGTTCCAGAACGTCACTCGTTGATCGCCGACGTGCCGCCAGCATCTCTTCGCCAACAGTGAGGCCCGTCGATCCGACGGGCCTCGGTCGCAGGTTGAATCACCCCCGGCAACGCTGAAACTAGAGCGTCGAAAGAAGCTCCGTCAGGAGCGCGGTCCGTTCGAACAGACCGTTCAGCGAGATAAATTCATGCTCGGCGTGCGCTCCGTCGCCGGTGCAGCCGAGTCCATCGATGGTTGTCGCGCCGATCGCGGCGGTGAAATTCCCGTCGCTGCCGCCACCTGTCGAGGCTTCGGTCAGCTCCAGTCCGAGCCTGCCGCCGATTTCTTTCACCTGCCGGAATGCTCCGGCGATCTTCTCGGTCCGCTCCATCGGTGGCCGGTTGAGCCCGCCTTCGACGCTGACCTGCGCGCCGTGTAGTCGCGGCTGCGCCGCGAGGATCGCCTTCACGATCCGGTCGCCTTCCGTCATGGTCGTGACGCGTACGTCGATCAGCGCGCTGGCCTCGGCGGCGACGACATTGCGCGCGGTCCCGCCCGAAACGACCCCGACGTTCACCGTCGTTCCCAGGCCAAAGTCAGTCAATCCGTGCAGGTACTGGATCTGATTTGCCAGTTCCTGAATGGCGCTGATCCCTTTCTCCGGGTCAGCGCCGGCATGCGCCGCCAGGCCCTTGATATTCATGGTGAACATCCCGACGCCTTTGCGCGCCGTCTTGAGCGCGCCGTCCGGGGCAACCGGCGGTTCGAGCACCAGCACGTACGCGCTCTCGCGGGCAAGACGCTCGATGTGTGGCCGAGAAACCGGACTGCCGACTTCCTCCTCGGTGTTGATCAACCAGGTGATCGGCCGGTGCGCGATGTTCTGCTCCGATAGGAATTGGAGCGCCTGCAGCATCATGGCCACGCTGGCCTTCATGTCGTAGACGCCCGGCCCGCGGACTTCATCCGCGCTTGCCTCGAAGGGCTTGCGTTCGATCGTACCGAGCGGCCAGACCGTATCGATGTGCGTCATCACGAGGATTGGATCACCGCCCAGCGTGCCGCCCCAGCGTGCGACGGTGAGATCGCCGAAGTCGTCCTGCGCGATGGATTCGACGTCCCCTCCCAGCGCCGCGCACCGCTCCTGGAGGTGCCGAACCAGAAGATCGACCGCCGCTTTGTCGCGGCTCGGTGATTCGAGCTTCACGATCCGTTCAAGGGAACTGAGCAATTCGCTCACGCCTGGCTCGTACCGCGTCAACCGATATCACTGCTGGATTCCTTTCGCATTATCGATCGGTGACGTCCAGCCCCACGTTGGACTGAACGAAGTCAGAGCCTGCATCCGCGGTTGCGCTAGTCTGTCCGATGCGGATCAACGTCCGCGGAGACCACGTCCGGAGCCGGTTCCTGAGCCAATTCGTCGTAATGGTTGCCCCGCTCCAGGGCGAAGATCGGGAGATTGGACTCGAGGTCGATGTAACGATCGGCAATCTCCAGCAACTCGATAGCGGTGTAGCGGGGCGTCGACGCGATTTCGACACGCAACCCAAGGCGTTGGGCGCGGTCAACGAGATACGTAAAGTCACCGTCGCCACTGACGATCACGGCGACGTCGATGTAGGGTGCCTGGCTGAGTAGATCCACCGCCAGCTCCATATCGAGGTCACCCTTGGTCGTTCCATCGCTAAAGCGCTTCAGAGGTTTGGTGATGACGCGGAACCCATTACGCCGCAACCAGGTGAGGAAGGGGATCGCCGAGCTCTCATCGGGAGAGATCGCCATGTACGCGTAGGCGCGATGTAGTCGTCTCCCATTTGCGAGAAACTCGAGCAATCGGGCGTAGTCGATCCGAACGCCAAGGTCTCGCGCCGCGAAATAGAGATTGGACATATCAAAAAATACGGCAACCTTGTCATATTGATCGGGACGTAGCATCTTCTGTTGCCCTATCAACAGCCGCTGGAGAGGCTCCAACGGCGCAAAGACGAACGTGTGAGTCTTCGGGGTCTGCGCTGGCGGCGCCGTCGTGGTGATCGGGAAAGCCGTCATCAGGCGCCGCCCGTGGCCGGGACGCCAGACGCATGAAATCGGATTCTCGCTCGGATCAATTTCCGATCTCAGCGTCCGGCGCTGGGTGAATCGGGTGCCGGACTATCGACCGGCGATGACGAGCGGTAGATCCTTCATGGTGACAAGTCCGGGTGCGTGATCGACAACCCGCGCCAGCGCGTTGACCGCGATCGCGGTCGTGGCACGGTCTCCCTGGAGCCCGCCCGGGATAATCATCTCGAGTCGAGTCGGGCCTTCCAGCACGATCTTGTCGTGTGCCGGATTGGCGTCCAGGTACATTCGGAGGTGCAGGACGATCTTCGCCTCACCTTTGACGAAGCCCCGGCCGAACTGATCGACGCCGCAGACCACGCCCGGCTGCACATCGAAGTAATCGGTCTTGATGTGATGGTCGGCTATGACCGGATCGGTGGTCTCCTCGTAGCCGTCGAGTGTCCAGCCAAGCCCAGCCGCGACCATGTAGACCGACTCCTGGAGCCCGACGTGCCGCACCTTACCGGCGTTGACCAGCTCCGTGAACTCTTCGACCGTCTTACCTGAGCCAATCTTGGCCTGGAGCGGCTGGCGCCGTGTTGACGCATTCTGGTTCCGCTCGACGTGTACCGCGGTGACCTGTTGGGCGACACCGCTCAATGCCAGAGCCAGGGTGTCCATCACGAATCCGGGGTTGACGCCGGTGCCGAGAATCGTCACACCATTGGCCCGCGCCATCTCGTCGAGCTTCGTTGCCAGATCAGGAAACTGTGCAGCCGGGTAAGAGAGTTCTTCGCAGGTCGATACGACATTGAGACCAGCGTTGACGATGCCCTCAAGCTGTGACCAGACCTGCTTGAGGTATGAGCCGGTCGTGTGCAGCACGGCGTCCGCCGCGGTTTCGTTGAAGAGGGCTTCGGCGTCGCCCCGCACCTTGATCCCAAGCTCACGACCGAGACCGATGACCTCGCCGACGTCCTTGCCGATCTTGGCCGGGTCGATATCCACGGCGCCAACGATCTCGATGCTCTCACGAGACGCCGCCAGGCGCGCGAGTTCCTGGCCGATCGGACCAAGTCCGTAGTGAATCGTCCGAATCTTTTTCAATTTGGGGCCTCATCTTTCGCGTTGGTGTGCGGCAGTCACGCGCCGCACAGGCTGCCTCGAAATGTGTCGGAACGGGGAGGCAATTGAGGATGCAAAACGCCGACATCAATGTGCGCAATCAGGTGACTGCTACTTTTTTCGCTCCTCCTTTTCTCGCAGCGTACGGTAGTACTTCTTGGTTTTCGGCACCGGGCGGCTGTCAATGGCTTCACGCTCGGCGCTCGCCTGGGCACTGGCTTCCACGAGTTGCTCTTCGAGCACCGCGAGGTCGTCATAAACACCGACATTTGCGTTCGCCATCGGTGTACGCATCAGACGGCGGACCAGTTCCACCAGCGAACGCACCTGTGCCTGCTCCGCCCCCGGTCGATTCGCCGTTTTTCTGATCGTGTCGACCAGCTTGAAGGTTTCGGGGCGCGCTTTGTTCTCGACCAGCCGTTCTTCGATGCGTTCCAGACCGTAGAGCAAGTTCATTTCACTGCCTTCCTGGCAAGCATGCACTGCACGTCCCACTCCCGCGAGTATCGGCCATGGAAGGGTGTTTCGCAACCAAATCCGTGGTTACGCCGTGATTGGTTCTTACGGCGACGTGATTTAATTCGTGAGATGCTGGCGGGGCGAATCTCCCGTTTGGAACCGGAAACTCAAAGGAATCCGAGCCGTGGAGAGCAGTACGAAGACGTCATTGAAGGACCGTTTTCTCGGTTGCCTGCTCGGTCAGGCGATTGGCGATGCGCTCGGCATGCCGGTCGAAGGGTGGAGCGCGCAGCGCATTCAGGATGAGTTCGCGTGGCTCGATCACTACGTCGCTCGACTGACTCCGAATGGCGACGAAGAAATGCGGGCAGGCGAGATCACCGGCGATACCGAGATGAGCCTCTGCCTTGCCGAAGGCTTGATCTCGGCGCATGGATTCGTCGATCCGGAAGCCGTTGGAATCCGTTTGATAAAGCTGCGGGAAGGGCCGGGTGGTCAGTGTCTGGGGCCGACCACCCTGGCCGCGATCGAACGTATGGAAGCGACCGGAGACTACCAATATGGGGCTGGCGGTGACTGGCCGGCCGGCAACGGTGCAGCCGTTCGCATAGTTCCGCTCGCCCTACTGCATTCGGTCGGCAGCTTCAACCCTGAGATCTTCGCGCGGGAGGTCATGCGAGCCGGCCTGATCACGCATCACGACCCCGAATCGTTGAACGGTGCGCTCGCCATCGCCTATGCCGTTCGCCTGCTCGCGACCGAGATGATCCCGCCGGAGATGCTGGCATCCGAGGTCGCCGCATTCATCGACGAAGACGAGGTCGCCCGCAAGATCCGGCTCGCCGGCCAGTTGGCTTCCGAGCGGCGGCGATCGTCACTCGGATATCGCCAATCTCGCGCGGATCGGGACGATCATCGTATGTGGCCGATTCGGTCGCCGCGGCGATCTACGCCTTTGCGAGTCATCCAGACGATTTTCAGACCGCGGTGCTGACGGCGGTGAATGCCGGAGGCGACAGCGACACGATTGCGTCGATGACAGGCGCGCTCGCGGGCGCGCATCTCGGTGCCCGCCGTCTGCCGCCTGAACTGGTCGACGGGTTGGAGGCACGCATGTACATCCTCGTCGCGGCGCCCGGGCTCTACCGCATGGCTCAGCGCCGGGCCGGGATGTTCCTCAAGCTATTGGAGCGCGAGTGAGCCGTATCGACGTTCACGCGATCGTATTTGACCTGGACGGGCTGCTGGTCGACAGCGAGCCCGTCCAGATCGAGGCCTGGGACCGATTTCTGGCCGAACACAACCAGAAGCTCACGACTGAGCTTTTGAGCCGTTTGTACGGTCTCAGGGTCTGGGATACCGCCCGTGTCCTCATTGCAGAGCTTGACCTTCCGATGACGGTCGACGAGGTGGTTCGCGATCGAGATGCGTTCTTCTTCCAGATGCTGCCTGGGCGGCTTCACCCGATGCCCGGAGCTCGAGAGACGGTGCGCTCGCTGAGAGACGGACAGGTTCGTCTGGCACTGGCAACGTCCGGTCACCGTCGCTACGTCGATGTTGTGCTGGGGGATCTCGGGCTTTCCGGCGCCTTCGATGTGGAGGTTACCGGCGATATGGTCGAGTACGGAAAACCCGCCCCGGACATCTACCTGGCCGCGGCGGACCGGCTGATGGTTCCGCCGGCCGTCTGCGTCGCGCTCGAAGACGCCCCGAACGGCATCGTATCCGCCAAAGCGGCCGGCATGACCTGCCTCGCGGTTCCGAACCACATGACCGCGGATATCGTGGGCTTCGAGCGCGCCGACGCGGTCCTGACCTCGTTGAACGATTTGATGCCGTGGCTCGCGGCCCATGCGGTCGTGCATCGGGTCGTGCCCGAAGATTGACGGTGGCAACCGAATTGCCCGATCGCTGGCACTCACTGACGCCGAGTGCCAAACGGAGTTAAACCGTCCGTTCGAGGTGTTATACTGTGGCGTACAAATCGCCCGGGCAAGCACCCGGGCGAAATCGCGTGCCAGGTACGCGACATAGGTGACTCAAACGGCGTTTGCTCTTTTTCTGGTGAATTCATGAGCGCAAAACGAGACTACTACGAAGTACTTGGGGTGAGCCGAACGGCCACCAGCGACGAGATCCGGCGTGCCTATCGCCGGATGGCCCGGCAGTACCATCCAGACGTCAACAAAGACGACAGCGCCGAAGAGCAGTTCAAGGAAATCAACGAAGCCTACGAAGTGCTCAACGATGAGGAGCGCCGTGCGGCCTATGACCGGTTTGGTCACGCTGGCCTCGGCGGCTTCAACGGCGCTGCTGGGGCTGGAGATCCTTTTGGATTCGGCGGCTCTCCGTTTACGGACATATTCGAGACCTTCTTCGGCGGAGGAGCCTCGTCGCGTGGGGGCCGGGGTCCGACTCGCGGCGCTGACCTCGAGACGACGGTCGATCTGACGTTCGAAGAAGCGATCTTCGGCGCTGAAAAAGAAGTCGATATCAACCGGCTCGAACTCTGCGACGACTGTCATGGCACGCGTATGAAAGATGGCGCGGAGCCGCCGGTCTGCTCAGTGTGTTCAGGCACCGGAGAAGTACGCCGCGTCCAGAACACGATCCTGGGTCAGTTCGTCACCGCATCGACCTGCGCCAACTGCAATGGGGAAGGACGGGTCGTCTCCGATCCCTGTCCAACCTGCCGCGGTCGGGGGCGCGTCTCACGGCGCCGGACAATCGCCGTGAACACGCCGGCCGGAGTGGATAGCGACTCGACGTTGCGATTGAGCTCGCAGGGAGAGCAGTCACCGGGTGGTCCGGCCGGAAATCTATACGTCCGTATCCGGGTAAAGCCTCACGATTTCTTCGTGCGCCACGGAAAGCAGATTCACCTCGATTTGCCAATCAACGTGGTTCAAGGCGCTTTGGGAGCGGATATTGACGTTCCGACCGTCGACGGCAACGTGATGTTGAAGATCCCGCAGGGCACACAGTCGGGGCAGCAGTTCCGGTTGCGAGACCGTGGCGTGCCCGATCTGCGCGGCGGCTCACGCGGTGATCAGATCGTCACGGTACGCGTGATGACGCCCACGGACCTCTCTTCAGAACAACGAGAGTTACTTGAAAGTCTCGGCAAGACCTTGAAGGCGCCGTCCATCCACGAGACCGCGCGCCGGGGATTCTTCGACAAAATTAAGGATGCCTTGGGCGTCTAACAGCCACTTCGATGTGCGCATGCTGGTCGCGGCGCTTCACCATTGCGCGAGGTGACCGTCGGGTCTCGGCCCGGAGCGAATTACTCCACAAAAAAGAAGCACCGCCACGGTGTAACGGCGGTGCTCTTGGAATGCTCAGGTCTGAATCTGCTCAGGATGGGAAACTGTCTACTGCTCGTCCGATAAACGCTGCCACCGTGGGCCCCACCAGCAACAAGGTACTGAATACAGCTACAGCTACGAAAAGCAATATCAGGCTGTACTCCACCAGTCCCTGTCCTTGAACTCCCTTTCGCCATCGACGCGCATTCAACCGCAGCTCCTTCCGTCGATGAGCCGTAAGGAAACGCCGGTCCCGCATTGAGCGGGGCCGGCGTTCGGGCATCTTAGCCCGACTAGCTCAGAGCGGCGTTGACGCTGCTGAAGACACCCTTGACCTTGCCACCGAGGGTAATCAGGAGCGCGATCGCTACGACCGAGACGAGGGCCAGGATCAGAGCGTACTCGACCATGCCCTGTCCTTCGAACTTGTCCTCTTCAACGTAAAGGCCGTAGAGAGCGGTCATGTAATCGAACATTGATGAATCCTCCCGTGATTAGATGAACAACAAATGCCGATAGATATGTGGTCTGACACCGTTGGGTCGCTTCGACGATACCCCTGAGCACTCCCCCTTTCGTGAACTGCGGGAGGTTGTTTGCTCCCGGTCTTGGTTCACGAGAACCTCATGTCTATGCGTATATCGTATGCAGGGGAGCGTTCCGGCTCAATGAGTAAGAGGTCCACATTGCGCAGTTCGCAAGTACCGCTGAAAGGCTTAACCGAGAGGAATAACGACTGTCAGTCGCGAGGTCTTTTGTCCTACGTTTTCGGACTGCAAATCGGCGCTGAGCCGCTCCAGGCGACGGCGCACTGTTTCGTCGGAGAGAAATCGTTGAATTTGCTGGCTGCGGGCAATGCCGTCGCCGTGTGCTTCCACGCGGCCGATCACCTGCGCGTCTTCGTAACGGACGTCGATGTCGATGCGGGTAACGTCGTCGTCCGACGCGACCGCCGAAATCATTTGCTGCACCAGGCGATAGAGCGCCATTCTCAGTACGTCAGGCAATTTTTCGTCAGTTTCTGGTCCGACGATATTCGCCTCGACACCTCGCAGGCGCACGATATCGTTCACGTAGCGTCGTAGAGTGGGGACGACCCCGATCTCCTTCAGCACCACGGGTCGTAGCTCGTAGAGTAGTCGACGCGTGTCACGCAACGCGGATGAGGCAACCGTGGTGAGCTCGATCAGCTCAGCTTGGGCGCGCTCCGGTTCTCGCTCGATACTGCGCTGGCAGATCTCGGCGCGAAGCAAGACGTTCGCGAGTATCTGCGCGGGCCCGTCCAGTACCTGACGAGAGACGCGCAGACGCTCGTCTTCCTCCGCCTGCACGATTTCTTCGAACGGGACGCCGGAGCCACCGGATTGAGCTCGGCGCAGCAGTCTGGTCCGATTATCAGGGGCGGATTGTTTGCGCTCTTCGGCTTTGAGCTGGGATTCTGAGAGTTCGAGGAGAATGCGAAGCTTTTCCTGATACGAGCGAATACTCTTTTCTCGCTCCTGGAGCTGTTCCACCTGGCCGCGCATCATCATGAGGCGCAGCTCGACCTCGTGCGCCGCGTGGTACATATCCCGGATGTCTTTGCGAGCGAAAGATTCGAGGTTGGCTTCCATCTCGCGGACCCGGTTGCCCAATGACATTTCGCGCTGGGTGAGCCGGTCGACCTCGGTGTTGGACTGACTGACCAGGAGACCAATCTCCTGGAGAGACTGGGAGGCTTCAGCCAGGTCGCTGCGACATTCATCGGCGAGCGCCGCCAGACGATCGACGAACTCTTTGGTCTGCGGAACAGGGAGCGCCATCAACACGTCTCCTGAATTTAACCGTCCAATCTCCTGCATTGGAGCGTAAAGTCTAGATTTCCCGACCGCAACGGTACCGTAGTCCCAAAGAATCGAAGCCATGATTGGGAGAAGCGCGCTGCGATGAACGGATCGTCCAGTTCATGCTGGCATAACGGCTGTCAGAAACTCCCTCCCGCGCCCCCGCCACCTGCCGAGGCGCCTCCGCCGCCACCACTCCCACTCGAGCTCGGCGTGACGGCCGAGTGGAAACCGACCCACCATATGTAGGCGTTGCCGCTGTCTCCGGTGCGATAGAGCGAGGGGCCGAGCCAGACCGGCACGTAACCCTCCTCGGCTGCTTGCTTCAGGCGTTTACTCAGCGACGACGTGACGCCAGCGGCCACCGCATACGGCATGGCTTCGTCGAGATCGAGATTCACGTCCAGGGTGCGGTCGGATTTCGAGCGCTTGATCCCGGCGACATATGAACTCCAGGTTGCGGCGAGTTCCGCTCCTGCAAGCGACGTGTTTGGATAGAGCGACATCATGACCACGCCAATCACCGAAGCGCTCCCCAGCACAGCTGCTCCGACGAAGGCCCACGGTTGTTTGCCGACGATGCCGGCCGCGAGCACGACACCCGCGATCAAGAACGTTCCTGCGGAGGCGATATAGACGGGCCGGCGCCGTAGTTGAGAGTTCGCATCATAGAGCCCGCTTTCGACAAGTCTGTTGTACAGTGCCGCGCGCGCTCCTGACCAGGCTGATCTCGCTCGCGCCAGATTCGCTCGAGACACCACTCCGTCTGAGTTGGAGCGCGTCGCGAGTGAGCTCCAGAGCTGGCGCTCGACTTCGTTATCCGGTATCGACTCATCGAGCAGCCGAACCTGCGCCTCGTTCTTCTTGGGACCTGACTCAATGACGAGCGCACCGCGGTGGGCCAGGTCGAGCAGCGTCGCCTCCAGTTGCTGGTCACGCACTCGGCCCACTACCACCGCGCCGACGACGCCGGGGGGCGTGCTATCCGGCAACGTGGTCGTCGCCGCGATCGGGACGTGCGACCTCGGCCGCGTGCGCCAGACGCGCAGTGTGAACCACGCGAAGAGAGCCGTCAGAATGACTGAGAGGACGCTGACAACGCTGGCCGGTCCCTGGCTGATGCTGGCAGCGAAGCGCTGGGCCGCACCTGGAGCGGGCGGTGGAGGAGGCCCGTTGCGCAGGCTAGTGGCCGCGGCATCGAGCCCGGCGGCCGTGCCCTGAGACAGGTCACCGTTCATGAGAAGGGGTTTCATCACCTTGTTGGCGATACGCTGGAGTTCGTACTCCGGCAGGTTGCCGCCGTCGTAATGCTTTTTGCCTGCGAAGATCGAGAACTGCCCGTGATGCAAATCATTCGGCTTGAGATTGAAGAAGATGACCAGCCCATCACGGGCGTTCAGAGTCGACTGGACGTCCCACTGATCCATCAGGTCTTTGGCGTCCTGCTCCGTTTGGCTGTAGCTCGCGGATTTGGCCTGGAAGTACACGACAACTGGAGCGCCTGCCGACTCGACAGCGCGTGCATGCTGTTCCAGCGTGGTGATTTCGTCAGGAGTGAGGACTCCCGCCCGGTCGTAAATGTGCTGGCCCGCGACGGGCTGCCCGAAGTTCGAGGCTCCCAGCGCGGTCGGGACGGCGAATGGCAACGCGAACGCGAGCGCAATCAGTACCAACGGAATAACGCGGCTGATCCACGATGAACGGTGCACGTCACGGCTCCTCGTTAGGGACGCATCCGGCCATGTGCTGGCAGGATAGCGGATCCTCGACGCGTTGGCACCTTGAGAGTGGCCCGGTCAATGGGCGCGTACAGGTACGCGAGGGGCGAGAGGATCACGTCCGTACATACGTGAGTCGCGATTCAACGTCGAGTCCGGGCAATGCCGCCGTTTCTTGACCGTATGGCTTATAATCGGTGAAACTGCGATCGCGCAGATCCTGTTGGCGGGTGGTGAAATGGTATCACAAGGGTCTTTGGAACCTTTATTCCAGGTTCGAATCCTGGCCCGCCAGCCTGGTGCGGTGCCAGCGTTAATTTCCCCCCAGCGTATTTGAACGACAGGCGGCAGTGAGCTCCGACGAACCTCCATCAGAGTCCCGTGGTGTCGCGGCGGTAATCCTTGCCGCTGGACTCGGCACGCGCATGCGATCGGGAACGCCGAAAGAGCTGCACACCGTTTGTGGCCGGCCCATGCTCCACCACGTCATTCGCGCGGCCCAGGCGGCGACGCCGGATCAAATCGTGGTCGTCCTGAGTCCGGCCAAGTCGGTTCTGGCCGAGGCGCTCCCATTCGGCTGCCAGGTTGCCTGGCAGGTTGATCCGTTGGGAACGGGTCACGCCGCGGCTCAAGCGTTACCTTTGCTCGATTCGTCGATCCGGCATGTCGCGATCTTGTTCGGCGATCATCCGCTCCTCACTCCGTCCGCGGTCATCGATCTCATCGAAACGTCTCGCAGAACGAGCGCGCTCGTGACGCTGCTCACGGCGATTCTTGTCGACCCGGGCGCCTATGGCCGGCTCGTCTACGATGGCGCCCGTATTTCCGGAATCGTTGAAGCCAAAGAGGATTCGCGGGTCTACACCGCTCCCGTTGAGATCAACAGTGGCATCTCTTGCTACGACCGGGAATGGCTCGAGCGTAGTCTGCCAGCGGTGCCGCGGAGCAGCGTTGGCGAGTATTACCTGACGTCACTCGTCAGCAGGGCGGCGGCGGAGATCTCTCCCGACGTCCCCGTGGTTTCGGTACCGGCCGATCCAGACATCGCGTATGGGGTGAACGATCGGGTCGATCTGGCCACGGCAGAGCGTTTGATGCGCCGGCGAATCAACGAGCGCCTCATGCGGAGTGGAGTGACGATCGTCGATCCAGCAACCACGTTCATCGATGACGAGGTCGATATTGGGCGCGACGTGAGAATCGAACCGTTCACGATCATCTCCGGAAACAGTCGAATCGGCGAACTGACGATCGTCGGTCCAAGCGCAAACGTTCATGCATCGAGCGTCGGCCGTGAGTGCGCGATTGTCGCCTCGACGCTCGAATCTTCGGTCGTCGGTGACGGCGTGCACGTCGGGCCCTATTCACACTTTCGATCCGGCACAAACATCGATTCCGGCGTTCACATCGGCAACTACGTCGAGATCAAGAACTCGACCATCGGCTCCGGGACCCACGTGGGGCATTTCAGCTACGTCGGGGACGCGACGGTCGGTCGCAACGTCAACATCGCGGCCGGCACCATAACCGCCAACTACGACGGCGTGAACAAGCATCGAACCGTCATTGAAGATGATGCGTTCATCGGTTGCGACACGATCCTCCGCGCGCCGGTCACGGTTGGCGAGGGTGGTCGCACCGGCGCGGGCAGCGTGGTGACGCGCGACGTTTCCCCAGGTTCGACGGTCGTGGGGCTGCCAGCGCGTCCGATCGCGTCGAAGAGTGGCGCCAGACGGCGTCAACAGGAAGAGACAAAACGGTAAATGGACGGACGACTGCAGATCTTCGCGGGTAGCGCGAATCCGAGGTTGGCCGATTCGATTGCGACGGCCCTGGAGATTCCACTCGGGCGTCGTTTCGTCGGGTCCTGGAGCGACGGTGAGTCACGTGTCGAGCTCGAGGAAAATGTTCGTGGCTCGGACGTCTTCGTGATTCAGCCGATGTGCAACCCGGTGAATCAGAATATCGTCGAGTTTCTTCTGATGCTGGATGCCGCCAAGCGCGCCTCGGCCGCGCGGGTGACAGCCGTCGTGCCCTATTTCGCGTATGCCCGGCAGGAGAAGAAGACACGCGGGCGGGAGCCGATCAGCGCCAAGCTCGTGGCGAACCTGCTCGTGACGGCCGGCACCGATCGTGTGCTGACGCTCGACATGCACGCTCCGGCGATCGAGGGATTCTTTGACATCCCGGTGGATCATCTTCGTTCCACGCCGATTATGGCGTCGCATTTCCACCGCATGCACAAGAGTGATCTGGTGGTGGTGAGCCCGGACTCAGGAGGCGTGGGACGGGCCGATGAGTTTCGCCAGCGAACCAACGGCTCGCTGGCGATCATCTCGAAGAAGCATCCCGGCCCGGAGCGGACCGAAATGCTTGAAATGGTTGGCGACGTCCAGGATCGCGAGGCATTGATCGTCGACGACGTCATCTCGACCGGGGTCACGCTGGTCAAAGCGGCGGAGACGCTCAAGGCGCGAGGCGCCAAATCGGTGAGTGCCACCGCGGTGCACGGTGTGTTCGCCGACGGCGCGCTGGAGCTCATTGACGAATCAATTATCGAGAGGGTGTACGTTACCGACAGCATTCCGCTGCCGGATGAAGGGCCGCGCGACAAGATAGAGGTGCTGACCGTGGCGCCGCTGCTCGCCGAAGCGATCATGCGGATTCACAAAGACTTGAGCATCAGCGCCCTCTTTACGTAGAACGTCGCGCGAAGGCCATATGGAGTACCTACCGTCACGGCCGCGTCTGGCCTTACGACGCGAATAGAACGCCACGGAGTCCGCGGACGGTTGGGATCCAGGAGTTTGGAGGATTTGAGTACCGACAGTTGGATACAAATCGGCGCGGTTCTGATCGCCTTCGCCGTCCTCTCGATTGCAGCCACCATCGAGATCGGACTGGCCGTGGTCAACCGCGTCACGATTCGAGCGCTCATCGAAGAGCGTGAAGCCGCGCATCGAATGCATTCCCTCGTCGACCGACCTCAGGCGATTCGTTCTGCCGTCGTGCTGGTGGAGCTCGTCACGGCTGTCGTCGCTGCCGCTCTGCTGACTTCGCTGCTCGCTCGCGAGCTATCCGGCTATCGTCTGCTGATCTCGATACTCGTCAGCGTCGCCGTGCTCCTGCTGGTTGGCCGGATCATCCCGAGCATCATCGTGGCCGCACGACGCTCTCCGAGCACGGAGCAATACGAGCGCGCCGGCACCAAGCTCGCGCTTTTCGTGGCGCCGATCATTGCGGTTACCGACGGCCTGACCCGCATACTCGTGCCGGCCGGCCGCGATGGCGACCGTGGACGCGACGACGAGCTCCTTGAAGTTTCCACCGAAGATGGCGACACGAACGGACATGACAACGACGATGAGATCGAGGAAGAAGAGCACGAGATGATCTCCGGCATTCTTCACCTCGATGATGCCGTTGCCCGCGAGATCATGGTGCCGCGAACGTACATCCGGGCCGTCTCGGTCGACACGCCGGTAATGGAGGTCGTCGACCTTGCCCGGCAGGTGGGCCACTCGCGGATCCCTGTCTATCGCGACTCGATCGACAGCATCATTGGCGTCGTCTACGCCAAAGACTTCCTGCGCTTCGTCCATGAGGATATCGCCCAGGTTGAACTGCTCGAACTGCTGCGCCCTGCGTACTTCGTGCCGGAGTCCAAGCGCGTCGGGGAACTGCTCCAGGATCTCCGGCGTGAAAAGGTGCACCTCGCGATTGTGGTCGATGAGTACGGCGGAACGGCTGGAATCGTCACGATTGAGGACATCCTCGAAGAGATCGTCGGCGAGATTCAGGATGAGTACGATCGAGAAGTGCCATTGGTTGAGCGCATCGGCCCGGACGAAGTCATCGTCGATGGTCGGATACCCATGGACGAGCTGGCTGACATTTTTGACACAGACTTCTCCGAGGGAGATTTCGATACGATCGGTGGCTTCGTTCAGAAGCAGCTTGGTCGCATTCCCGATGCCGGTGAGTTCGTTGAGTCCGCCGGGCTTCATATCGAGGTAAAGGCTGTCGAGCACCGGCGCATCAGGAAGCTGCACATTACGCGGCGTCAGGAGATCTCAACGGCCGCGCGCGACGGTAAGTAACCGTTATGAGCACGGAAGTGCTTGACTGGGGCGTCGTTCGGTTCTCAGTGGTCGAGTCGACCATGGACGAGGCCGCGCTGCTCGCTCGGAACGGGGCACCAACCGGAACAGTCGTGCTGGCGGACCACCAGACGAAGGGGCGTGGGCAGCGTGGGCGCACATGGTTCGAGCCGCCTGGGACCTGCTTGCTGGCGACCATAGTACTGCGTCCCGCGCTGCGGGTGGCGACGAGCCCAGAGATGTCGCGCATGATCGCCGAGAAGGTGGCGTCCGCGATCGGTGAGATCGCCGGGCTCGTCCCTGCAGTCAAAGAACCGAATGATCTGCTGATCGACGGCCACAAGGTGTGCGGGATTCTGTGTCAATCGAGCATTCGTGGCGACAACCTCGAATACCTTCTCGTCGGGATCGGTCTTAACGTCAACATTCCTCCAGAAGAGCTACCGCTGGCGACGGCTACCAGCCTATTGGCCGAGACCGGGGTCGTCCACGATCGCGAGCTTCTCCTGAGCGCCATCCTGCGGCAGGTTCGGGCGATTCCTGGACTTTGCGATGGAGTTCCTGTCCGCGCCGGTGTGTAAAGCGTTCGTCCCCAGATTCAATCCAATCGACGTGGATTGCCGCGCTTCTCGGCGGCTGAGGCCCCTGTTCACTCGTTCACTTCCGTTAAGAAAACCGCCGGTGAATGGCGTTTTGCTATACTCGCCTCGATGCGCGGAATCTGATTGCGAACATGGTTCCTGCGCACGCCACGCGACTTTGACAGTGGGAGGCGCAGATGGATTTCCAATATACCGACGAGCAGGCTCAGGTTCGCGATATGGTTCGTGACTTCGCCAATCGTGAGGTCGCGCCCTTCATTCAGGAATGGGACTCCAGCGGGGAATATCACCCCGACGTCCTCTACAAAATGGGCGAGGAAGGAATCCTCGGTCTCCCGATTCCGGAGCGCTATGGCGGCGGAGGATTCGATTACGTCAGCTTCGCGCTCGCCTGTGAAGAGCTCGAGGCGGTCGATACCTTTTTGCGCGTCGTGATGAGCGTCCATGTCGGCTTGAACAGCCTGACCTTGCACCAGTGGGCGACCGAAGAGCAGAAACAGCGCTGGCTCGTGCCACAGGCCAAGGGCGAGAAACTGGCTACCTTCGGACTGACCGAGCCGGGCGCCGGATCCGATGCCGGTAACATTCAAACGCGAGCGGTGCGCGACGGTGACCACTACGTGCTCAACGGCGAAAAAATGTGGATCTCGCTCGCGAACACGGCCGATCATTTCCTCGTCTTCGCGACCGTCGATCCCGAAAAGAAGCATCATGGCCTGGTCGCGTTCGTGTTGGAGCGGGGCATGGAGGGGCTCACGACCGGATCTCTCCACGGGAAGCTCGGCGTTCGTGCCGGGGATACCGGCTGGCTCAACTTCAACAACGTTCGCGTTCCGGTGGAGAATCGCATCGGTGAAGAAGGTGAAGGCTTCAAGATCGCCATGAGCGCGATCGATCAGGGCCGTTTCACCGTGGCCGCCGGGGCGGTGGGCCTCATCAGCGCGTCACTCAACGCCAGCCTCAAGTATTGCCACGAACGTGAGGCGTTCGGTCAGGAGATCGGACAGTTCGAGCTGGTGCAGCAGATGATCGCCAAGATGGTGGCCGGCTATGAGTCGTCGCGCCTGCTCGTCCTTCAGTCTGCCGAGCTAAAGAATCGCGGCATTCGCAATACCAAGGAGACCTCGCTTGCCAAGTGGGTCGCCTGCGATTACGCGTTCAACGCGGCCAACGACGCCATTCAGATCCACGGGGCGTACGGCTACTCGAGCGAGTATCCGGTCGAGCGCTATATGCGGAATTCTCGTGGCGCGGTGATCTACGAGGGCACGCGAGAGGTGCATCAGTTGGTGCAGGCTGGCTATGCGCTCGGCTATCGAGTCGACCGTCCGCTGCGCTGCCCTCAGCCGCCCGCCCAGGCGTGGGAGAAAGAGACCGCGGGGGCCTGAGCCGTCATGCGCTCGCCTGAACGGCCGGAGACCGACTCCCAGGACGTTGATCGCGCCGCGCGTAGAGTAGCGGTTGGCGTGGCGCGATGGCGCTGATCGTCCCGTTTGCGGGAAAGACCCCGGTCATCGCGAACGATGCGTTTGTCGCGCCCACGGCGGTAATCATCGGCGACGTCGTCATTGAGTCAGGGGCAAGTGTCTGGTTTGGGGTCGTCTTGCGCGGCGACGTCGGCCCAATCCGCATCGGACGGCGCTCGAACGTGCAAGACAACACCGTGATCCATGTTGACCAGGACGCTCCCACGAACATTGGTGAGGATGTCACCGTTGGCCACGGTGCGATCGTTCACGGATGCACCGTGGAATCCGGTGCGCAGATCGGCATGGGCGCGATCGTTTTGTCACACGCGGTCATCGGAGCGAGCAGCATGATCGCGGCAGGCGCGCTGGTCCCGGAAGGGATGAACGTTCCGTCCGGTAGCGTCGTCATGGGTGTGCCGGGCCGCGTCCGGAGGCCCGTTTCGGACGAAGAACGGATCGCGCTGCTCGAGCGCGCCGGGGCGTACTCGGCGCGAGGCGCGCTCTATCGCGCGATGCTGACAGACTGACCGCAGCCGGCGCGGAGTGAAAGTGAGAGCGAATGCCAATCGATGTCGAGCGAACAGGACACGTGGCGACCATTACTCTCAACCGTCCTGACGTACTGAATGCCTTCAACACGGAGCATTTAATCACTCTTCGCGAACAGATCCAGCAGCTCTCGGCGGACCGCGACATTCGTGTGGTGATTCTGACGGGCGCCGGTGAGCGAGCCTTCGCCGCCGGCGCGGATATCGCCGAGATGAGGACCAAGAGCCCAAGCGCGGCACACGAGTTTGCCGCGCTTGGGCAGTCCATCTGTGCGGCGATCGAGTCCGCGCCGCAGCCGTACATCGCGGCCGTGAATGGCTACGCGTTGGGTGGAGGCTGTGAGGTCGCGCTCGCCTGTGACATTCGAATCGCCTCGGAAAACGCCGCGCTGGGACAGCCAGAGGTAACTCTGGGAATCCCGCCCGGCTGGGGTGGTACCCAGCGATTGACCCGCCTGGTCGGTCCGGGTTTCGCCCGCGAGCTCATCTACACCGGGCGCCGCGTGAAGGCGGATGAAGCGGCACGGATTGGCCTGGTGAACGCAGTCTGCCCTTTGAGCGAACTGATGGATAACGCGCGTACGATGGCCGAACAGATCGCGGCAAATGCTCCGATCGCGGTCCGGCATAGCAAAGACGCCATTTCGCGCGCCATCGATGTTGAGCTTGACACTGGACTGGCCTACGAGGCTCACGTATTCGCGCTCTCCTTCGACACATCGGACCAGAAAGAGGGCATGGGCGCGTTTTTGGAGCGCCGTAAAGCTGAGTTCAAAGGCGAGTAGGCTCCCACGTCCGCACGGCAGCCGACCATGTTGGAGGGTTTCGATTGAACATCGCCGTACTGGTGAAGCAGGTGCCGGACCCGAACGCGATCCGATTTGACGCGCGCGTTGGAGACATCGTGCCCGGCACCCCACAGGTTCCGAACGAATATGATTTGGCCGCTGCGGAGGCCGCGGTGCGACTGGCTGAGACGTTTAACGGCGTGGAGATCGTGGTCGCCAGCGTTGGAAACGCGCGGGAATCGTTGAATCGCTGCCTCGCGATGGGTGCTGATCGCGCGGTGGCCATCGACCCTCCCACGGAGACACTCGACAGCCTGGCTACCGTGAAGGTGCTGGCGTCATGGCTCAGATCCCAATCGTTCGATCTCATTCTGGCCGGACAGGAGGCCAGCGATGGCGGAACGGGAAACGTCGCGCCGCAACTCGCCGCGTTGCTCGGCCTGCCGATTGTCAGCAATGTGATCGGTCTCGAGTTCCAAAACAATGAGCTGACTCTGAAACGCGAGATCGAGGACGGGCACCAGGTGGTGACCGTCAAAGCCCCGGCGGTTCTGTCAGTCTTGACGGCACTGAACGAGCCGCGCCATCCGACGCTCAAGGGCATCATGGGGGCCCGGCGCAAGCCAACCGAGACGTTCACGCCGGACGTATCGTCCGATTCGCTGGCACCGGTCCAGAGCTGGGGCTCGCTCTTTACCGACGAGCAGACTGCAACGGGCATCATCGTCCAGGACGAGGATGCCGAGGCCGCGGTCGCAAAACTGCTCGTCTTTCTTTCCGAGCATAAGCTGATCGAGCCGCGGTAGGCATCTGGTCGAGGGGAGCTCTGGCAGCACGTGGGAACGAACGTATTGATATTCACCGAGCAGGTAGAGGGCGGCGACCTACGCGCGTCGACCGCCGAACTCTTCGGAATCGGCCGTGATCTGGCTGTTCAGCTTGGCGGCTCACTCATCGCCGCTATCTTCGGTAGCGAGACTGGCACTGCGGAAACGCATGTCGCCGAGTTGGGCGTTGATCGCGTTCTCGTCGCGACCGACTCGCTACTCGCCGATATAACGGTGGACGGGTATTCGCGAGCGTTGGACGCGGCGATCGAGGCGTCTGATCCCGCGCTGGTGCTCCTCTCAGGGACGACGGCCGGGAGAGATCTGGCGCCATTCGTCGCCGCGCGACGCGGAGCCGCCCACCTTGTCGATGCGGTTCGCGTTGACGTTCGCGACGGAGAGGTCGTGGTGCGCCGTCCAGTCTTTCAAGGAAAGCTGCAAACCGAGGCACGGGCGAAACTTGACAAGACCGTCTTCGTTACCGTCCGGTCCGGGTCATACCCGGTCTCCGCGCGAGAGACGGGGCGACGTGTCCAGCCGGAGCGGATCAACGTCCAGCTAAACGCGGAGGATCTCCGGGTGAGAGTGGTCGAACTGCTCGAGTCGAAGGCCGGCTCCGCCAATCTCGAAGCGGCTGACGTGGTGGTTATCGGAGGACGTGGACTGGGTGAGGCCGCGAACTTTGCGCTCGCCGAGAAGCTCGCCGACGCCTTCGACGGCGCGGTCGGTGCTACAAGAGCCGTGAGCGATCTCGGCTGGCGGCCCCATTCGGACCAGGTCGGTCAGACCGGCCGCACGATCGCGCCGAAGCTCTATATCGGGGTTGGCGTGTCTGGCGCGGTACAGCACACGGTCGGCATGCGAGGCTCCGAGTTCGTCGTGGCGATCAATCGCGACCCGGACGCGCCGATCTTCAAGCTCGCCGATTTCGGGATTGTGGGCGACCTGTTCGAAATCGTGCCATTGCTCACCGAGCGGGTACGTGAGGCCCGGTCAAAGTAGCGGCAACGGGTCGAGTGTGCTCGGCGCGTACATTTGGCCGTCGCGCGCAAATCAACGGGGGAACCGATGCAGGATGAACGGGTAGACGCGATCATCGTCGGCGCCGGACCCGCGGGTGCGGCCGCTGCGTTGACGCTCGCTCGCGCCGGCCTGGAAGCCGTCGTGATCGAACGCGGCGCCTACCCCGGCGCCAAGAACGTGATGGGCGGTATCCTCTATCGCCAGCCAACCGAACTGCTGGTGCCCGATTTCGCGTCCTCCGCGCCGATCGAGCGCGCGATCATCGAGCAACGTTACATGCTGTTGACCGACGACAGCGCGTTGTCCGGCACGTATCGCACACAGGCCTTTGGCGAGCCCCCGTACAACGCGTTCAGTGTGATGCGCGCCGATTGGGATCAATGGTTCGCGCAACAGGCCGAGGAGGCCGGCGCGTTCATCATCCCGCAAATGACGGTCGTCGATCTCATCTGGAAGGATGGGAAGATCGATGGAGTGCGTACCGGTGACGAAGAAGGAGACCTGCGCGCCGACGTCGTCGTGATCGCGGACGGCGCGAACTCGCTCTTGTCGCAGAAAGCCGGGCTCCACAAGGAGTGGCGCCCCGACGAGCAGGCGCTGGTGGCGAAGGAGATCATCGAACTCTCCGAGCAGACGATCAACGATCGCTTCAACGTGCGCACCGGGCCTCGGCGTCGCCATGGAAATCTTCGGCCAGTCGACTGCCGGGCTTCTGGGCTACGGGTTCATCTATACGAACCGGTCGAGCATATCCATCGGAACCGGCGCGCTGCTGTCAGATCTCATCACGTCCGGACTCAACGTCAATGACATGCTGAACGACTTCAAGCAGCATCCGGCGATTACTCCGATGCTGGCGGGTGGTGAAACGATTGAATACTCGGCTCACCTGATCCCCGAAGGTGGCTGGAACGCGATGCCGCGCCTTTATACCGACGGGGCCGTCCTGGTCGGCGATGCGGCCGGGTTGCTCAATCCGCTGAATCGCGAGGGCTCAATTTCGCGATGATCTCGGGAAAGTTGGCGGCGGAGGCGATTATCGAAGCGAAGTCGCAGAGCGACTTCTCGGCTGCGCTCAGTCGTTATCGCGAATTGCTGGAGCAGAGTTTGTACTCAAGGATCTGCACAAGATTCGCAATATGACGACCTTCGCGCACGCGCGTCCTCACTTGCTCAACGACATCCCCGAAGCGCTGTCGCAAGCCGCGCGTGAGTATCTAACGGTCGATAATCTGCCGTTGTCGATGAAGCAGAAGCAGATTCTCAAGATGCTGCGAGCTGGAATTCCGGCTCGAACGCTGCTGAACGACGTCGGCGGCCTTATCCGCGCCATGCGCTAGGGCGGCTCACGACGCCGGCAATATGGCTCATCACCCGCGTCCCCGTCATCTCCACACATCGAGCGATCCGCCATCGAGGGGTAACCGCATCTGGCCGCACTTTACGGCGGAGGCGCGACGGATCGCGGAGCCGTGACGACCAACACCGGCGACAGACGTGCGCGGCAAGCCTCTTCCACCAATGAACGGAGCCGCGCCATCTGGCGCGGCTCCGTTCATTGGTCGGGTGCATTGCGGCTCAGTCCGCGGGCGTGGATTTCTCCGTCAAGTGCTCGATCGCGGTTTTCCACTCGTCCGGCAGGTCGGCGTCGGTGACTCCGTAGAAGACTCGCAGTGCCGTTTTTGCGGTACGCGAGATCGTAACGACAACCGCCGTTGCGCTGCTTTTGCAAGCGGACGATGCCGATGGTGCCGTCCCACTTGATGGTTGCCACGACCGGTTCGCCCGATTCACGCTGTTTGATCGCGTAGCGCCACAGCCTTCGCGCCGAGTCGTGGGTAACATTCTCGACGATGTTCAGGTTTCGAAGGTCACGCATGGTGTGGTAGACCACGCCATCGCGCTGTTCTGATGCGACGATTTCGACGCCGGTGCGTGGGATCGGATCATGGGACGCTGGCTTTTGCCGTTCGGGCGACCGTACCTTCTTCTCGGGCTCTTTAGCGGCCGGCGCCATCGTCGGGTTCTTCCACGGGTGAGGCACAGCCGGTTTCTCTGGATCCAGTGGCGCGATCGAACTTCGCACCAGTTCGACGATCTGGTCGCGGGTCGCAATCATCGTCGTTGCACCGTCACGGACGTATATCTCGCCTGAGGTCAGCGCGTACGGCTTGTCCGTCCCCGCCGATGGACATGACGATCAGATCGCGGTCCTGCGCGCTCAGCGGTTCGATGGTAATCGGTGGTTCGGGAGTGATGAAGCGGTCGACGTCTTCCCGAAGCTGCTCGATGACCGTTTTTACGCGAGGCACGCCGACGATCTCGGCGTTCGGTGTGGCACCGAGACCAACGAACACTCTTCCACCGTCGGCGTTTGCCAGTGCCACGACGTCTTTGAAGATCGTGTTCGTCCGCCGTCGGCTTTTGCTGAGTCGCTCGTGAAATGTCTGGTTCTCGCAGTCACCTTGCTCGCGGGCATTCAGCACATGACGAGCTTGCTTTCGACGGGCTGATACGGTCGAACATGGGTGAAGTCTTGCTCTCGAAGACGGCTTTGATCGCCGCGAAACTGACTTCTGATAGCTGGATCTCGGTCATACGATCGCCGAGACCGAGGTCTTTGGATCGTTCGGACTCACGAACGAGCCGGTGAGCGTCGGAACCCTGGATGCAGAACATCCGTCGTGGGTACTCCGGTTTGCTGCCGTTGAAGAATCGCGCGGTCGAGCGAGGCCCGGCATTTTCCAGATCGGTTGCTTCCAGCGCGTGCAAGTACGGGCTCTGGGTGTAGGCGATCTTCGTTTGACCACCGAATGGGAATCCTTGCATCGCGATCCCGTGTGTCGAATTCACATGAGCGCCGATGACGATGGCACCCGCGTCGTGCAGCAGTTCGAACGCGTGCAGCACGTCGGTCGTGGCGCCAACTTCGCTCGACCGTGGTCTAGCTTGTCTTCGGGAATGTGGAGCGACAACAACGTGTGCTCCAGCGTTCGGATCGATGTGTCTTCGGGGAAGATCGCGAGGATGTGGAAGCCAAAGGTGGCGGTGAATTCGAAGCCGGGAAGGAGGAGAATTCGATTCAGCAGGCGTCGATACTCGCCCAGGAGCCTGGCCTCGTCGGGTTTGATCCGACCGAGCGCCTCGAGGAGTTCGAGGTCTTCAATCTCACGCCACATCCGTACGTAGCCGCGCACACTGTTGTGATCCGTGAACGCGAGGATGTCGATGTCGCATTCCTCTGCTCGTTGGAAAAGTTGGACAAAGCTAAGGTCGCGCTGTTGGTAATCCGCCGACGCTGGAGTGTGGACGTGGAGGTCCATTTTCCGCCATTGGAGGTCCGGGTGATCGGGTTGTTCCGCGGCATGTGGGCGAGAACGTCTACTTCTAACCAAGGGTGGTACTGGTCACCTCCTCTCAGGTGACGGGTACATAGCCGACATACACAGGAAGCCGCACGAGAAATGCCCGCACCACAGCCTTCTCATGCCAATATACCATAACGTAGGCAAAATCCGATCTGCCGGTGGTGACGTTCCCCGCCCATGCTAGAATGAACGCTTGAGACCACTGTTCGCCATTGAGACCCGTCGGCATTGCGCCCTACTGTCCGCCGTGCATCGATCGACATCGTGGGCCTTCGGCCGGCAAAGGACATACATTGAGCGTCTTCATCTTCTGGACATTTTCCTGTTCATTCTTATTTCCCTCTTCGTGCCGATTGGTTTTTGGCGCGGCGCCCACCGCGAGATTATGGTCACGCTCGGTATTTTGCTGGGTGCCGCGCTCTCCGATTGGTGGGCACGTCCATGGGGGAGTGACCTCGCCAACCTCACCAGCCTGCGTGATTCCGGCGGAGCGTTCATGGTCGCGGTCTTGTTCTTGATCGGCAGCACGTTCCTGCTCGGTTACGGCGCCGGTGCTGCTCTACCGGTGCCACCGCCGGGCATCGTGTCGCGGGCCCTTGGCGCCATCGTCGCGGCCGGCAACGGAGCGCTGCTGCTCAGCTTCGCGCTGCGGGACATTCGCGTATATCTGCTGCCGAATTCGGATTCCGGATTCCTCGATCGCGCGATGGTGGCTCATTTTCTGTCGACCGGCGTTGGCTGGCTCCTGTTGATTGCCGCCGCCGCGTACCTTCCGATCATTCTGATAATGGCTATCTTCGGGCGCAACGTCGTGATCAACGAGTACGTCGACGACGAGGACGACTATGAGACGGGCTACGCGACGGCGCAGAGAGCGTACCCACCGCGCAACCCAGGATATCCGTCCTCCGGTCCGGTCGATCCAGCCTATAAGGCGGAGCCTCCTCGAAGCATGTTCCGGTCGGCGGCTGAGGAAACCAGGCAGATCACCGTTCAGCCCGGTATCTCGACTGGTGGCGATTACCGCGGCGGCCTGAACGATCTGCAGACGGTTGCCACTCGATCACCTGACAGTGTGGTCGAGTCAACGCAGACGTTGCAGCTTCAGCCAACTGCGGCCGAGGACCACGCGGCACTCCAGAGCGGAAAATGCCCGAACTGTCACGCGGACGTGCGGGAGGCCGAGGTTTACTGCCCGCGTTGTGGACGTGTCCTCTAGCTCGACTTCCATTCCTCACGTTGCGCTTCGTAGTCCGAGGCCTTGTAGCGCCCATCAAGGGGTTTGCGCATCATCACCTCGACCCGGTCTTCGCGAAATCCTTCTCGGTGATAGAAGGAGTGGGGGATCGGGTTCGTGACGTCCACGCTGAGCTCGATGAAGGAGCATCCTGCCTCGAGAGCGCGATCTGTCGCGGCATCGAGCAGGCGCCGCCCGACACCCTGCGAACGATAATCTTTGTGGATGACGAAACGACGAATCACCCCGAACCGCCCATAGGTTGATTTCCACGCCATGTAGAGCTCGATTTTGCCAACCACTTGACCGTCGATCTCGGCCACGAGCACGCTGGAGGGCTCATAGGAGTCGTCGTGATATTCGGCGACCATATTGGCTTCGTCGTAGCACCACCCGACCTCGTGGTTCATCTCGGTTTCGGCTGGAATGTCGCCAATTCGCCCGGGCCGGACGGTGATCGTTGGTTCGGCCATCAAGTTGTCCCCTTCTCTCGTGGTGTCTGCATGTCGAACGCTGCAGGATACCACGACAGATTCCGACCCTTCAGCGGGTCGTTCCTGCGCACCGATTATGGGGACGCGGCGGAAGGTGGGGTCGAGGAGAACGCGCCGGTGCCGTATCCGGTGACCGCGGCGAGCGGGAGACGCAACTCACTCTTGGTTAGACGGACGGTCACATGCTGACCGCTCCGGATCTCGCCCGCGAACGGCGACACTTGAGCGGAAAGATCGGACCCAGCGGTGGCGCGTGCCTGAAACAGAACCTCCGCGTGAGGAAACACGCTGGTCAGTGGTCGCACAGCGGCCAGGATGTGCGATTGATCCAGGGAGATGTTATTCGCCGTCATTGCTTGTAACCCGGCTTTCGATGCGTCGACGAAGGTCAGCGTCGACTGGTGATAGCGCAATGCCGCGACGGCAAATTCGTCCGTAGCGCCCGTACTCGGCTCACCGGCCTCAAGCTCCAGCACCACACCAGGGGCGATGTCGATCACGTTGCGACCGCTAACAACCGTTACGGGGATCCCTTCTCTGGCGGCTGCTTGTTGCAGCGCGTTCCAGACGGGCGTGTCGCCCGGCTGACCGGCGATGACGATTTCGGCGACCCCGCCGCGCTCCATGAGTCCAAGCGCGCCGATCGACTGCTGGTCATCCCATCCGGGGACAATGAGCAGGTCGATACGATGTCGCCACGGTACGGTCGACCTGCCGACGAGATCGGCGAGATCGGTTCGTGCGTTTCCACCGCCAATGACGATCACAGCCCCGCCGGCCTGGACGACGCCACTCAGTGTTCCACCGGTGTTGCCGATCGTGACGCGATCACCGCTGCCGGCCGTCGCAATCAGGTCTCCTGACGCTCCGCCGAGCATCGCGGACACGATGATGGTCAGTACAAGCGGGTGAAGCAGGTGCCGAGTCGAAACGCCTGAAACCCGTTGACGGATTCGGCTCCTGACTCGGCGCGCGATCATGGCTTCGTGGCGTCGTAGTACGCGATGTCGATCACCGTGCCGCGCGGGACCCAGCTGTTCCACTGCTGGGTGGCACTGACAACGCCGCCGTCCGGGAACGTCTTGCAGTCAAAGCTTGAGTCCTGCGACTTGATGTACGTGCAACCCTGAGCGTTTCGCGAGCCAATGACGAGCCCGGCGCTCTCAAGCTGCGGAAGTGCCTGCTGGTACGGTACCCGGAAAACGTCCGGCACCTGTATCTTGTCCCCGACGCTCACATAAAGCGTGACCGTGCCGCCGTTTTTAACCTGTCCAGTCGGGTCTGTCTTGATGACAAGTCCCTCCGCGACCGTTTTGCTGGCTTGTTCCACCACTTTCACGGTCAATCCCTTGGACTCGAGCAGGCCTCTGGCGGTGCCAACTGACTGACCGGCCATGGACGGGAACGAGATAAATTGGGGTCCCAGACTTACTGAGACGTTAATAGTCGATCCCTTGGCTGCCTCGGAGGCTGGGGCCGGGGTCTGATCGATGATTACGCCCGCCGGAACGACATCGTTGTAGACCGATTGCTGTTTGATCTGAAAGTTGCCTGGGATCGCAGCCGTCTTGGCCTGATCCAGCGTGCTGTTGATCAGGTTCGGAACGTTCGCCGTCTCGGGCGTCGGAGACGCTACCGGCGTGGGAGTCGCGGTCTCCGTGGGCGATGCCTCTACGGTCGGCGTACCGGCTGTAGTCGGAGTCGGCGACGGCGTGGCCGTCCGAGTCACCGCTATTGTCACCACCGGCGTATTGGTTGGACTCAGCACGAGTCCGGATTGTGACGTCGGCGAGGCAGTGCTCGCGGCACCAGACGGATCAAGAAACGAGAAATCCCCCAATTTGAATCCGAGGACCACCAGACCGACGAGTCCGATTAGGATCGCCGAACCGATGAGCCACGTCACGCAGCCTACGTCATCACGAAACGTCTGTTCGCGACCTTGAGGTCGTGAAGGTGATCGAGCGCCGCCTCGCGCTCCACGGGCGCCGACGGTGGCGGTACGTGGGTGTGCCGTTCGTGCGGTGGCAGCTGCGGCGCCTGCACCGGCGTTCATGACGCGTGTCGCCTGTGGCTGATTCGGCCCTTCCTCCCAGTGGTCGAGCGCCGTTGCCAGCGACATGGCAGTTGGAAAGCGATCTTCCGGATTTTTGGCGAGCGCCCGCATGACGATCGCGTCAACCTCGGGCGGGATCGTTGGGTTGAACTCGCTGGGCAGTGGCGGGGGAGCGCTGACGTGCTGCATCGCAACGCCGACCGGGGTGTCCGCGTCAAACGGTAGCTCCTTGGTCAGCATCTCGTACAGGACGACGCCGGTGGAATAAATGTCCGAGGATGGCGTGGCTCGTTCGCCACGGGCCTGCTCCGGAGAGACGTAATGAACGGTCCCCATGCCAGTCCCGGCTTCGGTGAGATTGGAATCGCTCAAGCCTTTGGCGATGCCGAAGTCGACAACCTTCGCCTGCCCGTTTTCGTCCACCAGAATGTTCTGCGGTTTGATATCACGGTGGACCAGGCCGTGACGATGAGCGGCATCCAGCGCCTCGGCGACCTGGCGCAATACGAAGGCCGCACCGTCGACGGTGAACGGTCCCTGTCGCCGGATGAGGTCCTTGAGGTTTGGGCCGTTCACGAATTCCATGACGATGTAGTGCGTCTCGAGATCGTGGCCGACATCGTAGACATTCGCAATGTGCGGATGAGACAGCTTGGCTGCCGATTGCGCCTCGCGGGTGAATCGAAGGAGGAAGTTCTGGTCAGAGCCGAATTGCTCGCGGAGCAGTTTGACGGCCACTACTCGGCCCAGGATCAGATCATAGCCGCGATAAACGACGGCCATGCCTCCCTCGCCGATCATTTCGTCGAGGCGGTAGCGCCCGTTCAGGGTCCTCGCTTGCACCGAATCGGTCCTCCTGGTCAGTGAGTCACTGTAATTCTAGTGAGCGTCGATTTCGCCTGTCAAACGGTGGCTTCCAAAACGTTCGCGTGCGAAGCACCGATTGGGGTCGGCCAGGCAGTGACGCGGAAACAGCGAGTCGTAGCGTCATCGCTACCGCGACGGTTGACGTCAGTTCGATGGCCCAATAACTTGAAACGAATCGGCCATCTGCGCGAGTACTGACTCAGTGATGACCGTGCTCGTCGTTCCGGTCATGCGGCACATCATGTTCAGACAATGCCACTGTAGCGTTACCTCGGTTTGCCCGCCTGGTGCCGGTTGAGCAGTACGGGCGAACTGCATGCGTCCTTGACTTACCGTCGATACGTCGCCAGCGAGCGACTCGAGAGCCGGTGCCTCTATGATGCTCAGCGTCGATCCACTTGCGCCCGAGCAAGTCCCTGTCGAGAGCGGAGCGAGGGTCACCCGCAGCGCTTGCCCGTTGCTCGCGACCGGATCAGAGCGAATACTGGCGCCGTTCGCGTCGTAAGCAAGGCACGAAGGCGTCACGGTCGGCAGCAAGATGTTGTATTCCCACTGATTGCGTATCGCGGCGACGGACGGCGGCGCCGAAGGTTGATCGATCACTACGGGCGTCAGTAAGAACCGATTCACCATTATGGCTATAACAACGACAATCCCACCGATCAGAACCGCGGCGACGATTCTGGCACGTGTCAGTCGCAAGTTCGTTCTGTCCCTTTGATGCCGGGCATCAGTTTACCCTTCCTCTGTCGCATCCCTGTGATTCAACCAAATTCACAGGGCGCGTGAAACGCGCGGGTACGTCCTCCCGCGTCGCACTTGGGCGAAGTCGCTGACAAGTCGCGCCAAAACGGCGCGACGAATGCCTGTGCTATGCTCGCGTTCCAGCCGAGAGGAGACACATGGAACAGGAAGATCGCGTCAACACCGCCACTGGTCATGGCTGCTTTGGGTGCGGTGAACGCAACCCCATTGGATTACGACTGAAGTTCTTCCGCCGGGATGGGGGAGTCGTCGCGCAGTTCTGTCCGGACAAGGCACACGAAGGCTACATCCACATGATGCACGGCGGAATCGTCGCCACATTGCTGGACGAGGCCATGAGTTGGGCGGTCATCGACGGCGGTCACCTGGCCGTGACGGCCAAGATGGAAGTTCATTTCCGCA
The DNA here is from genome assembly GCA_963725815.1 of uncultured Chloroflexia bacterium. Lineage (GTDB taxonomy): Bacteria > Chloroflexota > Chloroflexia > Thermomicrobiales > Thermomicrobiaceae > CALAGB01. The sequence goes on from CAVSAD010000007.1 coordinate 56,610, forward strand.
AGCCGGTGCCAGTCGGTCAGCCACTTTCCGTGATTGGAAAAGTGGAGCGCGACAGGCGTCGCGCGATCGAGGCGAGTGGCGAAGTGCGCGCGTCCGACGGCACGATACTGGCTTCGTCCACCGGTTTGTTCATGCGCGTGTCGGAGGAACAGCAACGTGCATGGGAATCGACCTACATCGGGACAACGGCCGAATGACGGATGAACCGGGCGCATCGTAGGAACCGCTGTTTCACAACCTGCACCGCGGATAGCGTGTCAGCCGGCGTGCTTGACGCGGCCACGTAGCCTGGAAGCATTGATATCTGCAGATGCGTTGCTGCAGGCGATGGAGTTGAGGCCGGCCGCGACGAGCCGCTGCGTCAGTTCCTGCGCCTCTTGCCACGTGTCATACACCGTGAAGAGCGTTGGACCGGCGCCGCATGGAAGTACGAACCGCGCACCTTCCGCCAACATCGTCTCTGTGGCCCGCTCGACCTCCGGAATTTGATGAAGCGCCCGCGCGAACGCGTTTCGCAGCAGGCTCGGATCGATTGCTTGCCCCTGCCGGAGTGCTGCCGCGACTCTTCGAGTTGCGCCGCCGTCTGAGAAGTCGTCATCACGTAGGCTGCGGTAGAGTGACGCCGTCTTTTCCGGAACACAAATGTCCGGTACCACCAGGACGAGCCACATGCGTGACGGAGGAGGCAGCGTCTCCAGCGTCGTGCCGGTCTCGGAAGCGAGCGCGGTGCCACCACGAATAAAGAACGGCACATCGCTGCCAAGTTCGGCGGCGAGAGCCAGTCCAGTCTCCAGGCTTGCTCCGCTGAGCGCGCAGAGAGCCGCCAGCAACGTCCCGGCGTCGCCGCTTCCACCGCCCAGTCCAGCCCCGAGTGGAATTCTCTTCTCAATCCGAACTTTGGCTTTCAACGACAACCCTACTCGCTCGTCGAAGAGCAGGATGGCGCGCAGGGCCAGATCACTCTCGGCTGGAACCCGCGGGTCGCCTTCAAAGTCGAGCCGGTTCGACGGAGTCAAATGAATCTCGTCGAATAGCGTGACCGCTTGCAGTACGGTGACGATCTCGTGATAGCCGTCGTCACGACGATGAACGACTTCAAGACCCAGGTTGACCTTGGACGGAGAGAAGAGTCTGAGTGGACGATCGAAGCGGATGTCAGGCACTGAATTCCACCAGACGGAATGACTCGAAAAGCCGCAGCCAATCGGCGACATCGAGCGTTTCGGCCCGGCGTCGCGGATCGATGGACGCCGCCGTCAGAACGCCGGCAACGACCGGCTTGGGAATCACGAGCGTGGCCGAGATCGAATTCAGCAGCTGCTTGCGTCGTTGACTAAATCCGGCTCGTACTAACCGAAAGAAGAGCTGCCGATCCGATGCGATCAGTGGCGGGTTCTCGGCGACATCGATGCGAAGTACCGCTGACTCGACCTTTGGCGGCGGAACGAATGCACCCGGGCCGATACGGAACATGATTCGAGGCTTGCCAAAGAACTGAACGGCAACCGAGAGGATGCTCATATGCGGCGGGCGCGCCACGATGCGCTCGGCGACCTCACGCTGCACCATCACGACCATGCGATCCGGCGGCGCGTCGCTCTCGAGCAGGTGCGCGATGGCGGCCGACGCGACCGAATACGGGAGATTTGCGACCACGACGTAGCGACGCCCCTCCGTCAGCAGGGCCACATCGGCCTCGAGGATGTCCGTTTCGACAACGGTCGTTCGCGGCAGGTCGAGGCGTCGCACGTACTCCGCCAGGCGATGATCGAGCTCGATCGCCAGCACCGCCCCCGCCCGTGCGGCAAGCTCGCGTGTCAGAACTCCAAGCCCCGGACCGACCTCTACAACGAGCTCGTCGGGGCGTAGCTCGGCAACGTCGGCGATCCGATGGACGATTGCCATGTCGTGGAGAAAATTCTGCCCGAGCGCCTTACTGGGCCTGATGCCGAGGCTGTCGAGGGTGGACCACCATTGCGACGGAGCCCCGTTCGAACGCGCATTCCTGCCATGAACTCGCTTGTCACTGGTTGACGACTGCGTGTCAGCCGGGCGGAGGTCGCGACTGTCTGGATGCCTGCTCAAAAGCGCTCCACTACCAGCCCGAGACCGTCCTCGACCTGGCCGATGCGCCACAACGGTTCATTCACGGCGGCGAACGCATCCTCGAGCTGAGTTGAGCGCTCGGCATCGACCGAGATCAACAGCCCGCCGGACGTTTCGGGATCGAACAGCAGATCGAGGAGAGCTTGCGCGATGCCCGGCTCGATCTCAACTTTCGGTTCCCGCCGTGTCGTGTAGTAGGCGACATTGCGGCCAGCGCCACCGGGTAAATGGCCTTCGCGGGCGTAGCGCTCGGCTCCATCAAGGAGCGGAACGTTGCCCGCCGAGAGTCGAATGCGAACGTTGCTTCGTTCGACGACTTCGTACGCGTGGCCGACGAGACCATAGCCGGTGATGTCCGTGCAGGCGTTCACTCCGACCTCGCGCATCAGTCTGGAGGCGGCCTTGCTGAGCCGCAGCATCGAGGCAACCGCGTTTTCAACGTGAGCGGGGTCGGCGGCTTCGGCTTTGAGGGCGGTGGTGATCACACCGGTCCCGATGGGTTTGGTGAGGTAGAGCGAGTCTCCGGGCCGTGCTCCGGCTTTGGTCAACACCTGATCCGGGTGAATCGTGCCGGTGACGACCAAACCGTACTTGGGCTCGTCATCGGTGACGGTATGCCCGCCCGCGATGATGATTCCCGCTTCGGCGGCTTTGTCGGCCCCGCCCTCGAAAATGCGGGCGATCACGTCGGGCGGCAGATCCTCGGGAAAGGCGGCAATGTTCAGCGCCATGAGCACATCGCCACCCATGGCGTACACGTCACTCATCGAGTTGGCGGCGGCGATCGCGCCATACGTATACGGGTCGTCGACGACTGGCGTGAAGAAATCGACCGTTTGGATCAGCGCCAGTTCGTCGCTCAGACGGTAGACGGCAGCGTCGTCGCTGGTCTGGAGACCGACCAGGACGTTGGGATCATATCGTTGCGAGAGTGGTCGCAGCACCTGCGCCAGGGCCCCAGGGCCCATCTTGGATGCTCAGCCGGCGCAGCTTGCCAGCGTGGTGAGACGAATCTCGTCACGCGATTGCATTCAATCGATCCTTCCAGCACACCCCGCTAACGCCGCGGGTCCTGTGATCTTATGGAACGCGCGATCCATCGTCAAACTTCCGAGCTTCTAAATAATCTGTTCAGTCGGGCTCCTGATCGGGCACGCCGAGTTGTGGACTGGGTCGAGCCGCCACAATGCGTCCGGGGATTGCGCGACTCATCGTTCGACGAGCGTCGTTGCCGTGCCCGATTCGTCTTTCCATGCGAAGATACGGCGATCTCGGGAGGGTCGCTGGTCCGCTCGCGAGACGAGTCACATCGTTTAGCTGGTTTGGAGGATGGATGCCCGGACTGGGAACTGACGAGATAATGGGCCTCGCGCTCGAGATGGCCGACATGCACCATCCCCCCGCCGACAGCACGATCTACGTGAGTGGCGCGGAGCTAAAGCGAGTAATGTTCGGCATTGACATCGGCACCGCCGAACTCCTGTTGGCGAAGCAGCTTGGCTGTGACGGCGTCATCGCCCATCATCCGGCGGGCGGGACGGCCAAGCTGAATTATCCGGAGGTATTGACCCGGCACGTCGAGCTTATGGTCGAGCACGGCGTGCCGACTCCGGCGGCTCGGGACGCGATTCAAGCGATGCTCACGCGTTCACTACTCCGTTCGCAGGCCGAGAACTTCGATCACGTACCGTCGGTCGCGCGATTGCTCGAGATGCCATTCCTCAATGTCCATCTTCCGCTCGACGAGGTCGGCCGGCGAATGATGGTCGAAACGGTCGACACCCACGTCGAGAATCTCGATCAGCCAGCGCTTGTTCAGGATGCCATCGATGCCCTGAACGGCATGCCTGAATTCGCCGAAGCCCAGACGCGCATCATGGTGCCCGTCGGAGCGGTCGACCGTCCGCTCGGCCGGATCGCGATCGTCCACGGGGCGGGGACCAACGGCGGCTACTCCGTGGCGAAGGCGTACTTCGACGCCGGAATCACCACCGTTCTCTACATCCACGTCGCGCCGGAAGAAGCCCAAAGGTTGCGCGCCGAAAGCTCGGGGAATCTGATCGTCTCTGGGCACATTGCCAGCGATATGGTGGGGATCAACCCGTTCGTCGCCAAGCTAGAAGAGAGCGGCGTTGAGGTTATTCGGATGAGCGGTCTTTAGCCGAATCGCGGCGGTGCGATAACCAGCACCGCCGCTGAGGCATTCAACTCAATTCCCGTCGCGCCGGCCTGGGAGTACTCCAGGGTCAGGCAGCGAAGGTCTTGCGAATCCGTTCAATCGCCGATTCGATAGAGCTGTCCGAGTTGGCGAAGCTAAGACGGATGTGATTCCGGGTCACGTCGCCGAACGCGTCGCCGGGCGTGACGCCTACTCCCGATTCGTCGATCAGCCGCTTCGCGACGTCGGCGCCACTTAGACCGGTACCAGAGACGTCGGGCAGGGCGTAGAAAGCCCCCTCCGGCAGCGCGCAACGGAATCCAGGCACACTGTTCAGTGCCGAGGTGATGAGATGCCGGCGGCGATCCCAGGCCTCGACCATGGTGTCGATGAAATCCTGTGGACCGTCGAGAGCGGCAACGGCACCGACCTGTCCGAACGACGTCGCGCAGGTGACTGAATGGCTGTGGATCTTCGCTACCTGGCGGATGATCTCCCGCGGACCGGCCACGTAGCCGAGTCTCCACCCGGTCATTGCATAGGCTTTCGAGAATCCGTTGACGGTGAGCGTACGTTCGGCCATGCCCGGCAGTGAGCCGATGCTTACGTGGACGTTCCCGTCGTAGCTGATCTTCTCGTAGATCTCGTCGGAGATGACGACAAGATCGCGCTCGATCGCCAGCGACGCGATGACTCCGAGTTCTTCGCGCGTCAACATTCGTCCGGTCGGATTGTTGGGCGTGTTGACGATGACGACGCGGCTATTTGGCGTCAGGTGAGGCTCCATGGCCTCGCGGGTGATGACGTAATTGCCGTCGGGATCGAGTGGAATCCGCACCACACCGGCGCCCGCCACCTTTGCCATTGGTTCGTAGGAGACCCAGCCGGGGTCGAACATCACGACGTCGTCACCCGGCTGCGCCAGCGCGAGAACCGACGAGAACAGAGCCGACTTGGCGCCCGGGGTCACGATGATCGAGTCGATTTCGACGTCAATGCCGTTGTCCGCCTTCAATTTACGCGCGATCGCGGCGCGCAACTGCGGCGTTCCAGCGCTGGCAACGTAGTGTGTATCTCCCGCCGCCATGGCGTCGGTCGCGGCGCGGCAGACGTGCTCCGGAGTGGGAAAGTCGGGCTCGCCGCCCCCCAAATCGATGACGTCCAAACCCTGCTGGCGCAACGCACGCACTCGATCCGATACCGCCACGGTCGGTGACGGTTGCATGTCGAGCACGCGGTCGGCGAAATGGAAATTCACTGATGCCCCCTTGGTTGGTGGACGCTAGAACACCACGGACAGGTGAGACGCCTTTTGCGCGTTCTCACTGGAATTATGCATCATATGTACGCCGATTCGATCGCTCATCGCGCGATAACCCGGCGCCAGCGGTGATGCCATGTGCCGTCTCCGCGACGACGTATCCACCATTTTCCGCGAACCACTTGCAACTTGCGCAGTCCTTGGCTAAGATACGCAGTGTTAGCACTCTCACAGCGAGAGTGCTAATTCAAGGCGGTTACGAAGGTGAGCAGCGGGAACGTTCCGTTGCGAGCGACAAGGGAGGTTCCGACAGGATGTCAGACAGCAACGGCAAGATCAGGCCGCTCGGCGATCGGGTACTGGTGCGGCCGACCCAGCGGGAAGAGACGACCAAGAGTGGGATCGTCCTGCCGGATACAGCCAAAGAGAAGCCGCAGCGCGGCGAGGTCGTCGCGGTTGGCGCGGGTCGTGTGAACGAAGACGGCAAGCGGCAGCCGATGGACGTCAAGGCCGGCGATCAGGTCCTCTTTGCCAAGTACGCCGGAACCGAGCTCAAGATGGACGACGAGGAGTTCCTGATCCTGAGCGAGAAGGACATTCTCGCGATCGTGGGCGAGTAATCTTTTCGACGTAGTCGCGGAAATTCCTGGGCGCCGGAGGGCGTGCCAAGTGGAGGGTTGTAAAAATGCCGAAAATTCTCGAATTCAACGAGGAAGCGAGAAGGTCCCTTAAAGAAGGGATCGACACGCTGGCCAATGCGGTAAAGACCACGCTCGGCCCGAAGGGCCGCAATGTCGCGCTTGACAAGAAGTTCGGCGCCCCGACGGTAACGCACGATGGCGTGACGGTCGCCAAGGAGATCGAGCTCGAAGATCCGTTCGCCAACATGGGCGCTCAGTTGCTGAAGGAAGCCGCCACCAAGACCAACGACGTCGCCGGTGACGGTACGACGACCGCGACGGTTCTGGCCCAGGCCGTGGTTCACGAGGGTCTGCGCAACGTTGCCGCCGGCGCGAATCCGATGCTGCTGAAGCAGGGCATCGACCTCGGCAGCGACAAGGTCGTTGAGCGGCTCAAGAGCATGGCCAAAGAGGTCCGTGGCAAAGAGGACATCGCTCAGGTCGCCGCCATTTCGGCCGCGGACCGCGAGATCGGCAACCTCATCGCGGACGTCATGGAGAAGGTCGGCAAGGACGGCGTCATTACCGTCGAAGAGTCGCGCGGCCTGGCCTTCGAGACCGAGTTCACCGAAGGCATGCAGATCGACCGCGGCTACATTTCGGCCTATTTCGTGACCAATCCGGACCGGATGGAAGCTGAGCTCGATGAGCCCTACATCCTGATCACCGACAAGAAGGTCTCGGCAGTCGCCGACATTCTCCCGGTTCTGGAGAAGGTCCTTCAGGTCACCAAGAACTTCATGATCATCGCTGAGGACGTCGACGGCGAAGCGCTGGCGACCCTGGTCGTCAACAAGCTGCGCGGCACGATCAACGTCTTGGGCGTCAAGGCCCCGGGCTTCGGCGATCGCCGCAAGGAAATGCTGCGCGACATCGCCATCCTGACCGGTGGTCAGGTGATCTCCGAAGAGGTCGGTCGCAAGCTCGACAGCGCCACGGTTCAGGATCTCGGCCGGGCCCGCCGGATCGTCTCGACCAAGGACGAGACCACGATCGTCGAGGGTTACGGCAAGGACGCTGAGATCAAGGGCCGCATCGAGCAGATCAAGGCCCAGATCGAGCAGACCACGAGCGATTTCGATCGCGAGAAGCTGCAGGAGCGTCTGGCCAAGCTCTCCGGTGGCGTGGCGGTCATCAAAGTGGGCGCCGCGACCGAGACCGAGCTCAAAGAGAAGAAGCACCGCGTCGAGGATGCGCTGAGCGCGACGCGCGCCGCGGTCGAAGAGGGCATCGTTCCGGGCGGCGGAGTCTCGCTGATCAACGCGATCGACGCGCTGGACGATGTTGATGTCACTGGCGACATGCTCACCGGTGTGCATATCCTGCGACGTGCGCTCGAAGAGCCGCTCCGTGGCATCGCCGCCAATGCCGGACTGGAAGGCTCGGTCGTGGTCGAGACGATTCGACGGCTCCAGAAGGAGAAGAACGACCCCGCCATCGGCTACGACGTCATCCGGCGAGGAGTACGGCAACATGGTCGAGTGGGGCATCATTGATCCGGTCAAGGTGACCCGGTCGGCTGTCGAAAACGCGACCTCGATCGCCGGCGATGATCCTGACCACCGAGGCGCTCATCACCGACAAGCCGGAGGAGAACAAGATGCCTCCGATGCCGGCGGGGATGGACTACTAGTCCCTCGAATTCAATCGAGCGGATCAGGGGCGCGGCGACCGTCGCGCCCCTTCCTCATGCCCCTCGTTCCACCCCTCTGCTTGCTTGCCTCGTGTTGCCACGCTCATATCCCCGAATCAGGACGACGGTGTAGCGGCGATGTTGTGCGATGTCGGCACTGAATCTGCGTTCTGGGAAGAAATAGCGGACCTATGTCCGTTGAGATCGAATGGCGACGTCCCTTTCGAAATTCATCCGATCTCGTCTCGAAGGCACGAATAGCGAGAGCCGCCGCTTGGTGAATTCTCAGCTCGCCGAAGTCGCTGGCATAAGAAACGGGCAATCGGGTGAGGAAACGGCGACCTTGCGAGCGACCAGCGAGCGTCTACGGTTCGTATCACGTGCCACAATGAACAGGACCGACGAGTGACGTACGCATTTGACGGCTGCCACGATATCGAAAGCGAAGCGTTGGACATTTCCGCAATGGAACTGGCCGATCTCCTGGACTCGGGACTCCTACCGGCCCAGATCGACCGTCTTTGTTTCACGCGGTGGAGACTGCGCTCCGGTCAACTTCAGGGAGACGGCTGGCCGCCCGCGGACGCCCCAGCCAACGGTGAAACTCCTCGCTATGCCCCAACAGTCGGGCACGACGAGCGACTCTGAATCGGCCTCAGTCACACCACCCATCATTCGCGTTACTTCGCTGGGCTGATTCCTGCCTCTGAGAATCGCACAATAACGCGTTCCTGATGGCGCAAACCGGGCCAACTGCGCGAGACTCGTATAATCTCCAGAACGACCGGAACTGGTCAACGAGGGGTCTCGGTGCAACGACCGCAGCGTATCTTCTACGTGGGGACATACGAGCGAGATTACCCGCGCAACGCCATCGTGATCGCGGCATTGCGACGGGCTGGCTTTGACGTACGTGAAATGCACCAGGCGATCTGGTCCGCACCGTCGGACAAGTCGGCCGTGATTGCATCGCCACGTGCTCTGCTGCGTCTCGGGATGCACTTGACCGGCGCGTACGCCCGATTGTTGATTCAACTCGTGAAGAATCGCCGCGGCGCCGACCTGGTGGCGTTTGGCTACATCGGCCAGGCTGACGTATTGGCTCTCGCGCCAGTCGCGCGGCTGTTGCGCAAGCCCGTGCTGTTCAACCCGCTGGTCACGCTCACTGACACCCTGATCGAAGATCGCCGTCGCGTTGCTGACGGAAGTCCGCTCGCCAGACTGATCTGGCGAGTCGATCGGTGGTCGTTCAAGCTATCGGACTCGATCGTGGTTGACACTGATTCCAGCAAAGGCTTCCTCGTCTCGACCTTCGGCGTCCCATCGGAGTCTGTCCACGTCGTTCCCGTTGGTGCTGACGAGCGGCTTTTCGCTCCGGCTGGAGCGCGGCTCAGTAGGGCCGGCCAACAACCGAAGGTTCCACGACCATTGCGTGTGCTCTTCTATGGCAACATGATCCCGCTGCAAGGTGTCGAGACGATCGTTCGCGCTGCGAAACTGGTTGAGAGCACGTGCGACGCGCGCCTGGAAATCATCGGTACGGGGCAGGTGTATGCATCGGTGCGGTCGCTCGCGAACCAACTAGGTCTTCAGCACGTGACGTTCACCGACCGCGTACCGTACGAAGAACTACCGCTGCGCATTGCAGAGGCGGACGTCGTTCTGGGCATATTCGGCGACTCGGCGAAGGCGGCCCGCGTCGTGCCGAACAAGGTCTATCAAGCCATGGCGATGGGCGCCGCGATCATCACTCGCGATTCGCCCGCCACGCGGGACGTGCTGCGTGACGGTGAGACGGCGTTGCTCGTTCCTCCAGAAGATCCCGTGGCGATCGCTGGCGCGATTCTGCGGCTCGCGGACTCGTCTCTGCGCTGTCGACTCGGCGATGCTGCGCGCGCGAGATTTTTGGAAGTCGCATCGCTCGAGGTTCAAGCAATTCAGTTGAGTGCCGCGGTCGCATCTGCGTTGCCGGAGTCACTTGTAGCCCGTCCTGAGGTCACGGCATGACGATCGACAACGCGGCGACGAACCGCCGGGTCAACGCCGCGCGCCGGTACATGCCGTTCATCGCCTGGAGTTCAGTAGCAATCGCGGTGGCCGTGCTCATCATTACTGGTGAGGCCGGCCGCATGCTGCACTCATTCAGTGATGCCGACTGGTGGCTGGTTGCTCCGCTCATGCTTATCGGTTTGGCGCTGCCACTTGTTCATGCGAGGCGCTGGCAGATCATGTTGCGATCCCTCGGTCACGACCTGACGCTCGAATCGGCTGTCGACCTTACGATCACTTCGACGATGGTCAACTACGCCGCGCCGGGGTATCTCTGGTCTCCGGCAAAAGGACTGCTCGCGCGTCAGATGTATGGAATTGGCCTGGGACGGTCGGTGCCGACTCTGGCTGTCGAGCAGGTGCTTGATGCCCTGGCGTTGCTGCTGGGGACGATTGCCGGTTTGATCCTGGCGGGGTCCACCATCACCGGTTCGATTTTCGATCGGGTGCAGGCGCCGTCAGCCTTCATCGTTCTGATTTCTTTGTTTTTGACCGCGCTCGTCGCGCTTGCCGGACTGTATCTGCTGCGGCGAGTGGGTCCTCGATTCCTTGCTACAGTGGTCGAGGCGGGGCGATTGCTCGCGCGTGATCGATCGCTGCGCCTGCCTGTCTTCGGATTCACGTTCGCTCGCTGGGTGCTCGATACGCTGGCTATCTGGCTGGCTGCGAAAGCCGTCGGTGTCTCGCTCGGCCCCGCCGCGCTTATTCTGATGAGCAACCTGCCGCTACTGGTCGGCCTGATCTCGCCCATGCCCGGAGGTATCGGCTTTCGTGAAGGTGCGATGGCCGGAGTCGCCGGAGTTCTACTGCTGCCGGTCAGCGCCATTCTGGCGGCGGCGATTCTGCATCGGGCCGTGCTGCTGCTCGCGCTTCCGCTCGTGCTCGCGGCGCTCCGGATTCGACGGCGGGCGCTCGCGTGACCACGACAGCCGCGCCGAAATCCACGCCGGCCAGGGACAATCTCCAATCATCTCTGCGGCGCGCGGCGCAATCGAACCTGACTCCAATCTGGATCGCAGGCATCCTCATACGCCTGGCGCTCATTCCGTTCACTGTTCACATCGATGCCTACCGGATCTATTCGCGCTCGTACGACGCCGTCTCGACCGGTCAGTGGTTCGCCTGGAATAGCCAGATCCTGATCCAGCTCGTCCATAACGTCTGGTTTGCAATGATTCAGCCGTTGTTGCCGCATAGCTCCGGAATCTGGTCCTCGACAGCTGGCGACATTGGCATCGGCGCCCAACCGGCCGACTATGCGCGCTTTTTGGCGTATCCTCACCTGGCGCGGGCACTCTTTCTCATGAAGCTTCCGTACTTCCTTGCCGACCTCGGCACCGGCTACGTGCTGACTCGCCTGGTGGAGCGTTGCTGGCGGCGCCGGGTACTGGCGCTGTGGCTCCTCAATCCGGTCGTGATCTTTGTCAGTGCGGTATTCGGGCGCCACGACAGTCTCGCCGTGCTGGCGGTCATGCTCTCGGCGCTGCTGGCGATCCGCGGACGGCGTTACGCCGGAATGTTCCTACTCGGGCTGGGCGCGGCCGCCCGCTTCTTTCCGGCATTTCTGGCCCCTTTTTACGCCTTCGCGTTCCGGCGCACCCGACGCGAACTGCTGGTATTGATCGGTGGGCTCGCCAGCATATGGCTGGTGATCGAGTTCACGATGCTGGCGATCACCGGCTCGAGCCCAACGCTCACCCTGCTAAATCGCTATCCGCACGTTGAATATCTGTTCGACATGAGTCTGGCCCCTGGCGTGGGAGGCCGGCTCTTCATCTTCCCGTTTGGGTACACATTGCTGCTCCTCTGGTTCGTCGAGCGTGGTAGCCGCAGTCCTGACGACTACATCCCGATCTCCGCCGCGGTAATGCTGGTGCTCTTCGCGTTGACCCATTTCCACCCGCAATACTCCATCTGGATCGTGCCGTTCCTCGTGCTGACCATGTATCAGGACACCCGGTTGATCGCCTATCACGCCATCCAGATCCTTCTGCTCGCGTTGTTCACCTTTCAGTTTGGCCCAACCGCGACCTGGGATCTGTTTCAGCCGCTGGCCGGAAGCACGCTGGGTCGACTGCCTGACCCGATGAATATCGTGGGCGCGTTTATTCCGATCGACATCTTCCTGGGCGTCGTCCGGAGCCTGTTTACCGCTGTCTCGCTCTGGATGGCGTTCGTGATCCTGCGCCGTCGTTGGGGAGTCCGCACGTCAGAGTCCGCGGAGGCCATTGCCGATGGCTCCGACTAGACGCTCGTTGCGAAGATTCGTCGCCATCGTTGGGTTGCTCGTGTTTTTGGCCGTCACTGGTGGCTGCGGCGTGCCGCAGGTACTGACTCCTGCCTTACCGTCTTCTGCGGGAACGGTCTCCGTCGGCCGGAGCCTCAGCCAACCGTTTCTTTCACCAGCAAACGGTCTCGATGGTGTGACGGTTGCCGTGTCGCCTCCGCTCGGTTTGGACGGCGAGCTTCTCCCACAACCAACCGGCGGTGCGAGGTTGTCGATTCACTACGCGCCGAATGCGGACAACCGTTTCCCCGAGGGTGCCTTTCATGACTGGCCCACCAGCGACCAGTGGCTGGGGGAGATTACCGGCAATCGCGCGGTGGGCCAGAGCTTCCTATCTCGCTATCCCGGTCTGAATGGGATCACCCTGCGTGTGGCCACCTACGGAGCCGACGCCGGAAACGGCGAAGGCACCTTGAAGGGGGGCCCATCGATCGCCGTGCTGGCACTCCCGATCGATGGAAAGCAGATTACGACCCTTCCAGGCGGCGCAGCTGTTCAAGTAACAGGGACTGCCGAAGGGTGGGCTCATGTCCAGGTCTCGAGCAACGTCGAGGGATACGTTCCGTTGGATCAGTTTTCAGCGCTTCCGCCCCCGTCGCGTAGCAACACCCACGACGTCGTGCTGACGCTCTATCGTGAATCGGATATGACCAAGCTGCGTCAGGTGACGATCAACGCGGCGCAGGTGCACGACAACAGCCACGTCACGTTTCAATTCGAACCGATCCCCGAGTCTAATGGGCAGCGCTATCGCTTCGTCGTCACGTCGCCCGACTCGACGCCCGGGAACGCCGTCACCTTTCGCTACTCCCCCGATTCGACGTTCGCCGATGGACAACGGTACGAAGGTCACCAGCCGGTCGGCGGCGCGCTTATCTTCCGACCGACGTTCTCTGAATCGAGCCCGATCTATCAGGGAAACGTCGACGACTTCGCGTGGTCATCGCTTACCAACGCGTTCATCGGGAGCTTTCCAACAAAAGCCGGAACTGCTGGTCGGTTCCTGAGTATTGATCTCGCGCCGGGTAGCAGGACGTTGAACGTCAATTGGTCGCTCGCCCGTCCATCGGGCGGCGATCCAATCGTGGTTGACGGCAGCTCGCAATCGCCCGGCGGAGGTCTGGTCTTCAACGTCCGCTATCGGGACAGTGTGTCGTTCAGCGGCATGATCGAGGAATCCGCGCGGACTGCCTGGCGCGATGCCCGGAACGACCCGGTCTTCTTCGGTGTGTACATGTTGATGGTCGTCGGCATGGTCTCCTGGGCCGGTTGGTACACCGCGCGAAAGCGGACCGATGGTCGTTGATCGCTCTGAGCGGCCCTGCTTGCTCTGTGGTCGTCGCTTTCGGGGAAGGACCTTCCTCTGCCGTGAGTGCGCCGATCTCTACCGCGGTCGACCAGTTCCTACGGCGGTGCGCCAGCGGTTTTACGAGCAAATCGACCGGGTCTATCCCGATTGGTCGAACACCTACGGACAGTACAATCCCCCGCGCGGACTGCTGAAATTCATCGAGACGCTGCCGCGTACCTCCCGCATCCTGGAGATCGGCGCCGGTGGCGGCTTCACTCTGGCGACTCTGCGGGAGATGGGATTCGAGCATCTGACCGGTTCGGATCTGACGAATACGACGCTGGCCGAGATGCGCTCGCGCCTCGGCAAGGGCGATCTTGTCGCAGCGGACGCGGAGTCGCTGCCGTTCCGCGCCAGGTCGTTCGACGTGCTGCTGTCGAGCGACGTCGTGGAGCATATTCCCGATCTCGAGCAGCACATGGTTGAGGCGGCGCGCGTGCTAATCCCGGGAGGCCGGTATCTGTTCAAAACACCGAACCGGGTGGTCGCCGAGCAGTATTACCGGCTCCGTGGGCTATACGACAGCTATTTCTGGCATCCGTCGATGTCGTCTCCAGCCGAAATCCGGTCGTTGCTCGGTCGCTTCAACTTCGATGCCCGCTTCTTACCGGCACCCCATCTCACCGACGCGCAGCTCCGCAAGATCCCGGTCAAGAGCCTGCGGCCACTTGCCCGGTCGGTTCCTCTCTCGCGCCTGCCTCTCTGGTTGCGACCACATCTTGAGGTTGTCGCCACGCTGCGCATGACGGGATGAAATCAGTTAGACTCGCTGTTGGAAGTTTCACCGAAATATGAAGGTTGAGTAGAGAGGGTCTCGAGCTGTGGTACGGAACGGCACGACGCTGCGCGCGCTCGCCATGAGCAAAGATGGAATGGTAGCGACGGGTCACCCCCTCGCGACCGCGGCCGGTCTCGACGCATTGCGGCGAGGTGGAAACGCGATGGACGCCGCGATCGCGGCCGCGATGACGACGGGCGTCGTCATTCCCGCGATGAACGGTCTGGGAGGTGATGCCTTCATCCTGTATCACGAAGCGAAGACCGGCAACGTGACGGCGATCAACGGATCCGGTATCGGTCCGCGCAAAGCCGACCTCGAGTATTTTCTGGAGCGCAACTACGAGAAGATGCCGTTCTTCGGACCGCTATCGATCGCGGTGCCGGGCGCGGTCGATGCCTATTTCACTGCCATGGATCGCTTCTGCAAGCTGGATCGAGCGGATCTGTTCCGCAACGCGATTCGCTACGCCGAGGATGGTTTCCCGTTGACGCATGTCGGGAGCCGGACTATCGGCGGCAGCGCCGACCGGCTGGCGGAGTATGAGGCCTCGGCCGCTGTTTTCCTGCGCGATGGCAAGGCTCCGGCTCCGGGATCTGTGTTCCGCCAGACGAACCTCGCGCGCACGCTTCGCACGGTGCAGGATGGTGGGCCCGACGTCTTCTATCGCGGAGAGCTCGCCGAGCGCATCGCGGCCTACGTCCAGAAGATCGGCGGTCTTCTGACCAAGGAAGATTTCGCCGATCATGCGTCCGAGGTCTACGAACCAATCAAGACCGACTACCGCGGCTACACCGTCTATCAGACGACGTTGCCGTCTCAGGGACACATTGTGCTGGAAGAGCTCAACATCATTTCCAACGCCGACGTGCAGGCAATGGGCGTCAACAGCGCCGACGCGATCCATTTGATGGTCGAAGCCAAGAAGCTGGCTTTCGCCGACCGGCTTGCCTATTCAGGGGATCCGCGTTTCGTCGATGTGCCGCTCGAGAAGATGCTGGGCGATGAGTTTGGGAAGGCGCGCTTCGCGGAGATCGACATGCGCCGCGCCAAGGATCAGGTCAACGCGGGGCTGATTCCGGAACACGTCGGCGACACCACGTATCTCTGTACCATGGACGGTGAGGGAAATGCCGTATCGCTCATTACGAGCCTATCCGCCGGATTCGGCAGCCAGGTCGTGGCCGGTGATACCGGGGTGACGTTGAACAACCGGGCGGGCCGCGGCTTCACCCTCGAAGAGGGGCATCCAAACGTAATCGCCAGTGGCAAGCGCACGATGCATACGCTCAACTGTTACCTCGTCACGCACGGTGGACGTATCCGTTGGGTTGGCGGCACGCCGGGTGGCGATGGCCAGCCGCAATGGAATATGCAGGTTATCAGCAACATGATCGATTTCGGGATGAACGAGCAGGAAGCGGTCGAGGCGCCGCGCTGGATGAGCTTTCCGGGAACCGATCCGATCAACCTGCCGAACGAGTTCTCGCTGCGCATCGAAGGTCGCGTCGGCGACGGCGTTATCGAGGAGCTTGGCGCTCGCGGGCATCGGGTATCGGTTCTGGGTGCCTGGGCCAACGGAGGCGACGCGCAGGTGATCGGGATGGACCCCGAAACCGGCGTCATCTCGGGTGGCAGCGACGCCCGCGGCGAAGGTCTCGCCCTCGGTATCTGACGCGGTCGACAGCGGAACGTGCGTGCGCTAGAGGGCGACTCACGGGTCGCCCTCTCTCCGTCATCGCTGGTTGTGCCTGGCGATCGCCATGTCCAACGATTTCCCGAAGCTGGACAACTCGTGGGCGTGCTCCGTGGTGTCAATCGTTGCCATAACAACGAATCCGACATAACAAACGCCCGGCCAACTGCGGCCGGGCGTTCTGCTTGGTAGCGCATACGGGATTCGAACCCGTGGTCTCCGCCTTGAGAGGGCGGTGTCCTAGGCCGCTAGACGAATGCGCCTCGCGATCAGTCAGGAAGAATACCAACCCGGCGCGAGCAGTGTCAAGCAGCGAATATGTACGTACGCCCGTGCCGGAACGCTTACCGGTGCTTGACCGCGACGACACGGATGCGACCGGCGCGACCCATCGCGGCGGCAACGGCCGAAACCGGTGTCAGCGCGACGGTCAGTCCTGGGTGGAGCGTCGACAATACGCGATCGAGCGAACCACTGTGGACGCGGTCCCGCGCGAAGAGCCGTAATGCCCAGGACCACTCCAGCCCGATCCATTCATGCTTGATCGAACGAACCTCGAAGTCATGCTCTCGGAGCATGCCGGTGAGCGTGTCGGGAGTGAACGCGAAGAAATGACGGGGAGCATCGTAGCCGATCCACCACTCGCCGAGCCGCCGCGCTGCGAGCGATCTGGCGTTGGGGAGCCAGAGGATGAGCCTGCCGCCGGGCGCGATCACTCGTGCCAGTTCGTCGATCGTTCCGGACGGTGAGGGAAGATGCTCGATCGTGTGCGATAAGAGGGCCACGTCGACGGAACTCGCTGGGGAGTCGCGCTTCTTCGAGCGTGCCGGTGATGACCTGAAGCCCCCATCGATCGCGGGCGGTTGCCGACGCGCCCGCGTTCGGCTCGATGCCCGAGCACGTTCGGATTACCGCGCTCGTGGATGGCTCGCAGCAGGTCTCCCGTGGCACAACCGACGTCGAGTATCCTGGCCGGCGGGCGCCAGCGACGACCAGAGTCGCGTTTACCTCACGTTCGATGGTCCAGCGCTTCACTCGCCCGGCGACACCGCGTACGCGCAAACGGCGCGTAGCTCTCCTGGTAGTAGCGATCGATATCGCTGGGTGCTGGACGGGGATTCAGGTAGAGGAGGCCGCAGCGACGGCATTGGACGAGGCAGAGACGTGATCGAAGTCGTCGCGAACATGCGGTCGCGCAGTTTGAGCACCGGTCACGGCATCGTCCGCCCCACACAGATCGCACGGGACGTGCTCCGAGCGTTTCGACGCTCGACTTATTCCTCAAGTGCGTTCATCACCGTCGCTGCGGTCCGCGGCCAGTCGGCACGGCTGAACGTACGCCGGACGCTATAGTCGCGTCTCGGTCTTGGTGCTCGCGATCATTTCGGCGAGTAGCCCAAATACCACAAACTGAGCCCCCATGATCATCAGCAACACACCCAGTGTGAGTAGTGGACGGGTGCCGATCGGATGGCCCGAGGAACCACATAACCGCGAGATAGGCATTGATGACGAAGCCGACCATCAAGGCGGCGATGCCGAACCAGCCGAAGAAATGCAGCGGGCGCCGCGTGTACTGGGCCAGGAAGAGAACGGTCAGGAGGTCGAAGAAACCTCGGGCGAAGCGCGCGTTACCGAATTTGGATGTGCCATAGCGACGCGCCCGATGGCTGACCTTGATCTCGACGACGCGAAAGCCGCGAAAATGGGCCAGCACCGGAATATAGCGATGAAGCTCACCGTAGATCTTGATGTCTTTGACGACCTCGCGTCGATACGCCTTGAGCCCGCAGTTGAAATCGTGCAGTTCCACCCCGCTCAACGAACGAACGACGTTGTTGAAGAGCGACGATGGAAGACGTTTGCTCAGGGGATCGTTGCGCGGGAACTTCCAGCCGCTGACCAGATCCGCTCCGTCGTTGAGCTGTTCGATCAGCCGCGGGATCTCGCCGGGCGAATCCTGCAAATCCGCGTCCATCGTGATGATCGCGTCGCCCGACGCCATCTGGAACCCGGCCGCGAGGGCCGCTGATTTGCCAAAATTGCGGCGAAACTCGATGATCCGTACGCGAGGGTCTTTGACGAAGAGTTCGCGCAGCGCTACGGCCGATCCATCGGTGCTCCCGTCGTCGATGAAGATGAGCTCCCAGGGGAGATTGAGTGGTTGGACTCCGGCAACGATCTCGCCATACAGCTCCGCGATGCTTTCGGCCTCGTTGAGAAGCGGAATCACGATCGAGAGCGAATTGATACTGTCGTCACCGAGGTGAACCGGCCAATCAAGTGGATCGGCTGTCGGTGGGCGAGGCGGGTCGTCCAGCGTGACGTATCCCGGCTGACCGGACGATGTGGCGCTCATTTCATGACGTTCAGTCATCGATCGGTCTCATCACGAAGGACCTAATGACGGTGAGAAATCAGACCAAAATGCGTCTGGCAGAGTGTAACCGATTTCTCGCGCGATCGTGACGGGGTTGCACATGAGCCAATCGCTGGAGCCGAATCGCTGGGCCGCGGTGGTCGTCAACTTCAACTCCAGTGCCTTCATCGACAGCTGTCTGAGGGCCCTGTATGCCAATAGTCGCCCACCGGACGAAGTCGTCGTGGTGGACAATGCCTCGACCGACGACTCTCTGCGCGAGCTCGCCGCCTGGCCGCAGGTCGTGGTGGAGCAAAGCTCCGCCAACTTGGGATTCGCGGGCGGCGCCAATCGTGGCTTCGAACGTACGGAAGCGCCGATCGTGCTGGTGCTCAATCCGGACGTGGAGGTCGACCCCGGCATGGGCGAGCAGCTTCTCACCCTGTTCGCATCCTTCCCCCGGCTTGGCGCGGCGGGCGCGAAACTTCGCTATCCCGACGGCAAGCTGCTGCAACATGCCGGCGGAGTGCTCAGTTGGCCGTTGCTGACCACCGCTCACCGTGGCTATCGCGAGCCAGACGACGGGCAATGGGATGAACCGGCCGAGGTGGACTTCGTCACCGGCGGCGCGATGGCCCTGCGGCGTTCCGCGGTCGACGAGGTCGACGGCTTCGACGCGCGCTTCTGGCCCGCCTACTACGAGGACGTAGATCTCTGCCTCAGGTTGCGAGAGGCTGGATGGGAAGTGCGGTACCAGCCTCAGTTGACCGCCGTCCACGTCGAGAGCGTCACGCTTGGACAGTCGCTCGACTACTACCGATCCTTTCATCGCAACCGTCTGCGTTTCGCGCTCAAATCGTTGACGCCGGAAGACTGGTGGGGTCGATTCGTCCCGGCCGAGATCGACCGGATCCGCGGTGAATTGAGCGCGGTGGACGGTGCAGACTGGCCGGTTTCCTCCGGCGTTTCGGCGGTTGAAGAACTGGCACGCATCTCGTATCCGCCGCGCATTGGTGACGACGCCATGTTTGACGGTGCGCCGCTACTGGCGATGATTCAGGCGCTGGATGACGTGCGATCCCGTCGCGAAGTCGTTCTTCCTCCCGCCGCACAGGGCGGAACAGGGCTGCGGGCGAGCCTCACGCGACGTTTCCTCGGCCGCCAGCAGGTCTTCAACGACGCGGTCGTGCGCGCGTTGGAAAGTCAGGATCGGGTCAACCGGGAACTGACCACGCAGATCCTGATCGCGCTCCTCGATCTCTCCTGGCGAGACGCTCGACGCAGATCGTCGTGATACTGCATAGCGCTTGCAGCTGACGCCGCGAACCTCGCACATGCACGCTGTCACCGCGCTTCCACCATCTCGAACAGGCGTTCCAACGCGACATAATCCTCCGTGACACGCAACAGTCCGAACGCTCCGTTCACGATCGAGGTTGAGGTTGACAGTTCATGGTACATGTGACTATTATTCGTAGGGGAGATTCGAAGGAGGCGAAATGCGGCGAGAACTGATCCTGACAACCGACATCGCCTGTTTTGCCCTGGAGGATCGAGAGCTGCGCGTACTGCTCGTGCGGCGTCGTGACGAGCCGTTCGCGGGTGCCTGGTCGCTCCCGAGTGGAGAAGTGGAATCCGAGGAGCCGTTGGACGACTCGGCCCAGCGCGTGCTGAGTGAGACGACCGGGCTCTGGGGGCTGTATCTGGAGCAGCTGTACACATTTGGCGATCCGGGGCGCGACGCGCGCGGCCGGGCGATATCCGTTGCCTATTACGCCATTCTTCCTTCCGGCGTCCCGTCGATGCGCCAGCGCGCCGAGACGAGGTTGGGACGAAGCGTCGAGGAGGTGTCCTGGTTCCCGATCGACGAGCTCCCCGGACCGCTCGCGTTCGATCATGGACGGATCGCGTCCTACGCCCGCTGGCGCCTGGCGCAGAAGATCCTCTACACGCCGCTCGCCTTCTATCTCCTGCCGGAGAGTTTCACGATGGCCGATCTGCGGCTCGTGCACGAGGCGGTCATCGGTGAACGGTACGACCCCAGCAATTTTTCGCGTCAGATGTTGACCCGCTGGGATCTGGCGCCGGTGCCGGGCAGTCGCGATCGGCGCACACGACGGCCGGCGCGTTTGTTCCACTACATTGGCCCGCGAGAGATCGCCGGAGGGCCGAACGACGTGCAAGGCCACACTCCGTGATGATTGCCCGCGAACTCGATCGCACCAGCAATGGATCTTGCTGGTACCTGTGCCTCGCTCTGGACAACAGCTGCTGTGTCGCACCGGGAATCCCGAGCGCGGATTTTGGACCAAGAAGGGACGTCACATGTCTTCAGGCTCGTCGCTGCTGCTGACGAAGACGCGCAACGGTGGTGAACCGGCAATGACGCCGGATCGGCTGGAGCTTATCGAGGAGATCAAGCGCCTGCGTGAAGAACGTAATGCCGTAATCCTGGCGCACACGTATCAGGTTCCCGAAATACAGGACATCGCCGACTTCGTCGGTGATTCGCTGGGACTCTCGCGGCAAGCCGCCCACACCGACGCGGACGTCATCGTCTTCTGCGGCGTTCACTTCATGGCCGAAACGGCAGCCATCCTGTGCCCGGGCAAAACCGTCCTGATTCCCGATCTCGACGCGGGGTGCTCGCTCGCGTCCAGCATCACCGCGGACCAGCTTCGAGCCTGGAAGGCGGAGCATCCCGGTGCGGTCGTCGTGTCATACGTCAACACGACCGCCGAGGTCAAAGCGGAGTCCGATTATTGCTGCACGTCGGCGAACGCGGTCGACATCGTCCGTTCGATCCCCGCGGAGCGGGAGATTCTCTTCCTGCCCGATATGTTCCTGGGCGAGTTTGTGCGGCGCGAAACTGGCCGCGCCAATATCCATCTGTGGATGGGCGAATGTCACGTGCATGCCGGGATCATGGCTGAAGACGTGGAGCGTGCGCGACGCGCGAATCCGGAGGCGGAGCTGCTGGTCCACCCTGAATGCGCCTGCGGTTCACGCTGCCTGCTCGATATTCAGTCGGGACGGCTCGACGCACACCGCACGCATGTTCTCTCGACCGAAGGCATGGTGCGACACGCGGCCGCGTCCGACGCGAACAGCTTCATCGTGGCGACCGAGACCGGCGTGCTGCATCGTTTGAAGCTCCTGGCCCCCGGGAAGACGTTCAAGCCGGTGCGGGAGTCGGCAGTTTGCGGCTACATGAAAATGATCACGCTCGAAAAGCTGCACCGCTCGCTCTCCGACATGACGTATCGCGTAAGCGTGGAATCGGAAATCGCCGAACGTGCTCGCGTAGCCATCGATCGCATGCTCGCGGTTGGCGTCTGAGCAGCGATTTTGGCCCCGCTCGATATAATGAGATGACGCACCGCTGACGTTGACTTGTTCATGGTTATGAGATTGAGAGGCACGATGATCCAGCCGAGAGCCGAGCTTGCACCGCTCGATCGGGTAGATTTTCACATGCACACGCGTTCGAGCGATGGTGGCTGGAATACGGCTCAGCTGGTCGACTACCTGGTCGAGCACGATTTCCGGGTTGTTTCGGTCTGCGACCACGACACGATGCGCTCCGTCCCTGAGTTTATGGAGCGCGGCACTGAGAAGGGGCTGACGGTCATCCCCGGTGTCGAGTTCACCACCTGGTGGGACGAGCGCCAGTGGCACCTGCTGGTTTACGGCATCGAGCCGGGCCGCATGTCGTCAACGGAATTCGGCGCTCTGTTGGCGCGCCAGCAGGCGAATCTGCGCGCGGCGGCCGAAAGAGCCATCTCGTTGATGGAGCAGAACGGCCACAAGCTGCCGTCACTGGCCGACGTGGTCGACGGCCGTCCGTTGCTGCCGGTTCACGTGCTGCTGACCGCGATCAAGGACGGGCACGCCAGTAGCCTGACCACGGCCCACCAGCTGTCGATCAAATGCGGTGAGGATCTGAGGGTCGACACGCCGCTGGAGCAGGTCGTTGACGCGGCGCACGCGGCCGGTGGCACCTGCATCATCGCCCACCCTGGGCGTGACGACGGCGCCGGGCTGTTGGCGTCCGACCGGTTCGATCGCATGCTCGCGACGATCCCGATCGACGGTCTTGAAGGGCATTACCGCTCGTACAGCAACGACGACACCGCGCTCTACCGTGGTATGGCGCTCGACCGGGGCTTGCTGGTCAGCAGCGGGTCGGATTCGCACGCGCCGGGAATGCCGGTCTATCCGCGCCCGCACCTGGCGCGCTGGGTGACGCCGTTTCTGAACCAGATGGGAGTGCAAGTCGAGTCGTTCGACGGTGAGCCATGGACGCCGGAGATGTCGCCGGTCGAGGAAAAAGAGCCGGTGGCGGCTCACAAATCCTCGCCTGAAAGCTGATCGGCGCGCTGTGGCATGCTCGTAGCGTCTTGAGTATAGTATGTCCGTTACGTTGCCCACGTAGCTCAGTTGGCAGAGCACATTCTTGGTAAGAATGAGGTCCTGGGTTCGAATCCCAGCGTGGGCTCCCTCGGTTCAATCAGCCGGTTCACACGCAAAAGACCAATCCAAAGCTGCGCTGGCGCGGGGAAGCACTCGTCGCTTGAACGCCCGCTGAAGTCGTTATCGAGTCACGAACGGTATGCCCGGCTTTTCGGCGTCAAGCCACCATCGCTGGCATCCAACTGTCGATTCCTCGCAGGCCTTGCCGTCGTCGCTTTCGGACCGTAGGTCAAATCGTTGACATAATTCCGTCGACTGCGGCCTGTCCGTTCACGGAAGGCTCTCGCACGCAATACCGTTGTGATCTGCATCGAGTCCGTCGACGTTGTTTGTTGGCGACCCGCCATGGCTCACGAAGTATTGCTGGGCTTCCTGGTGGGTCGAGAAATCGCTGCAATTCTTATCTCCTCCTCCGGTCACCGGCGGTGGTGGAGCAGGTGATGGCGGCGCAGGCGGCGCCCAGGCACTGGGTGGGTTCGGGTCAATCGTCACCGACTTGCTAAGCTGGCCGTACCGCCATGTGTAGTAGTGCTGACCAACGTTGCCGGCCTCCACTTTCCATCCCGTCAGAGTTACTCGGTGTGTAGGTGAGAACGCGCCGCTCGAAGACCTGGACCAACACTTGTTTTGGCACTCCGGCCACAAGCACGTTCGTCCAATACGCCTCGGTCAGCGGATATCCAGTCGCGTAGAACGGATTCTCGAACAGGGCGGCGTTGTGATACGACCCGTTGTCGAACACCGTCCCTGACGTATTCATGAAGCTCCAGAACACGGACGCCACGCCATGATGCGTTGGAGCCCCGACATCGATCGCGGTCACGTCGTAGCTGGCAAGGCTCTCGTCGGTGCCGACCGTGCCAGCACGGTCGACGGTCTGGGTGATTTTCCAGCCGTTGGGAATCGCCCCAAAACCGATGAGTGTGTTGAACGTCGCGTAGGTTGGACCATGCGTATCGTTGGCGTCTCCAGCGACGTTCACCTGTGCCGGGTCGTGTTGTTCGAAGGAATTGTCGCCTAACTGGAGTTGACCGGTGATGAGTTCCTTGGCCAACAAACCGTTCGTCACGTACCAGATGGATGCCGCATCACCGTCCGGATGAGTGATCTCCATTCGTGTTTTATCGAAATACTGCACCTGTCGCTGTCCGTTGGGAGACTCAGCATACGGTTCAAGCAACAATTGAGTGTTGGCTGAGGGTCCCCACATCCAGGTGCGGTTTACCTGACCGGCCGCGATCGGTTGGTCGGTGTGCGCCCAGGTGTTCCCAAAGAAGTTCCCGGCGATTGACACAGCAGATGCCGGAGCGGCTACGACGAGCCACAGGCTCAGCAGTGCCATCACGCCCAAGACTCGGCTAAATTGTCGCATGACGATTCTCCAACGTGTGACGGGGCTTCGGTGTCGCGCCAGTTCATTTTCGGGAGAGTCGATTCGGATGTAAATAGACTCGTTGTAACAATTTCGTTACGAATTGGCATCCAACGATTTTGGATATCCCAACCGCAAACCATATTCATTGCGGGCGCTCGGATGTCGTACGGCGCCCCGCAGTCTTCGCTCTATGCGTGATGACCCATTGGCAATCGTTGGCGGAGTTCAGCAATGCCGCGATTGACCCCAAAATCCTCAGAGCGATGGCGTCTCGAACCTCGCGAAGCGTCGCTCATGGAAAATCGGCGAGCCACCGCTAGGATATGCGAAGTGGTACGTGACTAAGTGATTGTGTGATGATGTGCACGGAAACGACAGGATGGACGCAATTGTACTGCGTTCGAGCGCTCGCTGGACCGAAGGGTTGGTGCGTCTAACTACTGCCCAGTGGGTTGCAACCGCCGCTCTGGGCTATGAATTACGCAGGTTCTTGATTCGGGTGGAATATCAAAATCCGCCAGAGCTTTACGAGCCAGTTCTGATGCTCCGTGAGCCGAAGAACAACTTCGGGGTGTTCTCCATCATCACCTCCATGGCAATGGCAAGCGGAGGTGGCATATGTCTGTCACAGCGGATGACGAAGAGTTTGGTGCAACTCCCATAGCGTATCCGCGACGCAAACTGCGCCGAAGATTGCCATGACTAGCATTCGAACATCGGCGCGCGAACCGTAGTCGCATCGGAGGTAGGCGGAATTGGAGCAGATTAAAGAAGGTTTTCGGTCTTTCCTTGCAGACTTTTGCCGCGCATTGGAGCAGTATGAGCTTCCATACAGAACTTGGCACCAGATCGAGGAAGTGGCGGAGTCCCGTCAGAGCTTCGCGACCGTGCTACGTCCAGACGTAAGACGCGTTGCCAATCTCCTACGGTTTCGACACCACGAATCGATCCAAACAGCGCAGCATCTTTATGACGTAATCCGTACTAACCCGCCTACCGCACTAGCATCGTTTTTTGGACCGCAAGCGGACCCCCTGTCGAGGCTGCCCATTGATTTGGAGATTGTGCACAAGATCATCAACCCGTTTCTTGAAGCCTACTTGAGTCACGCCAACACCTTCCAGTTCAGCGACGAGGAATTCGAGGTCGTCTTTGGCCAACTGGAAGACGATTGGGCTACTGATACGGTGAACGTGGTTGAGCGAGCACCGCTACTGAATGTGTCACTTGCCGTCGAATCGCCCATAAACATCACGGAGTCGTCAAGGATCACAAGAGCAGAGCCGGGCGAAATCGAGAGTTGGCTCAACCCAATGTTTGCGTCTCCATTTGCCAAAGACCCTGGTATTTTGGAAAGCGTCGGCAAATTCGACGCGGTTCTCGAAACATCGTCAGTGTGGGGCTCGGCGGAACGTCGGCGGCAATGGGACGCGAGCGGGCTAAGAAAGCACCGAGAATTGGTCATTCAGCTGCTACGTCTTCTGTTTGATAGTCGGATTGTTGCCCCGCTCGTAGAACGGCGTTCAACCATGAAAGTGATTTGTCCGTTCCCGTACGGCACGTCAACTCCAGTGGAAACGTTGCCAAATTTCTGGGACCCGGTTGTGGCCGTCGATTCTTCGATGGTGAGCACGATTCTTCTAACTTGGGAAGCCTACGAGAGATCCGTCAACCAGAAAACAATAGATACCGCGCTTCGAAGATGGTCCGAATCCATGGATCGTACCCGGCGTGAAGACGAGCTCGTCGACCTTTGGATTGGGTTGGAATCTCTGTTCCTGCCTGAAACGTCTGAGCTTCAGTTCCGTGTCGCGCTCCGTGTTGCGAGACTCCTTGGAGAGACCAGGGAGAGCCGTACACAGTTCCGTGACAACACGGAGTTGTCATATAAATGGCGATCAGCAATCGTACATGCAAACCAGGATCGTCGAGCGAACTTGGAGAAAAAGAACGACATACGGTCCATCTGCGGACTCACGCATGATTCCCTCAGACTGGCACTCGTTCGTATCATTGCGATGGACTCCGCGTGGAATGTGAGAAACATCGATGACGAATTTCTACATTGAGCTGGGATCATGTCCCGTCAAGTGTGTAAATCGCGTGGTTCTCGATTCAACGCTCCTTAGTCCGCAGCAAGTTCAGCGACCGGCTGGACGTCCGGTTTGGCGACCAATGTGGCGAGCGATTCTGGACTGAGATAGCGGCGCGTCACCTGCCACTCGTCGTGCTGCTCGGCCAGCACCATGCCCACCAGCCGCGTCACCGCCGCGGCATTCGGGAAGATGCCGACGACGTCACTGCGTCGCTTGACCTCCTTGTTCAGACGCTCGAGT
Source organism: uncultured Chloroflexia bacterium (assembly GCA_963725815.1). GTDB lineage: Bacteria > Chloroflexota > Chloroflexia > Thermomicrobiales > Thermomicrobiaceae > CALAGB01. The sequence goes on from CAVSAD010000007.1 coordinate 83,152, forward strand.
GGGTTGGTCGACCAGACCTGGCGCCAGTGGGCCCGCGGGACGCTGAGATAGGCGAGAACCTCATCTTCCGCCCCGTCCATCAGGTCCGCCAGGCGCGGAAATCGCGCCCGAAAGCCGTCGGCCACTTTCCGCCACTGCTCACGACCACTCGCCGTATCTGGCTGGGCAAAGACTGTCCGGATGCTGGCGGCCACCAATTCGGCGGCGCTTTTCGGGACCAGCGCCAGGGCGTTCCGGACGAAGTGGACGCGACAGCGCTGCCAACTGGCCCCATGCAGGACCGCCGCGATGGCGGCCTTCAGCCCTTCATGGGCATCGCTGGTGACCAGGCGAACCCCGCTCAGACCCCGCGCCACCAGGTCTCGGAGGAACCGTAGCCAGAAGGCCCCGTCTTCACTTGGCCCCACGTCCAGACCCAACACTTCCCGCTGGCCGTTGGCGTTGACTCCCACGGCGATCACGACGGCCATGGAGACGACCCGGTGGTCCTCCCGCACCTTGAGATAGGTGGCATCCAGCCAGACGTAGGGATAGGCACCGGTCAGCGGCCGGGTCCGAGAAGCGTCGCACCTCCTCGTCGAGCCCCTGACACATCCGGCTCACCTCGCTCTTACTGATCCCGGTGATCCCCAAGGCCTGCACCAGATCGTCGACTCGACGGGTCGAGACGCCATGGATGTAGGCCTCCTGCACCACCGCGACCAACGCCCGTTCGGCCCGTTTCCGTGGCTCCAGCAACGCCGGGATGAAGCCGCCGGCTCGGACCCGGGGAACCTGCAACTCAATGCTCCCGACCCGCGTGTCCCAGCGTCGCTCCCGGTAGCCGTTCCGCTGCCCGGTCCGCTCCGGCGTGCGCTCATGCCGGTCGGCACCCAGTTGCTGGCGGAGTTCAAGCTCCATCAGCGCCTGGCTCAAGACCCGCACTCCCTCTCGCAGGATGTCGACATCTCCCTCGAGCTCGACCTTGCGCAGCAACTCCTCCAATGCGATGCTCAGGCTATCGGCCATGGCGGTGGTCTCCTTTCGGTCTCTGATGACTCAACCGATGAGAACCACGCCTTGGCCGTTCTCGTCAACAGCTTCTGCCTATCTACACACTCCCTGGGACTCTAACTTGAGCTGGATCAGCTTGCTCATCATCGGCGCTCAATATTGCTTCCCAACCAGGATGAAACCAAGACGAGAGCCCGCGGCATCTCGACACCATAACTGTCCCGCTTTCGCTCGCTTCGTTTCCCCGTTCTCGTGCTGAAATCAGGCAACGATCACAGTGGACCCAAGTATTTTCCGGGTACGCATCTCGCCGAGGGTTCGAATCCCAGCGTGGGCTCTCATAACAACACCTTATCCAGACGCGTGAAGTCGAAAGCCCGCTCAGAATCGAGCGGGCTTTTCCGTGGTTGTTGTCTTCACGTGTTTCTGTCATGATCGCCAAGCTCGTGTGCATGTGTCTGCGCGGAGCAAACTCCGCGTTGGGCGTGTATGGTGTCGTGCCGATCGAGGGAATGGGGAATCATGGCAGATATCGAGTTCATTCGCCCGCCGGAGCCGGGCGCGAAGCGCCCATTCGCGCGCGCCACAAAGGCAGCCGGACTGGTCTTCGTTTCTGGTATCTCAGGCGGAATCTCCGGCAGCGCGAGCGAGGAAGCACGCGCCGCCTTGAACAACATGAAAGACGTGCTCGAAGAAGCCGGCAGTTCGATGGAGAAGGTCGTCCAGGTGACGTTCCTGATTACGAACTCGGCTGACTACGATGAGATCAACGCCGAGTATGTCAAGCACTTCCCAGGCGGACTCCCAGCACGCCATACCGTCCGATTCGGCGTACCAACACAGGCCAAGTGCGGTTTTGCCTGCATCGCGCTCGCCTGATCCTGTCGGATTGGCCATCACACTGAGCGCGGTCCTCGCGACGACGGGTTCGGTGATCCGCTCGGTGGCCGGCTCTTCCAGTTGAAGCGATCGCCGGCAGCGGGTGATGATTTCCGCTCAAATGCGACTCCTCGTCGTGCAGCTGTCGCTGCGGACGCCATCACGCCGCGGGTCTTCATCCTTCCCTCACATGTTGCTATGATGGAAGCCTAGCCAGGATTCCAAACATCTCAGCCGAGCAGGCTGATGTCTTCTATCTCGGGGACCGATGTACCCACGCGCCGGTCGTCGTTAGCAGGAAGGAGGCAGGAGGGGGCAGGCTCGGCCCGAAGACTCTTCACGACCAGGTGCGCTCCGTTGAGACTGGATTTCCTGGGTTGGCACGTGTTCATCATGGGAGGAATATATGCGGCGTGTAGTCTTGGCGCTGTATCTTGGCTTCAGTGCCCTGTTACCGGCCAGCATGCAGGCCGGATCCGTGTTGCAGCCGATCGTGCTGCAGCCGACTGTCAGCGATTACGCCTTCATCAGTTCTTCTACCACCCCGCCGACCGAAGCACAGTGCAATTCGGTCGGCCGGCGCTGCTTCAGCCCGCTGGCGATTCAGGCGGCTTACAACGTTGGGCCGCTCTACGACCACAGTATCAACGGAAAGGGCGTCACGATCGCCATCGTCGACGCCTACGGCAGTGACACGATCGCCCACGATCTGCACGTCTTCAACCAGGCCTTCGGGCTTCAATCGATGTGTGGTGAGGAAGGCGTGACCTGCGCGGCGGGCATGCCGACATTCAGTGTGCTGCACATCCAGGGCTCGCCGGCCACCAAGAGCCCGCCGCCCACGAGCAAGGGGACGGGGCAGGAGGACAAGTCGGCCTGGGCGCTCGAAGTCTCGCTCGACGTCGAGATGGCGCACGCCATGGCGCCGATGGCCAACATTCTGCTGGTCACGACTCCAACCGCCGAGACGCTCGGCGTTCAGGGCTTCCCTGACATGATGAATGCCGAGCAGTACGTGGTCGACCATCACCTGGCTCAGGTCATCTCGCAGAGCTTCGCCTCGGCGGAGGATGCGTTCGGCAGCTCGCAGTCGCTCCTCAACCTGCGCCACGCGTTCATCTCGGCGTCACAGAACGGCGTCACGGTGCTCGGCTCGTCTGGTGACGGCGGCACCGCCAACTCGACCAAACAGCCGGTCGGTCAGGGCGGCTCGACCATCCCCTACCCGACGGTGGAGTGGCCCGCCAGTGATCCGCTGGTCACCGGCGTCGGGGGCACCTACCTCTGCACCGACACGGCCAGCACAAGCGCTCGTGTTGTCGACAGCGCCAACCCACCGCACGCATGCCAGGCGAACCCGAGCAAGCTGAGGTCGGCTGGATCGTCAGCGGCGGCGGATTCAGCCACGTCTTCGCCAAGCCGAGCTATCAAGACTCGCTTGCCCGCTGGGAGCACGACGATCGGCGATATGCGCGGAGTGCCGGACGTCAGTCTCCAGGCGAGCGCTCTGACGGGCGCGCTCGTCTACATCTCGCTCCCGCCGGACGGCCAGAGCGGGCTGATGTGTGGCACCAGCCCGTGCAGCACCGGCTGGTACGACATCGGCGGAACGTCGTTGAGCTGTCCACAGTGGGCCGGTCTGGTGGCATTGGCGGGTCAGGTCAACGGCGGCGGGCTCGGACTGATCAACCCCGGGCTGTACAAGATCGGGGCCGATCCGACCCGCTATGCGAACGATTTCTATGACGTGACGACCGGCAACAATCAGATCGACCCGACGATCCCAGGCTACCCGGCTACGACCGGCTGGGATCCCGTCACCGGGCTGGGTACGCCGAACGCAGCCAACCTGGTGCCGGATCTGGTCGCCGCCGTCAACGGCAACTAGTCTCGGGACGGCCGCGCCGTCATTTACGACCGTCCGCACGGTTGGCGTGAGCTCGACAGAGGGCCCGGCCAGCGATGGTCGGGCCTCTGCCGTTGGGTTGGTGCTCTCAGTTGGAGAAATCGTAAGCCGGCCGGCGGACCTACTCAGCATCTGAGCCCGGCACGACCACGTGCTCCACCACTGGCACGTCGCGCATATTCTCGCGGGGAACGTCGACGACGGGCGTGCCGTAGGCGTGGAAGCTTTCGGGGAGCCGCAGCCCCCAGGCCTGCCCCTTGGCACGTTCGGCCTGCGTCCAGACGACCGGCTCCCAGTCCGGCGCGAAGATCAGGTAGCCGCCGCTGAAGATCTCGAATCGGTTGCCGCCCGGTTCGTAGCCATACAGGAAGAACGCCTGTGTGACGGCGTGCTTGGATGGGCCGGTCTCGATGAAGATGTCGTTCTCGAGGAGAACGTCGGCGGCGCGCAGCACGTCCTCCCGGTTATCAACCCAGAAGGCGACGTGGTGCAGCCGGCCTCGCGTTCGAGTCGCGTCGAGCGTGTAGGCGACGTCGTGGACGAGCGGGGTCACGCTGATCCAGGCGGCTGCTTCGGTGCCGTCGTCGAGGATGACGTGCTCGCGCAGGCGGAAGCCGAGCTTCTCCTGCATGAACATGCGATTCGGCGTGACCTCCTCGCAGAGCAGGTTGACGTGGTCGAGCCGTCGAATGCCCGCGCCGACCTGTGCATAGCGTTGAGGCTGATTCTTCAGCCGTGACCGCTGGTCCTCAGGTGCCCGGTAACGATCGGCGACGTAGTAGAGCTCCATGCGGTGGCCGTCTGGATCGAAGAACCGGTAGGCGGGGCCATGGCCGAAATCGCCTTCGATCCAGCCACGTCCAAGTCCGCTCGCCTCCAGCGCCGCGACCCGGCGCGACAGCGCCTGCGGGCTCACCGCGCGCCATGCGATGTGGCCGACACCAGCTTGCGAGTGCTCGGTCAGTTTGAGGGTGTGTCGCTCGTAGTCGCCCGCGCCGCGCAGGAAGACCGACTGTCCCGCACGGTCGGTCTCGCTCATCCCCAGCACGGTCTTGAAGAACCAGAGACTCTCCTCCGGCTTCGGCGTCAGAAGCTCGACGTGCCCAAGGTGGGCGACGTCAAGGATCGGCTCGGGTGTGTCGTCGAATTGCCTGGCCATCGCTCATCACCTTTCGCTCGACGACTCACTCTCAGCGATCTCCTCAATGATCTGGGCACCGAGATTGGCGGCCGGCAGGCCGCGAAAGAGGAATGCCAAATTGACGACGGCGCTCATCTCTTCCCAGGTCGCGCCCGCGCGGCGCGCCGCAATGGCGTGGAGGCGCGTGGCGTCGGCAAGAGTCATCAGCAGCATACCGAAGAGCATGAGCTGGGCGGTCTTCACGTCGAAGCAGTTGGGATACATGGCGTGGCGCCGCATCTCCTCCTGCAGAGCGAGCAGCTCCGGATCGACCCGTGCCAGCAGATCGGTGCGGGCGGCAATGCGCGGCGGCACAAACCCGATTAAGTCGCGGTAGATGGCGCGGTAGCTCTCGACTTTCGCGTCGTCGAGCTGGCACTCGGGCATAGGCTCATGATCCATGTTTCCTCCAACGTGCGGCCGTTGTTCGACTTCCCTGCTCGGACAAACTAGCAACCCGGAAGTAGGCTGTCAACGAAGAATGTCGGGCGGCGCGCGATCACGCCGGCGCGGTCAACCGTGATTGACGTCCAGCGCTGGCAACCCTACGATGGCCTGAGAGCGCACGTAGGCGACGCTTTGCCTCAGGATAGGGGAGAACGGGCGATGCGCACCCAGGTCGCGATTGTCGGGGCCGGACCGGCTGGGCTCGTTCTCGCCCACCTGCTGGCACGCGGCGGAATCGATTCAGTCGTCCTCGAATCCCGCGAACGCGAGTACGTGGAACGTCGCATCCGAGCGGGCGTTCTCGAGCAAGGGACGGTCAATCTGCTCCACCGGCTCGATCTCGACGCGCGGCTCCAGCGCGAAGGCATGGTGCATCGTGGCATCGAGCTACGCTTCGACGGGCAGCGGCACCGGATTCCATTGAGCGATCTCACCGGCGGGCGTGCGATCACTGTCTACGGTCAGCAAGAAGTCGTGAAAGACCTGATTCAAGCCAGGCTCGACGCCGGTGGCCAGATCCTCTTCGGGGCCGAGGCGGTTAGCGTGGAAGACATAACGTCGTCGCGGCCGGCGCTGCGTTACCGGCAAGGGGACGAGATGCACGCCCTGGAATGCGACATCGTGGCCGGCTGTGATGGCTCGCACGGTGCCTGCCGGCAGGCGATTCCCGCGAGCGCTCTTAAGGTTTTTCAGAAAGAGTATCCGGTTGCCTGGCTGGGCGTGCTGGCGGAGGTCGCGCCCTCCACCGACGAGCTTATCTACGCCTACCACGAGCGTGGATTCGCGCTCCACAGCATGCGCTCTCCGCAGCTTAGTCGCCTCTACCTGCAGTGCCGTCCCGATGACCGTGTCGACAACTGGTCGGACGACCGCATCTGGGATGAGCTTCAGCGCCGGTTCGCGCTTGACGGATGGTCTCTCGCCGAGGGTCCGCTGGTGGACCGGAGCATCACGCCGATGCGCAGCATGATCGTCGAGCCGATGCAGCACGGGCGGCTTTTCCTGGCCGGCGACGCCGCGCACATCGTGCCGGCCACCGGCGCCAAAGGGCTCAATCTCGCCGTCGCCGACGTCCAGGTTCTCGCGGCGGCGCTGGTGGAGTGGTATCGGACCGGCGCGACCGAGCTCTTGGACAGCTATTCGGCGAGCTGCCTGCGCCGCGTCTGGCGGGTCGAGCACTTCTCCTGGTGGATGACCTCGATGCTCCACCGGTTCGAGGAGGACGGCCCGTTCGAGCATCGCCTGCACCTCTCTCAGCTGCGCTACGTCTGCGGCTCGAAAGCCGCCGCGACATCCCTCGCTGAAAACTATGTGGGCTTCGAGAATGAGTGGGACGGTATTCCCGGCAGCTAACTCGACACGGGGACAGAAGCGAATCTCCCGAGACCGCGACGTCAGGAATTGGAAGCGACCAGATTCTATAGGAGGCAACTGATGTTTCGAAGCGACGTGGTGGGCAGTCTATTGCGACCCGCATATTTGGTCCAGGCACGAAAGCAGCACGAGGCGGGCGAGATGGGGCCGGTTGAATTCAAGAAGATCGAGGACCGCGCGGTAGACGAGGCGATTCAGCTCCACGAGAACGCCGGGCTCGACGTGCTGACCGACGGCGAGCAGCGCCGCTACGCGTTTTTCGGTCACCTTGTCGACGCGCTCGACGGTTTCGACAAGTTCGGCGGCTGGGCGATCCCGTTTCACGACGAGGAGGGCCACGAGATTGTCTACTCACGGCCGGTCGTGGTGGAGAAGCTGCAGTGGCGGCGCGCGATGTGCGCCGAGGAGTTCACCTACGTGCGGGCGCGGACAACACATCAGGCCAAGGTGACGCTCTTGAGCACGCAGCAGGCAGCGGCATACTACGACCCCGAGCGATCGTCCGGCGCGTATCCGACCCGCGATGCCTATCTGGCGGACCTGGTCGATCTTACCCGCCGCGAGATCGAGGAACTGATCCGCCTTGGCTGCAACTACATCCAGATCGACGCACCGCAGTATGGCGCGCTGCTCGACCCGCAGATGCGCGAGGGATACCGCCAGCGCGGCAGCGACGTGGACGAGATGATCGACCGCACCATCGAGCTCGACAACGCGGTGATCGACGGCTTTGCCCAGCAGGGTGTGACCTTCGGCGTGCACATCTGCCGCGGCAACAACCAGAGCATGTTTTATGCGAGCGGCGGCTACGACCCCATCGCCGAGCGGGTGTTCCAGAAGACCCACTTCCAGCGCTTCCTGCTCGAATACGACGACCCGCGCTCCGGGACGTTCGCGCCATTGCGCTTCGTACCCGAGGACCGAGAGATCGTTCTGGGCCTGGTCAGTACGAAGAACGCCCGGCTCGAAACCCAGAGCGAGCTCGAGCAACGAATTGAGGAAGCGGCCCAGATCGTCCCGCTCGACCGGCTCGCCCTCAGCCCGCAGTGTGGCTTTGCCTCGACCTGGGAAGGCAACCGGATCACGCCGGAGATCCAGCGTCAGAAGCTGGAATTGGTTGCCCGAACTGCGCGGGCGGTGTGGGGAGGGAACGGCTGATCAGAGGAGATTTCCAGCGGATCGGGATGGGTCCAAATGTGATTATGAGCGCGCGCACGCGATTTTGTGGCTCGCGGCGTTTGTGCTAGAATCGGGCACGTCGCGGGATGCCGTATCTTTCCGCGACGCCGTGAGTTCGCCGGTATCGGCCGAACTCCATCCCGCGCCGATGTAGCTCAGTTGGTAGAGCAGCTGTTTCGTAAACAGCAGGTCGTGAGTTCGAGTCTCACCATCGGCTCCCTCGAAAAGCGCATGTAGACGACGATAACGAAGAGCCCGCTCACTGACGAGCGGGCTGTGTGTTATACCGAGTCGTTGTCGTGGGTGGTTCACTTCAGCTCACGGTTCCGGCTTCTGGCCGACTGCAACCACGTGCCCCTCACACCAATAGAAATCCGGCTGATTGATCGGATGTTGCGGGCTTCGGGAGTCTGCCAACGCGTTCCACGTTGTCTGATCTTCCGCGGAAAGTTCGACGTTTTGAGCCTGTCCAGCGATGAACTCAATGAAGGATGAGATCCAGGCGTGATCGGCCGGAGACAAGGGTGCCCAACGTTCCACCAGGTGGGTGTGTTGTCGGACATCCACGAATCCGCTGGACTCAATCCATCGTCGGAGTGCGCGCACGCGCATTAGCCCGGCCACCTGGACGGCAACTGGTTCGAGCGCTTGGTACAAACGCCAGAGAAGCGCGAGCTGGATCGGATGAAACTCGTTGTGGCCAGGGCTGAAATCCTTTATCGCGATCCAACCGCCGGGACGCGTCACACGGTACATCTCAGACAGCATGGTTCGTAGCTCGTCGTCGCTCAGATACTGGGTGACCGCTCCACACCAAACTCCGTCGAAAGAGTCAGCTTCGTACGACAAGCTCACCACGTTGCCAATGTCGACTGTGACGTGGCACGCAAGCGGTGACAGGCGGAGGCGAGTGGTGAGATCCGCAACATGTTCTGGCGCGAGATCGTTGGCAGTGATACGGCCAGATGGACCAACCAACTCCGCGAGCTTCGGCAGAAAAACGCCGTTGCCGCAACCTGCGTCGAGCACGTGCCAACCGTGGCGAACCGGAAGCGCTGTAACCATTCGCTCGTATTCGTTGCGGCATGCAGTGAAATGAGCATCGAGCCAAACGTTGTCTGACTGCATGTGTCCGGTTGTTGTTTCGTGGAGCCGGGACTCACGTTCCATGAGACTGTCTCCTACCACTTGACGCCTTTGTTCGACCGCAATATCGAGCCGAATCAATTGCTCGAACACGCTCGATGTTGAACGAACGGGATCTTCAACGGTTATTGGGACGACCGAAGTCGCCGGACGATCGACTCTGCCAGAAAGAATTCGGGCCGTGGACTGCGAACGCATCTACATAACAGTGTGTTCGGCGAATGACAAGAATACGGAACGTTGTCATCAGTTCACTTTACGGACACTAGTCGTGCGGATACTTCTCTGAATCCGCAGCTCCAATAACGGGGCAGCCAAGTCCGGTGCGTTCAAGGACGTTCAAGCGGCGGTTCATGCAGGCACGCGGCTCGCGCTCTACTCGACCGCCAGTCGCCCGTTCGATCCACCAGCCACCGGCAAGATCGCCGTCAAGGTCATCAACCATTATGGCGATGAGGTGTTGAAAGTCTATTCGGTGGACAGCGGTTGCCAACGAATACGGCGCTAATCGCAGGATCATTTGCGATCGTTGGGGCGCTGATTGCCGGACTGTTTACGGTCATTGGGATCGCATTAGGCGGGATCATCTCAGTGCTTGGGCGACGTCATCAACAAATGCATGAGTCAAGGATCGCAAAGAGCGAGCGTCTCACCGAAATCTACTCGGATCTTATCGCTGCCGCGTGGGTGATGGCGGATGCCACGATGGTCGATCAATGGACGCAGATCTCTCTTGACAACTTCCGAACACAGAAACTGGTTGCAGGAGACAACGCGCTTCCGCGCCTCGCGATTGAAACCGACGCACAGGATGTTCGAACCCTTTACAAGAACGTCACGAACAACTACCAGAAATGGCGTCGAAATCAATCGGTGTTCTTGAGATACTCCGACGAAGATTCGGATTGTGCCCGGCAAGAGGTTCAACAAGCGAGTGAGACCATGAGAGCAAGTGCGGAGGCAATCGACGCACACGCTCACACCCTGGAGGAACAAGCCCGAAAGCACATTGCATCGTTACGTGTCTCCGAACGGTCGTGGTGGAGTATTTGGGATAGCATCCGTGCGCATGTCGCAGTGGACGTCAATGAAGCTGCCAACTGTAAGCGAATTGACGATTGTGACCACGGCGCGGAGGAATCTTCAGTTCCATTTGCATCGCAATGACTGCACAGGTCTCGCTCGATACCATTCCCCGTTTTGTGCCGTAACGACTCAAATGGCACTATGCGCGAAGTAGGATGGCCGGTGTGAACACGCCGGAACTTGTCGAGGTCAGCGTCGCTGCCGCAGAATTGCGGAGCGCAGAAACCTTCGGAGTCGGACGATTCGGCGGTCGTCCTGCCCAATAAACCCAAGACGATCTCGATCTTCGATGCTGACTCGAAGGACTGAGAAAGCTGTGACGTTGCTCAAGACGTCGGCGATCTTCTTGATGCTATCGCTCTGCTGTTTTTCGAGACTGCCCGAGCCCACGAGCGCGTTGGTGAAGTCACCAGGATTGATTTCGTACGACTCGTGGCGCGATTCACCGTCTTTGTTCTGATAATGTGCGACGACGGTAAAGACGATAGGTCTGCCGTCCTTCTTTGGCGGGTTCACACCCGTCGCAAAGAACGATCGGAACCGCTGTCCCGGTGCGATGTACTTCTTCCCTTTGAAGACGCCTGTGGTCGAAAGCCGATACTCGCGAAAGAACGGTTCATCCGGCGATATGTCGAAGCGGACGTTGTAGGCGGGACCGCTTCCGATGTTATGAACGATGATATTCATCATTTGGGCGCTTTCAGGATGTTCATCAAGATACACGGCAATGTCCGGCTCCGTCCCGGCACGTCGAAGACGGATCGTCTCGCCCACGAGCTTCCCCGTGAGGATTACGTATCCCACAGTCGACAAGGCCACGACGCCCGCGAATATAGCCGACAAAAAGCCGTTGTTGTCATTCGACCACGAGATGATGAACAAGAGAATGAGCAACGTCGTGTCGTCTCCTACATAGCAAAGCAGGTTCTCGGTGACTCCAACTTGACCCCAACAGTGACCCCAACCCAGGCAAATGGTGCTGAATCGCTGAGAACGGTCGCAACCGAAAACCGCGTACGAACAGGGTATCATGCACCTCTGCGAACGGCTATAAATGGAGTTCAGCCTTTTCGTAAACAGTAGGTCGTGAGTTCGAGACTCACCATCGGCTCCCCGGACTACACATCGGAATCATGCGTTGCGTCATGGACGTGAGTCGCTCTCATGCCCTGCGGTGGAATCCGGGCTGGTGAGGGATGACCAGGAGTCTCGATCAGCCGACGAGCGACTAGCTGTGCTTGCTCTCGTCTATCGCAGGCGCTTGAACCCTATGGCGACGATCGCCACCACGGCCAGAACCGGAAGAACACAGCCACCGCACCCCGACAGCGCCTTGCGCTTCGTCTGGTAGCTCATTCCGGTCCCGGGCAATCCATAGGTTTCCCGGGTTCCCTTGCCCGAAACGTTCATCGACGCTCCGCGCCTGCCGACGGTGACACTGTTGATGCCACGTTTACCCAGGTTGAGCGTGAGCCCCTTGGCGATGCGGACGCGACGGCGGTATCTGAATGGCACGGTGCAATCCCTTCGTGATTCTCCGTTCGTGCGAATGTAGTGTATAGCGGTTTGCACGCGAACGAAATGGAAAAATGAACTGCATGACGGTTCTTTGTGGAAGAATGCTTTCCGTATCGGTTTGGTGACGCTTGATTTCGCGCCAGGAAGCGCGGACCGTTCTCAGGTCTTTCCTCCGTTGGTCTGACGGCGCGGCCTTGCATGCACGCGAACCCATCGCCATTCCAGGTGCACGTGATGGTGGTTCTGGGGCGCGAGTCGACACCTTCATATAACGACGCTCGCCACCACACGGAATTGATTTGGCGGCGGTCAGAGTCGCCGAGCCCCCAGGTGGAGAATCTTCCGGCGCTTTACCTCGGGGTGGTTCATCACTAAAATATGGTGGAAATGCTAAAGTGGTTTCGGCAACGATCAACCCAGCCCAATGCTCCGCACCCCGAAAGTCGCGACGATCCGTCAGATCTCGGTGATACGACTGAGGTGGCCGACGCGGGATCGGAAGCCGGCGCTAGCGTCGGCAATTCCTCGTATGGTTTGCTGGCGTTGCTGCTGTTCGTGGTGTACATGGCGATCGCGATCGGGCTGTACATCTCGCGTGGCGCGTACTTCACGCCCGACCGCTGGGCGATCCTGCTCTTCGTCACCGCTGTGGCGCTGGGACAGTGGAAGGCGTTTCTACGCGACTGGATCCCGGTCGTTCTACTGATTTTCGGCTACGAGTTCATGCGCGGCATCGCCTATCAGTTCATCGAATACCGGCACAACACCATACACCTGACCGAGTTGATCGCGGCCGATCGCTTCATGTTCTTCGGGCATCTGCCGACGCTCTGGCTGCAGCAAAAGCTCTACGTCGCCGGAACGGTTCACTGGTACGATGTGCTGGCGATGGTCATGTACATCATGCACTTCGTTTTCCCGCTGATCTTCGCGTTCATCCTCTGGATCGGCAACAAAGAACGCTTCTGGTTTTTCTCGCTGACGTTGCTGCTGATGACCTACGTGGGTTTTACGATCTATCTCTTCTATCCGGCGGCGCCGCCCTGGCTCGCGGATCAGTGGGGGGTCATTCACGGGGTTCAACTGCCCTTTGATCAGGTTTATCGCGCGCTCGTCCCGCACGAATACCACAATCTCGACATGATCCAGATCTGGAACGGCGCGAGCGGCAACCCGGTGGCTGCCATGCCCTCGCTGCATGCCGCCTATCCCTGGCTCACAATGCTCTTCGCGGTGAAGTTCTTCGGGAAACGCGGGCTGATCTTCATCCCGTACAACGCCGCGCTCTGGTTCGCGGTGATCTACCTTGGGCAGCATTGGGTGATCGACATCATCGCCGGGATCGCTTTCGCGACCGTGGTGTTTGTGTTCATGCAGTTTGCCTGGCCGCACCTGCAGCGGTCGCGCCTCCATCAGTTGCCGGTGCAAACATCTCGCTGGGGTCGGCGCGCGCTCGCACTGGTACGCCCCGTATCCAATCGTTGAATGACCTGCCGACGCCTGGTGTGACCACGACTCGCGTGGTTCTGGTTGCGGCGAGATCATTGACTCGGTAAACTCGAACCGGCGACTTAGAACACGCGTTCGATGATGTTTGCGGAATCCGGCATACTGTCCGACAATTGTGTTGGCATACAGCACCAGTCGGTTCCGTCGCTCGATACACGAGTCGACGACGTTCCAGTCGCGGTACGGCCGCGGTCTTCGCGTGCTGGCTCCTCTAGTCCCGGGCGATTCTCGAACGCGCGTGTGATCCTGGCGAACGTGCGACCGTGGACACAGCAAGGCGGCTAACGATGACGGCGAACAGCTATGCTTTTCGTGAGTTCCTAGAAGACGTCATTTCGCCGGTGGCGTTATCGGTAATCGAGCGCCTTTCCGATCAGATCCGCGAGATTTACAGCCTGCCGGAAATCCTGACTGCCCGTCTCCCGATTGATTTGAGGGCCGAGCACCAGCAGCGTTTCACCACGCGACTGACTCGCATCGTGCGAATGCTGCCACCGGACGTGAGCCCCATGGCGAACGAAGTCTTCACCGCGATCGAATTCCTGATCTATGAGATTCACGGTGAACCGGTGAAGGTTGGCGTTGCCCTGGCGCGGCTGGAAGAGCTGAGCGACGAGTTCCGCGCCGATCCCCTGCTGCACGACCTGATCATCGGCCGAGCTAACTGAACCGACGCTGTCTTACGATCAGCCGCCTGAATCTCGCTTCGTGGGACGCGCCTCAGTCAGGAGAATCGTCGTCGAATGAGAGGGTGATGGTTTCGTGCTGGCGGCCGATCTCGCTCGCTGGGAAGACCGCCTGCGCGAAATGCAAATAGGTCTCCGGATCCAGCATCGAGGGGCTGAAATGCGTCAGGACCAGGCGTCGAACGCCGGCTTCCTTGGCGATGGTGGCGGCCTCGTCAAAGACCATGTGACCGCGCTCCTTCGCTCGTTCGCGCAGCTCGGGATCGCCGTACGTCCCCTCGCAAACGAGCAGATCCGCCCCCCGAACGAATTCCGGAAGGTCCGCGGTCGGCCGCGTATCGGTGACATAACCGACTTTCAGCCCGCGCCGGGGTGGCCCCAGCACTTGATCGGGACTGAAATGCTCGCCATCGACCTCAACGCTCTCACCCGCCTGCAGGCGCCCCCAAAGCGTGATCGGAATCCCGAGCTCCCGAGCGCGGGTGGCGTTGAATCGAGGCGCGCGCTGCCGTGTGAAGGTGTAGGCCAGGCACGGAATCCGATGATCGACCTTCCGCGCGTGGAGTACGAGACCCCCCGGCAGGGTGTCCGAATCCCCGTCATCCAGTTCGACGATCCGCACGGCATAAGGCAGCCCCGGCACGACGATCGTCAGCGATTGGATGATCTGATAGGTACCGGCCGGTCCGTAGATGGTGAGCGGCTCCGTTCGTCCCGAATGCGCGATCATGAAGAGGACACCGGCGATTCCGGCTACGTGGTCGGCGTGGAAATGAGTCAGCACGATCGCGTTGACCGGGCGAAAGCCCCAGTTCGAGAAACGCCAGGAGATCTGGGTGCCTTCGCCGCAGTCGACGAGAACCACGTCTTGCTCAGACCGCAAAAGCATCGCGGAGAGCCAGCGCTCCGGCAGGGGCATCATTCCACCGAGACCGAGAAGACAGATATCGATCACCCGTTTCCAGACGCCTTTCGCGAGTGGATTCGTCTGTTTCCACTCCACAAATTTGGGGCCCGCGTTGCGGACCCCTCAGTCTAACCACAAGCTACATGTGATGACGAATGTTCGAGCTATTCGGCAGTGGAGTACGTCGCCGGCTCACGAATCCCGGCGCACCGTTCCAGTCGACTCGAATTCCGTGCGACGGTTGCGCGTCTCGCCGATGAGCTCGCTTGGGATTGGCTTGGCGCCGCCGACCGCGTCCGCCAGCAGAATCATCTCAGCCGCTTCTTCCAGAATGAAGATGGAGTGAACGACCTTCTCGATGTTCTCGTCGAACGCGAGCAGGCCATGGTTCTCCAACAGCACAGCTTTGGTGTTCGATCCAACGACATCGACGATGTTCGCGACCGACCGTGCCGACCCGCGGGGTCCGTACTTGGCCACCGGAATCGCTTCGGTGAAGTCGAAGCGGACCAGCGCCTCATAGGCGGGCTCGATTGGCTTGCTCGCCAGCGCGAACGCGGTCACGTGCGGTGAATGCGTGTGAACGACGCTGCCGATGTCCGGTCGCTTCTTGTAGACGGCGGCGTGCATGTTGATGATCTCGTTGGACGCGGGGCCGATCTGTCCATCGACCAGGTTGCCGTCCAGGTCAAGAACGGCGAGATCCTCGGGTGTGAGGTTGTCGAGCGTTCCCCCGCCCGTGAGGACGAAGTGATTGCCATCCGACAATCGCACGCTCATGTTGCCGTGTAACGAACGCGAGAGCACGCCGCCCTGGACAAGGCGACGGCCCGCTTCAATGATTCGCTTGCCAGCCGTTTCGACCTCCGGCGTCAGTTTGGTGTCGAGCATAATCGCGATCTCCTCTATGGAATCAACTGGATACCTTCCAAATTGGTATACAAACATCATAGCGCGGAAATTCCGCCTCGCAAGTCTCGCTGAGGGCGGACGATTTCGCTGTCACTCGGGGACTATAGACGCTATAGTGTCGTCGCTCGTTGATTCAGAGCAGTCTTCGATGGGAGGGGGATGGGCGTGCAAGGTCGACCGACAACATTGGCGACGGAAGGAATGGTCGCATCACCACATCATCTGGCCAGTATGGCCGGAGTCCAGGTTCTGAAAGCCGGAGGCAACGCGCTCGACGCCGCCATTGCCACGAATGCGGTTCTCACGGTCGTCTACCCGCATATGTGCGCTATCGGTGGCGACGCCTTCATGCTCATCTGGGATCCAAAAGAGGGGCGCCTCGCGGGCCTGAATGGTGCCGGTAGGTCGGCGAGCCGCGCTTCGATTGAGACACTTCATGACCTGGGCCAGACGTCGATGCCCGAGCGTGGCCCGCACGCCGTGACCGTTCCGGGAGCGGTTCACGCCTGGCAGACCGCGCACATGCGTTTCGGATCGCGTCCGTTCGATTCGCTTTTCGAACAGGCTATCCGCTACGCCGACTCCGGTTTTCCGCTTTCGCCATCAGTTGCCGCGTCCATAGCAACCTACCAGCCGTTGTTGGAACGACAGGCGGCGGCGGCCAAGCAGTTCCTGCCGAACGGATCACCGCCCCGGCCAGGCGACATTCTGCGTTTTCCGGATCTGGCGAACTCGCTCCGGCTGATCGCCGCGCGAGGTGTGGACGCGTTCTATGGTGGTCCTTTGGGCCAGGCGATCGCAGTGACCATCCAGGAGGAGGGCGGGCTGCTCACCGGAGACGACATCGCACAGCACCAGTCGCGCTGGGTCGATCCGTTGTCGACGAATTATCGGGGCCACGACCTGTTCGAGCTGCCACCTCCGACGCAGGGCATCGTGTCGCTGCAGCTGGCGAATGTGGCGGAGGGCTACGACATCGCGGCGCTCGGTCGCAACAGCGCTGAGCAGATCCATCGTCTGGTCGAGGCCAAGAAACTCGCCTTCATCGATCGCGATCGTTATGTGACCGACCCGCTTTTCGGAGACATCCCGGTGGATCGCCTGACCTCGAAAGAATACGCCGCCGCGCAGCGCGGCAAGATCGACGTCAATCGAGCGCTCAGCGACGAGCCGGACCGGCCTGGTCTCGGTGACACGATCTATCTGTGTGTGGTGGATCGCGACGGGCTTTGTGTGTCGTTGATTCAGTCGATCTTCAATAGCTTCGGCAGTGGGCTGGTTGCCGAGGGCACCGGCATCGTGCTGCACAACCGGGGTGCGTCATTCTCGCTCGATCCCACCGCGGCCAACCGGCTGGAGCCCAGCAAGCAGCCGATGCACACGCTGATCCCGGCGATGATGATGCAGCACGGCACACCGGAAGTGGTGCTCGGGACGATGGGCGCCCATGGTCAAGCGCAGACGCACATTCAGTTGCTCTGTAATCTGGTCGATTTCGATCTCGAGCCACAGGCGGCCATCGAGTCGCCACGCTGGGTGAGTGGCCGGGGTGTGGCCGGAGACCCACCACACGTCCTCTATCTGGAGGAACCGATAGGAACGAACGTGCAGGATCGCCTCCGCGCGATGGGGCACGAGGCGCGCATGATCCAGCCTTTTTCATCTCTCCTGGGACACGCGCACATGATTCGGATCGATCGAGACCGGGGAGTGCTGATGGGCGCGTCTGATCCTCGCTCGGATGGAGCCGCGCTCGGCTGGTAGCGAGACTGCTCACGCCTGAGGTGACATCGAACCGATCACGTCAGTCACCCGTCCAGGGGAGGTGACCGTTGTTGTGTGGGCAGACATGGCCTTCTGGGCCGATCGGCGCGCCACAGCGCGGGCATCGCGGCCGTCCGGCGGCGACGACCTCGGAGATCTTTTCCGCGAGCGCTTTGGCCGTTGCGAGCGGAGCTCGTCCGGAGAAGACCGGCTCGTCATCGTCTTCCTGCTCGACGTGATGCGCGAAGATCGCGACGACTCGGCGCTCCTCGTCGTAGCCGATCATGATTTTGCTCGCCACGTATTCCGGTGTGGTGGGTGGTATCGCGCTCGGAGCGCTCGCCGGCGAAGACTCGATCTTTCCTTTGACCAGGCCCGATTCGGACAGCTGTTCGAGCAACTGTTCGACGGCCTGACCCAGCGCGTTGAGTTGCTCTTTTTCCATCCACAACGTGACGATGTCTGTGTCGACACCTCCGATGATCCGGAAACGGCGCTGCCCTGGAACACCGATTGCCTCAACGTCGAGAACGGTCACCAGATCGTAATTATGATGCTCGAATGCCACCGAACTATCATCTCCTCGCACTGCCATACGGGAACCTGATAGGAGGATACTATACCCGAAAATGCGCGCGCATTTTGAGCTTCTAATCGTTCGATCGGGCCGGGACCGTTCGGCTCCCCGTTCGTCTTAGAAGGGGATAATTTTCCGGCGCCTGAGACTCGCGCGCCATGCAAACGCATTCACGAATGGAAAGGTGCTTGTCGCCCTATGAGACGGATTTCGTTCCTGTTCGTCATTGTCATCTTGCTTGGGATGCTCGCGGCTTGCGGCGGGTCAAGTAAGAAGAGCACAACGACCACCACGTCCGCGTCAACCTCGTCCGCATCCTCGTCATCGCCGGTATCGGCTGCGTCGACGGCTACAACATCGGCCATGTCCGGGGCTACGCCGTCGAGCGCCGCCAGTGCAACCAGCTCGGCGGCCAGCGCGGGTTCCGCGACGGCGACAGCGGTAAGTTCCGCGACCGCCGCCGTGAGCGCGACGTCGACAGCCTCGTCGGCAGCCGGTGCCGGCGGATTTGCCTATGGTTTCAACGTCTTCTGGCGTGGCGACAACGCCAGCGCCGATTTCAACTCCAAGACGATCGACGCCGTCAAAGGAGCCGGATTCAACTGGGTTCGCATCCAGATTCAATGGCAGGCGATGGAGCCGCAGAAGAATCAGTATGATCCGCTCCCGCTCGATCGTCTGATTCAGCAGTATCAGGGTTCGAACGTCAAGATCCTCGCCTCGGTCGTGAAGGCGCCGGATTGGGCCCTGGATCCATCAGGGAAAGCGCTCCTCGCCAACTATGCGGACTGGGAAGGGTTCATGCACTTTCTGGCTGAGCGCTACAAGGGGAAGATCCAGGCCTGGGAGATCTGGAACGAGGAGAATCTCGCCTCCGAAATGGGCGGCACGGTCCGGCTCGACGACTATGCGCATCTCCTGGAGGGTGGGTATGACGGGGTCAAGATGGCCGATCCGAACGCCATCGTCGTCTTCGGCGGACTCACCCCGACCGGCGTCAACGATCCAAAGGTCGCGATCGACGATCAGATCTATCTCCAGCATTTCTACCAGTACAAGCAGGGGTACTACACCAAGTTCTTCGATGTGCTGGGAATGCACGTGAGCGCCACGAACAACCCACCGGACACGATGTACCCTGCCAACCCGGGACCGGACGGGTGGTCAAACGATCCCAGCTTTTACTTCCGGCGTGCCGAACAGTTGCACCAGGTGCAGGTTGAGAACCGCGACACGCGTCCGGCCTGGATCACCGAGTTCGGTTGGACGACGAAGAATGAGGCCAAGGGGTACGAGTACGGTGCCGACGTCACGCCGCAGAACCAGGCTGACTACCTGGTAGGCGCTTTCGATTGGGCCAAGAAGAACTGGCCGTGGACGGCGGCGATGTTCGTCTGGAATCTGAACTACTCGGTGGTCTCGCCGCCGAGCGACGAGAAGTATCCGTGGGCGGTTCTCAACTCGGACTGGTCGCCGCGACCCGCGTATACGGCGCTCAAGAACATGCCGAAGAATTAATCAGAACGACTGTCGTGGAGCCGTGCGTAGCTCTCACGGCTCCACGCTTCGTCAGTGGGCTGCGGAGCCGAAGAGCCGCGCGATCTCGTCGACCTCAAAGGACGGAAGGTCGACGTCGTCTCCGCCAACGCGCATGCGGACGTGAGCGGGATCGTCAAGCAGGACTCCGATTTGAGCCGCCGGAATCCCCGCCTCGGATAGGGCCGAAAGCGCGCCGGAAACTCGCGCGGGCGCAACCGCGGCCAGCAGCGCTCCGGAGGCGATCAATCCCAGCGGGTCGAGTTCGAGCAGATCGCAGATGGCCTGTGTCTCCGGATAGATCACGATTTGGTCCCGGTTCACCAGGATGCCGGTGCCTGCAGCGGCGGCGATTTCACGGAGCCCTGAAGCCAGGCCGCCCTCGGTAGGGTCGTGCAGGGCGTGTAGATCGCGCCCAAGCGCGTGGCGCAGTGTCGTCGCTGCCCGCACCACGCTGATTCCTGGATCGTGTAGGAAGTTTCGTGCCCGCTCGACGAAATGAGGACCGAGCGCGGAAGCCAGCCGTTCCGGCATCTCCCGCGCGATGAGCGACGTGCCTTCGATCGCAATTCCTCGCGCCAGCAATATCACGTCTCCAGGAGCGGCGTTCCGCGGGTCGATGAGGTCTTCCTCTCTCGCCTCTCCAACCATCATGCCGACGAGGATGCTGCGTTCGAGCCCGGTGGTGATCTCCGTGTGACCGCCGACGAGCAGAATTCCGAGTGTGTCGCACGCTTCGCGCAGCGAGCCAAATATCTGCTCGACCAGGCCGGGCGTGGTTGAACCTTCGGGTAATAGCGCGGTCGCGAGCATCCAGCGTGGCACCGCGCCCATGCAGGCAATGTCGTTGGCGTTGACATTCGGCGCGTACCAGCCGATCTCGTCCGTGGCGAAGGTTATCGGGTCGGTCTTGAGGACGAGGATGCGGTCGCCGTGTCGCACGGCCGCGGCGTCGCGGCCGATGCCTGCACCGATCACGATCGACGGGTCGTCGGGAATCGCGGCGAGCAGGTTGGCCAGCAGGTCGGGCGGAAGTTTTCCTGCGGGGAGAATTCGGTTCATGAGCCCGCCGTAGGGCGCTCGGCCAATGGCTCGCCAAGCGAGATGCCGATGTCTCGCGCCGAGACAAGTGCCGGGTGATCGAGCGGAACGCGTCGAGCGCCCCGCGCAGCGACGGCAAGCGGGACCGGAACGATGGTTGGCAATCCCGGACCGCCCGATTCGCCAATGACGCCCACCATCTGCCCGGTCAGACCGTCCGCGATGAACCTGACGGCGGATGAGCCAAACATCGTGCCGAGGAGGCGATCTCGCGGAGTTGGGCCGCCACCACGCTGGAGATGTCCCAGCACGACGCTGCGTACCTCTTGACTCAACTGCGCGCTCAGTTCGGCGGCTAGTCGCGGTCCGATACCTCCGTAGCGACGATCGTAATCAAGATCACCGATGACTTCGTACACCGCCGAACCGCCGACCGGGATCGCGCCTTCAGCGGCGACGATGATCGTGAACGATCGACCGAGATCGACTCGCCCAGCAATATGCCGCCGGATCGCTTCGACGTCGAAAGGAATCTCAGGCAGCAGGATGACGTCCGCGCCGCCGGCCAATCCCGAATACAGCGCGATCCATCCGGAAGTGCGACCCATCACTTCCACGATCATCACGCGGTGGTGGCTCTCCGCGGTCGTGTGTAATTTGTCGAGCGCGTCAGTCGCGGTGACGACCGCGCTGTCGAAACCGAACGTGACTTGAGTGCCCTGTACGTCGTTGTCGATCGTCTTCGGGACGCCGACAACCGGCACCCCGAGTCGGTCGAACTCTCCGGCAATCGAGAGCGTACCGTCGCCGCCGATCACGATCAGGGCATCGATGTGCAGCGCTTCCAGCTGCGCGAGGACGTCCGCGCTGTGATCTCGCGCTTCGGTGTCGCCGGCGGCGCGGTTGGCGAAGTGAAAGGGGTTGCAGCGATTGGAGGCGCCCAGGATCGTGCCTCCGCGTGGCAGGATGCCGCGCACGTCGTCGAAACCGAGCTCGCGAAACAGGCCGGTGATGCAACCTTCGAAACCGTCCTCGAACCCAATTACCGACCATCCGAAGGTGCCGATCGCCGTCTTGGTGACGGCGCGAATCACGGCGTTCAATCCTGGTGCGTCGCCTCCGCCCGTGAGAAGCGCGATTCGTTTGGAGCGATCGCCAGGCATCGCGTTCCTTTCATCGTCGGGATCACCCCGCTGGCTCCCGGCACTTTCGGTACAGCGATCTCCGAACGGATTACCATCGACGACTGCTATAATCTGAGATCGTCTGATGCCGGGCAATGGGCGTATTCTTCCGGTCACTCCGAGCATTCTACACGGTGGTTCGCCCGTCGCGAGACCGGACGGTGGTGCCGGGCCGGTGCCAGACGCGACGCGCTGAGGAGCGTTAATGCGATCTTCTTTCGACGGATTTGGACGCGGCGGGCTTCCCGCACCTTCTGGTCAGCGCCTGAGTAATCCTTGGTGATTCCGGGCGCTGACGTTGCCGTGTCGTGCCCTTTCGATCAAATTCACAGGCACAGGAGGAACGCGTGAACACCGACCGCAAGTTCGTGGAAGAACTCAGCGATCAGGACGACGATTTCGATCGCTGGTATGTCGAGGTGGTGCACAAGGCAGAGCTGGCTGACGAGGCGCCGATTCGTGGTATGCGCGTCGTCATGCCGTACGGTTTCGGCATTTGGGAGAACATGCAGGCGCAGCTCGATCGTCGTATCAAGGCGACGGGCGTGCAGAACGCCTATTTCCCGATGTTCATCCCGCGCAGCATGCTCGAGCGCGAGGCCGAGCACATCGAGGGCTTCGCGCCGGAAGTCGCATGGGTCACCGCCGGAGGTAACAAGGAGCTCGAAGAGCCGCTCGCGGTTCGACCGACCTCCGAGGCCATCATCTGCCCGATGTACGCTCGCTGGGTGCAGTCCTATCGAGATCTGCCGATCCTGATCAACCAGTGGTGTAGCGTCGTGCGCTGGGAAGATCGTCCGCGAGCGTTCCTGCGCACGTCGGAATTTCTC
The DNA here is from genome assembly GCA_963725815.1 of uncultured Chloroflexia bacterium. GTDB lineage: Bacteria > Chloroflexota > Chloroflexia > Thermomicrobiales > Thermomicrobiaceae > CALAGB01. The sequence continues at coordinate 105,806 of CAVSAD010000007.1, forward strand.
TGGCAGGAAGGTCACACGGCGCACGCGAGCGCGGAGGAGGCCGAAGAGCGGACGCGACTGATGCTCGAGGTCTACCGTGACTTCGTTGAAACGGAGCTTGCCCTGCCGGTGATCCCGGGGCGAAAGTCAGAATCGGAGAAGTTCGCGGGCGCGCTTCGCACCTACACCATCGAGGCGATGATGGGTGGCAAGAAGTGGGCGCTCCAGTCGGGCACGTCGCACAACCTGGGCGACCACTTCGGCAAGGTCTTCGGTATCGAGTTTCTGAACTCCAGCGGGCAACGCGAGTTCGCCTTCAATACGAGCTGGGGCCTCAGCTTTCGTACGCTCGGCGCGATCATCATGGTTCATGGAGACGAGCGCGGGCTCGAAGCTGCCGCCGCGCGTGGCGCCGATCCAGACGGTCATCGTCCCGATCTGGCGCAAAGACGCCGAGCGCGATGTCGTGGAGGCTGCCGTCGACACGGTCCGTGACTCGCTGCGCGACGTGGCGCGCGTCTTCGTCGATCGTCGCGACGACAAGACGCCGGGTTGGAAATTCAATGAGTGGGAGCTGAAGGGTGTGCCGCTACGCCTGGAGATCGGCCCGCGCGATGTGGCCGCCGGACATGCGGTGGTCGTGCGTCGCGACACCCACGAGAAGCAGACGGTGCCGTTCGACCAGCTGCCGGAGCGCATTCCGCAATTGCTGGTGGAGATTCAGGACAACCTGTACCAGACCGCCAAGCGCATGCTCGAAGAAAACACCGTGACGGTGGATAGCTACGACGTGCTGAAAGAGCGCGCGGCAACGAACGCCGGGTTCTCGCGCGTCTGGTGGTGCGGTCGCGACGAGTGTGAAGCCACGGTCAAAGCTGAGACCAAAGCCACCATTCGCTGCATCCCGTTCGACCAGCCGGGCGAAACGGGCTCGTGCATAGTCTGTGGCGGTCAGGCCGACACCGAAGTGATCATGGCGCGGGCGTATTAGAACGCCGGGTTAGACAATCGAATAGCCATGCTGGGAGCCTCGGCGACGGGGCTCCCATCGTCGTGCTACGGGTTTGACCCGCCGCAGACAAAAACTGGGCGAGGCTTCCGCCGCGCACCGACCTCGGAACTTGCGGAACAGCCTGGAGCGGAGCCCACGTTTCATGATCGTTGTCTTTTTGCGGAATGGGAATTCGGGGGCGGAAGGGGAGGGATTCGAACCCTCGAGGCGCTCATCACGCCTACGCGATTTCCAGTCGCGCGCACTCGGCCATACTATGCGACCCTTCCAGTGGACGGGGCGGAGAGGGTGGGATTCGAACCCACGGAGGCTATTAACCTCACCGCTTTTCGAGAGCGGCACCTTCAACCACTCGGACACCTCTCCACGTATTCAGTTGTCTCGGGTCAGCCATGCGCCGTAAACGCAACAGTGCAGGGCTTATTGATTGGCCCTGCACCTGGGCTGGTACGCCCGGAGGGACTTGAACCCCCGACCTTTTGGTCCGCAACCAAACGCTCTATCCACTGAGCTACGGGCGCATAGACGAACTACCTGGGCAGCCTCATGCCACCTTCAGCAGCGTGTAGCATAGCATAGTCTCAGCGCGACCTTCAAGCGCCGCGCCAGCCGTCAACCGGTGCGAATCGGCCGCAATATTCGGCACCGCTCCATCCGGTTGCGAGGGTGGGGGAATGCTGATCGATGACCGAGAACCGCGACGTTCGAATGGTCGCGGGCCAGGGATCGACCGGCGGAGATGCGCCAATGGCCGGCTCCGAGAATCGCCGGGCTTGCTCGGTGGTTTGGACCCGCTTCGCTCAGCATCTTGGTCGCCGGTCGTGTTTTCGCGGGCGCATCGCCCAACGGAGACAACGTCCGATCAACGACCGTCTGTGGTGAGCGTGGACCTGTTTCCGCCAGTACTGACGCGCCTTGTGTGCGCTTCCAATCTAATACTGTCGGTTGAGTCATCTTGGTGTGTTCAACCTTGATCCTATGCTATGATGGGCTGGCGATTCATAACGTTATGACGCGCATCCGTAGCGGTGCAGCGACGGGAGGTCGGCAGTGTCAAGCCGGACGTTGGGTCAGCATGTCCCGAACCGGGAAGCGGCGGACGATCGAGTGACGGGCGCTCGCTTCCAGATCGAAGCGCTAAAAACGACGCTCAAGACTCAAGGTTCGCCTCTTCCGCATGCGGAATCGTGCGTCAGCGCGGCTATCGATCAAATGCTGCAGGCGATAACCGCGACCTTAGACGGATTCAATTCAATGCTGCCGGATCCGGTACCTTCGCAACGGATCAGTCGCAAGAATCTTCGCGATCAGTTCCATGCGGCCGGAGCGGAAAGCGCTGTGCTGCAGTCCCTGGACAACGCGGCGCACCCCGGCGACGGATGGCTCTGGTATCTCGAGCAGAAGCGCGACGGTGCGGCGCTCGGCCGTCTGCTGACCAACACAGGGTCGAACGATTCACCCGCATATGCCGTGGTCAAAGATCCGCTGAACTCCTCTGCTGGAAACGAGGACGGCGATCCGGTCACTTACCTCAATCACGCCCTCGATCAGGTTCTTCAGATTCTCGGGACCGTCGCGGAGAAGGCTGGCGACGACGTCGTTACCTACCGCGAGGCGTTGCGCAAGCAGGCAAGTCGACTGATCTGACGACCAAGGTCACGGTTAGCCGAAGCGGTTTCAATCGACCGCACCTGAGCATCAGCCGCGCTGGCGAGTTGCGTCCAACTGCCAGCGCGGCTAGCCTCGACGCCGCAATGCAACTACCTCGTGGACGGCCACCAAATCGTGACGCGGCTCTTGCTCCATTCTTCCCAGTCACCGGGATTGACGAGAACGGCGATCGCCACTAGCATGCATGGTGTACAAACACTTCTTCCGTAACTGAACCGGTCATCCGCGGCCGGGCGTCAAGTGCGGTGGGCGCGTGTTCGTTTTCGCGAAGGGAAGGCCGATTCCATGTTGTTTCGACTCCACCGAACCGACACTCCGCAATCCGAGCACTGGCCCCACACGCATGTGGCCGGTCGATCGGTGCGCCGCGCTCGCGTATTGATCGGATTCATTGCGCTGTTCGCGATGCTCGCGGTTCCGTTTCAGGGCGACGCCACAACTCAGATCGTGGGCCCGAAAGCCTACTACCTCGCTTTGGGCGACTCGCTTGCCTTTGGTTATCAGCCGAACTTTGACTGGAATCATGGGTATTCCGATCAGTGGTTTACCGACCTGCGGACCCATGGCGTTCTCTTTATGGCCAACTACGCTTGCCCCGGGGAAACGAGCACGACGTTCATCTGGGGTGGCTGCTCACATTGGTATTTGCAGCGAACGCCGCATACGGGTCCGCAGCTGTCCGCCGCGGTGAACTTCATCACGAACCACCGCGGACGAGTCAGCCCGATCTCGCTCGACATCGGTGCCAATGACGTGCTCGGAGCTATCGACCCGTCAACCTGCGCTGTCGATCTTTCGGCTTTCAACAATGACCTTGCCGTCCTCGACTTCAACCTGAATCAGATCATCTTGCCCCAATTAACCAATGCGTTGAAGGTGGCAGGGCGACCGAGCGGCGATTTGGTGCTGATGCTTTACTACAACCCGTATCAGAATCAATGCCCGGGGTCGGTTGTCTATCTGAACATGCTGAACCAGCACCTTGCTGCGTCGGCCGCAAGCTTCGGGCTGCGAACCGCGGATGCCTTCCTCGCGTTCTCGTCAGGCGGCACACTGCCGAACACGAATATCTGTTCCTTCACATGGATGTGCGCGAAGAATGATATTCATGCGACCGGTGGCCGCTGGGACGAGCCAGGCAACGGATACGGCGCGATCGCAGGGGCGTTCATGGACGCCGTCGGATACTAGATTCACACTCAAGCGTGACCAAAATGGGAGCGGGATTCATCGCCATGAATCCCGCTTCTCGCGTCCTCCAGGCCACTTCACTGGGTCGGTAGGAGTCCGTCTCTGGCGCCGTCCACACTCCTGCGCCTTGCTTTGAGGCCGGGGCAAAGTCTGGTGAACGCGGGCATCGCGATTCTGGTTGGAGATGATGAACGTGTGCCGGCCGTCAGGTCGAGATGGCGTGGCTTTCGCCCGCGGGTCGCACAATCGTCCTGGATTGCGGCGATCGCCAGGATTGTCGACCGTCTAGCCTGAATGGCGGGGTTGACACCGTATATTCGGCCAAGTATGATCCCGAGAGTACCTGACAATTGTGCTGCGTATCCTGGGGCTGTGTGTACCGTGGTGACTGAGGCGACCAACCTCTCGCAATCGAAGACCAACGCGGAGCTGTCGCTCTCGTTGTGGCCACTACGTGCGGCATCCAACCTTCTTAGCCTCATTATTATTGTAGGCCTTATTGTAGGCCACATCGGCATTTGGGGCGAAGCGAGGCGATAAGACAGGACGACCAAGAAAGAAATCGCTCGCGAGCCCCCGAAGAGGGGGCTCGATTCATTTATGCGACCTGGTGACGGTGATTACCCGGCGACAGTTGGGTGGAAGGCGAAAGGGAGCCGCGATGACGGTGGAAACGAAAGAAGCGATAGCGAAGCAGGAGCCAGACCGGGCTCGTCCGACGACGGGCGCTCGGGTGCTCTGTCAGGCTTTGCAGCGCGAGGGTGTCGATGTCATCTTCGGTTACCCCGGCGGCGTCGTCATCCCGTTATATGACGTGCTGCCGGAATTCGACCTGCACCATGTGCTCGTCCGGCATGAACAAGGAGCCGCTCATGCCGCGGATGGCTACGCGCGAGCGACGGGGAAGGTCGGTGTCTGCCTCGCGACGTCGGGTCCCGGCGCCACCAATCTCGTCACTGGAATCGCCACCGCGATGCTCGATTCGATTCCGATGGTCGCCTTGACGGGTCAGGTCCCGCAGCCGGTCATCGGAACCGACGCCTTTCAGGAGATCGACATCACCGGTATCACGCTCCCCATCACCAAGCACAACTTCGTCGTCCGATCGGTCGACGAGCTCGGTCCGACGATCCAGAAAGCGTTTCACCTCGCCTCAACCGGGCGACCGGGGCCGGTGCTGGTCGACATCCCGAAGGACGTCCTACTGGGGCGCGGCGCGCTGAAACCCGCCGAGCAGCTAAATCTTCCCGGTTACCGCCCGACGGTTGTTCCGCACCGCAGGCAGGTGCGCCGCGCCGCGGAACTGCTGCGCGCGGCCGAACGCCCGCTGATCCTGGCAGGGCACGGCATTTTGATCTCCGGTGCCACGAGCGAACTGGTCAGGTTCGCCGAGCGCTCGCAGATTCCGGTTGGACTGACATTGCTCGGTATTGGCGGGTTCCCAGCTTCGCATCCGCTCTGTCTCGGAATGGTCGGAATGCACGGGTTCACCCATGGAAATCACGCGATCAACCAGGCAGACGTGCTGGTCGCGATCGGGATGCGATTCGATGACCGCGTCACTGGCCGGCTGAGCGAGTTCGCTCCCAACGCAAAGGTGATTCACGTCGACATCGATCCGGCTGAGATCGGCAAGAATGTGCCAACCGACGTGCCGGTGGTGGGAGATGCACGCGAGACGCTCAAGGTCCTGAGCGAGGTGTTGGAACCACAGCGCCACGACGAGTGGCTCGAGCAAATCTCGACGTGGCGTCGACGTCCTCCGTCTCGAGAAGTTCATGTCAATGGCGCGCTCTTGCCCCAGTACGTCATCGAACGGCTCCATGCTTGCACCGAGGGCAAGGCCATCGTAACGACCGACGTCGGACAACATCAGATGTGGGCAGCGCAGTATTATGACTGCGATGTTCCCAATCAGTGGATCACATCCGGCGGGCTTGGAACGATGGGATTCGGCGTGCCGTCTGCACTCGGAGCCGCGATGGGCCGTCCAGATCGAGTCGTCTGGTCGATCGTTGGTGACGGCGGCGTGCAGATGACCTTGTTCGAGTTCGCCACACTGGTCCAAGAAAATGCCAACGTGAAGGTCGCGATCGTCAACAACGGCTATCTGGGTATGGTGCGCCAGTGGCAGCAGTTGTTCCACAACCGGAACTATTCGGAGACTCCGATCAGCAGTCCCGATTTTATGCTGCTGGCTCAGGCGTACGGTATTCCGGGCAAGCGCGTGCTGCACCCCGGAGACGTCGACGACGCGATCGGCTGGGCACAGTCGTTCGAAGGCCCTGCCATCGTCGAGTTCGTGGTGAACCAGGAAGAAAACGTGTATCCGATGATTCCGTCGGGCGGATCGGTCAGCGAGATGATCGAGGAAGATCTGGAGTGGTGAGCGTGAGCGCGCATACCTTAGTCGTTCTGGTCGAAGATCATCCCGGCGTCATGAATCGCATTATGAGCTTGTTCCGCCAGCGTGGATTCAATGTCGACAGCATCGCGGTTGGTCACAGCGAGATGCCGGGGCTGTCTCGCATAACCCTGGGCGTCGGTGGGAACGATCGCGATATCGAGCAGATCACAAAACAGCTCTACAAATTGCTGGAGGTCATCAAGGTAACGGACATCTCTGGCGAAAACCTGATTCATCGCGAATTGGCGCTGGTGAAGGTGACCGCATCAGAGCGCACGCGCGGTGATATCATGCGTCTCGTGTCGGAGGTCTATCGGGCGCGGATCGTCGATGCGGCCACCGATTCCCTGGTCATTGAGGTCACCGGGCCGAGCGATAAGATCGAAAGTCTGATCTCGCTCGTTCGTCCCTATGGCATCAAGGAGATTGCGCGCACCGGTTCGGTCGCGATGGTTCGCGGCGGCGGAACGGTCGCGGTGGTGCGGGACGAAGCCATCGCCTGAGTCATGCAATCACGTGGAGCGGCGGGCGTATACAGCGCAGACGCCGGGATCAGTCTGACGGGTGAGAGGAGAAATGCTCGTGGCGCAGGTCTATTACGACAAGGACGCGGATCTTTCCCTGCTACAGGGAAAGCGCGTCGCGATCCTTGGTTATGGCAGTCAGGGACACGCACATGCACTGAATCTGCATGACAGCGGGGTCGACGTGGTGGTGGGTCTGTACGAAGGCAGCAAGAGCTGGGATCTCGTCAAGGCTGACGGGCTGCCGGTGATGACTGTCCGAGAAGCCGCTCACCAATCGGACGTCATCATGATGCTCATGCCGGATCACACCCAGAAGAGCGTTTATGACGAGAGCGTCGCGCCCGAGCTGACGCCAGGGAAGACGCTGATGTTCGCTCACGGCTTCAACATTCACTTCGGACGCGTCGTACCTCCTGACAACGTCGATGTATCGATGATCGCCCCAAAGAGCCCTGGTCACATTTTGCGGGACATGTACAAAGAGCAGATTGGTGTTCCCGCGCTGCTGGCCGTGCAACAGGACGCGTCAGGCACCGCCAAGCCGTTGGCCCTGGCCTACGCGCGAGCGCTTGGCTGCACCCGCGCGGGCGTGCTCGAGACGACATTCAAAGAGGAGACGGAAACCGATCTCTTCGGCGAGCAGGCGGTTTTGTGCGGCGGCGTCAGCGCGCTGGTTCTTGCCGGCTTCGAGACGCTGGTGGACGCGGGATACCAGCCCGAACTGGCCTATTTCGAGGTGCTCAACGAGCTGAAGCTCATCGTCGACCTGATGTATCAGGGCGGTCTGAAGTACATGCGCTACTCGGTCAGTGACACGGCCGAATACGGCGACTATGTGAGTGGCCCGCGGTTGATTGACGAGCGTGTGCGTGAATCGATGCACCAGATCCTGCAGGATATCCAGAGCGGCAAGTTTGCCGACCAGTGGATGTCCGAGAACGACGAGGGGCGCGAGAACTTCCTGCGTATGCGCTCGGAAGCGCAGAGCCACATGATCGAAGAAGTGGGAGATCAGCTGCGAGGCATGATGCCCTGGCTCAAGGCGCGGAGCATCCCAACCAGCGGGTCTTAAGCGTTTTTCGTTCGCGGAACGTCACGAGCGCGGGTTTGTCAGGCGGCAGCCCGCGCTCGTTCGTTGTGCGGCGACCATCAGGGTGCAGATCGGATCATGAGGCGATCTCCGCGGAATGGCGCGGCGGCGTCGCGAGAGTTTCGCAAGCCGTGGCAAGAACCGCCGTCGTGTGCTGCGGGAGAGCCGCACCTCGGGCAGCCGGTCCTCGATGAGGCGGAAGAGATGGGCATTGAAGAACTCGCCGCCATTGTCCGGATGCAACTCGCGGATGGGGAACGGGAGCCGGTCGAGCACGATGCGGAAGGCGGCTTCCATGGCCCGCTGGCTGCGGCCCAACAATGCCACGCGCTCACTCCAGCCCGTGGCCACATCGATGAGTTGCAGCGTGTAACCATGCTCACCCGCCGCCGTGCCACCCGCATGATGGACCAGATCAACCTCGAAGTGGCCGGGTTCGGTCGTGTCCCAGGGGATGCGCTGCATCGGCACCGCCTGGCGCAACCGGTTGGCCGCTTCCGGTCCTTTCTGCGGCAGTCGTTGGGGTGGGCGCCGGTGCCGCTGGACCCGCCGCTGCACCGTGGCGATACTAATCTGGGCCAACTGGGCTTCGATCCGCGGGGTGAGGTGGACTTCGCCGAAGCGGGACAGGTGCTGCGCGGTGCTGAGCAGCGCGGGCTGCAACCGCTCGGCACAGACGTAATCCAGACTCTCCCAGACCACCATGATGACCTGTTCCACCTCCAGCCCATAGGTCCGACCACGTCGGTTCACTACTGGTCGACGCGCCAGACTGGGCTGGTTCAGCAACCGCACCAGGCTCTTGCGATGCAGTCCCGTCACGGCCTCCATCTCGGTCAGCAGTCGCCCTTTCTCGGCCGGCGATTGTCTGACAGCGCTCGCTTGGTATACTGATATGGTGTTATTGTCGGGGTTTTTAGGACAAAACCGAGAGGGAGGCGCCGCGCGTATGGCGTTGTACAAGGCGCAGAAGGACGAGATTATCTCCGATTTCAGGACGCACGAAGAGGACACCGGTTCGCCGGAGGTCCAAATTGCGCTTCTGACTGAGCGGATCAACGGGTTAGTCGAGCATTTGCGAGAGCATTCGCATGACAACCACTCGCGTCGCGGCCTGTTGAAGCTGGTCGGCCGCCGGCGTCGTCTCCTCGCTTATTTGAGCGAAAAGGATGCTGTACGTTACCGCGCAACGATCGAGCGGCTCGGTCTTCGCCGCTAGGAGTAGGCTCATCGCTTACCCCTCGACTCTGTGGCACCTTCTCCGGATGTGGCGTTTCTCGTCCGCAGCCCAGACGTGACTCATTTGTCGGCCCAGGGACATCCCTGGGCCCTGTGTTTATTGAACGCCTCGCTGATCCGTTCACGAGGTTTGTCTCGGTAGACGTTGTTTTGTTCGAACGTGTTCGCAGGAAAGGAGTTAGGAATTGGGGCCCGGTGACGGCCAGCGTCGCAGTCACCGAACGCCAGTCCCTAACGCCTCCTGCATCACGAGACGTAGGCGATCGGCTTGCCGGAAGCGAGTCGAATCGAGATGTGGGAGTTCTGTATGCCCCCAACTATTCATGAGCGATCGGTTGAAATCGGCGGGCGTGTCCTGACGATTGAGACTGGAAGGCTCGCACAACTGGCCGGAGGCGCCGTTACGGTGCGCTTCGGTGACACGATGGTACTCAGCACTGCAACCGGCGAGAAGTCACCACGGGAAGGCCTCGACTTTTTCCCGCTGACCGTCGAGTTCGAAGAGAAGATGTACGCCGCCGGAAAGATTCCGGGCGGATTCATCAAACGTGAAGGTCGCCCAACCGAGACCGCGATTCTCTCGGCGCGCCTCACGGACCGGCCGATTCGGCCCCTTTTCCCAAAGAGCTATCGCAACGAGGTGCAGGTCGTCAGTACGGTGGTCTCCGCCGATCAGGAGAACCTTCCGGACGTCCTGTCAATCATCGGCGCGTCCGCCGCGTTGACGCTCTCGGATATTCCGTGGAGTGGCCCGGTGGCGGCTGTTCGCATCGGAGATATCGACGGCGAGCTCGTAGTCAACCCGACCAGTCACCAGTTGATCGATAGCAAGCTCGATATGGTCCTTGCTGGAACTGCCGACGCCGTGATGATGGTAGAAGGTGAAGCCCGCGAGATCAGCGAGGAGCGGATGCTGGCGGCGGTGGAGCTCGCGCATGCCGAGATTCGGCGCATCGTGAAGATCCAGCTCGAGCTGCGGGATCTGGTCGGAAAACCGAAGCGAGAATTCGTCGCCCCGGCGGAAAACGTCGAGCTGAAGTCGCGAATCACCGAATTTCTCGGCGAGCGCCTTGGTGCCGCCGTCTTCCACGCCGACAAAGAGCAACGACTCGGTGAGACCGCGTCCCTCAAGGACGAAGTGCTCAAGCACTTCACGGCTGGAGAAGGGTCGGGCGAGGCGCCTTCGGCCAAAGAGGTATCCGGGATCTTCGATGCTCTGGTCAAAGCGGCCGTTCGCGGCAGCATCCTGGATCGTGGGGAACGGCCTGACGGCCGGAAGACCGACGAGATCCGGGACATCTGGATGCAAGTCGGGTACCTGCCGCGCACGCACGGATCGGCGATCTTCACCCGCGGTCAAACGCAGGTGTTGAGCGTCGCGACCATGGGTGCGACGTCCGAAAATCAGATGCTCGATGGCTTGGGAATCGAAGAGTCCAAGCGCTACATTCACCACTACAACTTCCCACCGTACAGCGTCGGGGAAGTCCGGTTCATGCGTGGCCCGAGCCGGCGTGACATCGGACACGGCGCGCTGGCCGAGCGGGCGCTGGCCGCGGTTCTGCCGGATGAGGATGTCTTTCCGTACACGATGCGCGTGGTCTCCGAAGTGGTTAGCTCAAATGGCTCGACCTCGATGGCCAGCGTCTGTGGCAGCACACTGGCGCTGATGGATGCCGGTGTGCCGATCACGAAGCCGGTTGCCGGCATCGCGATGGGGCTCATCACTGACGGCGGTTCAGATCGATTCACGATTCTGACCGACATCCAGGGCCTGGAAGATGCACTTGGCGACATGGACTTCAAGGTGGCCGGGACCAAGGATGGCGTGACGGCCATTCAGATGGACATCAAAGTCCAGGGCATCACGACCGAGATCATGCGACAGGCCCTGGAGCAGGCGAAAGCCGGGCGCATGTTCATCCTCGACAAGATGCATGAATGCATTCAGACGCCGCGCGCCGAGATGTCCGCCTACGCGCCACGCATTTACCGATTGCAGATTCAGCAGAAGCAGATCGGTGAGGTCATCGGCCCAGGCGGCAAGGTCATTCGTGGCATTCAGGACGCGACCGGTGCCAAACTCGACATCGAAGACGATGGCTCGGTCTTCATCAGCGCGGTCAATGAAGAAAGCGCCCGCCGCGCTGTCGAGATGGTCGAGCGCATCACACGGGTTCCGGAAGTGGGCGACATCTTCTTTGGTCGAGTCAAGACGATCATCCAGTCGGGTGCGTTCGTGGAGATTCTGCCGGGCAAGGATGGATTCGTACATATTTCAGAGCTCGAGCCGCACCGGGTGAACGCCGTCGAAGACGTCGTCTCGGTCGGCCAGGAAGTCAATGTCGTCGTCACCGCAATTCGCCCGGACGGGAAGATCAACCTGTCACGCAAAGCGTTGCTGACCGGCGAAATGCCGGCGCCCGGCGAAGGCCCGGGCGGCGGCGAAAGTCGCGGCGGCGAGAGTCGCGGCGGTGACCGGCGCAGCGGCGGCGGAGGTGGTCGTCCGCGAAATGACGACCGTCGACCTCCGGAGCAGCCGCGGCAGGCGGATCAGCGGGGCCGGCAGGAGGCATCCGCTAGCGCGCCGCGCGAACAGCGTGACGCACCGCCGCCAGCGGCTGAACCGGAGCGCCCCGCGGAACCGGAAAGCGCCCAGTCCGGAGGACTGCTGCGGCGTCCGCGCGATAGCCGCACGCTCCCAGGCCATAACGGCAGCGACGAGTAGCCGAGCCGAAACTCAATGAGACAAAACGGAGGGGCCAAATCGGCCCCTCCGTTTGATCTTCGGATATCGAGCGCGACAGCGGTTATCGTTGACTCAGAGTGCACGAGCTTCCGTCCGCCGCCACAATTCTCAACATTTCAACGTGAACCACGTGTTGAACACCGCGCTTCCGGGAACGTGCGGTGGGATAGTCTGCCGGCTAACCGGCCTGGTATTCGGCGGGCCGAGATCGTCGACGGATGGCGCCATATTCCGGCATGGTTCGCGAATCCGTGCGGAAATCGCCAGGCGTCAACCCATCCATCGTGCGCGTTCCAGCGATCGTCTACCACGTTCGAAACGAGATTATGGACCGGCGCATTGAACGCCGCGATCGATTGCGGAAAGTCGAGAATCGAACGGGGCAGATCGTCCATGATGTTGTCTTGCATCTGCATGTAGATTTGTTTTCTTGCCGTCGGTGCGCGAACCAGATCGGGCCGAGGGGTTCGCGTTCCCGCAAGCGGCCAAGAGCGTACCCGCGCCAACTGAGGCGACGATCGTCACCGCCGACAAATCCTGCCGGGTGGCACGGGTGAGTCCGGCGAGGCGATCAGGACCGTGGACTCGCGCTCCGATTGTTTGCTAGACTGCCACGGGTGGGTATCCCAGTTTCGTGCCACTTTCCACGCGATCAGAGGCGGGAGCACCAATGAAATCATCGACGCAAGTGAAATTTGATGACCTCAAGCGCGTCTGCGAGAGCCTCGGCTCCGCAGTCGTGGCCTACAGCGCCGGGGTCGACAGCACGTTGGTCTTGCGCGTTGCGCACGACACCCTTGGTGATCGCGTGCTGGCCGCGACCGGCTTGTCCGACACCTATCCCGAAGAGGAGATGGCCGAGGCACGGGCTCTGGCGGCGGAGATCGGCGTCGAGCACGTCATGCTGCGCACGGAAGAGCTCACGGATCCACGCTACGCCATGAACTCCCACCAGCGCTGTTTCTTTTGCAAGAACGAGCTTTACGGAAAATTGCGTGAACTGGCTAGCGACCGGGGCATCGAGCACATCCTTGACGGAACCAACGCAGATGACCTGGGTGATCATCGACCGGGCCTGCGAGCCGCACGCGACATGGGAGTCCGCAGCCCGTTGCAGGAAGTTGGTATGACGAAGGACGAGATTCGGGAACTGTCCAACGAGCTTGGACTGCGTACCTGGGACAAGCCCGCTTTCGCCTGCCTCTCGTCGCGCTTTCCTTACGGCACGCCGATCACCGTGGAGAAGCTCAAACAGGTAGCGACCGCGGAAAAGGCGCTGCGAGATCTCGGCTTCAAAGGCTTTCGCGTCCGCCATCACGATACCGTGGCGCGACTAGAGGTCGACCCCAACGACTTTCCGCTTGTTGTCGAGTTGCATGCTGAGATCGTGGCATGCGTGCGCGCGGCCGGGTACCGCTTTGTCACCCTGGATTTGCAAGGCTACCGTTCCGGTAGCCTCAACGAGGGCCTCAGCCCGGCGCTGCGTAACTCGATGCGTGGCGCGGCGGATCAAATCGCGGACGCCAGTTGAATTTGAACTCATCGTGCAGTTACACCGGTCGTCGTTCCGTCCGCGAATCGCGGTCCCCGTGTGACCGAGCCGTCACACGATCTTCCCGTGGGCGTAAAAGAGTTCCGCATTCAAAATCGACGCGCCCGCCGCACCGCGGATCGTGTTGTGTCCCAGAACGACGAATTTGATGTCGAGGATCGGGCAGCGGCGCACCCGGCCGACGACGGATGCCATCCCATGCTCGACATTACGATCCAGAATCGGCTGTGGGCGGTCGGGCTGTCGTCGCACGATGATCGGCTGCTTCGGCGCGGACGGCAGTCCCAGGCGTTGTGGCTCGCCCTGATACGACTCAAGAATGTCCATGATCTCCTCAGGCTCGGCTGAACGCCGGAGTTTCAGATTCACCGTCTCGGTATGACCGTCCCGCACCGGAACTCGATTGCACTGCGCGCTGACTGCTACGTCGGCGAGCTCGAATCCGGACCCGGACCATGAACCGAGGAGTTTCCTCGTTTCAATCTCCATCTTCTCTTCTTCGCCGCCGATGTAGGGGACGACGTTATCGATCAAGTCCATCGACGAAACGCCCGGATAACCGGCGCCAGATGCGGCTTGCATCGTGGACACCAGCACCTTTTCAATTCCCACCGCGTCCCAGATCGGCTTCAGCGCCAGCACCAGGTGGATGGTCGAGCAGTTGGGATTGGTCACCACAAATCCGTCACTCCAACCACGGTTTTGCTGCTGGATCTGAATCGCGGCGGCGTGATGAGCGTTCACTTCGGGGATCATGAGCGGAATATCAGCTTCCATGCGATTGTCACGGGCGTTGCTGAAGACACGCTTCCCTTCGGCAGCCAGCTGAGTTTCAACCTCGCGCGCCAATCCGCCCGGAAGGGCGGAGAAGACGAGCGGGCTCCGCACCGGCTCTTCGTGATGTTGAACCCGAATGCCGGCCGCGTCGTCGGGCGGCGCGGCGCTGACTCTCCAGTCGCAGACCTCGCCGTAACGCCGGCCCGCCGATCGCTCGCTGGCAATCAGCTCCTTGACTCGAAACCACGGATGATCCTCCAACAGCTGCACGAATCGTTGTCCGACACTGCCCGTCGCGCCGAGAACGGCGACGTCGACCTTCTCCCCCATCGTGAATCACCTTTCTTGCGAGCGTGCCATCGCGCTCGACGACAAACAAAAAAGCAGAGGCCAAATGCCTCTGCCGGATGCCACTCGATCGGGAACGCGAATGACTACGTCACCGCACCCGCCCGTGTGCCGGCGGACGCGGTAGTAGTCTCGTCTGCGTATGTCGCGATCGCGCGAATCATGGCCGCCTTCTCGTACAATCGGGACCGTGCTATCCTCCGGCCCGCATGATCTCTCGGTGTTGACGGCACGATAGCAGCTAAGCGGGACGGCGTCAAGGTGCGAGGTGTGGCCGTCAAGGCTGATGCGTTCTCAACTTGATCGCGCGGGAGCGATCCGCTTTCGTCATTCTGAGGCGCGGAGCGACGAAGAATCTCTCCATCGTCGCATGATTGGCGCTCAACCGGATGGGGAGATTCCTCACTGCGTTCGGAATGACGAGATGGGACCACGAGATCGCCGACCTGAAGACGAGAACGCATACGCCCTGTGTGACCGTGGGGTTCTTGCGGCGGCGCGGTTTGCAGTGCTCTGGTGGATCCGAATGAACTCTGGAAGGGGATGGAGCAGGGATGCGGCGAATTGGTGTGGCAATACTTGGTTTGGGAACGATCGGGACGGCGGTCGCAAAGGCATTGACGGAGCAGCACGATCTGATCGCCGAACGGACGGGGCTGCAGTTGGTCCTGCTCGGAGTGCTCGAGCGTTCGGCGACTCGCGCGGAGAGAGCTAGTCTGGAGCCTGACATCATCGCAACCGATCTGGCGACTATCCTCACCCAGGATGGTCTCGACGTGGTGGTGGAAGTACTGGGCCGCGAGCAACCGGCGGCGGACTTCATGCGGCGTTGCCTCGAGTCCGGCCTTCACGTTGTGACCGCTAACAAAGAGGCGCTCTCGAAGAACTTCGGAGATCTGATCGTGGCGGCCAATAGGGCGGAGCGCGCCCTGATGTTCGAAGCCAGCGTCGGCGGGGGTATCCCATTGCTCGTGTCGTACCGGCAGATTTTGGCGACGAACCGGGTCACGCGAATCCGCGGAATCGTCAATGGTACGACCAACTACATCCTCTCACGCATGGCGACCGCAGGAGTGGGCTACGATGAAGCGCTCGGTGAGGCGCAGGAGCTGGGATACGCCGAGCCCGATCCCACCGCGGATGTGGAAGGCTACGACGCGGCATACAAGCTGGCGATTCTCGCCTCTCTGATGGCCGGACGGCACGTGCAGCCGGATGAGATCGACCGCACCGGGATATCGGGCTTGACGAGGGCTGACGTCGACGATGCGAAGCGTCGACGCGGCGTCTACAAGCTCATCGCGCGGGCCGATATGGCGCAGAACGGCTCACTTTCGCTGAGCGTCGCTCCGGAATTCGTTGCGGAGAATGAGCTACTGGCCCACGTGCACGCCAACTACAACGCCATCGAGATCGTGGGAGAGCGCGTTGGACCGGTGGTATTAAGCGGACAGGGTGCCGGGCCACTGCCGACCTCGAGCGCGATCCTGTCGGATATCGTCGAGGCAGTCCGTGTCGGAGCGGCCGCCAATCCGCCGCTACCGGTGCAGTAATCGAGTCAGTCTGAGGACGCAAGGGACCGGCGCCAGCAAGATTTCGTCCTGACGCAGCGTGTCTTCCCGGCGCGTACGCAACGCCGTTCGCAGGAGCATTCCCCGATAAAGGATCCGAGGACCAAAACGGGCGGCGTCGCGCCGCCCGTTTCCCGTGTGTCGATCTTACGCCGTCGCGTGGACGGTGCGGCTGGTCGCCTTCGTCAGGGCACGATCGAGGTCGTCGATGATGTCTTCGATGTCCTCCAAACCGACTGAGAGCCTGATCAGATCGGGCGACACACCGGCTGCTATTTGCTGTTCTTCGTTCAGCTGTTCGTGCGTTGTCGTCGCTGGGTGGATGATCAATGACTTGGCGTCGCCTACGTTGGCGAGGAGTGAAAAGAGCTCCACGCTGTTGATGAGCTCGCGGCCAGCCTCCAGACCGCCTTTGACACCAAAGTTGACGACCCCACCGAAGCCATGACTCCAACTGCTCCTTGGCGTTGGCGTGATAGGGGTGGCTCTTGAGACCCGGATACGTGACCCACGAGACGCGCGGGTCGCTCTCGAGCCAATTGGCCACCGCAAGCGTGTTGGCGCAGTGACGGTCCATGCGCAACGAGAGCGTTTCAACGCCTTGCAGGAAGAGGAACGAGTTGAACGGGCTGAGGGCAGGGCCGAGATCACGGTATGGCTCGACGCGGGCTCTCAGAATGAACGCAAGATTCCCGAAGCGGTCAACGAAGTCGACCATTGAGGGAAACTTGCCGTTTTTCCAATCGAACGTGCCGGCATCCACGATGATCCCGCCGATCGACGTCCCATGCCCGCCGATCCACTTGGTCGCGGAGTGAACGACGATATCGGCTCCGTGCTCGATTGGGCGGCAGAGATAGGGGGTCGCGAACGTGTTGTCAACGATCAACGGCACCCCCGCCTCGTGAGCGATGTCGGCGACATCGCGGATGCGGACGACGTCGAGCTTTGGGTTACCGATGGTCTCGACGTAGAGCGCCTTGGTGCGATCGGTAATGGCGTTGCGGAAGTTGTCGAGATTCGACGGATCGACGAAGGTCGTCTTGATCCCGTGGCGCGGCAGCGTGACCGCGAACAGGTTGTACGTGCCCCCGTAGAGGCTTGAAGCCGAGACGATCTCGTCACCCGCCTCAATAAACGTGAAAATCGCGATCGATTCCGCCGCCTGGCCGGACCCGGTCGCCAGCCCACCAACGCCGCCTTCCAACGACGCCACGCGTTGCTCGAACACGTCATGGGTTGGATTCATGATCCGGGTGTAGATGTTGCCGAACTCCTGCAGCCCAAAGAGATTGGCGGCGTGCTCCGCGTTGTGGAACACGAACGAGCTCGTCTGATAGATCGGGACGGCGCGCGCGGTCGTGGTCGGGTCCGGCTGCTGTCCGGCGTGAATCTGGCGTGTGTTGAATCCGGGCGTTCGTCGGTGTCCGTTCGATTCAGTCACGTGAATAGTCTCCCTTTCCTGCCTGAAGATGCTGGCCATAAATCTCAGCGTGTCAATCGAGATGTTGAGTTCGGTGTCTGAGTCAGTTCCTTTCGTTGTTGAGCGCGAGAAACAGCTGCCAGTCCTGACGAATAGCTCCGCGGGGCGCCCCGATCGGAGATTATTCGGTCAGGAAGTCATCGATGTGCCGCGCCATCACCTCGACGTCGTTCAAGAACGCATCGTGGCCGTTCGGTGAGTCGAGCTCGACGTAACGACCGTCCCGGCCGACGCGTTGCAGCACGTCTGCCACCTCGCGTACCTGATACGCCGGGAATAGGATGTCTGAGCGGATTCCGATCATGAGCGTCGGAGCCTCGATCAATCGCAGGCCATCCTCATAGCTGCCACGGTCCCGACCAAGGTCGTGAGAGTCCATCGCCCGCGTCAGATACAGATAGCAGTTGGGGTCGAAGCGGCGCACGAGCTTGTCACCCTGGTAGTGCAGGTACCCTTCGACGTCGTAACGCCTCAAGAAAGCGGGCCAGCTGGTGTACCTGGCGTCCGGGTTGCGCCCGAATCTCGCCGCCATCAGTTCGTCGCTCTGATAGGTGATCACGCCGACCATGCGCGCGATGGCCAGCCCGGAGGCCGGGATTGCGTCTTCCTCGTAGTTGCCGTCGTTCCATGCCGGGTCGAGCATGATGACGCGGCGCTGCACCTCGTTGAACGCGATTCCTTGAGGCGCGAAGCGCCCTGACGCGGCGATCGGAATCACCTTGCGAACAGTGGTGGGGTACATTGCCGCCCATTCGAGCACCTGCATGCCCCCGAGCGAGCCACCGATCACGCCATGAAGTGAAACGATGTCCAGTTGATCGACGAGCCGTGCCTGTACGGCAACGAGGTCGCGTACGGTCAGCATCGGGAAGCGCAGTCGATACCGCTGCCCGGTTTTGGGGTCAATGGAGCACGGGCCCGTCGAGCCATAGCAGCTCCCGAGGTTGTTGGGGCAGATCACGAAATAGCGGTTGGTGTCGATCGCTTTGCCCGGGCCGATAAGTGGTTCCCACCAGCCGCGCTGGTCGTCCGGGCCATGTGACGCGGCATGACTATCGCCTGTCAAGGCATGGATGATCAGTACGGCGTTGTCGCGCGTCTCGTTGAGACGGCCCCAGGTCTCGTACGAGATCTCAACGTGTGGGAGGACATCACCCAGTTCGGTGATGAATGGATTATTCAAGGACGCTACAGTAGCGGACTGTCGAACCGTCAGTGCCGAGATGGTTGCTGCCATGACCCCTCCAGCGCGGGACGCTCGTACCGGAGACGGGACAAACGAAGACCCGTCCCCAAAAGCGGGGACGGGCTGAATCACCCGTGGTACCACCCCGGTTTGTCCGGCTCTCGCGAGCCAGACCTCGATGAGTGCGCTGGCACTCGGACCGTGGTAACGGCGGTCAACCCGGCGACGCCTACTCTCGCACTCGTGCGTTTCAGCGCGCGGCTCGGAGGCCATCTTCCACGAGAGCCCGTGCGCCGCCTTGCACCATCGCGGCTCGCTGGGGCCGTAGCGCCTCGTGTACTCCCCTCGTCAGCGCCTTTCGTTTCGGAGGAATAAAAAAATCCCCCAAAACAGGTGGAGGATCAACAAACACCTCGCTCATCTTGCGGACATTCATCCGCCGGAATTGGCACCTGGTGCATCAGCACTGGTTGCCGGGCTTCTAAGGGCCGTATCCCTCCACCTCTCTGGATGAGCGCAGGCTCTATTCAATTGTTGACGGCCATAATACACGGCGACCGGCTCCGTGTCAACAGCCTCTTCGATGACACGTCATGGTTCGACTACGGCACCGGAGACGTCGCGGCATACCCGGTGAGCTCGACGTAGCCTTGACCAGAGACCGATCTGACCGTTCTCCGTCCCACTGATGCGCACATCACCTTCCCAGTAAATGACGCCGGTGGACTGGCGCGTATCAAGCTCCTGGTCGGTCGCGACCGGATTGATCGTCAGGCCGAGCTTCTGCGACGGAATCTCAATCGTCCAGCCCGAGGGGTAGGTGGCGCCCGAATGGGGACTGGTCCACGATCCGGTCGCTTTGATCGTGAAATCCTGCATTCCCAGCTGAGTCGTGCGGCCCGATGCGTCGACCAGAGTTCCACTGCCGAAGATCACGTGATTCTGACGATCGCGACTGTGCCAGAGCATGATCTCCTGGTGGCTATCGAGTTGTATCGAGTACCAATCCCAGCCGCCACCGCCGAAGAGCAGGAAGTTTCCCCACTGATGGTCCATCCAGGACTTCCCAGTCACCGCTTGATCGACGCCATTGACGATCATCGTTCCAACGGCTGTCATCGATGTGCGCGAATAGTAGTAGGAACCCGTCGCCGGTGCCCAGTCGAAGTAGCCATCGCCGTCGTGCAGCGCGGGCGGCTTTTCGGCATCAACGGTCAGATTCAACGTGTAGCCGGGCATGGACGCCGATAGGTGATCGCGGTTCCCGTCGCCGGTCAACGTCCAGTCCCCGAGCTGAAGATCGATTTCGCTGGCCGGTACAGGTTGCCCACCGCTTTGGGTCCGCTGAGCGTAATGAAACGCACCTGAGGAGACATCGGTGATGGCGAAATGAGCGGCGTACTCCGGCGGGAAACCGGCGCGATTCGCTTGAAAGATCACGAACTCGAAGCCAAAGTCCTTGCCACCGGTGGTCGCAAGATGACCCGTGTAGTACCACCATTCGGTGAGGTCATCGTGCGGGCCGTCGTCTACCGGAAATTTGACCGGCCCAGGCGTGGCCTGAGGCATGAGGAACTGGGCGGCGGGACGAGCTGTCGCGGAACCCGGAGTCGCGGCGTTGAGTTCGGCCGTTGAGCTACCGCAGGCGGAGGCGAGCAGCACGATCGCGGCAAGCACGACTTCCACGACGCGCCGTCGCGCTAGATTCTGGTGCATGTGGTCCTCATCGGGTTACGCGATTGCCGCCGCAGGACGCGTCTGGTCCATGCAGGTGCCCACCAGTTCAGATGTCCAAGCAACCGCATCGTGGCCGGCACCAGGAGCGCGCGCACGATCGTCGCGTCGATGGCGATCGCGATAGCGATTCCAACGCCGAGAGCCTTGATGAGCACGACGTCGGCCGTGGCGAACGAGGACGCGACCACCACGAGGATGAGTGCCGCGCCGGTGATGATTCGTCCACTTCGCGCCAATCCGGTCGCGACCGCCAGGCGATTGTCACCGGTTTCTTCCCAGACCTCACGCATGCGGCTGAGCAAGAAGACCTCGTAATCCATGCTTAGTCCAAAGAGCAAGCTAAACATGACCACCGGCAATGACGCTTCGACGAAGCCAAGCGGAGCGAAGTTCAGCAAGCCGCTCAAATGGCCTTCCTGGAAGATCCAGACCAGCGCGCCGTAGCTCGCCACGATGCTCATCGCGTTCATCAGCACGGCCTTGAGCGGCAGAATCAGGGATCGGAACTGCAGGAAGAGGGTAATGTAGGTTGCCAGCACGATCATCACGATGGCGATAGGGAAATCGGTATACATGGAATTGACGACGTCGACGATCTCGCCGGTCCCGCCTCCGACCTGCATGGTCAGCCCTGGGCCCGGATTGGTGTTTCGTAAGGCGGCAAGCAGCGATTTGGCTTCGCTACTGCCGGGCAATGCCTGGGTGTAAACGTACATCACGGTCGCATTCGACCCCGCGAGCTGGCGATAGGCGACGCCGGCATACGGGTCCGTCAGCGCGGCTGGATTGGCATACAGCAGCTGATACTGCTGCAATGCGATGCGCGGATCGAGGGTCACGATGCTGTCGATTTCCCAGACTCGTGGGTCGGCAGCGATCCGTCGCGTCAACTCGTATAGTGAGGCGACGTTTTCCGGCGAGTTGATCGGAGAGAGCGATTCCACCGCGACCACGATTGGTGAGATCGCGCCGTCGCCGAACTGAGTTCGCAGCATCTCAAAGCCTTGTCGCGATCCTGTCGACAAAGGCAGGATCGTCGCGTCGGGCGAGCTCAGATTCACCCGCGAGAACGGCAACCCGAGTATCAACAAGAACGAAACGACGGGGATCAACACGATCCACGGATGCGCCATCACGCGTTCCGCCACGCCGTGCCAGAACGTTCCTGTGTCGTCTCCGCGGCGGTAAATCGATAGCCGGTCGACTCTGGTACCGATCACGCCCAGCACGGCCGGCAGCAGCGTCAGCGCGCCGAGCACCGCGAAGAGCACGACCAGAGCCCCGGCGACGCCGACCGAGCGCAGGAACATGATGTTGAATACGGCGAGTCCGCTCAGTCCTATGAGAACGGTCAGTCCCGAAAAGAAGACGGCCTTTCCGGCGGTCGCGACCGTGGTCGCAACGGCTTCCTCGACGTCCCGCCGCGGACAGTTCCTCCCGGAAGCGACTGGTCATAAAGAGGGAGTAGTCGATCGCGAGGCCGAGTCCAAGCAGGGTGGCAAGGTTCAGGACGAAGATCGACAGGTCGACCACATGCGCAGTCAGGAATATCGCGCCCAGAACACAGGCGACGCTGATTCCACCCACGACGATCGGCACACCCGCGGTCACCAGGCTTCCGAAGACCAGCACGAGCGCGAGCAGTGCAAAGGGGATCGCGATGACCTCCGCCCTGCGCAAGTCGTGCTCGGTCACGGTTTCAATGTCGGCGTAGAACGCGGGGCCGCCAGCCACGCGTACTTGGAGCGATGTGGGATTGAGCGATTGGCGCACACTTGCGACGAGCCGCTGAGCTTTCTCGGAGGGAATGTTGAGGTGCACCAGGTTGTAGGCGGTGTGACCATCGCGCGAGATCTGGCGCGGATTTTGCTGGTATGTCGTTTCCCCGGTCACGTGCGGCAGCGTCAGCACGGTTTTCAACGCCTGCTGGCTTTGCGCAACGAATTGCGGGGAGTTGGCGTCAAGCGTTGAATGATGGAAGATAATCACCAGATCCGATGGGCTGTACCCTGGGATCTTGGTTTCGAGCACTTGCTGCACGCGGTCAGTCTCGGTGCCGCGGCTCGAGAATCCGCCAACTGCCAGCACGCCCGACACGCGCGGCAGAATTGGAATCGACGCAATAAAGAAGAGTAGCCAGACGGCAATGACACGCCATCGATGGCGATAGGCAAAGTGGCCGAGTTGAAGAAACATTGCGCCGGGTGACTCCTACCAGGCCGGATCGATCCACCGGCACGACAGAAACGTTATCATCGGAGCGGTGCTGTTTCCAGAGCCGAATCGCGTTGCGACGGCCATGAAGAGAGAGGCGCACGGAGTTGACAGGACAAGATATTCTGCGACGGTCGCGCGAGCAGTTTGGCGCCGCCGGAGACGCCTACGTACGAAGCGAAACGCACCGTCTCGGCAAGGATCTGGCTCGTCTGGTCGAGATCGCCGAACCCCACAAGAACATGCGTGTGCTCGACGTCGCGACTGGCGGCGGACATACGGCGATCGCGCTCGCCCCGCTCGTCAAGGACGTGTCGTTGCTCGATCTCACGCCGGAGATGTTGGTGCATGCGCGCCAGTTCGCTCAGGAGAGCGGCGTTGAGCCTCTGGGGGTCATTGCCGCGGCGGCGGAGTCTATCCCCTTTGCCGATCAATCGTTTGATCTGGTGACCTGTCGCATCGCGCCACACCACTTTGCCGACGTGCAGGCGTTCGTCGATGAGGTCGCCAGAGTGCTCGTGCTGGGAGGGACATTCGTTCTGATCGACAGCCTCGCTCCGGACAACGCGGCCTACGATGAGTTCATCAATACTGTCGAACACTGGCGAGATCCAAGCCATGTCCGCGCCTACTCGATGGAGGAGTGGACGCGGTTCTTGACGAATGCCGGGCTCACCCTCGAGACGTCGGAGATCATCGTCAAGCGCCATGAGTTCGCGTCGTGGACGGAGCGATCACGCATGCCGGCCGGCGGGCCGGACGCCCTGTCGCGATGGATGCTGTCGTCGGATGACAGCTGCCGGAATTACTTTTCGGTCGAAACACGGGACGGCAGTGTGGTCTCATTCAACGACTTCAAAGTGTTGTTGAGAGCCCGAAAGTAACGTAAACGCACGTCAAACCGGGAGCAACATCGAGCCAACTCGTTGGCAGACGGCTCGATGCCTCGGTTGGCAACCTCGGTTCCGGGGGCTGTGCCCGCCTGCCAGGTCGTCTGATCTGACTGAGCGTCCAACAACGGCGCGGCGCGGCCGGTCCCCGGGGGAGCGCTGCGATTCGCGCCACATCAGGGCGAGTTCTCGTTTCACCCCGGCCCAGCGGCCCTACAACGTGGCCGACGATGGTTTCGGTTTACATTCCCTCTTTCGCGAAACGGCGGGCCCGTTCGATCCGCTCGGAAATCGGCGGGTGGCTATACAAGGTGTACTTCACTACTGCCGGCGGGTTTGGGTCCGCAAGGTTCATCTCGCCAAGGCGCTGCATCGCCGATTCGAACGCGGAGGGGTTTCGAGTCAATTCCAACGCATAGGTGTCCGCACGGCGTTCGATGCGGCGAGAGTAGATGTTCTGAAACGGTGTCACCGACAGCGCCACCAGAGACAGCAGCCATCCGAGCAGTGGCAACGCGGCGGGTTGCGAGAGAGACCGAACCCGGATCTTCGCGCCATATTGACGCACAATATTCCGGGCCAGGATGTCGACCGTCCACGAGAGCCCGGCCGTGAGAAGGGTACCGGTCGCGACAAAGCGCCACAGATCGCGGTTTGCCTGATGCGCGATCTCATGCGCAACGATGACTTCAATCTCCTCGGGTGAGAAGCTGTCGATCATGGTGTCGGCCAGGACGATCCGGCGGGTGCGTCCCATGCCGGCAAAAAACGCGTTGGCCTTGTTGGTTTGCCGGCTCATGTCCATCTGCAGAACGCTCGCCACGGATATGCCGGATTGTGCCGCAAGCTTCTTCAAACGGGCAGCCAGGTCCTGATCTTTCAGCGGTTCGAAACGATTGAAAATCGGCATCAGGAGCACTGGAGAGAGCTGCGTCAGCAAGACCGTGAACGGCAGGGCGAGCGCCGTTACGACGGCCCACCAGCGCTTCGGCCAGCGTTCGATGATCTCGAGAATTACATTCGCCCCGACAGCGCTGAACGGCAAAGCGATCACCAGGCCTTTGAGGTGCTCAAAAGCCCAGCCACGCCGGGTCTGATTGCTCAGTCCGTAGCGATGCTCAACGGTGAAGCCGCTGACGTAGCTAAGCGGCAGAGACATCATGGCGTCGAAAGCTGCAATCAGGATCGCGAATATGCTTCGTCGCGCCCACTTATTTGTGGCGACACTGTCAACTTCGTCACTGATGCGTTTTGGCAGTCCACTGAAGACCAGGAGCGCTCCGCTCAGTGTCGACGCGATCATCCCTATGAGGATCAATCGCTGTTTCTCACGGTTGTACTCTTTAGAACGCGATCCGGCCGACGCGGGACTGTCATGTCCCTCGGCGGCGAAGTGGACTGCACGAGACACTTTCCAGAGGAACATCACGACATTCATGGCATTTCCCTTGTATTTCCCAGTATCGTTGCACTCGTCCTGAACCGTGGCCCGTTTGCTATCCTTGCGCGACGCGTGCACGATTTTCCGACGCCGGCGAGTGAACGGATTATCAGACCGCGGTTAACGGCATGACAGGGATCTTCGTCCCCGCTCCAGAAACGGTATCGCACACGAATGGATTTGGCACTCCGCGGTATTCTGATCGGACTCTCGCTGGCGGCGCCCATCGGTCCGGTTAATGTCGAAATCGTCCGGCGCGGCCTGCGCTCCGGCTTCTTCTCCGGCTGGCTGGTCGGGGTCGGCGCCATCACGGGCGACACTATCTACTGCCTGCTGGTGATCGCCGGGATCGCGCCACTCGTTGACCACCAGATCGTGCGCACGATTCTCTGGAGCGCGGGAGGCGGATTTCTCATCTACCTCGGATATCATAGCCTCCACTCGGCGATTTCACATCATGAGATGGTGAAGCTCGAAAACGGGGGGTCAGATCGCCGATCCTATCTCGCTGGCTTGCTGATGGCCCTGTTCAACCCGATGGGTATCGTCTTCTGGCTGTCGATCGGTGGCGCACTGGTGGCCTCCGAAGTCGAGCGCGCTCACACCGGAACCGGGACCGCGGCGATCGTGATCGGCGTGATCGCCGGCCTCGGTCTCTGGATCACCGTTCTGTCGATCCTGACGCGCGCTGGACGTCGGTTTGTCTCGGATCGTCTATTTAGACTTGTCAATATCGTGAGTGGATTGATCCTGTCTGGATTCGGCCTCTGGTTCGCAGTTCAGGCGGCAGCGACGATTGTGTAGGAGATGAGCATGAGCGGGACGGAATCGCGTCCGCGAGCGCGGGACGTTGGATTGAGGCTCGGGACTATGGAACCGGGCCCTCTGAACGCGATCACTGACGTTCCCGACGTCCTGGTCGGGCAGACGACGTTGATCCAGGGTTCTGGACCACTCCGACCTGGCGCCGGCCCGGTGCGCACAGGGGTGACGATCGTTCTGCCGCACGGCGGGAACCTGTTCCGGGAGAAGGTTCCCGCAGCCGTTTTCGTGCTGAACGGGTTCGGCAAGTGCTTTGGCCAGGAGCAGATCGATGAACTCGGGGTGATCGAGAGCCCGATCGCCATGACGGGCACTATGAACGTGGGGCTCGTCGTCGATGCCCTGGCGCAGTACTCGATCGTGACCAATCCGGACGTGGCGGTGTCGACCTCAACCGTCAATGCCGTCGTGACGGAATGCTCCGACTCCTATCTGAACGACATGCAGGGCCGTCATGTGCGTTACGAGCACGTCCTCGCCGCCATCGAGCATGCTCGATCCGGACCAGTTGACGAGGGAACGGTCGGTGCTGGAACCGGTATGACCCTGTTTGGCTTCAAGGGCGGGATCGGAACTGCATCGCGCCGTCTCCCATCCGATCTCGGGGGATACACGGTAGGTGCCATCGTACTGGGCAACTTCGGACGACGCGATCAGTTGACGATTTCCGGAGTTCCGATCGGCCGCAAACTCGCGGACTGGAATCCGCCCGAGTATCGCCCGGAGACCGGCTCGATCATCGTCGTCATCGGAACCGATGCCCCCATGCTCGACCGCGGGCTGCGGCGACTGGCTCGCCGCGCGGCACTCGGATTGGCACGTGTCGGGTCAATTTCGGGCAACGGCAGCGGTGACTACATCGTCGCCTTCTCGAACGCCCTGCGGATTCCGCACGAAACAGATGAGACGACGCTCACCTTGCAGCACGTGGTCGAGACGGGCCATCTGATCGACGCGTTGTTCCAGGCGACGGTGGAGTCGACAGAGGAAGCAGTAGTCAACGCGCTGTTCCGGGCTACCACGATCGACGGGCGAGACAATCACGTCCGACATGCGTTGCCGGTTGAGCCGACGATCGATGCGTTGCGCCGGGCGGGCGTGATCGAGTAACGCGAGGCGCTGACGAAGTCGTGAGCGCAGCGTGGACATCGTCTGGATCCTACGAGGTGATTCACCACACTGCGTTCACAAGGTGAACTGCTGGTCGACGGCGATCCCGGATGGAGTTGCCGCTGCACGGGTTCCGAGCATCGCGCGATGTCTCCAGTGAGATTGTGGCGGGTCACACGGTCTTCTGAGCCAGCCCCGCCAGGTCTTCCAGCTGAGCGTAGATCCAGGCTCGGATGTTCTCGCGACGGACGAGATCGCGCAGATCGCGGGACCACGCGGCACGTCGTGTGGAATCCATCGTGAGGGCGGTGTGGATCGCGGCTGCCGTCCCCTCGACATCGGTTGGCGAGACCGTGATCGAATGTGGGCCAAGTTGCTGATATGCGCCCGCCGCTTCTGACAAGATGATCACGCCGTCTCGCTGGTTGAGCAGCGCCCCCTCTTTGGCCACCAGATTCATGCCGTCGAAGATGGCGTTGACCATCAAAACGTCATAATGCTTCATGGCAGCCAGCGCGCGCGGGTAATCGTCGCCAATGAACACCTGAATCGGCTGCCAGGCCACGCCGTCACGCTCGGCGGAGTTGGCGTACTTGGTATTTACCCGACCCACGATCGTGTTGATGTCGTCAAGATAGTCCACGTATTCGAGGACTTCGAGCCGCGAGGGAACGAGAAAGGTGAGGAAGCTCACACGACCGATGTACTCCGGGTGCTGTTCGAGGAATCGGTCGTACGCCAGAAATCCCCGAACGATGTTCTTGCTCGGCTCCGCGCGATCGACGCGCACAATCGTGAACTCGTTGATGTAATTGGCGAGGTGTTCCTCATGCCGGAGCGCATCATCACTGGCCGCCACCGCCTCGACGGCGTCGCAGTCAATCGAGATCGGATAGGCGGCCGCGCGGGTCGTTCGGCCGCGATAATGAATCTCGCGCCGACGGTAGTCGAGATCCACGCCGTCAAGATTCGCTTCACAGGTATTCATGAAGCTGCGAGCATGCGCGCTGGTCTGGAAGCCGACGATGTCGTTGGCAAGCATGCTGGCGCAGATGCTGCAGCGCATCTCTCGCGGCAGGAGTTGCCAGTAATCCGGATCGGGCCAGGGAATGTGAATGAAGTGTTGGAGCGTCACATCCGGGATCATCTCTCGCACCATCCCCGGCACGAGGTAGAGATGGTAATCCTGCAACATGACGAGCGGTGAGTGCCCACTTGATCGCACGACAGCGGCAATCTCGTGGGCGAACTGCTCGTTCACCTTCACGTAGCCGTCGTGCCAGGCATTCCATGTCTCCAGGTTGATATCGGGCGAACGGGGCGTGTCCCACAGATAGTGCTGCAGGAACCAGAGAAGCGGGTTCGAAATCTGGTTGTAGTAACCGTCATATGCGTCAGGATCGGCCAGGACGAACCGCAGACGCACATCGGTGTCGGGAGTCAATACAAAGGATTCGCCCGCTTCCAGAGCCTCTCCGGCGCGTTGCCGGTCGCCGTCGGTCATCGCGCTTGCCACCCAGATGAGGTCGCTATACCGGCTGATCGCTCCGACCGCGGTAACGACTCCCCCGCTTCCACGCCGGGTGCTGTAGCTGCCGTCGTCTTCCAGCTGAAATTCGATGGGACCGCGATTCGATGCAACGATGAGCGTCGTCTTCCGCAGCAGTTCGCGCGCGCTTACTGGGAGCCCGTCCGCCAGCAAATTCCGCACGTCGTTTCTATGGTTTGCCTCCGGACTCACGCTCTACCTCCCTGTGGGTGCACGACACTCCGACGCGCCAAATTCGCCCGGGCGTCGTTCGGGAGATACCTCCAGAGATTGCATCACGCCTGTTGAGAGAAGGTCACTGACGTGGGCAGCTGATCTCACGGGTGCCCCTGGAAGCGTTCGGTAACCGGTCACCTTCGACCTCGAACGATCGCCGGAAACGAGGAGCGAGTGGCGCCATAGCGGCTCAATTAAGATGATTGATCATTTGTAGACCGCGCAGGCAGTCACCGTGTGCGGAACACTCGCAACGGATCCAGTATGCCATGCTCATCCCGTCTAAGGACAACCGGCAAGAATTAAGTGATCAATTTGCTATAAATAGATCGTGGGCTCGACCGCCGTGAACGACTATCTTTGATCCACATAGTTCGATAATGAGTTGCGAATTGCGGCAAGGTATGGTATTGGATTTTGAGCGCTGCCGAACAACTTGGGCTGTATCGGTCTCGCCGCGGATTTCTGGGGCATGGGGACACGTTCAAGGATGACGAGCACAGGGTGAGCACGTCAGAAAAACGAGTATGTCCCGACTGCGGCGGCAGCCATACCGTGCTTGTGCAGCGGGGGTTGGCAGGTCCCACGGATGAATCGGACCAGTATTTTCGCTGCCTGCAATGTGGCCGTATCACGTACGAGATCGTCTCAAGAACTGAGCGAGAGGTGCGGGCCGCGCGCATTAGCCCGGGACGATCGCTGCGTGAACGCGGATGCCTGTACACCGTCCGGCGAGTCCTCAAAGTCGGTATGAATGAATACCTCGTCTATCTGCGCCCCGAACAGGAACCTGGACACGATCGTGAGCCTTCGGTCAGTTCGCGCTGACCCGATCCCAACCTGTCGAGCACATCGACATCTGGCAATCAGCCGTTTTTTGACCCCAGGCGTACGCTCACACGAGCAATCAGCGAGGCAGGCAGCAACAGGATCTTCTGAACCTTCGTGCCGTCGGCGGCGCGACGGTTCAGCGAATCTGCAGGTGTTCGCCATCAGCCTACAATGACGAGGGCGAACCGGACGTTCGCCCTCGCGCGCCTATTGCCTGTCCATGAGTCGCCCTAAGCCACGGACGCTCTCTGCAGCGGCTCCGGGATCGGTTTGTTCTGCCGCGCCGGGACCACGAGACGGTCGATCATACCGGCCGAATCGACCACGTTGAGCCGCTGGAAGATCAAATCGAATCGCTCTTCGAGTTCGGCGCTGATCGCGTTTCGGACCGATTCCGGCAGGTCCCAGATCTGCTGTTTGAACGGTCCGAATCCGCGTTTGCGAGTCGTGTAATAGAACTGGGCGTCGGTCATATTCGGTTTTCGTTCGCTTGCCCGATGTTCCGCCAGCCAGGCGTAGATCTCGTCACGGAGACCGGAAGGAAACGCGTGGCTGTCGTAAATAATGTTCTGGAAACCAGTTGCCAGGTGCACTTCACACGCGTTGGCCTCTGAGAAACGGTTGAACGCGACTTCAGGCAGTGTCGACGCTCCATGCTGCACGGCGCCGCCGAGCGCGTACCGCTCGCGCGCCGCGACGGACAGGTCTCCGAGCGTGTCGAAGTCGACGCTTACCTCGGCGATGCTTCCGTCTGGAAGGACGATACCACCGTGGCTGGTACCAGTCTGAACGCTGATCTTGCTGATACCGACAACGTTGCCAGCCATCTCGGAGATTGTCCGGTTATAGCCAGTCATAAAGGCATCGAGATCCTCGACGGTGCTGTTCTTGCCGCCGACCTCGCCAATCTCGCCGCCGACTGACACCATGACTCCGTCAGGCTGACGCTCGCGGATGTAGGCCGTCAGTTCAGCGCACCGTTCAAAATTGAGCCGTTGCTGTTCCGCGACCGAGGGCCTGGAGAGGTCGACGATCGTCGAACTGTCGATATCGATGTTGTAGAATCCCGCGGCCAGCGCCTCATCGATCAGCTTTTTGAGCCCGCTTACTTCTTTCTCCGCGTCTTCCCCGTAGGTCTTGGCATTGATCTGGAAGTGGTCGCCCTGAATGAAGAGCGGGCCGCGATGCCCTTGCCTCAGTGCCGCGGCGAGAATGACCGTGGCGTATTCTTCCGGCCGCTGATCGGTGTAGCCCATCTCCGAGCGGGCGATCTCGAAGATGAACTGTTTGGAGTTGTTCTTTTGAGCGGCGCGAATGACCGCCCGCGCGGTGTCGTACACCATACCGCGAACGTTGATGGCCGGGGTTGTCTGGTTGTTCCAGTCTCCATGGCCGCCGGCAATGTAGAAGTCGTGAATCGAGGCGGGAAGCACGCCAAGTTCTTGACCGGCTTGCCAGATGATCCAGCGGGATGCGGTTTTGACCGCCTCGTCCCCGAAAACCGCGCTGTACACGAGGCGGTCGAGCACGTTTTCACGGAACGCCCGTTCATCATGAATGGCGATCGAACGATCGCGCAGTTCCGCCGCCGGTTTGAGATGCTCGAGCAGTTCGCCGATGGTGGAATAGCTTTTCACTGTTTGGCCTCCCTCGCCTTCGAGCGGTGCAATACAGCATGAGCCCCGCGTCTGTTTCCTCTATCTTAGCGCGAACCGCGCCAGACGGGGAAACCGCGGGGCTCTGTCTTGCGAAAATCAGGCCGAAAAGAGACTACTGAACGGTGATGGTCCCGACCATGCCGGCTTCTTTATGCCCGGGCTGTGAACAGTAGAACTGAATCGTGCCCGCTGAGCTCGGTGCGGTGAACGTCACGGTCCCACTCTTGCCCGGATCGAGCGGGTGGGTGATCTTCTGGCCACCGACATTGTCGATGGTGAAATCGTGCATTACCGAACCCTTGTTCTCCAGTTTGACGGTGACCTTGTCGCCCGCCTTGACCGTGAAGGCGTTCGGCGTGAACTTCATCTCGGTCTCAGTGATCGTCACGGTGTTGCTCGAAGAGCTACTACTGCTGCTGCTATTGCTGCTACCGCCACACGCCGCCAACAGCACGACAAGGATCGCGCTGACCCCAACCAAAACCCCAAAACGTTTGAGCATTTTCCCTCCTCGAGACCCGCCGCGCTCGCCTGGCCGGTCATCTGGAATCGACGGACCGGTTGACCCGGTGCCGGCCACATTGTGCGGCCGCCCCCATCCTGGCGGCGCGCAAACAGGCGGCAGTATATCGCATAACCGTATCACTGACGAGTGATATTGCCAGAGTGTCGGAATTGTCCTGACACGATCGACGACCGATCCCTACATCTGCTGATCGAACCAATCGACGGCGCGTTCCAGGCGTTCGACGCGGTGATCCGGCCGCCCCGTTCGGGATAGACCATGACTCTCGTTCGGAAATCGGATGAACTCGGTCGTCTTCCCGTGGAGCTTCAGGGCCACGAACCACTGCTCCGCCTGCTCGATCGGGCAGCGGTAGTCGTTCTCGCTGTGCATGATGAGCACCGGAGCGGTGACGTTACGGACGTAGGTAAGCGGCGAGCGCTCGAGATAGTAGTCGGGGCGCTCGTAGGCAGATCCGCCGAATTCCCAGCTTGCGTAGGACCAGACCAGGTCGCTCGTGCCGTACAGATTGTGGCGGTTACAGGTGCTGCGCTGGGTCACTGCCGCGGCGAAGCGATCGGTCTGTGTAATGATCCAGTTGGTCATGTAGCCACCGTACGACCCACCGGTCACACCCAAGCGGTCGGAATCGACGTAGGGGAGGTTGACTGCGTGGTCGACCACAGTCATGAGATCGGCGTAGTCTGATCCGCCCCAGTCACGCGCAGCGGCGTTGACGAAATGCTGGCCGCCTCCGGTGCTGCCACGCGGATTGCAGTACAGCACCAGGTAGCCGCGAGCCGCGTAGACTTGAAGCTCATGGTAGAAGCTGTTGCCGTACATCGCGTGCGGCCCACCGTGGATTTCGAGAATCAGTGGATACTTCTTGCTGTCGTCAAAATCCGGAGGAGTGAGCAGCCACGTGTCCAGCGGCAGGCCGTCGGCGCTCGTCACGGCGAGCGGTTCGGGCCGCCTGATGGCGACCTCCGACAGAAAAGCACCGTTTGCGTGGCTGATCTGCCTCAAGTTTGACCCGTCGGATGCGCTCGTGAACACTTCAAATGGGTGCGTCGAGTCCGAGATAAGGAATGCCATCGTGCCGTTTTGAGCTCGGCTGAAATTGAGCACCTCGCGCGGCCCATCGACGATGGATGCCCACTCCTCATCCAGCCCAAACTGTCCGACCGGAACGTTGCCTCGATCCGCATAGGTGGCAAGAATCGAAAGCCCGTCGCTTGCCCAGATGGGGTATTGAGCCGGAGCGACATAATGTGCATCACTGATCGCGCCGCCGCTGATGTCACGATCGAGCTTGGACGCGATGTTGCGCGCCTCACCACCCGTGACGCGCCGCACCCACAAGCCGCTGATCGTGTTCGGTCCATACTGCTCGCTGAACGGGTTTCCGACGTAGGCCAGGTGTGTTCCGTCGGGGGAATAGGACGGCGTGACGTACTGCCCGTCACTGGTCGTGATCGGCGACGTGGATTTGTCGGCGATGGATGCGATCCAGATATCCGACTTGCGATTGAACTCACGATCGCTGGTGCGGTTGGACGTGAAGACCAGGTGCCTGCAATCCGGTGACCAGCTCGGGTTCGTGTCATCCCAGTCGCCGTCCGTCAACTGGGTGATTCGACCGCCAGCGACGGGCACGAGAAAGATATGCCGCGCGAGGTCGCCCAGAAATCCTTCACCGTCCAGTTTGTACTTCAGCGAGCCAATGACCTTGACGTCGCTTTTGTCTTCTTCACGCTTGCGATCGTCCGCCGTTTGCTCCGAAAGAATGACCATTCCTTCCGGTCCGACCTTGCTCGTCACGGCGATCCACGATCCGTCCGGCGACCAGGTCGGTTCGCCGACTCCATTCTTGAGATCGGTTAGCTTTTCAGGTTCTCCGCCGTCGACTGGCATGACGTAAAGCTGTTGTGTGTCGGATCGATCCGACAGAAATGCGAGATGCCGGCCGTCAGGCGACCAGCGCGGCGACGAGTCTTTGGCCGTCCCGTGCGTAAACCGGCGCTCCGATGAACCGTCCGCGGCTGCGAGCCAGATGGCTGAATGGTACGTCTTGCCCGGAATGTCAGCTTCAGTCACGACATAGGCGACGATGGCGCCGTCGGGGGAGATCTGCGGGTCACCGACGTACTTGATAGCGCCGAGATCGCGGATCTCGATGGGTCGCGGCATGTGAAGTCCCTCCTTGTCACGCCGGGTGGCGTGTCAGCGCATCTGGTCGAGCGGCGTCTCAGCGAACAGCGTCCAGATCGTGGCGGCGTATTTGATCCCGTTGATGTAATGACCGAGCGTCATGAATTCGTTCGCGGCGTGGCCGCGCCAATCGGGAGGGCCGACGGCCGTGCCCGCCCCTGGAATACCGAGTTTGCCCGCCAGCCAAACGCCCTGACGCCCGGACGCATCCCCTGTTGGGCGAATCGATGGCTCCTTCTGATAGACCTGTCTCGCGGCCTCGGCGACGATCTTGGCAAACGGTGAATCCGCGTCCGTGCGCGAAGGCTCGATTCCGCTTTCACTGCTGATCTCGATGTCACCGAACCCATGTGAATCCAGATGCCGGCGCACCTTCTGGAAGATGTCGTCTGGATCCTGATCCGCGACGAGGCGGAAGTCGACATTCACCGCGGCCGTCGACGGCAGCAAGGTCTTGTTTCCTTCGCCAACGTAGCCGGAGGCGAACCCAGCGATGTTGCAGGTCGGCGTGAACAGCAACTGCTGCAAAGCGTCGACGCCACTGACGCCTCCGAGAAACGCATCGACGCCCAGGTCACTCTTCTGCGCCTCGTCGTCCCAGCCGGACTCCTCGAGCAGGCCCCGTTCGATGGCGCTCGGAGGTCGAATCGCGTCGTAAAACCCGTCAATGAGAATGCGTCCATTCGGATCCTTCATCGAGGCCAGTGCCCACACGAGCTTCCACGCCGGATTCGGTACCAGGCGGGCGCGGGCTGAGTGCAAGTCTTTCGATCCGCCGGTGGCCCTCATCTGAATGAAGAGCAGGCCGCTGCTCCCGAGATTGATGCGCGGCAAATCGCCCGCATCGAATCCGCCATCGAAGGAGAGCGCGGCGTCGGCCGCCAGGAGTTTGAGATTGTCGTGCACGAACCCCGGAAGGCTCGGGCTGCCTGACTCTTCCTCACCGTCAAACACGAATTTCACGTTGATCGGCATTCCGGTGGTGGCGCGCAACGCTTCGACCGCCTTGAGATGCGCGAGCAGATTGCCTTTGGCATCGGTCGCGCCACGACCAACGATGCGATCACCGACGATGCGCGCCTCGAACGGCGGTGACTCCCAGGCGCTCTCGGGATCCGCGGGTTGAACGTCGTAGTGGTTGTAGATGACCAGTGTGTGCGCATCCGGACCGGCTTCGTTGATCCGGCCAAATACGACGGGTAGCCCTTTGGTCTCGGCGACTCGCGCATCGATCCCAAGATCGGTCATCATCTCGACGAGCAAATTCGCGCACTCACGCACGCCAACGTTTGCCGAAGAGATCGATGGTTGGCGGATGACGCGTTGCAGATCGGCGATCATTGAATCGGCGTGATCATCAATATATTGATAAACGCTTTGTAGATCCGTCACGTTCATGCCTTTCTCGTAGAGATCACGAGCGAATACGCTCTCGATCGTCGCCTTCTTTCCCGCTGCGGAACGAAACCGGCGAGATTACCTCCCAACCATCTGCTTTACGGTGACGAACGCGTATCCCCCAGCCCGAAGCTGCTGGATCACGCGAGGCAGGGCGGCTGCATCCTCTGATTGCGAGCCGACATCCATCACGACTATTGCTCCGGGCGCAGCGCCACTTACCGTGCTTTTCACGATCTCGTCGGCCTTGAGACCGCTCCAGCCGAGCGTGTCGAGCGACCACATCACGTTCACCGAGTAGCCGGCGTCAGCGATGTCCTGCAGGACTGAACCGTCGACGTCGCCGTACGGGGCCCTGAAATACGGCTTCACGTCGTACCCGGTTGCCGCAAGGACGACATCGCGCATCCGCGACATCTCGTCAACACGCTGCTGTGTCGTCAGCGCCGGCTGCCCGGTTGAAAACCCGGTAAACGACTTGTGGTCGTACGTGTAGTTCATGATCTGGTGGCCGTCCGCAACTATGCGCTTGACGAGGTCGGGATTCTGCTCGGCCCAGCGACCGGTCAATGCGAACGTGGCCTTGATTCCCTGCTTCTTGAGGAGGTCGAGGATCTCCACGGTGTGACCGGCATCACCACCGGCATCAAAAGTCAGCGCGATGATCTTCTGGGTGGTGTCCGCCTGCTTGACGGTGATCGCGGGCGCGGCAGGTATCGGCGTTGGCGCCAGCTGTGGCGTGGGGCTGGGTGTCGGTGTTGGCTGCGGTGTGGGAGTCGCGGTCGGCTGCGGGGTCGCGGTCGGAGCCGGTGTCGGCGACGGAGTTGGGCTGGGAGTAGGTGTGGCGGTCGCCTCAGCCGCAACCGTCGCGGTCTTTGTCGGGCTTGGAATCGGCGATGGTTCGTCCGGAGCGGATGGTCCACTGCAGGCGGTCAAGAGGATGATTGCGAACGCGATGACGACGAATCGCACCGGACGGATCATGACAAAACGTCTCCTTGGCCGGCGTGCCTACCGTTAACCGACGCGGCAAACGCGCTGGATGTTTCGGCTGTTCAGAATAGTCGAGACGGGAGCAAAGACACAAGACGCCCGCTCCGAATCGGAAGCGGGCGTGTCACGTGCGACGTCAGGTTCGTGATTACCAGATGCCGAGCTCGTCTCGAGCTTCTTCGCTCATCATGTCTGGCGTCCACGGCGGGCTCCAGACGATATTCACCCCGATCTCGCCGATGTCGGGCAACGCGCCCAGCGCGCCGTTGACTTCCTGCATGATGATCGGCCCGAGCGGACAACCCATTGAGGTCAACGTCATTGTCACGATGACGTCGGTTTTGTCAGATTTGTCGTCGATATCCACATCGTAAATCAGCCCGAGGTCAACCACGTTGATTCCGATTTCCGGGTCATAGACCGTCTTCAAATTTTCGCGTACTTCTTCAGCACTGAATTTGGCCATATCGCCCTCCTCTCCCTTGCGGCAGCGCCGTCATGTTGATGGTTACTCTTTATTGGGCCACTCGGTGAGGCCGTATGCACCGGACTTGAGCACTTTCAACCCGAGGAGCGCACATTTGACGCGAGCAGGGCTAATCGAGATGCCGAGCTCGTCGATCATATCTTGCGCGCTGATGTCTTTGACGTCATCGAGTTCAAGACCCATGACCATTTCGGTCAGGATCGAGGCCGCCGCCTGGCTGATCGCGCAACCGCGACCACTAAACTTGATGTCGGCGATCTTGCCGTCGTCGACTCTCACGTCAATGCGAATTTTGTCACCGCAGAGAGGATTGCTGTCCTCATAGGTGAAGTCGGCATCCTCGATCTCCCCGAAATTTCGCGGATGTCGAGAATGATCCAGGATCTGCTCTCGATAGAGATCTGCCACGGGTCACGCTCCAAGACCGAACACGCGCCGGACCGTCATGATGCCGTCGACCAGATGATCGACGTCCGCCTCGTCATTGTAGACGTAAAAGCTCGCCCTTGTCGTCGCCATTACTCCGAGCCGGTTCATCAACGGCTGGGCGCAGTGGTGACCGGCCCGCACGGCTATACCCTCGCCGTCGAGGATGCTGGCCACGTCATGCGGATGGACGTCCCCGATGGCGAAGCTCACAACTCCGGCTCGATCGTCCCCTTCAGGGCCAAACAGTGTCACGTCGGGGACCTCACGCAGCGTCGCGAGCGCGTATCGAACGATGTCCTTCTCGTGCTGACGGACGGCGGCAAGCCCGATCCCGTTCAGGTAATCGATCGCCGCGCCGAGCCCAACCCCATCGGCGACGCTGGGCGTACCCGCTTCGAACTTTTCCGGCAGGTCGGCGTAGGTCGAGATATCGAGGCCGACCGTCCGAATCATGTCGCCGCCGCCCATATACGGGGGCATCGACTCCAATAGCTCGCGCCGGCCGTACAGGACGCCGATCCCGAGAGGACCGAGCATCTTGTGGCCTGAAAAGGCCAGGAAGTCGGCGCCGATCGCCTGAACGTCGACCGGCATGTGCGGCACGCTCTGCGCGCCATCAACCAGGGCAATCGCTCCGGCCCTGTGGGCTTTCTCGACGATCTCCGTCACGGGATTGATCGTCCCGAGCGCGTTCGCGACGTGCGTCACAGCGACGAGTTTGACACGGCCCGTCGCGAGGAACTCATCCAATTGATCCAGCACGAGTCGTCCGTCGGCGTCGATGTCGATGTAGCGCAGCCGTGCGCCCCGCTCTCGAGCGATGATCTGCCACGGAACGATGTTGCTGTGATGCTCGAGGATGCTCAGGACAATCTC
Source organism: uncultured Chloroflexia bacterium (assembly GCA_963725815.1). GTDB lineage: Bacteria > Chloroflexota > Chloroflexia > Thermomicrobiales > Thermomicrobiaceae > CALAGB01. The sequence continues at coordinate 143,955 of CAVSAD010000007.1, forward strand.
GTCGCCTTCGTTGAGATTGGCCCGGCCCCACGAACTTGCCACCAGATTGATGGCCTCCGATGTGTTGCGCGTGAAGATACACTCACGTGACGAGCGGGCGTTGATGAGCGCAGCGACCTTCTCGCGGGCGTCATCGTAGGCGGCTGTCGCCTTTTCACTGAGCTCGTAGACGCCACGGTGGATGTTGGCGTTCGATCCCCGGTAGAAATTCGCGATCGCATCGATGACGGTAGCCGGTTTCTGGGAACTCGCGGCGCTATCCAGATAGACCAGCGGCTTGCCGCGCGCGAGCTGCCCGAGGATCGGGAAGTCGGATTTCAAGCGATCGACGTCAAGCTTTTCTGAGTGAGTACTGGGTGAAAAACTCATAGTCCGATCTTTCGAGCGATTGCCGCTCGTACTTCCTCCTGGACTTCCGGCACCGGCACGCGCTCGATGACCTCGTCAAAGAATCCATCGACGATCAGTTTGACGGCCTCGGTCCGATTGATGCCGCGGCTCATCAGATAGAAGATGTATTCCTCTTCGACCTGACCGACTGTCGCGCCGTGCGTGCAACGCACGTCGTTCGCGGCGATCTCGAGGTTCGGAATCGTATCCGCCCGCGCGGTGCGGCTCAAGACGAGATTGCGATTGGCCTGGTACGCATCGGTGCGTTGCGCGTTCGGGAAGACTTTGATCAATCCGGAGTAGACCGTGTGCGCGCGATCCTTGATGGCGCCCTTGAAGAGCAGATCACTGGTGCCGTACGGCGAGACGTGCATTTGCCGCGTCTGATGATCGAGGTGCTGATTCTCGTCGGCGAAATAGAGTCCGAGCATCTCGGCCGACGCACCTGCTCCGAGCAGATGGCCGGAGATCAATGACTTGCTGAGGCGACTTCCGAGTGCAACGTTGAGCGAGCTCATCTGTGAGTCCTGTGCCATGAGGCCACGCTGGTCGACGAAGTTCCAGACGTTACGGCCCCAGTTCTGGATCTGCACGTACCGCACGTTTGCCGCTTCACCGGCGTTGATCTCGATGACACCGGACGCTATGACCGGCTGATCGCTCAGCAACGATGACCATGAATCCACCATCACAACTGACGCGCCCTCTTCGGCAACGACCAGCGTGTGCGGGAAAATGGCGCTTCCAGCCGTGCTGGCGTAGACGTGGGTTCGGAGGGGCACTTCAGCATGGACGTTCTTCGGGACGTAGAGGAACGTGCCGCCGCTCCAGAACGCACCGTGAAGGGCCGCGAACTTGTTGTCACTCGCCGGGACGCAATCGGTCATGAAATAGCGTTTCACCAGTTCGGGATGCCGCTCAATGGCAGTCTCCATGTCGGTGAATATCACGCCCTGCGCGGCAAGGTCGGCGTTGAGCTCAGTGAAGACCGTGGCACCGTCGATCTGAACGTTGATGCCTGAGCGAAGGCTCGGGTCACCCAGGCTCGCCGTGACATCGTCCGGGAGTTCAGACAACGCGGCGAACTTGGCGCCAACGCCAGCGAAGGGGCTGACGTCATTGATCGGCAAGCGCCGGATGTCGGTTCGGCGCCACTCCTCGTCGGTTCGCACCGGCATCGGAAGAGCCTCATACTGCTGACCACGCTTCGATGCGCTTCTCACGAACCCAATCGGGCTCCTGCCGAAGGATGGATAATTCCTCAACCGCTTGTCGCGAGAAGCCTTTCGTTACCTCTTGGACGGATGCTTCCATGCTCTCCCTCATGCTGAAGGGCGGGTGCTGGCGTTGCTGGTCAACCGCCAGGGACGCCCCGCCCCTCCATTCGACGCGTAAATCAGTCGTTCGTCACGATGTGCCGTCGTCGGATCTCACGATCGATCGGCAGCCAGGCGTCTCGGCTAACCGACCGAGCCTTCCATTTCGAGCTGGATCAACCGGTTCAGCTCGACGGCGTACTCGAGCGGGAGCTCTTTGGCGATGGGCTCGATGAAACCGCTGACGATCATGCTCATGGCATCGACTTCGCTGATGCCACGGCTTTGCAGGTAGAAGAGCTGCTCATCGGCAACCTTGCTGACGGTCGCTTCGTGTCCGACCGAAACAGCCTCTTCCTCGATCTCCATATAGGGGTAGGTGTCGGTTCTGCTCTGCTCGTCAAGGAGGAGCGCGTCACACACGACGTTGGCTCGAATGTCATGCGCGCCCTTGTGAACCTTCACCAGCCCACGGTAGCTCGATCGCCCTGTACCTTTGGAGATCGACTTCGACGTGATCTGCGACGACGTGTTCGGCGCGACGTGAACCATCTTCGCGCCTGCATCCAGATGCTGACCATCCGAAGCAACCGCGACCGACAGTACCTCGCCGTGCGCGCCGGGCTCCATCAGCCAGACGGCAGGGTATTTCATCGTGACCTTTGAACCGAGGTTGCCATCAACCCACTCCATGGTGGCGTTCTTGTAGGCCGCGGCTCGCTTGGTCACCAGGTTGTAGACGTTTTTCGACCAGTTCTGAATGGTTGTGTAGCGGCAGCGCCCGCCCTCTTTGACGATGATTTCGACCACGGCACTGTGCAGCGAATCACTCGAATACGTCGGCGCGGTGCAACCTTCGACGTAGTGCGCGTAGGCGTCCTTCTCGATGATGATCAACGTTCGCTCGAACTGGCCCATGTTCTCGGCATTGATACGGAAATAGGCCTGCAATGGAACATCGACCTTGACGCCTTCGGGTACGTAGACGAACGAGCCGCCCGACCAGACCGCTGAGTTCAGTGCCGCGAATTTGTTGTCGTTCGGCGGAATGATGGTGCCGAAGTATTGCTTGACGATGTCCGGGTACTCGACGAGCGCCTGGTCCATGCTCAAGAAGATGACGCCGAGTTTCGCGAGATCGGCGCGGAGCGAGTGGTAAACGACTTCCGACTCGTACTGAGCACCGACTCCGGCCAGAAATTTACGTTCCGCCTGCGGGATGCCCAGCTTGTCGAAGGTGTTCTTGATGTACTCCGGCACATCGTCCCAGCTTCGCTCGTTCTGCGAGGACGCCTTTACGTAGTAGAAGATGTCGTTGAAGTCAATGCCCGCGAGGCTCGCGCCCCAGGTCGGCATCGGACGCTTCTCAAAATAATCGAGCGCCTTTAGCCGGAAATCGCGCATCCACTCGGGTTCGCCCTTCATCATCGAAATTTCTTCGACGATCTCTCGGCTAAGGCCCTTCTTGGACTTGAAGACGTAGTCCTCGGGGTCGGAGAACCCATATTTATACTGTTCGAGATCAAGTTCTGGCTTCGTCACCATGTTCGTGCTCCATTCGGAGAGTGCCGCACGCCGGCTAAGCGCTGACAGGTTCCTCTGCTTCGGTCTTCAGCCAGTCATAGCCCTTTTCTTCGAGTTCAAGGGCGAGGTCCGGGCCACCCGATTCGACCACGCGGCCATTGAGCATCACGTGAACGAAATGGGGCTTGATGTAGTTGAGCAAGCGCTGGTAGTGGGTGATCACCAGCATCGACGTATTCTCGTTAAAGATCGCGTTGACACCGTCAGAGACGACACGCAGTGCATCGATATCGAGCCCTGAATCGGTTTCGTCCAGAATCGCGAGGTCCGGTTCAAGCAACGCCATCTGCAGGATCTCGGCTCGCTTCTTCTCGCCTCCCGAAAATCCTTCGTTCAGGTAGCGAGTCGCGAAGGACTCATTCATCTTCAACATGGCCATCTTTTCACGCATCAAGCGTCGGAACTCTCGCGGCGCCAGCGACGGCTTGCCGTCGGCGTCAGTGCCTCGAACGGAGTTGACGGCGAGTCGCAGGAAATTCGCCATGCTGACACCCGGTATGACGGTCGGGTACTGGAATGCCAGGAACATGCCTAAACGGGCACGCTCATCCGCGCTCATTTCGAGGACGTTCTCGCCCTTGAAGAGCACGCGTCCCTCGAGCACCTCGTAGTTCGGATGGCCGGCGACAACGTACGCCAGCGTACTCTTGCCGGAGCCGTTCGGGCCCATCAGGGCGTGAATCTCGCCGCGGTTGATCACCAGATCAACACCGCGCAGGATTTCACTCCCCTCGATTCCGGCATGCAAATTCTCGATCTGAAACAGTGGCGTTTTGTCGCTCATAAGGGTGCCCGGTACCTCCACTTCCTGCTTTCTCCTGACGTTATGCAGTCCATTAACTATACTATTTGGTTGAGAAACATGCTACGCTGACCGTAGCCGCCTGTTCGCATCAGCTCGCTCGGTGGCCTGCTGGCATACCGGACAAACACCGGAGAAGACGGTCTGGTGCTCCTGAATATCGTAACCGGTCTGATCCGCGGCGACCTGACGCGCCAGAACCGCAATGGGCACGTCGACGTCCAGCAGTTCACCACACACGGTGCAGTGCACGTGATCGTGCCGGTCGGTGCGCTTGTCAAAACGGCTGGCCTGATCGCCGAAAGGGAATTCCTGGATCAAGCCCCGCTCGGCCAGCAAATGGAGGGTGCGATAGACGGTGCCGTAGGCAATCGTCGGGTACTTGCGCCGAACCCGCTCGAATAGCTCGCCGGCCGTCAAATGCTTTTCCGCGCATTGCACCTCGGTGAGGATCGCGGCTCGCTGCGTGGTCATCCGGATCGCGCTGTCGGACGACAATTGAGACTCACTCCTAGCTGAGAATGATTCCTGACTTCAGCCGTGTTATACCTTACTACGCAGGTCGGGTTTCGTCAACGATTTTCGGCAACTGGCCATGCGGGAGGATCAACCGCCACGCGCGGAATAGTGCCAGCCATGGGCGCGGTTACGCAATTGCGGCAGGAAAGATCCTCGCAGGCAACATCGAAACGAGCACCCGGAATCGCGGCAACGATGTCGGTTGAAGGGAGAGATGCAATGAGTGATCGCATTACGACGCAGGACACGACGGTCGCAGAGCGCGGGTACGTTCACCCGGAATTGTTGGTATCCACGGACTGGGTGGCAAACCATCTGGACGGTTCTCAGATTCGCATCGTCGAGTCGGACGAAGACGTACTCCTGTACGATATCGGGCATATACCGGGCGCTGTCAAGATCGATTGGCACGAGGATCTTCAGGATCCGACCGTCCGCGATTTCATTGACTCCGAAAGGTTTGCCGCACTCCTCGGACGGTTCGGCGTCGATCACGACACGACGGTCGTCTTCTACGGTGACAAAAACAACTGGTGGGCGGCCTACGCCTACTGGTTCTTTGCCTACATGGGCCACACGAACATGAAGATCATGGACGGCGGGCGCAAGAAGTGGGAGGCGGAAAAACGACCGTTGACGCGTGAGGTTCCTGCCTACGCTCACACCGGCTACACACCGAGAACAATGCATCCCGAGCTGCGCGCGTTCCGCGACGACGTGTTGGACCACATCGGCTACCGCGGACGGCAGAAGTCCGGCGACGGTAAGCCGCTGGTCGACGTACGCTCGCCGGGCGAATTCAGTGGCGAGCTATTGCACATGCCGGATTACCCGCAGGAGGGTGCTCTACGCGGCGGCCACATTCCCGGAGCGAAGAATATCCCCTGGGGCCGCGCGGTCAACGATGACGGCACCTTCAAGTCCGCCGCGGAGTTGCGCGATCTCTATTCCAGCCAGGGCGTCACCAGTGACAAGGAGATCGTGACATACTGCCGCATCGGCGAGCGTTCAGCTCACACCTGGTTTGTCCTTCATGAACTGCTGGGTTATCCCTCGGTGCGGAACTATGACGGATCCTGGACCGAATGGGGTAACGTCATTGGTGTGCCGATCGAACGTTGAGCACGGCACACCCGCGATATTCAGCGTTTGATCCTGAATCAGGAGGAACGATGGATCGACAGGAGCAGATCGAGATTCTGCTCGACCACTACGAGCACCCTCGCAAGCGGCGCCCGATGCCGGAGGCAGACGTGATCATGCCCGGAGGCAACCCTGGCTGTGGCGACGTCATCACGATCTATCTCGACGTCGCGGATGACGAGAAAAGTGTGCGCGACGTCTCCTTCGAAGGCGAAGGGTGCACGATTAGCCAGGCGGCCGCGTCGATCCTGATGGAGCTCATCGAAGACGAGAACTGGAACCTGGATGATATCGTGGAGTCCGACTACAACACGATGATCGAAATTCTTGGCAAAGAGGCAGTCCAGATGCGGCCGCGCTGCGCCACACTGGCCCTGGGCACGCTGAAGGCAGCCGTCAAGAAGTACCGGCGTGACAAGATGCGCGAGGCCGCGGGTCTCGACGACGTCGACGACGATGCCGAGAAATTCGGCATCGTGACTGGCGACGCCGCCGTGCAGCGTCCCGGAGAATAGCCCGATCACCCTGAGATCAACGCCGGTCCACTTGACCGGCGTTTTTCGTTTCACAGGTGAAGTGCGCTAATCAACGCCAGGTCGCCACCGTGCCCAAATACGTCCGGACGTCAGGACATCGCGACCGTACGCGGCTTGTCTATCCGTACTATAATGCTACGGAATTTCTCGACATCCGGCGTCACCGCGCTCATGGCGACGCTGTTCTCCCGGTATAGGGAGCAGAGAGGTATCGCGCGTGCGTTCCGACATCATCAAGAAAGGCTTCGAGAGGGCCCCGCATCGCAGCCTGCTCCGGGCAACTGGTGTCGTACGTTCTGAGGAAGATTTTCGTAAGCCCTTTATCGCGGTCGTCAACTCCTACGTTGACATCATACCGGGACACGTCCATCTTCAGCGCTTCGGCAAGGTCGTCAAAGAGGCAGTGCGCGACGCCGGCGGCGTGCCGTTCGAGTTCAACACGATCGGCGTCGACGACGGCATCGCGATGGGCCACATCGGCATGAAATTCTCATTGCCGAGTCGTGAGATCATCGCGGATTCAGTTGAGACGATGGTCCGCGCTCATCAGTTCGACGGCATGATCTGCATTCCTAACTGCGACAAGATCGTTCCGGGGATGCTGATGGCCGCGATGAGACTCGACATCCCGACGATATTCATCAGCGGTGGTCCGATGGCCGCCGGGACGACGCCGGATGGCGAGAAAGTGGACCTGATCTCGGTCTTCGAGGGCGTCGGCGCCTACCAGGCCGGAAAGATTGACGAAAAACGCCTGCAGATCCTCGAGCAGTACGGCTGCCCGTCGTGTGGCTCCTGCTCGGGCATGTTTACCGCCAATTCCATGAACTGCCTGATGGAAGCGCTCGGGCTCGCGCTCCCAGGGAACGGGACGATTCTCGCCGATACCGAGGAGCGCAACGAGCTGGCGCGACAGGCGGCGGCGCAACTCCTCAAGTTGGTTGACGCCGACCTGACGCCGCGCAAGATCGTGACGCACGAAGCGATGGACAACGCGTATGCCCTCGACATGGCCATGGGAGGGTCGACGAACACCGTGCTCCACGGTTTGGCTCTCGCGATTGAGGGCGGGCTCGATTACCCGCTGGAGCGCATCAACGACGTGGCCTCGCGCGTGCCGCACATCTGCAAGGTGAGTCCGTCCTCCCACTGGCATATCGAGGACGTGCACCGCGCAGGTGGGATCAGCGCCATTCTCAAGGAGATTTCGCGCAAGCCGGGCGTGCTCGCCGTGGACCAGATAACCGTCACCATGCGCACGCTCGGAGAGAACATCGAGGACGCCGAGATTCGTGACGCTGAAGTGATCCACCAGCTCGAAAACGCGTACAGTGATCGCGGCGGATTGGCCATTCTCACCGGCAACCTGGCGCCCGACGGTGCGGTGATAAAGTCGGCGGGCGTTGCGCCCGAGATGCTGGTGCATCGCGGCCCAGCCCGCGTTTTCGATTCGATGGAAGCCGCGTCGAGTGCGATCCTATCGAAGCAGATCCACCCCGGCGACGTGATCGTGATCCGCTACGAGGGACCCAAGGGCGGCCCGGGAATGCAGGAGATGCTCGCTCCAACCGCGAATCTCATGGGTATGGGCCTGGGGACGAGCGTCGCGCTGATAACCGACGGGCGATTTTCGGGCGGAACTCGTGGGGCGTGTATCGGGCACGTCTCGCCGGAAGCTGCGGCGGGTGGTCCGATCGCCTTGCTGCGCGAAGGGGACATCATCTCGATCGACATCCCCAACAATCGTCTGGACGTGGAGTTGGACGAGCTCGATCTTGGTGTGCGTCGCCGGTCACTACAGCCGTTCCGTCAGACGATCGACAGCAAGTTCTTGCGGCGCTATGCCCATCTGGTGACGTCGGCCAACACCGGCGCCGTTTTGCGCGATCCAGAGGACGTGGACGTCAGCGCACCAATGACTGCCGGTCGCGATTGAGTCGCGCGGACTGAGATGCAGGGGCGGGCGCGCTCCGTCGTTTGAGGTGGGCGATTCTCGCGCGGCGATTTGGCGCGGATATTCGTTAATCCATCGGAGAAATCCGCCGAAAGGGCTATTGGCACAGTCGCAGGTGCGGGCCAATGTGAAGCCACAGGCTGCCGGCGCGATCGCTTGACGAGGAAAGAGTCGTGGCCCAGCAAGCCTGGTGTGACCTGCCGGCACATGGGAACAGGATCACACCGGAACGAGGGCTAGAAAGCCGCCAATGAGTCGATATCTTTGCGTTCACGGCCATTTCTACCAACCGCCGAGGGCACACCCGGACACAGGGGAAGTGCCGGCCGAGCCTGGCGCCTATCCGTTTCACGATTACAACGAGAAGATTTTGGCGGAGTGTTACCGGCCAAACGCCGAGTTGGGTAACTTTAACCGCCTGAGCTACGACATCGGACCAACACTTGCCCTGTGGCTGCAGGAGCACCACCCGCGCGTGCTGACGATGATCGCCCAAGCCGACCAGCACGCTGTCGCGAACACCGGGTTCGGCAACGCCCTGGCGCAAAGCTTCCACCATACGATCTTGCCGCTGGCAAGCGAGCGGGATCGAGCGACTGAACTTCGCTGGGGTGTTCGCTGGTTTGAGCACACCTTCGGGCGTCGTCCACTGGGAATCTGGCTTCCGGAGACTGCGGTCGACATCCCCACACTGGAAGCCTGCGTACGAGAAGGACTCACCTTCACGATCTTCAGCCCGGAGCAGGCAGCAGAACCGGTTGACGCGCGGCGCCCGTATCGCGTCGATCTACCGTCAGGCAGATCAATCGACGTCCTCTTCTACGAAGGGCCCCTGTCTGGCACCGTCTCCTTCAACCCGCACGATACCGACTCTGCCGAAGAATTCATGCGGCGGTTCGTGCTGCCGCGCTACGGGCTTCCCTCGGAAGACCCCGTCGCAAACCCCGCGGTGATCATCGCCAGCGACGGAGAGGTTTACGGCCACCACCATCGCTTCAAGGACCATTTCCTGCACGATCTTCTCTACGTTCGAGGACCGGCGAATGGGGTTGAGGTCGTCTCAGTCGAGCATTACCTCGCGCTGGAGCAGTCGCGCAAGCCGGTGCGGATCAAAGAGCGGTCTTCGTGGGGGTGTGGGCACGATCTGCTGCGCTGGAACGGTGACTGCCCGTGCACGCCAGGCGATGGACGCTGGAAGCGCGATCTGAGAGCAGCGCTCGATCGGCTGGCTCAGCGTATCGATGCACTCACCGGCGACGTGGGCGGTAGACTCGGCGTTGATCCATGGAGCCTGCGGGACCAGTACGTCGAGGTCGTCGTCGGCGCGCAATCTCCGCGGGAGTGGTCGCAACACCACGGGTTCACGGCGGGCAGCGATGCCGCCCACACGTTGCTCACGCTCATGGAGGCGCAGCGGTTCCGCCTTGCGATGTATGCCAGCTGCGCATTTTACTGGGACGATTTGACGCGACTGGAGGCAGGGTATGGCGTACGATCTGCACTCCACGCCGCTACGCTCCTCGACCGCGACCACGGTACGACGCTTCGTGACGGGTTCGAGCAGGATCTGACAGAGGTCAACGGCTGGAAATCGGACAAGAACGCCGCCGAACTATACGCCCGGCCCGTCTGATCGATCTCACTGATCCGGGCGGCGTTGCGCGCGGAGGTGAGCGACGTAGTCCTTCAGGTGGCTGCTCAGCTCAGTGCCGAAACCGCTGATGGTCAGCATGGTCACTTTGGCTTTGCCGACGTTCCCTTGGGCCAGAATCTCAGCGTTGACGCGCGGTAGAATCCCTTCCCGCCCGCCCATCACGAAGATCTGGTTGGGCCGGCCGGTGCGGCCGCTCCGGTAGCCGCACGCCTTGAAGAACTCAACCGCATCGTCGAGTGTCTCGCTCACCGGCCTGCGCGACACGGCCTTGCGTTGAAAGGCGGTGCGCGTCATCTCGGCCGTGATGGCCGCCCGGCGTTCCTGCTGGGATTGGTGCGTCTCACTCGCATCCACCAAGAATTCGTGTCCCAATCGCGATGGGTCTTTCCTAGTCGGCCGAGTATGACTGGCCCGGATCGAGAACCGCCACCTTTATCCCGGCGCGCTCTTCCGCTTCCTCGGCGAACTTATGCGGATCCTGCACGATCGGCGGAAAGGTGTTGTAGTGACAGGGGATCGCGACTTTGGGCTTGAGAAGTTTTAGCGCCCGTACGGCATCGGCGGGCCCCATGGTGAAGTGGTCACCGATCGGCACCACGGCCACGTCGAGCCCTTCCTCGCCGATGAGCGCCATGTCGCCGAAGAGGCAGGTGTCGCCCGCGAAGTAGACGGTCTTCCCGCCAAAGCGGACGATGTATCCCGCTGGAACCCCTGGCGCCACGAGTCTGCCATCGTCCGTCGTGTATGAAGACGTGTGCCAGGCTGGTACGAGCTTGGCGCTGCCTCCGTCGAAGTGGAGGGTGCCTCCGTGATTGCCATAGTTGGTATTGACGCCCAGCGATTCCAGGTATTCGCCGAGCTCAAATGTGCTGAGAACGACGGCGCCGGTTCGTTTGGATATACCGATCGCGTCCCCGACGTGGTCGTTGTGGGCGTGCGTCAGGAGAATGGCGACTGGGTTGAACTCGTCTGGACCAGCAGCGGCGGTGCCGTTCCCGGTTAGGAACGGATCCACGAGTATCTCTCGCGATCCATCGTTCAACGCAAAGCCCGAATGTCCGAGATAGCGAATCTTGAGCACCCAAGGCCTCCTTGCTCAACCTGATTTCGGCACCTGTGTCGGTACCGACGATTCCAATCCGAGTATTTTACCGCTCGAAGACGATGTCGCCGCCGACCATCGTCAGTTCGTTCCGGATGGTATGAAGCTCGGCCGGATCGACGTGTCGCGGATCACGGTCGATGACGATGAGATCGGCCAGTTTTCCCGGTGTGATCGACCCCTTGATCGATTCCTCGAATGAGCCAATCGCTCCGTGCAGCGTGAACATTCGTAACGCCTCATCCAGAGTCACCGCCTGTCCCGGTCCCATGAGCTGACCGTCCTGCGTGAGCCTGGTGACCGCCGAGCGGATATTGATCCAGGGATCGGCGGGAACGACCGGCGTGTCCGAGCTGCCGATGGCGGTGATGCCGAGGTCAAACCAGCTTCGTCCCGGATATGAGAAGTCCAGCGCATCCTCGGAAAAGTTTTCGAGATATGAGTCACCGAGGTAGTAGATGAAGGCGGGCTGCGGGACGGCGATCAGATTCAGCTGTTTCATCCGGGCGAGCAGGCGCGGTGTCGTCATGCCGCAGTGCTCGATGCGCCAGCGGGCGTCTGCCTGCGGATAGGCGGCGAGTGCTCGCTCGTAGGCGCTGATGATCATGTCGATCGCTCTGTCACCGATGGCGTGGGCCGCTCCCTGGAATCCGGCCCTGGCAACAGCCGCGAACTTCTCGTCAAGTTGTTCCTGCGTGTAGATCGTGATGCCGCGGTTTTCCGGTTGATCCGGATAGTGCCGGTACATCGCCGCCGTGCGCCCACCGCCACTGCCGTCCTGCAGCAGCTTTGCCGGACCAATGCGCAGCCATTCGTCCCCGAATCCGGTGCGCACGCCGAGCTGGGAGAGCGGGTCAAGCGTCGAGTCGATCATCATCATGAGGTATGTCCGCACCGGCAAAGTGCCCTCGCTGTGCAGCTCCTGGTACGCCTGCATCTGGTCGCCTGACGAGATGCCCGCCTCGGCCACGCTGGTGATGCCCATCGAGAGGAACTTCTTTCCCGCCGCTCTCAACGCGTGTTTGATGTCATCGACCGTTTCTCGCGGCATGTGACGCTTGACGAGGTTCTGAGCGCGCTCGCGCAGCAGACCGGTCGGCTCACCCTGTTCATCCCGATCGATCTCTCCGCCGTCGGGATCAGGAGTCTCCCGTGTTACGCCCGCAAGAGCGAGGGCCACCGAGTTCGCCACGGCCATGTGCCCACACGTCCGGATCAATAAGGCTGGTCGCTCACCGGTGACGGCGTCGAGATCCCAGCGGGTCGGATGACGACGCACATCGAGCCGCGTATCGTCGTAGCCTCGGCCGCGCAGCCATTGGCCGTTCGCGGTCCTGCGCGCCTCGTCAGCGAAGAGCGCCGTGACCTCTTCCAGGGTACCGACGTTGCCGGGGCTGGCGTCGATCCAGCTCAACCCGGCGCCGAAGCCCATGGGGTGGCAATGGTTGTCATTGATGCCGGGCAGTAGTGCACGCCCGCCGAGGTCAATGACGAGCGTATCGGGTCCGATTTCGTCGCGCATCTGCTGATCGTCTCCGACGGCGACGATACGTCCGTTACGCACGGCAACCGCCGAAGCATGTGGGATGTTTGAATCGATCGTGAGCACGATGCCGTTGCTAAAGACGGTATCCGCAGGCAATTCCTGTCCTTTACTCGTTCAGTTCCAGTGTTGTGACTCCGCCATTCCCAGGTTCAGGCAGCGCCTCGGGAATAGGCGATCTTCCCCTCGCTGATCGTCAGGTCGACGGCAACACCACCGAGATCTTCCGGTTTCACCTGCCGCAGATCGGTCTCGAGCACGACCAGGTCGGCCAGTTTGCCGGGTTCGATCGTCCCCTTGATGTTCTCCTCGAACGAGGCGTAGGCGCTGTTGTAGGTGTAGGCGCGAACTGCCTGCTCCAGCGAGACTCGTTCTTCGGGCCAGATCTCGTCCCCTTCTTCGCTGCGCCGCGTCACCATGGTCTGAATGCCGATCATGGCGCTGGTCGAAACGACCGGGGCGTCGGTGCTGGCCGAGGCGATGATGCCGCGCTCGAAGAACGTGCGCATGGCGTAGGCGTAGCGAATGCGGTCCATTCCGAGGTTTTGAACGTAGGCGTTCTTGAAGGCGTATAGGAAACTGGTTCCCGGAACCGGGATGGCGCCGATGCGCTGAATACGATCGAGCAGATCGAGTCGCAGGATGCTGCTATGCTCGATCCGATGGCGGGAATTTGGCCGAGGGGCCTCCTCGAGCGCTTCTTCGAACGATTGGATCAGGAGTTCGATCGCGGCGTCGCCGATCGCATGCGCGCAGCATTGAAAGCCAGCCTTATGGGCAGCCTTCAGCTTGCTTTTCATGAGCTGCGGGTCCTGCATCCAGAGCCCGAGGTTATCGTCTTCATCCTCGTACGGCTGCGACATTCGAGCGGTTCGCCCGCCGATGCTGCCGTCGAGAAAGATCTTGGCGGGACCGATGCGCAGCCAGGCATCCCCGAATCCGGTGCGGATTCCCAGCTGGCTGAGCGGCTCGAGGGTCTCATCGATCATCATCATGAGGTACGTGCGCACCGGAAGCTCGCCGCTTCGCGCCAGATCCTGGTAGGCCTGCAACTCTTCGGGCCTGCGGATGCCCGCCTCGCCCACACTCGTGACACCGACTGACAGGAACTGCTTTCCAGCAAGGACCAACGCTTCGCGGATCTGGTCGGCAGTCGGCTCATCGATCTTCGCGCGAACGAGCGATAGCGCGGCCTCGCGCACCACACCGGTCGGCTCACCGTGGTCGTCACGATCAATCGTGCCGCCTTCAGGGTCGGGCGTATCGCGGGTGATTCCGGCAATTGCCAGTGCGCGACTATTCACGGCCGCGATGTGGCCACACGCGCGGACGACGACGACCGGGTTGTCGGCGGCAACCGCGTCCAGGTCATAGCGATTCGGGTGGCGGTTCTCGGCCAGACGTGCGTGATCGTAACCCCTGGCCATGACCCACATGCCGGGAGGCGTTTGCCGTACGCGCTCCGCGATGCGCCGGGTGATATCCGCGATGCTGACGTTGGGCGGAGTGCTGGCGTTAACCTGCTGCAGGCCGAATCCGACGAACATCGGATGGCAGTGAGAATCGTTGAAGCCGGGCGCTATGGTGCGTCCCGCCAGGTCGATCACCTCGGTTGACGGGCCGCCCCACGCTTTGACGTCGTTATCCGACCCAACCGCGACGATGCGACCCTCGCGGACCGCCACTGAAGTGGCTGGACGCTGGTCGACCTCGCCTGTCATGACATGGCCATTCGTGAACAGGTAATTGCCGCTCATGATCCTCCTCAGACAACTTTATTGGCCCGATCGCCCGGTCACATCCGCCGCACCATCGACAGCGCCAAACGCGGTCAGCCGCCGAGCCGCGTCAACGCGTCTCGGGCAGGTTGGAAGTTCGCGTCGTCCACTACAGCCCGACGGTAGTCAGCCAGCGCGGCGCTGAGATTCCCCATCGCTTCATACGCCCGCCCGCGCTCATACCGCATCTCGGCGAACGTGCCGGTCGCGGCGATTTGAGTGGTGGCGAGTTCGAGTGCTCGCTGGTTGTCGCCGACGTCATTGTAGGCGGTGACGGGCCAGAATTGATACCAGAGCATCTTCGACGGAAGCCCGATTGAGGCGGCCTTTTCATAGGCGGCGACTGCCTCTTTAAAGTTCCCGAGCTCGAAGAAGCTGGTACCGATCGAGAAGCGGTAGTAGGCGTCGTTTGGGTTCCTGTTCGCCAGGTCAGTGAAGACCGACAACGCTCGCAGCAGGTTTGCCTGCCGGTCAACGTCCGGCCCAACGATCGCGGCAACTTTGGCCGCATCCGCCGGACGATAGACGGGGATATAGCGATAGTTGAAGGCGCGCCACAGCTTCTCAAAGTCCGCATACGAAAAGAAAACGTCCGAGCCAATCATCGAGTCGTTGACCAGAAATCCGCCGCGTGCATCGTCGTAGCCCCGGATCACGCGATAGTGGCCGATCGCATCTGGTTTGAAATCGAGCCATTGTGGCGTGATGACCGGAATTCCGCTCGCGATGAGCCGCTTGACTGTGTCGACTGAACCGGCCTCATACAGGTTTGCCTGGAGCCCGTAGTCGGGGAAAAAGCGGACTAACTGCATGGGATCGACGTGTTTGTCGTTGAGATTCGGTCGAAAAACGGTCGCGAGCTGTTCCTGCGAGCGGCTGATCCCGAAGTAGCTCAGCACCATCGACGCGGAAACGGCCGAGCAGTTGTTCCAGGTCTGGTAGGCGTGCGTCATCGGGTCGAGGTGGGCCGAGACAGGAAGCGGCATCGGTGCCGGAGTCGGCGGTCGGAGTATCGACGGGACTCGGTGGCGCTGTTGGTGTTGCTGTGGGTGCAGCGACAGTCGCCGCAATGCGTCGGCGTGATCCGTGTCGTCGTGGTCGCCGGTATGGGTGATCTCAGGGATACCGGCGTGCTGGAGTCCCCGGACGCGTCCGCTGTCGATTCGGCGGTTGCGTCGGCTGGTATTGTCGGCGTCGGTGCGGACTGTCCGCTGACCGCGCTCGACATGACGTTGCATCCGGAAAGGATCACCGCGAGAAGGATGGTTGCCATACTGAGGCGTCCGAGTGATGGTTGCACGAATCTCATGTGTCCGCCTTCGACGAAAAGTCAAGTCGACCTGACTGGGGGTGCGCGATACCGATCCGCCAGGGCCTCTGCGAAGATCGTCAAGGCAAGTATATCCGTCGGAAGAAAGTCGCTCCCGGTAGGAGTCGATGGCAATCGTTGTGTTCAGTCGTGCGCGTTTGCCAGTCGCTCGAGCCACCACTGGGCGACGTGGTCAGCGCGTGCGATCCACACGTCACCCAGGCTGACCACGTAATCCAGGAACATCGCCAGGGCGCGTGACGGAGCGGGCCGGCCCGTTACCCACGGATGAAACGTGAGACACATCAGCTTGCCTTCGGCGCGGAGAACGTCGATATCGTCTCGCCACATCTCGAAGGCGTGGCGTGGGGGGGCGATTGGATCGACG
Source organism: uncultured Chloroflexia bacterium (assembly GCA_963725815.1). GTDB lineage: Bacteria > Chloroflexota > Chloroflexia > Thermomicrobiales > Thermomicrobiaceae > CALAGB01. The sequence goes on from CAVSAD010000007.1 coordinate 159,973, forward strand.
AAATAGCTGTAGTCGTCCCACAGGCGCGACGGAGGAAGCTGAACGATCGGATCTTGTTCGCCGTTGGGGGCCATGAGGAACGGGACATCGTTCGACGCGTAATCCATGTTCCAGCGGAAGCCGAGTTCCTGAAGAAGTGGCACGGTCTGTTCGTTGAAGCGCCAACCGGGCGTCTTGTGACCGACTGGGCGCTCACCCGTGATCTGCTCCAGCAGAGTGCGGGTACGTATCAAATCGTCTCGTTGCTCCTCATTGCTCATCTCGCTGAAGTAGCGGTGATCCCAGCCGTGCGTGGAAATCTCGTGACCGGCCTCAAACGCGGTCTTGACGATGTCAGGACGCTCCTCCGCAACTTTCCCGACCCAGCAGAAGGTGGCGCTCACGTCGAAGTCGTCGAGCAGGCGGAAGATGCGCCAGATTCCGGCAGCCTGATCGTATTGGGCGTTCGATCGCCAATACCAGTCATCAGGCCCGCGGTGGTTGACCTCGCCGTATTCGCCGTCTACGTCGAATGAAAGGACAACGGCCGCGCGGTGTCCGGCGGGCCAGAATTTTGAGCGCGCGTCGTCCATCGTGTCTTCCTCCGTGAAACTTGATTCGAAAGAGCGGCGTCAGACCTGGGCTGGCGCCGCTCCGGAGCGTGGTTTGTTACGAGTCGCCGAATCGGTGCCTATATCGGGTTTGCCGAAATGAGCTCGTCGCAGAACGCGGTGAAATTCTTCAGGCCGCTCTGGATCATCTCGCGCCCGAACTGCGCCGATGCCTGCGTCGCGTCACCCAGCGCGCCATTGCGCGTCAAGCGATCGAAGCGATACGGAATGCTGACGCTGTAGCGTTTCGCCTGCTGATTGAAGCCGGTCTGCAGGTCCGTGATCTCTCCGGCGGCGAGTGTGTCCTGCTTGACGATCTCCGGCACGAGTTCCATGGCTCGTGAGGTCTCGACCTCACACGCGTGCCCGGTGATGGCTGATTTGACATATTTCTCGGTGATGCCACGGTCCGAAAAGGAGAAGTAGGAGCAGGCGCCCACGAACGCGACTTGAAGCTCCTCGGCAGCGCGCATGGCGGCCACGTTCATCGCCGGGATGTTGCCGCCATGACCATTGACGATCAGGAAGCGCTCGAACCCGTGGTGCTGCAACGATGCGATGACCTCGACCAGCACCTGGATGAAGGTCTCCGTCGACAGGGTGATCGTGCCGGGGAAGTTCATGTGATGAAACGAGACGCCCCACGGAACGGCCGGCGCAACCGCGATGCGCGGATACGTCATCGCCGATGCGCGACGGCAGAACTCGGCGCACGACGCGATGTCCATTTTCACGGCCAGGTTCGGACCGTGCTGCTCGTTCGAGCCGACCGGCAAGAGCACCAGCTCGACCCGATCGCGGATATCACGAATCTCCGGCCAGGACAAATCAGCTAGCAGAAGCCCCTGTTGCTCTTCAGCCATCGACATATCTCTTTCACTCACGGTCGGTGCTCAACGTCACGATCGATGCTGGGCGGTTCGACAACCGCCCAGCATCGATCTTTCGAAAACCCGATTAGCGGTCGAGCCGGATGTCTCGCACGGCATCAGCCAGCCGGTCGATATCCTGCTCGTTGTTGTAGAAGCCAGTTGAGACGCGAGCGCAGAGCGGGTTGCCGATGTAGCGAATGATAATTCCACGCTCGGCCAGTTTGTCGACCATCGCCGGCGGCTCATGACCGGCGAGATTGAACGAGACGAGTCCCGCCATCTGATTCTGTGGAGTGATCATGGTTACGCCGTCGATCTCCGACAGCTTGTTCCAGCAATACTCCCCGAGCGACTTGATACGAGCATAGGCCCACTCCTGCCCCGCCGTCTCGCGGATGAACTTGAGACTCGTGACGTTGCCGAGAATCGCCGGTGTGAACACACCGCCGACCTCGTAACGATCGGCGCCGTGTCGCGGTGTGAAATGGCCGCCGGAATGCTCCCATGCCGCCACGGAGGAGTAGCCCACGACCGTCTGATTGATCTGCTCCAGCGCCTCGTCCGAGACGTAGGTGGCGCCGGTACCTTCGGGCCCGCAAAGCCACTTTTGTCCAGGACCGCCGTATACGTCGACGCCCATTCCGACGACATCGAGCGGGACCGACCCCAGCGATTGGGCGGCGTCGGCGACGACCAGCACGTTGTGGCGGTGAGCCATCTCAACGATGTCGGCGAGCGGCAGGACCGTTCCGGTATTCCAGGTCAGATGCGAGGTCAACAGCAACCGAGTTCGCGGTGTGATGAGTCGCTCGTACGCACCGACGACATCCCCAGTCCCGTCTCCCAGCTTCGCGGTGCGGATGACCACGCCGTAGCGGCGGGCCACGTTGTATACCGGCCCCTGGCCACCCGGGTGCTCCATGTCGCTGATGACGATCTCGTCGCCGGGTTGCCAGTTGATGCCGTTGACACCAATGTTCATCCCGTCAGTGGTGTGGCGGGTGAGCGCGACGTTCTGAGGCGCGCATCCAAAGACCTTGGCGAACTCCGCCCGGGCCTCATTCTTGATCTCACCCGCGCGCATATAGTTGTCCATCGTGATGCGTCCGATTTCGTGCTCTCCACGCAGGTGGGCGGTCAGGGCTTCCACTGTCGGCGTCGGAAGCGGACCGAAGGTGCCGGTGTTGAGGTAGGCGTTCGTCAACACGGCCGGCATCTGTTCGCGGATCATGTCACTTTTGGAACTCGTTTGGGTCGTCGCCAATTCAGCCTCCCGATTGTGAATCCAGATACGCCACCTGCTCAGATGGCGTCGAGCGCTCGCTCGAGATCATGAATAATGTCGACGGGGTCTTCGATCCCCACCGACAGACGAATAAGCCCTTCCCCAATACCAACGCGCAATCGCTGTTCAGGCGTCAACGCGCGATGTGACGACATCACGGGATACAGAACCAGCGTGTAGACATCACCCAGAGTGGTTGCGGGCGCGATCATCTCCAATGCTCGGAGAAACCTGAATACTTTCTCTCGATCTCCATCGCGGATCTCGAACGAGATCATTCCACCGTACATCTCGTCGGGGAACTGCTCTTTCGCGGTCTGATGACTCTCGTGCCCGGGCAGGCCCGGATAGTAAACCCATTCGAGCTTCGGATGATGAAACAACCAGTCAGCGATGATGGCCGCGGAGCGGCACTGACGCTCCATCCGCAACGGCAACGTCTTGATGCCGCGTAACACGAGCCATGCGTCGAACGGACTAACGACTCCTCCGGTGGACTTGTTGAGGTCGTTCAATTCGGTGCGAAGTGCCTGGGTGGTCGCGACCACCCCGGACGTCACGTCGCCGTGGCCACCAAGGTACTTGGTCGAGCTGTGAACCACGTAATCGGCACCGAGCGCGCCGGGACGCACCAGGCATGGCGTGGCAAACGTGTTATCGACGATCAACCGTGCGCCGACCGCATGGGCACGCTCCGCGACCTCGGCGATGTCCGTGACCCGGAGCAAGGGGTTCGAGATCGTCTCGGCGATGACGGCACGCACCTCACCGTGACTCAGCGCCAGTTCCAGCGCTTCCAGATCACGGATATCGACGAACTCCGTTTCGACTCCCAATGTGCGGTAGACCGCGTCGAGAAGTTTTACCGACGCGCCGTAGAGATCGCGTGAGGCGACGATACGCGTGCCGGACCTGGCGCAGGCCAGCAAGGCAAGGTTGACGGCCGCCATCCCTGAGCCGAGTCCGAGCGCTGCCTCCTGCTCTTCGAGCGCAGCCACGGCGTGCTCCATGGCCTCGATGGTTGGGTTGCCGTACCGGCTATAGACGAAAACGCCCTCCGCTCCGCCGAGCGCCGCGTCCATCTGATCGAGATCGTCGTACACGAAGCTCGAGGAGGCATAGATTGGCGTCGCGATCGGCACGAAGTCTCGTGGTATCGGTCGCTCGCCAGCATGTACGGCTCGACTCGCAAACTTCAAGTTCATTTTGCGGTTGTCAGGCATTTGGATGGATCTCCTGTCCCGTTCTTCCCCTGGCGAACGGATCGGGGCACTATAGAAGGGTCCGGCGCGATGTGTCAACGTCGCGGGTCCAGAGCCAGGCGGCCACATTCGTGCCGGCGGTGGGAGCGCAAGATCGAGAGACTGGCGTCGGACGGGCACTTGATACCGGTTGAGGCGCGGCCAGACTCGTGATATTCTTCATCGAAACGGTTGCCAGGGGTGCGCGTGGCGCTGAGAGCGTGGGGTAACCCACCAACCCTCCGAACCTGATCTGGTTAATACCAGCGAAGGGACGGCAACAGGGGCCAGAATGCCACCATGGTACCGCCGGACCGTCGCAGGGTCGGCGGCTTTTGTTTTCCCGCCTGATGATCCTGGCAGTCGGGAGAGACGAGAATGCAGGACGGTTCGCGGATTCCCAAGGCGTTGACGATTGCCGGCTCAGATTCTGGCGGAGGCGCCGGAATCCAGGCCGATCTCAAAACGTTCGCGGCGCTGGGCGTCTACGGGTCGAGCGTGATCACAGCCATTACCGCGCAGAACACCGTCGGGGTCAGTGCCGTTCATGAGGTCCCGACCGAGGTCATCCGAGCCCAGATTGACGCCGTGATGAGCGATATCGGCGCCGATGCCGTGAAGACCGGTATGCTCTCATCGTCGGAGATCATCGCCGAAGTCGCCCGCGGAGTTCGACGTCACCAGATCGAGAAGCTCGTTGTCGATCCGGTCATGGTGGCCAAGAGTGGCGACCGGCTCTTACGTGAAGACGCGATCGGAGCCGTGCTCGATCTCCTTCTGCCGCTCACGTACATCGTGACGCCAAATATCCCGGAGGCTGAGGTACTCACCGGTCGCCCGATCCACACCGAGTCAGACATGGTCGACGCAGCCCGCTCGATTCACGATCGAGGCGTTCGCTTCGTTGTCGTCAAGGGTGGGCACCTGAGTGGCGAGGCGGTTGATATCGTCTTCGATGGTACGGGCGTCGAGCGGCTCTCGTCGCCTCGAGTGAACACCCGTCATACGCACGGCACCGGGTGCACCTTCTCGGCGGCGATTGCGGCGCGGCTAGCCGCCGGTCGAGACCCAGTGCAGGCTGTAGCCGACGCAAAGAGCTACCTGTACGGCGCATTGCTGAATTCATTCGAGATCGGAGCCGGGCACTCTCCTGTACACCACTTCTATCAGTTGTGGCGCCCGACCGGCGTCGACACGTCAACGGAGGTCCAATAATGCAGATTTCAGACAACGGGCAGGCGGATCAGCCCCTGCGGATCGCCGGGCGTGACTTTTCGTCCCGGCTGATCCTTGGTACTGGCAAATATCGCAATTCAGAAGAGATGCTGGCGGCGTTCGAAGCTTCCGGGGCGCAGATGATCACGGTCGCGCTGCGTCGGATCGATTTCGATGACCCTAAGAGTCGGAGTATTCTCGAGGACGTCGATTGGACCAAATATACGATCCTGCCGAACACTGCCGGATGCCAGACCGCCGATGAGGCGGTTCGCGTCGCGCGTCTGGCGCGTTCGATGGGACTGTCCGACTGGATCAAACTGGAGGTCATCCCGGACGCTAAGTACCTTCTCCCCGATCCGATCGGCACGTTGGAGGCGGCCGAGATTCTCGTAAAAGAAGGATTCACGGTTCTGCCGTACATCAACGCGGATCCGGTGCTGGCCAAGCGGCTCGAAGAGGTCGGGACCGCGACGGTCATGCCGCTGGCTTCCCCAATCGGATCCGGCCAGGGCCTGCCGGATTATCGGCAGATCGAGATCATCATCGAGCAGGCGAACGTGCCCGTGGTGGTGGACGCCGGGATTGGCGCCCCGTCCGACGCGTCGCTCGCCATGGAGATCGGCGCTGACGCGTGCCTGGTAAACACCGCCATCGCCAGGGCCGCCAGCCCCGCGGCGATGGCTCGGGCGATGCGCCTCGGCGTCGATGCCGGACGCCTCGCTTACCTGGCTGGACGCATTCCAAAGCTGCCCTACGCATCAGCAAGCAGTCCGGTCGAGGGCGTGGTGCGGTAGGACGACATGGCAGGCAGAACCACATTTCGCGGAGCGCGGCTGCGTGACGCGTTGCGCGTGTACGTCCTGACCGATCGAGCGCTCGCGCATGGGCGACCTGAGCAGGAGATTGTCGCGGCGGCGATTGCCGGCGGCGCGACCGCGATTCAGCTTCGCTGGAAGAGCGGGTCGATGGGTGAGGCAGCGGTCGTCGGGCGCGAGTTGCGCGACATGTGCCGGGAAGCCAACGTGCTGTTCGTGGTGAACGACCGGGTTGACCTGGCCCTGGCTCTTGATGCCGACGCCATCCATCTCGGCGACGAGGACTTGCCGGTTCCTGACGCCCGACGGATCGTGGGCGACGACATGGTGATTGGCTACTCGCCCGCCACGCTGGTCGATGGACTTCAGGCGCCGCGACTGGGAGCGGACTATCTCGGCGTGGGGCCCGTCTACGGGACGTCGACGAAGGCGGATGCCGGCCAGGCGGTCGGGGTGCGGCGCATCGAGGAGGTGTGTCGCTCGGTTTCGATCCCGGTGGTCGGCATCGGCGGCATCAACGCCGGGAATGCTGCTGCCGTCATCAAGGCGGGGGCGGCCGGAGTGGCGGTCATCTCGTCAGTCGTCGCGGCCCAGGATGTACGCGAGGCGACGTTGCGGCTCTCTCGCGCTGTCCATTCGGCATCGCACGGCGATTCATGAACCGACGGGTCGTTCCTCGGTTTCACCTGCTGAGTGATCATCGTCTTTGCAGCCTGGATCGCTTTCCCACCATCGCCCGCCAGGCCGTCGCCGGAGGCGTTGATGCGGTGCACCTGCGCGAAAAAGAGCTGCCTGCCTCCTTGCTGCTTGCGAGTGCAATCGCGTTGCGCGAACAAATCGGAAATCAGGCTTGCCTGTTCATCAATGACCGGGTCGACATCGCGATGGTGAGCCGAGCGGACGGCGTTCAGTTGGGTGAAACGTCGTTGCCGGTTACAGCGACTCGCTCACTGACCGGGCAGAGCTTCTGGATCGGGCGGTCGATACACGACGTGGAAGGCGCTCGTACAGCGGCCGCGGACGGTGCCGATTTCGTGATCGCCGGTCACATCTATGAAACGGCGAGTAAACAGGGTCAGTCTGGTCGAGGAACGAAATTCATCGAGATGGTCGCGCTGGCCTGTTCGATCCCGGTGATTGCCATCGGCGGCATCACGCCGGAGCGCGTGCCGGACGTCATGCGGGCGGGCGCCTATGGTGTGGCCGTCATCTCCGGAATTCTCACGGCGGCCGATCCGGAGGGAGCGGCGCGGCGATTTACCGACGCGTTGGAAAGAAGTGTCTGAAGAGATGCAGTTGATCATCAATGGAAAGTCCGCTGAGTTTGATGGCGTCCACACAGTGGGTGATCTCATCCGTGCACGCGGGCTGAAAACGAGACTGGTGGCGGTTGAGCACAACGGCGCGATCGTTCCTCGATCCGAGTTCGACGTGCATGTGATAACTGACGGCGACAGACTCGAGATCGTGCACTTCGTCGGCGGGGGTTAGCTCAGTTCTCCGACGAATCCTCGAATTCGGGGCTCCCATACGTGTTTCGCCAGGTCTACCTGGTACTCGTCGACGAACGTGATCCCTTCCTCTTCCAGCAGGGCCTTCATGATATCCGGGTGTCCCCATGACCAACCGCCGGTCAGTTCGCCGTTGCGATTGACGACACGGTGCGCGACCTCCGACACGTCGTCGGGGCAGTTGTGCATGGCCCAGCCGACCATTCGTGCCGAGCGCGGAGCACCGAGCGCGTGGGCGATACGCCCATACGTCGTCACCTTGCCGCGCGGGATCGTCAGCACCAGTTGGTGGACGCGATCGACGAAGCGCGGCCGCGGTTGACCGGTCCCCTCGTCTCCTGTCTCTTCCAGGATGTCGTCCGTCGTCATGATACTTCTCGTTCTTCCCAGCCCCGTCCGCTCCTGGATGGGATGATAAATCGTGGGTTGATCGTTGTCGCGTGCGGCTTTGCGCGGCGAGCTCAAACTTTCTATACTCATACGAGCGCGACTTGCGCTCCCCATATGGCCCTCACCGTCGTGGGTGCGACGCGACGTGATTCCGCGGAGAAGCACTTGATCGATTAGCCACCTTCATCGAAGCCGGATAATCGCGGTTCATCGAGGGATGGCTACAGACCATGCTGCAAATCAAACACTTTACGAAATACTTTGGGGCGGAGATCGTCCTCGACAAGACGTCATTCGTGCTGAATGACGGAGAGCACGCCGGTTTGATTGGACCGAACGGGTCCGGCAAGACGACGCTCCTGCGCTGTGTCGCTGGTCTGGAGCACCCGGACGCGGGCGAGGTCGTGCTCTCTCCGTCCGGGCTGGCGGTCGGATATCTGCCGCAGGTGCTCGATCAGATCGCCGAGCTCACGATCGAGCAGGCGGTCGCACGCGCGCTGTCGGAGTGGCGGGAGGCAGACGACGCTCTGCAGCATTCGTTGAGCCAGATAGCAGGAAATCCTGATGACCCGCTGGCGCTCGAGGCCTATGAAGGGGCGCTCGCCCAATTCGAGGCACTGGGTGGCTACGATCGTGAGCACCGCAGCCTTGCCGTGCTGGAAGGTCTGGGCCTGTCTGAGGCGCGCCTGACTCAGTCGATCGGTTCTCTCAGCGGCGGTCAGAAAACACGGCTCGGCCTGGCCTTGCTGCTGCTCCAGGAGCCTGGGCTGTTGCTGCTCGATGAACCGACCAACCACCTGGATATTGATGCGTTGATTTGGCTCGAAGGATTCATCCGTTCGTTTTACGGTTCGGTACTGGTCGTGTCGCACGACCGGGAATTCCTCGACCGCACGGTGTCGCGGATCCTCTATCTCGATCCGCACGACCGGCAGATCAAGAGCTACCCAGGCAATTACTCGAATTTCGCGGCGTCGCGGCGACACGAGGCGGAGATTCAGCTTGCCTCGTGGGTGCAACAGGAGAAGTACGTTCATAAGGTGGCTGCGGACGTCGCGCGGTTGAAAGGCGAAGCGCTGGACATCGAGCTTTCGACGACGCCTCGCCAGCCGGGCGTTCGGAGACTGGCGCGCAAGAAAGCCGGCGTGGCCAAGTCTCGCGAGAAGAAGCTTGACCGCTTTCTGGAGTCGGAGGAGCGGGTTGCGAAGCCACAACAGGAGTGGTCGCTCAATTTGAGCTTTGGCGACGCGCCGCCGGGTGGGCGGGCGGTAGTGCACGTCGAGGATGTGAGCTTTCACTATCCGCATCAACCGATGCTGTTTCAGGGGATAAGTTTTGATCTCCAGTTCGGTGAACGACTGTCGATTACCGGTCCGAACGGGTCCGGCAAGACGACGCTGATCCAGTTGATTGTTGGCGGACTGGAACCTTGCTCCGGATCGATCAAGCTGGGCACCGGAGTGCGCCTGGGTCTGCTCGCGCAGGAGCAGGAAACGCTTGACATGTCGATGACTGTCCTGAATACCGCCCTGCGTGAACGCCCGATGACCCAGACCGAGGCGCGAAGCTTCTTGCATTATTTCCTCTTCACCGGCGACGACGTGTTTCGGCTCGTCGGCCAGTGCTCGCCAGGGGAGCGCGCACGTCTGCAACTGTCGCTGCTGATGCTTCGCGGATGTAACCTGTTGGTGCTGGACGAGCCTCTGAATCATCTGGATATCGAGGGACGCGAGCAGTTCCAGCGAAGCCTCGAGGTGTTCGACGGGACCGTTATTGCCGTCGTGCACGACCGGGCGTTCCTGCGGAGCTTCGATGCGCCGATTCTCTGGCTGGGTGACGGCATTTCGCGCACCTTCGCCGACTACCAAACGTTGCAATCTCGAATGACTGCGGCTCGAGGGTGATCGCGACCCAATTCGACTATAGTGACGGTGGAAAGTACACTTACCGGCGGCATGGCCCGAACAATTCGGACCACCATCTATTCTGATTACGGGAGATCCCTTACATGCGAAACTTCCTGACAAAAATTCTTGGCAGTCCCAACGAAAAGGTGTTGAAGGATCTCCAAGAAATCGTTGACGAGGTCAACGAGCTCGAACCTGAATTTGAACGGCTGAGTGACGACGAGCTTCGTGGCAAGACCGACGAGTTCCGTGCTCGACTTGCCGACGATGAAGAAGAGTTGGACGATCTCCTGCCTGAGGTCTATTCAGCCGTGCGGGAAGCGGCGCGACGCGCGATTGGCCAGCGCCACTTCGACGTTCAAGTTCTTGCGGGCATCGTCTTGCATCAAGGCAAAATCGCCGAGATGAAGACGGGTGAAGGCAAGACGCTGGTCGCGACCCTGCCGCTCTATCTGAATGCACTTGAGGGCAAGGGCGCCCATCTCATCACTCCAAACGACTATCTCTCGCGCGTTGGCGGTGGTTGGATGGGCCCGATTTATCACATGCTGGGCGCCAGTGTCGGCGTGATCACCCATGAGAGCGCGGCGCTCTATGATCCGGACTATACGGATGATGATGCCAGCCCTGATGACCGCCTGAACCACTGGCGGCCGGTTTCCCGCCAGGAGGCCTACCAGGCCGACATTACCTATGGCACGAATCACGAGTTTGGATTCGATTACCTGCGCGACAACCTTGCTCTGGTCAAAGAGGCGCAAGTACAGCGACCGCTGTATTTCGCCATCGTCGACGAAGTCGACAACATTCTGATCGACGAGGCGCGAACCCCACTCATCATTTCAGGTAACGCCGAAGAAACCATCGATCGCTATTACCAATTTGCCCGTCTCGTGCGCCAGCTTCGAGAAGGCGTCCACTACGAAATCGATTTGAAGCAGAAGAGCTCGACCCTGACCGAAGACGGCATCGACAAGATGGAGCGCTTGCTTCAGATCCCCGATGGTCAAAGCCTGTATGACGATCGCTACTCCGAGCTGACTCACTACCTCGAGCAGGCGCTGAAAGCGCAGGCGCTTTTCCATCGTGACAAGGACTACATTGTTCGCGACGGTGAGGTGATCATCGTCGACGAGTTCACGGGCCGCATGATGCTCGGCCGGCGCTACAGCGAGGGCCTTCACCAGGCAATTGAGGCCAAGGAGAACGTCCGGGTACAGCAGGAGACCGTCACTCAGGCGACGATCACGTTCCAGAACTATTTCCGCATGTACAAGAAGCTGGCGGGCATGACCGGCACCGCCGAGACCGAGGCGGAAGAGTTCGCGACTATCTACAACCTCGAGGTGGTCGTCATTCCGACGAACCGTCCGATGGTTCGTGACGACTTCGCCGATCAGGTCTACCGGTCCGAGACGGCGAAGTTCAATGCCGTGGCCAAAGAGATCGCCGAGATGTCACGTGAGGGCCGGCCGGTTCTCGTCGGCACCACGTCGGTCGAGAAGAGCGAGCTCCTGAGCGACTTGCTGCAACGCCGCGGTATCAAGCACGAGGTCCTGAACGCCAAATTCCATGAGCGCGAGGCGGCGATCGTCGCCCAAGCAGGGCAGCCATCCTCGGTAACCATTGCAACCAACATGGCTGGTCGCGGCACCGACATCATTTTGGGCCCCGGTGTGAAAGACAAGGGTGGCCTGCACATCATCGGCACCGAACGGCATGAGTCGCGACGCATTGACAATCAGCTTCGTGGTCGTGCCGGCCGGCAGGGTGATCCTGGCTCAAGCCGGTTTTTTCTCTCGCTCGAAGATGAGCTGCTGCGCCGCTTCGGCTCGAACCGGATCAGCGGCCTGATGGACAAGCTCGGGATGGACGACGAGACGCCCATCGAGCACGGTCTGATTTCCAAGACAATCGAGAACGCCCAGACGAAGGTCGAGGGACACAACTTCGATCTGCGCAAGCATCTTGTCGAGTACGACGATGTCATGAACAGGCATCGTGAGGTGATCTACGAGGAGCGTCGAAAGCTCCTCGCCGGAGAGGATCTCAGAAAGAATGTCCTCGACCTGATCGAGCATCAGATCGAGGTCCTGGTCGAGGCGAACATGCCGGTGGACCGGCATGACACTCCGGACTTCGATGAAATCCTCAGGGCCTACTCGGGAATCGTAGGCGATCCGGGAATCTCGGTTAGGGACATCCAGGATCGTTCCACCGAAGAGATCGTCGACATCCTGACCAACCGCGCCGAAGAGATCTACGGCAAGCGCGAAGAAGAGATGGGTGCGGAGCAGATGCGGACGCTCGAGCGCCTCGTCATGCTCCAGGTCATCGACAAGCTCTGGGTCGAGCATCTCACGTCGATGGATCATATGCGTCAGGGAATCGGGCTGCAGGCGTACGGCCAGCGCGATCCGCTGGTGGAGTACAAATCCGAGGGATTCCGGATGTTCCAGGCGTTGCTGCAGAACATCGAGTATGACGTCGCTCACATGATCTTCAACGTGCGGCTGGCGCCGATCATGTCGCGCCCCGCGCCCCAGATCGGTCAGACCAACCACCCGGCGGAAGAGGGTCCGGTTCGTCGCAAGGCCAAGGGGAAAGTCGGCCGGAACGACCCATGCCCGTGCGGCAGCGGGAAGAAGTACAAAAACTGCCACGGTGCGCCGTCGGCCAGCCGCCGCACTGCCTGATCGTCAACGCTGGCAGCCGAATCGGAAACAGACCGAGCCCGGGTGAACGCTTCATCCGGGTTCCGTCATGTTGGCGAGGCCAGCATGCCTGTCGGACGATGCTCTTCGCCCGTGCACACCTGCCGCCGAGCCGGCGTGTTCGTCCGAAGCGTCGCGAATCTGGCGACTGGTCAGCCTGCTGCGGGCTTGTCTGGACCCAGGTGAAAGATTGCGGCGGTGCCGCCAAGCATTGCCGGCGCTAGTTCGAACAAACGCTGAGCCGCCTCACGAACTGCGCCGTCCGTCTGTGGTGCGAATCCATCGATCGGGAAGAGGATGTTGGTGGCGTCGTCGGAAATGAGCCCGGTTCGACTCTGTCGCCAGACCCAGCGTCGCGTCCTCACGTCATGTGCGTGGACGTAGACGATCTCACCGTCGTCCGGTGTCTCATCCGGGGCATCGCCCATCGGCCGAAAGCGATCGTCGGAGTCGGACAGGCGGACGTCGATGCCGCTTGGCGCGGTGTCGAGATCGTGTGCGCCGATCGGGACCAGCAACGAGAGCGACACGCTGTTGGCCAGGTCAACCGCCGGGTTGATGTGCGGCATGTCCCCGCCCTTCGCCAGTCGTCGCACCAGGGCTTCGATCGAGCTCAAGTACTTGCTCGGAGTCCAGCCTCGCGAGGAGAACGCCTCGCGCCAGACAGCGATATTCGGATGCGACTTCGGATCCAGCGTCTCGAATTCCGCGCGAACCAGCTCGACCGCGGCATTCAAGAGTCGATCGACTTCCGGGTTCGGAGTCGTGATGTCCGCGCCACGCACGACGACCGCGGAGAATCGCGCATTCGGAAATAGATCGAAAACCGCCGGATCGACTCGGAATATCGGCACGCTGATCTCCTCGGTAAAAACCGCTTGAATCAATACCGCCCGACGGGATGGCCAGGGACGGTCGGCGGCAGGATGCCGACGGTTTGAAGACGGAACATATACCGCGGATTGAGCTGTAAGTTAGGACACACTCGCGAATTCGCGTGACGTACCGGATGCCAGCTCTCGAGACATCGCGCGCTCGTAGACCCGCAGCATGGCCGACGTGATGGTCTGCCAGGAGTAGCGAATCGCTGCCTGGCGAGCGCCGACCTGCATCTGGGATCGGAGGCTGTGATTCGTCAAAAGGTGGTGCAGGGCGTCCGCCAGTTCGGTCGGTTCGGAATGCGGCACGAGTAGGCCCGAGACGCCATCCTCGATGCTGAAACGCAGCCCACCCACGCTCGAAGCCACGATCGGGGTGCCGCACGCCATCGCCTCGACCGCGACGAGTCCAAATGACTCGTAGCGCGAAGGCACGGCACAGACATCCACCGCGTTGTAGTACAGCGGCAGGAGCTGTCGAGGCTGTGAGCCACGGAAAAGAACGGAATCCGACAACCCAAGCTCCTCGGCGCGATGCGCGAGTCGCTGCAGGTCGGCATCCATCGTCGACCCGATGCCTTCGATGCGGATCAGCCCTCCGACGAAGACCAGACGTGGCGGCTGTCCCGCCCAGTTGTGACTCGTCAGCAAATGATGGAAGCCTTCGAACAGGGTATCTATGCCCTTGACCGGATCAATGCGACCAACGAACAGCACCAGCGGCCCGGCCGGCAGATCCAGCGCTCGACGAGCCGCCGCCGAATCACTTGGCTGAAAGAGATCCAGGTCGATGCCGGGTGGCACGAGAGAGACTCGCTTTTCGTCGGCGTCCAGACGGCGCATCATCTCGGCCTGTTCATCGGGATTGGCAGTGATGATCGCGTCGGCGATCTCCATGAGACGGCTCTCGATCTGAAGCCTGAGCAATGTCTCCTTGGCGCCATCTCCGGCGACCGCGTTCTTGAGATGCGCCAGCGTGTGGAACATCATCACCAGCGGTACGTTCCAGTACGCCTTGAGCAGGTTGGCGGCCCAGCCCGAGAGCCAATAATGCGCGTGAACGACGTCGTAGCGATTACCCTCCTGGATTGCCAGGTAGGCCATCTCACTTGCAAATTCTGGAAGCGAGCAGAAGAGGGTGTCTTTGTTGACTGGTTCAGGCGGTCCGGCCTCGACGTTGATCAAGCGTACGCCATCGTAGACGTCCGCGATTTGAGGCGTCTGTCGATCGGTGCGGCGGGTGAAAATATCGACTTTGACGCCGCGGTCCGCGAGATGTCGACTGAGCTCACGCACGTAGACATTCATGCCGCCCGTGTCCCGGCCGCCAAGCTGGGCAAAGGGAGATGTATGAACGGAGATCATGGCCACGCGACTCGGGTAGAGGGGAACGGCGCGGGTCGTGTCATGTGATTGTACGGTGTCCAAATTAGGCCTGTGCCCCTTCAAGAGATCGCGTAGCGTTTTGGCCGTCCGATTCGGCCGTGAGTTCGGGAGATCCGTCCGCGCGCATGACCAACTTCACCCTACGGAGACGAGTATCGATGCAGAGCCGCACAGCCGGTACAACCGCGTATCGCCGCGCTCTATTCCCGAACCGTTCAGCACGATGTGAGCACCGGCGCGGAATGCGCACACTCACGGTTTGCGCGTTGCCCAAGAATATGACCCGGCGCGGTGTAGCTCGTGTAAATGATACCCCGCGTGTCGAGTACCCCTCCGATTCTTGCCGGTAAGCGCGCTCAACGGGAGATGGGGACGCAGAAGGTGGGTTCTGGCGGACGTCTCCATGTCGGTGGCGACCAGACGCTTGAGCCTGATCGCCACGAGCCCGGCTGCAGGGCGGGTGATCTCAGGCGAGATCGGGCTGAATCAGCCCGTACTGGCCGTCTCGGCGCCGGTAGAGAACGTTGATCTGCGCTTCATCAGGATTGAAGAAGATGAAGAAATCGTGTCCGAGCAACTCCATCTGCTCGATGGCCTCGTCTTCGTTCATCGGCTGAATCTTGAACCTCTTGCGACGCACGAGTCCCTCGGCCGGAATCTCGTCTTCATCAACGACCTGGCTCGCAGGCAGAAGTTCGCCGTCGGGGCCAAGCGTGAGCGTCTCCTCCGGCTCGGCTTGAGCGATCTGCTTGCGGCGTCTGCGGGAGAAGACCTTCTTGTCATGAAATCTGCTGATCTGCCGAGCCATGCGATCTATTGAAAGATCGATGGCGGTATGCAAATCGTGGTTTGTCTCCTCGGCTCGGAGTATCGAGTCCTTGGTGGCAATCGTAAGCTGGGCGACGTGCTGCTCGCCGCCGGTGCGGTTTCGCTCAGCACGAACCTCGAGTTTGGCGTCGACCACGAGTTCATTGACCTTTTGGAGCTTCTGTAATTTGCGTTGAATGTATTCTTCGAGGGCGTCGGTGAGCCGGACATTTTTGGTTTTGATCTGAACGTCCATCGAGGTTCCTCCCGCGCATCGCGCTGTGCAGCTCGAATGTCGTGGCGAGCACTGTTGCTGCCAGATGGTGCCCGCGGAGGGACTCGAACCCCCGGCCACAGGGCTTAGGACGCCCCGGCTCTATCCCCTGAGCTACGCGGGCAACGCGCATTGGGCCGAGGAATTTGGCCCGTCGGCTGAAGTCTAACATGCGACTACGCGACTGAGCGAAAGGACCCTGAGTCCCCCTTTTGTCAGATGCGGCAAGGCTATGGTATAGTGCCCAAACACGGGGAGTAGCGCAGCCCGGTTAGCGCGCCGCGTTCGGGACGCGGAGGTCGGAGGTTCAAATCCTCTCTCCCCGACCATTTTGAGGGTGGCTTCGCCGCCCTTTTTTGTGCCCGAATCCTCATCGATGAACCTCGGTCGCGAGGTCCTTCGCGACACCACGTACGTCGTTCATCTGATGCGCTCGCGCGGTCCCATCCACTGTTATCATGACACTCATGACAAGCGCTTGATCTCGATCGTGCATTCGGGAAGATGTCCCTGGAACCCTTGCGCGCCGAGACGAAATCCGACGCGTTGGCCAAGCCGTGGCACCTGTCCGAACGAGAGGAATGGATCGTGACGCGAGTTTCCGTACAGGACATCAAAGCGTTCAAACGGCGAGGCGAACGGTTCCCGATGTTGACTGCATACGATTTCGCCACTGCCAAGGTCCTCGATGCGGCCGGAATTCCGATCCTCCTCGTGGGCGATTCGCTGGGTATGGTCGTCATGGGGCTCGAAACGACGCTTCCGGTCACAGTCGACATAATCATCCACCATGCCAATGCGGTGGTCCGCGGCACCGAGCGGGCGCTTATCGTTGCTGACATGCCGTTTCTCAGCTATCAGGTCAGCGTCGAAGACGCCCTTCGTAACGCCGGACGGCTCATACAGGAAGGCGGCGCCCAAGCCGTCAAACTGGAGGGCGGTAGCGAGATCGCCGAGGCCGTGAAGCGAATCGTACAGGCGGGAATTCCCGTGATGGGACATCTCGGGTTGACGCCACAATCGGTGAACCAACTGGGCGGTTTTCGGGTGCAGGCGAAAACGAACGACACGATCCGCAAACTCGTCGACGACGCGCGTGCTCTTGAAGCGGCCGGCGCGTTCGCGATCGTTCTCGAGTGCGTTCCGTCGCCGGCCGCCAAGCTGGTGACACAAGCCGTCGGTGTCCCGACCATCGGCATCGGCGCCGGACTCGATTGTGACGGGCAGGTTCAGATCATCAGTGACCTGCTTCATCTCATCCCGGGTTCGATTCCCAAGCATGCGCGAGCCTACGTTGACGTCAGTGAACTGGTACGGCAGGGTGTCGAGGAGTTTGCCGCGGAAGTGCGTTCAGGCGCGTTTCCGACCGAGCAGCAAAGTTTCGCGCTTCCAAAAGGAGTCGATCTCGACATGTTGGCGGCGGCGATCGACCAGGCGAAATAGGACCAAGCGTCGCTCAATTTTTCCGACGGGCGAACCTCAGATTCACGTTGGAAATCTGTTTTCACCGTTGCCGTTCGAACGAGTCAGGGACTTTGCGCGAGTCCGTCGAACGTCATAAGAACCAGTCAGGAGTGAACCCGATCGTGGACGCAGGAAATGCGGCGACCGATGCGCGAAATGACGCGTTACGGCGAATTCCATCCATCTCGGCTGTTCTCGCGGATCCCCGTATTCGCGACCGGTCGTCCGCGTTTCGCGCGGAGCTGCTCACGGCCGTCGCTCAGCATGTCGTCGACGGCGTTCGGGCGTCGATTCTGTCCGGCGAGGGCGCGAACGCCGTCGACCACGTCGTTGAATCCGTCGTTGCCGCGCTGGATGCACTCGAACAGCCAAAACTGCACGCCGTCATCAACGGGACCGGCATCATCGTACACACCAATCTGGGGCGCTCGCCGGTGAGCGATGATACTGCCCGTGCGATGGTTGAGGCAGCTGCCCATTACATCCCACTGGAGATAGAGCTGGAATCCGGGAAGCGCGGCGGTCGCATGGCTGAAATCTCGCGCTTGATGTCACTGCTGACCGGAGCCGAAGCGACACTTGTCGTCAATAACAACGCCGCCGCCGTTCTGCTTGCGCTGAGCGCGATCTGCACAGGGCGGGAGGTCATTCTCTCGCGGAGCCAGGCGGTCGAGATCGGCGGCGGCTTTCGTGTTCCGGACGTGATGCGGCAGAGCGGCGCGAGGCTGGTCGAGGTCGGCACCACCAACCGCACCTATGTCCGGGACTACGCTGCTGCCATCAGCGACGACACCGCCGCGCTTCTGACGGTCCATTGGAGCAATTTCCGCATCATCGGGTTCACCGCCCAGCCTGCCCTCGATGAGCTCGCCGAACTGGCGCGGGAACGTGGCATTTACCTTATCGAGGATCTGGGGAGCGGCGCGCTGGTCGACACCGCTCCCTTTGGACTTGTCCATGAACCGACCGTTGGCGAGAGCCTCGCCCGCGGAGTGGATGTCGTCTGTTTCTCCGGAGACAAGCTCCTGGGAGGGCCGCAAGCGGGCATCATCTCAGGGAAAGCGGACGTGGTGCGGCGGATCGAGGCTCATCCCCTGGCGCGGGCGGTTCGCGCCGACAAGTCGGCACTGGCCGGCGTTGCCGCGACGTTGCGTCACTACCTGCGCGACGATTACACGGAGACCGTTCCGATCTGGCGCATGATCGCGACTCCGCTCGACGAGCTCGAGCGACGCTGCCAGCGGTGGGCAGCGGAGCTTCCACGCGCACCGGTCGAGATCGTGTCGAGCGTGGCGGCCATCGGTGGCGGCTCGCTGCCGGGTGAGACGCTCGCAAGCTGCGCGCTGGCGCTTTCCGAAGAATCGCTTGCGGCCCACGGCATGACGCTCGACACAGTCGCGTATCGACTACGAAATGGGTCGCCCGTCGCTCGTGTCCCATGTGGAAGGGGGTCGCCTGCTCGTCGACGCGAGAACGGTATTGCCGGGTCAGGATGCGGGGCTGGTCGAGGCGATGAAGCGTGCGTTGCTGGCTGGGTGACTACCGCACAAACGTGTGGATCGGGTCAATTCTTCTCTGATCTTCCATCTGGATAAACCTGACTCGGGGGTGGAAAGAATTCTGGATAACCCGCTTTCATCTGATCGAACAGTTCCAGGCAGTGCCGCCAGGTTTCCGAATCCCCTTGTTCCGCTGCGACTCGAGCGTCTTGCATGAGTTGATTCGCACGGTAGTCATGGTTCTCCTTCTTCAGCCGGAGAAATGTTTCGTGCGCTTCACGCCGAGCCCGCGATTGTTGTGACAAGGGCCGCTCATCAGCCGACGCTAACAATGATTCGGCATGCGCCCGCGTTTCATCATCGAGCACGTCGAGCGCGGCGTCGGTGGTCTCCGGCGCGGTTGATTTGAGCGCCCGTAGGATCTCGACTCGCCGGGCATCAACGATCTCATGTTCCGGAATGTCGGCGATCAGGGGGGCAAGAATCAACGGATGGCGCAGCAGCAGCGCGAACAGATGGTCCTCGGAGGTGGTGATCGTGCGCGGCTGTGCATTGGATCCGCGATGGGCGCGAACAGGAGCGGTTGACGCGGCGCCGGATCTCCGAGGATCAAGCTCTCGTTGATCTGCAGCCGTCTGGCGACCTCGGTGACGTAATGTGCCTGAACGATGCGGTCACCGATCTCGCGCAGCACAGGTGTTAGTCGTTTGTGCCAGCTCTGACTTTCGGCGCGGCTCAGTCGTCGGTTTGCCACCGATTACGACGTCAATGTAGAAATCGACGAGTGGGATCGGCGATTCGACGGCGTGCTCCAGGCGGCGACGTCTTTGCGAATGAGTTCGTCCGGATCCTTGCCACTTGGAAGCCGGACGATGCGGATGTCGGTCTTGAACGTCCGCTCGAACCGGACGAGTCCGGCGGCGTCGGCGATCGGTCGATCGGCCTCGGCCAGGCCTTCGCGGAGTACGTCGAGCCCACGGATCGTCGCCAATCTGACCGGCCGCATCGGAGTCGAGCGCCAGCAGAATCCGATCGACTGAGCGACGGACGAGCCGCACCTGTGCACTGGTCAACGCGGTGCCCATTGAGGCGACGACGTTCTCGAAGCCGAACTGGTGCGCGGCAATCGCGTCCATATAGCCTTCGACGACGATGACTTCACGCTCGCGCCGGATGGCGTCCTGGGCCAGATGGAGGGCGTAGAGGTTGCCGCCTTTGTCGAAGAGCGACGTCTGCGGGAGTTGAGATACTTCGGCTTGTCATCTCCCATCGCGCGACCGCCGAAGCCGATGACGCGTCCGTCTTTGTCGTGGATCGGGAAGATCAGACGATCGCGAAAGCGGTCGTAGCTACCGCCGCCTTCCCGTTCTATGGCCAGCCCGGCGGAGACCAGCTCGCCGGGTTGCACGTCACGCTCGCCCATGTAGCGGATTAGCGCGTCCCAGGATTCGGGCGCGTAGCCGAGCTGAAAGCGTTCGGCAGTCTGCCGGTCGACGCCGCGACGCTCGAACACCTGCCGGCCGGCCTCGCCCTGGCGCGTCTGCCACAGGACATATGCAAACCAGTTCGCCGCTCGGCAGTTGATTTCGAGCATGCGCTGGTCGCGCTCGATTTCCTCAGGAGCGGGCGGCGGCCCGGCTGGCTTGAGCTCGACGCCGGTTCTGGCGGCAAGTTGCTCCAATGCCCCACGGAAATCGACATGGTCGAGCTGCATCACGAAATTGAACGCATCGCCCCCCGCGGCGCAACCGAAGCAGTGAAAGGTCTGATTATCGGGAAAGACTACGAAGGACGGTGTCTTCTCCTGATGGAATGGGCACAGCCCTTTGAAGTTTCTGCCCGATTTTCGAAGATTGACGTGCTGACCGATCAGATCAACGATGTCGAGCCGCTCGCGGATTTGGTCGACAATGTCGTTTGCCATGGTTGCCTGCCTTACGCCGACCAGAAGTGCGGCACGTAGAGGGTCTCGAATCGTGAGATGGCATAGCGGTCGGTCATGCTCGCGACGTAGTCAATGGCGACGCGCTCGACCCCGTCCGATGCCAGAGCGCGAGCGAACTCTTCGGGGACCTCATCCGGATTCGTCGCGTAGTGCTCGAAGAGCCACTGGAGCATCCGTTGGGCACGCTGTGTCGCTTCGGCGTCGTTGATCGGCCGGTAGACCTTCTCGAACAGGAAGTCGCGCAGGCAATCCGTTGCCTCGCGCACATCTTCCGACATCAGAACGTATTGACCGCCCTGGCAGATGGCGTCGATTACCGGGTCCGACTGCCCGATGATATCGCACACGAGCGTATTGATTCGCGCGGAATGCCCGGCTCCAAGGCGATCTGTCACCATGGCCGGTATCTCTTCCTGCGTGACCATTCGTGCCCGAATCGCATCGTCTAAGTCGTGATTGACGTAGGCTACGCCATCGCTAATCTTGACGATCTGTGCTTCCGGGGTTCCCGGCCGCCCGCTTACGTTGCCTGTGATGGCACCCTCGGGCTTTGAATGGCGCAGAATCCCATCCCGTACCTGTTCAGTAAGGTTCAAACCTCGCCCATCATTTTCAATGCGGTCGACCACGCGCAGACTCTGCTCGTTGTGCCGGAACCCAGGAAAGACCTCGGATAGCGCTCGCTCGCCCGCATGACCGAATGGCGTGTGACCCAAATCGTGAGAAAGTCCGATCGCTTCGACGAGATCTTCATTCAGTCGCAGCGCTCGCCCGATCGTTCGGGCAATCTGGGTGACCTCCAGCGTATGTGTCAGGCGGGTGCGGAAGTGGTCCCCGTCCGGCGAGATGAAGACCTGCGTCTTGTGCATCAGGCGCCGGAACGCCTTCGCGTGGGTGACACGGTCGCGGTCTCGCTGGAAATGCGTACGTGCTATGGATCAGCTTCGGGGACTCGTCGGGTCGCGGTCGCACTGCGGGTCGCCGCTGGCCGTAGGAACGTGTCTTCGGGTTGTGAGAGTCGTCGTGAATGTGGGTGAGATCCACGCGTGCCTCCGTCGGTGAGCGAACACGGCAATTGTATCTCAGACCGGTGCATCGTGCTGTACGTACGGTAATGATGCTTTGGTGGGCCAATGAGATCGTCAGGGGCACGCGCCCTAGGTGGAGGTGGTTGAACGGCGTGAATGACTATTGACGGAGGGGCAATTCCCGCCCGCACGGAGTGTTAAAAATGAGCGCATGGACGATTCAATCCGCGACCGGCTCGCCGCGCTCGGGTCCGAGCCGGGCGTCTATTTGATGAAGAATGAACGTGGAGACGTCATCTACGTCGGCAAGGCGTCGTCGCTACGTAATCGCGTCCGCTCCTACTTTGGGACTCTGCGCGGTATGGACGGCAAGACGCGTGAGTTGGTACGTAAGATCGCCGACTTCGACGTCATCCGCACCGATACCGCGTCGGAAGCGCTGATTCTCGAAAACGAGCTGATCAAACGATATCTTCCGAAGTACAACATCATGCTGCGCGACGGGAAGACCTACCCTTTCATCCGCATCACCAATGAACCCTTCCCACGCGTCATCAGCACGAGGCGAGTGGTCCGCGACGGCAGCCGCTACTACGGTCCATTCACCAGCGCCGGTTCGGTACACAAGACGCTGTCGCTGCTGAAGCGGTTCTTCCCGTACCGGCTGTGCGACATTGAGATCACCGGCGACGCTGCCCGGCCGTGCCTCTACTACCACATCGGCCGCTGTGCCGGTCCATGCATTTCCGCGGTGAGCCAGTCTGAATACACCAGGATCGTGGACAACGTGGCGACCTTTCTCGAAGGGCGTGGCGAGGAGCTACTGCCCGATCTCAACGCCGAAATGGAACGCGCGGCGGACGATCTCGATTTCGAGCGGGCAGCCACGCTCCGTGACGAGGTAAAAGCGATCGAGCACGTGCTCGAGCATCAGAAGATCGTCTCCGACAAAGGGAAGACGTTCGATGTGCTGGCGCTGGCCCAGGGCAGCGGCGGCGACGCTGGGGTGCAGGTGGCGTTTGTCCGCAACGGCAAGATCATTGGATCCGAGCCGTTCATGCTGCGTGGCGCTCGCGTCGATGATTCGCCCGCCTCAATTCTGTCTTCGTTCGTGACCCAGTTTTACGAACACGCGGCGCTGGTGCCACGTGAGCTGGTACTGCCGGTCAGTATCGACGATGAGGAGATGGTGCGGGAATGGCTCGCCGAACGCCGTGGCGGTCCGGTGATCATCACGGTGCCGCAACGTGGTGAGCGCAAGCGGCTGATTGAGATGGTCGCCAAGAGCGCCGAGGAGAATCTGGAGCAAAGCCGGCTCCGCTGGTTGAACGACCAGCAACGCATGACCGCGGCCTTGAGCGAGCTCGCCGACGCGCTGTCACTTGAAGGCATTCCCCGGCGCATCGAGTGCTTTGATATTTCGAACCTGCAGGGAACGAATCCTGTCGCCAGCATGGTGGTTTTCGAAGACGGCAAGCCAAAGAAGAGTGATTATCGCCGATTCAAGATCAAGACCGTCGAGGGGCCGAACGATTTTGCGATGATGCAGGAGGCGATCGGGCGACGGTTCAAGCGCGCCACGCGAGACGATGCTACCGAGGACTGGCGCTCGATGCCCGATCTCGTCATCGTCGACGGCGGAAAGGGCCAGCTAAGCGCCGCGCTCGAAACGCTGGGGGGGCTCAACGTCGAGATTCCGATCGTCGGCCTAGCCAAGGAAAACGAAGAGATCTTCATGCCAGGTCGCAGTGATCCGGTCATCCTTCCGCGTGACGCGCAGTCGCTTTTCTTGGTTCAGCGCATCCGGGACGAGGCTCATCGATTCGCGGTTACCTTCCATCGTCAGCGCCGGACAAAGTCGGAGTTCAAGTCCGCTCTTGACGAGCTCGCTGGGGTCGGTCCACGCCGCAAGAAAGCGCTGCTCAAGACGTTTGGCTCCGTGAAACGGATTCGCGAGGCGTCGGTGGACGATCTGTGCGCGGTTGAGGGGATCGGGCCCGCTCTGGCACAACAGATCAAGACCGAACTGGACGCGTTATGAATCGACCGCGAGCGAGACGGATGTCGTCTGAGGATCCGGACGTCATCCGGGTCGCTTCCGAAGTACTACGGTGTGGTGGTCTCGTCGTTTTCCCGACTGACACGGTGTACGGAATCGGGGCATTGGTCGATCGTCCCGACGCCGTGGCGCGCCTGTATGTGGCAAAAGGCCGACCGCTCGATCGGCCGATTCCCGTTCTCATATCCGATTTTCAGCAGTTGACGCGGCTGGCGCGGAATGTCGACCAACGGGTGGAGCGGTTTGTCCGGAATTACTGGCCGGGCGGGCTGACCGTGGTGCTTGACGCGGCGGAGTGGCTGCCTCGAGAGATCGTTGGCGATACCGGACGGGTTGGCCTGCGAATGCCCGACCATCCACTGGCGCTCAGACTCATTGCTGAGGCCGGTGGAGCGCTCGCGACGACGAGCGCCAACCGGTCAGGAGAGCCCGCCGCTACGAACGCGAACGATGCTCTCCTGGCCCTGGGCGATCAGGCGCGGCTCGTCATTGACGGTGGAACGTCCCCCGGCGGGAACCACTCCACGGTCGTGTCAGTTCAAGGCGGCCTCCTGACGATTTTGCGGGAAGGCGCGATCTCCTCGCGCCAGATCCCGCCAGAGCTTCCTCAGTGACCTAGGACGGCGGCTGGATCGCCTGGACCTTGCCAACCTGGCTGACACTGACCATCACGTCGGCCGCGCCGCTGGCGGAAGGACTGCCGACAGATGTCGTGCCGGCGACCGGCGTCGCACCCGCGTTGCCGCTGATCGAGAACTGCCCCTGAAGCAGGTAGTTGCCGTCCTGCGCGACCCAGATTTTCGAGTTGACCATCGTATTCTCGTTGTTCGAGAAGAACATGTTGTCGCCTGTGTGCGACATCGCGTACCGCGCCGTCTCGACCGTGGCCTGTGTGCCGTCCACGGTCTCGGTGCCGGTGACCTGATAGGTTGCCTGGTTCGATTCCATCGCATTCATGACCCGCTGATCCGCGCCGAGCATGGCGACAAAACCTGCCACCATGGAGTTGTCCTTCGCCACCTTTACCGGGCCAGCGCCGATGTTGACCCAGACTTGTCCACCGATCTGCCACAACTCAAAGGCTGTTTGACCACTGGTGGAAATGACCGTCAAGTGCTGGTCCTTTCCTGACCGTTCGACCTTTACCGTCGATTGCGACGTGACGCCGGGGATGCTCGCGAAGGTGCCCTCGACGTGTGTGAACTTCACGGTCATGACATAGGAGTTCTGGTTCTGCAGGTTCTTGAATGCGGTCGCGAGATCAATCGCGTTAGATGCGGGAGAAGCGGCTGGTGACGCGAATGGGCTGGCCGCGCTTGAAACCGTAGCGCCGCGGTCGTTGCTCATCGTCGGTGTCGCGAGGGTAGATGTCGAACCACTCGTTGAGGTTGACACACTACCCGCCGCGTCCGGGGTACCGGACGAACCCGAGCATGCAGCCAGCACGAATATCAGCCCGATGAATGCTCCGAAGAGCCCGAAACGCCGTTTGTTCATACGTTACTCCCAAAGACTATTCCGAAAAGATTGGAGGGGCGCTGCTGAGTGACCGCGGCCAGCGAGAATGCTGGCGAACGAACATCGTGGGTCGAGAACCGGATGATTTCGACCGAGTTCAGAAAGCGCTCCAATCTGGACATCGTGTTCAACTCGACGCCGGTCAGGTTGGCCAGACGCGACCGGCTCAGCGAGGTGTTTCGCAATGACGCTGCCACGCCACCGGGTGGCGTGCCTGAAACCCGTACGTTACGATTCGCGTGAGAGGTATTCGCTTCGGATGAAGGATCAATGCATCCAATGTCATTGGATCATCGCGCGGCCTACGTACGTTCGATTCTGGCCAGCCTGGTGGCGACCATCGGGTTGGTGCCGCTTGGGTTGTGGGCCCGGCACCTGGATATCGGGCCCGGCACCGTTCCACTGTTCGACGCGACCGGCCGTTCGTACTGGCTCGCGGGCATCCTATTCACGATCGTGGCCGCCGGGTTGTTTCAGGCGTTGGACCGAGATTCGGCCTATGCCATGGCGACGGCGAGTGCGCGCGGGGTCCGCTATGAACCGGCGTCGGAGCTTCCCACGGCCTGGGTCATCCCGCTCGTCGCGACCATCACGGGCGTCATGCTGCTGGCCATCTATCATTCGCAGGCCGCGATCGCCTGTGTCGCGCTTGGTCTCTTCGTCATCGTCGCGACAGGCTCGATTTCCCGGCGTCATCTGTTCGATGCCGATCCGTGGAATCGAGGCCGGGCGCGGGGCGTCTACACGATCCTCGTACACGTCGTGGCCTTCTTCGCGCTGTCGATGGTCTACATCAACAAG
Source organism: uncultured Chloroflexia bacterium (assembly GCA_963725815.1). Classification (GTDB taxonomy): domain Bacteria; phylum Chloroflexota; class Chloroflexia; order Thermomicrobiales; family Thermomicrobiaceae; genus CALAGB01. The sequence continues at coordinate 186,175 of CAVSAD010000007.1, forward strand.
GTTCGCAGCCTGTTCTCCGCGACGGCGGTCCTGATCGTGGCGGTGCTCCTGCTGATGCAGACTCACCGAGGGCGAGGATGCGCTCTTCGCGCGGCGCCTCGTCTACGGGCTGGTTGGCGGGGTGATGCTTGGCCAGATCACCTGGGTGCTCAACTACTGGAAGGCAACCGGCTGGACGGGCGGAGCGGCGTTGCTCGTCTTCTTTTACCTTTCCGCCGGGCTGATTTTGAGCCAGCTGCGTGAAGGTGTGCGTGCGCGAGACGTCCTCGAGTATGGCGGCGTGAGCATCGTCGCCTTTGGCATCGTCATGTATTCGCTCTTTGGATAGGCGTGACCCGGCAATGACTGACCTCGAAGCGAAGAAAACCGTCTACGACCTGATGATGGAGCTCGACCGTCTCGAGGAACTGCGTGAAGAGCTCGAGGAACGCGGCCTCCACACGATCGAGGAGATCGAGCAACGTATCGAAGAGCTCAGCGCCGAAGTTGAGGCGCTCGAGGCGGCTGATGACCAGGCGGGTTGAGTGAAGCGCCAGAGCGGGTGCATGGTAGATGGATCTGTTTGACGCTCGTCGCCAGGATCTCCTGCGCAGACGGGCTCCGCTTGCGGACCGGATGCGCCCACGAACGCTCGACGAACTCGTTGGACAGGACGCCATCGTTGGCCCCGGAACGTTGCTACGGCAGGCTATCGAGCGAGATCGTCTCAGTTCGCTGATTCTCTGGGGACCGCCCGGCAGCGGCAAAACCACCCTGGCCCGAGTTATTGCCGGCGTCACCAAGGCCCACTTCGTACAGATGTCGGCGGTCATGGCGGGCGTGGCCGACCTGCGACGCGAGGTGAAAGAGGCCAAGGATCGCCTTGGAATGCATGGCGCCCGGACGATCCTCTTTATCGACGAGATCCATCGCTTCAACCGAGCCCAGCAAGACGCAATTCTGCCTCACGCGGAGGACGGCACAGTCATTCTCATTGGCGCGACGACCGAGAATCCGTCGTTCGAAGTCAACTCGCCACTGCTGTCACGTTCACGCGTCATTGTGCTCAAAGCGCTCGACGACGATGCCATTCGGACCGTGATTGAACGGACCTTGGTCGACAGCGAACGTGGGCTGGGCGAAGAGAAGCTCACCATTGACCCCGATGCTCTCGACCTGCTGGTGAATCTGGCCAATGGCGACGCACGGTTTGCGCTCAACACGCTGGAACTCGCGTCGGTAGGCGCGGTGGAGAAGGTCATCGGCAGGGAGCAGATCGTCGAAGCCACGTCCCTGCGTGCCGGTAGCTACGATCGAGCCGGTGACGCACACTTCGACACCATTTCGGCGCTGCACAAGTCGATTCGAGGCTCTGATCCAGACGCGGCCCTCTACTGGCTGGCGCGCATGCTGGAGCGCGGCGATGACCCGCTCTACGTGGCGCGTCGACTGGTCCGCGCGGCGTCCGAGGACGTGGGTTTGGCCGATCCGCAAGCATTGGTGGTGACGATCGCCGCGCAGCAGGCGGTGCACTTTCTCGGGATGCCGGAAGGCGCGCTGGCGCTGGCGGAAGCCGCTGTTTACCTCGCGACCGCGCCAAAAAGCAATTCGATTTACACCGCCTATGGCAAAGCACGTGATGACGTGGAGAGCACACGCAACGACCCGATTCCGATTCATCTTCGGAACGCTCCCACCCAGTTGATGCGCGATCTGGGCTACGGTGAGCGGTATCGATATGCCCATGATTTCGAGGACGCGATCGTCGAGCAGCAACACCTGCCCGACAACCTCGCCGGGCGAACCTACTACGAGCCGGTTGAACGGGGGTTCGAGCGCGAGATCCGCTCGCGGCTGGCATACTGGCGCAAGGTGCTTGCCAGGCGCAAGCGTGACGACGAGACGGAAGGGTCATGAGTAGGTGACGGCAACGTTCAATCGCAAGCGGTCCGGTGGACGGAACAACGACGAGCTACGAAAGATCGAAATCATTCCCGGATACGCGCCGTTCGCCGAAGGATCTGCTCTGATCAGCGCCGGTAACACCCACGTCCTCTGTACCGCCACGGTCGAAGAGCGAGTTCCCGGATTTCTCCAGCACACCGGTAAGGGATGGGTCACCGCCGAATACGGCATGCTGCCGCGCAGCTCGCCCCAGCGCATTCCGCGCGAGCGGTCGCTCTCGTCGGGGCGTACGCACGAGATTCAGCGCCTGATCGGACGCTCGCTGCGGGCCGTGACCAAGATGGAGGCAATGGGCGAGCGCACGATCATCATCGACTGCGACGTCCTGCGCGCGGACGGTGGCACGCGCACCGCCGCGATCACCGGGAGTTTCGTGGCGTTGTGGCAAGCGCTGGACGTCCTGAAACGAACCGGACGCGTCAAAGCTATCCCGATCGCCGCGATGGTGGCCGCCGTCAGCGTTGGTGTCGTGTACGGCGATGAGCGTCTGGATCTCGACTACGAGGAAGACTCGGCGGCGGACGTCGATTTCAACGTGGTGATGACCGATCGCGGCGAGTTCATCGAAGTCCAGGGAACGGCGGAAGGCAAGCCGTTCTCGCGGCCGAGACTGGATGGCCTGGTCGATCTGGCCGGACGTGGAATCGAGCAGTTGTTCGAATTGCAGCGGGCTGCATTGGGATTGGCGACTGGCCAGTCCTGACCATGGCCTCGCTCAGATCTCGATGTGATCTTTGGTGGACGGAACGCGATCGCCGACTCGTGGGTCCAGTGACACGGCTGCGTCCAGCGCTCGAGCGCACGCCTTGAAGACAGCCTCGACCTGATGATGCGCGTTGCTGCCGTAGAGGGTCACGACGTGCAGGTTGATGCGAGCTTCGCTTGCCAGTGTCTCGAAGAAATGACGGAAAAGATCAACCTCTACTACACCGACGTGACTCCCGCTGAACGGCTCTCGCTGCACATAATAGCCCCGCCCCGAACAATCCACAGCCACGTGTGCCAGGGCTTCATCCATCGGTACGCTCACGTCAGCCATCCTGTGGATACCTCGACGTTCGCCGAGCGCCTGTCGTAGCGCTTGACCGAGGCAGATCGCGACGTCTTCGGTGGTGTGATGTGGATCGACGTGGAGATCGCCCTTCGCCGCGACGCGAAGATCGAACTGGCCGTGGCGGGCGAACAGCGTGAGAAAGTGATCCAGCGCGCCGATTCCGGTTGCGATTGATGACTGTCCCGTACCATCAAGGTCGAGGGTCAACTCCACGGATGTCTCCGCTGTCGCCCGCACGATTGTTGCGGTTCGCTTCCCGATCCCCGTCATAACTCCTCCACCAGGTCGTAAAGAGCCGAAATAAGCGCGTTGGTCTCTTCTGGACGCCCGACCGTGATGCGCAAGAACTCACGCAGATCCGGGTTGCCGTAGTGACGAACCAGAATGCCGCGCCGCGCCAGTTTGCGCTGAATATCGTGAGCATCACCGCGTGTCACCCGGCACAGGATGTAATTTCCTTGCGACGGAAAGGGTTGAAGGAAGTTGAGCTTGCGCAGCGACCGGTACAGCCTGCCCCGCTCGACCCGAATTCGGCGCACCGATTCTTGCAGATACGTCGCGTCGTCGAGCACGGCCTCGATCGCCTTAAAGCCCGCCACGCTGACGTTGAATGGCTGTTTGACCTTCCACAGTTCCGCCGCGAGCGCGACCGGAAAGATGCCGTACCCGAGTCGCAACCCCGCCAGTCCCGCCCACTTACTGAAGGTGCGGAGGACTACCATGTTGTCGAATTCAGTGGTAAACGGCAACAGCGTCTTGGTCGAAAATTCGAAATACGCTTCGTCGACGACCACGAGCACGCCTGTCCGCAGCAGGCGAACCAACTGCTGCTGGGTGACCAGGTTGCCGGTAGGATTGTTGGGTGAAGCGACGAATATGACCTTGGTGCGGTCGTTGACGGCGGCCTCGATGGCGTCGACATCGAGGTCGAAGTCCTCCTTGCGTTCGACTTCCCGGCTGATACCGCCGAAGAGCACCGGCCGCTGAGCGTAGACTCCAAAGGTTGGAATCGGGATAATGACCTCGTCTCCGGGATCGATCGTGGCCAGCAGGATGAGGTCGATCAGTTCGTCGGCGCCGTTTCCCACGATGATCCGTTCAGCAGGGGCTCCGGCATACTCGGCGATGCGTTGACGAGCGACTCGCTGATCCGGATCGGGGTAGCGGTGATACCGATCGAAGCTCGCCAGAGCCTCCTGCACTCTCAGAGTCGTGCCGTAAGGATTCTCGTTCGTGTCGAGCTTGATAACATCATCGATCGAACATCCGAGCGTCTCGGCGACCGTTTCGATCGCGACCGACGGAGTATAGGCCCCCATCTCGAAAACGCTGGGGCGGATGATTCTGCGAAGTACTTTGGGGATCGCCACCAATGCCTGCCTGTTCGATAACTCGGATCTCGCAAACGAACGCGTTGAGTGTGGCCCTTGGTTCCGACAAGAGCGTCGCCATACTATCACGTACGTCTAGATGAACGACGATCGTGGACGACATCGCGACGTGGCGCGCTCTGCCGCGCAAGGATCGGCTGTGGGAGAGCTAGCCTGGCGGCGACGAGTGCGCCTGATCTCAGCCATCATCGTGCTGATTGCCGCGCTCCTATCGACGCCACTCGAACCTCGCGTCCACGTCAACGTGGCGAATCGGCCCTCGTTCCCGCCTCCGCGACCGGCGGCCGCACGTCCGGTGCATGCGATCCCGAGCCAATCGTTTGTCGCCGCTACGGGCTCGGCCCCGCCCGCTGCTGCTCCGGGGACTACTCCGACCGAGGTTCCGCCCGTTCCTCCAATTTCACTGACCGCCAAGGCCGCCTATGCCGTCGACGTCACGAGTCAGGCGGAACTCTATGCCAGCAACGCCGATACAGCGCTCGCCCCCGCCAGCACGACCAAAATCATCACTGCCATCGTGGTCATGCAACATGCGTCACCGGACAACATGGTGACGATCGAACAAGACGATACGGTCGATGGAACGATCTACTCGCACATGGGGCTGATGGCTGGTGACGTCGTGTCCGTGCGGAATCTGCTGGCCGGCATGATGCTCAACTCAGCCGGAGATGCGGCGCTGGCCCTATCTCGTTACGTCGGCTCGCAGTTATCGAACCAGGCCGTCAGCGATCCTCGCCAGCGTTTCGTGGATGAGATGAGCCGCGTCGCCAGTCAGCTTGGGATGAAGAACACGCATTTCGTCGATCCGGATGGCCGGGATGCTCCGGGGCACGTTTCGACGGCGCATGATCTTGCGATCGCCGCGGCGGATCTGTTTCAGTATCAGCTGTTACAGCAGCTGGTTGACACTCGCACCGAAACGGTTCCGGTTCAAGGGCCGAATGCTCGGAGTATCACGCTCTACAACACCAATGACTTGCTCGGTACCCCTGGTGTGCATGGAGTAAAGACCGGAACGACGGATAACGCCGGTCAGTGTTTGGTCATCGCGATCTGGCGTGGTACCGACCGGGTGATCCTGGTCGTGCTGGGTAGCACGGACCGGTACGCCGACATGAACGCGCTGCTGAACTACCTGGATGGCCAGTATCGGTGGGAGCGGCTTGGTCGCGGCGGAGACTTGCAGAACCTCAACGCGGAACTCGCGGCCAAAGGGTATTCGCTGGCAGTCACGAAGACGGTGGTACTGACGACTGCTGAAGCCAATGAACTGCACTACACCGTAACGATCACGCCGTCGAACGACAAATCGCCATTCGCGGCGCAGGGCGACGTAGTATTCTTGGTAGGTTCACAGCCCATCCTGCGGCTGGCTATTTACGCTGGAGATCCATTCAAGAACAGCGGCTGAAAAACATGCCTTTTCCTAAATCGATCTTCATAGGAGAACGTATTGGAACGCCTTCAGCGCGTGATCGCTTCATACGGAATTACGTCGCGCCGTAAAGCCGAGACAATGATCGTCGATGGTCGCGTCAGTGTCGACGGCCAGGTCGTTCGCGAGCTCGGCGTGCGGGTCGACCCCGCACGTCAGGAGATCCGCGTTGACGGGCAGTTGATGCATTGGGAGCGGCGTCGGTACCTGGTATTGAATAAACCGTCAGGTTACATCACAACCGCGGCCGATGAGCGCGGTCGTCGCACGGTTCTCGATTTAGTGGACGTGCCGGAGCGTGTCGTCCCGGTGGGACGGCTCGATCGCAAGACCTGCGGCCTTCTCCTGCTGACCAACGACGGTGAGCTAATCTATCGAGTCACGCATCCGCGGTTCGAGCTCGAGAAAGAGTACGAGGTAGAGCTCGACGGCTTCCCGCCGCCTGCCGCGCTCGAGCGCCTGCGAAAGGGCGTCATCGTGGATGGGGTGAAAGTCGAGCCCTCCCAAATTCGACCGCTCCGAAACGACGAGTCGGGCACGGTGTTGCGAGTCGTGATCCACGAGGGCCGTAACCGGATCGTTCGACGTATGATGGAACGCATCGGCTATCCCGTTTTGAGGCTTGAACGAACGCGCCTTGGACCGCTGCAGATTCGAGGACTGCCGGTTGGCGGATGGCGGGATCTGACCGGAGGAGAGCTATCGCAGATACGTGAGTCGGTGGGGCTCGGTGAAGAGGACGCCGATTCGCGTGGCATGCCGCCGTCCGGTCCGCCGTCACGACCGCGCGGAGGTTCCCCAGAGGGCATCCGCCGTCAAGGTCCGGGCGGACGACCGGGCGATTCAGGAGTGGGGAGGCGACCAGATCGAACCAGAAGCGGACGTCCACCGGCGCGTGGCACAGGGCCCCGAACCCCGCCTCGTGATCGCGATCGACGGCCCGGCGGCGGCGGGAAAGACGACCGTAGCCAGTGAACTGGCTCGTCGCATCGGCGCGCTCTTCTTCGACACCGGGGTGATTTATCGAGCGCTGGCACTCGTCGCGTTGGAGCAAGGAATTGACCCGGGTGACGCCGGCCGATTAGCTGCCGTGGCCTCAACGCTGCCGGTGCGAGTCGAGCCGGCGAGCGCGAATGACGGCCGTGGCTCGGACATTCTCATCGACGGGCGAGATATCACCTGGGCTATACGATCGCCTGACGTTGATCGCTTGGTATCTCCCGTTTCGGCGCATGAACCGGTGCGTGCGGCGCTCCTGGAGGTGCAACGGGCAATCGGTCGCGGCGGGCGCGTGGTGATGGTCGGGCGGGATATCGGTACGGTGGTGATGCCGGATGCCGACCTCAAGATCTGGCTTGACGCGTCGTTGGAGGTGCGTGCTCGGCGTCGAGCGCTGGATCTTGAGCGGCTCGGGGAGCCGCATGCCGTCGAGCAGGTGCGAGCCGATATGGCTGCTCGCGACGAAATTGACGCGCGTCGCGCGGTTGCGCCAATGAAAGCGGCGGCGGATGCCGTCGTGGTGAATACCGATGGGTTGAGCATCGACCAGGTGGTCGACAGGATTCTGCGGCTGCTCGCTGAGCGAGCCACCCACGGAGCAGATCGTTGAGACAGAAGTCGTTCGGCGAAAAAGCATGGCGGGCATGTCGCCTATCTCTCTACCTGTTTGCCCGGCCATTTGTTCTCGCGGCCTTTCGACAGCTCATCGGGTTTCGAATCGAAGGAATCGAGAACGTTCCGAAGCACGGTCCCGCGCTCGTCATCAGCAATCACCTGCACAACTCCGATCCAATTTTGCTCGTGGCAGCCTACCCGCGACCGCTCCTCTGGATGGCCAAGAAAGAGGTGTTCGGTGTTCCATTCGTTGGGTGGGTCGCGGATTCCGCCGGAGCCTTTCCTGTCGACCGGGGACACGCTGACCGCCAGGCGCTACGTAATGCCGAACGACTGCTCGACGAGGGTTTCATCGTGGGCGTGTTTCCCGAAGGCACGCGCAGCGTTAGCGGCGGTTTGAAGGATGTCTTTCCCGGTGTCGCGATCATTGCTTCGCGAGCCGGTGTCCCGGTCATTCCAACGGCGATATTCGGAACCGAAGTGTTGCCATTCAACGGACGCAAGGGGCGAAAGCAGGGACGTGGACGCCCACGTGTGACCGTCCGCATGGGCAAGCCCTTCTATCTTCCAAAGCGAGCACAGGGAGAACGGCGCCTCAACATGGCGGAGCTTACGGACCTGATGATGCTGCACGTGGCCGAACTTCTGCCCGAGCAATATCGCGGGATTTACGCGGATCGTTCAGCTGAACGCGAGGGCCAACCACCCCAGGCGACGGACGGAGCTCAACGATTTGGACCAACGTGATGTCGGTCAACCGGTACCGTGGTAGTCGAAAGGAGAGGGACATGACCGGATCATTAGCAGCTCGGCTCAGCGATCGGATGCAACAAATTGACCAGCAGGTTTTGACGGTGCTCAATGACGCGACTGACGAACAGCTCAGCTGGAGTGAGCGTCCAACGGCGCCGTCGATCGCGTTCCACATCTGGCACATCTCCCGCTACGCGGATCGCAACCAGGCGATGCTGGCCGCGCTTGAGGGACCGTCTGCCAGCACGGATGAGATCTGGACGACGCAAAACTACGCGTCGCGATGGGGACTTGATGTCAGCACGATTGGAAGCGTTGGAACCGGGATGGGCATGTCGGACGAGGACGCTGCCAACCTCACGCTGCCAGGGAAAACGGACCTGCTCGAATATGTCGAGCAATCACTCCGGCGGCTGGACGAGCAATTCGCCAGGCTGGACGACCAGACCCTGATGAGCGATACCGTGGATTCCAGCGGACGGTCTGCGAACGTCGCTGCCGCGCTTCTCAGTCATCTGACACACGCCAGTCGCCATCTCGGGATGATCGAAGCGCTGCGTGGAATTCAGGGACAGCGAGGCACGGCGTCGGCCTGAGTCCGTGATACGGCGATCGATCTGACGCGTTCAATCGAGCTACACGGACACAGGGGTTGGACGAAGCCAACCCCTGTGTCATGGCACTCGGCACGTCGGTGTCATTTTTCGAGCACACGGTTCACGGCAACAGCCCCGCCGATCACGACGGAGGCGCGGAGCTCTGCCAGCGCGGTTGATCCGGGATCGAGACCGGGCAGCACCACCGTACCGTTGTCATCGCTTTGGAACCACCGGCCCAGCCAGAGTTGAGGGCCTCCTTGGCTCCTGGGTTTCCGGCCATCGGACCTTCGCGTTGAGCAGTCGCTTCTCACGTCACACTCGGTGGAGGCCGTGCCCGTCGCGGGCGAGCGTCTGTCGGCGAATCGAGAAGTGCCAAATTCACCCGTCGTCCGGCTTGTACGTACAGCCGCGTACTGCTATCATGTTGTCTGCAAGTCACTGCGTCGGAAGCCGATCATTCGCCTTCGCGACAGCAGCCGAGAGCAGGCCGGAGGTGGGGATTTCCGGCTGGTCCACATCACGGGCACATACCCGCAACTCGGATCGTGGCTGGGGAGGTCTCATATGATTCGAGACGCGTTCCGCGTGTTCAGCACATCGAGCCGTCTGGCCATGGTATTCGTGTTGGTCAGCCTGGTCGTGGTATCCGGTGCGTCCGCGTCAGGTGAGCCGGTTATCGCGGCGCAGTCCGCGATTGTGATCGATGCTGGCTCTGGCACTATCCTCTATGACAAATCGATGGATTCCCCAACCGCGCCGGCCAGTCTGACCAAGATCTTCACCACGATCTATGCCTTAGAGATGGCACCTCTGGATCGCACGCTCACGGTCGATCAGACTGATCTCGTTGGCGAGTCGTCGATGGGCCTTCGGGCAGGCGAAACGATCTCTCTCAAGACTGCGCTCTACGGAATGCTGCTTCCATCGGGTAACGATGCCGCCATGACGGTGGCGCAGAACCTCGGCGCCCGACCAGGCGACACGCCGCAACAGTCGGTGGACCGCTACGTTGGCTGGCTCAACGATATGGCGGCACGGCTCGGTTTGACTCAGACGCACCTGGTCAACCCGCACGGGCTCGACCAAAGTGGCCACGTGACGACGGCCCGAGACCTGGCCGCGATCACAATGTATGCGCTCAAAAACCCGGAGTTTCGGCAGATCATCGCTACCCCGTATTACAGTGGCGATGGCCACGAGATGTATCAGGCAAACCGGCTTCTCGGCAGCTATCAGGGTCTCGTCGGCGGTAAGACCGGAATAACCGACAACGCGGGTTACTGCCTCATTGAAGTTGCTGAACGCAACGGCCACACCATCATTTCGGTCGTGATGAAGAGCACTGAGGCAGCCTGGTACCAGGACGCGACGACGCTCCTCGATTATGGGTTCTCCGCGCTGGCGGCTGGACAGTCGGTTGGAGGGTCGCAGCCAATTACCCTCTCCCCGGTCGTGATTCAGCCCGGCGTGCTGGCAGCGGCCGTGACACCGCAAGCAACGAGCGCGGCAGGGGCAGTTCCCGGGCCGTCTCGTCTCTCGGTACGGCAGGTGAGTGACAACGTCGCGGTTGTCAGCCACAGCCTACTGGCGCCGACTACCTCCGGATTCTCATGGAAATGGCCGCTCACTTCGCTGGTGACCATGCTGGCCTTGTTGGCTATCTTGCTGAACTACCCGATCGTCATTGGCGCCGGAAGTCTGCTGTGGCGCTACGGTGTGCCAACTGGCCGTGCGTTGAACCTCCACGTCGCGTCGAAACGAGACCCGCGGGCGAAAATGACCCATTCAAGGCGATCATCGCGCAGCACTAAGTCCGGGCGTCGCGCGCGCCGTGCCGTATTGCCGGAGGCCGCTGATTTGTCCAGCGCGCCGCAGCTCGACTCCCATGTGGAGCCGGGAGTAAACGACGTTCACCCGTGGCAGAACGTCGTCTCACTGAATGCCGCCGAGACAATCGGCACCCGCGCCGTGCGACTTGCGCTACGAGGTGACTACCATGCCTCCGCCAGTGAGTTCACGCGAGCATTGCGCACCGACTCGACCTTCGACCTGACTCGTTGTGCCGGGTTCTGGAGTATGCAGCCTGCCGGCTACGTCGCGGCCGCGCGCGCCTATGCACTCAACGACCGGACCTCCGACGCGAAATCTCTTCTGACCGTCATCAAGCTGAGCTGCGGGTCACACCGGGAGCTCGAATCCCTGCTCAATCAGGTGGTCGTACCCGCAGTCCGCTAGTCGTCGCTTCTTCAATTGGACGCTGGAGTCGATCGTCGAGAGGACGACTGATTCCAGCTTCTTTATTGCCGGTCAATAATGTGGTTCCTGAACCAGTGAAAAGTTGATACGATACATGTGAGGTGTTATAATCCCCACGTATTAGGCAGAGGTGCGCGGGGAGGAATCATGCGTAACAACGAGCCACTTTACGTTATCAGCGTCGCGGCACGGTTGCTCGAGCTTCATCCGCAGACATTGCGGAAGTATGAGCGCGAGGGATTTGTCTCTCCATCACGAACGACGGGGAATCTTCGCCTGTATTCCAGCGAAGACCTGGAACAGCTCCGGCAGGTGAAATATCTGGTCGAGGACCGGGGAATCAACCTGGCTGGGGTTCAGCTTTCGATGGAGCTGACCGCACGCCTGAAACGCATTTACAGCGAGTGTGCAGCGATTTCAAGGCGCAATGATGGTCGTCTGGACCCGGTGTTGCGGGAGATCGGTGTCCTCCTCGAGATGCTCGGCATCGAGTCAGTCTGATCCCTCGGGCATCATTCCCAGCGCCTTCCCATGCCTGGCAACATGCACCGGATTCTACGTGATGGATAGGTTCTAACAGCATGAATGTAAACCGATTCACCGAGAAAGCACAGCAAGCGTTGCTGGAGGGGCAGCGCGTGACTGAAGCGCGGCGTCATTCTCAATTCGACGTCGATCAGCTCATGTTCGCCCTCGCCTCCCAGAGCGACGGTGTCGTGCCACAAGTGCTACTTCGTAGCCAGGTCGAGCCACGGGCCGCGATTGCCGAACTGGAGCGGGTACTTGGCGCGGCACCAACGCTACAGATCAGCTCACAGCCGGTACTGGGGACCGATCTGCGCCGGGTCCTGGAGCGCGCCGAGGACGAAGCGAAGTCATTCGGCGACGACTACGTCAGCACGGAACATCTGCTGCTGGCGGCGTTTGATGCCGCTCCGAACTCCGCGTCCGTCAAGGCCCTGTCAAAGCTCGGGTTGAACCGCGACGCGATCCTGACCGCCTTGACAGCCATTCGCGGTTCGCAACGGGTGACGAGCCCGACCCCTGAGGGTACCTATAGCGCACTCGAAAAGTATGGACGCGATCTCACCGAATTGGCGCGGAAGGGGAAGCTGGATCCGGTCATTGGGCGGGACGAGGAGATCCGGCGCGTCATCCAGGTCCTTTCACGACGCACCAAGAACAACCCGGTCCTCATCGGCGAGCCTGGAGTCGGTAAGACGGCCATCGTTGAAGGGCTCGCCCAGCGCATCGTGCGCGGCGACGTGCCCGAGGGTCTCAAAGACAAACTGATCATCCAGCTCGACCTGGGGGCCATGGTCGCTGGTGCCAAGTTCCGTGGCGAGTTCGAAGAGCGTCTCAAAGCAGCGATGACAGAGATCGAAGAGTCCGAAGGCCAGATCGTCGTCTTTATCGATGAGCTCCACACTGTGGTTGGTGCCGGTGCCGCCGAAGGGGCGATGGACGCGTCGAACATGCTCAAGCCGATGTTGGCCCGTGGTGAATTGCATGCCATCGGCGCCACAACGCTCGATGAATACCGCAAACACATCGAGAAGGACGCCGCGTTGGAGCGACGCTTCCAGCCGGTGATGGTGAACGAGCCGTCGGTGGAAGACACGATAAGCATTCTGCGCGGACTGCGTGAGCGCTACGAACTGCACCACAAAGTGCGGATCATCGATTCGGCTCTCGTCGCGGCAGCGGTCCTGTCCGATCGGTACATCACGAATCGCTTTCTGCCCGATAAGGCCATCGACCTGATCGACGAGGCGGCGGCGCGGCTGCGTATGGAAATCACCAGCATGCCGGTCGAGCTCGATGAGCTGCATCGACGAAGCATGCAGCTGGAGATCGAGCGTGAGGCGCTGCGCAAGGAAAAGGACGACGCCTCTCGCCAACGGTTGAAGGAGCTCGAGCGGGAACTGGCAAACGTTCGCGAGCAGGAGGGGGCGCTGCAGTCGCAGTGGGAGCAGGAGCGCGAAGCCATCAGCCGCGTCAGCGAGCTGAAGTCGCGGATCGAAGAGACGCGAATCGAGATCGAGCAGGCACAGCGTGCCGCCGACTATGGACGCGCTTCCGAGCTGCAATATGGGCAGCTCGTGCAGCAGGAGCAACAGCTCCGGGAAGAAGAGCGGCGGCTCAACGAGACTCAATCGACCAGCAAGTTGCTGAAGGAAGAGGTCGACGCGGACGATATCGCCGAAGTGGTCAGCAGATGGACTGGTATTCCGGTCACACGGCTGGTAGAGGGCGAGATCGAAAAGCTGGTTCACATGGAAGAGCGCTTGCACCAGCGCCTGGTGGGCCAGGACGAGGCGATCGCCGCGGTGAGCAATGCGATTCGCAGAGCGCGCGCGGGGCTTCAGGATCCCAACCGGCCACTCGGGAGCTTCATCTTTCTGGGGCCGACCGGCGTCGGCAAAACCGAACTCGCGCGAGCGCTGGCTGAATTCCTGTTCGATGACGAGCGGGCGATGATCCGCATCGATATGTCCGAGTATCAGGAGCGGCATACGGTGGCGCGTCTGATTGGAGCACCACCCGGCTACGTCGGCTACGAAGAGGGCGGCCAGTTGACTGAATCGGTGCGACGGCGTCCATATTCAGTCGTGCTGTTCGACGAGATCGAGAAGGCTCACCCGGAGGTTTTCAACGTGCTCCTTCAGGTGTTGGACGACGGTCGACTGACGGACGGTCAGGGCCGTACGGTCGATTTCCGGAACTCCGTTATCATCATGACAAGTAACCTGGGATCGACGTATATCCAGGCCGCGGCCGGTAAATCCGAAGGTGAAACTCGACAGCGCGTGTTCGAAGCACTTCAGGCGCACTTCCGGCCGGAGTTTCTGAACCGCATCGACGAGATCGTCATCTTCCAGGCCTTGACCATCGAGGATCTGGAGCGGATCGTCGATTTCCAGTTGGAGTTTGTGCGGAATCGACTTGCCCAGCGCAACGTGACGCTTCAGGTCGTGCCGCAAGCCAAGCAGTGGTTGGCTCGGCGCGGCTACGACCCGGTGTTCGGAGCACGTCCGCTCAAACGCGTTATCCAGCGCGAACTGCTCGATCGCCTGGCGAAAGAGATCCTCAGCGGGGACATCCAGGAGGGTGAAACGGTCACGGTCGATCTGGCGCCCGATGAAACACTTATCTTTCGGGGCGCCATGCGTGGCGCGGAAGTCGTAACGTAATGATCGAAGGGCCTAGGCGTTACCCCGGGCCCTTCGTCTTTGTTGGCGACGCGCGGCTGATATTCTTCACTCGTGACCTATACTTCTCATGGCAAGAGCGGCTGGAGCCGAGATGCTGACGGAAGGTGACGACGAATGAACGTGGTTGAAGACATCATTAAGCTGCTGATCGTTCCACTGGTGCTGATTGGGGCACCAATCCTCTTTATCTTGGTGTTTGACATCGCCGTGCATTTGGGTGAGCTGTTCGGCCAAAAATGATCGGTCCGATCCGACCTTTTTCTGGGTGTCTTGAACTGATGCCACGATGAACGATCTAACCCGGGCCGGCCAGTTGATCATCGTTGCCAGTGTCGGTTTGATCGGTGCCGGTATCCACATCCTCAACATCGGGCGCATCCCGTTTCTCGATCATCTCCCCGGCGATATCGTCTAGCAGCGAACTCGAGTCACCTTGGTCGCCCCGCTCGCGACCACGCTCCTGAACTCCCTGCTCGTCACGCTCAGCGTCAACCTGGCATTGCGTCGATAGGCGACGTTCGCGGCACGGACTGCGATGTCGCCCACCGAGCAGCGACTCACGCTGTGGTTTGTCCCGGGCGAATCGCGAGTATCAGAGCGGCTGGCGCGTTGCGTCGCCTCGCCGCCTCACGCGTGCGACGGCGCCGCTTCCGACGTGCTGAACGATTTCGGGAGAAAGGCGACGATCGGAATCGCGAGCAGTGCGAAGGCCGGCACGATCCAGAAGGCGCGCTCGATGCCGATGGCGTCAGCCAGCGCGCCGAATCCGAACCCAGTGAGGCTCTGAGACACGAACTGGAAGGCCAGCAGCACGCCGGATGACGGCCCGCGCGCCTCGGGCACCATGTCCTGCATCAACGCGAGCTGGATCGGTCGCGCGGAACGCATCAGGATTCCCGCCGCGAACAGGATCGGGATGACGAGCCAGGAACCGTTGTTCAGCCACAGGTAGAGATATAACAGCGGCACGCCGCCCAACGTGACTAGCACCATGACAATACGCCGACCGAACCGGTCAGACAGGATTCCTCCGAGAAATCCGCCGAGGACGCCCGCACCAAACAACGCTGAGAGTGACAGTCCCGAATACCAGCTGCTGTACCCTTTGGTCTCGAGAAGTTTCACCAGAAAGATCGAAAAGGGGACAAACCCCAAACCGAACACCGCGACGAACGCGAGCAGCGCGATGATCCAGCGGAGTTTGGCTCTCAGGAGCGGCATCACTGCCACGCGTTCTTTCGCTCGTTGCGCCGTATCACTCTCGGTCGTATCGATCGCGAAGAAGAGAATGACCGACGCGATCAATCCGAAAATCATCACCACGAACGAGCCTTCGAGCGTGAACCAGGCGATCGCGGCCGTGATAAAGAGCGGACCAACCGTTCGGGCGAGGTCACCACCCGACAGGAAGAACGCCATCGAGAGGCCGGTTTTCGATCCACCGCGTTCGCCAGCCAGCGCCACCGCCGGGGTGTGAAATGAGGCAGACGCCAGTCCAGCGGCGAAGAGCAAAAGCAGGACGAGCGCGAAGTGCGGCGCAAGCCCAATCGACGAGATCGTCACTGCCGCGACGGCTGGAGCGAGGACCACGAACCACTTCTTGCTGGTTCGATCGGCCAGAACACCGATGAACGGCTGCAGCACGCTTGGCATCTGCTGCGCGGGAACCATGAGGGATGCGACTGCGAGTGGTATCCCGAGCTTGTCCTGTACTGGCGGAATCAGCACCGCCGTGAACGAGCCGTACAGGTCGTGCGCGAAATGGGCGAAGCTGATCGGCAGCGTCGACTTTATCGCGGCTAGCTTGTCAACCTTGCCAACCTTGCCGGCTCCCGCCGCTGGATCGAGAGCTGTGGCGGGTGCGGGATTGGCAACAGACGGTCGTTCGACGTGCACTTCTTCTCGGGTCTCGACTTCGGGGAAATCAGTCACGTTTTGAGACTTCTTTCATTCGGATCCGTCGACCGTGGCGTTCGCCAACTCCATCGAAATTGGGCGATCCGGTAGGGATGCGGTGGTTAACGATCGCCTCCACGCAAAGGGAGTTGTCAGACGTCAATCGTCAGGTCACTGGCGATGAGGGCTACGGTAACACACTCCGATTCTGCTCGCTATCCGCCGTCCACCTTGAACACGCCATTTCGCTACGTTGGGCGCGCCGCACGCGGACCCCGCCAACAGGTTGAACTGGAACGAATCTGATTCCAACGGCGTCTTCTCTACAGCAATAGATTTCGACACCAACGCGGTTCGTTGCGATCAGGCTGAGAGGAGACGACTGTGGTGAGCCCGAAGATGAGGTTTATTGGAGTGGTTCTGGCCATTGTTGGACTACTCGTCTTGTCCGCTGCGTGCGGGACCGGATCGAAGAGCACGGAATCGAGCGCTCAGTCCGTCAAAACCCAGCCTGGCGCCGCGTCGTCCGTGGACTCCAGTCACGTGGCGACGTCCGGCGGTGCTGCCGTCCCCGCGATTGCGACCTCCGGTGCAGCAACGCAGTCGTCCACGACGATGAACTGGGATCGCATGATCGTCCGCAACGCCGACATCTCATTGCAGGTCGCGAGCGTCGAGTCCATGCTGGCGAAGGTCCGATCCCTCACGGATGGCGCGGGAGGCGTGGTGTTCGCGTCGTCCACGTCATTCAACGGGAACGATCAGGTTGCCACCATGACGCTGGATATTCCGGCCGACCAGTTCGACCAGGTTGTAAACGCGCTTCGAGCGGCTCCGGGGGTGAAGAAGGTTGACCATGAGTCGATCACGAGTCAGGACGTGACCAGCGACTACATCGATCTCCAGGCTCAACTGCGGAACCTGCAGGCTACCCAGTCCAGGCTACTGGCTCTCATGGACAAGGCGACGCAACTTCAGGACATCTTGACGCTCGAACAGGAGTTGTCGAAGGTTGAGGGTCAGATCGAACAGACGACTGGCCGCATCAACTACCTGGACAAACGAACGTCTTTCTCGCGCATCACGCTCACTCTGAGCCCATTCGTCATCGTTGCTAGCGACAATGCCAGGTCAGGGTTTGACCTTGCCCGGTCCGTGCGTGCCGCTTGGGTCGCCTCGCTGCGATTCACCGGCAGCATTCTGACGGGTGTGGTTCAGGCGGGAGTGTTTCTCTGGTGGTTCTGGCCGCTGGTCGCTATCGGGCTTGGCATCGGATTAGCTCGTCGTCAACGACGAAGGCATACGAACGGAAGCATGGGAATCGTCGCCTGACGAACCAGACGGCCGCCTGTCCGTGATCGGACAGGCGGCCGTGTCATGCGGGCTAGCTGCCCAGGAAGGAGAGTGCCGCGAGGGCATAGGCGCGCGTGGCGTCCATCACCTCGTCGACACCGACCCACTCGTCCGGCTGGTGCGCGAGCGCCGGGTCGCCGGGGCCATAAATGATGGTCGGAACACCTCGCTCGGCGAAGTGGCGACCATCGGTGCCCATGCTGAACCCGGTCAGGTTCATGTCGAACCCAAGATGCGCATTGGCCTTCAGCATGCCCTGAACGATCTCGCTGTCGGGCTGGTTCAAGATAGCTTCACGCCCACCGAATCGCGCGAAATCGACTTCGACCCGCATCCCCGGAATGCCTTTGACCGCTCGTTCGGCGACCTCTCGGATTTCGGAGACGACGTCCTCCGGCTTCTCGCCGGGGATGATGCGTCGATCGACGAAAATGGTGCACTGATCGGGAACGACGTTGGTCTTGACGCCCCCTTCGATGATGCTGATCGTCGCCGACGAATGATGAAAGTAGGGGTGAGTTCGCTTCTCAAGGACGGGCCAGAGCTCGTTTTGCAGTGCGGTGATGACGCGCGCCATACCTTCGATCGCGTTGACACCCTCCCAGGGGAGTGCTCCGTGCGCCGCCCGCCCATGGACCGTCACGCGGGTTCCGGCTCCGCCTTTTTCACCGATGCAGATCCGGTTCATCGTCTGCTCACCGACAATGACGAAGTCGGGCTTGATCGAATCGGACTGGGCGATGAGCTGGGCCCCCAACGCGCCACCGATCTCTTCGTCAGCCACTTCGTTGACGATGAGGCGTCCCGCGAACGGCACTCCCGACCGTGCTAGCGCGATCGCACCCATCACCTGTGCCGTGACACTCGCCTTGTCGTCTCCTGCCCCGCGTCCGAAGACCTTGCCATCTGCCAGATCGGCCGCGAACGGAGGATGCGACCAGGCGGATTCCTGGCCGGTCGGAACGACGTCCAGGTGGGCATTAAACAGGAGCGTCGGTCCGTCACCGCGCTTGAGCTCGGCGACCATGTTCGGCTTGGTCTCATCTTCAGTGATGAAGCTGACGTCGAACCCTTCCGCGGCGAGCTTATCGGCACATACCTGGATGGCCGCGCGCACGTCTCCGGGAGGATTCACCGACGGAATTCGAACGAGTTCGCGCAGAAAACCGATGACCTCAGCCTCATTGATCTGGTCGAGTATGCGCTGCGCGGCATCAGCGTCTAATCTGCCGTGTGCCTGACCCACGATTTCCCCTTCCATTCACATCGATACTTCTTGTGCGCTGGCGCAGTATAGCATGAGCATTCTGTGCGCTTTCCATTGGCACGGCATCGTCGCCAGGCTATGGTATCCTCGCCAACGGCGCGGTTTTCATCGGTTAGCCGCGACCTGCAGCTTGAGACGATGAGGCGACGAGGGAGAACCTTGAAAGCAACGCTCGCGACGTTAGCTGAACTGAGTGCCGTTCTCGAACGCGTGTGTGCATTCGTCATCGACATGGACGGGGTCCTCTATCGCGGAGACACCGTCCTACCACACGTGAACGACTTTCTCGGCGTTCTGAACACCCACAACGTGCCGTACGTGCTGGCCACGAACAACTCAACCCGCCTGCCCGAGCAGTATGTTGAGAAGTTGGCTTCAATGGGCCTGGTGGTCACGGCGGATCGCATACAGACCTCAGGGCAAGCCACCGCGGCCTGGGTGAAGGAGCGTTATCCGCGCGGGACCACGGTCTACGTTCTTGGCATGAACGCATTGGAAACCGCGGTCTACGGCGACGGATATTTCGTCCGTGCTGGAAAGGATGCACAGGTCGTCGTCAGTGGTGCCGATTTCGAGATGACCTACGAGAAGCTTCGCACCGCGGCGCTGGCGATTCGTCGCGGAGCGGCATTCGTCGCCACCAACGGTGATACGACCTTTCCAACCGAAGAGGGGCTCATACCGGGCGCCGGAGCGATCCTGGCCGCGCTGGTCGCCGCGACGAGCGTCACTCCAGAAATCATCGGCAAACCTTCGACCGGCATGCTGCTTCAGGGAGCAGCCCTGCTCGGATCTGAACCAGCCCACACCGTCATGCTCGGAGATCGCCTCGACACCGACATCCTGGCGGGGCAGCGCGCCGGTTTCATCACCATGATGGTCCTCACCGGCGTCTCGACGATCGACGAAGTCGCTGCGTCTGATTTGCAGCCAAACGTTCTGTTACAGGACCTCGCTCCGCTCGTTGAGTATTACCGGTCTGAGTCATGAAGCAGGTCGGCCACTACGATATCGAGGATCCCAAGAAGATCCAGGGACGAGACGAGGTCGACCTTGGGGACCGCAGCCTCGCCGGGCTGCGGCTGCGTGAAGCGCTCGAGGCTCTCGGCAATTCATACGGACGGGTGTTGCTACTCGGTTGCGGCGCGGGACGCTATGTGCGCGCGCTGGGCCGGGCGCGCCAGGATCTGGAGATCCACGGTGGAGATCTGAGCCTCAACGCGCTTCACGAAGCGCGACTCCGGGACTCGTCGGCGGACTACGTCGCGCTCGACGCGAGCCACCTCCCGTACCTGGATGCCACGTTTTCAGCGATCATCTTCTTCGATCTTCTCGAACACGTTCCGGAATATCAGACGCTCTTGAGCGAGGCTTACAGGGCGTTACGGCCGGGCGGGACGCTCCATTTTTTCGTGCCGTTGGAGGCCGAGCCAGGAACGGTGTACCACGCGTTGCGGCATTCCCAACGGCTTCCGATTCACCGTTGGAAGCGCGACCATGTCGGGCACGTCAATAGTTTTACGTCGGAGCACGTCATTCGCTCGGTGTGGGATGCCGGCTTTGACGTGGAATCGATCCGATTCGGGTTTCACCCGGCCGGACAGATCCATGACGTCGTCGATTACTGGCAGCGTGAGCGATCCTCAGGCGCCACGGGACTGCTGCCACAGCCCGCCGTGGACGCCATCACGCGCGGAGTTTTTCTCTTCACCTGGCGTCTCTCCTACCTGGAGGACCGGCTGTACCGAGGTTCCATCATGGCCTCCGGCTTGCACCTCACGGCTCGCAGACCGAAGTAATCTGCTGCCTACTCGTTATTCCCACTTGCCCGAACGCACGACAACGCCGATGATCTCCCTACCAATGTAGGTCGCCGCAGGAAGGGAACTCCGATGTCCGCTGACGTGCTTCGATCAATTCCCATCATCGATGGACACACAGACTATCTGTTGTCGCTCGCCGACACCGGCCGTAGCTTCTTGGAGGAATCGACGGAAGGACACGTCGATCTTCCGCGCGCCCGCAAGGGGAATATCGGCGCGATGATCAGCGCCATCTACATCCGAAATGAATATCTCCCGGCGCACGCGCTGATCCAGACCTTGCGCGGGGCGGATCTGCTCAAGCGAACAATTGGGGCATCCGGCGGGCAGATCGAGCTTGTGACGTCGCATCGCCAACTGGTCGACTGCCTGAACAACGGCGTCTTTGGCGTCATCATGCACTATGAAGGAGCCGAGGCGATCGACCCGGAGTTCGTCGTGCTGCGGCTTTCGTATGAGCTGGGCCTGCGCTCACTTGGCCTTGTCTGGAGCCGTCCAACGATCTTTGCAGAGGGAGTCGGGCCGCAGAATCGTGGCAAGGGATTGACCGGGCTCGGCCGGGAGCTCATCAGGCACTGCAACGAGATGGGTGTCCTCATCGACGTGTCACACCTCAATGAGCCGGGGTTCTGGGACGTCATCGAGACGAGCACGAAGCCGATCGTCGCCAGCCATTCTAATGCGCGTGCTGTCTGCGATCATGAGCGGAACCTGACAGACCGCCAGATCAAAGAACTCGCCAAGAATGGCGGACTGATGGGCATCAACTACGCGGTTGGATTCCTGGTGCAGGGGGCCCGCAAAGGTTCTGACGTTCCTCTGAGCGTGCTGGTCGACCATATCGATCACATCGTGAATCTCGTCGGAATCGATCACGTGGCGCTCGGATCGGACTACGATGGCGCCGGGGTACCGGACTCCTTGAAGGATGCAGCCCATGACTGGGCCATCGTCGAAGAACTGGTGCGGCGCGGCTACGCTGAGGATTCGATCGCCAAGATCTGCCGTGACAACTGGCTGCGCGTGTTGAAGGCAGTCTGGAAGGATTAGAGCGGTTCACGTCTGGGCGCTCGAACAAGGAACTTCTCCCGGACTGAGAACCGGCGCGGACTCCCCGCGGAATCAAGCACGAGGCGGCGGGATATCGCCGCCTCGTGCGTCTGTCTGATCTGCGTCGTGCCGCGTTACGGTTTAAGGTCCAGGGACTTGCTCTCGATAACCGACTTGACCATCGGCACGAACTCGCCGAGCGGCATCGCGCCGAGGTTCATGTTGGAGCGGAGACGAACCGAGACCGCCCCGTTTTCCGCCTCCTTGTCGCCGACCACCAGCATGTAGGGGATGTGCTCGAGCTGAGCGCGACGGATTTTGGCCTGCATCCGATCGCTGGCGTCGTCCACTTCGGCTCGAATCCCGGCCGCGTTCAGTTCCGTCAGGACCGTATTCGCGTATTCGTTATGCCGATCGGCAATCGGAATGACGAGTGCCTGTACGGGAGCCAGCCAGACCGGAAAGGCTCCAGCAAAGTGCTCGATCAAGCCACCCACGAAGCGTTCCATGGAACCCAGCACCGTGCGGTGAACCATCACCACGCGATGGCGTTCGCCATCTTCGCCTATGTAGCTCGCGTCGAATCGTTCGGGCAGATTGAAGTCGACTTGAATCGTCGGGCCCGTCCAATCGCGACCCAACGAATCGAGGAACTTGATGTCGATCTTGGGACCGTAGAACGCCCCTGCGCCGGGATCGATCTCGTACGGTAGGTCCTTCGAGCGCAGGGCCTCGGCCAGCGTCTCCGTCGCCCGTTCCCAGTTCTCGTCACTGCCGATCGACTTCTCGGGTCGCGTCGCAAGATAGACCTCATAGTCGTAGCCGAAGACTCTGGCGAAGTGCATGGCCAGGTCGAGCACGCCTGCAACCTCGTCGTGCAGCTGATCGGGCCGGCAGAAGATGTGGGCGTCGTCCTGCGTGAAGCCGCGCACCCGCAACATGCCGTGCAGCGTGCCGCTGCGCTCGAAGCGATAGACCGTGCCGAGCTCGGCCAGGCGCACCGGAAGTTCGCGATATGAGCGGAGCTGCGATTTATAGATCATGATATGGCCCGGGCAGTTCATCGGCTTCAGGTAATACGGAGAGCCTTCGATGTCCATCGGTGAGTACATGTTCTCTCCGTACGTCTCCAGGTGCCCGCTCCGCTTGTAGATCTCGGCGCTGGCGATGTGGGGTGTGTAGGCCAGCTTGTAGCCACGTGCGAGGTGCTCATCCGTCTCGAAGCGCTCGATGAGGTGGCGCACGAGCGCCCCCTTCGGATGCCAGAGGATCAGACCGGCGCCGATTTCCTCGCTGACTGAGAAGAGATCGAGCTCTTTGCCGAGGCGGCGATGATCGCGACGCTGCGCCTCTTCGAGCCGCTCAAGGTAGCCCTTAAGTTCGTCTTCGTTTCGCCATGATGTGCCATAGATACGCTGCAGCATCGGGCGCTTCTCGTCACCGCGCCAATAGGCGCCCGCGACGTTCAGCAGTTTGAAGTCGCCGATCTGCGACGTGTTATCGACGTGTGGACCTCGGCAAAGATCCGTGAACGTGTCCTGGTTGTATCGCGAAATGACCGAATCCTCCGGCAGGTCGTTGATCAGCTCGACCTTGTAGGGCTGTTCGGCAAAGTACGCGAGCGCATCATCGCGTGAAATCTCGTCGCGCTTGAAGGGAAAGGCGCCACGTTTGATCTCGCCCATGCGTGTCTCGATCTCGGCAAGATCCTCGGGCGTCAACGATCGCGGCAGGTCGAAATCGTAGTAGAAGCCATTTTCGATGGCCGGCCCGATGGCGAGCTTGGCGTCCGGGAACATCTGTA
Source organism: uncultured Chloroflexia bacterium (assembly GCA_963725815.1). Taxonomy (GTDB): domain Bacteria; phylum Chloroflexota; class Chloroflexia; order Thermomicrobiales; family Thermomicrobiaceae; genus CALAGB01. The sequence goes on from CAVSAD010000007.1 coordinate 209,632, forward strand.
GGACCGCCTCAGCCATGACGTGAGACGCCGAGTGCCGCATCGTAGCGAGCTGCAGTTCGTCCTGATTCTCCACGTCGAGCTGGATGTCCATTTCTTCCGATACCTGTGACATGTTCTTTCGCTCCGTTCTCGGTTCAGTCGCAATTAGACGTGCTATTGTCGCCGCCGTCTGATCCGGACGACGGCGCCGGTAGTGCTGGTTGTCATTGCCGCCTCCGTTCGCGTGGCAAAACAAAAACCCACCGCCCGCGGGGACGGCAGGTTTGGCCTGACGTGGTTCCACCCAACTTCCGCCGCGACTTAAAACCCGCGGCGCTCGCTGTGCTCTGTAACGGGAGCTCCCGGGTGCGGCTACTGACCGAAGTGTTCGCCGGCCCGCTCACGGGGGGTATTCTCCGGGTCTTGTCCGAGCAGGGCTTGCAGCCGATGACCCTGCGTCTCTGTCGACACAACGCGGATACTCGTCCCGATCAACGCGACGTATGGATTATTGTTCGAATCATAGTGCTTGTGACCGGCGGCGTCAACAAACCGACCCGGCGTTCCAGGTGTCGCGCGCTATTGCACGTCATCCGAGTGGTTTCTCCAGTTCGATTTCGTCCCGGATCTCGATGCCGTAATTGCCGATGATCGAGATGCCCGGCTTGATCCGCCGAGATTCGTGGATTGCCCCCGGAAAGAACCGGGACAGATTGTAGCCTCGCCGCTGATAGAACCTCAGCGCAGCGAGATTGTCGTTCGTCCTGATCAGCCACACGCCAGTGCAAGCAGCCAGTGCGGCATTCTCTTCAACGGCTTGAAGCAGACGCGTGCCGAGTCCAACGCGCGGGACGACGGCGTTGAGCGAGATCAGTTCGCAGCCCACTCCTTCAATGCGATACGTCGCCGCACCGGCTCGTGCGCCAGCCTCAAACGCGATCAGTGCCTCGACATCCTTCATCCGGTGAACACGACCGCGAGATACGACGATCTCGTCGCCCCATTCGTGAAGCCAAAGTGTGGACAGCCAAAGCCGATCATCGGACATTGTCGCCGGTCTGATTCTGAAGTCGCCCGGTTCCGGCTCATACATCGTCATGTCCCGTTCATCTGGGTTCCTTTCGCGGAAGCTGACCGCGGCAGAAGCGAGCCCAATTGCCTGTCATAATTCCCGCTACATCTCGCTTCGGGTAGCCTCGGTGGACTGATGCGGTAGCGCACGGTGGAAGGTCGGCAATCGTGTCGAGTTCGGCCGGCGTCGATTCCGCCCTCTGTCCACCGTCGAAATCGCTTCCGATGCCCACGTGTATCGCGTCTCCGACGAGTTGGCCAACCGCGTCGATGGTAGCGACGACGTGATCGAGCGTCACGGCGCTCGTTCGCCGTTGGCGGGGCCATTCTCGAGCGAGCGCCCAGTTGAGCGGCAAGACGGCGATCATTCCTTCGCGCTGGGCAATACCGCCGATGACTCTGGCAGAGACGAACCGCCCGAGATCGACGGTCCGGCGAGAGCGGGCATGACTGGCCATGAGGGGACCGTGATACTCATCGAGTGCCTCGATACGGACCCAGTCGGACATGTGTATCGGGCCGAACTGTCGGTCCAACAGGGGAGCGTCCGGATCGGACCAGCAGTCGAGTCCGTCATCGAACTGACGTGCGTAACGGCTGATCTCGACCCGAGGATGAGTGTCCTCCTAACTTGGATAGAGATCAAGTCGGTCCAGCAAGCGCCGGCGCGCCCCCGCGATGGTCGCCTAGCTCAACTCGTCCGAGAACGAGAGATGGTGGAAACGGTCGTGGCGACGGCGGCTACTCGAGCAGTGAGCCAGTCGTCCAGGTCGAGCATGTAAACGCCCTGGGGTTGTCGAAACCTGCTGCGGCTTCCACCTCCCGGATGGCTCGCGCCGACGATAGGTAGTCGCGCCCCTGGGGCAACGCGTTCATCGAGACGTCTTCGCGCCCGTCATTGATTACGTTGGGAAGGATGGACATGTTGGACTCATTCACACTCTGTCCACCTGAATGCGTTCGTTGGAAACAAGAAACCGCCGGAATAAGCCGTGCTGCGGGCTTCCGACGGTGAATCGCTCATCTTAAACTGGGTGGGCGGTACTAGACTCGAACAGTGACCTCCACGATGTCAACGTGGCGCTCTAACCAACTGAGCTAACCGCCCGGGCACATAACGAGCGGAGTATAGCATAGGCATTTGTGGGTCGCAATCGCGCGATCTGGATCGTATCTAGCGCGAATCAGACGGCCGAACTCAGTGACCGAGAAGCTTCACGGTCTTGCTGCGAGGCTGCCAGGCGATGTCCGAACGACCGAATCGAGCCAGTAATTGCCGAGCTTGAAGGCACAGTGGCTGAAGACCCGGATGCTTGACCTTCCATCGTCCACTGACCTGCTCAACCACCAGTTTGCTGTCGGTCTTGACACAAATCGAGTGCGACATCGGATTCAGGTCTTGCGTGTTGGCGTGGGCTATCGCCGCCTGCAACCCCGCGATGAACGTGCGGTACTCCGCCTGATTATTGGTGACGTCGTCGCCAAAGTCGAGTCGCTCAATCGACGCGAAACCGGTTCGATCCGCAAGGTGAAAGCTGCCGTAACCCTTCCCAGGGTTACCGAGCGATCCACCATCGAAAACGAGGGTGATGTCACACTCTTTGTCGGAACTGGCCAAGAGATTTGCCCGTCCTTCTTGATTCCATGCGTGAGTTCAGACCCGCATACACGCGCCGACCGGGGAGGATTGTCCTCGCCCGGTCGATCGCGTGTATGGGACAGTTCGGTTAGACGCCGGCCTGCGCCTCCGCTTTCGCCTTGGCGCTGGCGATGATCGTGTCGGTCAGGTGAGCCGGCACCGGTTGGTAGTGACTGAAGCTCGAGGTAAACGACCCCCGGCCCTGCGTGATCGAGCGTAGATCAGTCGCGTATCGCTGGATCTCAGCCGCTGGTGCTATCGCCTCAATGGTCGTCATCCCGTCGTCTCCGGGAATCATGCCCTGAACTTGGGCGCGCTTGCCGTTGAGATCGCTCATCACGTCGCCCATATAGGCCTCGGGCACCGTCACCTTGATGTGCATGATCGGCTCGAGAATGATCGGCTTGGCTGCCATCGCACCTTTCTTGAAGGCCTGCGAGGCGGCGATCTTGAACGCCATCTCGGACGAGTCGACCGTGTGATATGAGCCGTCGGTGAGGGTGACGCGGAGCTTTGTCACCGGGAACCCTGCCAGGATTCCTTCGTCAAGTGCTTCCCGCACGCCCTTCTCGACCGCCGGGATGTATCCCTTGGGCACCACGCCGCCGACGATCTTCTCCTCGAACTGAAAATTACCGTCTTCGATCGGCTCGAGATCGAGGAAGACGTGCCCGTACTGGCCATGGCCACCGGTCTGCTTCTTGTGTTTGTACTCGATCCCTTTGACCGGCATCGAGATCGTCTCCCGATATGCCACGGTCGGAAGTTCGGTTTCGACATTCACGCCGAACTTGCGCGCCATGCGTTCGAGCCCGATCTGCACGTGAGATTCACCGAGTCCGGAAACGAGCGTCTCACCGGTCTCCTCATCGCGCCGGATGTGGAGCGTCGGGTCTTCCTCCAGGAGGCGCTGAATGGCGCTGCCCATCTTGTCGAGGTCGCTCTTGGTCTTGGGGTGAACCGCCGCCGCGAATGCCGGCATCGGAAAGGCGATGCCACCGAGCGTCAAGACCTTGCTTTGATCACAGAGCGTGTCGCCGGTCGCGACAGTCTGCAGCTTCGCGACCGCTCCGATGTCACCGGCCGGGATTTCTGAAACGGCGATCTGCTCCTTGCCGCGAACCATGTACAGCTGGCCGATGCGCTCTTCATGTCCCTGCTGGGCGTCGAACGCGTGACTGTCGGACTTCATGGTTCCGGAATAGACGCGGAAGTACGAGAGCTTGCCCACGTACGGATCAGCGACGGTCTTGAAGACCAATGCCGCGAGTGGACCTGCTGGATCAGGGTTCAAGATCACCTCGGAGCCAGACGAGGTTTTCGCCGTGGTGGCGCTCGGAGCAGGGAAATAGCTGACGATCGCATCGAGCAGACATGAAATGCCTCGGCACGCCGTGGAAGCTCCCGCGAAGACCGGAACGAGCTGACCGCCGGCCATCGCCGTTCGCAATCCGTGCTGCAGTTCTTCGACGCCGATCTGCTCGTCGTCCAGGTAGCGCATCATCAGTTCCTCGTCGTTCTCGCAGATCGACTCGACGAGATGGGTGCGCAGTTCTTCGACGGTGTCCACCATGGAAGCGGGAACGTCGCTGTCAGTTGCGGTCCCGTCCTTGCCGTCGTTGAACAGGTAAGCCCTGCGCGCCAGGACGTCGACGATTCCGGAGAAATCCTTCTCGGCGCCGATCGGCACGAAAACGGGAACGACCGACGAACCGAACGTCTCCCGCGCGGCGTTGTAGGTTGCGTCAAAATTCGCGTTCTCGCGATCCATCTTGTTGATGAACAGCGCTCGCACGCGGTTGACTTCGTCGGCCGCTTTCCACGCCTGTTCCGTCCCGACTTCGACGCCGGCCGACGCGTCGAGGAGGATCAGTGCGATATCGCAGGTGCGCATCGCGCCTTTGACCTCACCGAGAAAATCGGCATAACCCGGCGCATCGATGATGTTGATTTTCGTGTTCTTCCACTCCAGGGGCGCAATGCTTGCGCTTATCGAGATCCCACGCTTGATCTCGTCGAGATCCCAGTCTGAAACCGTGGTGCCCTCTTCGACGCGCCCGAGCCGGTTGATGGTGTGGCTTACGAAGAGAAGAGCCTCGGTCAATGACGTCTTTCCCGCACTACCGTGGGAAAACAGGCCAATGTTCCTGATTCTGTCGACCGGGAAGCTAGTCACGGCTCTCCTCCAACTACCAAGATGAGCGATGGTGTGGCATGCCGACCCCCATTTCGGGGGCCGGCTAGCGAACGTCCATCACTCTACTGATCCAATCTGTAGCACCTTCACCAGGTGCGACCGGAAACGAATTGGTGTTCTCGTATTATAGTCCGACGATAATGGTCGACAAGTACGACCGTGAGAGTTTGTTGGGTTCGATGCTGACAGGAAGGAACACTGGCTTGAGTGCCGATCGGCAGAGCGAGACGCAAGATTTGAAGATGCTCCTTGGGGAGCTAGCCGCGATCGACGGAGTCGCAGGACACGAGCAGGCGGTCGTCGCGCGACTGCGGGAGCTGTTCGAGCCACTGGTCGACACGCTGGAGATCGACAGCTATGGGAATCTGTATGCCACGCGACAGGGACCGGCGGGCGCGCCGAGCCTGATGATCTCGGCACACTCCGACGAGATCGGCGCGATCGTGAAGAGTATCGAGCCGAACGGCATGATCCGCTTCGAGCGCCTCGGCGGACTGGTCGAAACGCTGACGATCGGGCGTCACATCAAGATCCGCGGCCTGCGGGGCGTCGTCGGCGTGAAGGCCGGCCACATCCAGACCGCCGAGGAACGGGGACGCGCGCCCGGCATGCGTGATCTGTACATCGACATGGGTTACGAGACCGAGGCCGACGTTCGGTCGCTTGGGATCGGAGTTGGAGACGCGATCGCATACGACGAGCCGATGGTCGAACTGGCCAACAGTGACCGGGTAGCGGGCAAAGCGCTCGATAACCGCGTCGGCTGCGCCATCCTGGTCGCGCTCGCTCGACGTTTGCAGGGCGCGACACTGGGCTGCACGCTTCACCTGGTGGTCACGGTTCAGGAAGAGGTGGGGCTGAGAGGCGCCCAGATGGCAACCCACCGCCTCAACCCAACTGCCGCGATCGTGGTCGACACCGTCCCATCCGGTGGGACGCCCGACGTCGACTACTACCGGGACCTCAGCATGCGCATCGGCGCCGGCCCGGTCGTGCCGGTCTCCAGCGGCAGCGGAGCCCGTGGGTTTCTGGCGAACCCCGCGATGCGAGATTTCCTTGTCGATACGGCGGAGGAAGCCGGAGTTCAGATCCAACAGGCGGTATTCGTTGGCGGGAACTCTGATGCTGCCGCCGTTCACCTGGTGCGTGATGGAATCCCTACGGGCGTGGTCAATATCGCACGGCGCTACTCGCATTCGCCGGTCGAGATGCTGGACGTTCGGGACGCGATGGGCGCGGTCGATCTGCTGCAAGCGGCCGCGACGTCGTTCGGAGCGAACGTCGACCTCGGTTTCCTCTCCTCGCGTTGGGGCTAGCTTGGGCGGGTCAGTCGGCCAGGTTGGCGCGGCTGACCCGCTCGAAAATGATTCGCAGTCCGTCCAGTGTGAGGTCAGGCTCATAAACGTCGATGGCGCTGGTGTGTGGAGCGATAACTCCGCCCAGCCCGCCGGTGGCGATGACGAACGGAGCGTCGCCCAGTTCGTTCGAAATGCGCGTCAACAGCCCTTCGATGAGCCCGATGTAACCGAGCACCGTGCCGGATTGAACGCTCTCGATGGTACTGCGGCCGATGGCGTGTTCGGGCACGGCTAGCTCGACGGACGACAGCCGGGCGGCGCGGCTGGTCAACGCTTCGAGCGCCAAATTGAGCCCCGGAGCGATCGCCCCACCGATGTAGTCACCTTCGGCCGAGACGACGTCGAAATTCGTGCCGGTGCCGAAATCGACGACGACGGTCGGGCCACCATGACGTGTAAAGGCGGCGACGGTGTTGGCCAGTCGGTCGGCTCCCACTTCAGCCGGATTGTCGATGCGAATCTTGATGCCGAATTCCAGCTTCGAACTCACGATGACAGGCTCGCGTTGCAGTCGAACCGCGAGCATGTCGGTTAATGCCGGGGTAAGGCGAGGGACCACGCTCGACAGCACGGCACCGCTCAGCGCTCTAAGGTCGACACCGTCGCTTTGGGCGAGGGTCGAGAAGATGGCCCACCACTCATCGGCCATGCGCGCCCGTTCGGTCGCCAATCTCCAGGAGGAGACGAGACGGTCGTCCTGATAGATGCCGACTACAACGTTGGTGTTGCCGATGTCGATTGCGATCAGCATCAATCGATCTCCCGAACTCGAAGCCTCGTCCTCAGTGTTTAGATCGTGCCCGCATCGCGCGACGATAGGGGTGACGACGCAGTATACGTCGTCGCAGTCGCTTTACATCGTGAGCGCGAAGGCGATCTCGGTGCGAACCGTCACGTCCGGTTCACGATCCATGCGAGAACCGAGGAACGGCGCCGCGTTCGCGGCGTCGATGCGAGCCATGGCCCAGGCCGCGTGGCCGCGCACCAGTGGCAGATCGTGTGTCGATACCACACGCTCGAGTAGATCCAACTCGGCCGGAGATCGGGTATTTCCCAGCGCCACCGCGGCATTTCTCGCCAGGCCAGCCCGTTTGGCACGTAGTACTGCCGTTCCCTGGTATGTCGTCCGGAACTCCTCCTCCGACATTGTCAGGAGCCAGCGGAGCCGTGGAAATGCATTGTCGTCTGTGAGAGGTCGGAAGGCTTCATCGTTGTCGATTGACGCGGCTCCCGTGTACGGGCACACCTCCTGGCATACATCGCAGCCGAAGACCCAGTTCCCCATCATCGGCCGCAGATCGAAGGGGATCGCCGACCGCAGCTCGATTGTCAGATACGAGATGCAACGCGGCGAGTCGATGACGGAGCCTGGCTGGATCGCGCCGGTCGGGCAACGATCGAGGCAGGAGGTGCAGCGGCCGCATTTTGGGCGGAGCGGTTCATCTGGCTCGAGAGCGACATCGACCAGCAGATCTCCCAGCATCACCCAGGATCCATGTCCGGGAACAAGGATCATGGTGTTCTTCCCGTACCAACCGAGCCCGGAGCGTGCCGCAACGGAACGATCCACGATGCGTGCCGTATCGACCAGGTAGCGCGCTTCGATTGAGCGACGAAGCTCATTTTCCAGCGCCGCGTGCAGCGCTTTCATGCGTGTCTTGAGCGTTCGGTGATAGTCGTGGCCCCATGCGTAGCGCGAGATGCGGCCCCTCGGCTCATCCTGCGGCACATTTACCGTCGCGATCCGGTAGGGGATGCCAATCGAGATGATCGAGCGGGCAGTGGACAGCAGATTTCGCGGCGAACTGGAGAAGCGCGCGCGTTCCTCGGTAAACCAGTTGAGTCCCAGCAAGTGACCGGCATTGATTCGTTCGGTCAGAAGGTCGCCGAGGCCCTCGAAGTCGTCGGCCGTGGTGACCGCGACGAGCGGAATGTCGCAGCTCGCGGCTAGCTCATGCAGTCGTCTGCGATCGAACTGAAACATGATGATGCTTTCGCTAACTACATTCGCGAGGCGAGGAAGTCGTCGAGTTCGGCTCGGTCGGGCAGTGATGAGCGAGCGCCAAGTTCACGAATCGCGAGCGCGCCCATGGCGTTCCCCATATTTCCAATATCACGGAGTGGACGGCGCTCAAGGATGCTCAGCGCGACACCCGCGGCGAACGCATCACCAGCGCCCGTCGTGTCGATCGCCTCCACCTCGAAGGCGGGGATGGCCTCAACGGCGTCCTGGGTCAACACGATGCAGCCTTGCGGTCCCATGCTGATGGCGGCCAGTCGAGTATCGGCGGGACCCATCTTCTCCTGTAACAGCTTGATGGCGGAATCCGTGTCCGGCGTGCCGGTGATGTAACGGAGCTCACGCTGGTTGCCAACGAGGTAATCGTGCCGCAGCGCGACGTCCAGACCTTCCTCCGGAGACAGCTCAACCAGGTACGTGAGCGTTCCGAGCACGCTGGTTCGCGGAGAGACGTGCATCGGCAGATCCACGATGAAGCGCCGCAATCGTGCATCGTCGACGTCGAGAATAACGAGATCGTGAGCAAACAGATCGTTGATCGGTACGGCGTCGCCATGGCTTAGACGGGCACCTTGATGCCAGTAGATCGTCCGCTCGATATCTCTTCCGGTGCCGGATACCACGATGATAGCCGAATCTGATAGCTCGCTCGCCCGTGACTTGACGTAACGGCAATCACATCCAGCTGACTCGAGAACGTGACGCAGTTCCCGTCCCTGGTCGTCATCACCAACGATCGCCGAGAAGGTAACGTGAATACCAAGCTTCGCGAGCGCGTGCGCCATGTTCGCGGTGGTGCCGCCCGACTGTTGGAGCGTCCTGCGGACGATGGCGTATGCCCCGGCTTCCGGGTAGAAATCCGTGACGACGAATCGATCCCAGGACGCCAGGCCGATTGCGGCAACGCGAGGTCCGCTCATGAGCGGCTAGTCCCGACGTTCGAGCACGACGCGACAGGGAGCACCGTCGAGTTCCCCAAGGCGTAGTGGAAGGCAGATGAGACGATAGCTGCCCGGTTCCACATGTCGGAGGTCGAGACCCTCGACGATAACCATTTCGTGACCAAGGAGGATGAGGTGCGTTTCGCCATCTCCGGCATAGGGCTCGATGGACAGGTAGTCGATTCCGATGAGGTCGACACCGTGAGCAGTGAGCCAGTGTGCACCCGATGGATCGACGCCGATGAAGTCTTCGTAAAATGAGTGGCGCGGGTTCTCCCACAGCGAGGAGTTCCGAGTCTTCAACAGGAGTCGTTTCGTTCCGGCAGGAATCTGCGCCGATGCAAGATCAGCGTCGCCGATGTTCCGCTCGAGGTGTCGCAGATCGCAAACAACGCAGTCACCGATGAGACGGTCGAGTTTGATCGAGTCGAGTTTTTTACCGCTGTCGATGAAGTGCCAGGGAGCGTCGAGGTGCGTGCCGGTATGTGACGTGTTCCTGAGCGTCGTCACGTTGGAATGACCCCCCTGGGCGATGCGGCTGGCAGGCTCGGCGGTGACGATCCCGTCGCCCGGCCAGGTCGGCATCCCGGGGATCAGAAGAACTGATATATCGATAATCCGATTGCCCGAATCCACGCTTGTCACTCCTCACGCTCAGCCACTGCCTTGCGAGCCCTGATGTTACGACGAACAAAGAGATCCGGGCAGGATGTAAAAATCTCCTGCCCGGATGCGCGCATCCCTGAGATGACGGACCGGTTCAGACCGGGACGTGCTGTTCGGACAGGATCTGGTCGATCTCTTCCTTGAGTGCCGCGACGATGTCGCTCTCCTCGACCTTGCGCACGATCTTGCCCTTGCGGAAAATCACACCCTTGCCGCGTCCGGCGGCAACCCCAACGTCGGAATCGCGCGCTTCGCCAGGGCCGTTTACGACACAGCCCATGACTGCCACTTTGATGGGCGCTTTGATCGTCTTGAGATAGTCGTCGACCTCGTTCGCCAGCTTGAACAGATCGACTTCGACACGCCCGCAGGTCGGGCAGGCGACGAGCGTGGCACCATGCTGGCGTAGTCCAAGGCTCTTGAGAATCTCGAATCCGACGTACACCTCTTCAACCGGGTCGGTCGTCAGGGAGACGCGGATCGTGTCGCCGATGCCTTCGGCGAGCAGCGTTCCGATGCCGACGGCTGATCGTACCGAGCCCGATTTTGGCGTGCCAGCCTCGGTGACGCCGAGGTGCAACGGATAATCGTTCAGCTTTGCCATACGGCGATAGGCTTCCAGCATAATCGGAACCTCAAACGCCTTGAGCGAGATCTTGATGTCACCGAAATCGAGGTCTTCGAGGATCTTCACGTGCCCGATAGCGGTTCGCACCATATGCTCGGCGACGAGTTCGATCTGAGTGGCGTTGCTTTGCGCCATCTCGTCGACGAAGTCCTTCGACATCGGAGGAACAGAACCGAAGTTGACCCCGATACGAATCGGGATGCTCCGCCCTTTTGCCTCGCGCACGACTTCACGGACGTCTTCAGGCTTGCGAATGTTGCCGGGGTTCAGACGGAGGCCATGGATGCCCGCCTCAATCGCCTTGAGCGCCAGTGTGTGCTCGAAATGAATGTCGGCGATGAGTGGAACGGGAGAAAATGGAACGATGTCTGGGAGGGCGGCAGCCGCGACGCGGTCCGGCACGGCAATACGCACGATTTCGCAACCGGCGTCCGCCAGTTCCTGAATCTGTGCCAGAGTCGCTTTTGGATCGCGGGTGTCCGATGTCGCCATCGACTGGACGACGATTGGAGCACCGCCGCCGATCTGAACATTTCCTACGTGAAGCGCGCGTGTCTTGCGACGCGATTCAACCATTCGAGGGTTACCTCCTACGTCGATCTGAGTCTGTGTTCATGTAGCCTAGATCGATCTGCGGATTTGCAAAGTAGCGGCGACGTCCACTGACACCTCGTCAGCGGAGGAACGACTGGCCATGGACGATTCGAGTGATGTCCGCGAATGCCACCACGAGCATAAAGAGGAGCAGGATCACCAGTCCCACGAAATGCACGATACCCTCTTTTTCCGGTGGGACCTTCTTGCCTCGCACCGTTTCGATCACGATGAACATCAGTCGACCGCCGTCCAACGCGGGGAACGGAAGCAAGTTCAGCACCGCGAGATTCAACGAAAGCAGCACCATGATGTTGACGAGCGTCGCCCAGACAGGTGCGCTGCTCGCTTTGATCACTTCTGACGTGAGCTGCCCCATTCCGATTGGACCGGCGATGCCCTGAATCGGGACTTCGCCCCGAACCAGAAGCGCGAGTCCGTGGAACATCTGGCTCAGCGTATCCAGTGTCTGTTTGATTCCCTGCGGCACGACCTTCCACCACGCGACTGATCGCATGATGGAATCCTGGGTCGCGGTGACGCCTGAATTCAGTTGGTCCAAGGTAGCGGAGTTCGGCACCACATACTGAAGCGTAACGTCCCGGCCGTCACGTGATACGACGAACGGAATCGTCTTGCCCTTGTTATCCAGGATTGAAAAGCGGTAGCTGATCGCGTCTTCGATCTTCACGCCGTTGATCGTTTTGACGATGTCACCCGGCTGAATGCCGGCTGCCGATGCGGCGGAGTTGGACACGACCGTGTCGACCTTGATTAACGCGTGCACGGCGTCGTCGAGTTGTATGCCGACTTTCCCTTGTCCCGGCGGCGGGTTCGTGCGCGGTGTTACGGTCGCCTGGATTTGCTGGTCACCTCGAAGAAGCGCGAGCGCCACCGGCTCACCCGCTTTGGCGTTGATCTGGTCGATCGCTTGCGTGACGGTCGAGATCGACTTGCCGTCGATCGACACGATTCGATCTCCCGCCTGCATCGTTGTCTGGGCGGCCGGCGAATCCGGCTGAACTCCAGTGATGTACGCCCGGCTGGTGGATTCACCACGAGAACCAACCAGAACGATCATCAGGACGAACGCCAGCAGGAAGTTCATCAACGATCCGGCCGCGAAGAACAATGTTCGTTGCAGCTTGGATTTGGACTGCATGCTGTCGGGTGAGTAGGACTTGCCATCCTCCCCGAGAACACGAACGAATCCACCAATCGGTAGGAGGTTGATCGAGTAGAGGACTCCGCCACGTCGAATGCCGAAGAGCCGCGGTGGAATGCCAATACCGAACTCTTCGACCTTGATACCAACCAGCTTCGCCGAAACGAAGTGACCGAGTTCGTGGATGAGAATCAATACGCCGAGGATTGGAATGATGTAGAGTGCGTCGCTCAAATGCCGGCCTTCAGTTACCAAAACATGCAAACCGCGACAGCGATTGCAGGGTCGTCGCCGCGGGCCGAGCCTAATGGTACTTACATGCTGATACGCACGTCAATTTTCCCGGGCCAGTTTGGGACCGGAAAAGGACTTTTAGCCCGACCTTGCTCTGTATCATGTTAGAATGTCTCGGCCGTTTGATCGACTGTTACATGAGCGGCCGTTCTGCAACTTTTCCGTTCGCGGGGAAGGTAGTGGTGGAGGTTGGGTAGCGCTCATGCTCATCGGGGTGCCGAAAGAGATCAAGGATAACGAAAATCGTGTCTCGACCACGCCGGCCGGCGTGGCCGAATACGTTCATCACGGTCATTCAGTGATCGTGGAGCGATCCGCCGGGATCGGGAGTGGTTTCTCGGATGAGGAATACGCCACGGCGGGCGCGGCGCTCATCGACACGCACGAGGAAGTATTTGCTCGCGCGGACATGATCATTAAGGTGAAAGAGCCGATCTCCAGCGAGTACCCGCTGCTGCGCAAGGATCAGATCCTTTATACCTACTTGCATCTGGCGGCTGAAGAATCGCTGACCAAGGTTTTGATGGACCAGGGTGTAGCGTCGGTTGCCTATGAGACGGTGCAGCTTCCCGATCGTTCGCTGCCCTTGCTCGCGCCGATGAGTGAGGTCGCGGGCCGGATGGCGGTTCAGGTGGGCGCGCAGTATCTCATGAAAACGTATGGCGGTCGCGGCCTGCTGCTGGGCGGGGTCGCCGGGGTTCCTCCGGCAAAGGTCGTGGTAGTCGGTGGTGGAATCGTCGGCACGAACGCAGCGCAGATCGCACTCGGAATGGGCGCCGCGGTCACGATCATCGACCTCAATGTCGAGCGCTTGCGGTATCTCGATCACGTACTTCACGGTCGGCTCACAACGCTCGCGTCCAACCGGCGAAACGTCGCGGACGCGGTGGCGGATGCGGATCTCGTGGTCGGCGCGGTCCTCATTCCCGGCGCGAAAGCCCCGAAGCTGGTGACGAAGGATATGGTCGCTGACATGCGTCCCGGCTCTGTCATCGTAGATGTGGCCATCGATCAGGGCGGGTGCATCGAGACCGTCAGGCCGACAACGCACAGCTCGCCGACTTTCGTCGTCGACGGCGTGGTTCACTACGGGGTGACGAACATGCCAGGGGCCGTGCCGCGAACCAGCACGCTCGCACTCAGTAACGTGACGCTGCCGTTTGGGCTGAAACTTGCCGACATGGGGCTGGAACGAGCGGTGAGCGCGGATCAGTCGCTGGCAAAAGGTGTGAACGTCTACCGCGGAAAGATCACGTATCAGTCGGTTGCGGACGCCTTTGGCTTGACATACACACCATTATTAGACCTGTTATAGTGTTACAATCCGGCGTACGAACGATCTGGCGTTAAGAGGGGCGCCTGGCTGGCAAAGACGTCGGTTGTCTTGCAGCTGAGCGTTTGTCGAACATACTGAACCGGCCGGCTCGCACGGCTGCGCGAGTGGTTGCGTCATTCAGTGTGGCGGCGAAGATCGACGCTCGTTGGGATGGAGGGGCGAACACATGGAGGAACTCATCGGGCGTTTTTTGGAAGGGCTCGAGGGGGATAAGGGCTTCTCTCCAAATACGGTGTCAGCGTACCGAAACGATCTTGGCCAGTTCGCTGACTACCTGAAACGAACCTGTTCACTCCAAAGCTGGCCCGAACTGACCGACGTGCATCTGACCGGTTTCGTGCTATTTCTTCGTGAACGACGATACGCGAACTCTACCGTAGCGCGTAAGGTCGCGGCCGTGCGATCGTTCTGCCATTTCTTGATCGACGAACGGCTGCTTCGACATGATCCGTCATCGTCGCTTCCCTCTCCTCGCGTTGACAAGTTTGTCCCGCGAGCGATCTCGCACGAAGAAATGAACGCATTGCTGTCTCATGCCTCGGAGCACCGTACTCCGGAAGGATTGCGCGATCTGGCGATGCTCAAGACGCTCTACTCAACCGGAATGCGCGTGAGTGAGCTCACGTCACTTGATACCTGCGACATCGATCTGTTTGCCAAGAATCTTTCGTGCGGGCGGAAGCCGGATCGCAGCCGCACGGTTCCACTTTCCGATACGGCTGCCGAAGCCCTCACCGTCTATCTGGAAACCGGTCGACCGCTGTTGCACCAGGACGGCGACGAGTCCGCCGTCTTCCTGAACCATCGAGGGTCTCGTCTCACGCGGCAGGGGTTCTGGCTGATCCTGAAGGCACACGCCGAAGCGGCGAAGTGTCGCGGACATTACGCCACACACCATTCGGCACACGTTCGCCGCGCATGCCCTGAACGACGGTCATGAGTTGCGCGACGTTCAACGCATTCTTGGACACATGAGTATCTCGACCACGCAGGTGTATCAGCAGGTCGCGACACAGATCACCCCGGCACACACGGAAGCCTTGCTCGTCGGCAATGCGACGTCATGCTACGATTCGAGCGGAGAAGAGTAGCGATCGTCTACGTCGACGCATGAGGGTACCCATAAGTTCCGCATTCCCTCATCGCGAATAGAATGATGTGACCCCCTCGTCTCTTCTGCGACGAGGGGTTCTTGTGAATTCGAGCTTTGATTATTCACGGAGGCAGTGGAAACCATGAGCGAGCATCAGCGGCCCGACGTAACCATGGACACGATTGTGTCGCTCGCTCGACGGCGTGGGTTCGTCTTTCCCGGCAGCGAGATTTACGGGGGCCTGGCCAACACCTGGGATTACGGGCCTCTTGGAGTCGAACTGAAGCGGAACATCAAGAACGCCTGGTGGGAATTCTTCGTTCACGGCCGCGAGGATATCGTGGGGCTCGACGGCAGCATCCTGCTGCACCCGCGAACCTGGGAAGCATCCGGGCACGTCGCGGAGTTTCAATGACCCGCTGATCGATTGCCGGAATTGCCGGACGCGCTATCGCGCGGACTCTCTCATCGAAGAGAAGCTCAACCGCTCCGGCGAAGGACTGCCGCTTGCCGAACTCACCGAAATCATCCGGTCCAGCAACATCGCCTGCCCGGTCTGCGGCGTCCGCGACTGGACTGACGTGCGCCAATTCAACCTGATGTTCCAGACGGTTCTCGGACCAGTTGAGTCGTCGGGGACCTCGGTCTACTTGCGACCCGAAACCGCGCAGGCGATCTTCCTCGATTACCGCAGCGTGATGCAGTCGAGTCGAACCAAGATTCCGTTCGGCATCGGGCAGATCGGCAAGGCCTTCCGCAACGAGATCACTCCGGGCAACTTCATCTTCCGCCTGCTCGAGTTTGAGTTGATGGAGATCGAGTACTTCATCCGGGAGGCAGAGTGGCAGCCCACGTTTGACTCGTGGCTGGAGCAGATTAGCGCCTTCTTCCGCTCGCTTGGGCTGCGCGGCGATCGCTTGCGGACTCGTGAGCATACCCCGGACGAGATGTCCCATTATTCAAAGCGAACCGTCGACTACGAGTATCAGTTCCCGTTCGGCTGGAAGGAACTCTGCGGTCTCGCGTATCGAATTGATTTCGATCTCCGGCGTCATACTGAGTTCAGCGGGGTCGACCTCTCCTACTTCGAGCAGCAGACGGGCGAACGATTCATGCCACATGTGATCGAGCCGGCGATGGGCGTGGATCGCCTACTGTTGACCATCCTGCTGGACGCGTACGACGAGGAAGAGGCGCAGGATATCAACGGCAAACCGTATACCCGCGTGGTGCTGCGGCTTCACCCGAAAGTCGCGCCGTATCAGGTCGCCGTATTGCCGCTCATGCGCAAGCCGGACTCGTCGACAAAGCGTCTGAGATCCAGTCCATGTTGAGACGGTCGTTCTCAGTGGAATACGACGAGACGCAAAGCATTGGGCGACGCTACCGACGCCAGGATGAGATCGGTACGCCGTTCTGCGTGACGATCGACTATGAGACGCTCGACGACGGCGCGGTCACGATTCGCGAACGCGAGACGATGTCTCAGGAGCGAGTTGCGATCGATGATTTGGCACGAGTACTCGGCGAGAAGATCGCGAACTGGGACTAGGGCGCCGTGTGGCGCATGCGGAGACGAGGTCTCAGAGCTCGTCTTCGCCGACGATACGTTTGTACAGGCCGTCGAGCTCTTCGTCGGAGAAGTAATGAATGACCAGCCGACCGCCCGTGCGGCCGCGCTGCAACTCCACCTTGGTCCCCAGAGCTTTGCGAAATCCCGCGACGACATGCTGTTCGGCGGGCGGAAGCTCGTCCTTCAGTGGTGGCGTCGCCGAGCGCGCGGTGTGCCAGTCTCGCACGAGCCGCTCCGTCTGCCGGACGTTCAAATCTCGCGAGAGGACGATCTGGAGGGCGGCGAGTTGATCGACCTTGTACTCGAGCCCGAGCAGGGCGCGGGCGTGCCCCTCGCTGATCTTGCGTGTTGTCACGGCTGACTTGATTTCATCCGGCGCGTTCAGAATGCGTAAGGCATTCGTGATCGTCACACGACTCTTTCCGACCCGATCAGCAACTTCAGCCTGCGTCAATCCGAATTCGTCGGTCAACTGACGATAGGCCGTCGCCTCTTCGATGACCGACAGATCGGCCCTCTGAACGTTTTCAATCAGCGCCAATTCGAGCATTTCGCGCGGGCTGGAATCGCGGATGATGGCGGGAATCGTACTCAGCCCGGCTCGCTTCGCGGCGCGCCAGCGGCGCTCACCAGCCACGATCTGAAACGGAGCGTTGTTGTCCGCGCGAGAGACGATGATGGGCTGCAAAACTCCGTGCTCGCGGATAGATGCCCCCAGGCCGTCCAGCGCGTCACTGTCGAACTCCTCACGCGGTTGGAGAGGGTTGGGCGTGACCGAATCGATATCCAACTCCTGAACACCGCCGGACAGATCGGAGTGAGACTGGATGAGCGCGTCGAGTCCCCGGCCGAGTCCGCCTCTTCGCTGAGCCATCCTGTTCCCCTCACGATTGCCCTGAAGACTGCCGCCTGAGTGTAACACGGTGAACCGCCCACATCGGTCTATAATCAGCGCTGGCTCTCCGCTTGAGCCACAATGGAAAGGGCAAATCGGTTGTCGGTCGTATTGAGTTTCGGCTTCATCGTCATCCTCGTCGCAGTCGTCTCCGCATGGGCACACCGGGCACAGAACAATCGAACACTTCGCATCGCGCTCTACGCTGTTACCGGCACGTTGAGCATCGTAATGCTGCTGGTCGGCGTGACTTCGATGGTCGTCAACATCAACGGGAGTCGAGGGACGGTCACGGCGAACAGCATTCTGATCGTCGCCACCGCGGCGGCTATCGGTCTCCCGCTTTTGCGGCCGCTGAGGGTCGCGCTCAGCACGTTGATGCCATTTGACCCCGGCTCAACTCCCGATATGATGGGCCTCTCGGTTCTCCTGGCGACGGCGATTTTCTTTGGCGGCACGTCACTCCAGACGGGTGCGAAAGTTGACGTCTCCTCAGTCAGCGCGACTGAACTGGTGACGCAGGCGTTTGCCCTGGTTTTTATTGCTTACTTTGGCGTCGGTTTTCTCATGACCCGTGATTTTCGCGGAGCAACAGACCGGCTGGGGTTACAGTCCATCACGTTGCAGCAGTTGACCCGGGCGGTGCTGCTCGTTATCGCGCTATTCGTCGTCACCATCGTGTCGAGCCTGCTCACGCTTGCCTTTCAGCCTCAATTCGAGAAACAGATTCAGCAGAACCTGGGAACGATGACGCAGAATCTGTCCTCCTTCGGAGGTGCGTTGATTCTCGGGATTTCCGCGGGAGTTGGAGAGGAGATTCTGTTTCGAGGCGCCGTTCAACCGCGCTACGGAATCGTCTTCACGTCGCTCGTATTTGCGTCACTCCACGTTCAGTACGGGATCAGCCTGACGATTCTGGGGATCTTCCTCGTCAGCGTCATGCTCGGCATCGAGAGAAAGCGCGCAAATACGACTGCTGCTCTGGTCACGCACGTTCTTTACGACGTCCTGGCGGTGATGCTGCCGATCCTGCTGCGCGGCTCGTAACACTCGATCCGGTCACGATTCGTTCACCATCTGCGTACCGAGATTCCCCGGCAGTCTCGACGTCCGACACGCTCGACGCGATCTCGACATCGTCGGACGATGGTTGCGATGAGCGCACTCCCGCGAATCCAGATCCAGTTTTTGTTCCATGCGCCGAAAGGCTTCTACGGACCGTTCCCCGTGGTGCTGGCGGGACCACCGGTCGAGGTGGTATTCGCGGCCGGAGGCGTCCCTGTCGGAGTCGCTGTGGACGAAGCCGGCGTGGCGGTGGCGGTTGGGCTGGCAATCGGCGTGGGCGTCAGCAGGTCGCCGTGGCCCGATGTGTCGGGGTAAAGAGCCCAGCTACCGTTGTTATAGACCACGTAGACGAATCCCTGATCGCTGTACAGCATGATGCCGTTGGCGAACGTTTGGAAGCTGCCGCCGCTCTGATCCATGAGGTGCGCGTTTTGCTCAACCGCGTAGCCGATGGAGGTTGCCAGGCTCGGGTCACTGTTCCAAACCTTCCAGAAGTTCTCCTTTGGAACCCAGAGCCCGGCATCGGGACCCGCGCCGCCACCTTCTCCGTCGGCGGCAGTCCAGGTGTCGGCTTCCTTGATCCACTGTCCGTTCGAGAAGAAGACGTAGATCTCGCCCTGGTCGTACCGCTCATACATGGTGCCGCGCTGGAAACCAAGCTCCGAGGCGTTCATGACAGCCTCGCTGTTTGTCGGGGCTCCGAGCTTCGCCTGCACGTCCGTGTTGGCCCAATAGACGCTGCCAAACGCACCGGTCACCGGAACAACGTCCGGTGATGGTGTTGCGGCGGACGCCGTTCCGGTGGGCGTCGGCGTGACGGCCGTCGTCGCCGTCGGAGTCGCGGGAACACTCGTTGCCGTCGCGGTAGGAACCGGCGTCGATGGCGGTGGAGTTGACGTTGGCGGCGGCGTCGTGGTTGGCGTCGTCCCGGTTGCAGCCGTCTTGGTCGGAACCGGGGTGGGCGTTGGCGTACGAGTGGCTGTCGTTGGCGTGCTGGTTGCTGTCGGCAACGAGGACCGTTCCGTCGCGGTCGCGGATCCCCCGGTGCCGCTTGCTGCGGTGACGGTTTCGGTCGCGCCCGGTGATGAGCTTGTTGGGGTCGGCGAGACAATTGCAATTGCCGGCTCTTGGGTCGGCGGTATCGTCAAGTTGGCGGTGCTGGTTGCCACCGGCGTCGGCGTGTTCTGTTGTGCGGTGTTGGACGTCGGGCTTGTCCTGAAGGCAATCGCCCACGTTTTACCAAGACTGTGACCATACGTGTCTTTAGCAGTGCCCAGCACCATGACCTGATAATTGGTATCCGGCAGGAACAGTGTGCTCTGAGACGCGCTGGACCCGAGGATCAAGGTATTGCCGTCCCAGCTCGTGGGAATGCGCGATCGTTCACCAGGCGGCCAGATCTGCAGGTTCTCCTCGACCGAAGAATGGTTCATCGGCTTGTTGAACTCGATCTTCACAGGCTGGTAAACGGGCCAACTCTGGGCCGAAGCCGGAACCGAACTTGCCACGGTCGGGGTCAGTGACTGGTTGTACCCACGGACGAGCAGAAACGCGCTGATGACCGCGAGTATGGCCAGTGCCGCGGCGGTCGACAGCCCAATTTTCGCGGTCGTCGCACCAAACACGCGACGTACACCGGTGGGCCTGGGTCGTTCAACCGTTTCGGACCAGACGGAATCCGCCAGGTGTTCCGGCGGTACAGGAGTGGGTGGGAGCTCACGAAACCCGGAGCGGATTCGTTGATATTCATCAACGATCAGGCGGCATTCTTTGCACGTTGCGAGATGATGGTGGAGCGTCACGCTTTCCGACGGGGAGAGGTCCCCGTCGAAAAAGGCTGAGATCAGTGGCCTAACAGACTCACATTCTCGCCGGAACATGCCGACTCATCATCCTCCACCGTCCGATACACCTTCCGGAACTCTTCTCGTCCTCGGAAGAGAACGGACTTCACCGCGGAACGCGACAGCCCCATGATTTCGCCAATGTCCTCACAGGACATCCCCTCGTATTCGCGCAAGACGAGGGCCATTCGGTTCCGGGCGCTCATGAGGTTCAACACACGCTGGACTATGACCTGGGTCTCGTTGCTGATGGCGTTTCGCTCCGGATCATCCAGAGGCTTGCCGTGCAGCAGGTGCTCGTGTTTGTGCGATTCCCAGGGCAACCAGCGAATGCGCTGGCGGCGACGAAGGACATCGAGGCAGGCGTTAGAAGCGATTCGGTGCAGCCACGCAGACACATTGAGATCCAACGACGTCTGCGGCAAGGCTTTGTATGCGCGGATAAAGCATTCTTGGGTCAGGTCGTTTGCGTCGTCCGGATTGCCCATCATACGGTAGATGAACCCATAGATCTGACGCTCGTACCGCTCAAATATGACCTCGAATGCTGCCTGGTCACCCTCTTTCGCTCGGCTTACCCAAGTGGCCTCGTCAACTGGAATAGCCACATAGCCACTCATGCGAGGTCCTCCGTACCCTTAGCCTTAAAACGAACGGTCAACGTGGCGGTTGTGGAGCGGTGGGTGACGGAAAGCTCGGTGGCACGCTCCGGTCCGCTGCTGCACTGATTCTGTCACGAACACCTTACCGAATTCGAGAGCAGAGCGCAATCCGACGATCCCATATTGACACGTGACTGATACGCGAATTCAGGTGACCGCTTCCGATGCTACAATTATCAACAGTATTCAGTCGAATGCAAGAGCCCACGAGTCCTGGATTGGATCCATTTCATGGCAAATCCATTCGTCGAGCGCCTCGGCAAGGGTGTCATCCTGTGTGACGGGGCGATGGGGACGCTTCTCTATGAGCGAGGTATCCCATTCGACACGTGTTTCGATGAGGTTAAATCTGCGCCAGCCCACGCTCGTCGTCGATATCCATCGCGAGTATATCGCGGCTGGATCTGAGATTATCGAGACGAACTCGTTCGGCGCGAACCGGTTCAAGCTCGAGCAGTTTGGTCTTGCGTCTCATGTTCGTGACATCAACCGAAAAGCCGCGCGCAACGCCCGCGAAGCGCGCGAGATCTCGGGACAACCGGTGCTGATCGCCGGGTCAGTTGGCCCAACTGGTCGAACGCTGCCACCGATTGGAACCGCGAGCCCTGAACAGGTGCGGGCGGCCTTTCGAGAGCAGATCTCGGCCCTGCTCGAGGGTGGGGTAGACCTACTGATCATCGAGACGATCCCGTCTCTGGTAGAGATGCGCGAAGCGATCCTGGCCGCGCGTGAGGTTTCGGACCTTCCAGTCGTGGCGCAGATGACCTTCACCCAGGATGGTCGAACGGTCGCGGGTAATTCACCGCGCGACGTCGTGATCGCGTTGCAGGAACTCGCACCGGAAGTGATCGGCGTCAATTGCAGCGTGGGACCGCGACACACGCTGGACGTACTGCGCGCGTACCGGCGTTTCGCGGGGTCCGACGTTCACACGTCTGGACAGCCAAACGCGGGTTGGCCGATGGACGTTGGCGGACGCGTGATCTATCCGTCCTCGCCGGAGTACTTCGCCCAATACGCCCGTGAAGCAGCCGACGAGGGGCTGGCGATCATTGGCGGGTGCTGCGGCACGACGCCGATGCACATTCACTCCATGCGGCAGGCCCTGGACTCGTTGCGCATCGTGCAACCTGAACCTGAGCAGGATCGGATCGAGATCGGGCAGACTCGCCAGCGCGAACTGCTCGCTTCCGATGGGCCGACGCTATTCGCCCAAAAGCTCGGTAAGGAATTCGTCATCAGCGTCGAAATCGACCCACCCAAGGGGCTGAATCCACGCAAAACTCTGGCTGGCGCGCACCTGTTGAAGGAGGCGGGCGTGGATTTCATCAATGTTGCGGACAGCCCGATGGCACGGGTGCGAATGAGCGCCCTCACCCTGTGCTATCTGATTCAGAATCAGGCCGGGGTCGAGACCATCCTGCACTTCACGACGCGCGATCGAAACCTCATGGGCTTGCAGTCGGACCTGATCGGCGCACACGCGCTCGGAGTGCGGAACATCATCGCCTTGACGGGTGATCCGCCGAGTTTGGGTGACTATCCGAACGCGACCCCCGTCTATGACGTGGACTCGATCGGCCTGGTGCGGGTGATCAAGTCGTTCAACCAGGGCGTCGACGCGGCCGGCGCGTCGATCGGGCAGATGGCCAGCTTCACCGTGGCCGTAGCCGCTGACCCGACCCGTCCCGATCTCGAGGAAGAAGCGCGACGGCTCAATCGAAAGCTTGAGGCAGGTGCGGATCTCGTCATGACTCAGCCTGTTTTTGATCTCATGACGTGGCAGACGTTCCTGGGTGTCTACACCGACATGTTCGGAAAGATATCGGTGCCTGTGCTCCTGGGAGTGCTGCCGCTGCAAAGTCATCGCCACGCCGAGTTTCTGCATAACGAGGTGCCAGGCATACAGCTGACGGACGAAGCACGGGAGCGCATGCGATTGGCAGGTAACGACGGCCGGCGCGAAGGGGTGAAGCTCGCGCAGGAGCTGGTTCTTTCGGCGCGCGATGTAGTCCATGGCATCTACATCATGCCGTCGTTTGGGCGCTATGAGGTGGCGGCCGAGGTGCTCGATGTAGTGGACGACCGCAGCTTGTCGGCACGTTTGCTCGCGTAGCGGCAGTGCTGCTATACTCCGCAAGTCCCGCGTTGGGCGGGGTAGGCGTGCCTTCGATCAACGCGAACACGGAGCAAGTTTGTCATGGTAGATGTAATCAGGAGCATCGAGCGCGAGCAGCAACGGGACGACGTCCCGAATTTCGGGCCAGGCGACACGGTGCGTGTGCACGTAAAAGTCGTCGAAGGCGCTCGGGAGCGTGTCCAGCCGTTTGAAGGTGTCGTGATTCGACGCCGTGGCGGTGGCATTAACGAAAACTTCACTGTCAGGCGTATCGCCTCGCACGGAATTGGGGTCGAGCGAACCTTTCCGGTTCATGCGCCGCGCGTGGATCGCATAGAGGTGCTTCGCAGCGGTCACGTGCGGCGAGCCCGTCTCTATTTCCTACGTGGTCGAACCGGCCGTGCCGCGCGAATCCGCGAGCGCCGTCGTCCCGCGGGAAGCTACCTTCGCTAACTCGCGACCCGGCTCGCATTCTTAGACTGGTTCACGCGGTGCCCCTGGCGCCGCGTTCGCATTTTCCGGGGAAAACGTGCCGCAGATTCAAGTGCCGGACACTTCACGAGAAGCGACGCTCTGGCGCCTGGGGCTCGAGCTGGTGGCTGGCGTCGACGAAGTCGGGCGAGGTTGCCTCGCCGGTCCGGTCGTCGCCGCGGCCTGCATTCTCCCGGCCGGTACGACCACCATTCCAGGCGTTCGTGACTCGAAAACCCTGCCGGCCTACCGGCGCCGTGAGCTGGCGGACGAGATTCACCAACGGGCGCTTATTACCTCGGTCGCAGCCGCGTCGCGACGCGAGATCGACCTGTTCAACATCCGTGTTGCGACAGCGCTCGCCATGCAGCGCGCGCTGCACCGCTTGGGCGCCTGGCACCATGCCATCATCGACGGTCCCCTGATGCCGGAGTTTGATGGGGAGCGATGCACCGGGATCGTCGACGGTGACGCGCTTTGTCTTTCGATTGCGTGTGCGTCGATCCTGGCCAAGGATGCACGAGACGCTCTGATGCGCAGGCTGTCCTGCCGCTATCCCGAATATCACTGGGATGAGAACGTAGGTTATGGCACGCCAGCCCATCTCGACGCGCTCCAGCGCTGCGGCGCGACTCCTCATCACCGTCGCACGTTCAAGCCGGTTCGGGATCTGCTCGGGGAAGGCGCCAGCGACGAGATGGCGTCAACGTGAGCGGGCCGAGACTGGCCCTTGGCGACGCGGGCGAACGCCTCGCCGAACGCAGGCTCCTCGATCTCGGCTGGACGGTAATCGACCGGAAATGGCGAGTACGTGGGGGCGAGATTGATCTCATCGCGCTGGATGGCGACGTGCTGGTTTTCGTCGAGGTCAAGACGCGGCGCGGAGGGCATCGAGGAACCGCCGAAGAGGCCGTCGACGACCGAAAGGCGGCGCGACTGCTGCTATTGGGCGATCAATATCTTGCCGAGCATCAGGACCACGTGGATCGATTCTGGCGTGTCGACCTGATCGCGATCACGCTTGGGATAACGGGTACGGTGGAGCGAGTCACCCACATTCGAAATGCATGCAGCACCGGGTGAACAGATGAGAACCTGCAACGTTTGCGTCCAGAACGGGGGATACCGTGAGTGAATCCGTAGAGCAACATCGTTCCCAAGCGCCGGAACACATTCGGTGTGCCGTCATCACCGTCAGCGACACCAGGACGACAGAAACAGACCGAAGTGGACAGCTCATTCAACAGCGTTTGACCGACGGCGGCCATGAGCTTATTCATTACCAGATCGTCAAAGATGAGCCGGATCAGATTGACGCGGTGCTGGAATCGTTAATCGCTCGGCACGATTGTGACGCGATAATCTTCAATGGTGGTACCGGGATCGCGCGGCGCGACACGACCTACGACACGGTTAGCCGTCGCCTCGAGAAACGTCTGGACGGATTCGGCGAGCTCTTCCGAATGCTCAGCTACGGCGAAATAGGCGCTGCCGCGATGCTGAGTCGCGCGACAGCCGGAGTCATCGGCGATACGGTCATCTACCTGACACCTGGCTCGTCCAACGCCGTGTCACTCGCGCTCGACAAGCTCATCCTGCCGGAGATCGCGCACGTTGTCTTCGAAATGCGCAAATAGCCGCCGCAGTCACGGTTTCCTGTGGCTATCAATCACCGGGACCGCCTTTGGTATCATCGTCTGCGCTCTTGTGATCCATATTGACCTGAAGGGAATAACACATGTCGAACGAGGAAGGCGGAAGCCGAATACGCCGGCCGCAGGTGCTCAAGGGAATGCGGGATTTCCTTCCTGACCAGATGCTCCTCCGGCAGCACGTAATCGACGCCTTCCGGACGGTCTTCGAGCGCTACGGATTCGAGCCCATCGACACGCCGCACCTCGAGTACATCGAAGCGCTAACCGGCAAGTACGGTGAGGACGAGAAACTCATCTATCACTTCCAGGATCACGGCGGTCGCGAAGTGGGGTTACGCTATGATTTGACGGTTCCTCTGGCTCGATTCGTCGCTTCTCATCGTCATGAGCTCACCTTTCCCTTCAAGCGTTATCACATCGCCCCGGTGTTCCGGGCCGACCGCCCCCAGCGCGGGCGCTACCGCGAGTTCTGGCAATGCGACGTCGACACCGTGGGGACCTCGTCGATGCTGGCTGACGCCGAGGTATTGATGGTTTGGATGGATTCTCTGACCGCCGTCAACATGCCGAACTTCGTGGTTCAGATCAACCACCGCAAACTGTTGCAGAGTCTGGCGGTCTTCGCCGGAGTGCCGGTCGAACAGACTCCCACGATCCACCGCGCCATTGACAAGCTCGACAAGATCGGGCGCGACGGGGTCAAAGATGAGATGCTCAGGAACCTGGTTTCGGCTGAAGCGGCCGATAAGGTGCTTGATCTGGTCGCGTTGAAAGGCGCACCGGAAGACGTTCTCGCCGAACTCCGTCAGCGACTCGAGGGAATAGCGCTGGCACAGCAGGGCATCGATGATCTCGATTCCCTCTTCCGATTCCTGACGGAAATGTCGGCTGACACCGGGCATTACGCGCTCAATCTTGCGTTGGCCCGTGGTCTCGACTACTACACGGGCCCGGTATTTGAGGCGACGGTCTCCGAACCGAGCATCGGATCTCTCGGCGGGGCGGGCCGGTACGATGGGCTGATTGGCATGTTCCTCGGCGAGGACATCCCGGCCACTGGAGCCTCGTTGGGCCTCGAGCGAATCGTCGACGTCATTCAGGAGCTCGGTTTACTGCGGGCTCGAACGACCGTGTCCGACGTTCTCGTGACGATCTTCAGCGAAGAGCTGATGAGCGCTTCCCTCGGTCTCGTGACCGCGTTGCGCCGTGCGTCGGTGGACGCCGAGATCTACCTGGAAGCGCCACGGGACCTGCGGCGCCAGGTTCAGTACGCCAACAAGCGGGGCATTCCAGTTGTTGCCTTCCTCGGTCCGGACGAGGTCGCTCGCAACGAAGTGAATCTGCGCAACATGGCTTCGGGCGAGCAGACGACGGTCAAGCAGTCCGATGCGGCGGCGGCGATCGCGAAGCTGGTTGGAGCGTAGCCGCTTGTCGTTCATGCTCGGGAACAGCGGATCGCCGCGCTGGTACGCGGGACCGGATCACACCTTCGCTGAGTATCTCGATCGCCTGGCTACGTGGGGTGCGACGTCGGCCGAGATCGTCTTACACCACGGCCCGTACGACGAGCGCACCGCGCGAGTGCACGTGATCGAGCCAGACTGGTCGTTTACCGTCGCGGAGTACCAGCGACGCGGCATCGCCGTGCAACTCCACGTTGGGCTCGACCGGCGCTTCGCCTCGTCGCGCTGGCGGGACGACCGTGATGGTCTGAAGCGAGAGTTCGCCCCGATTCTGGCGCTGATATCAACGATCGCCGATCACCAGGATCGCATCGTTCTCGTGCTGCATGGGGCGGCGGACGTCGCGACCAGCGCACAAGCCAATGACGATGCCACGACCGGTTTGCTCGAGTGGCTTGCCATGGAGTTCGAGACCGGGACTCTTCCGGCAAACGCGGCACTCGAACTTGGCGCGGCCAAAGAAGGCCGTCAGACCGCGTCGGCGCGGTCGCGCGCCTCGGTACTGGAGATCGTGCAGCGCGTTGACTCGGAGCGGGTGGGGATCTGTTGGGATCTCGCCCATGACCGCGAGAACGCATCCATCGAACCTGGCTGGACAGTGATTCCGGACGACGAGTTCCTCCGCCGCGTGAAGCACGTTCACCTTCACGACCTCGGCGAAGATGGTTTGGCCCACTATCCCCTCGTGCTCGGGAGTGTACCGATCGCCGAGCAGTTCACGGCTCTCTCAGCCGCGGGGCCGCTGCCCTCCCTCACCATGGAAGTGCGCTGGCTTTGCGCGACCAGATTGGGCGAGCCGTGGACCATGCTCCGCAAGAGTTACGAAACGGTTCAGCATGTGCTGGCCGGACTCAGGATGCGGGTGTCGTAGCGCGGTAACGATTCTCCATGGACGCGTCTGCCGTAACGCTGCTAGTCGTTCGATGTCTCGAGATTCTCGCGGCCGGTGCGCGGGCTCGGATCAGCGGACGTGTTTGGCTGTCGCGCCGCGGCGTGCCGCAGCACACTGTCATATACGTCGAGCAGATCGAGAATTCGCTCGTTCCAGGATAGGTCAGCCTCGGCGCGCTCGCGCAATCTGCGCCCGAGGTCGCGGGCTTTCTCCGGCTGTCGCAACAGACTGATCACGTTATCCGCGAAATCTGTCGCGTCCCCGAAGCGCCCGTACACGCCCAGGTCGCCCAGAATTTCGCGGTTCGGGGCCGCGTCGAACGCAACTACCGGCAGCCCCATTGCCATGTAGTTGTAGATCTTCCCATTTCCCTCGGTAAGGGACATCTTGGGAGCGACGGCCACGTCTCCGAGAGCGAGATAGCGATGCGCCTCACTGTAGGGGATGCGTCCCGGAAAGCTGACGTGCTGGGAGAGGCCAAGCTGTTCCGCCAGGCGCTGGTACTGTTCGACGCCGGGAAAGCCCATCAGCAAGAAGAATGCGTCCGGCTCCGCGCTCGAAATCAACCTGGCCGACTGGAGCAGCAGGTCGGATCCCTGATACGGGGCCAGCAGGCCCAGATAGACGACGACTTTGCTGTTTTCCGGAATTCCGAGACGTGCTCGAAGATGGGCGCGCTCCTTGAACGAGACCGCTTGTGGGGCGAATCGTTCCGTGTCGACCGCGTCGGCGACCGTTCGAACGTCACGCGCGGTGCGAGATGACTCGAGCCGCTGCCGCGCGTTGTCGCTGCTGGTGATGATGACATTTGGGAGCCGATCAATCGCGCGCTCGAGTCGACGCAACCAGGGCAAGATCGCCCCGCCCTCGCGCACAAATCCGTGATCCAGCATCTCTTCGGTCAGGCTTCCCTGATAGTCGAAAATAAGGGGCTTGCGCAGGAGGCGGGCGATGGATCCGCCGATCAGCGCTCCTTCGTGCAGGTGAGCGTGGATCACATCTGGTTGAAAGGCCAGCGCCGTGCGAAGCGTCGTGAGCAAGAGTGCGCCGTCGAGGTAGAGCTTGTGGCGCGAAGAACCGACGATGACGCGTTTGCGCCACGGCACGTCGATCGTGCGGCGAATAAAAAGGCCCGGAACATCGTTACCATTATGATAGGTGCAAATCGCGACCGTGTGCCCAAGTGCAGACAAGGCGCGAACCTCTTCGAGAATTCGGACATGGCAGCCGTAATCGGAGAAGAATGAGGTTGGCGCCACCATCAGGATGCGCAACCGCCGGTAATGTGTGTAAGTATCGTCCGTCACGACGCCGGTTCCCTTCCCTGGGACGATTGTACGCCCAGCGGGGACCAACGTGAGAACGGATGCACGCCACCTTCAATGCCGTCAAACGCGTAATCGACCTTGACGGAACTGGCGGTGTGGTCAATATTCGCTTCGGAATTCAAATTGTCGCGTTATGAGAGAGGGAGATCTGGAATTCGGTATGGAGAACGAAGAATTCAAGACGATTATGATCGTCGTGGCCCATCCGGACGACATGGAGTTCAGCTCAGCGGGGACGGTCGCGAAATTCGCCAAAGAGGGACGCAGAGTGATCCTGGTGCAGTCGACGTCCGGGGACAAAGGCACTGCCAGGCGTGACATCAGCTCAGAAGACCTTGCTGCTTTGCGCGAGGGCGAAGAGCGTGAGGCGTGCCGGCGCCTGGGAGTCAATGACGTCGTGTTCCTGCGGATGGGCGACGGCGAGCTCATGCCGGACCTGAATTTCCGGGAAAAGATTGTCCGCCAGATTCGGTCGTTCCGGCCGGACGTCGTGATCACTCACGATCCATTTCGCCCATACTCGCTCCATCCCGATCACCGCGCGGTGGGCATCTCGACGGTTGATTCCGTTTACCCGACGGCGCGAGATCCGCTGTATTTCCCGGAGCATCTCGAAGCGGGGCTCGAGCCGCACAAAGTCGCGGAGCTGTGGCTGTTCGGTTCGGAATACCCGGATACCTTCATCGACATCACCGAAACGTTCGACGATAAGATCAACGCCCTGAAGGCGCATGAGAGCCAGGTCGGACAAGCCGAATCGCTGGACGAGCGGCTGCGCGAGCGCGCTCAATCGGTTGGTGAACCGCAGAACATTCCACTGGCCGAAGCATTCAAGGTCATTAAGATGCGGCGCTAGTCACGAGGACGACGCCGCGAAACGTCGAGCAGTGGAGCGATGTGCGTGCGCACGCGAACCTGGATCGTCGGCGGCTCGCGGCGTCGATTGTCAACCGTTTGGTTGTCGAATGCCACGCATTTTGCTAAGGTTCTCAGAGAATCCGATCGGTCTGATCCCAGGCGCATCGATGAGACGGTGGCGCCCGATGTTCGCGTAGCGAGAGACCGACGAAGGGAACTACATGATCGCACTCCCGGTCGTAAATCCGCCTATTTTCGACGAACGCGCCATTCCAATCGCGGGCGAGCAAAAAACGCGCGATGCGTATGGTCGTCCCATGACGTACCTGCGCATTTCGCTCACCGACCGGTGCAACTTGCGCTGTGTCTACTGCATGCCGGCCATCGGCGCCCGCTTTGCCCCGCGAGATGAGTTGCTGACCGACGATGAACTCCTGGCGGTCGTTCGCGCGGCCGCGAAGATCGGGTTCAGCAAGATGCGTCTCACGGGTGGTGAGCCAACCATTCGGCCGCACGTTGTGGATCTGGTGCGAGAGATCGCGCACACCCCGGGCGTCGACGACGTGGCCATGACCACCAATGGCTTGCTGCTCGCTCGGTTGGCACAGGGATTGAAAGACGCGGGATTGAATCGCGTGAACGTCAGCATTGATTCTCTGCAGCCCGACCGGTTCACCGCGATTACGCGTGGCGGCAAGATCGAGAAGGTATGGGCGGGCATTCAGGCGGCGGAGGAGGTCGGCCTGTCGCCGATTAAACTGAACGCGGTCGTAGTGCGTGGCCAAAACGATGATGAAGTGGCGGACCTGGCCGGACTGACGTTGACCCACAACTGGCAAGTGCGGTTCATCGAGGTCATGCCGCTCGAAGGCGTTGGCGACGTCCACGACGCGGGTTTGGTGACGACCGCAGAAACGATCGATCTGATCGAGGAAGTGCACGGCGAACTGGCTCCGCTCGACGCGCCGCTCGGTGATCCGGCACGAGTCTATCGACTCCCGGGGTCGACCGGCACGATTGGGTTTATCAGCCCAGTCAGCCAGCCGTTCTGCTCGTTCTGCAATCGCATCCGGCTCACGGCGGACGGCAAGCTACGACTCTGCCTGTTGCGCAATGACGAAGTCGACGTTCGAGACATTCTCCGCGGCGGTGGAGACGAGAACGACCTGATCGAGCAGATCCGCTTCGGCGTCTGGCGTAAGCCGTGGGGACACGGACTGGCAGAGGGCGACCGCGATACCGGTCGGGGCATGAGCCAGATCGGCGGATAAACCGGATAAGACTGTCATGGGCGGCTCCTTCGAGCCGCCCATTTTTGCTGCCCCCAATTTCCTTAGCGACCGGGCCGGGCGTTCGCGCCGGCGTGCGATACTGGGTGAGAAACGGTTCCGGGGTCGTCAAATCCGGGGTGAAGACACTGAGACGGGAGCGACGAATTGGTCGATACGGTACTCAATCACATCGATCAGCACTTTGAAGACCACCTCGATCGGACGCGAGCGCTGTTGCGCCAGCCGTCGATCAGCGCGGACGGCACCGGCATGCAGGAGACTGCAGACATGCTGGTCCGCTGGATTCAAGAACTGGGCGGTACCGCGCGTAAGGTCGAGACTCCGATGCACCCGGCCGTGGTCGGTCATCTCGATGCGGGCCAGCCGTACACCATGCTCTTCTACGGGATGTACGACGTGCAACCGGTGCTGGGCGAAACCTGGATGGTCGACCCGTTTGGCGGGGAAATCGTCGATCTCCCCGGACTCGGCCCATCGATCGTCAATCGCGGCGCAATGAATCAAAAGGGCCCACTTGCCAGTCTGTTCAACGTGTTGCATTCGATGAAAGATGCGACCGGCACGCTCCCGGTGAATGTCAAGTTCCTGATCGAGGGGGAAGAGGAACTCGGCAGCAGAAATCTTCCCGAAGTCGTCGAGCGGTGTCGGGAGGAGCTGACGGCGGACGCCTGTTTTTTTCCGTTCCTGGCTCAGACTCAGAGCGGCAAGGTGATCACGTACCTCGGCGTCAAGGGCATCCTGTTCATGGAGTTCGTTCTTCGCGGCGGCGACTGGGGCGGCGCCACTGATCGTGCTGTACATGGCAGCAACGCCGTCTGGTTCCATAGCGCGACATGGCGGCTGCTGCATGCCCTCACGAGCATGATCACGCCTGATCAGAAACACATTCTGGTCGACGGGTTCTACGACGATATCATTCCGCCGTCGCAGGAGGATGAGACGCTGCTTCTCAAGCTGGTCGAGACATTCGACCCGGCTGACGACCTCGCCAAGAACGACGTCAAGCGCTTCAAGTACGACCTGACGGGCGTGGATCTGGTTCGAAAATATCTCTACCAGCCGACCCTCAACATTGACGGGATCATTTCGGGACACACTGCTGAAGGGACAAAGACGATCATTCCGCACGAGGCGCGGGCCAAAGTTGACGTGCGCATGGTTCCCAACATGACGCCAGAGCGCGTCATACAGTTGCTACGCGCCCATCTCGATCGTCACGGCTATTCCGACGTTGAGATTCATGTGGAAGATGCATACAAGTGGAGCAAGACGAGCGTGAGCTCCGCTCCGGCTCGCGCGATCATGGACACCTACCGCGGGCTTGGCCACGAACCGGAGATCTGGCCACACCTGGCCGGCTCGGCCCCGTTCTACCTGTTCACCGACGTGCTCGACATCCCGGTGGTGCTCGGTGGTCTCGGTCACGGCGGGCGAGTGCACAGTCCCAACGAGTACGCGACCGTGGCCGGACTCAAGGATCACGAGAAATCGATCGCCGTCTTCATGTACCGTCTGGCTGAAGAACTGAAGGCGGACGCTGCGGCCAAGTGACCAAATCGGAAGTCCGATTGTGATTTGAGGGCAGAAGGAGACAGCAGGAGTGGCGTCAAATCTGGTACGAGAGAAACTGGCTCAGGCGACTCAGATCCTCGGCGAGCTGGACATCGATCTCTGGATGCTCGTGGCACGAGAGAGCGACGTTCTCGGTGACCCGAGTATGCCGTTGATCGTCGGCACCAGCGTTACCTGGGAGTCGTTCTTCCTGGTCTCCAAGAGCGGCCGTCACACCGCCATTGTCGGGACTGGGGACATCGAGAACGTCAAGCAGACCGGTGCCTGGGACAATGTCGTCGGCTATGTCCAGAGTCCAGCAGCGGTGCTGCGCCGCGCCATCGAGGATCTGAATCCGAGGCAGATCGCGCTGAATTTTTCGACCGACAACACGATGGCGGACGGCCTGACCTACGGAATGTACCTGCGACTCGAGGAGTTGCTGAAGGACACGCCATTCTGGGGGCGCGTGATATCCGGCGAGCCCATCGCATCTCGGGTGCGTGGCCGCAAATCCGATGAGGAGCAAGGCCGCATTCGTGAGGCCGTCAGAACGACCAACGAGATCTGGGATCGGCTCGAAGAATGGCTCCGCCCGGGAGCGACTGAGCGAGCGATCGCGGATTTCATGCACACCGAACTCGAAACACGTGGAATCGGTTCAGCCTGGGACTGGGATTACTGCCCGGGTGTCACCGCCGGCCCGAACTCTCCGATCGGGCACACCGGTCCGACCGATATCGCTGTCGAGCCGGGGCAGCTTCTGACTCTCGACTTCGGGGTAAGACAGAATGACTACACATCCGACATGCAGCGCACGTTTTATTTCCTGGCGGAAGGCGAACAGCGAGCCCCAGAGCCGGTTGAACGAGCGTTCCGCATCATTTCGGGCGTGATTCAAGATGCCGCGAAGATGCTCAAGCCCGGGGTGGCTGGATGGGAAGTCGATCAGATCGCGCGCGAGACGTTCAAGAGTGAGGGTCTCGAGGAGTGGGGATTCGCGCTGGGCCATCAGATCGGACGGGCGGTTCATGACGGCGGCTGCTTGCTCGGTCCGCGCTGGGATCGCTACGGGCAACGACCGTACGACACCGTTGAGGAGCATCAGGTCTTTACGCTCGAAATCGCGACGAACGTGCCTGGTTTTGGCCGCGTGAGTCTCGAGGAAGACGTCGTGGTGACTGCCGATGGCTGCGAGTTTTTGTCGCCGCCACAGACAGAGCCCATTTTGATCGGGTAGGCTTGGGCTCCGGCTGAGCCTGTAACGTGCCACTGTCGACTCGCCGGTGGAGCAAGGACGGTATCGCGTGACCATGAGGAACGAGACAGATTGGTTTGAGGTCCGTGAATGTCCCGACCGCGTCATCGGCATCGGCGAGCCGGGACACGACGAGAACGTGAAGTCGTATCTCGTTCTCGGCGACGAACTGGCGCTTTTGTTCGACACCGGAATGGGCATCGGCAACATCAGACAGGTGGTCGATCAGTACGCCACCACTCCCGTACTTGTCGTAAACAGCCATTCGCACTGGGATCATGTCGGTGACGACTGGCGTTTTGAGCGAATATGGATTCATGAGGCGGAGGCCGACGACCTGCGCGCCGGAGTCGGCAACGAGCGAACGCGGAGATTCTTGTCGCCGGATCGCTTCACGAAGACGCCTCCCGCGTGGCTCGATGCGCAAACGTTCTCCATCGCCGGAGTCGAGCCGGAGCGCACGTTGTCA
Source organism: uncultured Chloroflexia bacterium (assembly GCA_963725815.1). Classification (GTDB taxonomy): domain Bacteria; phylum Chloroflexota; class Chloroflexia; order Thermomicrobiales; family Thermomicrobiaceae; genus CALAGB01. Next base: position 244,008 of record CAVSAD010000007.1, read on the forward strand.
GGCGGCGAGCGAATTGATCTCGGCGGACGCGAATTCATCGTCATTCCGACACCCGGACATTCTCCCGGAGGGATCACGCTCCTCGAAGAGCGAACCGGGATCGCGCTTGTTGGCGATGCGGTATACGCCGGAGCGCTTTACGCCCACATCAACGGAAGCAATCCTCGCGTTTATCGTGAGACGCTGGCGCGATTGGCCGATCTCGCGCCGGAGGTCCGAACTATTTACCCGTCTCACAACAACTATCCCCTCCAACCTTCCTTCCTGCTCGAAGCGCATTCAGGCTATGAGTCGATCTGGAACGGTCGAAAACCCGATCATGTCGATGATGGGGTCGAGCGCTATCAGTTCGGCGAGTTTTCCGTGCTGCTGCGTGAGGGGTGGCGTGGCTAGAGCGACAATCGGGTTCGCCCGAGCGAACGGCCCGTCCATCGTGCCGGACAAAGCCCGTCGTCCTGATGCCGTCTCGATCTCACTGACGGGTAGCGACTGTCCCAATGCTCGCGCGTCCGGCGTGGTCCCTTTTCAACCACGCGAGCGACGCGTGTGGTGCACTGGCGACGACGTTCCGAACCTGCTATCGACCGAAAGGACGTCGCGTTGACCGCGACTGAGTTTCAGCGGATTCGACGTCTGAGGCGTTATTACCTGCCGGCCTTTCCGCACGCGCGAGCGCTCTCCCTTCCGCCGCGTGCGGTCATCATCGTCGCCATCATTCTGGCAACAGGCGGCGGATTTGCGCTCGGGAAGATCGCGACCCAGCACAGCCTCGTCTCGACGCTGGCGCTGTTGCTGGGCGCCGCCGGGGCGATCGTCATCATCGCGGACGTTCGCGCCGCCATTGTGGGCGACGATCGGCGTGGTCACGTTGCTGCCTTTCGCCGTCGTGCCAGTCCACCTGGGCCTGACGTTGACCCTGCTGGAGGTTTCGTCGTTGGTAGCGATCGCGACCTGGTTCGCGACGATGATGCTGCGGCGGGATCAGCGTCTGGCTGCCGGAACACAGGCCCTTCTCATCCTGCTGTTTCTGGCCGAGACCGCGTTTGCCTTTCTCATTGGCGTGACCAACGGGTACACCATGGCTACCTTCCATGATTACGGGAAGTTCCTCCTCTCGGGGCTACTCGTCTTCGTCGTCTGGAACGTGGCCTCGAATCTGGACGACGCGCGCAGGCTCATGACCGTCCTACTGCTTGGCGGCGGGACAGCCGCGTTCGTCGGACTGGCCCTTTACGCTGGTGGCGCGACTCTGACAAATCGGGTGCTGGTCCATTTGGTTCCGTATGGCTATCCGTCGTCGCGGATCGTGCGCTACATCGAGGACAACCCGGCGAAGTCGATGCGCCTTACCTCAACGTCGGTCGACCCGAACTCGTTTGGTGGCTTACTGGCGGTCATGGTCGTTCTCGCCTGCGCGATGTTGATCGCTCGTCACCGGTCGATTTCGCGCTGGATCAGTCTTCCTGTCTTTGGTCTCTGTTCCCTGGCAGCACTGCTGACCTACTCGCGCGGGGCCTGGGTCGGCATCGCGGCGGGACTGGCCGTGCTGGCATTGCTTCGCTATCGCTGGCTCATTCTGCCGGGTGTCGTCGCCGCGATCCCGGTCGCCTTCCTCGGGCTCGGCGCCAGCTTCGTGCATCGGATGTGGCTTGGGCTGACGCTGCAGGATCCAGCCACGAAGCTGCGATTGGCGGAGTATCGAAACGCGCTGGCGATCATCAGACAGCATCCGGTATTTGGCGTTGGGTTCGGCAATGCGCCATCCATCGATCAGCAGACCGGGGTCTCCAGCATTTATCTGACGCTGGGAGAGCGAGTTGGCCTGGCTGGACTCGCCATCTTCCTGATCACGATCGGTTCGATCGCTGTCGTTGGCTGGCGCCGCTGGAGGTCCGACCCAGATTCCGAGCGTGGCGACCTCTTGCTCGGGTTGCTGGCGGCGCTGGCGAGTGCGCTGACGGTGGGCCTATTCGACCACTACTACTTCAACATCACGTTTCCGCACATGACGGCGTTATTCTGGATCGTGTGTGGCATCATCCTGGCGCTCGGTGTTCCGGTCGCCAATCGAGGGCGCGGTCCCTCGGCGAGTGCTCCTTCACTCGAAATGGCCACGGAGGCCGATCGGACGCTGCAACGACGCGCCTGAACACGTTCTGGCGGCCAGACCTCGCGACACGAGAGGGAAACAGTCGATGCTGACAAAGCTGATTCTGTATCTGATCGCGAATGGATCGACACTGGTCATCATGGCGGCGGTCGTTCCCGGCGAGGTCAGCTACAAAAACTACACGGCGGTCGCGATCTTTGCCGTGGTGCTGATGGTCTTGAACGCATTGGTGCGGCCAATCCTGAAGCTGATCACGTTGCCGTTGACCTGCCTGACCTTCGGGCTCTTTGCGCTCGTCGTGAACGGGTTTGTGTTCTATGTTGGGGCTCGGCTGGTCAACGGCATCACGATATCCTTTCTCGGATCGGTCGTCGGTGCGATCATTGCCGGGTTGATCAACGGCGCGCTCACTCGAATTGTTGGTGATCGATAAGTCGGAAGGAGCAATCCTATGGCACGTGTGCATCCAGTAGGCGTCTTCGCTCCTGTCGCGACGACGTTTGACAGGGATGGCGAGCTCGATCTCGCGCACTTCTCGTCGAATTTGAACTGGTACGCCGAGTCGGCGCTCGACGGCGTGGCCATCATGGGTTCGAATGGCGAGTACGTGAGTCTTTCTCTCGACGAGAAGCTTCGGTTGATCGAGGCGGGCGCGGCCGCGATCAACGGGCGCAAAAAGGTCGTTGCGGGGACGGGGATGGAATCGACCAGCGGCACGATCGCCCTGACGAAGCGGGCGGCTGAACTGGGCGCCGATTTCGCGCTCGTCGTCACACCGCACTACTACAAGCCGCGTTACGATAAAGCTGCTTACGTTCGTCACTACCACTCAATCGCCGATGCGTCGCCGATTCCCGTCGTGATCTACGTCATGGCTGCTTACACCGGGGTGGACCTGCCGGTCGATACCGTGGTCGCGATCGCGCAGCACGAGAACATCGTCGGTATCAAAGACAGTGGGGGCAACGCGCCCAAGGTAGCGGAACTGGTTGCCCGGACTCCGGACGATTTCTCTGTTCTGGCAGGGTCCGCCAACTTCTTATATGCGGCTCTTTGCCTGGGTGGAAAGGGCGGGATCCTGGCGCTCGGTAATGTCGCGCCCAGCCAATGCGCTCAGATCGTGCGCCTGTTCGACCAGGGCGACCACGCCTCCGCGTTGGAACTGCAGCAGCAGATGCTCGAACCGAACGCGGCAGTGACGACGCGCTTCGGCATCGCTGGACTCAAGGCCGCCATGGACATGATCGGCTTGTATGGGGGCGATCCGCGGCCACCGCTGCTGCCGGCCACCGATGCCGAACACGGCGCGATTCAGGACATTATGGAACGAGCCGGAATTCTTGAGCGAGCCCGTACGGCCTGAGGCGTTCGAGACGCCGATCAGGATCGCCGTCATTTCGGACACGCACTTTGGCGGGCGTCCGCGACAGTTGCCGGAAATAGTGCTGGAGACGCTGCGGAATTCGGATCTCATCCTCCATGCGGGAGACTTCTGCAGCGTCGAGGCCTACGACATGATCGCCAGCCTGGGTGAACTGCGCGGCGTGTCCGGAAACAACGACGCGCCCTCATTGCAGCGCACGCTACCGTCCTATCGGTCGTTTCGCTTCGGCCGATTCACGGCGGCAATGATCCACGGGCACGGATTCGGTCGCCTGACCGCGCGCCAGGCGGCGGAGCAAGAGCTTAGGGGAAAATTCGACATCGGCATTTTCGGACACAGCCACCAGCCACATTGCGAATGTCTCGACGGCACGCTTCTGTTCAACCCCGGGTCCCTGACCCAGCGGCGCTGGGAGCCTCGCCACTCGTTCGGGATCATTCGTATCGACGACACGATCGACGCCGCACTTCACTACCTGCAGTCCTGACAAATTCCGGTTGGCGCGACGTCAGGCCAACGCGAAGGTGACCTCCGATCGATCGTGTCCTCAAAGTCGGATCGCCCTTCTACTCCGGCGTTCGCGAACCGGCTGGGCGGAATATGCTTCTCTGGCGGCTTGTTCTGTTGACAGGGTTCAGCCGCGCACGATGAGGTCGCGGCAGCACCGGCACCGCTGAGTTCCGAGCCTGAAATCCGCAACGATCTTTGCAGCACGTCGACGAAGCGATACCATCGCGTTTGGTGACACATCGACGTATTACCAATGGGTTTTAGTTCAGGGGCGCCGGACCCGTGCGTCCAGATTCGATCGGGGCTTGATCGATCATCTCGCCGGGAGCGGACACGAGCCGGCCCGGCGTTCGGTAAATGGGAATCTGATCACCCGGGCGATACCAGTCGCTGGTGATAGAGAGGACGTTTCAAGATGGCGGCTACCGATCTGAGAATTCCGGGCCCAACACCGCTTCCGCCTGAAGTGCTGCGGGCCATGCAGCACGAGATGATTCCGCACCGCAATGAAGAGTTTCGGCAATTATTCAGCGAGCTCCTGAGTCAGCTGCGCCGGTACCACGGCACGTCAAACACCGCGCTCGTTCTGCCTGGGAGTGGATCGGCAGGATTCGAGTTCGCAATCGTCAATTCGCTCTCGCCGGGTGACAAGGTCCTGGGCTTCGTGAGTGGCAGCTTCGGCGAGCGATTCTGCACCGTTGCCAGCCAACTCGGTCTGGATGTGACCAAAGTCGAGCTGCCCTGGGGCAAAGCCGCGACCGCGTCGATCGTGGCCAGAGCACTGGACGAGAATCCCGGCGTGAAGGCGGTCCTGTACACGTATAACGAGACGTCGACCGGTCTGGCGAACCCGCTCCACGAGGCGGCTCCGGTCGTCCGGGATCACGGCGCGCTGCTTCTCGTGGACGCGGTGAGCGCCGCTGGCGGGATGCCGATGGAGATGGACCTGTGGGGCGTCGACCTGATCTTCAGCGGATCGCAGAAAGCCTGGATGTGCCCGCCGGGTTTGGTGATCCTCGGGGTCGGCGATCGGATATTCGAAGCGTATGAAACGGCGAAATACCCGCGCTTCTTCTGGGATCTCAAGACGGCTGCCGATCGCGCCAGAGAAGGGCTGACACCGACGACGTCGCCGCTCACGCTGATATTCGCACTGAAGGCGGCGTGCGATCTGATCGACGCGGAAGGGCTCGACAACGTCTACGCCCGTCACGCGCGTCTGGGCGCGTTCGTGCGACGCGGAACGACGGAGCTGGGATATCGGATCATCGCCGAAGAGGAATACGTCTCTGACACTGTGACGGCGCTTACTCCGCCGGACGGGGTTTCCGCCTCGGACGTGATGGCCAGGATGAAGTCTGAATACGGCATCGATATCGGCGGTGGTCTGGGCAAGATGCAAGGCAAGGCGATTCGCATCGGGCACATGGGCTGGGTACATCAACCGGAACTCGAGCGTACGCTGGAAGCCCTGTCGAACGTGACGCAGGCACTGCGCTGATGAGACGGTCGCCGGCAGGGGGCACGGCTTTTCTCGCCTTGTCACCCCGTCCGGCGGCGTACTATAATCACAGGCAACGTCGTGCCCAGGGATCAGAGGCGAAGCGAAGCGCGGTTTCTTGTGACCGGGCGGACGAATCTGCGACACAAGGAAGGTGTATGAATCGGACAGATATCAACGTGAGCAATGAGGAAGCAACGTCGACCGCGGCAATGGCGGGCGATGAGAGTGCTCCAATGTCGCTCATGGAAGAGTTGTTGAGCGATCCCAGCCATGACTACCGGGTGTTGAACTACGGTGATGTCATGGAAGGTCAGATCATGCATGTCGATCGTGACGAACTGCTGATCGACATCGGTTCGAAATCGGAAGGCATCATTCCGGCCCGTGAGTTCTCATCCCTCACCGATGACGAACGAGCACGAATGACCGTGGGTGACCGTGTCCTTGTGTTCGTGGTCCAACCGGAAAATCAAGAAGGGCAGGCTGTCCTCTCGATCGACCGAGCGTTGGCGGAGAAGAGTTGGCGCCGTCTGCAGGAGATCTTCGAGGCCGGCGACATGATCGACGCCGAGGTAACGAATTACAACAAGGGCGGACTGCTCGTAAACCTCGACGGTGTGCGCGGCTTTGTTCCCGCGTCTCAGGTCACGGAAATCCGTGGCGGAGACGATGGAAGCAAGCAAGCCGATATGGCCCGGCTGATCGGAACGAAGCTCCCGCTCAAGATTATCGAGATCAACCGGCATCGCAATCGTTTGATTCTCTCGGAGCGGCAAGCGATCCAGGAGAAGCGTGACGTCATGAAGGAGCGCCTGATCGAGGAGCTCCACGAAGGCGAAACGCGCCGTGGCCGAGTGACCAGCATCACTGATTTCGGAGCGTTCGTGGACATCGGCGGGGCGGACGGGCTCGTTCACCTGTCGGAGCTCTCGTGGAGCCGGGTGAAGCACCCGAGCGAAGTGTTGACCGTCGGCGACGAGATTGATGTCTACGTGCTGGGGATCAACGCACAAGAGAAGAAGATCGCTCTCAGCATCAAACGTACGCAACCCGAGCCATGGAGCCGAGTTGCCGCGATCTATGAAGTGGGCCAGTTGGTCATGGGAACCGTGACCCAGCTCGCGAACTTCGGAGCGTTTGCGCGAATCGAAGACGGAATCGAGGGTTTGATCCACGTCTCCGAGCTTTCGGAGCAGCGGATCGGCCATCCGAGGCAGGTCGTCTCGGAAGGGCAGGACTTGATCTTGCGCATCATCCGCATTGACCCTGCTCGGCGTCGCATGGGGCTAAGCCTTCGCCGGGCGCTAGAGGCAACGGATGAGGAAGTCGCGAGTGTGTTGGGCGACGACGCGGTCGCGCTCAAGCATGAGCTGCTGTCTCGAGAAATCGAGCCGGACGAAGAAGCAGAAGTAGTACCTGACAACGAGCCTGACGGTGGCGAGGTATCGCAACCTGACGAAGGGGTCGCGGCAAGCGCAGAGACCACGGAGGATTCCCCTCAGGCCGAAGATGGTGAGGAAGACGCGACGGAATAACCGCGTCTGGAATCTCACCAGACTGTTGCACATCAAGAATCAAGACTGCCTCACCACGTCGTGGTTTGGTCAGTGCATGGTGAAGCCCCCAACCATCGCAGGTTTTCGGGGGCTCGGCATTTCCGCGAATTCCACTGGTGGAGCGGGCACACCAATCAACAGTTTGGCGCGCGGCCATGGCACCACTGGAGGCCTTGGGAGAACACAATGGCAGACAAATTCGAAAAATTCACGGAACGAGCGCGCAAAGTCCTGACCCTAGCTCAGGAGGAGGCTCACCGGTTCAACCATAACTACATCGGCACCGAGCACCTACTCCTTGGCCTGGTTCGTGAAGGCGACGGCGTCGCGGCGCGCGTTCTGGCGAATATGGGCGTTCAGCTGCCGAAGGTTCGCAGCGCCGTTGAGTTCATCATCGGCCGCGGCGACTCCATGATCGTGGGTGAGATCGGCCTGACGCCACGCGCGAAGAAGGTCATCGAGCTGGCGGTCGACGAGGCCCGGCGTCTCAACCACCACTACATCGGAACCGAGCACTTGCTTCTTGGACTCGTTCGCGAGGGCGAGGGTATCGCCGCAGGCGTGCTCGAGAGCCTCGGCGTGAATCTGGAGAAGGTCCGGCAGCAGGTTCTGCAGGTCGTCAGCCAGAACAGCGGCTACCAGCAGAAGGCACCAGCAGACGAAAACCCCGTACATGGATGCGCTCGGCTTCGACCTGACGGAAGCCGCGCGGCAGTCGAAGCTCGACCCAGTCATCGGCCGGCAGGCGGAGATCGAGCGCGTCATGCAGATCCTGTCGCGGCGCACCAAGAACAACCCGGCGCTGATCGGCGAGCCAGGCGTCGGGAAGACCGCGATCGTCGAAGGTCTGGCTCAGCGCATCATCGCCGGGCGACGTTCCGGATCCGCTGCAGAACAAGCGGGTGGTGGCGCTCGACATCGGCGCCCTCGTCGCCGGCACGAAGTATCGCGGCGAGTTCGAAGAGCGGCTGAAGAAGATCGTGGCCGAGGTGAAAGAGACCGGCAGCATCCTCTTCATCGACGAGCTGCATACGCTCGTCGGAGCCGGCGCGGCCGAGGGCGCGGTCGATGCCGCGAACATCCTCAAGCCTGCTCTATCGCGCGGTGAGGTTCAGACGATCGGCGCGACGACGCTCGATGAGTACCGCAAGTACATCGAGCGCGACGCGGCTCTGGAACGCCGCTTCCAGCCCGTCAATGTCGATGAGCCGACCGTCGAAGAGACGATCGAGATCCTCAAGGGAATCCGCGAGCGCTATGAAGAGCATCACAAGCTGAAGATCAGCGATGAGGCGCTGACGGCGGCGGCGATACTGGCGTCTCGTTACGTCACCGACCGGTTCCTGCCGGACAAGGCGATCGACCTGATCGACGAGGCAGCGTCTCGCGTTCGCATGTATCGTTCCGCGTCACCGCCGAGCCTCAAAGAGGCGAAGCGGGGCCTCGAGTCGCTACGCAGCGAGCTCGATGCGGCCGTGAGCTGGCCAGGAGTTCGAGCTGGCCGCCGATCTGCGTGATCGGGAGCGAAAGCTGCAAAACCGCATCGGCGATCTCGAAGCAGCACTGGCGCGACGAGCAGGACGAAGCCGAGCCTGACGTCACCGACGAGGATATCGCTCAGGTCGTCTCGATGTGGACCGGCATTCCGCTGATGCGCCTGGCGACGGAGGAAAGCGAGCGACTGCTCCACATGGAGGAGGCGCTGCACGAGCGAATCATCGGGCAGGACGAGTCGATCGCAACGATGGCCAAGGCAGTTCGTCGCGCTCGCGCCGGGCTGAAGGATCCGCGGCGGCCGATCGGCAGCTTCATCTTTCTCGGGCCGACTGGTGTCGGCAAGACGCTGCTGGCCCGCGCGCTGGCCGAGTTCATGTTCGGCAGCGAGGACGCGCTGATCAAGATCGACATGAGTGAGTTCATGGAGCGGCACAACGTCTCACGCTTGGTTGGCGCGCCTCCCGGCTACGTCGGATACGAAGAGGGCGGCCAGTTGACCGAGGCGGTCCGTCGCAAGAGCTACTCCGTGATCCTGCTCGACGAGATCGAGAAGGCGCACCCGGAAGCGTTCAACATGCTTTTGCAGATCCTGGAAGACGGAAATCTGTCGGACGCAAAGGGCACGCCGGGTCGACTTCCGCAACACGATCATCATCATGACCTCGAACATCGCCGCCGACATGATCCAGCGCGAGGGTCCGCTTGGTTTCGCGGTGGCGGCCAACGAGGAAAAGAAGGCCCAGCAGAATTACCAGGTCATGAAGGACAAGGTGCTCGGTCAGCTCAAGCAGACTTTCCGGCCCGAGTTCCTCAACCGAATCGATGGCATCATCGTGTTCCACCCGTTGTCGGCGGAGGAGATTCGGCGCATCGTCGAACTCGAGCTCAAACGAGTGCGCAAGCAATTGAGTGAGAAAGAGATCACGCTTGAGGTCACCGAGGCGGCGATGGATCTTCTCGGAGAGCGTGGTTACGATCGACAGTTTGGCGCGCGACCGCTGCGTCGCATCATCCAGAACCTGATCGAGGACCCGCTGGCCGAAGGGCTGCTCGAGAACAGTACGGCCCGGGCTCGACCGTCGTGGTCGATGTCCGCGACGATCTGCTGACACTCGAAAAAGTCGAAGACTCTCGTCCCAGTCTCCTGAGACCAGGTCCACGCGTAATCGCGAGCCACCGCGGAATTTCCGCGGCGGTTTTGTTTTCTCCCGACTGGATCGGGTCTTGACGGTTTGTTAGAATCAGAACAGATGTTCGCTACCTCAGACACGCATCGGGCCGCTGGCCCGATCGTGAGGGGACGTCATGCCGAAGGCTCGTACGAAATTCGTATGTCAGAGCTGCGGGCTGGAAAGTCCGGCGATGTACGGTCGCTGTCCTGAATGCGGCGAGTGGAATAGCATGGTCGAGACGATCGAGGCGCTCCGGCTCGGGCGAGGGAAAGTCGCACGATGTAGAGCGTTGTCGCCCGAGGCTGACCTCACTTGACACGGTGGATAGCGCCGAAGAGCACAGGCACGTCATACCGATCAGCGAGCTGAACCGGGTGCTCGGGGGCGGACTGGTGCCGGGCTCACTGGTTCTTGTCGGAGGTGACCCCGGAATCGGCAAATCGACGTTGTTACTGCAGGCAGCGTCGTTGCTGGCCCAGACGCTCGCCACCGGTTCTCTATGTGTCAGCGGAGGAATCGGCGCAGCAGGTTCGTCTGCGAGCCGACCGTCTTGGGCTCACCACGTCGGGCGTCTTCGTTCTCTCGGAGACTCGGCTGGACGACGTGCTTGCGGCGGCTGAGCAGCTCAACCCGAGTCTGCTGATCGTTGATTCGATCCAGACCGTCTACATCGACGAACTGACCTCGGCGGCCGGCAGCGTGCGCTCAGGTGCGCGAGTGCACGTCGCGGATCATGCAGTTCGCCAAACCGCGTCAGTTGCCGGTGTTTCTGGTCGGACATGTCACCAAAGAAGGCGCGATTGCCGGTCCACGCGTGCTGGAACATATGGTCGATGCGGTCGTCTATCTCGAGGGTGACCGATTCCATCAGTATCGGATTCTGCGGGCGGTAAAGAACCGCTTCGGATCGACGGACGAAGTCGGCGTGTTCGAGATGGCCGACAGCGGCATGCGGGAGGTTCGCAACCCATCGGAAGTCTTCCTGCAGGAACGCGCCGGCAACTCCGCTGGTTCAGCCATCGCGGTCACTCTTGAGGGATCTCGACCGATTTTGCTCGAGGTTCAGGCATTGACCACGACCAGCTCGCTTGGCATGCCGCGGCGCACCGCTAACGGATTTGACTCCAACCGGCTACAGATGCTCGTAGCGGTGCTGACCAAGCGCGTCGGACTCGGGCTCGCTGGCCAGGACATCTACGTGAACATCGTTGGTGGCTTGCGAGTGATCGAACCAGCGATTGATTTGGCCGTCGCGGTCGCTCTTGCGTCGAGCTTTCGGGAACAAACGGTCGATCAATCGACCGCGGTGATCGGTGAGGTCGGGTTGTCCGGCGAGTTGCGCAGCGTCAACCAACTGGATCGCCGCTTGAACGAGGCGATGCGTTTGGGGTTTCGCCGAGCGATCGTTCCGGCCTCGCCCCGCGGCGTGCCGGCGTCATCGACAAACGGCATTCAGGTCGTCCGGGCCGGAACGGTCGCTGAGGCGATTGCGATGGCGCTTGGCGCCAGCGCCACGTAGACGTCAACGTCAGCGAGCGCTCGATAGCCTCTGCCATGGTCTGCGGTACGGCTCATGCTGCAACCATGAAGACCTGCTCCCGCGGCAGGTCGATCCGGGTTGCTCCACGGATGGCAAATTACGAGCCAGCGCCGATCCGGTTGACATCGAGGGTCCGTCTCTCCGTTTCACCGCGACCGAAGCTCGAACCTTTATTGGCCTCGATTATCCGCGTGTCACTTCGAGGGAAAATGATGGTCGGAAGCGCCGGGGTGGAGGCAACCTCTTGATCATGGGCAACAGAATCCCACGCGATGTCCACGGCCCACATGCCGCACGCGATCACTCTCGGAATCAGGCAACTGCAAAATGCTTGGGGCGTCTCCTTTACGCGCACATCATTGAAGAGTTTGAAGAATTTCGGCGGACAAACGATCTGCCGCGTCGCGTTGCCCCTGCCGCCTCGCCGCCATTGCCATTTCGTCGAGCCTGCCTGAATTCAGCAGTCCTTCGACCTCGGCAATCAGCCTGTCCGGCGAGAGGAGATCTTGAGGGAGCAGTACGGCTGCACCGGCACGCGTAAGAACCTGGGCATTGAGCGTCTGCTCGTCGCCTCCGGCGCCCGGCAACGGGATCAAGATGGAAGGTTTGCCCAGCGCCGCGAGCTCAGCCACTGTGCCGGCGCCGGCCCTCCCGACCACGAGCGACGAAGCAGCATAAACATCGGCCAGTTCGGCGCCGATCGTTTCGCGGACGACGTAGCGGTTCCGTAATTCGGTCGATAGTTGCGATCGCGCCGCGAGCAATCGCGGAGCATCACCGTTCCCACTGGCAGGTCCACACTGGTGGATGACCTGGCTGAAGCTCAACAGGCGTGGCAGCGCGGATGCAACAGCGTCGTTGATAGCATGGGCGCCAAGCGCGCCTCCGGTGACGTAGACGAGCGGGAGGTCCGGGGTGAGATTGAACTGCTGAAGTGCGGCTCGCGACGACCCCTGCAAGAGTGAGGAGCGGATGGGATTGCCGGTGACGACGACGCGGGCCCGCGACTTCGGCAAATTCGAGCGACTCGTCTCGAACGAAAGCGCGACTACGTTTGCGAAGCGGGCGTTAATGCTGGTTGCCAGGCCAATGGTGGCCGTTTGTTCGTGCGTCAGCGAAGGAATGCCGAGCAGGCGAGCCGCGACGACGCACGGTACGCTGACGAATCCTCCAGTGCTGAAGACGACATCGGGTCTGAAGCGGCGCAGCGCAAATAGCGCCTGAATGACTCCCAGCGGAATGCGCACCGCGTCGATAGGGGTCTGAAGGGAGAAGTAGCGGCGCAGCTTTCCCGTTTGAATCGATTTAAACGGAATCGCGTTTTCACCGGCCGCGACGCGTTCCACGCCGTCACGCGATCCAATCCACAGCGCGACGATGGAGTTCCTCTGTCGCAGGATCTCCAACACGGCGATGGCCGGCTGAACATGACCTCCCGTGCCGCCTCCCGCGACCACTATTCGAACGGTTCCCGGCAATGTCACGGCTCACCTTTCGTGCCACGGACGTGTTCTTGCGTCACCGTGAGACATCTTAGGCGGCTTGTCTGCACCCGGCAAGAAAAGACCCGGGCCAGGGAATGCCTGAGGCTAAGATGAGTGTTATGCGATCTGATAGAATGATCCACTCGTGGATCTTGTACGGTGGTTCAGTAGTGAATGAGGATGGGTAACATGGTCGTTTCGGAGGACCAGGTTAACCGCGTTCGTGAGCGGCTGGAAAAGCAGCTTGATGACACAAGAAATGACATTCAAGAGATCGACGACCAGGTGCGCGCTTTCGGTGCCGATCACGAGTCGGCTGAGGGCGTCGATAACCATCTTGGCGACGACTCAGACATTGTCTACGAGCAGGAACGACTCCTTACCGTTCGCGAAGAGCTAATGAACAGGCGACAGCGGATCGAACACGCGTTGCGGAAGATGGATAAAGGAAGCTGGGGCGTCTGCGAGAATTGCGGCCAGCCGATCAATCCCGAACGCCTCGATGCCCTCCCGTTCGTGACCCTCTGCATCTCGTGTCAGGAGCAGCAGGATAGACGTGGAGATGGCCGCAGGTGACGTCTGAAGAACGCCCGCGCCGCGGTGGATTGGCCCGCAACTTCATCTTCGTGGCGCTGGTGATGGGTTTGGTACTGGTAGCCGATCAGATCTCCAAGTCGTTCGTGCTTGATCGACTCGGCCCCAACGGCGATCGGACTCAGATCAAGATCATCCCGGGTTTTCTGCGATTGATCTACGTGGAGAACACTGGCGCCGCCTTTGGTATTTTTCAGGGCAAAAGCCCCGTGCTGACGGTTCTCGCTCTCGTCGTGATTGTCTTCTTGATCGTTTACTTTCGACAATCGATCGCGCGGAGCATCTGGCTTTCGATCGCGCTCGGTTTGCAGCTTGGCGGAGCGCTTGGCAACGTCATCGACCGGTTCCGGCACGGCTTCGTGGTCGATTTCATCAACGTCCCCAAATGGCCGACATTCAACGTGGCGGACAGCGCTATCACGGTCGGTGTCATCATGCTCGGACTCTTTCTGTTGACTCGCGATAGTGCCTTGACCCCGGCCGATGGGGAACGGGTTACGGGAACGACTCCCACTTCCGCCGCGGAAACGACGGCAGCCGAAAAGCGGATGCCGTAAGTCTGGGTTAACTGGTGATGGCCCGGCACGGAGCTGCCGGTCCTGGCGAGTTGAAATTCGGCTTCAACGCGCGATGTTGCGTCCTCGGTTGACGTTCGCCTGCCCGCACGGCGAGTGCCGAACAGGTTTGCGGCCGCGCGCTCGTCTCAGATGCGATCGAATGGAAAATATCGAGGTTATGGCCGACGTTATCCGATTGACGCTTGACGTTTCCGCAACTGACGACGGTGAACGACTCGATCGATTCATTTCGCAACGCGTTCCCGATGTCAGCCGTTCATACGCTCAGGAACTCATCAAAGTGGGAAACGTGAGAGTCGACGATGCGGTGGCACGACCTGCTCGGCGCGTTCACTCCGGAGACGTCGTTGAGTTGTCGCTTCCACCGATCGAGCAACCGGCAGAGATCACACCCGCCTATCTACCCGTTCCAATCGTATACGAGGACGACGACGTCATCGTGTTTGACAAGCCCGCCGGGCTCGTCACGCATCCAGCTCCGGGTCACGAGCAAGGGACTCTGGTGAACGTAGTTCGTGCCTTGCATCCCAATCTGGAACTGCGAAATGCCGAGCGTCCCGGTATCGTCCACCGGCTCGACAAAGACACCTCCGGGTTGATCGTGGTCGCCAAGAACGAAGCGACGCGCCGCTATCTCCTCAGACAGTGGCAACACCGCACCGTCGTCAAGCGCTATACCGCGCTCGTCCATGGCGTGATCGAGGAATCAGAGGGGACGATCGACGCACCGATCAGCCGGGATCCGAACAATCGTAAGCGCATGTGGGTCGTCCAGACGGGCCGGCCCGCGGTCACGCATTTCGAGGTGCTGGAACGCTTTCGTGATGTCACGCTGCTTAAGGTGATCATCGAAACTGGGCGGACACATCAGATCCGTGTTCACTTCGCGTATATCAGGCATCCGCTGGTGGGTGATCGTACCTACAGCGGCCGGCCATTCCGCTATCCTCTCTCGCGCCAGTTCCTTCACGCATCCGGCCTGACGTTTCAGCTGCCAGGCGACCGTCTCATCGACGTCGAGACTCCACTTCCGGCCGATTTGCAGCAGGTGCTCGCACAGTTGCGAACGGAGCAGACCCCTGGAGGCGGAGGAAACACATGAACCTGGAGCAGGCACGGGACGACATCGTGGCCATGTTTCAGCATGTGTTGCGAGAGGTTGACCCGGAACGTTTGGTTTGTGCCTCGCTCAGGTGCGACGGCGACGACCTCGTGGTCAACGACGTTCGGCATGAAATTGCTCCGACCGGCCGAGTCGTCCTCCTCGGCGTTGGGAAATCAGCCATTGCGATGGCGCGTGGGGCGGAATCGGTTCTGGGAGGACGGCTCGATCACGGACTGGTCGTCACAAAGTCGGGAATCACGGGCGCTTCATCCGGACTTCTGCGAACCGAGGTTATAGAAGCAAGTCATCCCGTACCAGATGAGGCAAGCGTCCATGCCGGAATCCGGCTGATGGGGGCCGCGACCGATCTCACCGTGAACGATCTGGCCATTGTCCTCGTGTCAGGAGGCGGTTCTTCCCTGGTCGAGGCTCCAGTTGACGGTATCTCGCTCGACGATTTCAAGAACGCCACGACGGTCCTGCTCAAGGGAGGCGCCGATATCTGGACGCTCAATTCTGTCAGACGGCGACTGAGCCGTATCAAGGCCGGTGGGTTGGCCCGTGCAATCGCCCCCGCCCGGGTCGTCAACCTGATTCTGTCTGATGTTCTCGGTAATCCGCTCGGCGTCATCGCCAGTGGACTATCGGTCGATTCCGGCGACGATGACGGCTGGCGCATCGAATCGGTGAAGTCCAGTCCCGCGTGGTCGGAACTCCCATCAGCCGTGCGGGAACGCCTCGAAGGCTCGTTAGAACTGGATCATCGTGGCAGTTCCAACGTCGTCCAGACGATCGTGCTCGGGGATGCAACACTGGCCGCGAGAGCGGCGGTTGACGCGGCCTCCCAGGCGGGCTACCGGCCGTTTCTTATCAGCGCCGATTTCGCGGGAGACGCCCGCGAGTTCGGTCGCTTCTGGGCTCAGATGGCGCGCTCGGTCTCGCGCGGGTCGAGCTCCATCACGCTTCCCGCCTGTGTCATTGGCGCTGGAGAGATGACCGTCACGGTGCGCGGAAATGGAAAAGGGGGACGTAACACCGAGATGGCGGCGTCGGCGGCGCTGGAGATCGACGGGCACAGGGACATCGCCATCGCAAGCCTCGCGACTGACGGAGACGATGGGTCCAGCCAGGCCGCGGGGGGCGTGGTAGACGGCGAGACGATTGCACGTTTGCGCGATCGGCACCTCGATCCGCACGACTTGTTGGCACGCAACGATACGCGGACCTTTCTCGACGCGAGTGGTGGGTTGATCGTCACCGGCCAGACCGGCACGAATGTGAACGATCTCTATTTCGCGCTCGTGGGGGATCCGGGGCGAGGTAGCGGCTAGCGCGTCAGCACGGTGGTATCAACCGTCGGCATCGGCAACCAGCCCATGCGCTCGAGCGCTTCCTGGCCGAGCAGCCCAAGCGTGACTTTGTACACGGGGTTGTCGGACTTCGGATTGAACTCGAATCGGGCTCGTTCGAAGTACTGAACCGTGCGGCCGTTCTCCGTGAATTCTTCGCTGATCGGATAGCCAAAGGCGGCAAGCCCGCCGTTTGCGTCCCAGAACTCTTTGAATCCGTACGCGATCGTATGCCCGGTCTCCGGAAAGTAGCGTCGATCGGCGGTGTTCGCCACGGCGTCGACCTCGGCGAAGTGACGGTCCGCCGTCAGCGTGACGCCCAAACGGGCGATGGTGATGCGGCTCCCCTCTGGAGAGCTCGCCCGGTATTCGAGCTTGGCCCGCTGCAAATACTGAACCGTGATCTGTTCGCCGGTCGTGGGGTCCGTTTCGGAGAACTCTTCGGTTAATGGGTAGCCGAGAATCTCAGCGGCGCCATGATCTTGCCAGAATGTTTTGAAGCCGGCCGACATAAAGTGATCGGTCTGCGGAAAGTAGACATTGTCGGGCGAGGGCACCGCTGGAGGATCTTGAGGATCAGTCGGAAGTCGCGGAACCAACGTGACCGCCTGCATGCGGCCATGGGCAAGATCGGAACGGCTTATCCAGGCGATGTTGTGCTCAGAGATCGCGGGGTCGTAGGCCTGCTGTGAACGCGCGACAGCGAACATGACCTGCGCTTTGATGTCGTAGGCATAGATGTTCGGTAGTCCGGTTCGCCAATCTTCCCATACGATCACGTCATTGCTGACGCTCGGCCTCATCACGATGTGATCGGCGACAATCAAGCGCTCCTGTCCGTTCGCAAGATCCCGCGCGATGAGCTGCGCTGTGCCGCCGGTTTGACTCTGTCGCAGAAAAACCAGTTGATTGCCGCTGAGTGACGGGTCGGTCTCGTCCGCGTCCGACGTCGTGATCACGTTTTGCTGTTGGCTGGCGAGGTCGTAATGAACGAGAACCCAGTGTCCTTTGGTGTACTCCTGCCAGACCACCGTCGTGCCGGAGACCACCGGGTTCGCCACACTTGTCACGTCGTCCGGTAAGGTCGTCGTACTGCCGCTGACGAGATTCTTGGCGAGGATGTGCCAGACGTGATCCTTTCGCTCTCGCCAGACCACGATGTCACCGGATATTGCCGGGTCGGCCACCTCTCCAGCCACGGCCGTCACCACAAACGGACCGGCCTGCGATAGGTCAAATCCTTGAATGGTGCGATTCGCTGGATCGGACCCATCCACCCAGACGATTCGGGTGCCGTCCACCGCGGGCTGCGTGCGGTAGCCGCCGGTTCGCGCCACACGGAACTCTCGACCGTCGACGAGATCGTAGGCGTAGATGTCCGGGGCACCGGTGCGGCTGTCTTGCCAAACGATCATCGAACCACCGGCAACGAGCGAGGTCTCGCCGGGTTCGGACGAAGCGGTGGTGGCAGGCTCGACGTGGTACGAGAGCGGGGCCGCCGCCAGTGCGGACGGCGAGTCGGGAGATGTCAACGTCGTCAACATCGAACCCGCCAACAGCACGGCCGTTGGCAGTCGACTCAACAGTTTGCGACGTACGTTCATGGGAGCCGAGTATACCAGAGGCGCGCTTCCACGTACCCCAACGATGTTGCGGGTGCTATAGTGCCGGGGCAATTGACTGTGATTGATCAACGGCCGGATTGGCGAGGAGTACGGGATGTGAGCAAACTGGTCGCGTTGCCAACGATCATTGACGTTGACACCGGAGTCGACGACGCCGCGGCGATCGCGCTGGCCGTGCACCTGCCGCAGATCGATCTGCTGGGAGTCACGACCGTGGCCGGCAATGTCGACGTGGAAAAGACGACGGAGAATTCCTTGCGCGTGCTTGCAACGCTCGGTTGCTCGTCGGTGCCGGTGCATCGCGGCATGTGCCGGCCTTTGTCGCGCGCCTACAACGATGCGTCTCAGTACCACGGAGCGAGCGGGATTGGCGACGCGGTGCTGGCTCCGTCACCCGCGGGCGTTCAGCGGCAGAGTGGCCCGGAATTCATTGTCCAGACTCTGCGCGATAGACCAGGCGAAATCACGCTGGTCTGCGTGGCGCCGCTCACGAACATCGCGGTGGCGTTAGCCCTCGAGCCTGATCTGCCGAACCTGGTCAAGAATGTGGTCATCATGGGCGGCGCGTTCCTGTGTGCCGGAAACACGACGCCGTACGCGGAATACAATATCTGGGCCGATCCTGAGGCGGCGGCGATCGTCGCGAACAGCCGTCTCCCAATTACCTACATTGGACTTGACGTAACACATGAAGTGCCGTTTCTGAAGGAGTTGTGGGAACCGCTAAGCGGTCGAGAAGACCAGCCGGCCAAGCTCATTTATTCGCTCTTTCGCCACACCTTCGTTCACCGCGGCCGGCCTGGGTTCCCGCTTCACGATCCGCTGGCCGTCGGAGTAGCGGCGTTTCCTGGATCTGGTCACGACCGAGAATTGGGGAGTGACGGTGGAGGTGGGAAACAGCGATCAGGTCGGCCGCACCTGCGTCGTCAAGCAGTCGACTGCTCGAACCCACAAGGTCGCGATCGAAGTACAGACCGAGGAGTTCATTCAGCTTTTCCGCGACACGCTCGCGCTCGGGTAACGAAACGGGAACACAATGGACTCCGGACCCAACGGAACGACAGCTGACAGCCGAGGCACGTCTCGATGACTTCGGTGAAGGGGTCGAAACATGATCAATCGCCATGATGAACGCGACGCACTACCACTTCAGGACCTGGATCTCTTCAGCCGCCTGTCCCAGTACTTTGACGGGATCGACCTTCAGTTGCGGGCAGGCACAGGCTGGTTCATTTTCAACGCCTCCGGTGCCCGCGCTATGCGGATCTCCGCACTTATTGCCACCCGGCTGCGCGAGCTCGGACCGTTCGTCTCGTCATATCTGGTCCCATGGCGGGAGTTCGCGCTCAACTCATACATGGTGGGAATTGAACTGCAGTCGGTAGCGGAGCCCGACACATTGGAAGGCAAGGCAAAGACGGAGTTCGACATCGCGTCACGGGTGTCACGCGATCATATGGTAAAGCTCGTCGCGTCTGATCTGCTGATCCTCACCGGCCTGCAGCCTGCCCACCCGCACGAACTCGAATTCCTCGACCAGGCCATTGGGCGACGCTACGACCAGCGACTTTCGACCATTCTGGTTTCTCCGCGGCTGCCGCAGGATCTGGCAGTGTCGTATCAACAGATCGCGCCAGGCGCTCCGCTGTGGGATCGGCTGTTTGCTCGAATGTACGAGCGCAGCCTCATTGCGTTGTAACGCCACGATTGCGCTGATATGCAGGATGGTGATCAGCGGGATCGAAGCAAGGCTTCGTCGGCCAACGCGACGAGCATGTCGCGCGTTTCGCCCGGTGGAACGTCTCGGAGCTCGTTCTTCGCCTCATCGACGTAGCGTGCCGCGACCGCCAGAGACCGCTCGAGCGCTCCCGACTCGCGAATCACGATGGTAGCCAGATTGTAGTCGTCGTCGGTCGCCCCGTTTCCACCGACCGCGCGCCGCACGATCTCTGTCTTGTCTCCATCATTGCCATCATGCTCGAAGAAGAGCATCGTGGGCAGAGTGACGGTTCCCTGGCGCAGGTCGAGCCCCGCCGGCTTTCCGATCTGGTTGGTCGATTCACGTAGATCCATCACGTCGTCGACGATCTGGAACGCCATACCGACATTCTTGCCGAACCGGCGCATCGATTCGATCTGCTGCTCGGTTGCCTGGCCAAGAATCGCGCCCATCTCGGCCGATCCCGCGAAGAGTGCGGCCGTTTTCCCGTAGATGCGGCGTTCGTAATCGTCGAATGACTGGCCAAGCTCACGCGCGGTGAAAATCTCGCGCAGTTCGCCATCGCAGATATCGCCCAGCGTGCTGGCAAAGACACCAACAACTTTGGCGTTCATCGTTTCAGCGGCGAGCATCGCGGCCCGGGCAAAGATGTAATCACCAAACAGGATCACGGTCTCGGTGCTGACAAGTGAGTTCAGGGTAGGGCGCCCGCGGCGGACCTCGGCGTGATCGACGGTGTCGTCGTGAATGAGCGAGGCAGTGTGAAGCAGCTCGACGCCGGCCGCGGCCGGTAGCAGGCGATCGATGTCGTAGTTGAATGGTCGTGCGGCCAGCAGCAACATCAACGGCCGGAGACGCTTGCCTCCCGCCGCGATCAAGCCATCCAGAATCTCACCGATGAACGGGTAATCGACATCTACTTCTCGCCGTAGGCGCAGCTCGATCTGATCGAGATCAGCGCGCATCCTCGCGAGAACATCGGTGAAATCCAATGCATCCAACCAATCACTTTGCCGCGCGGAGAAGCGCCGTCGGAGCGGGAGTCGCCCGCTTCACGCACGGGCATTATACGGGTGCGCAACGAGCAGGGTCAATTGAAACCCCGCTGACCATACTCGCGCCACCGGATGCTCGTTGAGCGGCTATTACCGATAGTCGTCCGTAACCCCTGGGACAATATGGCATACTCACGCGGACACCAACCGGAATAGCCACGATTTCGGCTCGCGACGGCGACGTCAGGAATGTCGGTCAGGTGTTTACGCGCGACCTATGACCTACGTTGCGGCGAACACGGCGGACCAGCCTGTTGACGCGTTCTACCGTGCTCGGGAGGGGATGCGTGCTCGGAAACGACTCGCCCATCGGCTCACCGCCGCGCAGACGGCGAGTGGTGAGTTGGTGGTTCAGTATCGTGCTTGCGATCGCGCTTCTCGCGTCGCTTGGCACAGTCCTCTATGAAACGGTGCTGAACCGCGCCAGCCTGTCCGGAACCGTTGTGGATGCGTACACACAGGCACCGGTTGCGGGTGTCACGATCGTCGCCGGACAGAAAACTACCACCACTGATTCACGTGGCCACTTCAGTTTCGGCGGCAAGATTGTCGCCGTCTCAGCCGCCAAACCGGGCTACGACACAGCTCGAGCGACGGTGATCTCGGGCGTCGATTCCGTGCGACTGCAGATTCGCCCGAACGTGGTGCACGGCACGGTTGTGAGTAAGGCCGATCGGAAACCTATCGCTGGTGCTTCGATCTCGGTGGTCGAGGGATCCAACTCGGTCGGTTCGACGACCACCGATGCAGCGGGCAATTTCACTCTGGCTAGACGTGCCGCAGGGCGCATCGCTCGAGATCTCTGCTCCTGATTTCGCCAAGGTCTCCCACACGCTCGATCATGAAACCACATTCGACGCGCAACTTCAGCCGGATGTCCTCACCGGGACGGTGACCACCGACACGGGTCAGCCGATCGCCGGAGCGGTCGTGGCCATTGGTAATGTCTTCACCAATACCGGGTCGGACGGATCGTACAGGATTGAAGGCGTCGGAACATCGGGAACTGTGTACTTCAAAGCATCGGGCTACACCGCGACGTCCAAGCCGCTCGACTCGACCTTACGCCTCGATGCCGCGCTTTCTCCGATTCAGGTGAAGGCAATCTACGCAACCGCCAACACGGCCGCCGATCCACAAACGCTCGACGCGCTCATCAAGATCGCGGACACAACTGAGGTCAACGCCATCGTCGTCGATCTGAAAGACAGCACGGGTCACGTCTTCTACGATTCGAAGGTTCCGCTGGCGGGCGATATTGGCGCCGTGTCGCCCGAACTCGACCCGGCGACGCTCGTCGACAAACTCCATCAGCATCACATTTATGCGATCGCGCGTATCGTCGTCTTCGAAGACCCGATTCTCGCCGAGGCACGGCCCGATTGGGCGATCCATGATTCGTCGAACGGCGGATTGTGGCGCACGTGGAATGGCTTGGCTTGGGTCAACGCCCACCGGCACGAGGTGTGGGATTACGATGTCGCGATTGCCAAAGAAGCCGCCGGTTTTGGCTTTGACGAGATTCAGCTGGACTACATACGCTTCCCGACCGATGGTCCGCTGAATCGCGCGGAATACGGTGTGCCGCACGACGATCAGACCCGACCGCAAGCGATCGGCGATTTTCTTACTGAAATGTATGCCGCGATCGCACCGACGCACGCCTACCTGGCCGCCGACATCTTCGGACTTACCCTGTGGGAGACCGGCGACGGCGATATCGGGCAGAACCTGGAAACGGTCGCGCGGCATCTCGACTATGTATGCCCGATGGTCTATCCGTCCCACTTCTACGCCGGATCCATGGGGTTCGACATTCCCAACGATCACCCCTACGAAGTCATCCTATGGAGCCTGCAGAACGGCGACAAACGCATTCCACAGTTCAAAGCGAAGCTACGCCCGTGGCTTCAGGATTTCTCTCTGGGCGAGGGGATTGCGTACGGTCCATCGGAGGTGAAGCGACAGATCGATGCGACGAATGAGTTCGGCGCGTCGGGCTGGATGCTCTGGAATGCGGGCAACGAGTATCATACAAGCGCGCTCGCCGCGAACGGAGCGACATAGAGCGCAGTTCGACCCCGGAGGATGCCGCATGCTCGGCCTGGAATCCACGGCCAACAGTCAGCGCCGTGTTGTCGGATCGTCACGTGCCCTCATCGAGGCGCTCCGACCAAAACAGTGGACGAAGAACGCAGTCGTCTTTGCGCCGCTCGTCTTTGACAACAAGCTTTTCAACTTGACGAGCCTCGTCAACGTCGCCGCGGCGGCACTGCTCTTCTGCCTGACCAGCGGTGTCGTCTACCTGTGCAACGACCTGCTCGATGCCGAAGCCGACCGAATCCATCCGAAAAAACGGATGCGACCGATCGCGTCCGGCCGGCTCGGACAACGGACGGCAATGGGGTTCGCCGGGTTGTTCGCGGTATTTGTACTCGTCGTCTCGCTGCTGATCACTCCGTGGTTGACCCTCGTTCTCGCGGGCTACTTGGCGATGATGTTCTCGTACACGCTGGTGTTGAAGCATCTTGTGATCATTGATGTCTTCGTCATCGCGGCTGGGTTTTTGCTGCGGACCGCCGCCGGCGCCGTCGTAATCCGCGTTCCATTGTCACCGTGGCTCTATGTCTGCATGGTGCTGCTCTCACTGTTCATTGGATTTGCCAAGCGGCGCCACGAGATCGAACTGCTCGAAGGCTCAGCCGCGACGCATCGCCGGAACCTCGAACTCTATTCCAAGCCGTTGCTCGACGAGTTGATCATGATTGTGGCCGCGGCGGCTATCATGGCGTACTCGCTCTACACGTTCTCGGCTCCAAACCTCCCGAAGTCCCACTCGATGATGCTCACGATCCCGTTCGTGCTGTATGGCATTTTTCGCTACCTGTATCTCGTCCATCGCGAGGATGGTGGCGGTGCGCCCGAGCAAATCCTGATCGAAGATCGCCCGATGTTGCTCACCGTCTTCCTGTGGGGAGTAACAGCAGTGGTGATCCTCTACTACGCCCATCATTGATATGAATTGAATCAACTTAGATCAGTGCTTTCTTGAAGAACTGTTACCACCGGTGGTATACTGGCGGAAGTCGCTGCGCGGGCGAGTTTGGGGCACGTTTCGTGCTCCGTAGATCCTGACAGTGACAGTTGTGGCGACTCTGTACACACAGCGCTGTCCCGTTCGCTGCATGAACGGTCGCGCCATTCTCGGAGGAACATTCATGCTGATCGTGCGCAGGCGCGGCGGTCGGGAGACCGGACGCATCCAGCAGGATATGGAACAGGTATTCCGCTCGCTGGTCATTGGGGTTCGCCCGATTTCACGATCAAACATTGGCGTATGGCGGCCCCCGGTTGAGGTCTACGAATGTGAAGACTGTCTGGTGGTGACCGTCGAGATTGCGGGAGTTCTGGAAGAAGAGATCAGTGTCATCGTGGATGAGACACTGCTGCGGATCTCGGGCGTGCGACACAACCCATCTGTGACACAGAAACGTACCTACCATGAGATGGGCATCGCCTATGGCCCAGTTCGAGGCACAGGTATTCCTTCCATTCTCAATCGTCTTGGAAAACGTGGAGGCTTCCTATGAGGGCGGCTTCCTCAAGGTGACGCTACCTCGCGCGCAGGCGACCCGAATCGTCCCACGTGCGTCGGAGACGCCTGCTCCAGCGCAGGAGGAGTAAGAATTAATGGTTGAACAGTTCAGACACGACGAGCCCGATTTCGAGATCCCTGAAGACGAGTCGGAAGAGAAGGATGAAGAAGCTACCCCAAGCATCCTGCCGGTCTTGCCACTGAGGGGGACCGTCGTCTTCCCGTTGACGCTCGTTCCGCTTGCCGCGGGACAGCCTCGGTCGTTGCGTCTCATTGACGAGGTCGTTTCGGGCAATCGCATGGTGGCGCTGGTCCTTCAAAAGGATTCGACCCAGGAAGCGGCCGGGCCTGGCGAGACGTTCGAGATTGGAACGGCCGCGAACATCCATCAGATGATGCGCGTTCCCGACGGAACCGTGCGGCTCGCCGTGCAAGGCTTGCGGCGCCTCCGCATCGTTGAATGGATCACGGAAGAACCGTATCTGACGGCACGGGTCGAAGAGATTCCAGAGGAAGCGGACGATTCGGTCGAAGTCAAAGCGCTGATGCGCAACACGCTCGAACTCTTTCAGCGACTCGTCGCGGTGGTCTCGAATCTGCCCGATGAACTCGTCACCGCGGCGCTCAACATCGACGATCCGATTCATCTCGTCTACCTCATCGCGAGTAACGTTCGCATGGAAGCTGAAGAGCGTCAGAGCCTGCTCGAGCTCGAGAGCGCCCGCGCGAAGCTGCAGAAGCTGAGTGCCTTCCTGAGCAAAGAGCTCGATCTCCTCGAGCTCGGCAAGAAGATTCAAGGCGAGGTGCAAGAAGAGGTCGGCCGGACTCAACGCGAGTTTTACTTGCGTGAACAGATGAAGGCGATCCAGCGTGAGCTTGGCGAGACGAACGAACAAGAGGTCGAGGTCAACGAGCTTCGAGCCAAAATCGACCAGGCGGGAATGCCGGAAGAAGCGGAACGAGAGGCGCGGCGCGAGCTCGATCGGCTGAGCAAGCTTCCACCGGCCGCGGCTGAGTATGGGATGATCCGCACCTACCTCGACTGGATGACCAGCATGCCCTGGAATCACGGTACCGAGGGGGAGATCGATGTCGCTCATGCGCGAACGGTACTTGACGAGGATCACTACGACCTCGAGCAGCTGAAAGAGCGCATTCTCGAGTACCTGGCCGTGCGACGACTACGCAAAGATTTGGTGACGGCGGGCGAGATGTCGGATGACGACAACCGAGAACCGATTCTTTGCTTCGTCGGCCCGCCCGGTGTCGGCAAGACGAGCCTTGCCCAATCGATTGCCCGAGCCCTGGGACGCGAGTTCACCCGCATGTCTCTCGGCGGCGTGCGTGACGAGGCTGAGATCCGTGGACACCGGCGAACGTACATCGGTGCAATGCCGGGACGGATCGTCCAGGCTATTCGCCGTGCAGGTGCGAACGACCCGGTGTTCGTTCTCGACGAGATCGACAAGCTCGGGGCCGATTGGCGCGGGGATCCGTCATCGGCGTTGCTCGAGGTGCTCGATCCTGAGCAGAACAACACGTTTCGCGATCACTATCTCGATGTCGCGTTTGATCTCTCGAAGGTGATGTTCATCGCGACGGCAAACTTGCTCGATACAATCCCGGCGCCGCTGCGCGATCGCATGGAGATTCTCTTCCTGAGTGGCTACACCGACGATGAGAAGCTCCATATCGCTCAGCGTTACCTCACGCCCAAACAGTTGAAACGACACGCACTCGGCACTGATCGGTTCAATCTGACGGACGAGGCGATCATGTCGATCATCCAATATCACACCCGCGAGGCGGGCGTCCGTAATCTCGAGCGAGAGATTGCGAACGTGGCGCGCAAGATCGCAACGCGTGTTGCCGAAGGCAAGGACGTCCCGTCCGAGATCGGTGTTGAGGAGGTTCGGGAGTTCCTCGGTAAGCCACGCTATTTCTATGAAATGCTGGAAGAGCGAACCGCCGAGCCGGGCGTCGCGGTTGGTGTTGGGGTGTCGGCGGTCGGTGGCGACATCATGTTCATCGAGGCGACCAAAATGCCGGGCCGTGGAAACCTGAGCGTGACTGGTCAGCTTGGAGACGTGATGCGCGAGTCGGCTCAGGCCGCGCTCAGCTTCGTCCGCGCGCGCGCGGACGACCTGGGAATCGACCCCAACTTCTTCAAAGAGACCGATCTGCATATCCACGTTCCGGCCGGAGCGATCCCGAAGGATGGACCGTCGGCGGGAATCGCGATGACAACGGCGCTGATTTCATTGCTGAGCGGTGTCCCGGTCCAGGACCGAGTCGCCATGACGGGAGAGATCACCCTGCGCGGTCAGGTGCTTCCGGTTGGTGGCATCAAGGAGAAGTCGCTCGCAGCGGGACGCGCCGGAATAACGACGTTCATCTTGCCGAAGCGTAATGAGCCGGACCTCGACGATCTTCCCGCGTCGTTGCGTGAGAACATGACCTTCGTGCTCGTCGACAACGTCGACGACGTGTTGAAGGTCGCGGTTCCAGCGGTGTTGGCCGAACGAGCGCCGTTATCCAGCCGAGATCACGTGGACGATGAAGATCGAGAGGTGGCCACCGCCGGAGTGGGTGCACATCAGCGGACCACGGAGTAGCGGCTAACAGTCGCGAAAGCGAAACGGGCGACGCACCAGCGTCGCCCGTCTTCATGTCCGTCGGATCTCAGCGGCCACGATTAGTCGTGGACGGCCATTTCTTCGCGGGCCGCCTTCTCATGGTAGGCGACGGCCGCGTTGACCAGCCCGACAAACGGCTTCAAATGCTCCTCATGAGCCTTGAACATCATCTCCGGGTGCCACTGAACCCCGAGTATCCAGGTGCTGGCCGGCCGCTCTACTGACTCGACAATCCCGTCAGGCGCGGTGCCGATGGCTCGAAGCTCGGGGCTGACGTCTTTGAGCCCCTGGTGGTGAAACGAGTTCGTTTGGATCGAGTCGGCCTCGTAGACATCACCCAGGAGCGAATCACGAATCGCCCTCACCTCGTGGCTGGGTTCGCTCGGCGCGATCCCCTTTTCGTGCTGACGATGTTGAATCTCGTCGCTGTATTGATCGGCGATATCCTGGTAAAGGGTTCCGTTCAGGGCAACGTTCAGCACCTGGATTCCGCGGCAAATGCAGAGAACCGGGAGGTCCCGTTCGATGGCACCTTGCGTCAGTTCAATTTCGAGCTCATCGCGGAGTTCGTGGATTCCGTACGTCGTCTCGTGAACGTCGGTGTCGCCATAGCGCCGCGGATTCAGGTCACCGCCGCCACTTAGGAGGAGGCCATCGACCATGGCAAGGATCTGGTCGACATTCCCATGCTGCGGAGGAATGATGACCGGAATGCCGCCGGCGGCTTCAACGGCCTCAGTGTAGTTGGATGATAGTGCGTAGCGGTAGAAGAGCCCGTGTGAGAACTGGTCCTCAGACGGAGACGGCGTAATTCCAATAATAGGCTTCATGCTCAGGATCCATTCCCTTCATGTTGCGAATTTCGTGAACCGGACCTCGCCCAAGTATCGATCGATTTGTGGTGCAGGTCAAGCAATGACGCGGGTAGTTCCGCGGCTGAATTTGCCGACCAACGCCGTTGGACACGGCGCAACCCCTGTGCTATACTACGCGTTGCCGCTGAAGGGCGCGGCTGTGAAGACAGACCGGACCCCAAGCAAAGCTGGCAAGCCCGGCACGGGCGGGCCACGTTTTCGTTGCGGCGCCGCACTGGATGAACGTCCGACAGGATTGATCCGGCTCGGTGACGAATCACAAGAGCACCTTGACAATTGAAGCGTGATCGAGTGCCCCCGAATGCGAGTAATCGTATGAGGGATAGCTTGGGTCGACAATTCAGCGAATGATGCTCACGTTAACGTGGGCGAAATTGATGGAGAGTTTGATCCTGGCTCAGGAACAACGCTGGCGGCGTGCCTAATGCATGCAAGTCGAACGGGAGCCCCTTCGGGGGTCGACCGTGGCGGACGGGTGAGGAACACGTGGGGAACCCATCCAAGCGCGGGGGATAACCGCGGGAAACCGCGGGTAATACCCCATGAGCTTGGTTCTTGGTAAGAGGATCAAGCAAAGGAGCGATCCGTGCTTGGCGGGGCCTGCGGCCTATCAGCTAGATGGCGGGGTAGTGGCCCACCATGGCGATGACGGGTAGCTGGTCTGAGAGGACGATCAGCCACACGGGGACTGAGACACGGCCCCGACTCCTACGGGAGGCAGCAGCAAGGAATTTTCCGCAATGGGCGCAAGCCTGACGGAGCGACGCCGCGTGGAGGAAGACACTTTTCGGAGCGTAAACTCCTTTTCTGGGGGATGAAGAAAGTGACAGTACCCCAGGAAGAAGGACCGGCTAACTACGTGCCAGCAGCCGCGGTAAGACGTAGGGTCCGAGCGTTGTCCGGAGTTACTGGGCGTAAAGGGCGCGTAGGCGGCTTCTTGCGTCACACGTGAAAGCCCCCGGCTCAACCGGGGAGGGTCGTGTGAAACGGGGGAGCTGGAGGCAGAGAGAGGCTGGTGGAATTCCCGGAGTAGTGGTGAAATGCGTAGAGATCGGGAGGAACACCGGTGGCGAAGGCGGCCAGCTGGCTCTGACCTGACGCTGAGGCGCGAAGGCGTGGGGAGCGAACGGGATTAGATACCCCGGTAGTCCACGCAGTAAACGATGTGGACTAGGTGTGGGGGGAGTTGACCCCCTCTGTGCCGGCGCAAACGCAGTAAGTCCACCGCCTGGGGAGTACGGCCGCAAGGCTAAAACTCAAAGGAATTGACGGGGGCCCGCACAAGCAGCGGAGCGTGTGGTTTAATTCGACGCAACGCGCAGAACCTTACCAGGGCTTGACATCCTCGGGACCCAGCTGAAAGGGTGGGGTGCCTTCGGGAGCCGAGAGACAGGTGCTGCATGGCTGTCGTCAGCTCGTGTCGTGAGATGTTGGGTTAAGTCCCGCAACGAGCGCAACCCTCGTGCTTAGTTATGGTATGTCTAGGCAGACTGCCGGGCGCAACCCGGAGGAAGGGGGGGATGACGTCAAGTCAGCATGGCCCTTACGCCCTGGGCGACACACACGCTACAATGGCCGGGACAGCGGGCAGCCAAGCGGCGACGCGGAGCCAATCCCTGTAAACCCGGTCTCAGTTCGGATTGGGGGCTGCAACTCGCCCCCATGAAGTCGGAGTTGCTAGTAACCGCCGGTCAGCCATACGGCGGTGAATATGTTCCCGGGCCTTGTACACACCGCCCGTCACGTCATGAAAGCCGGCAACACCTGAAGCCGGTGGGCCAACCCGCAAGGGAGGCAGCCGTCGAGGGTGGGGCTGGTGATTGGGACGAAGTCGTAACAAGGTAGCCGTAGCGGAAGCTGCGGCTGGATCACCTCCTTTCTAGGGAGCGGGTCACGGGCGACCGTGATCGTTTCCAGGTCAACCGCGTGGAGCGGCGTGGGATGGAGACATCCTGCGAGAGGGGCTGGGGGCCAGAGGCCACCTCGCCTGTGGAAGCCGGTGGGAACACCGGTGGAGGGCCAGGTGTCTGGAGACTCAGTTCCCGAGTTCCAGGCGTGTTCACATGATCCAAAGCGAGGCATTCGATCACGCTTCAGCGGCCAAGGTGCCGAATGGGCGTTTAGCTCAGCTGGTGAGAGCACACCCCTGATAAGGGTGAGGCCCGTGGTTCGAGTCCACGAACGCCCACTGGCGGCCACCACGACGGGGCTGTAGCTTAGTCGGGAGAGCGCCGCCTTTGCACGGCGGAGGTCAGGGGTTCGAATCCCCTCAGCTCCACCGGCTGCACCTTAACAAGGGAGAGCATGGGAGCACCATGCGAAGGAAGAGAAACGACACCACAAGTCGACGCATCTGAGTTGGTGTGTGAAGACGGTGCGGGAGCGTCGTTAGGGCGTGCCGTTGACGGGTAACGGAGGGGAAACCCGACGGAACACGGGGACGGGCAACGTGACGGAGCACCGCATGAAGAGCGCACGGTGGATGCCTTGGCGTCTGGAGCCGAAGAAGGACGTGGCCAGGCGACGAAACGCCTCGGGGAGCTGCGGGCGAGCACTGATCCGAGGATATCCGAATGGGGCAACCCCACCGGGGTGATACCCGGTGACCC
Source organism: uncultured Chloroflexia bacterium (assembly GCA_963725815.1). Taxonomy (GTDB): domain Bacteria; phylum Chloroflexota; class Chloroflexia; order Thermomicrobiales; family Thermomicrobiaceae; genus CALAGB01. The sequence goes on from CAVSAD010000007.1 coordinate 274,506, forward strand.
CGCCGTGAATGTATAGCGGCGGAGGAGGTAAGTGGGGGAACTGAAACATCTCAGTACCCCGAGGAAGAGAGAGTATTCCCGGAGTAGCGGCGAGCGGAACGGGAAAAGCCTAAACCGGGCTGGTGGTACAGGCTGCCGCCGATGCCAGCGCGGGGTTGAACGGTCCAGTGTGCGGGGAGGCAGACCCGCGACAGAGTGAACAACCAGAACTTCAGCCGAACGCTGCTGGAAGGGGCGACCGGAGCGGGTGAGAGTCCCGTAGGCGACGGAGAACTGGCTCTGACTGGAACCGCGAGTACCGCGGGACACGAGAAATCCCGTGGGAAGCAGGGGGGACCACCCTCCAAGGCTAAATACTCCAGACGACCGATAGTGAACGAGTACCGTGAGGGACAGGTGAAAAGCACCCCGGCGAGGGGAGTGAAAGAGAACCTGAAACCGTGTGCTTCCAGACTGTCAGAGTCTCTACGGAGATAATGGCGTGCCTATTGGAGAATGAACCGGCGAGTGACCGTTTGTGGCGAGGCTAAGGGAGAGACACCCGGAGCCGGAGCGAAAGCGAGTCTGAAGAGGGCGGGGGCGGCGCAAGTCGTCAGAGTCGCAGGCGGTCGACCCGAAACCAGGTGAGCTATCCATGACCAGGCTGAAGCGCGGGTAAGAGCGCGTGGAGGGCCGAACCGACGTCTGTTGCAAAAGGCGCGGATGAGTTGTGGATAGAGGTGAAATGCCAATCGAACTTGGAGATAGCTGGTTCTCCCCGAAATGGTTTTAGGGCCAGCCTTGCGGGGCAGCCAGCGGAGGTAGAGCACTGGATCGGCGCGGGGGCTTACCGCTTACCAACCCGAACCAAACTCCGAATGCCGCTGGCCGAGACCGCAGGAGTGAGACGGCGGGAGCTAAGTTTCGTCGTCGAGAGGGAAACAGCCCAGACCGCCGGCTAAGGTCCCCAAGTGTGGACTAAGTGGGCAAGGAAGTTCGGGCGCGGAGACAACCAGGAGGTTGGCTTAGAAGCAGCCACCCTTGAAAGAGTGCGTAATAGCTCACTGGTCGAGTGTGCCCGAGCGCCGACAATGTCCGGGGCTCAAGTCCACCACCGAAGCCGCGGGTGTTGTCCTACGGGACGAACGGTAGGGGAGCGTCGTGGTCAGCGGAGAAGGGATGCTGGAAGGCATGCTGGAGCGGCCACGAGAGCGAATGCCGGTATGAGTAGCGCGAGGGCTGTGCGAAACAGCCCCACCGAATGTCGCAGGGTTCCGCAGCGATGGTCATCAGCTGCGGGTGAGTCGGGCCTAAGCCGAGGGCGAGAGCCGTAGGCGATGGACAACTGGTCAAAATTCCAGTACCACTGTGAAGCGTTATGAGCGATGGGGGGACGCAGCGGGGTAGGCCCAGCGGTGGGCGACCACCGTCCAAGCGTGTAGGGAGGTCTGGGTGGCAAATCCCCTGGACTAATCCTGAGGCGTGATGGTCAGGCGCGGCAAAGCCAAGCCAAGTGGGTTGGGCCCGAACTGCCAAGAAAAGCCTCTAGCCAGCGACACAGTGACCGTACCGCAAACCGACACAGGTCGACAGGTCGAGCAGACCAAGGTGGACGGGAGACCCCTCGTTAAGGAACTCGGCAAAATAGCCCCGTAACTTCGGGAGAAGGGGCGCCCCGTGTAGGGTGAGGGAGCCACGCGCTCCGGAGCCTGAGGGGGCCGCAGTGAGCAGGCCCAGGCGACTGTTTACCAAAAACACAGGTCTCTGCGAAGGTGCAAGCCGACGTATAGGGGCTGATGCCTGCCCAGTGCCGGAAGGTTAAACGGAGGGCTGATGAGGCTCTGAAGTGAAGCCCCGGTAAACGGCGGCCGTAACTATAACGGTCCTAAGGTAGCGAAATTCCTTGTCGGGTAAGTTCCGACCCGCACGAAAGGCATAACGATCTGGGCGCTGTCTCAACGAGGGACCCGGCGAAATTGAAGTACCCGTGCAGATGCGGGTGACCCACAGCAGGACAAAAAGACCCCGTGGAGCTTTACTCCAACTTGCCATTGCGTGTGGGTCGTGCATGTGTAGGATAGGTGGGAGGCAGTGAACCCGGGCCGCCAGGTCTGGGGGAGCCGACGGTGAAATACCACTCTTGCACGATCGACGCGCTCACCCTGTGCCGTAATCCGGGCCGGGGACCGTGGCTGGTGGGGAGTTTGACTGGGGCGGTCGCCTCCTAAAAGGTAACGGAGGCGTTCAAAGGTGCCCTCAGGCCGAATGGAAACCGGCCGGAGCGTGCAACGGCAGCAAGGGCGCTTGACTGCGAGGCTGACACGCCGAGCAGGGCCGAAAGGCGGACGTAGTGATCCCACGGTACCGAGTGGAAGGGCCGTGGCTTAACGGATAAAAGCTACCCCGGGGATAACAGGCTGATCCTGCCCAAGAGTTCACATCGACGGCAGGGTTTGGCACCTCGATGTCGGCTCGTCGCATCCTGGGGCTGGAGGCGGTCCCAAGGGTTGGGCTGTTCGCCCATGAAAGCGGTACGCGAGCTGGGTTCAGAACGTCGTGAGACAGTTCGGTCTCTATCCGCTGTGGGCGCTAGAAGGTTGCGGGGGGCTGGCCCTAGTACGAGAGGACCGGGCTGGACGAACCGCTGGTGTGCCAGTTGTCGGGCAACCGGCAGTGCTGGGTAGCTACGTTCGGCAGGGATAACCGCTGACAGCATCTAAGTGGGAAGCCTGCCCCAAGATGAACCTTCTCACTCGAGAGAGGTAAGACCCCGGGAAGACGACCCGGTTGCGAGGCGGCACGTGGACGGCGGGTAACCGACCGGAGCGAAGCCGTGCTCATGGTCGAGGGGGGTGTAACGTCATCACCGTCCCGTGGCGTGGGGAGAACCCGACGTGAGACGTGGACGGCATGTGCGAACGACGGTCCGGGCACCGGCGGCGCACACCGCGGAGATGAGTCGATGGGTGTCGACAACGAAAACAGCAAAGGTGCTCCCAGGGGAATGAGCGAGGGCGATTGGGGTGTGCGCGTGGCCCAGAGCGGCGTCGAACCACCCCGAACCATCCCGAACCGGGTCGTGCCCGGCGCCAGCGCCGGAGAGTACTGCGCGGGCGACCGCGTGGGAGGCGAGGCCGTCGCGCGCACACGCCAGTTGCCCTCGAACGCAGTTCCCCCATCTCCCCTGTAGCGCGGGGTGGAGCAGTGGCAGCTCGTTGGGCTCATAACCCAAAGGTCGCGGGTTCGAATCCCGCCCCCGCTACCCACCAGACCAACACCGCCGGTCTCCCCGGCGGTGTCGGCGTTTAACGCGCACGACTGTGACGGGCGTTTAATCGAACAACGAGAGCTGCTGAGTCGGCTGCTCGCGTTGTACGGCGTCTATATCAGTGCGCGACGTGAGTTTCGGGAAGACGTAGTCGAAGGGGAGATCGCTCAGGAATAGCGGCTCGAAACGACGCCCCATATCATTCAAACGGCGGAGCAGGTAATCGACATCCTCATCCCGGTCATAGTCGTCGAGCCGGGCGAGATTACCATCGGCTCGCTGGTACACCGCAACTCGCTCTCCGATGCGCTCACCCGTGGTCGCGGACGCAACACGTTTGTTGGATTCGCTGGTGAACGTCTTTTCGGTAATCGTTTCCCAACGCGCAATTTCCTCGGGAGCAAGACGCCGTAATTGGATCAACCTGGCGACGTCGAGATATCGAGTACGGACTCGTAGCGGCGACTCCTCGATGAGCGATCGTGCTGCTTCCTCGAGGAACTGCCTCAGGACGCGCTCCTCTCTCCGGCTCCGTAATCCACTCCCCTTCAGAACCATCCGTCCTTCGTGTGTCAGCAGGGCGTAATTTTTCGTGCGCAGCGATGCCATCCCTACATAGCTGCCATCGAAGGCGAGATTGATGCCTGACGGCAGCTTCGATGAAATCGACGCGACGAATTCCTCTTGCCGCTCGACGGTCGTGATCTGCGCGGGCGGCTTGAAATAGACGCCGTCCGTGTCGATCTCGATCGGTTCAGCTCCCGAGGCTTCGAGCTCCCGAACAACGTGCTGGATTAGCTGCTGTCCACGGGTTGTGATCCGCGAGGCTGCCTCGAAATCGTTGAACAGCGCCCGGTTATAGCCGAGGTAGCCCGAGAACGAATTGATGAGCACTTTGAAGCTGGATTGCAATCCGTTCCAGCGAGCCCGCTCTTCGCCTTCGCTGCGTCGAGCTTCGTTCTTGGCGGCGAGTCTGCGAGTTGTGAGCACCTGTAACAACGGCAGGTAGACGTCGAGGACGTCGCTCGTTGGTTTCACGTTGTCGACCAACATGATCGCCGGATATAGGCTTTCGACATCACACTTCACGACCGGCTTGAAGACACCGACGCGTCGTACCTCGGTATAACCTCCTGGATACCCGCGCGACGGTTTCGGAAGTGGGAGGCTGTGTCCCTCGGAGAGATACACCCTCGTCATCAGCAGGTTGATCTTCTCTCCGGGCCCACCAGTCGCGACACGCTGATAGCTTCGTGGCAGAATCTGCGTCTGATAAAACTCGGTTGGCGCCGCCAACTCACTCAGCAAAGCCACGTCACGTACGTCGTCAAGGGCATACGCCAGGATGCGCTGGCGGTCCCGCTCCCACGTGGAGGCAATCTCGTGGCCGGGTACGAAGACACGATCGGACTTCGTCAGTCCCAAGGCGTCAACTGCTTCCTTCAACCCGTAGCTTTGCATCTCGCCGGCATAGTCATACCGCTGAATCTGCTGGTAGGTGTCGATGATATGGCGGCCGTGAACGGCGATGTACTGGAACGGAATGGAACGCGCGCCAGCCTTGAACCGGCGGGTGCCCATCTCTTTGGGCTCGCTCCCGTCTCGGCCCCACCCCAGTACCACGTCGTTCGCCCGTGCGCGACGTATCAAGAAGGGCATGTCGAAGTTGAAGATGTTGTGTCCCTCGATGACGTCCGGGTCGACGCGTGCGATCCAGGAATTCAGTGACTCAAGCGCTTCGGCTTCGCTCAGATCACCGGTGGCAATCACCGATGATTCCCCGTGGTTGGTCGACACCGCGATCGCGAGGATTCGAGCGGCTGGATCCGATGGATCAAGCCCGATCGTCTCGATGTCGAGTTGCAGCCGCACCAATTCGTCAAAGGTCATCCCTTTGAACAGCGTCTTGCCGGTGGTGATGAGGAACTGATCGGTCGGTTGGCTGAACTGGTGAGCAGCGATCTTTGCCTGAACGACGCGTTCGAGATCATCCCGGTAGCGTTGACCATGAACTGAAGATCAGCCGGCGATTGAGTGGCAAATCCCCGGACAGGGGCTCCACCGTCGCACTACGTGCCGCGTGAACTCCGTGGTCGGTCGTGATGAACCAGGGTTGAAACGGAGCCATGTCCGATCTGACCGCACCGTCGAGGTCGCGACGGATGATCTCCACCTGCCCGTTGCGCGCGTATTCGACCGCGACGATTCGCTCTGTCGCGTCATTGCCGTACAGAAGTTCCTGCACGCGCCCTCGGGTCATAAGGTCACGACTCGATTCTTGGACAGCTCTGCCTCCGGTGCATGCGCGCGGTCGCCGTCGCTCACACGGTACTGCCATAGGACGTGCTCGTTACCAACGTACTATGGTGAGCCCGATAGGCCATTCCTAGACTTTCTGTGGGAGCGAACCACAATCCGGTTTCGATTGTAGCGCTTCCGGCAAACGAAGTGCGGTTGTGTGGCTCTTCGAAGCTGTGCCAGAGAGGACTCGTAGATGCGCAGGGGTGGTCGCCTCTTCATCTTGTTGGGGGTCGGGCTCGCCCTCGTGGCCGTTTTGCTCGCAGTCATGTCTTTTTCGGGAGGCAACAAGAGCAAACAGACCAGCGCCAGTCAGGCGGTCATGGTCACCGTCCTACAGGCGACGAGGGATATACCCGCCAACACGGTTATCCGTGAGGAAGATATCAAGCCCGTCCAGATCGAAAAGGTTTCTGCTGCATCTGGCGCGGCACAGAACTCGGCGCAGGTACTCGGACTTGCGACTAACGGTGATGTCGTCAAAGGTCAGCAAATCCTGATGGCGAATCTGGTCACACCGGGTCTGACGAACCTGCTCACTGACGGCAAGCGTGCCGCTGCGCTGCCGGTGGACCGCGTGAGCGCGCTCGGCGGGCTGATCCGACCTGATGACTATGTTGATATCGTCTATTCCGTTCGCGTGAACCTGACTGGGGTTCTACCGACCAACGTCATTGAGGCCAAGCAAGGTGACGCGGTTTACAACTTCAAAGACGGCGATCTCAAGGTCCCGCCGGCGGGACAGCCGGCGCCGACCGTTTATCCGTATCCAGGTGAAGCCGGTTCCCGATTCTTGGTGACGGACGACCAGAACGGCAACCCGATTACGAAGGTTATCCTGCAGAATATCCGCGTTCTTCGAGTCATTGCCGGCAATCAATCGGTCAACGACACATCGTCGGCACCCGCTCAATCAACGCCGACGAGCGGGAATGGAACTGCAACCCCAGTTGCGAATGCAGCGCTTCCCAATGCGGACATGCTGGTGCTCGAGGTTGATCCGCAGCAGGCTGAACTCATCAAGTTCCTCGAGGACAACCAGGGCAAATATCAGGTGGTGCTCCGCGCTCCGGATGATCACTCGACCGCGACGACGACTGGTGTCACCTACGACCAGCTGATGAGCAGCTTTGGTCTACCGGCGCCGAAGACAGTGAAACTGCCAGGCGGAGGACAATAGTGAGTGTGCGGACGATTCGGGTTCTAATCGTCGACGACGTTCCGGAAAGTCGAGACAACGTCGAGAAACTCCTGCGATTCGAATCCGATGTCGAGGTGATCGGGAAAGCGGCGCGCGGCCAGGAGGGAATCGACCTCGCGCTGAAGCTGCTGCCAGACGTTGTCCTGATGGACATCAACATGCCGGACATGGATGGCATCACGGCAACCACCGAGATCACCTCACGTCTGCCATCAGTTGGCGTCATCATGATGTCGGTTGAAGATGAGCCGGATATGCTCCGGCGGGCCATGCTCGCAGGTGCTCGGGAATTCCTGGCAAAGCCTTTCAGCCTGGAAGAGCTGATCACCGCCGTTCGGCACGTTTCTCGGTTGGCACAACAGGTCCAGCGGCAGGTTGCCGCACCGTCAACCAACGGCAACGGCCCGCGACCGGCTGAATCAGGATCCGCAAAAGTATTCGCCGTCGTGAGCAACAAGGGTGGAGTCGGACGCTCGGTCCTCGCGACAAATCTCGCGATGGCGATCCGCCAACTGACAAACAAGCAAGTTGCCTTGGTCGACGCATCGCTCAACTTCGGTGATGTAGGCGTCATGATGAACGTGGCCAAGAGCAAGACGTTTGCCGACATTGCCGTTCCACCGAACCTGCTCGACAGGGAGCTGCTCGATGACGTACTGGTTACCCACTCGTCGGGCATCAGGCTGCTGCTTGCTCCTTCAACACCGCAAGAGTCGGAGACAGTATCTCCGGATCACCTGAGGGCGGCAGTTTCGGTGCTCTCGAAGTCGGTCGAGTACGTCGTGATCGACTCCCGCCCGGGTTTCGACGACACGATGCTGGCCCTCATGGACCAGTCCGACAAGCTTCTGCTGGTGCTCACAATGGAGATGACGGCGATCAAAGACACCCGGCAGTTTCTCGAAATTGCCGAACTTCTCGGATATCCGGAAGACAAGATCATGCTCGTGCTGAATCGCTTCAACAACTACTCCGGAATCCCCGTGACGGACATCGCCGAAAACTTGAAGCGCGAACTGGAGTTCAAGATCCCGGAAGATCATCAGGCGGTGTTGCGCAGCATCAACGAGGGTTCGCCTCTCGTAGGCAGTCAACCTGATCATCGATTCTCGGCCGAGATCAACCGTCTCTGCTCGACGCTGGTACAGGAGGATCTGGAAGCCCACGAGGTCGTCGCCAACGGCGCCAAGAGGTCGGGCAGTGTCGTATTTCGACTGAAAACGGCGTTGGGCCGTGGATAGAATCGTCACGGTAGCGTCGTTCACGGCCGCCGGTGTGCCGCAGTTCTTGCGAGCGCCGGGCGTGTCGACGACGCGTCGTGGCGCTGACCATATTGCTGAGTCGGAGCGCGTGCCGACAGAAGGTGGAGGCCGAATACAATGTCCCTGCTAAAACGGCTCGGCACCGTTCCGGAAGATGGATCGCAAGACGGGCAGCAGGTCCCGCCGGCAGGTCGAACGACCTCAAGGCTGGGAGCGACGGAGAGCCCATCTCTTCCAGGAGCGCCTCGGGGAGCGACAGCCGATCTGGGGTCATTACGCCGGCCGGCTATTGCGACCGCGGGGGCCGCCGCGCCTCGCGGAGACTCGTTCAATGAGCTGAAGACCCGGGTTCAGAATCGGTTGATATCCGAGCTCGATCCCCGAATGGACCTCGCCAATCACGAAGAGGTTCGTCGCACGGTTGAGGAAACGTTTCAATCGGTTCTCGAAGCAGAAAACATTGTCCTTACTCGAGTTGAGCGCCTGCGGCTCTACGAAGCGATATCGGCTGAGATCCTCGGCTATGGACCGATCGAGCCATTGCTGAAGGATGATTCAGTTTCTGAAATCATGGTCAACGGTCCGAGGCAGGTCTACGTGGAGCGGGCCGGCAAACTGGTGATCAGCGACGTCACCTTCCAGGACGACGATCATGTGATGCGCGTGATCGATCGGATCGTTTCTCCCCTTGGCCGGCGCATTGACGAAAGCTCGCCAATGGTGGACGCCCGCCTTCCTGACGGATCTCGTATCAACGCGGTCATCCCGCCGATTTCGCTGGTCGGCCCGACGCTGACCATCCGCAAGTTCGCCAAGGACCCGCTGACGTCCGAGGATCTCATCCGCTTCGGGACGGTCAGTCGCGAGATGGTGACGTTCCTGAAAGCATGTGTCGAGGCACGACTCAATATTGTGGTATCCGGCGGCACGGGCTCCGGCAAGACGACCACGTTGAATGTGCTGTCATCATTCATTCCAGATGACGAACG
>CAVSAD010000008.1:0-285186 GCA_963725815.1 uncultured Chloroflexia bacterium
CGTTGATGCGCTCGTAGTCGCCCTTGACATCATCGGTGTAGAACATCGCGGCGCGCTGACCCTGCTGGAACATCGCCTCCTGGTAAGCCTTTGCCGCCGGGTTGTCGTTGAGCGCCAACTGCAGCTCTGTCCCGTCCGGCTCTTCGGATGGAGCCACAGTCAGCCAGCGAAACGGCCCGTTGCTGAAATCGGCCTTCTTGGTAAGGCCCAGCACTTCGGTGTAGAAGCGGAGAGCCTTTTCCTGGTCGTCCACGTACACGCTGGTGAGCTTGATTCTCATGTGAATACCCTTCCGTTCCGTGGCGTTCGAGCGGCGTGCCGCTCCGAACGTGTCGTCATCTGACGGTGCCCTCGAGTGCAGCTCATGGCTGTGACAGCCGAAAAGCTTCTCCATTCCCGCTCGTTGATGCTGAAGGTAACCAGCCGGCACTGGATCTGTACGTGCATCGGCACGACGCGATCACTCAGCGGGCCTCACGCTAGCAGCGGCCTTCGGCTCACCGGTTCAAGACGCTGCAGACCGGAGATGAAAGCAACCCGTCTACCCGCTCTGACTCCATCCGTCCTCAATCCAGGTGATGTGCACGGTCGCATGCCCCGCTCGTCCGGCAAACAAGTCGCCGGCGGCCTGCTCACCAACGACCGTGGGCACCGGAGCGGCCAGCTGCTCATCGGAGAACTGGTGCAGGAGGTCCAGAGTGTCCAGCCGCGCCGCCAGGTAATCCGCCGCCAGCAGTTCCAGGGTGTCGTCCTGGTGCGCGTTCAGGTAGGTTTGATTGACGCTGGCGACGGCCAGCTCCAGTTGCTCCTGCTCCTCCGGGGTCAGCGCGTCCCAATCGCCCAGAGTGCCCGGCAGCGGCATGCCCTCTGGGTATTGCAGGCGTAAGAGAACGTCTCGCGTGTCGCCGGCGAGGGTACGGCGCAGCAAGTGCTGGATGTTGCGCTCGCTGTGCACCAGGTGAGCCAAGTGATCCTTGGCGCGCCACGGAGCGGCTCCGGGAACTCCACTCGCCGTGGCCGGGCGCTCCAGGTCTTGCGGGCTCAGCCCTTGAAAATACGCCATGACCTGTGCCTGCGACGTCGCCAGGGTATCCAGAATCTCTGCGCGAGTTGGCATGATTCCTCTCCAGAGAAACCAGCGGGAAACACAAGGCGTATCCGGACGACTCCGCCAGGCCGAGAGACGAGCGGCAATCGATACGGCCCACGTCTACGAGAACAAACGTTTGCTGGGATAATACATCGGCATGGTGAGAAACCATGGGGGATAGGGCGCTGGTACGCGCAGCGTTTTCTCAACGCAGGCGAGCAGGTTGCGGAGACGCAATCGTCTCCCTGCGCGCGCGCCGCCGAACCGGACCAGGTGGTAGTGTACTGGCCACCAGAGGACATGGACTCCCACGGTGAAGCTTTGCGCCGCACCCGACCGACTCTCCCGTGCCGGGTCTGTGACAACGACGGTTCTCGATCGATTCACATCCAGGGCGGACCCAGTGGCGAGCTCAGGCCTCAACTCACCGCTTTCTTCACGAGCGCGCCAATCCGCGCCTCCACGGCGGCGTTCAACTCCTTGAGCGCGTAGGAGTTCGGCCACATGTCGCCGTCGTCAAGGTTTGCTTTGTCGCTGAAGCCGAGCGTGGCGTACCTCGATTTGAACTTCTGCGCGCTCTGGAAGAAGCAGACGACATTGCCATCCCTGGCATACGCGGGCATTCCGTACCAGGTTCTCGGCGAGAGGTCCGGCGCGGCGGCTTTGATGATGGCGTGGACCCGCTCAGCCATGGAGCGATCCGGCTCCGACATCTCGGCAATCTTTGCCAGCACATCACTCTCACCGTCTGCCTTGGTCGCGCTCGATCCGCGACGCGCCGTCGTCTTGATCTCCTGGGCGTACTCCCGCATCGCGGCTCGTTCCTCGGCCGTGAATCCCGTGAACGTGGCGTCGCTGGCGCTCTTGGCGGTCTTGGGCGTGCCCGCCTTTGCAGATTTCCTCTCATCCATAATGATCTCCTTCACGTATGGTCCATGCGTGTGATTGCTGCGATCGCCCGGCCGGCTACGCCGAGGCCAAGAGGCTCTGCAGCTGATCCAGCATGCTCATCCAGCCGTACTTGGCGCCGCCGATCTCCTGCTTGGCCTCGCTCCGGAAACCGCTCTGCTCGAGGTGCAGCCGTGTGACGCCTTCGGCCTCCGTCAGCATCCAGGTGACCACCGTCGAGTGCGGCAGGTTGCTCTCCCCGCCGCTGACCCAGGTGTAGGAAAGCCGGTGCGGCCTGTCCACCTCGATCACTTCGCAATCGACGACGCCGGTCCAGCCGGGCGCCTCTCGGAACTGAAAAACGTGCCCCACGACAGGCTCAAAGTCGTTCGACTTGAACAGCATCCACTTGGAGAGCGTGGCGGAATCGGTCAGGGCGTGCCAGACCCGCTCGATCGGGCTCTTCAGCTCAAAATCCAGCACAACGGTCTCACTCATACGTTCTCCTCCTCCAACAGGTCTTTCAGGTGATCGATCCGCTCGGTCCAGAACCGCTCGTAGAACGAGACCCACTCTTGAATCTCGCGCAGCGGGGCGGCGTTCAGGTGGTAGCGCGTCTCCCTCCCGGCCTTGCGATCGATCACGAGACCGGCTTCCTTGAGAATGGCCAAATGCTTGGAGACGGCTGTGCGGCCCACCCGGAACCGGGCCGTCATCTCGTGGAGCGGCAGCTCATCGGCGTCGGCCAGCAAGTGGAGCAGCTGGCGGCGAGTCGGATCGGCCACCGCACTGTAGACATCTCGCATGGAGCTCACTCTCTCTGCCTTCGACGCACACATGGGACCGTTGCGCACCGGCCTCATATGCGACACCGTTTGGTGTCTGAACCGAGAATAAGACATCAAATGGTGTCCTGTCAAGACCTGCGTGTGCGGCTCGGGCGAAGGTCGGGACTGGGTGAGGAGCGGCAACGGTCTGGCGTTCGCGGGAGCAGGCGCGGCCAGTTACACCTGCAACGGTGCGGGTAAGCGAATCAGCAAGACGGTCAACGGGACAACCACCAACTACACCTGGGATCCAACCGGGCTAGGAACCGTGATCGCCGACGGGATGGTCGAGAACGTCTTCGGCCCCGCCGGACTCGCCGAGCAGGTCGATGACCAGAGCCAGACGTCGCAGTTTGCCGGGGCCGATGCCCTTGGCAGCATCCGCCTGATCACGGACGGGTCCGGCACTGTGGTCGGCACGGGCAGCGACAGCCCGTGGGGCACGCCGCACAGCGGTGAGATGTCTCCCAGATCCGGAACCCGGCACGGTACCGGCCTCCGGTAGCGGACTTTTGCTCGTAACCGAGGTGGCCGGCGGTGGTGGTTGTGCAGGTAGCGGATCGGCATGAACGACCTCACAAACACCGCCGCAGTCACCTCTGTTCGGGTCCGTCCCGGCGGTCATGTATGCCGTTGTCACGGCGGTATCACAATTGATACGGATTTGTAACGTCACACCGTGAAATCACGCGCTTTGTTGCGGTATTAGTACGGATGTAGCAGAGGATACCAGTCGTTAGACTGCACATAAGATGAGATTCCGGATGGCGGTGGTGACGTTGCCCGATGCCAAGCGCGGCATCGCCCTTCTAACCCGGTGATCGACGGCACGACGCATCAGCGAACGGGCCGGTCGACGCGAGGTGATGGAAGTCGATGAGCGCTTGCGCGAGTTCCCGGTTCGTTCGGGGGCTCCCGGGTTGGGCTGGCTCTTCCGCCGAGAGGAGATCGGCATGGCTTATCGTTTTCACGTCGATCCAAGCGCGTGCATCAACTGTGGCATCTGCATGGATCTCTGCCCCGTGCGCTGCCTGGATATGAGCCGCCCCGCTGGATCAGGAGAGATCGGCACCGAGCATGAGCGCCTGAGCCCGATTCCCGGGCTGGCCGCGAGCCGGCCCTGGATGATGCTGGCTCCGATTCAGGTCGATTCGTGCGTCGGGTGTCAGGTCTGTGCCCAGGAATGCCCGACGGGCGCGATCACCATCGAAGGCGGCATACCGCAGGTCGTCTACGCCGCGCGCGGTCCACTGGAGCACCTGCCGGCCGAAGACGGCTGGCACCCGCTCGATGAGTACACGCGTGCGACGCCGGAGGAGCCCGGCGAGACCCCGTGGGGTGAGGGACGCGCCTGGCACGTCGCCGAGCGCAAGGAAACCTGGCAGAGCTGGCGCACCTGGCTTGGCGAACGGACCGAGGATTTGCGGGCTCCGTGCCAGGCGGCCTGTCCGGTCGGCACCAATGCCGGGCTCTACGTCAGCCTGGTCGGCCGAAGGTCGCTATGACGAGGCACAACGAGTCGCGTCGGAATCGAACCCCTTTCCATCGATCTGCGGCCGGGTTTGCACCGCGCCCTGCGAGGCTGCCTGCCGCCGTGCCGAGTTCGACTCCCCGATCGCCATTCGTGATCTGAAGCGCTTTGCCATGGATCACGGCACGCTCCGTTCGCGCCGGATTCCCCCGTCGGTGCAGAAGTACGCCGAGCGAGTGGCGGTCGTCGGCGCCGGGCCGACCGGCCTTAGCGCCGCCTACTACCTGGCGCGGCGCGGTTATCCCGTCACCGTCTTCGATGCCTTGCCGGTCGCCGGTGGGATGATGGCGATCGGGATTCCCGACTATCGTCTCCCGCGCCAGCAGCTCGCGAGTGACGTGGATGCGATCCTCGGCCTGGGTGTCGAGATCCGTCTCAACACGGCGCTTGGCCGGGATATCTCGCTGCCCGAGCTGCGCGCAGCAATTCGCGGCGATCCTGCTGGCGGTTGGCGCCCAGCGGAGCCAGCGACTCGATATCCCGGGCGAGCTGGAGTGGCAGGGAGTCATCCCAGCCACGACCTTCCTCAAGAGCTTCAATCTGGAGTCGAACACCAGGCTGTCGGGCAACGTGATCGTCGTCGGTGGCGGCAGCACCGCCCTGGACGCGGCGCGGTCGGCCCTGCGGTCTGGCGCGAGCAGTGTCACCATCCTCTACCGGCGGACGCGGCACGAAATGCCGGCCCAGGAGGAAGAGGTTCGGGCGGCGCTCACGGAGGGAATTCGCTTGCAGGAGCTGGCGACTCCGGTCGAAGTGCTCGGTGCTGCCGGGAAGGTGACTGGTATCCGCAGCCAGCGTATGGTGCTCGGCGAGCCGGACGCTGGTGGCCGGCGACAGCCGGTGCCGGTCCCGAACAGTGTGTTCGATCTGCCGGCGGATGTGGTTCTGGTCGCGGTCGGCGAGGCGCCGGACCCGTCGTTCCTGCCCTCCGGCACGAGCGTGGGTGTTGCTCCATGGGGTGGGTTGCTGATCAATCCGACGACGCTGGCGACCGGCGCTCCGGGCGTCTTTGCCGCCGGGGATGTGACCTACGGACCGAAATCGATCATTCTCGCGGCCGCTCACGGGCGCAAAGCGGCCCAGCAGATGCACGCCTTCTTGCAGCACCTGTCGCCGACCGAGGCGGCGGAGATGCCGGAAGGTGAATTCGAGACGGTGTCGACGCTGCCGTCCGATGGCCGGGTCATGCTGGATCTGCGACCGAGCACTCGGGCGGAGATGCCGCTCCATAACGGCATCAGCCACGCTCGGTCCGTGGAAGCAGCCGCCGGTTTCACCGAAGACCAGGCGCGTACGGAAGGCAGCCGCTGCCTGCGCTGCGATCTGGCCTATCTCTGTCCGACGATCGTGGCGCGTCGTGCCGAGACGGCCGTCGCCCATCAGTCGTCCTAGTGAACTTCGGTTCGCTCGTGGTGCCAAGGAGGTGCTAGCGTGTCAGTCCAAGATCTGACGAATGCAATCATCAATGGAATCAATGACGGAGGCGAGCAATTCATGGAGGGCACGCTCGCTGCTGCCCTGCCAATCATCTGGCTCGTCATTCTCGGTCTACATCTGGGGCGTCCCTACATCCTCGATATGATCGGCCGTTTCACCCTGCGCCTGGGCGCGGATCTGCTCTGGCTAATCTACGTCGGCGTGCGTGACATCCTTATCGTCACCGGCGTCACGATGAGCTTCATGTTCTTCTTCCCGGATGTCATCACCGGCAACGCGTTGCCGCTCACCGGTGGATTGGCCGCGGCCTGCCTCTTCGGCGTGCTGCTGGTCAAGCTGATGGGTGACCCGGATCACAACCTGCGCGATTTCCGCCTGGTGACCGTCCTGCTTGGGCTTGGGTCGCTCTGCTACTTCATCCCCTTCGTCGTTGGTGTTCAGGCGAGCGACGTCGCCACCGGTTCACTCAAGTCGGTCAGCGATTTCCTGGTCACGAGCAGTAATCAGGGGTGGGCCGTGCCGCTGACCTATGTGTCGATTGGGATCCTGGCAGTGCTGGGCGCCATCGCCGCGGGCTACACGCTCAAGACCGGTGGACGTGCCGAAGTCGAATAGACGGCGATGATGATTCGAGCGTCTATCGCCCGATCACGAGAGGATTGGTTTCATGTCTCCAGATGATGTCGCTACCGCGATAAATGACGCACTGGTTCAGGGCGGCGCGAAATGGTTAGTCTCCACGATCGTGGCCTTCCTGCCCGCTCTCTGGACGATGACCCTGATGCTGCATCTCGGACGGCCCTATGTGCTGCGCACGTTGCGCCGCTGCGGGCTGCGACTGGGTGCTGACGTCTGGTGGATGTCCTATCTGCTCATGCGCGACGCGGTTCTGTTGATAACCTTCGCGCTCGGCTTCGTCTTCTTCATGCCGAACGTCGTGCAAAACTCCGATCTGCCGATCACCGGCTCGTTTGCCGCCCTGTTCCTGCTCCTGGCCCTGGCGGTCAAGCTCTCGCATCGGGTGGATGACGACGTCAACGCGTATCGCGTTGCCACGGCGTTTCTCGTCATCGGATCGGTGCTCTATTACATCCCGCAGATCTTCGCGATCGAAGCGGCTGACCAGCCGAAACTGGCCGGTTTCGCCAGCGCGTTCACCAGTAGTGCGCACCCGACCACGGCGCTGTGGCTGATGTGGATCGCGTTCGCGGGCGTCATCGCCACCGCCGGCTGGCTCATCATTCGCGTGATTCAGCACGCTGAGAAGACGATGATCAGCAACGTCGGCACGCCACGCCACGAGCTGCCGGCGTCACCGGCAGCCGCCGCGGGCGACGACTAGACTCAGCGACGCCGGTGGGCGATATCACCGCCGGTAGAACCTCCGCGCGCTCGAAGAGAGCAGGGGTCCACGAAGGGGAACGTGGACGCCAGCGCGGAGGTTCGTCATACCCGGCACATCCACCTCCTGACGAGGCGATTGATCTCAACCGCGATTGACACCGGATCACTCAGCCGCTACAAGGGCATGTACGAGAACGTGATAAGGGTGGTTCGTACCAGCGTTAAGGAGCAACCATGAGCGGCGGCGCGGCATCTGGGTCATTCCCACCGATCTTCGATGGGCACAACGATACGATCATCAGCATGGCCGGCGAAGGCTTCGACGGCCCCGGTGGCCGGTCGTTCTTCGAGCGAGCCGATAAGGGGCATATCGATCTGCCCCGCGCGCGCGAAGGGGGTCTTGGCGGCGGCTTCTTCGCCGTTCTGGCCCGCGCCAAGAAACGCGAGACGGCGGACCCGCCCCCCAGCACGTCGGGCGGGCGGGCCATCGAGAATGTCGGCGCCAACTACGCTCCCGACGGGGCTGGCCGCCGCCGATCCCGCTGGAAGAGGCGCAGTCCGACGCGCTGCTGCGGCTCGGTACGCTGTTCGCGCTCGAGCGTGACTCCAACGGCCAGTGCAAGATCGTGCGCACCGCCGCCGAGCTTCAGCACTGCCTCGATAACGGCATCTTCGCCATCGAGCTCCATTTCGAGGGGGCCGATCCGCTGGATCCGAACGGTCAGGCGCTGGAAGTCTTCTACGCGGCGGGCCTGCGCTCAGTTGGGTTGACGCACTTCCGGCAGAACATCTACGCCGCCGGAGTGCCGAACATCTTCCCTGCGACGCCCGATATCGGCGATGGCCTGACCGATGCCGGCAAGGAACTCGTTCGCCAGCTCAACCGCCGGCGCGTGCTGGTCGATCTCTCGCATGCCAATGAGAAGACCTTCTGGGATGTCGCGAGCATCTCCGATGCGCCGCTCGTCGCGACCCATTCCAACGCCTGGTCGGTGTCGAACGCGCCGCGCAACCTGACCGATTCACAGCTCGCGGCGGTGCGGGAGAGCAACGGCATCGTCGGCCTGAACTATCACTGCGGCTTCCTGCGGCCGGACGGCCAGATGAACCCGGACACACCGCTCGCGGTGATGGTCGATCACGTCGATCATCTGGTCGACAAGCTCGGGATCGACTGCGTCGCTCTCGGCTCGGACTTCGACGGGGCGATGATGCCGAACGAGCTGAAGGATGCCGCCGGCCTGCCGAAACTGATGCAGGCGATCAAGGATCGCGGCTATGACGATGCCGCGCTGAAAAAGATCGCCCATGGCAACTGGGTACGCGTGCTGCGCGAAACCTGGGGCCAGTAAGCACGACCGAAGCACGAGCCGTGTGGCCGGCAGGCTTCGACAGCGGAAGGAAATGACATGAAGATCTACATCTCAGTCGATATCGAAGGTTGTGCCGGTGTCGTCGATCGCAACCAGGGGAACCTGGCCGGAGGAGCGGACTTCGAGCTTGGCCGCCGCCTCATGACGCTGGAGACCAACGCGGCCATCGCGGGCGCGCTCGAGGCGGGCGCGACCGAGATCGTCGTCAACGACAGTCACGCGCAAATGCGCAACTTACTGCCGGAGCTGCTGCATCCGAAAGCGTCGGTGATCCAGGGACGGCTAAAGCCGATGTTCATGGTCGAAGGGCTCGATTCCTCCTTCGATGCGGTCTTTTTCGTCGGCTATCACGCCTCGGCCGGCATTCGGGATGGCGTCCTCAACCACGCGTATCATCCGTATGAGCTGCGCTACAACGGCACGGTCTACAGCGAAACCGGCATCAACGCCTCGGTGGCGGGCCATTACGGGGTGCCGATCGCGCTGGTGACCGGTGACGACGCCGCGGTGCGCGACGCCAAGGCGATCCTGCCTCCGCACGTCGGTGTCTCGGTCAAGCGAGGCATCACACGCATGTCCGGCGAGAGTCTGCATCCGGAGCTCGCGCGTGAGCGCATCAAGGCCGCCGCGAAGCAGGCGATCGAGACGTTGGGCAGCCGCCAGCCGCTGCAGGTGAGCACACCGATCACGGTCGAGATCGACTTCTACCACAGCATCGAAGCCGACGCCTCGTCGCTGATGCCGACCGTCGAACGGACCGGTGATCGCTCGGTGCGCTTCGTCGCTCAGGACGCAATCGAGGCGTTTCGGACCTTCACGGCTTCGTACTACATCACGCGAGCGGTGGTGCAGTAGCGACGCGGCAGGAGAAGAACTCCTCCACTACACCGAAAATTTTGACTGGGACACGGCGGGAGCACCAAGTGTGCTCCCGCCGGCCTCGACCGCATGATTCACGTTTATCGAGGTGCTGACCCCACGGGGACGGTATCGGGCAGGAACCGTTCGGCGACGTCGTTGGCCATGAGCAGGCCGCGGCGGGTGAGCTTGAGCCGGTCGCCTTCCCAGCGCAGCAGGCCGAGGGCTTCGAGCGATGCGATTTCCTGCCCGTAGACCTCACGGAGCCGCAGCCCGTGACGGGCCGCGAACGCCGTTTCGGAGACACCCTCCTGCAGCAGGCGCAGGCCGAGCATCATGGTCTCGGCCATCGCCGTCGGCGCATCGATCGACTCGCTGAAATCGATCGGTAGACGCCCCTCGCGTACCGACGAAATATAGGCGGCCGGCAGGCGCAGCTTGCTCGCGCGCATACGGTCTATGTGCCCGTGCGCTCCGGCGCCGAGCCCGAGATAGCTGGCCGTTGCGCCAGTAGATCGCGTTGTGGCGTGACTCCAGCCCCGCTTCACGTGCCCAGTTCGACACCTCGTAGTGCTGCCAACCAGCGCCGGACAGGATCTCGATCGCCAGTTCGTACATGTCGGCGGTGGTGTCGTCATCGACGGGAATCAGCTTCCCCTTGCGCA
Organism: uncultured Chloroflexia bacterium; assembly: GCA_963725815.1. Lineage (GTDB taxonomy): Bacteria > Chloroflexota > Chloroflexia > Thermomicrobiales > Thermomicrobiaceae > CALAGB01. The sequence goes on from CAVSAD010000008.1 coordinate 10,014, forward strand.
CCGCCTCGTGGTACGGCGTACCGGGTTCGACGATCAATGAGTAGAGGGAGAGATGCTCCGGCTGCCAGGTCAGCATCGTCTCCAGGTCGCTCGCGCCACTCGTCCAGTGTCTGCGTCGGCCAGCCGAAGATGAAGTCGAGGCTGAGGTTGTCGAACCCGGCCGCGCGCGCCTGGCGCAGTGCCCGCAGCGGAACCTCCGGCTTATGGGCACGGCCGAGAATGCGCAGCCCGTGCGGCTGCAGCGTCTGCACCCCGAGGCTGATCCGGTTCACTCCGGCGGCGCGAAAGCCGGAAAGCTTGACCTCGTCCAATCGCTCGGGATTGGCTTCAAGCGTTACCTCGGCATTTGGCTCGATCTCGAATCGCTGCACTGAGCGCAGCGATGATGCGCTCGACCTGCTCCGGCTCGAGCAGCGAGGGCGTGCCGCCGCCGAAGTAGATCGTCTCGGCGCGTATCGGCCCGATCTCGGCCCGGGTCAGGTCCATCTCGCCGATCAGGGCGTCGATATAGTCCGGAACCAGATGCTCCTGATGAAGGTAGCGATTGAAATCGCAGTAGGGGCAGATCCGAGCGCAGAACGGGATGTGCAGGTAGATGCCATAGGGGGCATCGGGTGACGATGGCGCGGTCAAGTTGGACGTTCTCCCGGGGTCATGCGGCGGCGGTGTCAACGATGATTGCATGCTCAAGTATACGACCTGGCCGCATCAGGAGGCTTTGAGGTGGCGCAATGTGTCCCAGGCCTGGCGGACGTTGGCGGCATCCTCGGCGGACGCGGGCTCTCCGCTATACCGGGCCAGCGTATACACCGCAATGATCGTCCCGATGGCGTGACCGGCGTCCGGGAAACGACTTGAGAGATCCGGCTCGTACTCGATCGCCGTCATGCTCGGCCCCTGCTCGACGCCGACTTTCGCTCCCCAACGCTGCATGCGCCGGTAGGTCTCCCGGATGAAGACAGTGTGAGCCCAGCGCGGGTCGCCACGCAGCCGGCCAGAGAATCGTCGCGACGGAAGCGGGCGGAAAAAGCGGCGCAAATCGAATGAGAGCGAGCCGACTGCCTCGCTAAGCGACATAACCGACTCGCGCTTTTCACTGGCCGTGTCCCGCCAGCGGCGACGGCGGCGATAGACGAAGCGCGTCAGTGCGGTGACGAGACCGAAGAGAACCAGCCCGACGATCAAGTAGCGCACCGGGTCGGCGATGTTGAGGCGCGTCAGAGAGAACTGCTGAAACCCACCGAAGGAGCGAAAGAGCAGCGGGATGCGCAGGCCGCCGGTGAACTGGCCGAATCCCTCACGCTGCAGGAACCAGAGCAACGGCGCGATGATCACGAAGGCCAGCAGCGCCACCAGGATCACGAGCAGCCGGACGATCATACCGATCGGCCCATAAGATGGGAGAGAGCACGACGAGCATCGTGTCCAGAAACCGGCGCGAGAAGATCGCGGCGGCGATGACCGCGATGAGCAGGATGCTCGCGATCGGCGCCGCGAAGGTTGCCAGCCAGCGTGGTCCGAGCGGACTGCCGCTCCGTATACCTTCGATTCGCAGCCGCGCGATGGCGATAGCGCTCAACGCGGCGGTGAAGAAGACGATGACGGCAGCGCTCATTCGATCGCGAATCAGCGCGCCCTCCGGCGCCGCCATCAGCACGAGAACAAGCCCGACGCCGACCGCGAACGTGCCCCAGCGCAGCATCTGATAGGCGGAATCGATCATCGGCTCGCCCCGGAGCCTGCCGCGCCACCAGGTGTAGGCGACGACGACCACGATCGCCCAGGCCGGGCGAATCGAGGGGGAAGGACGCAGGATCAGGCCGTTGAGCGCGCCGTGCAGCCAGGCCGTCGACAGGAGTGGCTCACCAGGGAAGCTCGCGATCTTCAGCGTCACCGCGAACGAGGCGATCAGCGCCAGGATAAGGATGGTCTCGTAGGTTGACCCCCACACGCGGACGAGATCGAGTACATGCGGCACGTAGTAACCGGTGATGAACAGGGCGAAGATCAGCCAGGCCGGGAAGGGCTGGTAGGGGGTGTTGAGCGCCGGGACCAGAAGCCCCAGGAAGAGATAGGCAACGGCGCTTTCGGCCACGATGAGTGAGAAGGTCAGCAGTTCTCCTCGCCAGTCAAGCTGCGTGGCGAGGTCGAGCATTGCCATTCGTGCTTCGACGATTCTGCTGCCCTGCATGGCGTCACATCCCTGCCGTTGATCATGCGCGCGTACCGATTCCCCGTGAACACCTTGCCGACCAGGTCGTCGGGCAGCGTATGCACGACGAGGTTGGGCAGTTGCGGCACCTTGAATTCGCCGATGCGCAGCAGGATCACGCGGTGACGCTCATTCAGGAGCTCTTCGATCGTCTGCGCCAATGCGTCGGTCATCAAGGCCGAGACGACGACGATGGTGCTTCCCCATGGGAAGCGGCTGGCCTCCTCATGCAGCAGGCGCTGGAAGTTGGTGGCGGCGAGCGGAGTGAGCTTCGCCAGGCCTTCCAGCACGTCGCGAGTTGGTCAGGTCCCAACCCCGGGCGGATACGCAGGCTTTGATCGGAGCCCGCCAGTGACGCCGTTGGCGTACATCCCCACCAGGTAGCGCGCTTCGATGCTCGTGACTGGCGAGTGACGCCGCGGCGGTGATCGCGCTTTCGGCTCGGGTGTAGTCGATCCCCTCCCAGGGGCGCTCGAACGTGTCGAGATTGAGAAAGATACCGAGTTGAAGTGAGACGGTCGGCTCGAAGACCTTCACGTGAATCTTCTGCAGCTTCGCGCTCGCCTTCCAGTTGATGAAGCGAAACGAATCTTCCGGCCGGTACTCACGTACGCCGACCGTGCGGGTCGGGTCGGCGATCAATTGTTGCAACGCCCGAGAATCACCCAGCGGGTGGCGCGGCGGCAGTCCCAGATCTTCCAGCGGGAGAATGTGCGGGTAGACGAGAATCCGATCGACGTGGTCGAAGCGCTGCTGTTCCGAGAAGAAGCCGAAGAGGTCGCCCGAGCGGAGCGACAGAGGGCCGATGAAGTAGGCCCCACGGTGCGGGCAATCGAGCCGGAACGACCAGCTAACTCGCTCGAACCAGCGGACCGACGTCGTCAGGCGCAGCACGGTGGTGCCGGGCCGGCTGCTCGGGAGCGTCTCCTGGTCGCGCACGCGGATGCGGTCCGATACCTGATCTTCGACTTCGATCCACGGGAGCGGCAGCCACTTGTGATTGACCAGCTCCGCCGTCAGCTGAATCGATTCGCCGCGAAAGACCCGGGTGTTGCGACAGGCGCCGGTGATAGGTGACGCCCTCGAGCGCGTGGCGACTCCAGAGCTTGCTGGTTCCGGCCGTCAACAGGGTCAGAAACGCCAGAATAGAGAGTGCCGGCTGGCGCAACGCCATTCCGAGCAGCAGCAGAACCGCTGAGCCGTAAAACCAGATCGCGTTGAAAAAGTAGCTGCGAACTCGATGCTGTTCCATCGTTTACCCGATTTTGCCGGATGGGGCTCGCCGGTCGTCAGGCTTGCTCGACCGGTACGTTCAGCCCGGCAATGATCTCATCGATGATCTGCCCGGCGTGTCGCCCGCGAAGCCGCGCTTCCGGGCTCAGCATGATGCGGTGGGCCAGAACTGGCCGCCCAAGGATCTTGACGTCGTCCGGAATGACGAAGCTGCGCCCGCGGACCGCCGCAAGCGCCTGCGCCGCGCGAAAGAGCGCGAAGGTACCGCGCGGGCTGACCCCGAGTCGAACCGTGTCATGCGCGCGAGTCGCCCGGGCGATGTCGATGATGTAGGAGCGCAGGTCGTCGTCGACGTAGATGTTGCGACAACTCTGCACGGCGGTCATCAACTCCTCGGGCGATGTGACGGCTTCCAGCGCGTCGAGCGGATTGGCCATTTGAAATCGTGCCAGGAGCTCCAGCTCCTGCTCGGCGTCGGGATAGCCAATCTCCAGCCGGAGGAAGAAGCGGTCGAGCTGCGCCTCCGGTAGCGGGAAGGTTCCCTCGAGCTCGATCGGATTCTCCGTCGCGAGCACCAGAAATGGCCGCGGCAGCGGCAGCGTATCCCCTTCAATCGTGACGGTGCGCTCTTCCATCGCCTCGAGAAGTGCCGACTGCGTGCGGGGCGTGGCGCGATTGATCTCGTCGGCCAGCAGCACGTTGCTGAAGATCGGCCCGGGCCGCAGCTCGAACTCACCGGTCTTCTGATTGAAGAAGACGATGCCGCTGACGTCCGAGGGAAGCAGATCGGGGGTGAACTGCAGCCGGCGGAACTGCCCGCCAATCGAGCGCGCGACCGCGCGGGCCATGGTCGTCTTCCCGACACCGGGCACGTCTTCGACCAGCACGTGACCCTCGCAGAGCAGGGCGACCAGCACAAGTTCGGTCACTGCCCGTTTGCCGACGATGACCCGATCGACGTTCTCGATGATCCGTTTGCTTAACTCGGTGACATCGCTCTCGCGCACGCGTGTCTCCCAGGTGATTTGCCGAGTGGCTGTATCAATAGTACGTGACGGCGCGGCTCCGTGGGGGATTTCGCGACAATCGGGTTGTCAAAATCGTATACGCATGGTCTCGCTCGCCGGTTGCCTCATGACACGCGATCAGACACCGCCGGTACGCACAGAGCCAACCGTGGCGAACAGGGCGATACCAACGCAAACCAGAACGACGGGGAGCAGGACGAAGACGATGAAGAGTGCCAGCAGGCACCCTTTACCTTCCGGCGACCGGCCGATGAGCCGTTCAGTGCGCGAGGCCTCCTGCCAGAAGACGATATTGGCGATCAGGCCGGGCAACCAGAGCACGAGATAGAGAACCATGGTGATGACCGCGGGCGTCACGTAGCTTCGTGTCATCGCGGCGCGGCGCTGCTCGTCCTCGTAACTGTTTAGCGGATATTGGTCCATTTCTCCCCCAGTTCGAGCCATCCGGTCCATCCGCGCGTCAACAGGATGTTAGGATATTGACGGCTCAAATCCCAGTGATCAGTAGTGCATCCTGAATCGAGCCGCGCGGCGTTGTCGACGCGTTGGATCGTGCGGCTGATCGCCGCGGAGTCTCCGGCATCCTCAGGGAAGGAACAGTGTGGCGATGGGGTCACTATCGCGGGCTCTGAAGCGCTTTCTCGACTGGTTTCAGGACCAGACCGACGTCCGCCGCGCCGCGCTGCTGGGGATCGGATTTGGCCTGGTTCTGTGCGTCGTCATCTTCATCTCGATACTCCTGGTGACCTATACCGGGTACCCTCGGTAAGTAACGGCGCGCCCCCACGGGATTTCGGCAGCCTCGTCGATGCAATAGGACCAACAGAATCGCGCCTGCACTGAAAAAATAGCCTCGAAGCATATGAATAGCTCGTAGGACTGGTCCCATCCGGCACGAGTACCGATGTCACGCCATGAGGACATTCGGAGTTCTGCCGTTATCGCGATCGCAGTACCGGAGCGTCATTGAGGTAATCGCGTACGTACGACAGAATTTGTTTACCTGCTACTCCAGTGTGAGTGGTAGTCAAATACGGAAGCGATGAAGCACGGGCTGTAATTTGGGCACCTCGCCCGTGCCGAGCTAGTGGTGCAACCGGCCGACGATTGACGTCGCGCCGGATTTTGCCTTTGTGGTCCGTATACGCTGAGGCAGCCGGCTCGTTCGAAAGGGCGAGCGCATATGAGATAGCCTCTTCACAGACCCCCACCCAATCATTCGCAGTTGTCCTGTATTCATCTCATTGTGAAAGTCGATTAAGCCGAAGGAGTCGAGCCTTGGGTACTGTTCGCGCACGCCGATTCAATCTTCGCCTATTGGTTGTTCTCGCAATAATCGCAATCATGGCCACAGCCGCCTATGGCTTCGCGGCCAGCAATACCGTCAACCCCAGCCACGCGGGCGACGGCTCGGGGGCGATCAGCGGCTACACGGTGTCGAAAGTCCACTACACGATGGACACGATCAATCCCGCGAACGTCTCGGGGGTCAGCTTCGAACTGGATCAGCCAGCCAACACAGCTCAGGTACGTTTTGGTACGGGTGCCGGCCCATTCACCTGGAGCGGTACATATTCGTGCAACCCGGTCACTGCCGCCCCTGACACCCAATGGACGTGTCCCGTGAACGTCAACGACCACATCACCGTGGCGTCGATCACCCAGCTCGACGTCGCCGCGGCCGATTAGGTTTCCGGTGTGATCTGAGGTGCCGCGGTCACACGACCGCGGCGCCTCGGCCCACTCAGTGACGATGAAGCAACGTATGCGTCGTGAATCGCCGATCATCGCCGGGCTCCTGTTCGCTTTACTGGCCGTCCTGTGGATCATGTTCGCGCCGGTCCAGTTCGGCGGGCGGACCTCCTACGTGATCGTCAACGGCATCAGTATGGAGCCCAAGTTCCACAAGGGCGACCTGGCCCTGGTGCGGACGTCCGGCAGCTACAACGTCGGCGATATCGTCGTCTACCGTCATCCGACAATCGGACCGGTTATCCACCGCATCATCGGCAGAGACGGCGACCGCTTCATCTTCAAAGGAGACAACAACAGCTTCGTCGATCCGTATCACCCAACCCAGGCGGAGCTGATCGGCAAGTTCTGGTTTCACATCCCGGCGATTGGCAAACCCTTTACCAAGCTTCGCGACCGTTTGGTGATCGCCGGGCTCGTCGCCCTCTGTGGGCTCATCGTCCTGCTGCCCTACGCGCGCCGCTCTACCAGCCGGAGCCGAGCAGGACGGAGACGATCACCAGGTGAAAGGCGTGAACCTTCGATGAATATGCAAAGTGACAGCGGCCAGACGTTCCTCACCCTGCTCGTGGCTGTCGCGCTGGCATCTCTGGCGCTGGCGGCTCTCGCCTTCAGCCATCCACTCGATCGAGCTGTTGCCGCGACGGCTAGCTATCAGCAAGCTGGAACCTTCAGCTACAGCGCCGAGGCGCCCGGCAGCGTCTACGATGCCAGCGCCGTCTCGACCGGTGATCCGATCTTCCCGCAGGTCACCAACGCGGTCGACTTCCGCTTCGAGTATCACCTGACGTCAGAAGCGCAGGCAGACGTGAGTGGGACCGCAAGCTTGCTGGCCGAAGTGGGCGATTCGAGCGGATGGAAGCGAACCATCGTGCTGCTGCCACCCTCGCCTTTCAAAGGGAACGCCTTCATCGCGCTCGGAACGCTCGACCTGTCACAGGTGCGTGCCATTATCGACCAGTTTCAGAAGACGACCGGCGCGGGCTCGTCGCAATACAGCGTCACGATCGTGCCGAACGTCGAAATCCTGGGGACTCTGGCCGGCAAGCACCTGGCAGACACGTTCGCGCCGCCGCTGCAATTTTCGCTGGATCAGCACGAGCTCCAGCTGGTAAGAACCTCTGGTTCCGGCAGTGGCTCGACCACCAACGCGTTGAAGCCGGTCCAGAGTGGACAGGTCAAGTTCACGACGATCGAACCCAACCGGCTGACGCTGCTGAAGTTCTCGTTGCCGGTCATGAAGGTGCGCCTGGCGTCGGTGGTGAGCCTTCTACTCTCGCTGCTCGGCTTGGGCTGGTTTGGCCTGCTGGCCTGGCGCGGATCACGTCAAGGCGAGGCGGCGCGTATTCAGTCGCGTTTCGGATCGATGCTCATCACCGTGGATGACGCGAACTTCGAGAACAACGCACGGGTGATCGACGTGACGACGTTCGACGATCTGCTCCGCCTCGCGCTGCGTGATGAGCGCATGATCATGCATCAGATTACGGGCGACAGTCATCGCTACTACCTGCAGGAGGGCGCCGTCGTCTACCGGTTTCGTGTCGAGGAGCGGGATGAGCGCGCGTCCGACCCCGGCAGCCAGAAGCGCTTCGCAACCGGAGAGCTTCGATGAGGTCCCCACTGCCGCGCCTTGGCTGTGGCCTCGCCGCCGTGCTGCTGGTCTTCGTCATCGCCTCGACCGGATGGTCGTTCGCGGCTGAAAACGTCATTCAGCCGTCGACTATCGGGTACACCATCGTGCCGATCACCGCGAACCAGCTCAAACCGCCCGAGTGCGCGTCTCTCGATCTGACGAGCTACATCGTCATCACCGGCGCCGGTGCCATCCACGGAACCGACGGTAACGATCTCATCCTGGGAAGCGCCGGGATGGACATGATTCACGCGGGCGCCGGAGATGATTGCATCGTGGGCGGGGGCGGTGGTGACCAGATCTTCGGCGATGCCGGGAACGACGTCTGTATCGGTGGCGGCGACAACAAGGACAAGTTCCACGACTGCGAGACCGTCGTGCCCTAAAGAGCCCTCACCCTGTCTCGCTGCGCGAGATGCCTCTCATGCTGGAGAGGGATTCGTGTGGGCGTCCCTCTCCCAATGCTGGGAGAGGGATTCGTGTGGGATGGACCAGCAGTGAGGTGGGGTGAGCGCTCCTCTACCCCTGAAAGCGAGGAAACGTCTGCGGCGAAAGCTCGTCGACGCTCCGGCCGGCCCAGTCGCCCGGGCCCATCTCGGACCACATGCGCTCACCGGCGAACTGCAGCGCCTTGTTGGCGGCTCGTTCGTCGACATGCAGCGCCCGGTTCTCCCGCACCACCCAGTTTCCGTCGATCATGACCTCGCGCAGGTCCTCGGCCTCGGCGTTGAAGACGATGTTCTTGATCGGATCGCGCAAGGGGACCATGAACGTCGACGTCGCGTCCCAGAAGAGGAGATCGGCTTTGGCGCCGGCCGCGATCCGGCCGAGGTCGTCGCGATGCAGCATCTTGGCGGCGTTGAGGGTCGCGGCGTTGAAGACGTCGGCGGCCGTCGCCTTCTGGCTGTCGCGCGCCATGATCTTGCCGATCACGGCGGTGAGGCGCAGACCGGCAATCATCGACTGCGGTGAGGTGTCGGTGCCCAGCGTCATGTTGACCCCCGCCTCGATGTAGCGTGGGAAGGATTCCATGGCGATCCCGCGCCGGGCGAAGACCCAGACGCAGTGCGCCACCGACGCGCCGTGTCGCGCCAGTATCGACAGGTCATCCCCGGCGAACTGCGGCCAGCTCGAGCCGGCGATGATGATGACGTGGCCGAGGATGTTCCATTCGCTCAGAAAGTCGATCGACTCCAGCCACTCGACCGGGGTCAACCCGTGGCGCTGGACGATGGCGTCGAACTCGAAGACCGACTGGCTGGTGTGGAGCGCCAGCGGCACCCCCATGCGATCGGACGCGTCCCGACTCATGCGCAGCAGCTCTTCGGTGCAGGTGTCGATCTGGGCGGGGGAGAGGAAGCCCTTGATGCGGCCGTTCGCCGTACCGTCGATCCGTTCGATGAACTCGACCGCGCGGTGGAAGCCCCGGATACCGGCCTCCTCGTCCCACGCATACTCCATCTTCTTGCCGTCGCGCGTGAGCCACTGACCGGAGCGGTAGCCGTTGGCGATGTAGGCGCGCAGCCCAGCCTTCTCGGCCGCGGCGGCGACGTAGTCGCCGATGCCGCCGATCTCCATGACGGTCGTGGTGCCGGTGCGCAGCAGCTCGACCATCGAGTAATCGACGCAGGCCTCGGTCCCCTCGGGGTCGATGGCCTGGCTGCGGGCCGGCAGCATCTCGGAGAGGCCAGACATCGAGAACTGGCGCCGGCCGCGATCCTCGATGAAGGATTTATCCAGTGGCGACCCGGCTAAATGAGAGTGCGTATTGATGAAGCCGGGCGTGACGACCCGATCGCGTGCGTCGACGACGTGATCGACGGTGCCGTCGAAGCCCCGTCCGACGTGGACGATCTCGTTCCCTTCAACGACGACACAGCCGTTTTCCAGCAGACGATGCTGTCCGCCCTGATAGGCGACGATCATGCGCGCGTCGATCCTGGTACGCTCGGGCATCTTTCAACCCCCTCCTCGATCGTTGAAAACAGCCAGGTGGTGCGGAAATTCAGTCTACACCAGTCGTTTCGACACCAGAAGACCCGCGAACCGCTCCGTGGAGACGGGTCGGGGCCAGATCCGTTCGTCGATGAAGACTGGCGATTCGCATCGGGCCGCCGCGCCTAGTCGCTGGCGAGGCGAACGTCGTCGCCGGGTCGGATGCGCCCGCCGCGCTCCACGACCGCGTAGACGCCCGCGCTGGGCCAGTTCACGTTGTCGAGGGCCGGGATCGGCGGACGATTGTGGGCGGCAATGGTGCGGAGGATACCGGGGTCGCGCGGGAGTTCGGCCTGGGGCAGCGTCGTGATCACGCAGCGCGGCGTCGGATCGGTCACGCGCAGGCGCACGTCCTTACCGATGATGAGCGTGCGCCCGACCCACTCGTTCTCGGCGAAGCCTTCGGCATTGTTCGGCGTGGCGATGACGAGGTTGGGCCGGAAGCGGCGGAGATCGAAATCACCATACGGGAAGGCGGATCGCAGCCGCGCCAGCGTGGCGGTTGTGATCAAGTGGAGCGGAGCGTAGTCGAACAAGGTTCCGGCCGGCGCGCCGCCGGCAATCGGTGCCGAAAAGAACCTGCCGCTGACGGGCAGGCCGTCGACCACCGGGTACTCCCGTTCGGTTTCCGCCCCGGACGGCGCGATGGACGAAAGGGTCACCGCGCGCCCGAGCGCATCCGACAGCGCCCGCTCGACGCAGGGATCACTGGTGAGCATATCTCGTCCATCCGGCAACGTGATGCGAACCACCGGGTATTCGCCCGGACCGGCCAGTGAATGGATCGTCGCCTGGCAGGCGAGGAGACGCCCCCAGAGGCGCGGGTACTTGGCGCTGGCGACTTTCCCGGTCTCTCGATCGATCAGGGCCATGGCGCGATCGCCGGTCAATCCACGCTGCGAGACCTGAGCTCCGTTCAGTTCTTCCCCACGCATCGACTTGATCGGATAGCGCCACAACGTATCGACGACGCCCAACCTCATGCCTCTGATCCGGCCGCCATCGGCGCGTTCTCGCCGGCCTCGGCCGCCTCATCGGTCCGGATCGCGCGGAGATCGCGTGGATCCTGCAGGTGATCGAGGAACAGGACGCCGTGCAGGTGGTCGATCTCGTGCTGGAGGATGCGGGCAAATATGCCCTCTGCGCTGAGCGAGAGCGTTTTCCCCTGCGTGTCCTGTCCCTCGATGTCAATCGAGGCCGCGCGTTTGATCCGAAGGCCAACGAACCCCGGCAGGCTCAGGCATCCTTCGGTGCCGATCGACTCGCCTTCTTGATGAATGATGACCGGGTTGCAGAGCGCGATCCGCTGGCCCTCAAATTCGGCCACGAACAGCCGGATTCCCTTGCCGACCTGCGGACCCGCCAGCCCGACGCCGCCGGCCGCGTGGAGCGTGGCGAACATGTCGTCGACCAGACGACGCAATGCCGGACCGAAGCGAACGACGGGTTTGGCCGTCTTGCGCAGCAACGGGGTGATCGATCGGCAGGATCGGACGCACGGTCACGACGTTCTCCTTGGGGAAGCGGTCAGGCCGCCACGGACGACGGCTCGGTCGGAGGTTGCCAGACGAGCAGGTCCTCGATGGCGACGTCGAGCGACCGGCTGAAGTAGGCGAGTAGCCGGTCGATGGTGGCGAAGTCGACCCGCTGGCTCTGCCCTGCATTCAATGCGACCACCGTGCTCAGCGAGACGCCGCTCTCCTGCGCCAGGCGGCGCAGGCTGATGGCCGGCTGACCAAGGTGGGCGCGCTCCAGGTTGAGCCTGGCGAGCAAAATTCTGAGCTGACAGGAGACGGGCATCAGTAATTCTCCACCACGATCCAGCAACGAAACGGACTGAGCGTCATCGTCACCACTACACCACCACTGTACGGGGATGTCAATACAATGTGCTGCTATCTCTTGCGCCGATCGGCGTTAGCCTGCCGGCCCCAGGACCCACTGGTGAATGGTCGGGCGTCGTCCCGAGCGCATAGCACTGGCTGGCGCGGGGATTCCTTGACAACGAGGAACCGGATGGGTATCTTATTCCGAGTATTTTAGTCGGGATTACAACGGGTGCCCGAGCGCGAGACTCAAGCAACGGGGAGGATACATGAGCCGACCAGCCGACGCCACGCGACGCCGCTGGTTTCTCACGCTTCTGATTGGCCTGTCGGCCGCAGTCGTCATCGGAACCGTCATCTGGCAGGCATTGGCGTTGCAGGGAGCGCCAGACCCCACGGCGGACGGCTTGAGCCCGGCGTCGGTGGTGGTGGAGAGCGGCATCCTGGTCTTTCGCGAGGGGCTGGAGGCGATCCTGGTGCTGGCAGCCATCACCGCCAGCCTGCTGCGCCAGCCTGGAGAGCAGTGGCGACCGATCGCGGCCGGTTCGGGTGTCGCCTTCCTGGCTTCGATCGCCACCTGGTTCATCGTCGTCGCCGTCATCTCGGCCATCAACGCTCCGGCGCTCGACATCCAGGCGGCCACCGGCCTACTGGCGATCTTCGTCCTCTTGATCATCATGAACTGGTTCTTCCACCGTATCTACTGGACCGGCTGGATCGCGCACCACAACCGCCGCCGCCGGGCGATCATGCAGTCCTCCGGCAGACCGGACGCGGGCGACCCTGCTGGGCCTGGGCCTGCTTGGCTTCAGCGCCGTCTATCGCGAGGGCTTCGAGATCGTTCTCTTCCTGCAGAGCCTGCGTCTCCGCTCGGATACCCAGACCGTGCTCGGCGGGGTGCTGATCGGGCTCGGGCTGACCGGCATCGTGGCGGTGCTGACCTTCGCCGCGCAGCGTCATCTTCCATACAAGAAGATGCTGATCCTCACCGGAGTGCTGCTGGCTGGGGTACTGGTGGTCATGGTGGGTGAGAGCGTGCAGGAGCTCCAGCAGGCAGGCTGGATCTCGACGACCAGCGTCGGCATCTCGATTCCCGATTGGATCGGTGTCTGGTTCGCGACCTTCCCGAATCTCGAAGGGCTGAGCGCTCAACTATTGGCGGCGGTGCTCGTGCTGGGCTCCTACGTGGTCGCTCGCTGGCGGGTCATCCGGCCGCAGCAGGTACTGACCCCGAGCCCGGAGGGCTAGCTCAGAAAAACCAAACGGCGGACTTGATGGGTCCGCCGTTGCAGCGCGCCAACTGGTCACCACCTGAAACTGGTGATGATTCGTCTTGTCGGACTACGGTTTCTTGCCGAAGCCGTGGAGCAGACCGCCGACCTTATCCATGAATCCCTCAGGGAGCTTGTCGGCGTAGTCACCGATGCCGGGAACCTTGTCGGCAAACGCTTTCAGCTGGTCAGTGGACATGTACTTTCCCAGAAACTCGGTGAAGACTCCGATCGCCTGGTGCGCCTGCTCTTCGGAGAGCCCGATTCGTTCCTGAAGCTGTTGCATGAGTTGATCCATGACATTCCCCTTGTCTCTTCGCGCCGTCAGGCGCGAAGCGTCGTTCGGATGCCCTCTCGATGTCATTCACGACCGAACATCGCCGGGGCAACGGGCGAAATCGATCCATCCCAGACGACCGTAGCACCCAGCCATTGCCAGCAAACGCATAAGTAGACGGAAGTTGCCCGCGTGAGCAAGGATGCCGATCGTCCATGATCTGATCGTGAGTTCCTCGCCGTGTAATCCTCACAACACGTAAGCCTGTACTGTGTCATCTCCGTGGCAATCTCCGCCGTGACAGCCCGCGTCACGTTTGTAACGCCCTTCCAGCATCCGTTGATGCCCCTGACACGTGGCACCCCCTAGACTCAGGATGGACGGTGAGCCTAGAGAACCAATCGAGTCAGCCGTCCGAGTGAACACGACCATCTTCATCGCCGGTGAGTTGCTGGCGCCGCATTAGAGGCTGAGTCACGGACAGGAGGAGGTCACCATGGTCAAGAGGCGCGTCACATCGGAGTCGCTGGTGACGTATGGCGTGCCGATTGGGCTGACCATCGCCATTACGTTGTCACTCTTCTTCATAATCGATCCGTTCCAGCTGCTCCTGCCGATAGCGGCGCTGGCATGTGGCTACGTCTTGCGCCCGCGGCATCTCTGGGTTATCTGGCTCGCGTCCTGGGTGGGGTTCGCCGCGATCTTCGGGGTAATGGTGCTGCTCGGCTTCGAGCCGCCGAAGACGCCCGAAGAGGAGCTCCCGATCACCCTGGGCAGCTTCATCTTCTCGGCTGGGATGTTCATCATCTACTTTGGAATGCTGGCCGTCGTGCCACTCTGGGTGGGGCGTTACCTCGCCAACAGGAGGATGCAGCAGCACCCGGCTTGAGGAGTTGCTCGGAAAAATCGTTACATGCCGTTACGCGAGCCGTCGCCTGTGGGTGAGATCCGCGATCAGGGCAGGGTATTGTCCAGCCAGGCGACGGTTCCAGTACTCGTCAGGCCGCGTATGGCCCACGTGTCGTGGCCATCGGCGGTGGTGGAGAAATCAAGCTCCTCGGCCGAGACCTCCCCTTTATGAAACGTGCCGTGAAGCGTAATGAGATACATTGGCTGGTGCGGGGGATTATCCGTTTGATCGGCATGAACCGAATCGATGTGCGGGTTTGCATCGCCGTAGACGGCGCCTACCTGCTGGGCAATCGCCGACGGCGACATGGTTGACGTCGTCACCGTCGTCGAGCGGTGCAGAAGCGCGTAGCCAGTGGTGAGAACGAGAACAAGGCCGACGGCAAGCGTCAACACGATCCAACGACCACCTGGGCGAGCAAGCTTCATCACATCCACCTCTCGGGAGTTCGAGAGATCGCCGAACCCCGGCCTGAGTCCTACCTCGTCGAGGCCATGATCGCGAGCACGGCGAGCATCACCATGCCCGTGTGGGCGTCGTCTACCTGGTGAGAAGCAACGCCGTATGCTGTTGCCCTGCGCTAAATGCCCGCAACCCCATCCGTCGCCAGCTCAACGGCCGAGTCGACGAAGACCTGCGCTCCGGCGACGATGTCCTCGAGCTCGGTCCACTCGTCCCGGTGATGGCTGATGCCGTCTCGGCTCGGCACGAGAATCATGCCGGCCGGGCAGATACGGGCAATGTGCATGGCGTCATGGCCGGCACCGGACATGAGTCGTAGCGAGGGAATTTCTCGTTGTCTGGACGTGCGATGGAGAATCTCAACGACGCGGGAGTCGAGCGTCACCGGCTCTTCGTCGGTCAACAGGTGGATCTGGGTTTCGAGATCGCGGGCTTTCGCCGTCGTGGCGATGTCTGCCCAGACGCGTTGCACCACCGCCGCCTTGGCGGCAGCGTCGATCGAACGGATGTCGACAGAGAGCGTGACGTTCCCCGGCACGACGTTCATCGCGCCCGGCTCGACCGTGGCCGCGCCAACCGTCCCGACGACGTTGCCGGCCGCTCTGGCGTGCCGTTCCACCGCCAGGATGATCTCGGCCGCACCGGTCAAGGCGTCACGCCGTAGCCCCATCGGCGTCGCGCCGGAGTGATCCGCCTGCCCGCTGACACGCACGCGAAAGCGGGTCGGCGCCGCAATGCCCTCAACCACGCCGATCTGTGCGCGCGCCTCCTCCAGCACACGTCCTTGCTCGATGTGCATCTCGAGGTAGGCCAGGAAATCGCCCGGCGCCCGCCGAGCTTCGGGAACCTTGGCTGGATCGAGCCCGGCGCGCTGGAGAACTCGCTCCAGCCGTGAGCCGCGGGCGTCGGTCAGTGCCAGGACGTCGTCCGGCTCGAACACCCCGGCGACGATCCCACTCCCGAGCGTTCCCCGGCCGAACCGGCTCGATTCCTCACAGGCAAATGAGACCAACTCGACGGGATAGCGGGTAGTGAAGCGTTGCTCCCGCAAGACGGAGAGGACCTCCAGCGCGGCGGTCACCCCGACCGAGCCGTCGAAGCGCCCGCCACCAGGCACAGCGTCCAGGTGCGAGCCGACGAGGAGCGGTGGTAGCTCAGGCTCGGAGCCTTCCAGCCTGGCGAAGACGTTGCCGAAGCCGTCGATGCGCGCTGACGCGCCGAGGTTCCGCAGTAGGTGGAGCAGTAGCTGGCGGGCACGCAGGTCATTGCGCGAGAAGGCCAGCCGGTTCATGCCGCCGTCCTGGCTGTAGCCGATGCGCGCGAAGGAGCGCAGGTTTGCCTCGATTCGTTTGCGATCGACCGTGAAGGGTGGGAGCGTGGCCCGCTGTGGCATACGGTCAGGATTCCGCGCGACGGAGGATTACCGCCTCGGCGCCATCGGTCTCGGTCAAGAGCACTCGCACGTCGTCTTCCGGCCCCGTCTCAATCCGCCGGCCGATCAGGTCGGCGGCGACCGGTAGCTCGCGGCCGCCACGGTCGATCAGCACGACCAGCGCGACGCGAGCCGGGCGCCCGAGATCGAGGATCTCGTCGAGCGCGGCGCGCACGGTCCGCCCGGTGAAGAGAACGTCATCAACCAGGATGACGGTGCAGCCGTCGAGCTCAAACGGGATGTCCGTCTCGCTGATGATGGGATCACGGCTGAGACTGTCGAAGTCGTCCCGGTAGAGCGTGATGTCGAGGCTGCCAATCGGCACCTGCATCCCGAACTTCTCCCGCAGCCGGTCACGCAGCCTGCCGGCCAGCACGTCGCCCCTACGCCGGACGCCGATGAGGCAGAGCTCGGACGCATCGCCAAAACGGGACGCGATCTGTCCCGCGATGACGTCCAAGGCTCGCTCGATCGCGGTCGCATCGAGCAGGTACTGCTCGTGGTCGGAATGCGTGGCTGGCTCTGTCAAGAAATCCCTCGCGACCCTTCTGTCTGGGTATCGACGTGCCGACGCGTGTCGTGCCTGCGCCGGATGACCGTGAAACGTTACGGCACTCTGCCGTCCTGGCATTCGACCGCTCGCCGGCCGTTACCAAGCATCGCCATTGTAGGTCGTTTGGGAGGTGCTGACACGCGTTGTCATGGCGGGAGAGGTGTTTCGGTGTTTGGGCGTGGAATCCAGGCCGCATCAAATGGAACGACGTTTTCGCATGTTGTGAGGAGTTCAGCTCGTCAAGACTGGTCTCCAGCTGACGCAAAGGCAACGTCGCAGTCCGGCTTCGTCTCGCCACCGGTCGCGGATGACTCCCAGCAGTGGCAGACGTAGCGGTCACAAAATTCGCGCTCGCCCATGCCGATGAGGGCGGCGGCTTCTCGTACTCCAGTCACTGCTTGCCATAGATCTCGCGCCATACGGTAGCGGATGTTCAGGACTTGCTGGGGAGTCTTCGCGTCGTTCACGGCAACCTGGTCCATTCTGCGGTCCGATACGTGGGGCAGTCAGAAGTAATCGCTATTAATGATCGTTCGTTGAACGGGAGCATACTCCCGCATTCGTAGTAATCGCAACTAGTCATGCGATCCGTACATACCAGATGCCACAACTGTGTTCCGCGCGGAAAGCCGTCGACGCGGAGGTCGTACGCTGGCTGCGCCGCCACGATGACGCCCGCCGGACCACGGACAAGGTCAGCGCCTCGATCGTCCGAGTGTCCGCTGTCGTCATATTGGAGTCGGCAAGCTCAGCGTCGCCGACTTCTGACAGCTTCCTCCTTGCAAAGTGTAGGTCTGACCACCGGGCGCGGCACAGGTACTCGAGTCATAAATGGCGGTGTGACCGTTGCCTCTGCTCGACTGTATCAGCGTCCCTCAACCTACGTCGATCATGATTCCTTAGAGCGTGAGGGCCCCGGTCGAGATCGTCACCGAGAAGCGTGGGCCGTTGGTGGGCGTGTAGGCGAGCGAATCACCGATCAGGATGAAGCTGTCATTGGCGCCCCAGGCGTCTCCCAAGATGCTCCGATAGAGCAACACGCCCCACTTTTCCGACACGCAATCTAACCGGCCTGCTGAGCGGTATGCGACGCAATGGTAGGAGGAGGGTCAGTGAGATCGATCGTCCCGATCCATTATGATAGGGACGATCGATCCTTTCGGGATGTCACGCGGGATGCTGGGTTGTTAGGGTGTTGTTGCACCGGCAATGGCTGGTGTGACGACCCTGCGACGTCATCTCGGTACCCTTAACGTGACGACGGACGTTGTCCGGTCCGTGCCAGATTGGGAAAGAGATGATTGATCGAGCCATCATCGTGCCATTAATCGGCCCGCGCGACGATCCGGATCTCATCTCGGAGCGCTCGTTGCCCGTCGCGCGCGCGCTCGCCACCACTCCTGGTGATTCGGTCGTGCTCATCTCCGTCGTCGATCGATCCATTCGCGAGCACCTGCTGCGCAGCGATCAGTCCGGTCCTAACCCAGAGCTCGATCTTCAACTCGCCGATCTACGCGCGTACCTCGATGACGTTGCCGCGACTTTTCACCGCTGCGAAACGCGAGTCGTGATTCGTGCCGGCTCGCCGGCAGCCGAGCTCGTGCGGGAGATCCGCGGCATCGCGAATCCGCTGGTCATCATGGCGAGCCATGGGCGGTTCGGCATGGAACGAATGCTTCTCAGCAGTGTCGCCTCGCGCGTCATTCATGACGTCGACTGCCCGGCGATCCTGGTGCGCGAGCCTCTGGCCAACGCCTACGCACTGCACAACCTGCTAATCCCGCTGGATGGGTCGGCAGCGGCCGAATCCGCACTCGACAGGGCGCTTGAGATTTTGGCCGGGCTGCCGGTTCGCCTTCACCTGCTCCACGTCGTCGAGCCGTTGATCAACTATTACGGCTTTGTGGCGCCTGGCTACTCCGACGCGGCCCATCGCTGGGCCGCCGAGTACCTGGGCGGCGTGAGCCAGCGACTCTCCGGGAGCGGGTATGAAGTCGGCTGGAGCGTCCGCGATGGATTCGTCGCGGAGGAGATTGCCGAAGCGGCGATCGAGGAGCGGGTCGATCTCGTCGTGCTGAGCACTGAAGGACGGCATGCCATCCGCAGGATCTTGTTCGGATCGGTCACCGAGCGAACGCTGCACGAGGGCGTGCTGCCGCTCCTCATCGTCCGGCCGGACGTGGCGACGCTGTAACCCGATTGATGCACCAGTGACAGGCGTCGTTCGGCCCCGATCGGAACCGTCGCTCTATAGTGAGATGGGTCGTTCTTGCGACAGTATCGTTGATATTTACCGTGAATGGCGCGGCTGTGAGCGGGGTCGGAGATCGTGCGGCAGCGGCTGGCGACTCGCGAGGCCCCTGAGCGCTCGAAGCGACGCAGGAAAATTCTCGACCAGGACGCGAACGTTGGCGCCCTGGTCCTTCTGTTCGGATCGTTTTTCGCCGTACAGGCCGGCATGTGATTGGTATCGAAATGCTCGATCAACGCCGTAACGACTGGCATCAACGCTCTCCGGAAGAGATGGCGGAGACGCTGGGGACCGGCGCGCACGGGCTCTCGGCTGGGGAGGCGCAGGCGCGCTTGGAGCGGTTCGGCGTCAATGAGCTGCAAGAGGCGCCGCGGTCCAGCAATCTGGCCATGTTCCTGCACCAGTTTCAGAGCCCGCTGATCTACATCCTGCTGGTGGCGGCCATCATCACGATCGCGCTCCAGGAGCATGTCGACACCATCGTCATCGCCTTGGTCCTCGCGGCGAACTCCATTATCGGGTTCATACAGGAGCGCCACGCCGAGATCTCGGTTCGCTCCCTCATGCAGCTGGCCGCGCCGCGCGCCCGGGTCATCCGAGACGGACGTGAGTGGGAGATCGAAAGTCGCCTGCTGGTGCCCGGCGACTACGTCCTGCTCGAATCGGGTTCGCGCGTACCGGCGGATCTGCGCCTGGCGCTCACGACCGCGTTGACCGTCGACGAGTCGTTGCTGACGGGTGAATCGCTGCCGGTCCACAAGCAGAATCACGCGCTGGACGCGTCACTTGGGCTGGCCGATCGCACCAACATGGCCTATGCCGGAACCATCGTGGTCAGCGGCCGCGGGCGAGGCTGGGTGGTGGCTACCGGCGGGGACACTGAGATCGGGGCCATCGCCTCGCAGGTGCGTGAGGCGGGAACCAGCGAGACGCCGCTGCAGCAACGCATGAGCCGCTTCGCGCGGGTGATCGGCATCGCGACAGGCGTGGCGGCTGTTCTGTCGTTCGTCATCGGGATCGCGCAGGGCGAGAAGCTGTCCGAGATGTTCCTGGTGGCGGTGGCGCTGGCGGTCGCGGCGGTGCCGGAGGGGCTGCCAATCGCGTACACGATCACGCTGGCGGCCGGCGTCCGCCGCATGACCCGGCGCAACGCGATCATCCGGCGGCTCCCGGCGGTTGAGGCTCTGGGCAGTACCTCCATCATCGGATCGGACAAGACCGGAACGCTGACCGAGAACCGGATGACGGTGCGGCAGATCTGGACACCGGGCCGCACATTCGATCTGACGCGCGAGATTGAGCGTGACGTGTTGAGTGATGGGGCGCTGCGGCAGTGCCTGCTGGCAGGCGTTCTCTCCAACGAAGCGTCGATCTATCTGACGAAGGACGGCAACGGCTACGAGACCGAGGGCGATCCGACCGAGACCGCGCTGCTGGTGGCGGCCGCCAGAATGGGGATCGAGCCGGAAGAGGTGCGTGAGCAGTACAAGGTCGAGGTCGAGCTGCCCTTCGAGCCCGAGCGTCGTTATTCCGCGGTGGTGTGCCGCCGAGGAGCCGAGCGGCTGCTGTTCGTCAAGGGCGCGCCGGAGCGCGTCATCGAGATGTGCGATCGCATGGCGACGGCGGGTGGATTAGTCGCGCTGGAGGCCGGTTCGATCGCACGTGCCGGAGATGATCTGGCCGGGCAAGGGTTGCGGCTGCTGGCCATGGCCTACGGCGACGTTCCGGATCATGCTTCATCGGTCGACTGGCTGGAAGAGCCCCAGAACCTGGTCTTCCTCGGGATGCAGGGCATGATGGATCCGCCGCGCAAGGGCGTTCGTGAGGCGATCGCCGGCTGCCACGAGTCGGGCATTCGGGTGGTGATGATCACCGGGGATCACGCCAGGACCGCCAGCGTCATCGCGCAAGATCTCGGCATCGCCGATCGCAACGCTCCGGTCCTCTCTGGCACTGAACTGGAGCGGATGAGCGACGATGAGCTGCGCGATCGCGTGCGCGACGTCGCGGTCTATGCGCGCGTCGAGCCGTCTCACAAGCTTCGCGTCGTGCATGCGTTGCAGTCACACGGTGACATCGTCGCGGTGACCGGCGACGGGGTCAACGACGCGCCCGCGCTCAGAGCCTCCGACATCGGCATTGCCATGGGGAAGAGCGGCACCGACGTCGCGCGTGAGGCCGCCGACATGGTGCTGGCAGACGACAATTTCATCAGCATCTATGGGGCGGTGCAGGAAGGCCGCATCGCCTTCGACAACCTGCGGAAGGTGACCTTCTTCCTGATTGCGACCAACGCGGGCGAGATCATCGCGGTGCTGGCATCGCTCGCGCTCGGCTGGCCGCTCCCCTTCCTCCCGGCTCAGATCCTCTGGCTCAACCTCGTGACCGAGGGTCTGCAGCATATCGCGCTGGCCTTTGAGCCGGGCGAGCCAGGCGTGTTGAAACGCCCGCCGCGCGCGCGGCGCGAAGGGATTCTCTCGGCCCTTCTCTGGGAGCGCACCGCTCTGGCCGGCGTGGTGATGGCGATCGGCACCCTCGCGCTCTTTCGTCGCGAGCTGAACGCCGGTGGAACGCTGGTTATGGCGCAGACGGTGGCGTTGACGACCATGGTCCTGTTCGAAGCGTTCCAGGTGATGAACGCGCGCTCGGAGCACAGCTCGATCTTTCGCATGCGGCTCTTCTCCAACCCGTTCCTGCTGGTCGCCACATTGGGCGGTCTGGCGGTCCACGTCGTTGCCCTCTATCTCCCACCCACCCAGTACCTGCTGCGCGTCGAGCCGCTCGATCTGGCGAGCTGGGTGAAGATCGTCGCGGTCGCCGCCAGCATTCTGGTCGTCATGGAGCTGCACAAGCTCTGGCGACGCGGGAAGCGTGTCGCCTCGTCATGAATCCAGCTCACCGGTGTGAATCGCTGTTTACATTCATCGCCTACGGTGGATGCAGCGCGAGAAAGCGCGCCGGAAATGGGTTCTGGCGGTTCGCCAGCGATGGCGAGTCACCCGCGAAGGGAAGGATGCTCCTCATGGTTAGCCAGCTTCTGGGACGCGGCTGGGGACCGGGCGGGTTCGGGCGGCCGGGCGACCGGATGCGTCCGCGCATGTGGCGGCGCGGCTACGGGCGTCGCCCCTATGGTCCGCTGTGGCGCCGGAGATTCGGCTGTCCGTGTGGCTGTGTGACGCTGACCCTGGCCGGCGTGGTTGGAGCGTCCATCTCCTCCGTGCTGCTCGGCTTCATGTGGAGCGTGATCCGCTGAACCGCCGAACCTGACGATGCCTATACCCGTGCTCGTCCCCGTGCCCCGAAAACGGCGATCCGATGCCATGGCGCCGCCACTGCAAGGTACATGCGCGACGGCGTGCTACGTGGAGCGGGGCCGGAGGCGGCGCGCCCGATGACGATCTGGACGCTGCCGCCGTTGCCGGCCCCGCACTCGACCGGCTAGCTGCTCAGGGTCGCGAGCGCCGCCAGCACGCTGTCGGGCGTGAACGGCACCGTGCGCAGGCGGATACCCGCCGCGTCGAAGATCGCGTTTCCGATCGCCCCCGGCATCACCTCCGTGACCGGTTCACCGGCGCCCCATGGCGCCAGCGCCGGCTGGTCGATCAGCACGACCTCGACCGCGGGCACGTCGGTGAAGTGGAGGATCGAGTAGTACTTTGTCGTGGGGAAGTTTGGGTTCGGCGCCCAGAGGACGCTCGTCACGCCGTTGGCGTCGTATTCCACCTGCTCCTTCAGCGTGCGGCTGGTCGCCTGGATGACGTTCCCTTCGATCTGATTCTTGAGCCCGTCCGGGTTGATGATCTGGCCGCAGTCGTGGGCGACGACCACCCGCGTCACCTGCACCGCTCCGGTGCTGGGGTCCACCTGCACCTCGGCTGCGGCGGCGACGTAGGCGAGGTTGTTCTCGTACTGGAGATAGGCGATGCCCCGCCCGCTCAGCAAGCCGTCCGGGCCGGCGGCTTGGGTTTGTTCAAGCCTTGCCTGCGTCCGCCATGGCCTGCATCACCGCGACGCCTCGCTTGTCGCTCAGGTATTGCAGGCGAAAGGTGAAGGGTCGGCGCCCGCCGCATGAGCCAGTTCGTCCATGAAACATTCATTGGCGAAGCTGTTGGAGAAGCCGCCGAGACTGCGCAACGCCGAGGTGCGCGGGAAGGTGTACGTCAGCGGAGAGGTCGCGGTGAGAGTACTCCTCCGGCCGCCGTCCCGACAAAATTGGCGACGGCGTTCTCCGTCGTCCTGATGTTCGCGAAGGCGTAGTTGACGGGCTCGTTGCGCGTGCCGGATCCCACCGGCGAGCCGAGCTTTTGCGGCAGGAAGCCGGTCTCCTGGCCCGCCAGGAGATTCCCCGCGTTGCCCCCGGGTCGGGTCGAATGGACCGGCGTCCAGACCTCGTGATCCCAGGCAACCACGCCGCCGTTCGCGTCCAGTCCACCCTGCATCGAGTGGACCATCGCCGGGCCGAGCGGCTCCCAGCCGTGCTCGTCCTGCCGCATCCACTGCACGCGGACCGGCTGCCCGACGAGCTGCGAGACCAGAGCCGCGTCACCCGCCGCATCATCCGCGCCGTTGTGCCCGTAGCAGCCCGACGCCTCGACGTAGATCACGTGGACGGCGCTGGTTGGAAGCCCAAGCAGCTGGGCGATCGCTCCCTGAAGCGGATAGACCCCCTGCGTGCCGGACCAGACCGTCGCCTGGATGCCGGTTACCGGGTCGGGCGTGCTGCGCACGTCGGCGACCCCACAGGATGGTCCGACCGCGGCATGCATCTGGAAGGGCGTGAAATAGGTCTTGTTCAGGGTCGTGCTGGCTGCGGCCAGTGCCGTATCGACATCCCCCACTGGGGCAACGGTCGGGCCCGACTTATAGATATTCGCCGGGTTCTGGAGTTCCGCGGGAAGGTTCGCCTCGGCGGCCAGCGCGGCGCCCTGATGCCAGTTCGGCTTGATCACCTTGGCGGCCTGGATCGCCGCCCACTCGTCCTTAGCGACGACGGCGACGAAATTGTCCTTTTGCACCACCTGGAGAAAGCCGGGGACCGCCTGTGCGGGGGTCGGGTCAACGGTGCCGGTGAGGGTCGCGTTCCGCCCGGCGGGGCGCAGGACACGCGCGTGCAGCATGCCGTCGACCCGTACGTCCTGCATGTAGGTGAACGTCGCCAGGAATTTGTCCGGCAGGTCCACGCGCGGCACCGCCGTGCCGACGAGGGTATAGTCGCTGGGGGACTTGGCCGTGACATTCGGATCGGACGTGAGCTGGATCTGCTGCTCACCGATGAGTTGTGCGTACGTGCGGGCGCGATTGAGCTCATGCCCGATGCCGATCGTCCCGTCCTTCGCGCGCAGCGCCTGGGTCGGCACGCCGATCTGCTGCGAGGCGAGGTTGAGCAGCGCCTGGTACGCCGTGGCGGCCGCGCTGCGCAGCTTGGGCCCCTCGCCCTGGATCGTCTGGCTGCCCGCCGTGTACCCCTTGTCCCCGGGTGTCTGGGAGGTGTCGCCCTGCACGAACTGGATCCGGTCGAGGCCGACGTACAGCTCTTCGGCGACCATCTGGGACAGAGCCGTCTGCACACCAGTGCCGAGTTCGACCTTGCCGCTGTAGATCGTCACATCGCTGTCGGGGCCGATCACCAGCCACGAGTCGACGCCCATGTCGCCGGGTGCTCCGGTCGCGCTCGCCGTGTTGATTCCGGTCGTCAGGGTGCGGCCCAGCGTCGGGGCGAGGCTGAAGGCGACGGCTAGCGTCCCAGCCCGCGAAAGGAACTGCCTGCGCGAAAATGTCGGTGCCATTAGAGCATCTCCTCTGCTGCTTGCTGAATCGCGCGGACGATACGCAGGTGGGAACCGCAGCGACACAGATAGACCAGTGGCGATGCGCTGGATGTGCCCGATAGGAACTGCTTGATCTCGTCGTCGGTCGGCACCGCCCTGTTTCCGGCGGCGATGCGCCCTTGCAGGAACCCGAGGGCGCCCATGATCATGGCGTTGCCGCAATAGGCGCACTGCCCGGCTTGCTGGTCGATGAATGCCTGCTGCAACGGGTGCGGCTGCTCCGGGCTACCCAGCCCATCGAGCGTGGTCACGCTATCGCCGTCGGCAAGCGTCTTCATCTGCTTGACGCAGGAGCGCGTGATCACGCCGTTGACGAGGACGGTGCAGGCGCCGCACTGAGCCACCCCGCAGCCGAATTTTGGGCCCTTCAGGCCGACCTGGTCGCGCAGGACGTAAAGCAGCGGTTCAACGTCGTCATTCACGGATATCCTCTGAGTGCTGCCATCGATCTTGATGTTGAGTGTGAGTGGCGTCGCCAATTCGATCAGTCTCCTTCAGGTAACGGACGAAATAAGGCGTAAAAAGCGACATAACGCGTGGACGTGGACCGCGGGGTCCGTCCTCAACTCCGCGTGGTGCCTGGTCCGAGGGTTGGTGTCAGCCCCTTTCTCCGCGTTCAGTCGTCATGGCGCCCCTCTCCACCACGTGACGGCACGGAACGACGCCCGCACAGCACAGGCGCCCGGTCGGTTGGTACAGGTTCATGTCCGTCGGGCAGGACGCAGCCATGCCGTTGCTGTTAAACGGCAAAGAGACACAGGATGCCGCATGACACTCTTTCGGATTCCCGTCCCATGTCTCGATCCGGTCACGCTAGCCCGGAACCATGTTGATGTCAATACAAACGGTCGGCAAAACGCGTGGTTGCATCAGAGGATGATTATGGCAACCACAACATTGAGCATGGTACAGGCACAGAGGTTGGGAAAGCTATTCTGCGCGTTTACGTAATGCGCGCAAACGAACCAGGACCGAACGCGCATATGATGCCTGAAGAAATGACGGATTATGACGTCGCTCATCCCGCGTGCCGGTGTGGATGTGAGACCGGGCGTTCATGTCGATCTCACTCCTGGGGGAGACTGTTGGTGCACGCGCGCATCCAGTTAAAGGCGCGGAACGTGTCGAACCGCGAACGGGGCGTTCGCGGCTGACGATGCGATGCGCCTGGTCCCTCGCGGCTTACCGGTCACGCCACGACGTCGACGGTCGCCCCCACCTGCTCCGCTTCCGGAGCGAACTGGGCGTAGTACAGCTCCTGGTAGAGACCGGATTGCCGCAGTAGCTCTTCATGCGTCCCGCGCTCGACGATCCGCCCGGCATTGATGACCAGAATCTGGTCGGCTCGCTGGATCGTTGAGAGCCGGTGGGCGATCGCGATCACCGTACGTCCGTGAATGAGTCGCTCCAGCGCCAGCTGGATCCGGCGTTCGGCCTGTGAATCGAGCGAGCTGGTCGCCTCATCCAGCAAGAGATAGGGCGCCTGACGCAGGAGTGCGCGGGCGATCGCCACGCGTTGTTTCTCACCACCCGACAGGCGGTAGCCGCGTTCACCGACCACCGTCTCCAATCCCTCCGGCAGCCGGCCGGCGAGATCGCTCAGCTGCGCGGCGTCGACGATCGCGTCCAGGTCGATGGCGGAGGCATCCGGCGCCCCGTAGCAGATGTTCTCGCGCAGCGTTGCGTGGAACAGGAAGACGTCCTGCGTGACGACTGCTACCCGGTCGCGTAGATCGGTGCGGCCGATCTGGGTGAGGGGCACGCCGTCGAGCTTGATCTGACCGCTCGTCGGATCGTAGAAGCGTGCGGCGAGCGACAGGATCGTCGTCTTGCCGGCTCCGCTCGGTCCGACCAGCGCCACCAGCCGGCCCGGCGCGGCGGCGAACGAGATGTCCTGCAGCACGTCCGCTCCGAGATTCTCGTCGCCCGGTCCGGACGGATAGCGAAAGCCGACGTTCTCGAACTCGATTCCGCTGGTCGTCAGCGGCGGCAGCGATTGCGGCACGACCGGCTCCGGCACGCGCGGCGGGATGTCGATGATCTCGAAGATACGGTCGAACAGGGCCAGGCCGCCGAGCAGGGTGGCGTTCGCTCCGGCTAGCGACGAGGCCGGTGAGTAGAGCTGGGCCAGGTAGGTGGCGAAGGCTACGATCGTGCCGAGCTGAATCTGACCGTGGATGACGAGATAGGCGCCGTAGGTGTAGAGGGCGGCCGGGCCGAGTGCCGCGAGGCCCTGAACGACGACCGACAGCCACTGGCCTTCGAGGATCTGAGCGACCTGCGCCCTGCGGGCTTTGTCGTTCAGGACCGCGAACCGGCCAGACTCCCGGTCTTCGGTGCCGAAGCTCTTGACCACCACCGCGCCGGAAAGCGTGAGCGTCTCACCGAGCATCGTCGAGAGCTCGCCCATGGCGTTTTGGGCCGTCTCGACCGCGGCGTAGCGTCGCCGGCCAAAGTGAAGCACCGGGAAGGCGAAGGCCGGCAAGGCCAGGGCCGCCGCCAGCGCCAGCCGCCAGTCGATGAACGCCATGACGGTCAGTGTCCCGATGACCGTCACCAGGTTGGCGATGGTCCCGAAGAAGGACTGCGTCAAGACGTTCTGAAGGCTGCCGGCATCGTTGAGAAAGCGGGATTGAATCTCGCCCGCCGGAGTCCAGGTGAAGAAGTCGATGCCGAGCGATTGGGTATGGTCGTACAGCTTCTGCCGCAGGTCGGCAATGATCCCCTGCGCGACGATCGAGGCCAGGAAGTTCTGTCCCATCGTCAGCACCGCGCTGCTCAACGGCACGAGCAGCAATCCCGCGCCCAGCAGTAACGCGAGGTGGAAGTTGTGGTGCGGGATCGCGTCGTCGATCAGGCGCCGGATCAGCAGCGGCGGAATGACGCCGACCCCGACACCGGCCAGCATCAGCATGGACCCGGCAAAGAAGCGGCCGCGATAATTGCGCACATATTGCCAGACCCGGGCGAAGGTGCGGCGTATGCTCCGCGGCGGCCCGCTCTGCAGGTAGCGTAGCGCGCGCTGCTGCTGCATGATGCCGCCAAACCCCGGCGCCCCATGCATGCCGCCCGGGCCGAAGCCGCCACGGTTACCCGACATTGGTGTTCACACGTTTCATAGTTGATGCTCCCAACGTACTGCTCAATATCATTCGTCCAGGCACGTGAGCTTCTCCAGCAAATGAGCCAGGGTCTGCTGCTCAATCTCGTCGAGACGGCGCAGCTCTTCCCGGACGCGGTCGAAATAGACCGCGTTGGCCGCCTCAAGCGCCTGGACGCCGGAAACGGTCAATGCGACGAAAACCTCGCGTTGATCCCCCTCCGGCACCCGGACGCGGCTGATGAAGGAGAAGTCTTCGAGCTTGCTGAGCATGCGCGTCGCCCCGGCCGAGGTCACTCCCAGCCGCTCGGCCAGATCGCTGACTCGCACCGGCGGTTTCGCCACGCTGAGCTCGTGCAGCGTGCGCAGCGCCCGGCGTTGTGGCCGCGAGAGCGGCCCGAACTGGCGGCCGAGCCGGTTGTTCCAGACGTCGAGGGCGCGCGCGATGGTCGGGGTGACGTCTTGGAGTCGCCGGCCGCTCACGGCCTGGACGGCGGCAGGTTGTTTGGGCATCGATCCGAACCAATCTCGTCAAAACCGACCTCTTTCAAAGCGAAGAGAGCGGAGTTAGTTAACTAACCTAGTCAAGTATATCAGGCATTGCACGGAGCAGGCTGGTGGTGGGGTGGAGGTTCGAATGAAGGAAGCATGGCGGAAACGACGTCGTTGGTTTCGTCGGGTCAAGAACCTGATGTGCTCGGTTCACGGAGCGTGGGGACAGAGTCGCTGCGGGGCTAGGATCGCTCGCGGATGACGTAGCCGCAGACGTGGTCGCCAGCCAGGACGTGGCTGGCTCGTTCGACGTCGGCGTCGAGGAGCTGCCGGAACATGTCTGCTTCGTAGCTGCAGGCCACCGGGAAGCAGGCAGCCACCCGGTTGATGGCGCAGTTGTACTGCTTGATGAAGTAGGTCGTGGCGTCGCACTGTTCCCAGACGGCATAGTACCCCAGCTCGTCCATGCCATCGGCGAGTGCGGCCACGCGCTCGCGCAGGTTGCTGGCGTGGCTCAGTCGCGAGCGAAGGAACTCGCTGGTGCGCTCCGCCCGGCGTTCGAGCAAGAGGTTTACCTTGGGCTCACCGTCGATCTTCACGAGATCGCTCAGAAGCTCGGTGACGACCATATCGTAGTGCTTGGGAAAGAAGTCCTCGGCCATCGGCGCGACCCGATAGACGTTGGCCGGTCGCCCGATGGTGCGTCGAACCAAGCTCGATTCAATCAGCTCATCGTTCTCGAGGGCCGCTAGATGTTTGCGCACCGCCATCGACGTGATGCCAAGCAGCCCCGCAAGCTGATCGGCGGTCAGCCCGTCGCTCTTTTTCAGGGTGTACAGAATTTTGCGGCGAGTCGCCCCGCGCGGTGCCTGTGGTTTACCGTTCGCGGCCATCGTACCTCCGGGCCAGATCATAACATAAATCGTGTTCTTCCTCGTCGGGCATCGGCGCTGTGCGTAAGCAACCAGGACTTTCGTACCTACCGGAGGGAAAACGATCCCACCCGATCACTGACCATTGGACTCTTCGAGCGGAGACCGCGCCTTCCTATACTGTCAGGTGCGAGGCGTCCCCCCGCTCGTTGGCCAGTCGTCGTTGTCGAGCGCGCGGTGCTGGGCGCTGCCGAGGGTACGCCGTCGAGCCGTGAGTCGATGCCGGAGAGGCACAGCGCCGAAATGACGTATCAGACCCGGTCAATCGTCGTCAATCGTCGCATCGCGACCCTCGCGTACCTGGGTGGCGTTTCGCTGCTGCTGATCCCGTTTCGTCCACGCAGCCGCTACGTCGCGCGCCACGTGACCGTGGCAGCCGGGCTCCAGTTGATCCGTTTCGTCTGGGCGACGCTCACCATTGCCGTCTGGAGTTTGAGCGCCAACGAGCAGGTTTCGTATCGGGTAGATCGCCTGTTCATCGACATGTGCCTGCTCCTGGTCGGAGGTATTCCCTGGCCGTGGGGCATCGACATTCGCTTCGCGCTGGCGTTGTCGCTCCCGATCGGCTGTACCTGGATCCTGGGTCTGGTTGGCGCTTACCTGGCTGCCACCGGCCGGACGGTGGATCTGGACGCCTGTTTCAACGCCGACTGGTCAGGCGAGATGGTCTATCCAGACGATGAGTTTGGCAACAGCCAGCGTCATAGCGCGAAACATCGCGCCGAGGATCGATCTCGCGTCAAGGAGATGACGGAGCAACGCCTGGATCGCATCTGGCAGGCGTCGCAGGTCGCCGCCTCGGAGCACCGCCGCACCGAGCGGCTGGATCAGGTTCGGATCGACCAAGAAGCCGTCCTCAGCCGCATCGCCAATCTCAATCGCATGCTCTCGCTGGGCGAGATCAGCCTGACCCGCTTCAACGCCGTCTATGCTGATTTGATCGACTACCTCAATGTGCTTCGTATCGAGATGAACGACCTCGAGATGCGCCGCGTCGACGCGATCGATTTCAAAGATAAGCGGCCACGGCCACCGATCATCGATCACGTGCCGGAAACACGCGTCATGACTCTGGCCATCGTCGATACAAGTGGACTGCCCATTCGCACCTACGGGGATTTCGCGCTCGACGAGTCGATGGTCACGGGCATGGTGTCGGCCTTCGAGAGCCTATCGGAGGAGATGTTCGGTTCCCACGTTCACAAAACGCAGCTTGCCGATGGACAGGTCGTGAACTTCGTGCGCGGCCGGCTCACCGTGGCCTACGCGGTCTTCGAAGACGAGCCCGCTCCCGAGCAGATATTCCGGCTGCGTGAGTTTCACGAGAGCTTTGAAGCCATCAACGAGAGTGGCTTGCGGCATTTGCCGGTCGACCCGGCCAGCCTTACCGACGTCCCGAGCCCGTTCGATTTCGTCCCCCGCGGCATGCCGCTCGCCGAGATCAAGCCGTCGGCCAAGCCCCACCCGATCCGCCAGATCGTCAGTCGTTAGATCTCGCCCAGGTTTCAGACGTGAGGTCGCTTTACTGAGCCACATCCGGCTCGGATTCACGCCAGCGCGTCCAGCCCAGCACGAGTCCCGCCAGCACGAGGAGTAGCCCGAACCCGGACAACGCCGCTCCCGCGTAATCCGAGGACGGCGCGTAGTGATAGACCACGGTGTGGCTACCGGGGTCGATCTTGATGGCCGGCAGGACGCCGTAAATACGTGAGATCGAGACGGGGTGTCCATCGACGGTGGCTTTCCAGCCGGGATAGTACGGGTCGGCTACCACCAGGTAGGCGGGGCTCGATGTCGTCACCCTGAAGCGATCTTCTTCTCGACTCAGCCTGAGCGGCGTCACGCCACTGGACGTCTCCTGGATCTGTGCCAGCGTGGGGGGATTCCCGCGCGGGTCGGGCTGCACCAGATACGCCGGTCCGGCGTCGGCGGTGTTGCGGTAAATGAAGAGTTTATCCGTGAACTCGATGAACTGTAGCCGTGAATCCTTGAGCGGGGTGTTCGAGACGACGATGCCGACGTGCATCAACCCGAGTACGTGAGCGTTCGGGTTGCCGTCGACCGGCGGGATGGTCAACTGATAGCCGTGGAAGGTGTAGCCGCCGGCCAGTTGCATGAAGCGGACGTACGATTCGAGGAGGAGAGGGTCCCAGCCGTCGGCGAGGCGCAGGTTGATCTCTACCGCGCCGAGCTGAGAAAGGTTGCGTTGGACGCCGTAGACGCGGCTGGAGCCTGCCAGCTGTGCCACCCGTCGTTCCACGGGCGAGGGCGTCGTCGCGGGCGTAACTGAACCGACCTGTGCCCGACCCTGATCGGCCTTGACCAGTGTCGCGGTCACGAACAGCAGCACCGTCAGTCCCACCATCAGCTGACCCCGGCGAACGACGCGAGCATCGAAACCACGCATCAGACCCAACAGCGCCTCGGTGCCCAGACCGGCCAGCAACGCGATACCGAGCAGAGCGACGAGCCAGATGCGTGACAGCCCGTGGAAACGGTTGAAATCGGGCAGGATATGTGCCGCCAGGCGAAAGACCGGCGACGCATTCCCCATGGCCAGCGTTGCGACCAGCACGATGCCGGCCAGCAGGGGGAGCGCGCGCTTGCCCGCGGCCACCACGCCAAGCAGCGCCAGCATCAGGACCAATCCGCCCGGCTGTATGACGTTCTCCCAGGGAACGGTCGACGCCGGGGGGCGGCCGATCAGCGCTCGCAGGAACGCCAGTAACGGATAGGCGTCGGTCACCGCGATCGCATCCTGACGCGTCGATAGCGCGGTGAATTCGGCCAGAGGCAGCAGGTGAACCGCGGCCAGCATCAAGCCCATGATTCCAGCCGCCACCAGCCCGACCACCGGCGCGCGCAGGCCGCGCAAGTTTGACTGGCGATAGCGCGTCCAGAGGAGCCAGAGCGTGAGCACGCCGGTCATCAGCAGGCCGTAATAGGCCATTTGGGGATGCCCGGCCAGCAGCGTCAGTCCCAGGATCAGTGCGAACGGCGCGGTCCAGCGGCGAGGATGGTGAACCGTGGCCCAGGCCCCGAGCGCCAGCCATGGATACCAGCTGACGGTCTGGACGAGCGTCACATGGCCGGCGCCGAGATGGCTGATGAGCCTGGGCGTCGCCATGAAGCTCACGGCCGCCACCAGTGAGGGCCAGCGCGTCAAATGCAGCGCGCGGCGCGCCAGCAGCAGTGTGCCGAGCCCGGCCAGCATGAGGTGGCCCAGCAGGAGGATGAGATAGTAATCCCGAATCGAGAAGAAGTTCACCAGTTGAGTCGGTGGGTAGAACATCGCCGCCAGCGGATCAGCCGCCAGCGGTCGTCCCCCGGCGAAAAAGGGATTCCAGAGCGGCAGCCGGTGCTCGAGTGAGACGGTGCGTTTGATCAGCGCGGCGCTCGGCCAGTGACTGATCATGATGTCGCTTTCGGCATAGGCGGCCGGCAGTTCGTTGGAATGAATCGGTGCGGGCCAGAGGACCGCGGCCGCGACGATCAGGAAGAGGACTGCCTCGCCAATCGGGATCAGCCAGCGTTTTGGACCCGGCGACGACCTCGTCTCGCGCGCTGGGTGCGCGCTAATCGCTGGTTGAGAGATCTTCCAGCACCTGCGGCGATGGAACGTGTGATTCGTGGTTCATCACAGGACGAGCGATGCTCGCGCGTCGCACGCCATTGGCTCTTGCGTCATCGTTGCAGCCTGGGGCCCTAGCCGGCAAACAGGCTGATGCGCTGGACGCGGAGCCGAATAATCTGGCCGGCGTCCAGTCGGGCGATGGATGCGGGGAGTACCGGCGCTCCCCGGCCGTGACAGATCACTGAAGTTGGAGCGAGGTGGGTGCATGGCTCAACGCCCCACTCTGACTGAACGTGGGACATCCTTCTGTCGAATCACGATGTGAACTATGTCTCCTCAGTAGTGTGCCGTAATTTGGACGACGTTGTGTCGTCAACCGCTGTCGACGAAGCTGATACGGTAGACGAACTCGAAACTCAGCGGTCGCGATTCATGATGGTGCCACCAAGATGCAAATGGCGTCAATTGAGCTGTTCATTTGGCTCTCAGGAGCGTGACGTCACGGTTTGCGCCGGTGTAGCCTGGCCGCCGGGCTCGAGCTCCTCGCCGTGATACTGCCAGAGCGGTCGTGCCCACCAACGCGAAAGAAGTGCCATCAAAAGACAGCTCGCGCCGCCGATAACCATGGCATTCCCCGCGCCAACGAAGTTCGCCACCATTCCGGCCTGAAAGTCACCCAGCCGTGGGCCGCCGACGGCGAAGGTCGACGCCAGCGCACCGACGCGCCCCCGCAGGCTGTCCGGGGTGGCAAGCTGCCGCGCGGTCTGCCGCAGTGCCGAACTGACGGCGTCGAGCCCGCCAGACGTCGCAAGGAGCACCAGCGCCAGGGCAAACGAATGTACCAGCCCGAAGAGGGCCAGCACGCCGCCATAGACCAGAATCGTGAGCGCAACCAGCCGGCCCGGACGTTTTGGATGCGGCATGAAGGTGAAGATCGCGGAACCGATGACGGCGCCGAAGCTGACCCCGGCATACAGCAATCCAAGGCCCTGAGCGCCAATCTTGAGGACAGTCACCGCAAAGACCGGCAGTAGCCCAAAGCGCGAGGCGAAGAGAACCGCCAGAAAGTCGATCACCATGAGCTGCCACAGAACCGGGCGCTCGCGAACGAACGTCAGCCCATCCAGCAGCGCGGCGAGCCCGCGTCGTGGCAGCGGAACTGGAGCGATGCGGGAGCGCATGCCGATCAGCGCGGCGACCACGACGAAGAAGGACGCCGCGTCGATCCAGTAGGCAGCGGCCACGCCGAGCCCGCCGATCACCAGCCCGCCGAACGCCGGTCCGACGACCGCCGCCACGTTGTAGGCCAGCACGTTGAGCGTCAATGCGTTCGTCAGCCGCTCTCGATCGACCAGCGCCGGGATGAACGCCTGCGTCGTCGGCACACTCACCGCCCCGGCGGCCGCGGTGAGCACCGCGAAGGCATACAGCAGCGTGATATTCGTCATGCCCGCCTGGATGGCGACCGCCAGCAGCGCGCTGAAGAGAGCCAGCGTCGTCTGTGAGATGAGCATCAACCGGCGGCGATCGACCTGGTCGGCGAGCGTGCCGCCGAAGAGGGACAGCAGGATCGTCGGGATGGCTCGAGCCAGCGCGATGCCGCCGAGCAACGCCGCCGACCCGGTAAGTTCATAGACGAGCCAACCCAACGCGACCGTCTGGATCTGTGTTCCGACGCTTGAAATGAACTGGCTGGTCCAGATGAGCGTGAAATCGCGATGGACGAGCGCGGCGAGCGCGGCCGGCGGCCACCGTTTCATGTGGTCTCGTTTCCCTGATGCAAGCGAATCGACGGTGCCTTGAACTGGCGCGCGCGTTGGTTCGGACCGTTCGTGTTCAACATCGCCGCGTATCGTAACAGACCGGGATGCCGTTTCCTTACAGCCGAGGCGATGAACTCAGGATGGCAGCCAGCCAGGCAGTCGATCTATGGCTCCAACTACCACACGTCTGACACGGCCCAGCGGCGCCGCTGTCCGGCTGCGTCACGTGGCTGAACGATCACGCCGGGAATCAGGCGCCAGGCGGCGTCATACCGCGGTCCCCGCCCGGGATCGCCGTCAACTGACCGAGAAATTCTTTCGGACGCCGTTGACGACCACGGTGTAGCTTCCGGGGTCAAGCGTGCCAATCTCGATCGATTGGTCATAGGGGCTGATGATCTGAGCGCAGGCCACTCCGGTGGGTCGCTCCCCGATGATGGTGATGGTGAACGTCGAGCCATCACGGCTGACTACGGGCTCCCGCGCCTTCGTGCAGGAATCCGGAATGATGCCGTTGACCTTAACGGACACCCGCGGCGGGTAGCTCTCAGCGATGAGCACGTCGACACCGTGAATCTGGAGCGGCGCAGTGGTCATAGATCCATTCCCTGCCGGTGTCCCCGTGCCGCCCGGACCCTCATTACCGCACGAGAGGGACAGCGTCATCGCGAACAACGTGAACCAGGCGAGGATGACAGTTGGTCTCAGCCGTCCCAGCCAGCGATATACCGACGTCACAAGTCGTATCTGCATCTGACTAACCTCTTGAGGTCGCGCTCCCGTGAATGGGGCGGTTTCCGGTGAGAGAAACCGCACTCTCACTGTTAAGGCGTGCGGAACGCTCGTCAGGTTCCCGCGGGCGAGCCTGGTTCCTCCGGTGACGCAGCGTGCGGATCGACGCTGGCGAGCACGCCGGCGATCGCGGAGCGAGCCGCCGATTCGATTCGGCCGGTTACCTGAATCTCCGGCGCGGTCCAGTAACGTACGTGGAGCTGATACTCGTCCGCGGTCGCTCCGAGCAGCAGAACTTCGGGAGCCGGCGAAGCGAGCACGCCATTGACGGATTCCATCGCCTGTTTCAGCGAGGTCGCCAGTGCCGCGAGGTCGGTGTCGTGCGAGACCTGCACCACGATCGTCGTGCGGCGGGAACCACTTTCGGTGAAATTCTGGATCGCCTGGTTGAAGATCAGTGAGTTTGGAATCAGCACCTCGATTCCGTCTGCGGTCCGTAGCGACGTGCTGCGAAAGTTGATTTCCTTCACCGTTCCGGCGTTGACCCCGACCTGTATCTGATCGGCAATCTCAAACGGGCGGCGCCAAAGAATCAGGACGCCGGCCACGAAATTTTCGATGATGTCCTTGAGGGCAAACCCGACGATCAACCCGGCCACGCCAAAGGACGCGATGATCGTTGAGAAGCTGACGCCGAGCACCCCGAAGGCCACGGCCACACCAAACACGATGACCCCGGCGATGATCAGTTGCCGGATCAGCAGCTTCAGACTTGGATCGAGCTGTGGCGAGATCCGGTCGGCGCGGGTCATCAGCCGCCCGAATGCCTGAGCGATCCATGCGGCAATCAGGATGATCAGGATCGCGACGAGGAAGGTCGGGATCTCTCTCGCGACGACGCCGACGTTGTGCAACGCGTCCGTGCCAGCATGGCGGAGCGCGTCGGTGACTGATTGCATCGGTCCAACACCTCGCAGGTGACAAATACACGGGATGGCTGGGCCATCCGTCGCTCAGTCTATATTAGATTGAAGGTGACGAGGGGCACGAATCTTGGCGTCTTCAACCAGGGTTTCGCGCGGATTATGACGATGATCGCGGCGAGATGAACCGTTTCTGGAATGGTGGGCTCCGTCGCGATCCCGCTCACCTGGTTCCGCCAGCGCGTGTCGCGAAGATCACGCACGGAATCACTGGCTGTGACTATCGCGTCACGGTTATACTGTGTCAGCCGCACCGAGCGCGTAATGAGTTGACCATGGGTTAAATCACGGGGAATATGGACACCGGACAAACGTTGTGTGGGGCATGACGTCGGTTAACCGAAGGCGCGTTCAACTGTATTGAGGAGGGGAATATGTCCGGGGATAACCGGGAGCTTTCGCTGCGGGTAAATGGGCTACTGCAACGGGTGGCCAGCCGGCGCACGATGCTGCGCGGCTCGGTGGCCGTGGTAGGCGCAGGGGCGCTCGGCGGGCTGCTCGCAGCCTGCGGTGGGAGCAGCACCAAATCAACCGCGACGACCTCGACTGGCACGACGGGCAGCACGGCGACGACCTCTACCGGCGCCACGGGCGCAACGCCTGCCGCTGGCGCAGGCACGGCTGCAGCCACGGCCGCCTCCACGGCGACTCAGAGCTCCGGCGGGACCGCCCAGAAGGGCGGCACACTGATCGTCGCGTTCAATGCCGATCCCGAGACCTTCGACCCGCACATCACCACCGCGTTGCTGGCGGCACGTGTACTCGCGCTCATCCACGATAATCTGGTCGATCAGGACTTCGATGGCTCGTTCAAGCCGGCCCTGGCCGCGAAATGGGATATCAGCGGTGATGGACTGACCTACACCTTCACGCTGAAGACGGGCGTCAAGTTCCATTCGGGCAAGGCCTTCACGGCGGACGACGTCAAGTACACCTTCGATCGCTGGCAGAAGACCGACAAGTCTCCGACGTCCTACACCATCGCGCCGGTCAGCGCGACCGATGTGGTCGATCCGCAGACGGTGAAGTTCACGCTGAAGCAGCCCTACAACATCTTCATCGATCAGATCGCGGGTTCCTGGGCGGTCATCTTGAACAAAGACGCCGTCGATAAAGCCGGCAAAGACTATGGCGTGACCACCGCCGAAGGCACGGGTCCGTTCAAGTTCGGCTCCTGGACGCGCAACGACAAGCTGACGTTCACCAAATTCGCCGATTACAACTGGGGCTCGGCGGTCGCCCAGAACAAGGGCCCGGCCTACGTCGACGGCATCGAGATCCGGGTTATCCCTGAGGACAACACGAGAATTGCGGAGTTCCAGGCTGGCAACATCCACCTGGTTCAGGATGTACCCGGCGCGCAGGTCGAGCAGTTGTCGAGCACCCCAGGTGTCTCGATCGTCAAGTACGACCAGCTTCAGACGACCTATCTCGGCTTTAACACGGCGAAAGCGCCGGTCGACGACGTCAATGTGCGCATGGCGATCAACTACGCCTTGAACCGGGACGACATCGTCAAGGGCGCCAACTTCGGGCTGGGCACCGCGGCGGTGACAATGCTGGCCGAGAAGACCCCGTATTTCTGGCCCGGATCGCTGGATCTCGCGCCTAAGTTCGATCTGGCCAAGGCGAAGAGCTTGCTCGACCAGGCCGGCTGGGTTCCTGGCTCCGACGGCATTCGTGAGAAGAACGGCGCCAAGCTGACCATGCCGCTCTGGATCATCAATGACAGCGCGACGGTGCTGCAGGCGCAGATTATCGAGCAACAGCTCGGCAAGGCCGGCATCAAGGTTGATACCAAGCAGTATGAGCAGACTGCCTGGTTTGCCGCGGCGCGTACGGGTGACCAGGTCGGGTTCATCATTGGCGTCTTCTACTCGAACGCCGACGTGCTGTACTTCTACTTCTACTCGAAGCAGCAGCCGGCACCGAACCGCTTCACCTACGCCAATGCCGACGTGGACAAGTGGCTGCTCGATTCACGATCGAGCACCGACAAGGCCCAGGTCACGCTGGATTACCAGAACGTCCAGAAGCAGCTCCTGCAGGATGCTCCAGCCGCGCCGCTCATCCACCAGCTCGGCACGCTTGGGAAGGAAGACTCAGTCCAGGGCGTCAAGGTTCATCCGTCACGGTGGCTCTACCGGTTCCTCGACATCTCGATCAAGAAGTAGAGCCAACGGATGAGTCAGTACATCATTCGGCGAATACTGGTTCTGCCGATCGTACTGCTCGGGGTATCGGTTCTGGTGTTCATGGTCCTTCACCTGGTGCCGGGTAACCCGGCCCAGGTGATCGCCGGGCCTGACGCTCCACCGGAGACCGTTGCGGCGATCGAGAAGCAGCTGGGTCTGGATAAGCCACTGCCAGAGCAGTATGCGATCTACCTCAGTCGCGTCCTCCATGGTGATCTTGGGCGCTCACTCCGCACGAAGCGGCCCGTCCTGAGCGATGTGAGGGACGCACTGCCCAAGACCATA
Source organism: uncultured Chloroflexia bacterium (assembly GCA_963725815.1). Classification (GTDB taxonomy): domain Bacteria; phylum Chloroflexota; class Chloroflexia; order Thermomicrobiales; family Thermomicrobiaceae; genus CALAGB01. The sequence continues at coordinate 48,736 of CAVSAD010000008.1, forward strand.
GAGCTGGCGCTGGCGGCGGCGATCATCACGCCGATCATCGCCATACCGCTGGGCGTAGTCGCCGCGGCGAAGCGCGGCACGCCGACCGACAGCGGTCTCATGCTCACCTCGATGCTCGGAATCACCGCTCCGGTCTTCGCGATCGCGCTGGGCTTGATGTGGGTGTTCGGCTACAAGCTGCGCCTGTTTCCGATCAGCGGTTACGGTGGCCCGATCTGGACCCTGGACGGTCTGCGGAGCGTCGCGTTGCCAGCAATCACGCTGGCGATCGGCTCGGTCGCGACCATGGCGCGCCTGACTCGTTCGGCCATGCTCGAGGTGCTGAACCAGGACTATGTGCGGGTGGCGCGTGCCAAGGGTTTGCGAGAGCCGGTTGTGCTATTGCGTCATGGCCTGAAGAACGCACTCTTGCCGGTTGTCACCGTGCTTGGGCTTCAGGTCGCCTATCTCCTCAGCGGTGCCGTCGTCACGGAGACGGTGTTTGCCTGGCCCGGAGTCGGCCGCCTGGCGGTCTACGCGATCCAGGCACGCGACTTTCCGCTGGTGCAGGGTACGGTCCTGGTGATCTCGCTCTTGTTCGTGTTGGTGAACCTGGCGGTCGACATCGTCTATGCCTTTGTTGACCCTCGAATTCACTACGGGTGAGAGGCGTCTGGGTGTGAGCAAACAGGCCGAACAATCGCGCTACGTAGGAGCGGCTACTCACAGCACGCTGGAAGCCGCGCACCGGGCCGATCCATCGAAATCCGGCTGGAGGCGGTTCCTGCGGCGGTTTCGCCGAAACAAGCCTGGCGTCCTGGGTCTAATCGTGATCGTGGCCCTCGTCCTGCTCGCGATTCTCTCGACGTCGATCGCTCCCTACGGCTGGAAAGAGCAGGACATCGCCAATCGTTTTGCAAGTGCCTCGTCGGCTCACTGGCTCGGAACCGATGAACTCGGGCGCGACATCTTCAGCCGCCTCATGTACGGTGCTCGCTATTCGTTGACGATCGGTTTCGCGGCGATTCTGGTCAGCTTTGTCATTGGCACGCTCCTCGGAATCATGGCCGGGTTTTACCAGAAGCTCGACAGTGTCGTGATGCGGCTGATCGACGTCATGATGGCCTTCCCCGGCATCCTGCTCGCCATCGCTATCGTGGCGGCGCTCGGACCGGGACTCATCAACGTCATCGTGGCGATCGGCATCAACGAAATTCCGGGTTTCTCACGGCTGACCCGTTCCATGGTGTTGAGCCTGCGCGAGAACGAATTCGTTACCGCCGCTCGTTTGATGGGCGCGAGTGACACGCAAATCGTCCGGCGGCACATTCTCGTGAATATGGTTTCGCCGATCATCGTCTTTGCCTCACTGCGTGTCTCGACCGCGATCCTGGTCGGCGCGACCCTGAGTTTCCTGGGACTCGGCATCCAGCCTCCCATCCCGGAATGGGGCGCGATGGTGAGCACCGCCCGGCAGTACATCAATATCGCGCCGCACACATTCTTCTATCCGACGATGGCGATCTTCGTTACCGTGGTCGCATTCAATCTACTGGGAGATTCGCTGCGCGATACCCTCGATCCCACGATGCGCGACTGATCGGCGGAATCCTGGGGGTGGCCGCTTGACGTGCGTACGATCGACGCCGAGTCGAGCGCCCTCGTCACGAACCTGCTAAGATGCAGGCACGTCGCGATGGTGGCCGTACGGGCACAGCACGTAGGGAAGGGAAATTGTGCCCCCGTCGCTAGTTCTTTCAATGTTGCTTTCCAGCATCTACGGGCTGCTGTTTCATAGTATGTTCGGCAGAAAACTGTGGCAGTTGCCCTGTTTTTGGCTGGCGGCGGTGGTCGGATTCCACGTTGGCGAGATCCTTGCGATTCTGGCCGGGGTGGAATTCTTGCGTCTGGGCAACATCCCGTTGGCAGCGTCATCGGCCAGCGCGATGGCCGGATTGTTCATTTGCTGGTTTTTCACCTCATCACCTGAGCCGCGAACACGTCGACGACGAACGTCGCGGCAACGATGATCTGATCATCTCGAGGCCCGGCGCCGATTTCGCGCCATCCGCCGGGTCGACCCGGCGCGAACCGTGACACACGCAGGGGAGGGAACATCGTGCGAAAAGGATGGGTTTGGGTCTCGGTCATCGTGCTCCTCGTCGTGTTCATCGGCCTGGGCGTCGGCCTCTACCTTCTTGGTGGCTCGAATCAGTCCGCGCTCGAGCGCCTCATGAACATTTCCGTGATCTTCCTCACCCTTTCAGCCGTGCTGGTCGTGCTCCTGATGGGCGCGCTGGTTGGTCTCGGTGTCTGGGTCTCCCTCCTGCTCAAGGACAACGTTATCCCGCTCCTGGAACAATTGACCGGCACGGTGTCGCGGCTGCGCGGCACGACCGAGTTCGTTAGCGAAGAGGTCGCCAGCCCGATCATATCGTTCTACTCACGGGTTGCCGGAGTCCGCGCCCTGGTGAAGACCGTCACCGGCCGCAACCGGCGCTAGCGCTCCAACGATCGGCCCGCTCGAGCGCGAAAGCGGCAAATTTCCGATGATATACTTTTCGTTGCTCCGGCGCGAAGCGCCGGCTTCAGTGGTGCCTTGCTGCCGTGCGCATCGTAGCCGTCTGATTGTCGCCCGCGAGACCCTTTCTCCCTGGGGCGACCATAGGGGGTCACCCCTGCTCGACCGCTACACTGGGCCGCACCGCCACATGCACCGCTGATTTCGCTGGTGAGTGGTCGCCGGTTATCAGAACGAAGGTGTGGGGGCGTATGAAGGGGATCATCCTTGCTGGCGGCCTGGGTAGTCGCCTGTATCCACTTACCTACGCGACGAACAAGCACTTGCTGCCGATCTACGACCGGCCGATGATCTATTACCCGATCGCGACGCTGGTGAATGCCGGAATCGACCACATCATGATCGTTACCGGCGGTCCCCACGCGGGAGATTTCCTCCGGGTGCTGCGGAACGGCAAGCACCTCGGCATACGACACCTGGAATACACCTATCAGGAGCATGAGGGCGGCATTGCTGAGGCACTTGGCCTCTGCGCCGAATTCGCCGACGGAGACGACATCTGCGTCATTCTCGGTGACAACACGACTGATGCCGACATTCGCCCGACGGTCGAAGATTTTGCCGGCGGCGCGGTCCTGTTTCTCGCCACCGTTCCCGATCCTGAGCGATTCGGCTGCCCGGTCTTCGATGCGCAGGATCCGGCGCGCATCGTGCGCATCGAGGAGAAGCCGTCCCAGCCGCGGAGCAGCTACGCGGTGACCGGTCTCTACATCTATGACGGAGACGTCTTCAACTACATCAATCGTTTGGAGCCGTCGGCTCGTGGCGAGCTCGAAATCACCGACGTCAACAATTTCTATCTCACCGATAACCGGCTTCGCTGGCAGGAACTCCAGGGCTACTGGACTGACGCCGGCACCTTCGAGAGCCTGTATCGTGCCAACCGTTTCTGGGCCGCTCAGCGAGGCTGGCGAGAGACCGATGCCGAACCCCGAGAGTCGATGAATGTGGAGATCGGCTGAGCGCCGGTCTGAGTGAATCTCCTGATGCGATGATTCACGCAAGGTGGAGTGATGAACCAGAAAGAAGAGCAGCGGGCCGCGGACCTGATCAATGACGTCCTCGAGGAGCTCGGCTACGGTCGTCGTGAATTCGACATGCGCGCGATCCCCTTCTCGGGCGTCTGGGGCACCGCCTCATCGGTCTGCTATCAGATCGGCAATGAGATCGAAGCGGAGCGGATCGACGCCGAGACGGCTGGGCTTTCGAAGAAGGAGAGCAAGCAGCGCGCTCAGGAGATCGTGCGCCAAACGGCGCAGCGGATTGCCGAGCAGGTTGCGGAACGCCTGGCGGGCCGAGACGGGTTTGCCAGCGTCGAGGCGTCCAACGGTTACATCAACATCGTGTTCGACACCAATCACTACAGCAACATGGTCATCCGCTCGATCTTGAACGCGGGCGACGACTATGGACGCGGCAGTGCTCGCGCCGATCGGGTGATGGTCGAGTATTCTCAGCCGAACACGCACAAGGCCTTTCACATCGGCCATCTGCGCAACGCCAGTCTGGGAAACGCCCTGAGCCGGACCCTCAGCTTTGCCGGGTACGACGTGCTGCAGGCGAACTACATCGGCGACATCGGGCTGCACGTCATCAAGGCGCTCTGGTGCTACCTGAATTTCCACCAGGGCGAAGAGCCCCCGCTCGAACGACGTGGCTACTGGCTGGGTGAGATCTACGTCGAGTCGGATCAGCGGCTGAATTACCGGCAGGACTTAGCCGATTTCCTCAACGAGCTGTCACGCGGGGATTCGGTCTTCGTCGAGATGATCGACCGCATGATGAAAGAACTCTGGAAGACGCACAAGGTCGGCGAGGACGTCGCGTACCTGCTGGGCCAGATCGCGCATCAGCGCGACATCAAGACGGACGCCTTCTACGACGACGAGACGATCATCAAATTCTGGCCGATAGCCTGCAAACAACTGGCCATCGAAGTGGAGCTCGCTGAGTCCGGCACGCTACCACCGCCGCTCGAAGGGCAGGAGCAGGCGCCGCTCGAGGTTTATCAGGAACGACTCGCGCGCGCTGAACAGCTGGGTCAGCACCTCGACTGGTGGATCGACAATCCCCGCTGGCAGCGTGAGGTGCGCGAGACGTTCCAGGCCTGGGAACGTAAGGACCCCGAATTCGTCCAGCTCTGGGAAGAGACGAAAGCCTGGAGCATGGAGGATTTCCGGCGCATCTACACGCAGCTCGATATCCACTTCGACGCCTGGTTCTACGAGAGCGAGGTGGAAGAGCAGGGTCGCGAGATCGTGCGCGAGCTGCTGGAGCGCGAGATTGCCGAGATCAGTGACGGCCTGCCGGTCGTGAAAATCGACGAGAAGCTCGGTCTGGAAAAAGAGACCTATCGCACGTTGCCGATCCTTCGCTCCGATGGGACGACCCTTTACTCGACCAAGGATCTGGCCCTGACCAAGGAGAAGTTCGAGACGTACGGCGTCGACCGTGCCATCTGGGTGGTCGATGTGCGCCAGAGCCTCTACTTCCAGCAGATCTTCAAGATCATGGAGTTGTGGGGATTCGAGCAAGCGGCCAAATGCTTCCACCTGAGCTATGAGACGGTCATGCTCCCATCCGGAGCCATGAGCAGCCGCTCGGGTAATGTCGTCCTCTACGACGATGTGGCCAGTGCCGTGCTGAATCGAGCGCGTGAGATCATCGAGGAGAAGAATCCGACTCTGTCCGACGCTCAGAAAGAGCGCATCGCGGCGGACGTCGGCATCGGCAGCATGAAGTACGGCATGCTGGCGCGTGACAACAATCGAGTGCTGGTCTTCGATATCGAAGAGGCGCTCTCTTTTGAAGGGCACGCGGCGCCGTACATTCAGTACGCCCACGCGCGGGCCTGCCGAATCCTCGAAAAGGTTGACGCGATCCCGTCAGGCACGCTCACGTTTCCTGAAGTGACTGCGGAAGAGGTCAACCTGATCGAGCAGATAGCAGCCTTCCCGGCCGAAGTGGAGCGGGCGGCGGCGGAATACAAGCCGCTGGTCATCGCCACCTACGTCTACGATCTGGCGAAGCGCTTCAATGATTTCTACCGTGCTTGTCCGGTTCTGACCGTTGAAGAGCCGCAGCGTGAGGCCCGCATCGCGCTGGTCGCCGCCGCGCGGCAGACGTTGGCCAATGGGCTCGGCCTGCTGGGAATCGCCGCACCGCAGGTGATGTAGCTATGGAGACCCATAGGTCAAGGAATTGGCTCGCCGAGGTAGCGATCAAGCCGATTCTCGTGCCGATGGCGCTCGGGTCGATGCGTCGCGGGGTCGAGCAGGGTCCGCAGGTTCTGTCGACTGGCCTACGTGCTCGCTGGGAGGACAGGCGCGACGATGCTCTCCTCTCGCGCCTGCGCGAACCGGAAACGATCTCCGTCGCTCCGCTGCCTGAAACCGACCCGGAACGGCACCCGGGTCAGGCCATTCACGCCCATGAGATCGCTCAGGCCAGCCTGCGTCTTGCCGAGCGCGCCCGCCTCGCCATCGAGCAGGGCGATCTGCCACTCGTGCTCGGCGGCGATCACGCCGTCGCCATCGGCAGCGTGGCTGGAGCGGCGTTGGGCTGCACCCGCCTGGCCGTGATCTGGATCGACGCGCATGGTGATCTTAACTGGCCGCGGGTTAGCCCTTCCGGTCACGTCCATGGGATGCCGCTGGGGATCAGTCTTGGCCACGGATTGTCGGAACTCACGAGCATTGGCCCGAATCCCGAGCTGCGCGCCGAAGACGTGTATCTTATTGGGGTGCGCAGCCTTGATTTTGCCGAGCGGGAGTGGCTTCGGGAAGGCGAGATCACCTGCACGACGATGGCGGAGATTGACGATGCCGGCCTCGACCCGGTCATCGAACGGACGATTCAGCGAATCGAGGCATCGGGAGCGGACGCCGTGCATCTCAGCTTCGACGTTGACGCGCTCGACCCGCTCGTCATGCCCGGAACAGGCACGCCCTCGATCGGCGGCTTCACCTTCCGCGAAGCAGCCCATTTGCTGCGGCGGCTGCGTGCGAGCGATCTGCCGATCCACTCACTCGATTGGGTCGAGCTGAACCCGGCCCTCGATCCGTCCGGCGGCAGCAGCGAGGCAGCCGTCGAGCTCCTCGCGATCGCCCTCGGCGAAGAGGTGATCTAGCGCCAAGCCCAGTGCTCCAGTTGAGGGGCAATGCGGGCGCTCCCAGGACAATAGGATCGATGGCATTGCAGGAATGCTCAGCGATCTGTATGAAAAACCCGCCACGGTGTGCGTACGCGTGGCGGGCAGATTTCGCGGGTAAGGATGGGTACGTGGTTGGGGCCACGTCCTACATCTCGGGGTCGTCGCCCAGATTAACATCCCGGCCAGGATCCCGCCCTTCAAGCACCGCCTCCAGCCGAGTCATGTAATTACTCCAGCCCTGGCCGTGCATCTCGCGCGCCGCGGCGGGTAGGCCGGAGTGCTCCAGGCGCACGACGGTTTCCGTCCCATCAGGTATCAGCGTGATCTCGACGACGCTCGATCCCGGAGGAACCGTCTGATTGTCGCCTTCCCAGCCAAAGCTGAACCGTACACGCTCGTTCAGAACGACTTCCAGGTATTCTCCCCGAGCGATTGCCATGCCATTGATGTCCACCCGGTAGTTGCCACCGGGACGAGGTTCCAGCTCAACGTTTTTCCCCATCCAGCGAGCCATCAGGATGGGATCGGTGAGGAACCCGAAGATCGTCTCTGGCCGGGCTGAGACCCGGATCTCACGGGTAACGACCTCAGTTTGAACGTTCGTCATCCTTCTCAATTCTCCGCTCTTCCGCCTCCGCTTCCTGCGCAAGAAGCGCGAGGCGATCATCCCAAAACTCCTCGAGGAACTGCCGTAACGCCGCCAAGCCCTCGGGTCGAACCCGATAGAATCGACTCGTCCCCTGTTGGCGTACCGTGACCAGACCGGCTGCCGACAGAACGCCGAGATGCTGCGAGATCGCTGGGCGCGTGACATCGAAGTGCGATGCGATTTCGCCAGCGGACATTTCTCGAAGCCGAACCAGCTTCAAGATCTCGCGTCTACGAGGTTCAGTCAGCGCGTGCAGAGCTTGATCAACCATATGCTTACGTTAGCAGATACTTACGAAGATGTCAAGGTGATGCTGTCAGGTGACGGTCATCTGGACAGGTTGAACGAACAGGATCCTGGCGTTACCTCGTCAGCGCCGCGAAAACGCCGTTCGCGACGCTCGAGAGCCGGAAGTACCAGCGGTCCATGTCGATATTGGCGTGGCCGTTGGAGACGAACGCAAGCCCGATCTCGTTGACCGGGTCGACCGCCAGCACGCAGCCAGAAGCCCCGGCATGCCCGAAGGTGGCCGGAGAGCCAAGCTCGGCCAGCCCGAACCCGCCAGCGGTGAAGTTGAGCTCGAACCCGAGCCCCCATGGCTGGGGCAGAGCCAGCTCGATCCCGACCAGGCTGCCGCGCGCCAGACCGCCGGTCTGATCGACGGTCATCGCCTTTGCCGCCGCACCGGAAACGATCGGGTTGGTCGCGCCCGGCGCGAAGAGGAGGCCGAAGCGGAGCAGATCGGCCGCGCTGGCGACGGTGCCGAAGGCCGGATGGGCAAGCTGCAGGGCGTAAGGGGAGTTGTACATCGCGCCGCCGGTGCCGTAGGCGAGCGTTCCCGTTACGTGGGCGATTCGACCGTATTCACTGGCCGGCGGCGGCATGAAGGTGTTCTCCAGCTTGGCCGGCTCGAGGACCAGGGTGCGGACCAAATCGGGAAAGGACATGCCGGTGATGACCGACGCCATGCGCCCGGCGAGGGCGATGCCGAAATCGCTGTATTCGAAGCGGGTGCCCGGTTTGAACAGCAGCGGGTGCGTGTAGGCTTCGTCGACCATCTCCTCGATCGGAGTCTGCGCCAGCAGTCGCTCCTCCATCTGAGGAGATTCGTAGATCAGGCCCGAGGTGTGGGTCAGAAGGTGACGCAGGCGCACCAGCTCGCGGCCGTCGCCGGTGAACTCTGGCAAGAGCGTGTGGACCGGCATCGAAAGCGTGAGCTCGCCCCGTTCCACCAGCGCCATGACCGCCGCCGCCGTATAGAGCTTCGAGATCGAGGCCAGCGGCCAGAGAACGTCCGGACCAGCCGGCAGGTGGGCCGCAGCCTGGCCCGTATACCACTCGGCGATCTGCTCGCCCCGGAAGCTGACCGCCAGACCGGCGCCAGCGATCTCGCCGTCAGCGACGAATCGCTCGATCAGCTCCCGAACTTGTGCCATATCGACCGCCGTCACGCCCTGGCCCATTCGCTTCCGTGCCTTTCCCGTTCGTCGCAAACACCCGCTGCATTATGCACGTGAACGGCGCCGTGGCGCGGCGTTCGACGATGTCTATTTGCTGGAGGCAGTCAGATGGTAGATGACGCCGTTGCTGAGATCGGTCACGTAGATCTCGCCGTTCCCATCCACTCCAAATGAGCTGAAGCCCGCCCTCCCGTCAGCGACCTGTGTTTGCGTCCACGTGCCGCTGGCGTCATGCGTGAGGGCCCAGATCCTCCCGCTGCAGTAGTCGGTGAAGAAATAGACCCCGTCGATCGCCGGAAACTGCGTGCCCCGGTAGACATAGCCGCCGGTCACGGAGCAGTTATTGGGCGCGTGCGAATACTCGGCCACTGGCAACGTAATTCCGGTCGTGTCGCAGCTCGATCCGGGCGGGTAGCAGTGTGTTCCCTCCATCTGGTTCCAGCCGAAGTTGAGGCCGGGTTTGAGGCTGGAGGAAACGAAGTCGATCTCTTCCCAGTTGCTCTGGCCGACATCGCCAATGTAGAGATCGTTCGTCTTGCTGTCGAAGCTGAAGCGCCAGGGATTGCGCAGACCGTAGGCCCAGACCTCCGGTTTTCCACCCGCGCCATTCGCGAACGGATTGTCTGGTGGAATGGCGTACGGGTCGCCGTGATCGACGTCGATGCGCAGGATCTTGCCGAGGAGCGTGTTGGTGTTCTGGCCGTTCCCATGCGGATCGCCGCCCGAACCACCGTCACCGGCGCCGATCCAGAGCATGCCGTCGGGGCCGAAGACGAGCTGTCCACCGTTGTGATTCGCATAGGGCTGATCGAATCCGAGAATCTTCTTGAAGCTGCTGGGGTCGGCGCTGTTCCGGTCTGATGCGGCGGTGAAACGGGCGACGACCGTGTTGCCGTTCGTGTCGGTGTAGTCGACATAGAGGTAGCCATTGCTCTTGTAGTCAGGGTGAAAGGCCACGCTGAGCAGCCCCTGCTCGCTGCCGGAGGATCCGACACGCGACGTGATGTCGAGGAAGGGAGTGCTCTGGACCTTTCCGTTCTTCGCGAGCAGGATCTTGCCGGCTTTCTCGACGATGAAGATGTCACCGCTCCTATCGCCGGAATGCGTCAGGAAGAGCGGCTGATCCAGCCCGCTGAGTAGCGGCTCGAGGCCGATCTTGACTGATGACCAGTCGACCGTTGTCGTGCTTGCCGCCGCGGTGCTCACGCCAGGGGAGGACGATGCCGGCCCGCTGGATGAGCTGGAGGTCGCTACCGGCTGTGTTCCGGCGTTGCCCGACGGCGTCGGCGTGGCTCGGCTTCCGCTGGTAAGGCAGCCCGGCGCGATCAGCAGCACAGCGATCGACATGGCCAGCGCGACTGACCAGGTTCGGGAGAGCTTTGACGTTGGGTTAGAGCTTTGTGCTGATTCGGTAGAAGTGCGGTGCGGCATGATCCTCATCTCACTCGGAACTCCGACGCTGGCGGACCCGTCCATAGTGGATGTGGGCCGTCGTACGGCACGGTCGTGGGCGCATACGGTCTACCGGCTAAGCACGGGGAGCGCCGGGGCAATGAACCGGATGCGTCCGGTGACCGGCGTGATCGCGGCGTTCAAGCACCGCGTCACCGGACGCTCACCATGAGGCACGCCATGGGCGGTCAGGCGACCACGCTCATCAGAATGCCGTTCTCTTTGACGGCCGCGCTGGTGGTGCGATAGAGAACCGTGCCGTCAAAGGGCGCCTTGATCGTCTCCATCGCGTCGCCGAGGAGGTTGAGGATGCGACCGACTTCCTGGCCCGATTTGACCTCATCTCCCGCGCGCACGTCGCAGATCCAGAATCCGTCGCGTGGCGCGAAGAGCGTTTGCGAGCGCGTGGCATGCGTTGTTCCCGGAATCTCAGGATCGCCCGGTAAGTTGCCATTTACCTGCAGGGTCCGGCGCGTGCCGGCAACCAGCAGGTCGACATCGTCGTTCGTGAGCTGTCCAATGCCACCCGCTTCAGCCAGCAGCGCGGAGACACCCGCTTGCGCGGCGGAGACGTAGGTCATCCCGCCTGGCTTGGTCGGATCCGCCTGGCGCCCCATGGCAAAGGGCAATCCGAAGGCTTCGGCCATCTTCTTCGATCGTTCCGCCACCTCAGGCGCCGCATTGGCGAGATAGCCGCTGAAGGGCAGGAGTTCCTCAACCATGTCGCCGCCATGCAGATCGACGAACGAATCACTCGGCGCGATGACCGAGTTGAACATGAAGTAGGCCAGCGCGTCGCAGAAGGTGCCGTTGGCCCGTCCGGGGAAGACGCGGTTCAGGTTCTTGCCGTCATAGGGATTGAAGAATGCGGTTCGCTCCCAGTACGAGGGGAGGTTCACGATCGGCACCACCACGATGCGGCCGCGGACTTCGGATGGGTTGAGCTCGCGCGCCAGCCGTACCGCGGCGCGGATCGAGACGTACTCGCAGCCGTGAATACCGGCGATGATCGTGGCTAGCGGGCCATCCTGTTTACCGGTGATGCTGACGTACGGCCAGGTCCAGCCACGCAGGACTTGAAGATCCGATTGCAGTTCTCCTTCGTGGCGTTCGCCTTTACCGGCCATTTCGGGGGTTGTCGTCGCCATGGTCTCCCTCTCCTTCGTCTCGAGCGGCATGCGTTGGATCCATTGTAGCGGGAATCCAGTGCCGCCGGAATCGGGTCGACACACGGGCGAGGCGCAAGAAGGGTGGCTTCCACAAATTCTAAATATACGTATCAGCGGCAAGTTAATGCATTCATAACGAGAAAACAACATGACGGCGGCAAGACGGCTGTAGCGTGGTGAATGGTGGCTAGGCTGAAGTATTTGGCTGGTTGCCGGAAAAGTGTGCCCGGGCAACATTCGATCACGTTATCGTGAGGATTGTGTAGTCTAGAAGCCGAGAGGGTAACAAATGCCAAATAACGCGAGTCGAACTCGCCGGGTGGGATTGATTCTCCTGGCGGCGCTCTCGCTTTCCATTTGGACGGCTTGTGGCACGACGTCGTCCGCCAGTGGTAACCAGACTCCGACATCGTCAAGCGCTTCACAGTCGACGAGCGCCGCGACGACCATGGCGACCGCTGCCACCAGTATTGCGGCCGACATGCCTATTGGCCAGTGTGACAAGTCGACCGGCATCACGGTTTACGCCGCGATGGGCTACGACTCTGACGCGGCAAAGGCGTTTCAGCAACAGACCGGTATTACGGCGAAACTGGTAGACGACAGCACGGGCAACCTGCTCGCCAAAATCGCGGCCGAAGGGAACAACCCGCAGTGGGACGTCATCTGGTTCGACGGGAACGTCACCATGCAGGACCTCGACAATCACGGGTATCTGCTGCAGTGGAAGTCGAACAACATCGGCAACTACACCGATCAGGGTGCGAATCTTGTTCCTTCCGACTACGCCTACTATCCGGGCGGCGCAACGGCGGCTGGAGCGATTGTTTACAACAAGGACAAGGCGCCGGCCACGTTGCCACAAGATTGGTCGGATCTGCTCAAGCCCGAGTACAAGAACATGGTGGCGGAGAATGATCCGGCCTACTCGGGCCCGGCGTATCCGTTCATCGCTGGCGTGTCGCAGGTCCTCGGCGGCGAGCAGCAGGGGCAGCAGTTCTTTCAGAGTCTGAAGACGAACGGCGATACGATCTACCAGACGAATGACCCGACCCTTACGGCGGTCAAGACTGGGGCCAAGGAGTTTGGCATCATCCAGGACTCCGCGTACTACGGCGCCGTTGCCGGTGGGGCCAACAACCTCGGGATCATCTATCCATCGTCCGGTGTTGCCGAGCTACCCAGCGAACTGGGTATCGCGGCCAAGAGCAGTCACGTTGCCTGCGCGCAGGCTTTCGTCGACTGGGTCATTTCGGCTCAGGGTCAGAACGTGATCACGAATCACGACAAGACCGACGGCGACACCTACTTCGTCGAGTTGATCAAGGGTGTCACGCCAGTTGTTCAGCGGCAGACGACCGGCATCAAATGGGTAACGCTCGACGTCCAGAAATGGGCCGGTGTCGAGGATGCGTTCAAGAAGTGGTTTCACGATAGCATCGTCGGCGGGCAATAAAGAGCATGGTTTCTGGATCGCTCGCGAGTGGTGGGGCAGGTCTACCTGCTCCACCCTCCTCAATCAGCACATCCCGATCATTCGTGCGACGAGCGGTGGGAACGCTTTCGGGCGGGCTTGTCATGGGCGTTCCTGCGTTGCTCATGATTCTACTCGTCCTCTATCCACTGACGGCGATCATCATCCAGAGCATCTTGCCCAATCTATTCGCCTCGCATGCTCAAGCCAACCTCAGCTTTCGGTCGATCGATGAGGTTTTCAGCAATCGCGCCAGCTATCGAGCACTGATCTCGTCCTGCACGCTCGCCGTCATCACCGCTGGCGGGGCCGCTATCGTGGGGACCGCCTTCGCGGTCATCGAATCCCGTACCGACACGCCAGGACGCCAGGCGATCGACACCCTGGTTTGGATCATTTTCTTCACGCCGTCATTCATCCTGGGCGAGGCCTGGTCGGTCATCATGCTACGCGGCGGCACCCTGGACCACTACGTCCACCTTCCCGACCGGGTGATTGCGACGTTCTTTTCTCCGGTGGGCGTGACCGTCATGCTGATTCTGAAGGGCTTCCCGTTCGTCTATCTGGCGGTGCGCGCGGCCCTCGTCTGGCTAGGATCGGAATATGAGGACGCCGCTCGGATCTCCGGCGCGCGTCAGTGGCAGGCCTGGCTGCGGATCAACCTGCCGCTTCTGCTTCCCGCGATCTTTTCCGGCGCGCTGATCGCGCTGGCGGAAGCACTCTCCGACTTCGGCACCGCGGCGACGATCGCGCAGCATGCGCGGGTGCCGCTCGTCACGTACCAAATTTATGAAGCCATCAACACCTTCCCGGTGAACTTTTCCCTGGCGGCCGCACTCTCATTGCTGCTATTCCTGGTGATCGTCGCCGCGCTGCTCGGGCAGTCTCGGCTGACTCGCTCACGCTCGTTTCAGGTGATCAGTGGCCGGACACGGGTGACACGCAGGATCGAGCTCGGCCCATGGAAGTGGGTCGCGCTTTCGGGCGCCATCTTGATCGCTCTTGTTGCGTTGGTCATTCCGGTCGGAGAATGCGTGCTCCTCTCGTTCCAGCACGCATTCGGCAACGGCATGAAGGTCGAGAATCTGACATTGGCGAACTACCGGGCGGTGCTCGCGAGGGGCGCGGACGACCGCACGTCGCTGGCGACCTCGGTCAAGCTGGCCTTCGGCGCGGCCACAGTGGTGACGCTCATCGGCCTGCCAATTGCTTTCCTGACCACCCGGACCCGCATGCCCGGCAAGAAGATCCTCGGTTTTGCCACGCTGGTGACGATCTCGGTGCCCGGAATCATCCTCGCCAGTGGCTACATCTTCGCCTGGAATTCGCCATACCTGCAGCACCTGGGCATCGGCGGTCCGGGCCAGCCACACTTCTATGGAACGATCTGGGTACTTCTGGCGGCGTACATCGGTGGGACGCTCCCCTACGCCATCCGGCTGAACATCGGCGCGCTCGACCAGATCAGCGACGCCCTGGTGGAATCCGCTCGCGTTCAGGGAGCGGGCATACATCATCTTCTGGCGTACATCGTTGCGCCGATCCTGCGCTCCGGTCTTGTCTCGATCTGGTTGTTGGTCTTCACCGGAACGATGTTCGAGCTCGCCGCCTCGGAGCTGCTGTATCCGCCGGGGAATCCGACTATGCCGGTGCGAATCATCAGCTACTTCAATGATTTCAAGGTCGAACGCGGGATGGCGCTGGCGATGCTCAATATCGCGATCGTCGCGGTGTTCATGATCGTCGTACGCGTCGGGCTTTGGTTCGGTTCCAATCGGGGCGGGATCGTGGCGAGGAAACGCACATGAGTGATCAATCATCCTATGTCGCGGTGCGAGGTCTGAGCAAGCTCTACGGTGGACGGAAGATCGTGACCAACGTCGAGTTCGAGGTTCAGACGGGCGAATTCATCTCCCTGCTGGGGCCGTCCGGCAGCGGCAAGACGACGGTGCTCCGCATGCTGGCCGGCCTCATCCGTCCGGACGGCGGTTCGATCCACATCGGAGACCAGGAGGTCTTCTCTGACGGACGAGAAGTGTCCGTGGAGCGGCGAGGCATCGGTATGGTCTTCCAGGATTTCGCCCTCTGGCCGCACATGACGGTGGAGCAGAATATCGCCTTTGGATTGCGGCTACGCCGGGTCTCTCGTAGGGAGCGGCGTGCCCGCGTGGTGGAGATGCTGGAACTCGTCGATCTCAAAGGCTTCGAACGACGCTACCCAAACCAGCTGTCCGGCGGTCAGCAGCAGCGGGTCGCACTGGCGCGGGCGCTCTCCACACATCCTCAACTGCTCCTACTCGACGAGCCCCTCTCGAGTCTCGATACGGGTCTGCGCGAGACCATGCGGGAGGAGCTTGTCCGTATCGTGCGTAAAGCCGAGATGACCGTCATCAACGTGACCCACGACCAGGATGAGGCGCTGGTGATGTCCGACCGTATCATCCTGCTTGATCACGGGATGGTGCAGCAGGTTGGAACCCCGGCGGAGCTCTACTGGCAACCGGCCACCGCGTTCGTCGGCCGTTTCATGGGTCCGGCGAACGTCATCAGCGGTCAGGTCGTAGGGCTCTCCACGGATGAGGTGAATGTCAGGTGGGAGAGGGTGAAGTTCGCCGGCCGGGCGCGCCCGCAGGTGCATTGCGACCTCGGCGAGGAGCATTCTCTGCTGTTCCGGCCTGAAGACGTGACCGTGTCCGAGACGCCGGGAGATCTCGCCGAAAGCCACAACCGCTTCGACGGCGTGGTGACCAGCGCATTCTTCTCCGGAGGTCGCTGGCGCCTGCGCGTCGACGTTTCGGGAGTTGAGGTGCTTGCGGTCAGCGATCGTCGGTTCATGACTGGGGCTCGTGTCTGGATGTCGGTTGGGAGGGAGCGTTGCGTACTGGTCCAGCCACAGGAGCCTGCCATGAGCGAGGCGAGCGACGCCAGCTATCGACAGGTGAGCGAAGCTGCCGCTCCCGAGTTGGCACCGAAGTTTGGCGCGTCGTAAAGCAAACCGGTCAGATCCGTCGACCGTTACCGGCGCAGGCGGTCCTTCTAGCCTTCCGCCAAACGCGCGATGGTGGTGACGCGGTCACCCGCCTCGACGGTCAGGAGCTTCGAGCCTTTGGTCGCGCGGGTCTGACGACGCATCGTCTTGGCCGAGAGCTGCACTGAAACGCCGCTTCCCGAGGCCAGGATGAGGTCGTCCTTGGCGCCGATCAGGCTCGCCACCGCCAGCCGGTCCGTCTGGACCAGGGTGATCGCCGCGACGCCGCCAGTCGCCCGGTGGCGCTGCGGGAATTGCGGCAGCGCCGTACGCTTGCCCATGCCCTGCTCGCTGACGACGACGAGATCTTCGTCGGTACCCCTGGCCGCGAAGAGGGCACCGACGACCTTCGCGCCGTCTTTGAGGGTAATCGCGTTGACACCCTGACCATCGCGACCGGTTGACCGGACTTCCTCATCGGGGAAGCGTAGTGCCTGCCCGTCGCTGGTGACGACGACGAAGTCGCCGCTCGTGCCGTCGTCGACCAGCGTCGCCGCGACGATGCGGTCATCGCCGAGCAGCTTGACATCGTTGAGGCCGGCGGAGTTGATCGACCCGTACTCCGAAAGAGCGGTCTTCTTGACCTTGCCGTTGGCGGTGAACCAGACGACGTAGCGCGTCGCGTGCAGATCGTCGGTCGGCAAGAGCGCCGCCAGCGATTCATCCGGCTTGAGGCTGAAGACCCGCTGGGCCGGTTCGCCCCCCGCGGCGCGGGTGCCTTCCGGCACGTCGTGGCCCTGCGCCAGGTAAACGCGGCCGTTCTGGGTCAGCACCAGCAGGTAATCGAGCGTCGACGCGGGTACGATCGCGCTCATGCCATCTCCCTTGGCCGGCTTCGCGCTACGGCTGCGGCGGAAGGCGTTCTCCGGAACGGCCTTGACCCGCCCGGATTCGGAGACGACCAGCAGCACGCGGCGCTCTTCGACCAGACTGGTGACCCCTTCGATGGCGCCGTCGGAGGTATCAATGCGCGTGCGGCGCGCGTCGCCATGCTCCTTGAGGATCTCGGTCAGCTCATCCTTGAGCAGGGAAACCTTCTTCGCTTCGCTCTTGAGCAAGGCCTGTAGCTCACGAATCTGGCTGGTGAGCTCTTTCTTCTCCTCGGCGTACTTCGAGGCATCAAGCTTGGTCACCTGTGCCAGCGTCATGTTGGCGATGACGTCCGCCTGAATATCGCTCAGGCTGTACTTGGTCTTGATCTGTTCTTTGGCGACGTTGCGATCGCGCGCCGCCTGGAAGATCTTGACGATCTCGTCGGCGTTCGCGGCCCCAATGATCAGCCCTTCGACGACGTGGAGGCGCTCCTGCGCCTTGCGCAGCTGATACTCAGCGCGCTTGGTGATGACGTCGATCTGGTGGCGGTTCCAATACTTCAGCAGGTCGAGCATCCCGGTCTGGCGCGGCTGGCGGGCAGCCTGGCCCGCATCGCCGAAGAGGAAGACCATGTTGACCGGAACCGAGGTTTCGAGATCGCTGAACTTGTACAACTGGTTGAGCACGACTTCCGGCGTCGCGCCGCGCTCGAGCTCGATGACGACGCGGGTTCCCTTCTCTTCGTCCGACTCGTTGCGGATATCGGTGACGCCCTTCACCTTACCGTCGTTGACGGCGGTGATCATCGACTTCACCAGGCGGGCGCGTGAGATCGGCGGGATTTCGGTGACGACCAGGTTCCGCTGTCGCAGCTCCTCTTCGAGTCGAACCTCGCCGCGCACGACCACGCGGCCCTTGCCGTTCTCGAAGTAGCTTACGATGCCGTCGGTGCCGATGACGCGGCCGCCGCTGGGGAAATCCGGACCCTTCAGGATCTTCATCAGGGCCTTGAGCGGCATGTCGGGGTCGTCGAGGAGCGCGATCGCTGCCCGGATCGACTCGCCGAGGTTGTGCGGCGGGATCTCGGTCGAAAGCCCCACGGCGATGCCGGAGGCCGGGTTGCAGATGGGTGGAATGCGGGCCGGCAGATAGACCGGCTGGGTGACCTTCGGATCCTGCAGGTAGGTCTCGACGAAGGGGACCGTCTCCTGCTCGATGTCGCGCAGCAGCAACTCGCCGATCGGCGAGAGGCGCATCTCGGTATAGCGATAGGCCGCCGCGGAATCGCCATCGACCGAGCCGAAGTTGCCCTGTCCTTCGATCAACGGATAGCGCATGGTGAAGGGCTGGGCCATGCGGACGGCGGCATCGTAAACCGCGCCGTCGCCGTGCGGATGATAGGACTTGAGCACGTCGCCGACGATCGAGGCGCTCTTCACGGTCGAGCGATTGGCGCGATAGCCGTTCTCGAGCATGCAGGCGAGGATGCGCCGCTGGACCGGCTTCAGCCCGTCGCGCGCATCCGGCAGCGCACGGCTGGTGACCACCGCCAGCGCGTATTGGACAAAGGCGTCCTCGAAGAGACTGGAAAACTCCTCAGTCTCGATCTCCTCGCGGTGTCCGTTGCCGTTCGTCACGATCGTTGTGGCCATGCGTTCCCTCGCTGCGTGGCCCTCACCCCCCGCCCCTCTCCAAGAATTGGGAGAGGGGTGTCGAAGATCGTGAGACGGGGGTGAGGGTGCCTGCCCTACACGTCGATGTCGATGTACTTGCGCGCGCGTTGGGCCAGGAATGTGCGCCGGCCCTCGGCGTTGGTGTCCTCCATCAGGTTGAAGACCAGCTTCTCCGACAGCGCCGCGTCCTCGATCGTCACCTGCTTCAGCAATCGTCGCTCGGGGTCCATGGTCGTTTCGCGCAGCTCACGTGGGTTCATCTCGCCCAGGCCCTTGTAGCGTTTGATCTCGTGGTTGCCCTTGTGGCCCTTGAGCCAGTCACGCAACGCTTCGTCGTCGCGCAGCCAGACGGGTTTGCCATTCTGCTTCACGGAGTAGAGAGGCGGCGCGGACAGGTAGACGTGGCCATGCTCAATCAGCTCCGGCAGCTCCTGGTGGAAGAGCGTCAGCAGCAGCGCCTGAATGTGCATGCCGTCGACATCGGCGTCTGTCATGACGATGATCTTGTGGAAGCGCAGACGGTTCAGGTCGAACGCCTGGCGCGAGCCGGTGCCGATCACCTGCAGCAGCGTGCGAATCTCCTCGTTCTTGGCGATCCGCTCGATGTTGGCCCGCGCGACGTTCAATGGCTTGCCGCGCAGCTTGAGGATCGCCTGGAAATCGGAGTAGCGCCCCTGGCTGGCCGAGCCACCGGCGCTGTCGCCTTCGACCAGATAGAGCTCGGCCCGTTTCGGATCCTTGGTGTTGCACGGAATGAACTTGTCCGAAATCTCCGCGTCGATGATCTGGCCGCTGCGCTTGCTCTTGCCGGTCATCACCAGGCGCGCCGCCGCCTTGGCCGCGTCACGCGCTTTGCGCCGCTGATCGAGATTCTTCACCCACTCGCGCGTCATCGAATCGTTCGATTCGCACCAGCGGGTCAGCGCTTCGCCGACGATCGAGCGAACGATCCCGTCGACCCCGCCGTTGGTCAGCCGGTTCTTGGTCTGCCCCTCGAACTGTGGGTTGGTCAGCTTCACCGAGATGGCGGCGACCAGCCCCTCGCGAATCAGCTCGGCGTCGAACTCACGCTTCTTGGTGATGCCGAGCCGTATCGCCTGATCGTTCAGCACCTTCGTCATCGCCGCCTGGAACCCGCTCTCGTGCGTGCCACCTTCGACGGTCCGCACGCCGTTGGCGAACGAAACGATGCGGGTCCGCTCGCCGCGATTCGGCTGGATCGCGACCTCAACCAGCATGCCGTCCCGCTCTTCGGTCGCTGCGAAGGGTTCCTTGAAGAGGGGCACGCTCTCGCGATCGAGCGGGCGCAGTTCTTCGACATAATCGATGAGTCCGCGCTCGGAGAAGAAGGTCACCTCGTCCATCTTACCGGCGTCGTCGTCCCAGATCGTCAGGTGATAGGCGATGCCGCGGTTGAGATAGGCGGCCGCCCGCATGCGGCTCTCGATGACGTCACGCTGATAGTCGACCGTCGGATCGGCGAAAATGTCACGGTCCAGGAGCCAGCGAAACTGGGTGCCGTGCTTCTTACGATCGCCCTTCGCGATGTTGTGCTTGTCCGGCACGCCGCGCGCGAAGCTCTGCGTGAACTCCTGGCCGTCTCGCCAGATCGTCAGTTCGAGTTTCTCGGAGAGGGCGTTGATGATCGTGGCACCGACGCCGTGCAGCCCCCCGGCCGTCTTGTAGACGCTCTGATCGAACTTCCCCCCTGAGTGGGGCACGGTCAGGATCACGGTGGCGGTCGGCAGTGTCTTGCCGTTGATCTTTTTCGGGTCGAACGGCATGCCGCGGGCTTCGTCGCGAACGGTGACCCATCCTTCGGCGTCGATCTCCACCCAGATGTGCTCACCGTAACCGGCAATCGCCTCGTCGGTGGCATTGTCGAGCGCTTCCCAGATGAGGTGATGCAGTCCGGTCGCGCCGGTCGAGCCGATGTACATACCCGGTCGCGTGCGGATCGCCTCGATCCCCTCCAGCACCCGGATGTCGGCACCGGTGTAGCGAGTTGTCTCCGTCACCGTTCGAGTTGCCATTCGGCCGTCCCTATCCTCTGGCTGATTTCCAACGCCGTCCTGAATCCGATGACCGCACCAGCCAGAACAGATGTTCGAATTATGGCCCTATTATAGCGCAACCGGCAAGGGTTTGCCAGTTCGTCACTGCGTACGTTCGCCTTATTCTTGCGTATCCAGGGGGTTGAGTCAATTCCCTGTCGCGGCGCGCAACCGAGCCAGCGTACCAAAATCGAGCGGTGTCTGGCGAGGAAACCCGGCCGTGCGGGTACACTTGTCGCTTTGAATCGTTCCCCGGCTCGGGTCGAGATGGATGTGTGGTCGATGATGATCGGTTACGGGAGGCATCCCGCGTGACGCGCGTTGACGACGATGCGCGGGATGTCGACCCGAACCTCGACGCGAGGCGCACCGCTCGCGCGGAGTCACGACGTGCCCGTTTCGCGGTTGGCGCAATGTTCTTCGTGCAGGGGTTCGTCGCCGCCAATTGGTTCGTGCGCATCCCGGCCATCAAAGACCAGCTCCATCTCAGCACGAGCGCACTCGGCGTCTCTCTCCTGTCCCTGACGGTTGGATTGCTGATCGCGATGCCGGTGGTCGGCTGGCTGCTGACCCGCGCCGGTAGCCGCGAGGTCGTCACCGTAACGGTCCTCTTGTTCGTAGTGGTTCCGGTGCTCCCGGCTCTGGCGGTCAATCAACTGACGCTGATGCTGGCACTGCTGATTTATGGCGGCACCGCGGGCATGCTCGATGTCTCGATGAATGTTCAGGGCGTGGCCGTCGAGGCGCGGATGAAGCGACCGCTGATGTCGTCCTTTCATGGGATGTACAGCGCGGGCGGCATCGCCGGGTCGATCATTGGAGGTGGCCTGGCGGCGCTCGGGATCAGCCCGCG
The DNA here is from genome assembly GCA_963725815.1 of uncultured Chloroflexia bacterium. GTDB lineage: Bacteria > Chloroflexota > Chloroflexia > Thermomicrobiales > Thermomicrobiaceae > CALAGB01. Next base: position 70,074 of record CAVSAD010000008.1, read on the forward strand.
ACTGCACCTGTTCATCGTGGGGCTGACGCTGGGACTCTTCGGCGCCTTCGCCGCTCGCCGGTTGTTGCCGGAGTCGCCGTCCCGGCGGCAGCACGGGCCGGTCTTCGTTCGGCCATCACGCGCGCTGTTCGCTCTCGGCATCATCGCCTTCTGCGCGCTCCTCAACGAGGGCGCGATGTCCGATTGGAGCGCGGTTTACCTACGGGAGAACATTGGCACCAGCGCCGGTCTGGCGGCGGCCGGGTTCGCCGTCTTCTCGGTGACGATGACGGCCGGTCGGCTGGCGGGCGATCGCTGGGCCGAGCGCCTGGGTCCGGCGTCATTGATGCGTATTGGAGGGGTGCTGGCCGCGCTTGGGCTGGGGGTATCGCTGGTATTTGCCAGCCTACCGGTCGCGCTGCTCGGTTTCGCCTGCGTCGGCGCGGGCATGTCGTTCATCTTCCCGCTCACCGTAAGCGCCGCCAGCCGCTCGGGCGGCATGGCACCAGGGCCGGCCATCGCCGCTATCTCGACGGCCGGATATAGCGGCTTGCTGGCTGGTCCTTCGTCGATTGGCCTGAGTGCCGATCTCGTGACGCTGCGTGGCGCTCTCGGTATCGTCGTCGTTCTCAGCCTGCTGGTGGTGCTGCTAGCTGGCGCGGCGAACGGATCGGCAGGGTTGAGAAAGAATACGCGCGGAGTGCCTAACCTGGAATAGGTGGCGATCAGAGTAAGGAATCGGGAGCAGCTTGTCTCCTCCCGCGTTTCCTCGGGTCTCCTGCTACGTTTCTTCGTCGACGACTTTTGGCGTCACCAGGTGACCGCCCTGGTCGCCGAGCTCCTCGATCGCGATACCCTGCATCCCGAGCGCGAAGGCCAGCTCGCCGCCGTGGTGGATGTCGTGGGCCATGATGCGCCAGAGAACCCACTGGTAGGGCACGACGTAGGTCTTGTCCTGAAAGTGATGATGGAAGGTCCGGCTGAGATCCTCCACCGTCCAGCCGGAGAGGGCGCCCTCGATCATCGACCAGGTGGCTTCCAGTCCGGCGACGAGCCGGGCGGCGTCGAGGTCGACGCCCGCCTTGAGCCGGTGTGAGAAACTGCCGCGACTGGTGTCGCAGCACGTGTCGACCCACTGGTCGACCGCCTCGCTCTCGACTCCGAGCACGTCGTGAATCCAGGAGATACGCCCGGTCGCGATGTGGCCGATAAGCTCGCCGGCCGATCGCAGGTGTTCACCGCCGCGCCAGGCCAGTTGCTCCGGCGTCAGCGCGATGACGGCGCTCAACAATGCCTGCTGGTGTCCAGCCCAACCGTCGTAAACGGTCAACAGAGATGTCGCATTGCCTGACATCGTGGCTTCCTCCCTACCTCGACCGGTTTATCGTCGTCGATGCAGCGTCCAGTGCAATCATACAGGGATGCGGATCAGCGCGAGATTGATGGGTCCATTCGCTCGCGCCGGTAGAAACAGCGATTTCACTGCCACCTTCACGGCACGTTACTGCCCGCGTTGATTCCGGCGCGCGCCAATGCCCAACACCAGCGCGGTGTTGAGCACGATCAGGATGAACAGAATGCTCGTGCGCGTTCCACTCCGGCGAGGCCGGCGCCAATTGCCGTCTCGGTGAGGATGACCTCAATGACTGCGAGCAGGATGAGGAGAACGGCGTCTCGAATTCGTGCGGTCATGGGTTCCTCACCAACCGGCTTGATGGCACTCGGGGGCTGAGAGCCAAGCGGGCGCTGCCCCGGCCTTCACCGACAGCTTCATCGTAGCCTCCACATTGTCAAGAACGTATGTCAACGCATAACCGCGAATGACGATTTTGTGCCAGAGGAACGTTTCTGTTGTCGCCGGGCTGACGCGGAGCGTGTTTTTGTTCCCCGCGCGGCGTCGTTATCCACGCGGGGCGTCGCAGGAGTTTGAGCTATTTGCCCTGCCATTGGGGTTTGCGCTTTTCCAGGAAGGCGTTGACCCCCTCTTTGAAGTCTGCGCTCATGTAGCACTTGAGGATCAGCTCTTCCGCCTTGGGCGGGCGACGATGCAGCAGCACGCGGCGCACCGACTCCTTCGTCACCTGGATCGTCAAGGGCGCATTGGCGGCGATCTGCTCGGCAAGTTCCTGGGTGCGCTCGAGGATCTCCTCCGGCTCGACGATCTGGTTCACCAGGCCCATGGCCCGGGCGTCTTCGGCCTCGATCATCTTGGCGGTGTAGATGAGCTCCTTGGTGCGGGCCGGGCCGATCAGGTCGACCAGCCGGGCATAGTTGTTGGTCGAGAGGCAGTTGCCGAGTGTGCGCGCGATCGGAACGCCGAAGCGCGCATTGGGCGTGCAGACGCGCAGGTCACAGGCGAGCGCCAGGCTGGCGCCGCCGCCCACGGCGTAGCCCTGGATCGCGGCAATCGTCGGACGCTGGACCGACTCCAGCCGCCCGATAACGCCATCGACCCGCGACTCATATTCGAGCGCGTGCTGCGGGTCGGTGAAGGTCTGGAACTGGCTGATGTCGGTACCGGCGACGAAAGCCCGGTCGCCAGCTCCGGTCAGCACCAGCACGCGAACGTCCGGGTCCTGCTCCACTTCGTCGCAGATCCGCGCCAGCCGGTCATACATGGCGAACGTCATGGCGTTGCGCTGTTCCGGCCGGTTGAAAGTCACCCAGGCGACGGCGCCGCGCCGCTCGAAACGGATGTCCGGGTTGTCGTTCTCCATCTGTCCTCCGTCAGTCGTCCGAGTCGTCATGCCGGATGAGTGTCGGGCCGCGCACCGACGATGCCACTCCGGCGCAGCTCGGCGATCTCAGTGCCGCCGACGCCGATCTCACGCAGGATCTCGTCGCTCTGCTCGCCCAGCAGCGGCGGCACCCGGAAGACGTCGCCCGGCGTCTCGTCGAGCTTCACCGGCAGGCCGAGTAGTCGCACGCTGCCCATCGTCGGATGGGGCTTTTCGACGACCATCTCGCGGTGCAGCACCTGCGGGTGATCGAGGGTCTGATCGACTTTGTAGATCGGGCCGCAGGGGATGCTGTTCTGATTGAGGATGATCTCCCACTCGTCCGAGGTCTTCTCGCACAGCTTCGACTTCGAGCAGTTCGGCCAGCTCGAAGCGGTTGGCAGTGGCGACCGCCGTTGGTGTTGAAGCGCGGGTCATTTGGTAGCTCCGGCAGCCCGAGAAGCTCACACAGCTTCGGCCAGCGTTTGTCTCCCGTGGCGCCGATGGTGACGTAGCCGTCTTTGGTCCGGTAGACGCCATAGGGAGCGTTGATCGGGTGGTGGTTACCGGCGGGCGGCGGTACTCCGGCGCCATTCAGGTAGCGCACGGCCTGGAAGGCGAGCGTGCCGACCATGCTCTCCAGCAGCGACGTGTTCACGATCTGGCCGCGTCCGGTCTCCTGCCGGGCGAAGAGCGCGGCGAGCACGCCGTAGGCGCCATAGAGACCGGTCAGCAGGTCAGCGATCGGGATGCCGACGCGTACCGGTTCGCCCCCTTCGAATCCAGTCAGGCTCATCAGCCCGGAGAACCCCTGGACGATCTGATCGAGTCCCGGTCGATCGGCGAAAGGACCGTCGATGCCAAAGCCGGAGATCGAGCAGTAGATGATGCCGGGGTTGCGCTCCGACATCAACGCGTAACCGATGTTGAGCGCCTCCATGACGCCGGGTCGGAAGTTCTCAACGATCACGTCGGCGGTGTCGGCCAGGCGGCGAAAGATCTCCTGTCCTTCCGGCCGCTTGACGTCGAGTGTCAGCGAGCGCTTGTTGCGATTGGCTGAGAGGAAAAAGGCGCTCTCACCATTGAAGAACGGTGGGCCCGATTCCCGGCCATGATCTCCGCCTTCCGGGCTCTCGATTTTGATGACGTCGGCGCCCATGTCGCCGAGTAGCATCGCGCAGGTCGGCCCCGCCAGATGCCGGCCCAGATCGAGCACCCGGATTCCATCCAGCGGCGCGCGGCCGGTCGTCTGTTTATCTGCCATGACAGCCCCCTTTTAATGGGCATTCGTCAATCTTCTTCGCTACCGGCAAGATACTGGCAGACGAGGTGGCAGGCAAGCGTGACCGCGCGGCCGGACAAGATAGAGTGCTATCCCAGGAACCCAGCATGGCTCGCCGCGCGATGGTCGAGATGTGTTCGACCAGGCCGGCGACTGCTCTTTGTACGAAGTCTCCGCGCCAGGAGACTCGTCCGGGCGAACCCGCTTCGGGTAGCTAACGACGTTGCGAATACCAGACTCTGTGAGGACGCGTCGCACCTCTTGCTCTGGACGCCCGCGTTCTGCCGCCACCATGACGGCACAGCACAAAGCCTCGGAGTCCCGCTCGTACCGTTGAGCGACATCTTCCGCCACGCCGATATCCATGTGTCTATCGCCGTTGAGTTCCTGCCCTGTCCTCCGTTTCCTGTTTCGTGCGTCTCCGGATAGGACCATGAGCGCGCCTCGATTCACGTTCATCTGGGGAAGGCGCAACGGAATCCCCAGATGACCACATTCAACGGACGTCGAGGCGTCCGCATCCGGCGGCGCACGCAAAGGATGTTCCAGTTGGGCTTCGGGCACGAATCGGACGTCTCTGGCGATCAATCGCCTCGCCGGGCCGACCGGCGAGCACGGTGGTCGATGATGACGTCGATGTTTCCTTTTAGGGGGAGCGTTGGCTAGGTCAATTCAAGATGGTGGAAGACGACCGTTTTGATCGGCTCCATCACGACAAGATAGAGCAACCCAAGAACCAGGAGCATTGCCACGCCGCCGACGGGGATAGAAACCATCAGCCAGCCCCTCGTTGCGAGGACGCTAACAACCACGATATCGGCGGTGGTGCTCAAGAGAAGCCACCGACTGGGGCGGGAACTCCAAAAATGTCGTCGTTCGCGCACAAGATAGATCGTCGCCTGGCAGCTGATGACCAGCCAGAGAAACACAAAAGTCTGCAGTTGTGGTGTCCGAAAATCTAGGAGCGTTCGACCTATCGCGAACACACTGAGCGACAAGATGAGAAGGGGGAAGGCAAGGGCCAATGCGGTCAGCACCAATGGACGTGGGGACCACCGATCAGGCGTATGGGTGAACAAAACTCGGTCGGTGGTAATTGCCATCGTGGCAATATCGTTCGTGAAGATTAAGAGCACCATCAGACGTGGGCTTGTGACGAATGTGCCGGTCAACAATACGCCCAATGTCAGGAGCAACGGAAGCTCGAGCTTCTTTATCAACATATTGAGCGTATACGTTTGTACCCGTTGGAAGATCCGGCGGCTCGTCTTCACGGCCTCGACGATGTCGCCAAGCCCTGAACTGGTCGATACCAGACTTGCGGCGGCTTTTGCCACGTCGGTCGCGTTGGCTACGGCAATGCCGACATCGGCTTGCCGCAGTGCCGGTGCGTCGTTGACGCCGTCACCGGTCATGCCGACTACGTGGCCGGATTGTTGGAGCGATTTGATCAGGGCGAACTTGTCTTCGGGAAACACGCCAGCGAAGACGTCACACGTTTCACTTAGGTCTGCCGCACTCTTCACGATCTGCTCGCGCTCGCAGGCTCGATTGCCGATCCCGACCTGCCGGGCGACGGCCTTCGCCGTGGCCGGGCCGTCGCCCGTAACCATCAGCACCCGCACCTGGAGGTGGCGAAGGTCCCGGATTAGGCTTATGGAATCCGGCCGGGGTGGATCACGGAATCCGAGGAAGCCGTAGAGTTCTAGCGGCTCTGCCTGTCCGGCAGCGACCGCAAGCACCCGGAATCCCTGAGCGGCCAAATCCTGCGCGTCATTCCACACAGGCCCCGCGCTGACGCCGACGAGTTCGAGAATAACCGGCGGTGCCCCTTTCATCACCTGCAGGATCCGGCCATCGTGCCGAACCCGACTCTCTGATCGTTTTGTTGACGGATCGAACGGAGTAAACGTTAGACGTTCGTACGCAATGGAAGTGCTCGCCGTCTGCTTCATCTCCAGAATAGCCAGATCGATAGGGTCTTGTGTTGCCTCATCGCAGGCGAGCGCCGCGAACTCGATCAGTTCCGCTGCGGTGTGTGGGGGAATGGCCCGCACCACGTCGAGTTTCATTTGCCCCAGCGTTATCGTGCCGGTCTTATCGATGCAGATGACGTCCAGGCCGGCAGCCTCTTCGATAGCGGTAAGCCGTGGCACGAGCACGCCCCGGCCGGCAAGCTCCACTGCGCCGAGCGCCGTCGCCAGTGTCGAGCTGCCCGGCAGGGCCACCGGGACAGACGCGATGAGCAACACGAGCACGAACGGTAGGATCTCGCTGAGCGCCATTCCAGCGATCAGGGCGTAGATCAGGACGACCACGGCGAGACCGACGTCGACAACAACCAGATAACGGATCATTCCGAGGATTGCTCGCTGGAAATGATTCGTTGTTTTCGCGACACGTACGAGTTCCGCCGACTTGCCAAAATACGTACGCGCTCCGGTCGTGGTGACCGTGCCGGTAGCTTCGCCCCGTTTCACGGTAGTCCCGGCGTAGATTGTGGTCCCAGGCTCGACATCGATTGGCACCGATTCGCCGGTGAGCGTTGATTGATCGACGAGAAGCTGTCCGTCTTCGACGCTGATATCGGCCGGAACAAGATCACCAACGCGCAGGTGAACGATGTCTCCCGGCACTAACGCTCGCGCGGGAATCCGAGTCCAGCCCCCGTCGCGATAGACGCGCGACTGAAGAATCATCCGCTGGCGGAGAAGAGCAAGTGCCGATTGGGCTCGATTTTCTTCAAGGGAGCTGAGAATCGCGTTGAAGATCAGGAGAGCGCTGAAGATCAGCGCTTCGACCCATTTCCCCAGAACGAGTTCCAGTGCGATCGCCGTCTCCAGCATCCAGGGGACAGGTGCCCAGAACTTGTCGAGCACGGTGAGCCAGGGACGGTTACGCTCCTCCGGTACCGCGTTTGGACCATATTGCTGAAGCCGGCGTCGTGCTTCGTCACTGCTGAGACCGCGAAGTTCAGCCTGCGTGTGCATGACCAGAACCGTTCACCGATCACCGAGAGGGCCACGCGAGCGTCACGTCTTGTCGGTGCGCTCCGCTGGCGAATGAGAAGGAGTGGCGCCGGTGCTTTTTGAGCCACGCTCGACGCGACGCTTCCGAGGAGGAGCCTTCCCAAGCCGCGCCTGCCGTGTGTGCCGGCCACGATCAGATCGGCGGACCATTGAGTGGCCTCGTTGATGATGAGGTCGCTGATCTGTTGGCCATTGGACTCGCGCAGCATGGAATCGGCCTCAAGCCCCTTTTCCCGCGCGGCGGTCACCGCCTGCTCGAGAACTTTGCGTCCTTCGTCACAGAGCTGTGCCTCGGTCTGGCTGGCGTCGGTCCAACCTTCCGCCTCTGCCCGATAGAGCGACGCGATATCGACGACGGTGACGAACCGAAGCTGGCCATGCGTCTCTGTCGCCAGTCGCAGAGCTTCAGCCAGGGCCTCTTGCGAGGGCTCACTTCCGTCAATTGCGACCAGAATCCTGTGATACATCCAACTCCTCCAAGAATTCGGAGACATCCGCCAACTGTATCCTAATGGCCAACAGCGGTTCTCTCAAGATTGTTGGCGAACGATGACTCCATGGTTCCGTCCAGCCCCGAACTTTCCGTTCGGACGCCCCCGGGTAGCCACGTTCGTCAGGCTCACTATCGATCCATCGCAATGACAGCGTCATCATCGCGAGTGCCGGTACCGTGGCAAAGACGTGCCAGTTTGCCGGAACTCCTCCGCGGTTTGGCGCTCGGTTCCGGTCGCGATTGGAGACCCGCTGTCGCGTTCAAGGCAGGCGTCGTACCGGCACGGTTTCGGCGACGACTACGGGCTTCCCAGCCTGGGCCGTTTCTTGAATCGAACTTCGGGGTTCATTGTGACATCTGGATCGGCGTGACGGCGGCAGTCGCGCTCAGCCGGTTGCTCCAGTGCGATCACCGAACGCTTTGGCGGCGACGATGGCTTCTTTCAACTGTCCAGCACCGATGGCGTCAACGGGTGAGTTGTCGCTGAGCAGCGGGTTGAGGCCGATGAACCAGGCTTTGACGGTGGCCGGTTGCTCGGAGACGAGAAGAATCCGCGCGATCTCGTAGGCGGTGCGTAGTCGCTGCTCAACCTCGATATTACGGATGTCGGTGATCTCGCCTTTGACCCAGCGCGTGACCGTCTTGCCGTCCTTGACTCCGGCAATGTGCGTCGTGAGTTGTCGTGTCAGCAGTTCCTGCAACGATCCTGCCAGTTCGTTGACCGGCACCTCCATGGCCTGACGATGGGCCCGTTGCCAGCGTTCCAGTTCGTCGCTCACGGCTGGAACAATACTGTCTTCCTTCTGCCTGGCCTTCTTTTTCTTCTTCGCCACCGCAAAGCCCCTCGGATGTCCGCTCGATACCGGTCTGCTCATACTGCACGATTTGATACCGACGCGCAACCAGGGGTGGTTTCGTCTGCCAGCGTGTTAACGTGAAGGCGGGAGTCGTCTCGTTCTTGACGTTTGCGACGGTCGCGTCTACCGGGAGAGTGAACTCTGGTCGGATCCGGTCGCATCACGTCCCGGTCTGGCGGCGTGGCCGAGCCGGCGGCATAGCTGACAGTCCCATCTGGAGAGGCAAAAGCGACGAGAGAGACGCGGGGACGTCTCTCTCGTTAGGTGGAGGTGGGGAGGGGGATTTAGTCTTTTCTGTGCGCGTTGTTGGTGGCGAAGAGCGGCGTCATCGGCTTCACGTTGTTGGTGTCGCAGGTGTTCTGCAGGCAGCCAAGACCGAACGCGTCCTGGATGGTCTGCAGCAGCGAGTAGTGGTTGTAGGGTGTCGGGTCCTGCAGGCCGCGCGGCCCGTGATTGGTGATGACGATGGTGGCGATGTGCCCGCCGCCCGGGTTGGCATCGCAGCAGCCGAGATTGCTGGCCGAGAAATCGTCCTCATCCCAGGTAACGACGATCGGCGTTGTTCCCTTCTTTCCAGGTCGGTGAGGCCATGATCGTCGTGACGACGTTGCCAACGTAGCTGTCGCCCATCTGAATGAGTCCGGTGTCGTCAGTGCAGCCGGAAACGCCGTGCATATCGTGGCATTGGTCCGGCACGATGAAGCTGAAGTTCGGCACGCTGTTGGTGGCCAGATCGGCGAAGAGCTGCGTGTCGGGAACCATCTTCGCCAGCTCAGCCGGATCGTTCTGCATCGAGGCGAAGTTCAGGAAGGGGTTGTGCTTGGATTTGTACAGCCCGTTCCCAAAATCGTAACCCTTGAAACCGGCCGACGGCATGGTCTGCTGGTAGTCCTTCCAGGTCAACCCGGCCTGCTCGAGCTGCTGCGCCAGGGTCGGCTGATCGATGGTGTGATTCTACGCCGTTGGTCGTCTGGTCGTAGGCATTGTCGTCCTGAATCCCGAAGTAGCTGCCGCCGATGAGCGCCACGTAATTTGGCTCGCTCGGATGCGTCACGCCGAACGACTGGGTGGCCAAGCCATACTGTTGCGCGAGCGCGTTGATGCGCGGCGCGTTCGGGTTGCCGATGACCTGCTCGTAGGAATGGTTCTCCATCACGATCTCGAAGATGTGCTGGTAGCGTGGCACACCTGCCTCACCTGAACTCGACCGCCCGCGCGCCAGTGCCATCGCCGGTACGGTCATGATGATCAACGCCAACAGGGCAGTCGGCATGACCAAAAATCGCTTGCGCATCGACCCTCCTTCGCGAAACTCCATGGCGCTCAACCAAGCGCCGCCAGCGCCCTCTACGGGAACGTGATCGCCGCCCCCGCCCTCTAGTTAGCACCCGCCACCCCGGCGAGACTTTGTGCCGCGGTTAAGAAACTGTTCGCGTTGCGTTAACGGCGAGCTGGGATCACCGTCGATCGAGTGCCTTGGACTCGTCATCGACCTGTTCATCTTCTGGCAGCCCGAAGACGACGACGTCGATCGCCAGGCCGGTGCTGATGGCACTGCGCACGCCGTCGCTGCGCAGCATCGTGAGGCTCGGGAGACGGAACGCGCGCGGCTGGAGCAAGACGCCAACTGCCGCTGAGCACAGATACGGTACCTGTGCGGACGGAGCGGCGAGAACGACCCACGCCGGATCGGTCTCAGTCCGCTTCGTCCGCCGGGCGCGCTACGGCATCCATCAATTTCTGCAGCAAGACGCGCAGTTCCTGTAGGCGCTCATCGCCGAGTACGGCGCCGGCCTCGGCCCGATCATGGCCAGGTAGGGTCAAGCATTCCTCGGTGGGCCGAGTGGCCCGAACGAGCGGTGGATCACAGATGTCGTCGTCGCGAGGAATGGTGGAGGTTCAATGCTGAGCAAGGAGCAGGTCGCTTCCGATGCTTCGGGGCCCGGCGCGTCCGCGGACTCGCAACCCCCCGCTGCCTGCCGGATCCGCCGCACCGTCGAGCGGGACAACACGATCCCCTTCCGTTCCGCCAGCAGTTCCGTCAGGTGTTGGTCATTCACCCCGGCATGGCGCGTGCGCGCCAACGCCACCACCTGCTGGCGTACCTCTTCCGCAATACGGTGGGCGGGGACGCGACCCCGATTCCCGTGGGCGATGGCCGCGGCGCCCTCCCTCCGATACGCTGCCAAGATCCGCCGGACGTGCCGCTCCGAGAGGCCTAACACCTCCGCTGCCTGTCCCACGGTCAATTGCCCACGATCCGCCTGGCCCAGCACCAACCCGCGTTGCTGCTCTCGCTTCGTCAAGGTCAGTGTCTCCCTCATGGGGTGACATTTTCACTGACCAGTTAACCCCTGTCAGATTCACTGACCACTCACAGAGGGAGCACGGGGGTTTGACAGTGCCGCCGTTGGGCACTACTATTAGCGGTGCAAGACTTCGGGGCAGGGTGAGGCGCTTCGCGCCAATTCCCGACCGGCGGTTATAGCCCGCGAGCGACAGATGTCGCAGGATCCGGTGTGATTCCGGTGCCGACGGTAGAGTCCGGATGGGAGAAGATTGCGTCCCCATACTGCTATGTTCCCCGAGGTCCGTGTCCGAAATTTTTGGGTGCTCCATGCGGTTTGACCGCCTGGTGAGCCCGGGCGAGGCATGTCGTCTCGCGATTTCGAAAGGGACGGGCCTTTTCCATGGAATCGAGCGATATCGCGAAGGTGCTCGGCCCCGCGCCGGGTGAGCTGATCGACCGTACCTTAGACGGCAGGGTCTTGCCCGCCAGGGCTATGACTCGCCCGTCTCGCGCCCGGTTTCGCACGCTTCGGCTGATCGTCCCGCCGCTGCTGCTTGGTGTGCTGGCGCTCGCCCTCTGGAGCGCGCTGGTGCGCGGCCGGGTTGTCTCTACCTACCTGTTGCCTGCGCCAAGCGAGGTGCTGCGCATCTTCTGGCAGTCGGCGACGAACGGCCTGCTGTGGGAGTATGCGCGTACGACGCTGGTGGAGAGCCTGGAAGGTTTCGTTGCCGGTAGCCTGATCGGGCTGGCGACGGGCTACGCCATCTCACGGAGCCACCTGCTGGCGCGCATGCTCGAGCCGTACCTGGCGGCCAGCCAGGCCCTTCCAGCGATCGCGCTGGCGCCGCTGTTGGTCCTCTGGCTGGGCTACGGGATCACCCCGATCGTGGCGCTCTGCGCCCTGATCGTCTTTTTCCCGGTCCACGTCAACACCGCGCTCGGAATCAGGACGCTCGATCAGGAGATACTCGATGCCGCGCGCGTCGACGGCGCCGGAGGCTGGGCGCTCCTGCGACATTTCGAGCTGCCGCTGGCTTTGCCGAGTATTCTCGCCGGCATGCGCAACGGGTTAACCCTGTCGATCACCGGCGCTGTCGTCGGTGAGTTCGTCATCGGGGATCGTGGGCTGGGCGGTCTCCTCACCATCGCGCGCGGCAACTTCAATATCCCACTGGTCTTCGCCACGCTGCTGACCCTGGCGATCTTGGCGTCGATTTACTATGGATTGGGCCGGCTCATTGAGCGCCGGCTTTCGTACCTGGAGGAGTAGGATGCGGTTTGGGACTGGTGGACGAATCTCTACGTCCATCCTCGTTCGGTTGCTGCTCGCGCTGGCGGTGAGTGGCGCGCTGATCGGTTGCGGCAGCGCGGCCGGCAATCAGACAAAGTCGGTGACGATTGGGCTAACCTACGTGCCGAATATCCAGTTCGCGCCCTTTTACGTGGCTGATTCGCTCGGCTACTACAAGGACGCCGGTTTGAAGGTCACCTTTCATCATCACGCGGCAAGTGAAGATGAGTTCGGCGCCATCGTCTCCGGCAATGAGGACATGATTCTGGCGAGCGGTGACGAGGTGCTTCAGGCGCAGGGTAAGGGAGTGCCGATCGTCTACCTGGCGGAGGTCTTTACGCAATACCCGGTCGCGCTGATTGTGCCGTCCGATTCTTCGATCAAGTCCGTCGCCGATCTCAAGGGCCACAGCGTCGGGGTGCCGGGAGCCTACGGAGCGACGTATATCGGCCTGCTCGCGATGCTGAAACAGGCGGGATTGACTGAGAAGGACGTCAACATCCAGTCGATTGGGTATACCCAGATTTCAGCGCTGATGGGGCATAAAGTCGATGCCGTGATGGGCTATGTCAACAACGAGCCGATCCAGTTCAAGAAGGCTGGTTTCGACGTCCGAACAATTCCCGTCGGCGACGCTCAGCCGCTGATCTCCAACGGGCTTGGCGCGCTTCAAAAGGAGATCGATGCGAACCCGGACGTGATCAAGGCCGTGATCGCGGCGACGCTCAAGGGTGTTGACTTTGTCACGACGCATCCCGACGAGGCCGTGAAGCTCAGCGCCAATTACGTGCCGGATCTGAAAGATAGTAAGAACGCCGCCGACGCGTTGGAGGTTCTGAAGGCCACGATTCCGCTGATGCAAAGCAGCGGCAAGGCCGGCGCGACCGACCCGAATGCCTGGACATCGATGGCCCAGTTCCTTCAGGCCAACGGACAGCTCGATAAGTCGGTCGACGTCTCCAAGGTTTACAGCAACGCCTATCTGCCGTAGTGCCACAACTCACTCGAGAAGAACGCCGGGCGCCGTTCATGCGGTGCCCGGTGACTGTTCCCAGCAACGGCGGGCGAAACGTCGCGTGCTACTCGTTGGTCCGCGAGCATGCGCATAATGCCGGATGAAAAGACAGAACTACCCGACGTCATAGCTGAGGGGGCTGGATGCTGGTTGGACGCAAGGTAACGCTACGAGGAATCACGAGGGAAGATCTGCCGGACCTCTGGCGCTTCAATAACGACCTAGAGGTCGAGCTGGCCGGCGGCGGCGATCCTCCGAAACCGCAAGCGTTTGAACGACTTCAATCCGAGTTCGACCGTGATGCGTCGATGGGAGGCCGCGATCCGTCCCAATTCGCCGTCGAAGCCGATGGGAAACTGATCGGCCATTGCGGTCTCTCCAACTTCAACCAGACCTCGCACACCTGTGAGCTGGGAATCGGCATCGGCGACAAAGAGTACTGGGGCAAGGGGTATGGCCGGGAAGCGGTCAACCTGCTGGTGGATTATGCGTTTCGCTATCGGAATCTTCACCGCGTCTGGCTCTGGGTACACGCTGATAATGAACGTGCCATTCGCGCCTATCGCGCCTGCGGCTTTGTCGAAGAGGGACGGCTGCGCCAGCACATGTGGAGCAATGGCCGCTACGTCGACGCGGTCTACATGGGCATCCTCGCGTCGGAGTGGGAAGAGCGGCAGGGATAGGCCGGGCTGGCGGGATGGTGCGTTCGAAGCGATCCGTCGCCGGAGGTGGGATCACCCCATCCACAGCCTGACCCCCATCTGCTGAAGAATGTCGATCGCGTCCCATTCGCCGGTTCGTTCAACGATCAGGCCGTTCTCGATCTTCAGCGTCTCGACGCCGTGAAAGCGAACCTGCCGGCCGGTCGCCTCGATGCCGAAGTACGTTCCTCGGTGAGTACCGCGCGCGGTCCAGCGCACCGCGACCCGGCCAGCCGTTTCGTCCACGATCAGGAACTCGATGGTGGCGAAGAAATCCGGGAACGCCGCGTAGAGATCGGCGATACCGCGCACGTTCTCCTCGCCAGTACCGATCTGCCCCGGAGTATGGCTCAGGTCGACGAAGTTCGGCGCGTACATCGCCAGAACCGCGGCGACGTCTCCCTTCTGCCAGCCCTCGACGATCCAGCGCCGGGCGATGGCCCCGAGATCTTCGCGCACTTCATCGCTCATGCCGATACTCGGTCGATCGCCTCAAGTACCGCGACGAATGCCTCCACCGAGGCCGGAGTGGCCGGCGCCAGGACGACCTGAAGGTGGCTGATGCCTTCACGTCCAAATGCCAGCAACTTCTCGGCGATCTCCTCCGGCGACCCCCAGATCGGGTCGCAGCCAGATGGCAGCGGCGGTGGGGTTGTCGGGTACGGGTGCACCATCACCGCGGCGGTGCGCACCAGCGTCGCGGGATCACGCCCAACCTCGGCGCAGGCGTTGTCGACCGCTTGCCGCAGCGGCGGGATAGCCTCATGTGGCCGGTTGCTCGCGCCGACGGACCAGGTGTTCCACCATTCCGCGTGCTGCGCGGTGAGGCGGAGCATCCGCGGTCCTTTGGTGCCGATCATGATCGGCATGCCGGTCCGGCTCGGACCACGCGGGCGGAGAACGCACTCTCGTGCCTGATAGAACCGGCCGTTGAAGTCGATCTCGCCCTCACGTAACAGCGTGCGGATGATGGTGAAGGCTTCCTCGAAGCGGCTGGCTCGATGATCGTACGGGAAACCGAAAGAGCGGTACTCGGCCTCGAACCAGCCGGCGCCGAGCCCGAGGATCAGACGTCCATCGCTGATCTCGTCCACCGTGTCGGCCATCTTGGCCAGGAGCGCGGGTTCACGAAAGCTCGTCGCCAGCACCAGAGTGCCGAGCTGAACGCGCTTGGTCGCCGCGGCCACGGCCGAGAGCATCGACCAGCACTCCCAGGCTCCGACCATCTTGCCGTTCCATTCGCCAAACATGTGATCGGGCAGCCAGATCGAGTCGAAGCCAGCCTCATCGGCCAGTTCGGCCATCTTGCGTTGTTCAGTCCAGCGTAACGGAGCCGGCTCGGGCAGGCTCAAGGCTTCGATATCGAGCTCGATACCGATCTTGAACGGGCGGCCGGACGAGGAATCGGTCGCCTGAGATTCATTCACGGGCTACCTCCAGGTGTCTGCGATCGATGTCCAGTTGGTACGGGCACGCTAGTGCCCAGACTTCCGCCTGTCAATGGGCAGACGGGCATAGGCGCGCAGGTCGGAGTTCAGCCGACGACCTGGCCGTAGAGCCGCAGAAAATTCTCGCCGAGAATGCCGCGGACCACCTCGTCCGAGTGACCGCGCCGCAAAATCTCCTCGGTGATGCGCGGAAAGTCGGCGACCGTCTGTACTTCGGCGGGAGCCGGGCGAGTCCCGTAG
This sequence comes from uncultured Chloroflexia bacterium, assembly GCA_963725815.1. Taxonomy (GTDB): domain Bacteria; phylum Chloroflexota; class Chloroflexia; order Thermomicrobiales; family Thermomicrobiaceae; genus CALAGB01. Next base: position 85,416 of record CAVSAD010000008.1, read on the forward strand.
AAGTCGGCACCAAGCCCGACGCCGCTCGGCCCGCAGAGTTCCATCAGGGCTTCGATCTGATCGACCAGTGCCGCGACGGTCGGCACCTGATAGAAGATGGCGCAGGCGACGCCGCCCATCTCGCCCACCCGGCGTAGCATGCGGGCACGCGCCTCGTCCGCCAATCGCGTGTGCGACACCAGGAGCGGTTTGGTCGCCTGCTCCAGCACCTCGTCGACCGAGGTTGGGCCAAGATGCGCCAGGTCGATCAAGATCCGCAGCCGTTCCAGCTCGGCCAGTGCCTCTTCCCCGAGCATGCTCAGCCCGCCGGGGCGCTTTGCGACGCTGCTGCCGTCGGCCAGCGGATTCCGGTTACTCCAGGTGAAGGTGGCGATTGTGACTCCCAGGGCGCGGAACAGGCGCAAGAGACGCAGGTCGATCCCGATTGGGTCGAGCCCCTCGAAGGCCAGAATACCGGCGGTGACTCCGTCCGCTTTGGCTTTGCGCACGTCATCGGCGGTCGTAGCCAGGCGCAGACGACCCGCGTAGTTGACGAGTGCTTCGTGGAAGACGGCGAGCATGGCGAGCGCGCGTGGCTGCGTCGCCCCGGCATATTCCGGCCGAACCGGCCGGTAGTTGAGGTCGAACGGCGCGGTGAAGATGGCGAAGACCTGAGCCGTGAGACCACCGGCTTCGAGCAGCGAGAGGGAGACCTGCCCGTTGCACCCCTCGTCGGTGGGAATCTCAGGCGCTCCGGCTTCCCAGCTGGTGGTGCCGTCGGTCAGCCCCATCAGGATGTCGGAATGGGCATCGATGACGATGCTGCCGGCATGCAGCGCCGCGGCCCGCCGGCCGATCGCTGCTGACCCACCCTCGTTCATTTTCGTCCCCCTTTAAACTTCGCAAAACTCCAGTGATTCCGGCCGATGGGGTTCCTCCCGGTCCGTGGAACCTCGAGCGCGACAGGGAATTCGGAGCGTGCCATCTGGCTCTGACGATTCAGCGGCAGGGTTCGTGTTCGTGAGGTCAACCGCGTCTCGCGAGGCTCTTCAACTGCGAACGAGAGGACATTCGAGGCATGTCGACGCGAAACGGCCGCTCCACTGCAACCGGCTCAGGGGATGATAGAAAGGCGCCCCGGAGGTGTCAACCAACACGCGGCCGTAATGCTAGGGCACGTACTTCAGAGGATCGTCCCACGAGCCATTGAGCTGCACGGCGAAGTGGAGGTGCGGGCCGGTCGAGTTGCCGGTCGTCCCCATGTTGCCGATGAGCTGGCCCTGAAAGACGCGCTGACCAACTGTGACGACCGGGGTCGTCATCATGTGGCCATAAATCGTGACCAGGCCGTTGCCGTGATCGATTTCGACCATGTTTCCGTAACCCGCGTCTGTCCAGCCTGCGTAGATGACTGTTCCCGCGGCCGCGGCGGCGATCGGCGTTCCCTGGCTGTTGGCGATGTCAACGCCGAGGTGGAAGTGCGGATACCCGGCGTAGGCCGGCTCCAGCGTCAACGAGGTCGGTCCATAGCTCTGGGTGATGGTGCCCGTCGTCGGCCAGATCAACTCGCCATTGCCGTGGACCTGCGATTGCGAGCCGGTGATGACTGATTGCACTCCGGCGCTCTCGGCGAAAGCAAGCTGGCTCTGGGCGGTCGATTTGATCGTCTGCAGATCATTTGAGACGGCCGTGATGTGCGCCCCGAGCGACGTGAGCGCCGCGTCGAAGGCCGCCTGTGGGTCCGCGGCCGTGGAGAGATCCGGTATCGACACGGCAGGATAGCTTGTTTTGCTCATCCCAATCGTCTGCCGCAACAGGTTCGCCTGGGTGTCCAGCGTCGCCACGGATGTATTCAGTTGAGCGAGCTGATTGGCGGCGGTCTGCAGCGCCGCGCTTGTCTCGCTCCGCACTTGCTGTTGCTCGGTCGTCTGCTCGGCGTCGGTCACCGCGGCTGCCGACTGCATCGCGCCGAGACTTTGATCTTGCGATTGGATCTGTGCGCGGAGCGCGGCATTGTCGTGCTGCGCCTGCTCGATCTGTTTGAGTAGCGCCTGTGTGGAGTCGTGCAGTCCGGTGATCTGCTGTGCAGGATTGAGATCGGTCGCAGGCTGGGCTTGCGTCAACGTCACCGAAGCCGGGGCCGGGAGATCGACCGGCAGCGAGTCGGAGACGATCGGCACGCCGCGTGACAAGGTGGTTTGCATGGGGTGGCGGAGTGACAACGCCGGAACAGCCGCGCTGACCAACAGAATGAGCGCGGCGGTCAGGACGACCTGCCAGGCGGGGAGCTGCGTCTCGCGGCGCAGCCAGCCACGAATGTCGATCGCTCCCGTTCGCCCGGCGAGGAGGACGCGGAACTGATCGACAACAGGTCTGGAACGCTGGCGTGAAGCCGGTTTCGCGCTTTGTGCGGTAACTGGTTTCAGCGCGATCGGTCGAGTTCGTACTGGTTGAACCTGCTGCCGAGTAACCATGGCCGAAACATAACGCTCGACAAAATAGCCAGCGATAACCAGCAGTACTAATCGGGATAGGTCGATCGGTCCTGAAGCAGGTCAGGGGTTATCGGACATCACTTCAGGAAGCGCGCGGTCGGGCTTTCTGGCTCGCACTCGAACGACGCCGGAGGGCTCTCCGTAGGTCTCCATCGACCCGCTCCAGATCTCCTCGATCTGGAAGCGATCGCCCAGGCACCGGCGCGCGAAGCCTTCATCGAAGAAGTGATAGACCTTGTCGTTTATTCGGAACATGTTGCGCCCGACTGCGTCGCCGCGGCCACAGCCCGGATCACTGGTCGACTTGCACAGGAACGTGAACAGCCCACCGGCGGCAAGAACTCGATGGACTTCCCCAAAGATGCGACTGGTGACCTCGTCCGAGAAGTAGTGGAGCGAGAGCCGCGCGTAGACGACGTCAAAGCTGGCGTCAGCGAACGGAAGGTCCGAGCGCATATCGAGCATGACGAAGGCTGGCGATGCTTCAGTCGAGCGCGACACCTGTTGCCAGGCAGCAGCGAGCCGGATGAAATCGGCCGCAACGACGGCGTGACCGAGCCGGGCGAAATACGTGCTGTCGTAGCCTGGGCCACAACCGAGCTCGAGCATCCGGCACGGTTCGGACAGCGCCGGCGCCAGCTCGACGGCAAAGCCGGACGGCGCGCCGGTCGCCGCCACCGCTATCGCACCGCGATAAGCCCGGCTCCACCATTGTCGTGAATCCATGGTTCTCTACTCCTCAGCGGACGTCCATGACGCTCACCGTGTCTCACATGCGAACACGGTCGGGGCGGCTTGTCTTTCCGACACGCGTCTGATCGCCAGGTCTTCATTGTAACGGACGTCAAGAAGCTTGATGCCGCGCCGCGCACCGCCCACTTTTCGCATTCACACGGTGAAGTTGGCCCGCATTGCCCAACCCGAGCCCCTTCCCGGCTACCTTCAGTCGATCTCCTTTCCTGTGAAAACCCTAAGCTCTAGCACAGGAAGCTCTAAGGCTCGGGTGCTTTCATAGAGACAGTGAAGACGCTGACTTCGTACCGAACTCGACTGGAGATTTCGATTCAGACCAATCCCGAGGACGTCCAGAACCCAACGACGTCGCACCCTTAACCCCCCTTCTTCACCGCCTCGGCTGGCTCCCTCACGTCGCGTGGGGCCCAGCGGAGGCGGAATCTTGGAAGGGTGGAGCGATTGGCTGAGACTCACGACGGCTCACGAAGTCTCCCGATGAATAGAGAGATTGAATGGTTACACTCGCCCCTGAATCGACAAAGACGACCTCGCTTCTCCGGCTGCTCCCCGAGCGGATGGACGTTCGCGAATCGCTCGATGCATACCGGCGTGCCGGTGGATTTTCCAGTTCCGTTTGGAGCCTCACTCCGGTCCAATTGATCGCGCGCATCGAGGCCAGTGGGCTGCTCGGGCGCGGTGGTTCCTTCTTCCCGACCGCCACGAAGTGGCGCTCAGTCGCCGCTGAACCGGGACGCCACGTGGTGCTGGTCAACGGCGCCGAGTCGGAGCCGGCCAGCAAGAAAGACCTCAGCTTGATGCTCTTGCGGCCTCATCTCGTGCTCGAGGGCGCACTGCTGGCGGCCCACGCGGTCGCAGCCGACGAGGTCGTTGTCTACCTCCACGACCGCCGTGCCAAGGATTCGATCGATCAGGCCAAGCGTGAGCTCGATCAAGCAGGCGCGCGCGCGCCGAAGCTGCGCACGGTCGTCGCTCCACCGGCCTACGTCGCTGGCGAGCAGAGCGCGGCGATCCAGTGGGTGAACGGCCGCGACGCCAAGCCGACGATGAAGCCACCTCGCGCGCATGAAAAGGGCGTGGCCGGCCGGCCCACCCTGGTGCAAAACGTCGAGACCCTGGCCAACGTCGCCTTGATCGCGCGCGAGGGACCGGAATGGTTCCGCTCGGCTGGTGTGCCGAGCCTGCCGGGAACGTTGCTGGTAACCCTGAACGGCGCCATCCGCCGGCCGGGTGTCTACGAGATCCCGACCGGCATCACCCTCGAAGAAGTGCTGATGGAATTTGGTGGCGGCATGCCGGACGGGCTGCAGGCGGTTCTGCCGGGCGGCTATTTCGCCGGCTGGCTCGCCCCTGAGCAGGTATGGCGCGGCATCCGCTTCGATCGCGAGAGTTTGAGCGCGGTCGGCGCCGGGCTCGGTTCGGGTGCGATCACCGTCATCCCGGACAACGTCTGCGGGTTGTGGCAGGCCGTTCGCTTGCTCCGGTTTTTTGCCGACGAGTCGGCACAACAGTGTGGCCCCTGCACCTTCGGCACGCTGGCGATGGCCGATGTGCTGGAGCGGATCGCACGGGGCAACCCCGAGCCGCGTGATCTGGAGCGCATCGAGCACTACGCCAATCACATGCTGCCGAAGCGCGGCGCCTGCAGTCATCTCGATGGCGCCACCATCATGGCGCGCACCGCGCTCGACGTTTTTGACCGTGAGATTCAGACACATCTGCGCTTCGGCGGCTGTGGCCGTCCGACTCGCAGCATTCTCCCTGGTTTGGAATCCGACCATGACTTCTAGCATGACGAAGCCGAAGACGCGGGTGCGCGTGCGCGTCGATCCAATTCGCTGCACGGCATTCGGCTTTTGCGCCGAGTTTTGCCCGGAGATGTTCGCGCTGGACGAGTGGGGTTACGCCTGGCTGCACCAGCGTGAAGCCGGACCCGAAATGGTCAAGACAGTCTATGAGACGGCACGTCTCTGCCCACGAGGGGCGATCCTGGTAGAGGAAGTCGACGACACCGTCGCGCCCCGAAACTCCGAACGACTTTCGCTTCGCAAGGTATAGAGAGAGTAGAGAGACTTATGACGACGCCAAATCGACCGCCTGTTCCAGACTGGTATCAGAACCCGCGACGCGTCCCGCCGCACGTCGGGCCCACCCAGCGTGAGCTAATTGCCCGGCGCATCCGCTCGCTGCGCCACTTTCTGATCGGCGCCAGCATAGTCGGCGCGGCCACCTTCACGACGCTTGCCGCCTATCACACCGAGTCGAAGGCGAGCGCCGCGACGCAGGCAACGACCTCCGGCGTGGTGCAGCAAAGTGCGGCCACGACAGCCGTCACGACGCCGACCCAATCCCTGTTCAACAACGAGGAGACGAGCGGTTTCACGGCCGAATCCCACGAATCCGACGACGAATCCGAGCATGCGTCGGTCGCCTCGGCGTCAACTCAGCAACGCGCGACCGCCACCGCAACGGCGACGCAGGCCGCGGCCACGGCGACGACCTCGACACAACCGGCGCCCTCGAACGCGCAGACCACAACGTCGCCGTCGACCACGGCCCAGACCACATCGTCACTGACCACCTCGCGGCATCGCACGCGAACGGCGTCATCGTAGCGGATGGTATGAGATGAACCTGAAGACGACACAACCGATTCTTGAGATTGACGAGGGGCGTGCCCAGTTCAACGCACTGGGCACGACGATCGAAGTGATGACGGCCGACCCGGACGTGCTCGAGGACGTCGTCGAGCACGTTCGAACTCGCGTCGCCGAGGTCGACCTCACCTTCAGCCGCTTTCGCCTCGACAGCGAGCTGTCGCACCTGGAGCAGGGCGGCAGCAAGCCGCAGCGAGCGTCGGCCCTCTTCCTGGAGCTGCTCGACCTCGCCTACAAGGCCACTGAATCGACTGATGGCTGGTTCGACCCGACGGTGCGCGACGCGCTGGAAGCGCATGGCTACGACCGGAGCATCGAGCAACTGGAAGCGGTCGGACCCGGGGCCGATCGACCGTACCGGCCGGCCGGCGACTGGCACCTGATCAACTACGACCGGCATCGCGGGCTCGTCGAGCTGCGCGACGGGGTGCGGCTCGACTTCGGCGGCATCGGTAAGGGCTTCGCCGTCGACTACGCCCTGCGCACGCTGTCACTCGAAAGCGGCGTGCTGGTCAACGCCGGTGGCGACCTGGCGGTCGCGGGTCCGCCGCCCGAAGGGGGCTGGATCTGCGACGTCGGCACGACCTTTGACTCCGAGATTGAAGAGACGATCGTGTTGCACGAGGGCGCCATCGCGACCTCCGGTCTGGGGCGACGCCAGTGGCAGCGCGACGGCCAGCGGCTGCATCACCTGATCGATCCGCGCAGCGGCAAGCCGGGCAGCAGCCCCTGGCGCATCGTCACCGTCGGGGCGCGTAGCTGCGTCGCGGCCGAGGTGGCGGCGAAGGTCGCCTGGCTGCGTGGCGGCAGCGGGCCAAGCTGGCTGCATTCGATCGGCCTGAGCGGGCGTTTCGCCGGAACGGGCGGCAGCGTCGTGACGGTCGGCGATTGGCCGCGCCGCGAGATGGAAGGACTGAGCCGATGAGCGGTACGACAAGCTCACTTCTTTGGTACGTGGCGCGCGGCAGCGGCATTGTCGCCTTCATCCTGCTGACCTTCTCGGTGACGCTTGGCATCGTCATGAACCGCCGCTGGTACTCGACCAACTGGCCGCGCATGGTCGTCGACGCCATGCATCGATGGTTCACCATCACGTTCTTCACCTTCACGGTGGTTCACGTGGTGACGATCATGCTCGATCCGTTCTCCCACATTTCGGTGATGAACGCGCTGATCCCGTTCACCGGCGGCTACCGGCCGTTCTGGATGAGCCTGGGGGTCATCGCCATCGAGATGGGATTGGCAATCGGCGCCAGCGTCTGGATTCGCCGCTGGATCGGCTATCGCGCCTGGCACATCATGCACGGCTTGGCGTATCCGATTTACGGGCTGTCGCTGCTCCACGGGCTCGGCACGGGAACCGACACCGGCACGCCCTGGACGAGCGCGGTCTATGGCGGCAGCGCCATGTTGATCGTGATGGCCATCACCTGGCGGCTGGCGCCGACGCCCAGGCTGCAGACGGCCGCCGCCACGGTCGGCGCGCTCGGCTTTCTGGTCCTGACGGCACTGCAGCTTCAGGGACACCTGCTGCTCGGCTAAGAAGAGCGGCACGCGAGCGGGCGACGGCGCCCGCACCTGAAATCGATCCCTTCAACCCCATTCACCCGCCTGCGCGGGGTGGCCTTCCGGAAACGGAAACGCCGCCCCGCGTCTTTATCCCGACTAGTGCGGTCCACGGGGACGAAGTCCCCTCTTCGGTTGGCCGCGGACACGGTGGAGATGATTCTGAAGGCTTCGTTCGATCATTGCGTTGACAACAAGGTTGCCACTCGCCACGAACCACGAAAGATCCCCCAGTTCACGTCACCTGGTCCTCAAAATCCCTTCCCTGTGAGAACTCTGAGCTGAAATCCGGCGATCCTGGGAGCATTCCCAGCCAGGGTTAACCTAACTATTAGCTTCGGACCCTATCCTCAATACAGTGATTACGGTTGACCCGGGGGCGTTCATGGGAACGACGGCCCGGCACCAGAAAAGGAGCTTTCTCACGTGATACGCAAACGTTGGTTGTTCGGCGGCGGACTCGCCACCCTGGCGCTGGCCTCGACCATCACCGCCGGCAGCGTCTTCGCCGCCACGCCGTCCACGCCGACGGCAACCAGCGCTCAAACGACGGTGCAGACCTTCGTTGATCGACTGGCTCAGAATCTCGGTCTGAGCAGCACTCAGGTTCAGCAGGGCCTGCAGAAGACTGAAGACCAATACGTCAGTGACGCGGTTTCGAGCGGGAAAATGACCTCGGCTCAGGGAGATGCGCTCAAGCAGAAGATCGATGCCGGGCAGATCACTCCGTTCATGTTCGGTGGCCCAGGCTTCGGCATGGGTGACCATCACGGACGCGGCGGTGACGAAATGAACACCATCGCCACCACGCTCGGAATCACGCCCACCCAGCTACAGTCGGATCTGAGCTCCGGTACGACGCTGTCTCAGGAGATCACCAATAAAGGCAAGACCGTTGCCGACGTCGTCACCGCGATCATTGCTCAGGAGAAGACTGAGATGGATCAGGCCGTCACGAGCGGCAAGATGACCCAGGCTCAGGAGACCCAGCGTCTCAGCACGATGACGCAGCAGTTGACCGACGCCATCAACAACAACACCTTCGGACAGGGCGGTCCTGGCGGGTTCGGTGGTCACGGACACATGGGCGGTCCCATGCACCAGGAACAAGTCCCAAGCAACTAAACGTCGCTAACCGGTTCATCTTTCCTCCTTGACAGTGCACCCGCGTACGTGGGTGCACTGTTTTGTGTTGCTGGGATGGCGCATGAGCGGCGAAGATGTCAGTCCTGGCGGAGCACGATGGTTGGCGCTTGCGACGCTCGGGAGCGTCCACGGTGCTCGCCTATAACATTTGTCTCAACGGTAATTCGCAATGTAGCGGGAGGAGACAGTTCTCCTCCCGCGTTTCCACCACGGAAACCGTGCTCGCAGGGGTTGATATGCCAATCTCAGGACGCGATCTCATCCGTCAAAATCCGGTAGAACGCGTCGCGCGCCCGTCGTTCGATCCAGGGCAGATGCCCGCATTCTTCAAGAAGGATGAAGCGGAAGTCCGAGAGGACTCGGCTGAGCGGGTCGCGAACCCCCTCGATCGGGTGCGGGTCGTAATCCCCGTGGATCGCGACGACCGGACATTGGATCTGGCGGCCCAACGCCAGGAGATCGCCGCTGGCCCGGAACGCGGCGACCTCACTCCAGACCCCATCGAAGACGTCGAACTGCACCTCGATTGCCTCGGTATCGAGCGTGAGGGGGTCGTAGGCGTCGGTCGCGGTGAAGATGTGACCGAGTCCGGCAAACGCCGCGCTCTTGTCGCTGACCTGCGGATCGTTCAGCTCCGCGATGAGCCGGTCGACACGGGTTCGGTCTTCGGCACTGAGGCGACGATCGCGCTCGGCGTCGATCCCGGTCGCATAGCTGGCCTCAAAGACGCCGCTCCCGATGAGGATCAGCTTGCGCACCAACTCCGGGAAGCGGGCCGCGACGATGAAGCTGAGCATGGCGCCCCAGGACGAGCCGACCAGCACGACCGGCGCATCGGCGTGGTGTACCAATGCATCGCGTAGCTCGAGCACCTGGCCTTCGAGTGACGTTGCCGTCTGGAGCGGCTCGAGGACTCCCCAGGTCGCTGCCAGCTCGCGCGCCACCGGCGCCATGGTGCCGGGCGCGCCCGGTCCGCCGTGGATCACGGCGACGCGGTAGGGGCCAGGTCCATAGAATCTCGGATTATCCACCTCATCGCTCCTTCGTTGCCCCGAGAATAGCCGAACTGGTACATTCGTGGCCAGGCGGCCTGTTGGAAGCAAAACGTTCCTCGGACCTGTTCCGAGCAGATAGAACGGTTGGTTTCGGTTGATAGGTGGCAACCCGGCGGAGGCCGAGTTAATCGCCGAAGATTCGGTGCATAATGGCTCGCACGCAGCGGCAGTCTTCTCCGGAGCGCGCCTCGGAAGAAATGCCCACAACGTATACGGCTGCGCGATCGGCGGCACGTGCATCGACGTTCACGGAGCCGGCAAAACGCTCGCGAGGAGCGCTCTGTTTGACCACTGGTTTCGACGCCCCAGCATCAGATTCGCGGCGGGACGGTCTCATCCACCAAAAGGTGGTAGTGGCGATCGTCTACGTCAGCAGCATGCTGATGAACTCGATTGACTCCACGATCGTCAACGTCGCGCTGGCGACGCTCAGCCGGCAGTTCCACGTACCGGCGGCTCAGATCGACATGGTCGTCGTCAGCTACCTGGTCAGCCTGGCCATCTTCATCCCGGCCTCGGGCTGGCTCGGCGATCGATTCGGCACCAAGCTCATCTTCCTGATCGCACTGGCGATCTTCACCATCGCTTCGGCCGCCTGTGGGCTTTCCGGTTCTATCAACGAGCTCATCATCTTCCGCGTTTTGCAAGGCGTCGGTGGCGGCATGCTGACACCGGTCGGCATGGCCATGCTCTACCGCACCTTCCCGCCGCAGGAGCGGGTCAGTGTCTCGCGCATCTTGATGTTCGTGACGATCCTCGGACCGGCTTCCGGCCCGGTGATCGGCGGCCTGCTGATCGAGAAGCTTTCCTGGCACTGGGCTTTCTACGTGAACGTGCCGGTCGGGATTCTGGCCTTTGTCTTCGGGGTGATCTTCCTGCACGAGAACCGGGAGCCGTCGCCCGGTGGGTTCGACTTGCTCGGCTTTGTGCTGGCCGCCGTCGGCTTCGGCGCCTTTATGTATGCCTTGAGCGAGGGGCCGGCCCATGGCTGGGGGGCGACCGACATCATCGTAACCGGAGCGTCATTGGCACCATCGTGCTCGTGGTGTTCGTGTTGAACGAGGTTCGGATCGCTGAGCCAATGGTGAAGCTGCGGCTCCTCGGCGATCATCTCTTCCGGACGACCAACACCGCGTCTCTCTTTGCGTCGACCGCGTTCATGGGCGTCCTGTTCCTGATGCCCCTCTTCCTGCAGGAGGCGCGCGGCTTTTCGCCGCTGCAATCCGGGTTGACCACCTTCCCCGAGGCGATCGGCGTGGTCACCTCGACCCAGCTCGTGGCGCGGCTCTACCCGCGCGTCGGTCCGCGCCGCCTGATGGCGGGCGGGCTGGCCGGTGTCACGGTGATGATGGGGCTCCTCTGGACGATCGATCTCAACAGCAGCGCCTGGCTGGTGCGGATCCTGATGTTCTTCACCGGAGTCGGGATGTCCTACGTCTTCCTGCCGGCACAGGTGGCCGGATTCGCGACGATCTCGCGCTCGGATGCCGGTCAGGCGTCGACGCTGTCGAGCGTGCAACGCCGGGTTGGTGGCGCGGTGGGCGTCGCCCTGCTCAGCACGGTGCTGGCCCTGGTCGGGCCGACCGTGGTCTCGTCCAGCGGCGTCGCGCGGCCGAATCTGACCGCCTACCATATCGCGTTTGCCGTGGCGGCGGTCCTGGCCGCCATCGCGGCCATCTCGGCGCTGCGCATTCCCGACGAGGACGCCGCCGAGACGATGCGCGCTCCGGCTCGCCGGCCGCTGAAGCCTGACGCCAAGGAAGCTGTCCTGGCGATTGAGGACGACTGAACCATCGTCAGTTGAGCGCTTTGTTTGAATCCATACGGTCGATCCCCGTGTAGATCCGCGTCACCGGCAAACGTGTGAACCACGTTGTCACCAGGCTTGCGCCGAGATAAGAAGTGGCGAGGCAGGAGGCACCGGACGCTTAGGCCTACCTGCGACGAATCATGGTGTGGGTGAATGGGTGGCTGCTATGGGATATCTAATTCGAGCGGAGCCGCGGTCCAGTTTACCGTGAGGTTGGTCCCGCGGAACGGGCAGTCGTGCGATCCGCGTTTGCCATGACCGGCGCCCCACTGCGCGGGCCACGTCAGGCGCTCGGCTCCCCAGGGCGAGGCCGAGCTCAGCGACGACCAGGGTGCCGCATCGTCAGGCCGCCAGAGGATGCCGCCCGGCCCCATCCCGGTATGGATCCCGATCTGCACCGTGAACGGCTGGCCCGGCGGAACGGTTGGTCCGTGCCACAGATGCGGGCTGCGGCCCGGCTGCGGGCTGAGCAGGACGCCGAGGCGCTGCTCTTCTCCGAGCAATCCCATCCAGAGGGTTGACAGTCCCGGCCCGGCATCCCAACCGGCGACCAGTGTCTGTGCCTCGCCTTCGGGCGGATCGGCCGCGACTCCGGCACAGCGCCAGACGATGAGGTCGGCGTGATTGCGCTTGTCGCCCGATGGAACAGGTGAAGCGGACGTGTCCGGCTGGAGGCGAGGCCAATCGCCGGAACTGCTGAGGGCTGGCGGCCAGGCGAGCCATTCGCGCAGGCGCCCGTCGTCGTCCAGCACCTGATAGCGTAGACCGGCGACATCCAGCGCCAGTTGGACGCAGTGCAGGTATTCGCTCTCCTCGGGCATGCGATGAGCCGTGCCGGCCCCCGCGCTCACGATCTGCAAGATCCCCTGATGAACCTGCACGTCAAACGCCAGGATGTGGCTGCAGAGATAGGCGGTCACGCCATGGCGCAGGAGCACCTGCCAGAACTTCCGCGCATTGTCCGGCGCCAGTTCTCGCTGGTAAGGCCCGGAGAAACCGTTGACCGGGAAAGCCGGGTGATGACCGCAGACCAGCTTGTAGCGCGCATCGGCATGCGCGGCCAGTGTCTGATCGAGCCAGCCCGTTTCAACCCGGCCCTCGCCGCCGAGCCCGGACCAGAGCGTATTGACGGCGACGAGCAACAGGTCGTCGCGGCGTACGAAATAGGAGAGGCCCTCCTGTCCGGCGGGGCCGTTGCCAGGTAGATACGACAGCACGTCCCGAAAGACAGCTTCGCTGGCGGCATCGTAGGTCGTGTGATTGCCGGTGGTGTGGTAGAGCGGAATCGCCTCGCGGTCGAGCCACGCCATCTCGTGCTCGCACCAGTAGCGCCACTGCTGGCGCAGCAGCGCTTCGTCCGCCGTCAGTCCCTGGATCTCGTCGCCCGGGAAGCAGATGAACTCGGGCCACGGCTCCAGTCGTGCCACGACGGCGTTGACCCTGGCGAAGGTCTGCTCGTGCAGCGCGCCGGGTACGCCGGAGCAGGCGTCGGCGTAGCAGACGAACTGATGACCGTCCCCACGTGGCAACAGGGCACGAATCGGGCTGGCCGGCGTCGACAGGTCACGCGTCATGAGTCCCAGCGCCTTTCAGGTCCTCGCGAGCGATCGCGCAGGCGAGTATGCGACAAGATGGGCGGGCATCGCCAGGGACTGTGGAAGCCTCGAAGGCAGTGGCAATCGTGGGCAACCGGGGCATTGGGACGTATCAGGACCGGCGTCGCGGTTCAGGCGACCAGCGGCCGGGAGACCTCGAAACGCCCGCTACCTGAGGCTTTCGCCAGGTACATCGCCCGGTCCGCGTCGCGGAGTATGTCCTCCGACCGGTGTCCTGCGGAACCGCAGAAGGCGATGCCGATGCTGACGGAGATCGAACAGGTCGTACCGTTGATAACGAAGGGCTGGCGCAGGCAGTTCGAAAGCCGGTCAGCCGTGGTACGCGCGGACTCGGGACCGTCGAGATCTTCCAGCAAAACCACGAACTCATCGCCGCCGAGCCGTGCGACGGTGTCTCCCACCCGCACCGACTCTTGCATCCGCTTGGCAGCCGCCTGCAGCAGGAGATCGCCGACAGCGTGTCCGTGATGATCGTTGACCCGCTTGAAGCCATCGAGGTCGAGAAAAAGGACCGCCACCAACGTCGCGCCGCGGGCGACTCGCGCGGTGGCGTGCTCGAGCCGGTCGGAAAAGAGGGCACGGTTGGGCAGCTTGGTGAGTGGATCGTGGAACGCCTGGTGTTGGAGCTGAGTCGCATATTCCTTCACCTTGCGGTCCAGGTTGCCCATGTGACCGACGGCGACACCCAGGACGATCAGCGTGATGATTCCAGCCAGAAGACCTTGTCGCAATGCCGCCACCGACATCGGATAGCCCGCGAGGATGGATAGGAGAATGTTTTCACACCCGATCAGCACTCCGGTGAAGATCCCGCCACGCGGCCCAAACAGCCAGGCGGCCGTGACGACCGCGGCGGCCGCGAATGGAGCCCCGGCAAAGCCGATGCGCGGGTACAGGAAAAGAAACATGCCGCCGTACAGAACGACGAGCAACCCTACAATCGCCAGGTTGTGGATCCAGTGTCTTGACGGCGTCAGCATTAACCTCACACCTATCCTTGGCACACGAGTTTAATCGGACAGCGGTGTCTGCGTGATAGGTGAGGAGTCCTGAATCAATTGAGGAAATCGGGAAAAACCGCACGCCAATGGGCGGGAATAAATCACTAGTCGAAGCGAATCGGCGTGCGCCGGGCGACATGCATCATTCGCGGAAGTCCCGCGGCCAGCGCTCGTCGATGAGCAAGACTCGTTGAACCTGGGGCGTGAGACGCTGGACTTCGACCTCTTGCTCCGCGCGCGTGCTGATCGTGTGGACCGCCGTGACGAGCAGGGGCGTCACCAGGAGCAGGCCGATCGCGATCGCGCTGACGGTCGCGTTGCGGAGGCGTGGCCGGCAACCGCCACAGGCGAAGCGCGTGACGCGCCAGCGCAGCCCGAGCCCGTCCGGCAGGAAGCGACGATAGGCCCACCGCCCGACCCAGAAGGAACCGATGGCGGCTACAGCCACGACGAGCGCCGGGATGAAGAGCCGATCGACGCGCCCGATCGTATCCGCCGCGCGGTTGACGTTCGTGCCGAGCACCATGCCGAGTCCCAGCCAGGCGCCGCCCCACACAAGGCCCGACACGACAAAGGAGATCGTGGCCCTGGCACGCGGCACGGCCAATAGGCCGGCCACTAGCGTGCTGTATATCCGTAAACCGGGGGTGAGGCGCAGCAGCGTTATGCCACTGATGGGTCGATTTCCGAGCCAGCGTTCGGCCCGGTCCACGCGCTCCTCTTTGAGCCGCAGCCAGCGACCGTAGCGACGCAATAGCGGACGGCCACCGCGGAACGCGACGGCGTACAGGACGGACGTTCCAATCAGAGTGGCCATGGCCAGGATGACTAAGGTTGGCACCAACCCGAGTGCGCCCTGTGCCACGAGCGATCCGGTGAAGAGCAGGAGCAGGTCACCGGGAATCGGCAGGGGCAAACCTGCCTCCTCGACCAGAATGATGACGAAGAGTACGAGGTAGCCATGGCTTGCCATGAGCGCAAGCAAATCATGGCCGAAGAGATTCACGATGCCGTCTCCAGCCGCGACCCGCGGGGCAGGCCGTCATAGTATGTCGGCGGGTCACCCGCCACATCCGGTGCGTGCTATGAGTCTACCTCATGGGTGCCACCCGGATTCTGCAGGCCGGCCGGCCTTATGCCGGGACTGTATTGCTGGTCGTCTACGAATCGGACTGGCATGCCGGACGACACTCGACGGTTACCCGTGACGGCGCGTGCCACGGCTGGCTGCGCTCGGCTGCGCCTGTGACCGTTCCAAAGTTCGCCACGTTCCCGGCCGTTGCCGGGCCGGCTTCTGACCTGAATCCTTTGCGTGGTTGAGTTTCGCGATGAATTTGTGCGCGGCGTCGCGGATTGGTAGTACGGTCACGCCTGCGACCGAGACCCGGTTGGTCAATGACCGATCACGCTCATCAGGAGCGCATAGAGCAGGACGAATCCGAGAACGATGAATGTGCCAAGCAGAGCGGCTGAAAAGAGTAGACCGAACCAGAGCAGGAAGCCCGACACGACGTGCCGAATTCGCTCAACTCTGCTCACGTGCGTCGTGCGCACGATGCGCAGAGTTACGCGCGTTGCTGCTGGTGTTGCCCGCTGTGGTTGGTCCGTTTCGTGAACCCACCAGATCGAGCTAACGGTGAGTGGGATGAAGTAACCTGACGCTCGAACGGAGCGAATTGCTTTGGAGGTCCGTCTGGTTGAGGCGCGAGGCCAGGCCACGAGATGGACGAACAGGCTCTTGAAACGCCGCATGACATCCCTCTCCTTCAAGAAGCGGGAACCGGCCTGGGGTGGACTGCCACGGAGCGTGACTGCCACCTCAGGCCGGTTCGGGTGCGCTAGTCGGTCACAACCAGTGTGAAGTGGAACGCCGGGAGCGCTCCCCCTGGATGATCGTGAAGGTAGGTTAGATCCGGCTTCGAGTAGATATTCGGGGTCGGATCTTGTCCTTCATAGACGGCCGGATAGAGGTCGATGATATGAACCCCTGGAGCTCCGGCAGCGGGGAGATGAAGATCGATGTCGCCTTTAGTGCTAAAGCTACAGCCGTAGCCCAGATACACGTTGTCATAAACGACCGCGTAGGTTTTACCCTGAATCGTCCAGCCGACGCCCTTCATGTGGATCGTGACGTCCTGACCAACTTTGGCCTGTGCCGTGAAGTTGGCGATGGACGCGTAGATCGAGAAATAGGCTTCAGCCAGCTTGTCACCGCTCGCCGCGCTGATCCGGTGCGCACCGGCATAGTCGTTCAGCGCGTTGAACTGCAGGGTGAAGGTGCCGTCCGCGGCTGCCGTCGTGGCTGGCAGGTCGGTGAGCTGCTCGTCGAAACCTTCAAGCAGACCCGTGCTGGTGATCTTTTGCCCGGTGCGCGTCGCCCAGGTCAGCTTCACCGGCTGGTTCGGGGCGAATCCGCTTCCTTTAACCGTGACCGGCGATCCGACCGAACCTTTGTCCGGAGTCACACTGAGCGTCGCGCCTCCCTTGGACGTCGGATTGGGCGTGGCTTGCACGGTATCGGCCGGATTTGGATCTGACCAGATGGTCTGTGCTTGAGCCGTCCCGTTCTGGACATCGATCACGAACGTGGTCGGCTCCGGCAGCGGCCCAAACGGTCCCTGCTGCGGATTCAGATAGGGAATACCACGATAGTTGCGCCAGATCTTGAGGACGTGCGGGCCGGCTGGTCCTGCCAGCCGGATCTGCGCGGTCGCGGTTCCGTGAGTCGTGACCGCCGTCATGTAACCGGTGAACCCGTTATCCCAGCTGACCTCCCACATGCTCTCCTGCGCCTTGTAGCCGAGCCCGGTCGCATGGATCTGGATCTGATCGCCGATGGCGCCGCTGGTCGTTGAGACGGAGAAGGTCGGACTGACGACGAAGCCCATCTTTGTCGCGAACTTACCATCGATACGGGCGACCACGTCGTGTGCGCCGCCGAAATCCTCTGGGACGGTGAACGAGGCCTTGAGCGCTCCTCCGGTGTCGGTAGTTGCCGTCGCCAGGTCGATCAGCCGTGGATCGTAGCGCGGGCCCACGAAGACGACTTCTTCCTGTTCGAGTACGAAACGTCCATCATAGGTCTGCCATGTGAACGCCACCGGTGTGTTCGCGGGGAACCCGGTCCCGGTGACGGTCACGGTCGCGCCAACGGGGGCCTTGCCCGGATCGGACGCGATTTTCGATCCCGGATACGCGCTTTGCTCAAGCGCCGTTGCCATTGGCGTCGCCGCTCCCTGCGCTCGCGCGGGCGACGGTCGTGCCGTGCTACAGCTCGCGAGGACCAGCGCGCCGATGGCGATCACGATCCAGAGCTGGAACGATGGCAATCTCGGTATCAATCGGCTTCCCCATGATGGACGTTTCACTGATCACCTCCTGGAACGTCAGCCGGCGAATCAGTCGCCGAACCGGTTTACGGTTTCGGCGTTGGGGTTGCCGCAGGCGTCGGAGCGTCTGCATAAACCTCATCGGTGATTGTCGGCAACGAGGTCGCGCTCACGATTGGCTTGTACTGGCCAGTTCGGCCGTCTTTCGCCGTGGCCACGATGGTGTAATTCAGGGATCCGGTCGGTGCGTCCTTCGGAACTACCCATGAGCCGGTCCAGAAGTACTCATTGGGTGGATTCTTGGGATGTGCGCCGTACTTCATGTCGATCTTCTGGCCGTTGGCCAGCTGGACCTGGACGCTCGCCAACGCCTGGTCATCCATCAGATCACCCGTGGCTGGGTCGACGATCTTGGACCGAAAGACGATCTGAGAGTTGCGCGGATACCGGCTGCTCAGCACGCAGCTGTGATCTGCCTTCTGATTGTCAGGGACGTTCTTTGAGCCCTGAACGGTGTCAGTCGTGAGCACCAATCCTTGCATCACGGCCGGTGCCGCTGTCGCGGCCGACTTGGCATTGCTCGTCGATCCGCAGGCTGTCACGAACAACCCGACCGCGAGAAGAAGTACCGCTGGAAATACCTTCCAACCATTCCGAAGAATCATGACCTACTCCCCTTTCCGTGACTGTTGACCCCGTTTGGTCCTTGCCCATGCGCGCTAGTCGCCCTCCGACGTACGCAGATACTCAGGGATTTCGCCGGAAACTACCGGCACAACTCCGGCGGATCGAATCCCGAAAACGACCCGCAGCACAAGGCCGACCAAGAACACCCACACCGCGACCACAATCAGCAGGACGGATATGCTGAGCCAGTGGCGCACCGACGCAAGCGGTACCGTCACCGCTGGGTACAGCGGCGCGACGTCTGTTACTTGAATTGCGGATGTCGTGTCGGCTTTCGCGGCGGACGTATTACCCGCGAATTGGGCGACCAGCGTGTGCTTTCCGATCTGGGCCGGCTGATAGAAGATTGCGGCGACACCGGTTGAGTCGGTAACCGCAGTCCCCAGTAGGGCATCCCGGTCGGCTCCGGCGAAGTTCACGCTCTCAAAGAAGGTGATCGTCTCGTTGCCGATTGGCGTGCCGTCAGCCGCCGTGAGATTCGCGACGATCAAGAGCTGTCCCTTGATCGCGTGGCCCTTGGCGTCGAGATTCGGCGACGTGCTCAACTGTAGGACCGCTGGTCCCGGAGTTGATGCCCCTCCAGCGCCGCTTGCGTCAGTGGCCAGGAGCAGTGTGGCGCCAAGCGCCAGTGCGAGAACGAAGAAGCGAAGCAGCTTCATCTCACTAATCCTTTCTCGGTCATATCGACCAGTCGCTGATGGACGGCCGATGACGTGGCGGTTTCTTCCTCTACATTGATCTCCTCCATTTCGTAGATCGGGAGAATCGGAAAGAACTTGAAGAACAGCATCAGGAAGAGCGGGATCGCGGCTGCTCCGCCGATCGTGATGGCGATCGAGACCCAGGAAAGGTGGAAGGTGCCCCATGCCCCGGAGATCAGCGGGTTCGCAACCGGTGGGACAACAATCACCATCCGCTTGAGCCACATGCCGAACACGACCAGCGCCGATGCCGTGACGATGCCGGGGATCGTGCGTGTTCGCCGGAATGCGACGAGGAACAGCGGCACCAGACCGCCTGCGGCGACGAACAGCCAGAAGTAGGGTGCGTAGCGACCCACCAGCAACGCGGTCATGAGCGGGGCCGACTCTTCGTTGAGGGTGTAGCCCTCGGTCAACAACTCGGTAAAGGTGAAGTAGAGGTAGAGAAGACCGAGCGTCGCCATCAGGTACCCGAGGTAGCGAAAGTGTTTGGCCCCAATGAAGGACTCCAGGTGATAGCCCCTGCGGAATCCGGCCACGACCAGAATCACCATGGCGACACCGGAGTACAGCGCGGCTACCACGAAGTAGGGAGCGAAGATCGTGCTGTTCCAGCCGGGCCGGGTGTTGACCGCGAAGGCCCAGCTCAGCACCGAGTGGACCAGCACGGCAATCGGGATGATCAGGATGGCAACGGCCGTCATGCTCTGCGAAAGCAGTCGCTGCTGAGCCGAACGTCCGTGCCAGCGCAGCGCCAGCACGGAGTACATGCGCCGCCGCCAGCCGCGAGCCAGATCATGGCGATCCCGCAGCACCGCGATGTCCGGAATCAGCGGCAGGTATAGGAAGATAAAGGTTGCCGCCATATAGGTCATCACCGCGATGAAGTCCCAGATGATCGGCGAACTGCTGTGGGCGTTGGCGACCAGTTCCCACATGCGATCGGGACGGCCGAGGTGAACCACGGCGAAGGCCGCGCCGACGATGAGGGAGAAGACCGCCATCGCCTCGGAGAGGCGGGTGATCGGGGCGCGCCACTTGGCTTGCGTCAAACGCAGGATGGCGGAGACCAGAGCGCCACCGTAGCTGACACCGATAAATGCCACGAGGTTGGCTTCGTAGATTCCCCAGAACCCTTTGTCGGAGTATCCGGCGGTGCCTAAACCACTCATGAGCTGTGTGACGTAGGCGACGAACGCCAGGCCGACCAGGGCGGCCAGCCCGCCGGCCAGCGCCCAGAAGCGCCAGCTGCTTCGTCCCAGTGGACGCATCGCCGCTTCGTGGAAATCTTGTCGAATCATCTGAGGTTCCTCCCGCATCAACCTGGAGCGCGACTAGAAAGTCACATCCTGTGAGTGCCCGGGGATGTAGTAGACCCGCGGGCCGGTGCCAAGTTCTTCCTTGTAGCGAATGGCGTCGTTGTCTCGAAGGAACTTCGACAGCTTGACCGTCTCATTGAGCCCGTTGACGGCGACGTCAGCCTCGAGGTCCGCGATGTAGAGGGCGCCCATATCGCAGGCATCGACGCAGGACGGGAGCTTCCCGACGTCCGTGTTGTGGACGCACAGGATGCATTTGCCGACCGTGCCCTTTTGCTGCGGAACCGGGAACTCCGGCATCGGATTGTGGAGCGTCGAGGGAACGGCGCGGTGGAGCGCTCCAGTTGAAGTAGCGAGCCTCGTACGGACAGGCCGCCATGCATGCCCGGCAGCCAATGCACTTCTGCTGGTCGACCAGCACCACACCTTCGGGGTTCTTGAAGGTCGCTCCGACCGGACAGACTTTCAGGCAGGGTGGGTTTTCGCAGTGCATGCACAGGCGCGGCATGAAGTAGGGCTGACCATCGGAGCTGGTCATGTTGTAGACCTTGATCCAGGTCTGATCTTTCGCCAGGTAGTGCGTCTTCTGGCAGGCCTTGGTGCATTTCTCGCACCCATCGCAGCGACGAAGGTCGACGACCATCGCCCACTGGTGCTTGGCCGGCGGCGCCTGAGTAGCTGCGCTGGCGCCGCCAAGACTAACCGCCGTGGCCCCCGCCACGGCGCCCCCTGCTCCCGTGATTGCCGCGAGCTTGATGAAGCGACGGCGAGACAGGAACGAGCGGGGAGGTGACGCCGGGTCTTCGGCGTTTTTCCCGTCCTTGGGATCACCGGTCTCGGTAACGGAATTCATGGCCCCATCCCGTCAACTTGGCCTTTGGGGACGTCAGCCGAATTCGCGATGACGTCCACGCAGGCGAGCGACAAGCCTTCAACTCGATGTGGCAACTGAAACGAAAGTACGTCGCGCGCTGCTCAGAGGAGGAAACTGCTCTCCTCACTCTCTATTCTGATGAAGGCACAGGAGTCCCGTGAGCGCGGAAACGCGCAATGGGGGAAGGGGTTTGTCGGTGGAAGCGGGCAGATCTCTCGCGGGCGTGTCGTGGAAAACGTGCAGCCGAGAGAGTCCGTCCCAGGTTATGCACCGGCGGGTCAATCAGCGGAACACGCCTGAGTTGTGGCAAAGCGTGAAACGAATGGTGTGCTAGTGGTCGGGCTCGAGGTCGAGGAGTCCGTGTTCCAGTGCATAGCGGACAAGCGCGGCGCGTCCTTGTAGCCCAAGCTTGTCGATGAAGCGCTGCTTGTAGGTTTCCACCGTGCGCACACTCACCGCGAGCTCCTCGGCAATTTGTTTGGTCGTGTAGCCAAGGGCGATCAGCCGCAAGACCTGGTTCTCACGCTCGCTCAAAATCTGCGCTTGGGGAGACTCCGCTGGTTCACGAGGTCCCCACGACTCCTCGACGATGACTCTCGCCAGCGTTGGATGCAGATAGACCTCGCCTCGAGCGACGGTGCGGATCGCCTGCAGCAATTCGTGACCAGCGGCATGCTTCAGCGCATAGCCCGACGCTCCGGCCGCCAGCGCCTGGTGCAGGTAGGCGGGATCGTCGTACTGGCTCAGCACAAGCACGCGTACCGCCGGCATCTCGGCCTTCATCATCCGCAAGGCTTCGAGACCGCCGCCGGGCATGCGTACGTCGACGATCGCCAGATCCGGCTGGAGTTCACGCGCGGACTCGACCGCTTCCGCCGCGGATTCAGCCTCTCCGACAACCTGCAGGTCGAGCTGGCTGTTCAACAGAGCCTTCAGCCCGGCTCGTAAAACACCGTGATCGTCAGCGAGCAGAATACGCAGTCGAGCCATTGCTTTCCTCCGCCTGGTCATTGAGATCGATCGGGATCTCAAGAAAAACGGTCGTGCCGTTCTCCGGCGCTGTCTCGATGGTCAGGTTGCCCCCGAGGAGCGCAACGCGCTCTTCCATTCCGGCGAGGCCGAGGCGACCCTCCAGGCTCCCTTCACGCACCGCCGCCAGGTCGAATCCCTGTCCGTCATCCTCGATGATCACGACCAGTTTCGACCCGCGCCGCTCGAGCAACACGCTGACGTGCCCCGCATGTGCGTGCTGCACGACGTTCGTGAGCGCGCCCTGGACGATGCGATAGACGGCGGTTTCAGCGGCCGGCAGCAGTCGCAGTCGATCAATGCCGACGGTCGCGCAGTCCGTCACCAGCGACCCGCGCTCGGCGCAATCCCTGAGGAATCGCTGTATAGCCGCTTCCAGACCGATGTCGTCGAGCACGCTCGGCCGCAGCTCCACCGCCAGTCGATGCACCTCTTTGAGCGTGCCGGCCGCGATGTTGTGGAGTTCGTCCGCCAGTTCTCGCACCGATTGTGGCACCTGCTGATCGCCGCCGAGTCGCTCCAGGCCAATCTGGAGTGAGGCCAGCGCCTGACTCGTCTCGTCATGAAGCTCCTGCGCCAGGCGTCGTCGCTCTTCCTCCTGCGCGTTCATGATCCGTTTGAGCAACTCGGCCCGTTCCCGGTCGCGGACCTGAAGCTGCTGATACAACCGGGCGTTCGCGAGTGCCATCCCGACTTGACGCCCCATGGCTTGCAGGGTCGATTTGTCCAGCTCCTGAAAGTGCCCCGGCTCCTCGGCGCCGAGGAAGAGTACGCCCGAGCCATGCTCTCCGGTCCCAAGTGGCAGGGCGATGCATGAGCGGAGCTTGGTGAACTGGCAGACAGGATGGTCGACATCGTCCACCTCCTGGCCCAACATCATAATCTGCTGGCGGCGCACCGCCAGGGCGCAAAGGCAGCGTTTATTCCGGCTAGCCTCGGCGCAGACGTGCGGGGACAGTGACGGCTGGGAGGCGATGAGCTTGAGACGGTCGTCATCGCCGGGCACGAGCACGTACCCGACATCGGCGCTCGTGATCGCGATGAGCTCACGGAGTGTGCGGGTGAGTAGCACCTGCTGGTCGAGCGAACCGCTCACGGTCTCAGCCAGCCGGTTTAGCTGAGCAAGCTCCTGGTTCCGTGCCTCGACCTCCGCGGTGCGAATAGCGACGCGATGCTCCAGCTCATGATTCCATTGTTCAACCTGAATCAGCGAAGCTCGCAGCCGCGCCCGCATTGTTTCGAATGAGCGCGCCAGGATTCCCAGCTCGTCACGTCGACGAAGCTCGATTGGATCGTCTAGATGGCCGAGTGCGAAGCGTTCCGCGGCGAGGGTGAGCGTTTCGAGCGGCAACACGATGCGGCGAACGTCAAACCAGGCCACCGCCATGCCGAGCAGCAGCACGCCGGCCCCGAAGAAGGCGAGCCGACGTTCGAGCTTGCCGGGCAGCGCAACGACCGAATCGTGCGATTCCTCCAGTGTCACCCCCCACGTTGGGATGACTGAGATCGGCGAATAGGCGACCATGTGAACCGGGCCCTTGGGCGGGTGGTGGATGCGGTAACCACTGGTGCGCGCCGCGATCAAGGATGCCAGGAGACTCTCGTGGTCGGCGGCCATTTTCTCGTTGAGGTCTGGCGTGGCTGTTGGGTCGGTCGCGCCGGTTTGAATGATCTGAATCGCCATATTGCTGCTGACTTCGCTGGCGAGCATGAAGCTCGGCACCGTGTCGGAGGGATCGAACACCGCCAGTAACACGCCCGACAGGTTGTTGCGCGTGTCGTGGAGCGGAACGGCGAAGCAGGCCTTCGACATGGCGGGATCCTGATGCGGCGCACAGGCAAGCGTCTGCTCCGTGTTCGTTTGGAGCGCTTGCTGCACCGCGGTGTAGTCCAGCGGCTGGCCGTGCAGAATGTCACCTCGGGTCGGATCGATCCAGAGCAGATTGCCGTGGACGTCTCCGACGGTCAGAGACGCGAACTTGCCGGCGGCGGGCTGCAATTCCGAGAGCTGTTGCTGTTGTTGCTCATCCAGCGGCTGACCGGCCTCGATCTGGAAGCTGGTGAGATCCTGATCGAGGGACGTGGACGTGAAGCGAAGCACGTCGTCGACTCGGCTAGCGAGGTGCTCGGCGAGCTGGACCCGTTCCGCGTAGGCGGCTTGCGTCGTCTGCTGCAAGGCCCACACGACAAACATCCCACTCATTGCCAGGATCGCGCCGAGTCCGAGTCCGGCGGTCAGGACGATGCGGCGGCTCAAAGGAAATGATCGAGGAATGAACCGCATCAGTGCTCCTCCTTTCCGCCGACACGACGTTCAACAGGACAACCGCCGTCTCCGACTACTGGGGCCGGGCTGGCGGGACGACGAGTATGGGGGTCGATCCGTGCTGAATCACGGCATCGGTAACGCTGCCGAACGCCCAGCGACGCAGGCCGCCCCATCCGTGTGTCGCCATGACAATGAGCTCGGCTCCCGCCGTTTCCGAGGCACGCAGGATCTCGTTGCTTGGGTCGCCGAAACGAACTTCCCAGCTGACACTCGTTCCCTGCTGGCGAAGCCGGGTCGCGGTGCGAAGCAGAAACCCACGCGCTTCATCGATGGCAACGGCGGCGACGTCGTGCGGTAACTCCGGGTCGCGAAAAGAGGAGGGAGAGAGTGCCGCGGTTCGCGCCCGTTCGTCAGGTGGTTGAACGATCCGGATGAGGCACAGCCGGCCCTGATCTCCAGCAACTGCGACCGCGAACGGCAACGCCGAACTGGCGAGGTCCGAGCCGTCCAGCGGAACCAGAATCTCATTCAGCTCACCAACGTCGTCAGGTTGCGTGTCATCGACCAGCAGAATCGGAACCGTCGTGCTATGGATCAGGCTGTTCGCCACTCCTCCGAAGCGAGCACGACTCAGTCCGCTGCGACCCAGCCGGCTCATCACCACGACGGTGTCGCTGGCGAGTTGAAAAAACTTGAGCAACTCTTCGACTGGTTGCCCGTGCAATACGTGAATCCGAACCAACACGCGGCCAGCATAACGGACGGCGATGGCGTTCAGATAACGCTCGGCTTCTTCTATCGACTCGGTGGACGGTGATTCCTTGGGCGACGTGGTCCCGATGACGTGGACGAGTTCCAGCGTTGCATGAAACCGCAGAGCCAGGCGCATGCTCAACGCCAGAGCCGACTCTGCCAGACGAGATCCATCAAGTGGTGTAACGATCCTGTACATCAGATCTATCCAGAAAACTGCCGCGCATTCCGAGAGTCGGGAACTCCGGCTTTTCAAGATGCGTGTACGTGCTTCCCGTTATCAGGGTATGTTTCGTGGTCGGAATGCTACAACCGTGTTTCCACCCTGTGCTGCATCAATTGCATGTCAACCCAACGGTGGGCGTTACAAAATGGTGTATGTCTTGGTCTTGGGACAAACCCCACGCCCGTTGAGCGCGTCGCCCGCACGTTGACCCGTGCTGTCAGGCTGCGTAGGATACGGCTGCGGCGCGCCAGGTGGAACTCGTTGGATCATACGGCTGGCGCTCGCGAGACCTGACGATCTCTCCTCGCCATCAAGACTGGAGCTAACCCGATGTCCAGTTCGACTACGCCGGATGGCCGCGCTGAGTCCGCGCATGAGTTCGGATTCGACACTCGTTCCATTCATGCTGGTCAACGGCCCGACCCCTACACCGGCGCTCGTGCCATGCCGATCTACCAGACGACGAGCTTCGTCTTTGAAGACGCCGATTCCGCCGCCGCTTATTTCAACCTTCAGGAGTACGGGAACATCTACACCCGTATCGGCAATCCGACCGTGGCCGCCTTCGAAGAGCGCGTCGCCAACCTCGAAGGCGGGGTCGGCGCGGTGGCCTTTGCGAGCGGTCTGGCCGCCCAGACGGCTGCCCTCTTCACACTGTTGGAGCCGGGCGACCATATCGTCGCGTCGCAGGCCCTGTACGGCGGCACCATCGCCCAGTTCAAGAACGTGCTCGGCAAGATGTCGGTCGATTACACCCTGGTCGACCCGGACGATCTGGCGGCCTGGAAGGGCGCGCTGCGTGACAACACCAAGGCGCTTTACGCCGAGACGATTGGGAACCCGGGAGCGAACGTGCTCGATATCGAGCGTGTCGCCGCCGTCGCGCACGAAGCGGGTGCGCCCTTGGTCATCGACAGCACCTTCGCCTCTCCCTACCTCTGCCGCCCGATTGAGTGGGGCGCGGACATCGTGATTCACTCGGCGACCAAGTTCATCGGCGGCCACGGCACCAGCATTGGCGGTATCGTGGTCGATTCCGGCACCTTCAACTGGTCGAACGGGCGCTTTCCGACGGTCGCGAACCCGTCGGCCAACTATCACGGGCTCGAGTTCCATGAGACCTTCGGCATTTACGGCTATCTGATGAAGCTGCGCGCTGAGTCATTGCGCGATCTCGGCGCGGCGCTCAGCCCCTTCAACGCCTTCATGTTCCTGGTTGGACTGGAGACGTTGCCGCTGCGCATGGAGAAGCACGTCGCGAATGCGCTGGGTGTGGCGCGCTACCTCGAGCGGCACCCGATGGTCGATCGCGTCCGCTATCCGGGGCTGGAAGGTAGCCCCTATCGTGCGCTGGCACAGAAATACCTGCCGCGCGGCGCCGGAGCGATCTTCGCCATCGACGTGAAGGGTGGCCGCGAGGCCGGCCGGCGGTTCATCGAGTCGCTGGAACTCTGGAGCCACCTGGCCAACGTCGGCGACGCCAAGAGCCTGGTGATTCATCCGGGCAGCACAACGCACCGGCAGCTCACCGACGAGGAGTTGCTGGCGGGCGGCATTACGGCCGGCACGATCCGGTTGTCGGTCGGATTGGAATCGCTCGACGACCTGATCTGGGATCTCGAACGAGGTCTGACGGCGGCGAAATTGACAATGACGGTGGGCGCCGGAGCGGAAGGTGACGCATGACGGCCAAACAAAACGGCTTCGACATCTCCCAGTACCAGGATCCGAAGGTCATCCGCGACATCATGCTGACCGCCAAGACCGTCGCGATCGTCGGCCTGTCTTCCAACGAGCTGCGCCCGAGTCACTTCGTCGGCTTCTACCTCAAACGCCATGGCTATCGAGTGATCGCGGTCAACCCGCGCGAGAGCGAGGTCCTCGGCGAGCAGAGCTACGCTTCGCTGTCGGACGTGCCGGTGCCGATCGACGTGGTGGACGTCTTCCGGGCGCCGCAGTACGTGCCGGCCATCGCCGAAGAGGCGGTGAAGATCGGGGCGAAGGCCCTGTGGCTCCAGTTCGGAGTGATCAGTCCTGAAGGCGCGGAGATTGCCCGCCGAGGCGGGCTGCAGGTGGTGATGGATCGCTGCATGAAGGTGGAGCACGCTCGCTCGATCGGGCGGATGCACTGGTACGGGCTCAATACCGGGACAATCAGCGCCCAGCGGGAACGATTCGAGTAACGGCCGGTGGCAGGATGGCGGAGGGCTGGGTCGTCTACCAGTTGCTTGGCCTGATGCAGCAGATCGGCGCCATTCCATCGCCTCAAACTGCCACAGCTTGAGCCATTCATCCAAGAACGTGCGCGGCCGGCGATCGATCGTGATCAGCCGGCCGTTTTGCGTCCGATTGCACAGGGCCGAAGTTCCCGCCTCGATAGGTGGGTGCGTTGCGCCAGGAACGCACGGGCGCTAGCATGGAATCTGCGCACTTCGACGACGTGACGACATGACACGCGTGCGACCGGTTTGGAATGCCCGGCCGGGCACTCAGGAAGGCGGGAACTCGATGCAGCAACGACGATTGGGCCGTATCGGCCATGAAGACTCCGTGCTGATTTATGGCGGCGCGGCGCTGGGAGGCGTGACGCAGGACGAAGCTGATGAGTCCATCTCCTTCGCGCTCGCGTCCGGCATCAACCATTTCGACACCGCTCCCAGCTATGGCGAATCGGAGCTTCGGCTCGGGCCCTGGATGCCGAGAATCCGCGATCAGATCTTCCTCTCGACCAAGACGGGCAAACGGGATCGGGACGAAGCCTGGGCGGAGATCAACCGCTCACTCGAGCGGCTGCAAACCGATCATATCGACCTGATCCAGCACCACTCGGTCGGCGACCTCGAACAGCTGGACCTGATCACCCGGCCCGGTGGCGCGCTCGAGGCGACGATCCAGGCCAAGGAGCAGGGATTGGTGGGGGCCATCGGCATTACCGGGCACGGGCATCAGGCGCCGGGGACGCATCTGCAGGGACTGAAGCGCTTTCCGTTCGACACGGTGCTGACTCCGCTCAACTACGTGCTCTATCAGAACGAAGCCTACCGCCTCGACCTGGAAGCGCTCACCACGGAGATCAAGCGACAGGACGCCGGTCTGATGGTGATCAAGGCGATCGCGCAGCGGCCCTGGCCGGAAGGCGCTCCGCGCACCTACGACACCTGGTATGAGCCGTTCGACCGGCAGGAGTTCATCAACGCCGCCATCGCCTTCGTCCTTTCGTTCAGCGACGTGACTGGATTGGCCACCGCTGGTGATATCCACCTGCTGCCGATGATCGTGGAGGCGGAGAAACGAGCCGAATCGATGACGCCGGAGCGGATCGAGCAGATCATGGCGCGAGTCAATGATTACGTCTCTCCGTTCGCGGCGGGCGGTCCGGGGTAGCGTACGCGGTCGGGCGCGATTGATCGCGCCCGACTGGCGCGGCGATACACACGGCTTCCATGAGTTTCGCGGGCTGGTGATCCGGAACGGGGGTGATTGATCGCGCCCCAGGGCCGGGGACGACATTCATGGCGCCCAGGGCCAGCAGGTGTCGGAAGGACATGCGAGCGTGACGCCGGTGGAGCAGATCAAAGGCAAGCGGGCAGGGGTCGGGTTGCGGGCTTATGATCCGGAATTGGCCTACCCCGGCTACACCCTCTTCGCCCCGCTCACGGGTGGCGGGATGGTCTATCTCATCGACATGCGGGGCGCGACCGTCCATAGCTGGAAGATGCCTTACTCCCCTGGATTGTACGGTTGCCTCACACCGCTGGGAACGCTTTTCTACAACGGGAAGGTGCCCGATGAGTCGGAACGGTTCATCGCCGACAAGGGCTGGAAGGGCGGGGCCGTGCTCGAGGTGAGCTGGGACGGCGAGGTCCTCTGGGAGTTGCGCCAGCCGGATCACCACCACGATGGCATTCTGCTGCGCAACGGCAACGTCCTCTTTCTCTGCCTCGGTGAAGTGCCGCGGGAGATTTCCCGGCAGATTCAAATCGGTCGGCCCGGTGAAGCCCACGAGGGACCGATGTATGCCGACTATCTCGTCGAGATGACACCCAGCGGAGAGGTCGTCTGGGAGTGGCGCGCCTGGGAGCATCTGGACCCGCGCCGCGACCAGCCGATGTCGCCGCAGGACGACCGGCACGAATGGACGCACGGGAACACCGTCGCCGAGATGCCGAACGGGGACATCCTGGTGAGCCTGCGCGACCTCTCGAAGATCGCCATCATCGACCGTGCCACCGGTCGGTTCAGCTGGACCTTTGGCTCACCCAACCTGGCGCAGCAGCACGCTCCGGCGCCGCTCGACAACGGTCATATCCTGGTCTTCGACAACGGCACGCGCCGCCCCGATCACTTCATGCCCTACTCGCGCGTGCTGGAGATCGACCCGACCACCAGCGAGATCGTCTGGTCCTACCAAGAACGGCAGCAGGTCGACTTCTTCTCGCCGCATCTGTCGAGCGCGCAGCGGCTACCAAACGGCAACACGCTCATCTGCGAGGGCACCTTTGGCCGCTTCTTCGAGGTGACAGCTGAGGGGGAGACGGTCTGGGAGTACGTCAACCCCCACTATAACCCACCGCCGAACAAGCCCGAGAACGCGGCCCGTAACGCCGTCTTCCGCGCCTACCGCTACAGCGCGGAGCAGATCGAGGCGGCTCGCCGCACGGCCCGGTGAGGCACCAGGAGTAACTGGCGCGACTATCTCCATTTCGGCTTGCATGCACTATGATGGTCGGACCCTCGGGTAAGACTTCGCCCGCTCGCAACACGCCCACGCCGGGACATGTCGTTGTCGGTGAGCGAGTTCCGGTTGAACTAGACGGTGAGCGAGGACAATTGAATACGACGCCCGGCGCATTGACATAGTTCTCGATGACGTTCGCGAGGAGGAAGAGCAGGATGGCGCATCAGGTTACCCCGCAAGAACTCGTCTTTGACGTGCAGCAGCCCGGAGACCCGCAGATCGCTCCGGACGGTTCGCGGATCGTCTATACGCTGGCCCGTTCCGACCGCGACTCGGGAAAGACGATCTCGCATCTCTGGCTCTGTGATCGCGATGGCGGGAATGGCAAGCAGCTTACGTTTTCGGGGCAGAAGAACGACACGGCGCGCTGGTCACCGGACGGGGCGCAAATCGCGTTCGTCTCGGATCGAGTCGCGGCACCTGCCAAGTTCGGAATCTTCGTGATGCCCGTCACTCAGCCGGCCGAGGCTCGTCAGGTAACGACCCACAACCAGGTAATCAGCGAGCTCTCCTGGTCGCCGGATGGCACCACGCTGGCCTACACAACGACGTTCGATCCGGAGAACCCGGCGGAAGAACCGGTTAACGCGGACGAGCCGGCCAGGGTGCGCGTGACACGGCGGCTCGACTACAAGTGGGACGGCCGCGGGTATCTCGGGGATGCTCGAAACCACGTCTGGCTGGCAGACGTCGCGACCGGCGAACGCCGCCGCCTTACCACCCAATTGGTCGATCACTACCTGCCGCTCTGGTCTCCGGACGGCCGCTCGATTGCCGTCGGGATGCAGGCGGCGGACGGCTGGAACGCGTTCATCGCGATTATCGATGTCGACTCCGGCGAACTGACGCCGGTTGGCGATCCGGACGTCGGCGACGGCGGGCATCCCACCGCCGCGTGGTCCCCGGCTGGCGATCGGATCATCTTCACCGGCGACCCCGGGCACACCTATCAGCCTGACCTCTACCTGTATGACGTCAGCGATGGTGAGATTCGGCAGTTAACGACCGATCTGCAAATCCTCCCGGTCGACGGAGTCGGATCGGGGTCGATGGTCTGGCTCGACGATACGCGTGTACTCATCTGTGCCGCGGAGCATGCCCGGCACGGTCTCTACGTGATCGACGTCGAGAGCCGAAACCTCAGCGCCCTCTCCAGCATGGAGGCGAGCCTCACTGGGATCAGTCTCGACGCGACGCGGAGGTTCGCGGCGCACGCCTATACGGCGTTCGATTCTCCGGGCGAGATCGCCGTCAGCGACTTGAGCGAGAGCACGTTGTCGGTCATTACGACAGATAACGCCGGACTGACCGAGCGCATGGGAACACCCGGCTGGGAGCGCTTCGAGATCGAGCGCGGCAAGTTCAGCATCGAATCGTGGCTGCTGAAACCGGCCGACTTCGATCCGGATCGACGCTACCCGGTGGTGCTGATGATCCACGGCGGCCCCAACGGCTTCTATGGCTATCGCTTCATCGCGAACCAGCAGCTACTCGCCAACCACGGCTACCTGGTCGTGCTGCCGAACCCACGCGGCTCGACCTCCTATGGCCGCGAGTTCTCGGTTCAGGTGCTGGGAGATCGCGGCGGCGAGGACTATCTCGATTTGATGGCGGTCATCGACACGTGGCGGAGCGACCGTACGTCGACACGAGCCGCATCGGCATCTTCGGCTATTCCTACGGCGGCTTCATGACCTCCTGGATGCTCGGGCAGACCGATCGCTTCAAGGCGTGCGTCTGTGGCGCGCCCTCGGTCGACCTGAAATCGCAGTTCGGCACCAGCGACATCGGCTGGCATTACGACACGACCCAATACCGCGCGCAGCCACACGAGAATCCTGAGTGGTTCCAACATCATTCGCCGCTCACCTACGCGCACCGCGCGACGACTCCAACGCTGCTGGTAAGCGGAGAGAGCGACATGCGCTGTCCCACGGGACAATCGGAGGAGTTGTTCATCGCGCTGTGCAAGGCTGGTTGTGAGGTCGAGTTCGTGCGCTATCCCGGCCAGTCGCACGGCTTTACCAGCGCCGGGCCGGCGGAGTATCGGGTCGATTTCTTAACACGCACGCTGGAGTGGTTCGACCACTTCATGCGGGAACCGGCTTAAAGCGTTCGGGCGTAGACAGTCACCCCCGGGAAGATGAACGGGTGGAACGGCGGGCGTCAAATGTGCGTCGTGCCCGCGTTTCGTCCGCCGCTGGTTCACCTGCGATTTGTCATGCAGATCGGGAGGACCGACTTCCGTGCCCGGCGCGACGGCGCAGCGTGCCGCTCAGCTGTATGGGGCAAACCCTGCCCGTTGTGGCGATCAACCTGGAAGTCTCACCATCGAACGTGCCGCCACGGACCGCAGCCTGTTGGCCGATCGATGGGCGGTGAGGTACAGCCGCCCGCGATCCCAGTAGCCCACCAGCACGAGAGACTTCATGCCCTTGTGGTCCGAGTTGGGCAAATACGAACCGAGCAGCCATAGGGCATTGCCGTCACTCCGGTCGTGGCTCACCTGATGCGCTGTATGAAGCTGAGTCATGAAGTGGATGAGAAAATCTTCGAGCGTCCAGCCGGTTTCCCCTTGATAGCCCGGCGTGCTCAAGGTTCGCAAGTAATCACGCGGGCACAGGCGTTCTTCCAACGGCTCGTTGGAACAAGCTTCCAGTTGTTTTCGTCCTCCGAGCATGAGGCCGGTCCCCTGCGACGGCATAACCGGGATCGGCTCAATCAGCGCCACGCTCCAGCCAGGCACCGCGCAACAGCGGGTGTTCTGGAAGGCTTCCTCCTTGGTCAACCCGTGGTGGTCATGCTCGCTGAATGTGTGCGGGAAATAGACGAGATCCGCGGTATCGGCCGCCTGACGCACCATCTCCCACATCCAGATGGGTTTAGCGGTGTTGATCCGGGCCGCTACGTTGGCGTCGACCGGGTCGCGTTTCGTGTGGAAGATCTGCCCTGCCGCGGCCTGGATCAGGAGAGCATCGCGGACCCGGTCGATCATCAGTGAAATCGGCAGGGCGATGGGCGTGAGTTGTAATTGAGTGAACCCTTGCGTTGCTTTGCGAGCGACCAATTCCGGGTTTCGCGTGAACACGCCTGTGACCTGCTCCCGAGTCGGCACGGGATATTCGTTTCCATCCGTTCCGATGACGCCCAGGCGGTTCGTCCGGGACAGCGGAATCAACAACCCAAGCGCGTCGAGTGTTCGCAGACATCGTTCATACTCGCTCGCCAGAGATAGTCCATTGCGATCGGATTCCCCGCTCACGCCTCGTCGTGCTTCGTCCGCCATCACAGCGCTCCCCGCGGTCTCTCGAACATGGTTACGATGGTGAATGTCTGCTGTCTCACCCACGAGGTCGGGTGAGCGTTTCCATTCCATGCCCTGCTGGATCGCGGCGAGGATTGTCAGCGTCTTCCCATGACCATCGCGCCAACCAGCGTTGAGTTGCTTCTCCTTAATCCCGAGCCTCAGCATCGCGCAGATCGATTCGGGCGTGGCCACGATGCACCGCAACGACGCGCGGCATGGGAGATCGAAAGTCCGCGCTCGCACCGGTGCGATCATCGCACGTCGTTGCGTGGTGTTGCCCTTGCTCGCATGAACGCCGTGACCGGTTTCCTCACCGCACGCGCACCGGTAACGTCCTGGCGTGAGATGCGTTCAGACTATCGACGACACGAGGACCGCTGGGGGCGAGACGTGAGGCAACC
Source organism: uncultured Chloroflexia bacterium (assembly GCA_963725815.1). Lineage (GTDB taxonomy): Bacteria > Chloroflexota > Chloroflexia > Thermomicrobiales > Thermomicrobiaceae > CALAGB01. The sequence goes on from CAVSAD010000008.1 coordinate 119,127, forward strand.
AGACTGGAAGGACACGACGCATGGAGGACCGCCGGATGTTTCTCAAGAAGCTGGCAGCGCTGGGGGTCGCCCTGCCGTTCGCGGGCGCCTTCTCCAGAGCTCGGGCCGCCTTCGTGCCACCTCCCGTCAACGAATCCGGCGGTCCGCCGAGTGCGAGCCTGTCGTCGTCGCAGCTTGCCGGCCAGCGCGTGATCTACTCCTATGCCGGTTTGACCGTGCCCGACACGTTGCTGCAACAGATTCGCGCTGGTCAAGCGGCCGGCGTGATCTTCTTCGGTGAGAACATCGCCAGCGACCAGCAGATCGCCGCGGTCATCCAGCAGCTTCGCGCGGCACAGCAGCAGAGCCCGGTACCCGCGCCACTGTTGCTGATGACCGATCAGGAGGGTGGCGTGGTCCGGCGGCTGCCGGGCGCGCCGGAGCAATCGGCCAAACAGATCGGAGCAGCGGCGAACCCGGCAACGACCGCCGGGCAGGCCGGCACGGCCGCGGGCCGGAATCTCGCGGGCGTAGGGATGAACGTCAACCTCGCGCCCGTGCTCGGAGTCTATCGTCAGCCGGGTGACTTTCTGGACCAATTTGGACGCTCCTTCAGCCAGAACGCGCAGACCGTGAGCGATTGCGGGCGCGCCTTCATCACCGCCCAGCAGCAGGTTGGTGTGGCCGCCGCGGCCAAGCATTTTCCCGGTCTGGGAGCGGCCTCGGCCGCTCAGAACACCGACGCCGGACCGGTGACCCTGCCGCTATCTCTCTCGACCTTGCGAACGGTGGACGAGGCCCCCTATCCGGCAGCCATCGCGGCCGGCGTTAAGCTCGTCATGCCTTCCTGGGCGATCTACCCGGCGCTCGACGCCGCCCGCCCGGCCGGGCTCTCGGCCACGGTAGTGCAGCAGGAGCTGCGGGGCCGGTTAGGCTTCCGGGGCGTGACGATCACCGACGCGCTGGAGGCAGGCGCGCTGAGCGCCTTCGGCGGCAACGAACAGCGGGCCATCCTCGCCGCCCAGGCCGGGATGGATCTCATCCTCTGCTCGGCGCGCGACGTCAATCAAGGCCAGGCCGTGACAGCGGCGCTGGCCGGCGCGCTCGACGGAGGCCAGCTGGACGCGGCCGATTTCAATGCCGCGGTCCAGCGCGTAACCGCGCTGCGCGACGGCTTCGCGGACAGTCCGCTACTTTCCCGAGACAGGGTATTCGATCAGCCATGGCTTCCTCGCCTATTGGAATCAGTTCGGCGGCCTGCCGGTGTTCGGCTACCCGATCACCGGCGAGTACGTCGACGCAACGACTGGATTCGTCACGCAATACTTCGAACGGGCTCGTTTCGAATGGCACCCCGGTTCCTGGCCAAGCCGCTACGACGTCGAGCTTGGCCTACTTGGGCATCGAGCTGGCCCAGCGCCAGGGCTTGACCGCCACGGCGCCCTTCCAGCGGATCAACGCCGTCAGCGACGCCGGCTGCACCTACTATCCGCAAACTGGCCACCGGCTCTGCTTCGGATTCCGGGATTACTGGACCGTGCACGGCGGTTTGGCGATCTTCGGCTACCCGATCAGCGAGGAGTTCACCGATCCGGCGAGCGGCCTGACGGTGCAGTATTTCGAGCGGCAGCGTTTCGAATACCACCCCGAGAATCCGCCCGCCTGGCAGGTCGAAGGCGGGCTGTTGGGGAGCGAATTGGTTCGGGGCCAAGGGTAGGGCCATACCACCGCCCTTGAACCGCCCGCGGTGGTATGCTCCAACCTTGTCGGCCGGGGCTTGCTACACTGGTGCCCGGTACTCTTCGTGGTGGACGGGCGAGATTGATCGCGCAACGATTGGGATCCCTGATTTCCGTGGAACCGACGAAGCAATACGAATCGTGGGGGCGCTTTCCGAAGGTGGTGCCGCGTGGCGTGGTGCCCATCGAGTGGCGCAGCGATCTTCCGAAGCTGGATTCGCTCTTTCCGGGACCGTTCTGCCACGTGCCTACGGGCGCAGCTATGGCGATAGCTGCCTCAATGAAGATGGCATCCTGCTCGATGTGACGGGGATGAATCGCTTCATTGCCTTCGACGACCAGACCGGGGTTCTCCGCTGTGAAGCCGGTGTACAACTCGCCGACATCCTCACCACGTTCGTGCCACGAGGCTGGTTCCTGCCGACGTCGCCCGGAACGAAGTTCGTTTCCGTCGGAGGAGCGATCGCCAACGACATCCATGGAAAGAATCACCATGACGCAGGCACCTGGGGACGCCACGTCCTGCGGTTCGAACTGGTGCGCTCTTCTGGAGAGCGGCTCATCTGCTCGCCGGAGGAAAATGAGACGCTATACCGCGCCACCATTGGCGGATTGGGACTGACCGGGCTGATCACCTGGGCCGAGATTCAGCTCAAGCCGGTCGCCAACGCGTTCATCGACATGGAGCAGATCCGGTTCGAGTCGCTGGATGAATTCGTTGAGATTTCCGCGGCTTCAATAGGGCGTTTCGAATATACGGTCTCCTGGATCGATTGTTTCGTCGGGGGTGACCGCTACGTGCGCGGGCATTTCATGCGAGGGAATCACGACTCGTCGATGTACCGGCCGGCGAACACGGCGACGCTGGATTCGTTGATCTTCCTTCCCATCGATCTACCGCCGATGCTGCTCAACCCGGTCACGGTCCGCGCGTTCAACAGCCTCTACTATCACCGGCAACGGGCGGCGAGTGTGCGCCGTGTCGTTCATCTGGACGCGTTTTTCTATCCGCTGGATCGAATTCGTGGCTGGAACAGGATGTACGGCCATCCGGGTTTTCTCCAATACCAGTGCGTCGTTCCCATTACAGACGACAATGGCCCGATCAAGGAGATTCTGGATCGTATTCGCCGCTCTGGCGAGGGATCGTTCTTGACCGTCTTCAAGACGTTTGGCGACGTGCCGTCACCCGGGATGCTCTCGTTTCCGCGGCCCGGCATCACCCTGGCGCTCGATTTCGCGCTGCGTGGAGAGTCGACCTTGCGCTTGCTTGAGGATCTAGATGAGGTGGTCCGTGCCAGTGGCGGAGCGATCAACCCATCGAAGGATGCGCGCATGAGCGCCGAGACGTTCAGATCCTCCTTTCCCCAATGGGAGGAGTTCTTGCGCTACGTCGACCCGAAATTCTCGTCGAGCTTTGCGCGTCGAACGCTATTCTCCGGGAGCCAATCACAATGAGTGTGGACGTGAAACGCGTGCCGGCCCACCGGGTGCTGATCGTCGGGGCCACCTCGGCCATCGCGACCGAAGTTGCCCGACTCTTCGCCAGGGATGGTAGCTCATTCTTTCTCGTCGGTCGCTCGCCCGAGAAGCTGACGGCCCTGTGCGACGACCTCATGGTTCGCGGCGCCGTTTCGGCTGAGTGGACCGCCGCCGATCTGACTCAAACCGGCGATCATCCACGCCTCCTGGCAGAGGCAGATCGGGTGCTCGGAGGCTACGACATGGTCTTAATCGCCTTCGGCACGCTGGCCAACCAGAAGGCGAGCGAAGCGTCGGTCGACGTCGCGCTCAGCGAGTGGCACCTCAATGCGACCTGCATGATCTCCGTCCTGACGCTGATCGCGAACAAGTTGGAAGCACAGCGGCACGGCACGTTGGCGGTGCTCAGCTCCGTCGCCGGAGATCGCGGCCGGAAATCGAACTACCTGTACGGCGCAGCCAAGGCCGCGCTGAGCACCTTTCTCCAGGGCTTGCGTGCCCGGCTCAGCACCTCGGGCGTTCGCGTCGTCACGGTGAAGCCCGGAATGGTCGACACGCCGATGACCGCCCACATGAAAAAGGGGCCGCTGTTCGCTTCGCCTGAACGTGTCGGCCGCGACATTCACAAGGCGATGCTTGCGGGCAGCGATATCGTGTACACGCCGTGGCACTGGCGCTTCGTCATGCTCGTGATCCGGCGCGATCCCGGAACGAGTATTCAAGCGTTTGCCCTTGTGATCTCTTCCTGAGAATTCTCGACACCAGGTCAGTCCTGCCGTGTTTTCGTCGCGCCGCGAAGCGACCTGCGCGGCGGGATTACGCGTTCATGGAAGCGAAATCGCTCCGAGAATCGGATCGAGCGGGATAGACGTTGATCGCGTGACGAACGCCTGGTGCACTGAGAGTAGGGGGATGCACGCGAAGTTCGAAATGACCGCCAGGCGCGACCGCCTGCCGGTCACGGCATCTCCGGAGATGGAGTCACCTGCGCCGGTAGCGTTCAGGTTGGCAGGATGTCGCCCGCGCGGCGATCGCTGCCACTATCATCGACTGAGGGCTGTACTTCGGGAGCCTCTTCACGACCCGGCATCTCGTCTGTGGACGCGGAAGGAGTGGACTCGGCCTCCGCCGTGACGGTCAACAAGTCCTGCCCGACCATGACGATCGCGGTGGATTCGAGTGTCGTGGTTGTTCCACCCATGCCGAGCAGGCCGCCTTTGTGGGCGGTCAGCCGGGTGATCTGCCCACTGAGCGGATCGACGTCAACGTCGCTGAGTGTGCCGAGAAAGGTGCCGGCCTGGTCGACAATCTTCAGTTTCTTCAGCGCCTGGAGATCGAGCAGGGCGTCTGTCTGGCCGCCGCTGCTGGGAGTCTGAGTCACCTGGCTACTCGTAACCGTGATGGCATCAGTCCCGATGCTTTGGATCTGGGCAAAGGGGAGGATAAACGTGCCGTCCCCTCCCTTGACCTGTAATGCGCCGAGTTGCCGGGCCGCAAGATCGAACATCGGTTGCTCGACGCGGCCGAGCTTCGTGCCCTCTTCCAATGAGACAACGGCCATGTCTTTGAGATCGTTGGCGTTCATGATTCCTTACTCCGTTCCGGGAACGTCCGTTGGGTCAGTCGCGGGTTTCGTAGCCGCTCATCAGAGGTAGCAATTTGAAGGCCGCCCTGCCCATCCGGATCTGCACCGAACGCGGGGTGACATCGGTCACCCAACTCACGGGAACCAGCCTTCGCTGGCTCACGATACCGCGACGCACGACGAACTCGCTCACGTGACCGGTCGCCGCATCATGGTGAAGCGCGTCAAGCGTGCCCAGGGATTTGCCGTGCTCTCCGAGCACCCACATCTCCACCTGCAAGCTGTCGTCGCGAGCGGTGGTGTTTCCCGGCGTCTTCGGGGAGGGACTGAGCGTTTGGGTTGTACGTTCCGCAATCATTATTGGTAACTCCGTTTCGTATGGTGGGTGGCACTGAAGAGACCGAAGAGCCGCGCGGGTCAAGAGGCTACCTGCCGACGAGTTGAGCCACGGATGCGGCGCCACGGCGATTTGTGGCGGTGAGATCAACCCTGCTTGAAGATGCCCGCCGGAGCGGAGAGCCATACCCTATCAATTGACATTATGAGTGGTCGTGTCCGCGGAGTGCATCGGAGCGGACCTTCTGCGGTGGAATGGCTCTGTGCCACGAGTCTCAGGTTATCAGGCCGGAGGTCGCTGACGCGGAGATTGCCGACGCTTGATTCCCGATGCGACGTGAGGACCGGTGATGTCCGCCGCGAGTGGGCGGGTCTGAAGAACCCGCCCCGTGGTCTGATCTACGCCCTATGACCGTGCGTTGACTTCGTAAACTTCGAGATGACTCGGCCCATCCAGATAGGGCTCGATCATCGCGACACGCTCATCAAGACCCTTGGAGCCACCCGCTTGCGCGTCGGCTTCCGTCGCGAAGTGACTGACGGATGCCATCTGCCCGGTCTTGTGGTTCACGAGTAGCTCTGAACTCTTGAAACCAGGATGTTTCATCAGGTTCGGGGTCACCTTCTCGTTAAAGACGCGGACGCCCTCATCGATTTTCGCAGGCTTGAATTGGGCCGTGACGATGCGCGCAAAGGTTGTCATGATTGACCTCCGGTACGGATAGCGGTGCAGAGGGTGGAGCGACATGCTCGCATCCGATGCTGTCCTCGGCCAGAGGGCGACGAGACGACCCGGTGGCGTGTTTGTTCGTACCTTTCAATATTACATCATCGTGAGAGGAATTACAATGGTAGTGTACTTTTGAGTTATCGATAATGTGAGAGACGCAATTCCTTGTTATCCGTAATTCTTGTCAACCCTGATCGGAGATCAAGACGCTATTGAGTCGATTCGGCAGAAGTCGTTGTCATGCGTGAGGTCAATGTCCATGCCGTGCGTGTGCGATGGCGCGCGTGACCATCCGTGGTGCAACGGCTGCAACAGAGAGATGACACCATCAACGACCCGCGAGCAGGACAGATCAACAGAATCTCAACAATCGGTCGAACCTGTGTGAGGAGATTACCCATGAATGAAGGAAAGCATCTAACCCGCAAGCAACTGTCGGAACTTGCCCAGCTGCGCCCGACCTTTGCTCACGATCATCCCCCAGTTCGCAACGTCAATGAGGAGATGGAGAAGCGCCTGACGGTTGGGCAGCGGACTGCCGACTCCGTCGCCAACAGCATGGGTAGCTGGCGCTTCATCCTCATCCAGTCTGGAATGCTGACCGTGTGGATCCTCCTCAATGTCGTCGCGCTGGTCACGCACTGGGATGCGTACCCTTTCATCCTGCTCAATCTCGTGATGAGTTTCCAGGCGGCGTATGCCGCGCCGATCATCATGATGAGCCAGAACCGGCAGTCGCAGAAAGATCGCTTGGCCGCCGACCACGATTACCACATCAACCTCAAAGCCGAAGAGGAGATCAAGGCGATCCTCACGCATCTCGAATACCAGGATGACCTGATTCTTCAGGTCCTTGAGCGGTTGGAGCATCGCGCGGGCCTGACGGACGCGGCGTAATCGTCGCGCAAGCAACGCTTGACGAACGTGAACGGGTTCGCGCCATTGGGAGAACGGTGGTTGTGCGGTCAGCTTACCCTTAGAGGGTTGAATCTCTATTCATGGCGTCTGGATATGCGGAAACTCGTGTTTCCGGGGTGTTCTCGGGCGCGATCCGCGTCAAAGACCCATCATCACGAGCCTGTTGCTGGCGCAACGGAAGACGGACCGTGAAGGTCGTGCCCTCTCCCACCTTCGACGTCGCCCCGATGGTGCCGCCATGCGCGGTTACGACCTCTTTGGCGATATATAAGCCCAGGCCCAAACCGCTCGCCCCCTTCTGGTTGATTCCAGCGACCCGATAGAAACGGGAAAAGATGTGGGGGAGATCCGGAGCCGGAATACCCGGACCATAATCGCGTACGGTGATCTCGGCGGCGTCATCTGATCGCCCGAGATGCACCTCGATGCGTTCTGTCACCGGTGCGTACTTGATGGCGTTGGTCAGCAGGTTATAGAGCGCACCTTCGAGACGGAGCACATCGCCGGTGATGAGCAGCGAATCGACATCCATACTGATCTCTATAGTCTGGCCATGAGCCAGAACCTGTGTCACCTCAACGACACCCGACGCCAGTACAACCAGATCCAGTGGTTCAAGTTGCAGTTCGAGCTGGTTACTCTGAATGCGTGTCACGTCCGTCAGTTGATCGACGAGTGTTTCGAGTCGCTGCTCCTGGTCTATCGCGGCCAGGGCAAAGCGTGTCACACGCTCATCGATTGATTCGGACCGCATCTGTCGGATGATTAGCTGGAGGTATCCACGTATCGCCGTAAGCGGAGTGCGCAGTTCATGGCTCGACCGTTCTACAAAGTCGTCCTGAAGATGCCGGAGGCTGCGTTCGCTGATGTCGCGGATAACCACCACGCCTACCCCAGGCGTCTGGTCGCTGAGTGACCGTCCGTTGGCTTCAAACCAGCGAAGATGGCCGTCGCCCCCGGTGATCGTAAATGGCAGGAAGAAGGATTCTCCGCGTGCCGCGCGCATTTGAGGAGTGGACTCGTCCGGCAATGGATGACCCTCCGCATCGCGCGGGACAAACGGTCCAGCGGCGCTGGCAATCATCTCATCGTATGCGGCATTGGTACGCACGGGGGTCCCTGCCGCATCGACCACCACGACGGCATCACCCATACTGGCAAGAATGGAATCGAGCTGGAATCGACGCTCTTCGCTGATCTGACGTTGCGCCGAGAGTTCCTGAGCGCGTATCTCTAATGTGGCGTTACTCGCGGCAAGCTCTTCGACCGATGTCTTCAACTCTTCGTTGAGCGTCTCCAGTTCCTCGGCCGAGGCCTGGAGTTCTTCGGCGTAGGCTTCAAGCTCTTCGGTCGCGGCCTCGGCGTCGCCACTTGCCAGGGCATATTCGTCCTTCAACGCCCTCAGTTGCTCCGCGGCGATGGTCAGCTCTTCGTTGGCTTCCAACAAGCGGCGATTCGTCTCGCCCATTTTCTGCATCCGTGTGACGGCGTTATGCACCTCTTCCTGTTGCGTCGCCAGTGACTGCTCGATCGTCCGCCGGCGGCGAACGATATCCGTCACGTCATTCAAAATGATCATGACCTGGGGTGCTCGATCGTCAGACAGTTCGGTCCGGCGCGGCGCACAGATAATCTGAAGATAGCGCTCCTGGCCGGTCCCGGCCTCGGTCTGGACGATCTCCTCAATGCGGGCCGGTTGGCTCTCTTTGAATGCCGCATCAATCACGGCTCGCAGATCCGCCGTGTTGACGCTCGTCAGGCGATGAATAAGATCTTCGCCAACAGCAACGCCGTAGATCCCCAGCATCTCGCGCGCGGCGATGTTGATGAATTGAATATCGTAGTGCTCATCGACGGAAACGACCCCGGTTGGCAACCCGTTCAGTAAGGTTTCTGAGCTGACGTTCGGTCTGCGGAGGTGACCCGCCGTTCGCGTTGGGCTGGTCGCGAGGAACGGGCGACTACGCTCGGCCAAACGTGCCGGCGCAGGGAGTCTCGCCGTGAACGACGCGATACGGTTCGAATGGAATGGAACCTGGTAGCCGGTACGCGTGAAGACCTTGAGCGCTGCGTTGTCAGTCGTGAAGCACTCGGCCAGTGGGGTCGACGTCTCGGCCGTGCCAAGAACGAGATAGCCTCCCTTGCGCAGCGCGAAGGCGAGCGCGTGCAAGGCGATGTCCTGCAGGTCAGGCGTAAAGTACATCAGCACGTTGCGGCAAAGGAGCAGGTCAATTCGCGGAAACGGCGGCGTTTGTACCAGATCGTGCGGGCCGAAGACGATTAACTTGCGCGCGTCCTCGGTGATCTCGTACCCGCCGTCGACTTCCTGAAAATAGCGTGCGGCGAGTTCCGGCGGCAGGTTCTTCAAGGCCGTGGACGGATACACGCCGCGCCGCGCGAAGCCCACGGCGGTGCTGTCGAGATCGGTCGCAAAGATACGCACCGGAATATCGCTGTGATCCTCACGGAGCAGCTCCAAAACGAGGATCGCGACGGAGTACGCCTCTTCACCGGTGGCACAGCCCGCTGACCAGATACGTAAGCCTTCAGGTTGGTCCTTCGCGTTGCGGATCAGGTCGGGGAGGACGTTCTCTCGCAGGTAGGCGAAGGTCTTCTCGTCGCGAAAGAAGTCGGTAACCTTGATGAGGAAGCTACTGACGAGGTGCGCCTCTTCGTCTGGATTCCTCCTCAAGAAGCTCAGATAATCGGACACTGTTGTGCAGTTGGTGGCCAGCATGCGTCGCTGCAGACGGCGCAAGATCGTCGGCTGGCGATATTCGTTGAAGTCAATCCCGCGATGCCCACGCACCAGATCCAAGATCTGTTGCAGTGTCTGCTGATTCGTTCGGGTCTCCAGGAGCTCGGAATCGGCAAGAAGCCGTTGCAGAAGCGGTCCGATATCCTCCAGATTCGCGATCACATCGACGGTTGCCACCGCGAGAGACCGTGGCATTCCCGGGAACGCCGCAGTCTCAGGGTTCTGGATGATGACGGTCCCGCCTTCCTCATGAACCATCCGCGCCCCGGCGGCCCCGTCGGAACCGGTGCCACTCAGCACGATAGCGATGAGGTTTTCGCGGAAAACGACCGCGGCACTGCTGAAGAGACGGTTTACCGACGGCCTGGGCCCCTGTTCATCGCTCGGTTCCAGATGCGCGGCCCCATCGACGATTTCGATCTGCTGATCCGATGGGATTACATAGACCGTGCCGGCACGCAATGGTTCCAGGTCGACGATGGATCGCACCGGAAGCGGACTGTAGCGCGAGAGAATCTCGACGAGGCGGCTCGGATGCCTGGGGTCGAGATGCTGCGCGATGATGATGGGAGCGGCAAAGTCGGCCGGAAGGGAGGACACGAGTGTCGATAGCGCCTCGATACCGCCCGCGGACGATCCGATCACCACGAGGTGGGATGATTGCTGAGAGCCGACCTCCGGGTGGGCCATAAGTACGTTGTCCCTTCACCGTACTCGTCTCGGCAAATGCCTCGTGTCAGTACGTTGGCGATGCTACCAACTATACCCGCACGTCCTGTGAACCGTCATTATGTTGCCAAAACGAAGCGGCGATTCGTGCGGCTTTTCAGTTTGGTGAGACCGGAGCGAATTGCCGCGGCGATCGTGCGGTGTGGGACTGAAGTCCGTCCTGTTTGGCGCCGGTGCCGGCCGAGCCAGTGTTCCAGAATATGCAGAAGGGACATGGCGGACGCCGTCGCACAGTCGTCACCCGGCCAGGATCCCCTGTAGCATCAGCAACCGCCGCCACATTCCCTCAGTGGCGTTTTTCGCCTGAGGAACCTCATGGGCTCGTCACCAATGTACGCCGCAGGCGGAACCTGATACGCTCGGCCAACCGGCCGGGAGTGAGCCCGTTGCCGGCCAACCATCGACTGAGGAGACGACATGCGCATCGAAGCGAAGCTGAACGAACTGGGATTGGTGCTGCCGGAGCCGGCCAAAGTGCCGCCGGGGGTGCATCTTCCCTTCCCCTGGGTTCGCGTTCACGGAAACCGGCTCTTCATCTCCGGCCATGGGCCGCAGCTGCCGGACGGCTCACTGGCCGAACCGTTCGGGAAGGTCGGAGCGGAGGTGAGCCTCGAGCAGGGCTATGCCGCGGCGCGACTCACCGCGCTGTCGATGCTCGGCAGCGTCAAGCGCGAGCTGGGCGATCTCGACCGCGTCACGGCCTGGCTGCGGGTCTTCGGCATGGTGAACTCGGCGCCCGGCTTTAACCGGCAACCGGCCGTCATCAACGGCTTCTCCGAATTGATCCTGCAACTGTATGGACCGGAGGCCGGCAAGCACGCGCGCTCGGCGGTGGGTATGGCCGAGCTGCCCTTCGGCCTGCCGGTTGAGATCGAGGCTGAGGTGGAGATCGCGGTCTGAGCGCCGCACGACTGCGGGCGAAATCGAGCCCGAGTGACGTTGGTTGGAAGGGACAAGTCTCATGACGACACGTGCACAGCCGGTCGCGATCGAGGAGATTCGCGCCGCGCGCGAGCGAACGAAGGACGCGGTGCTGCGCATCCCGCTGGTCAAGCTGAATTTCGAGGATGCTCCATGTGAGATCTACCTGAAGCTCGAGAATCTGCAGCCGATTGGCTCCTTCAAGCTGCGCGGCGCGGGTAACGCCATGCTCTCCGTGCCGCGCGAGCAACTGGCACAGGGGGTCTGGACCGCCAGCGCCGGCAACATGGCGCAGGGCGTCGCCTGGTACGCCCGCAGGCTGGGCGTGAAGTGCACCGTCGTCGCGCCGGATCATGCGCCGGAAACCAAGCTGGCCGCCATCAAGCGGCTCGGCGCCGGCGTGGTCAAGACTCCGTTCGAATCCTGGTTCCGCATTCTCTCGACCCGCGAGTTCGAGGGCATGTCGGGGCTCTTCGTCCATCCGGTGAGCGACCAGCCGGTGATGGCCGGCAACGGGACGATCGGGCTGGAGATCCTGGAGGATCTGCCCGACGTCGATGCCGTGGTCATCCCCTACGGCGGAGGCGGGCTGAGCGGCGGTATCGGCTCGGCCATGCGGGCGTTGAAGCCGGACACGAAAGCTCTACGCGGTCGAGGTCTCGACCGCCGCGCCGGTCGCCGCGTCCTTCGCGGCCGGCACCCCAACGGAGATCGACTACAAGGCGACCTTCGTCGATGGCATGGGCGGGCCGAGGGTGCTGCCCGACATGTGGCCGTTGATCAGCGAGTTGCTCGACGGTTCGCTGGTGGTCGAGCTCGAGGAGATCGCCGCCGCGATCCGCCTGCTGGCCGAGCGCAATCGCGTCATCGCCGAAGGTGCGGGCGCGGCTCCGGTCGCTGCCGCGCTGGCGGGGAAGGCCGGCGGCGGAAAAGTGGTCTGCGTCGTCTCGGGTGGCAACATCGACCTCTCGAAGCTCACGACCATCTTGCAGGGCGGAGTTGCCGTAAGCGCGATGGGATTGCTTGATGCGTGACGGCAGCGACGTGATCAACCTGTTCGATCTGGAGCGGGCCGCGCGGGAGCGATTGCCGGCCCCGGTCTGGGATTACGTCGCTGGTGGCGCCGAAGATGAGCTGACGGTCGCGGAGAACCGACTGGCCTTCCAGCGATTGAAGCTACGGCCGCGCGTGCTCACCGGCGTGCGGGAAGCCGATCTGTCGACGCGCGTGCTCGGCCAGCCGGTCTCGTTACCGGTGCTGCTGGCGCCCACCACGCCGCAGCGCATCGTGCATGTGGCGGCCGAGCGAGCGATGGCCGGTGCCGCCGTGGCCGAGGAGACGATCGCCGTCATCGGGACCGAGAGCCAGTACGACCTTCCCGAACTCACGGCACTGGCGCCCGACCGGCTCTGGTTTCAGCTCTATCCTTATGGCGATCAAGCCATCATCACGCGGCTGGTCCAGAAGGTGGAGACGTCAGGCTGCCGGGCGCTGGTCATCACCGTGGACACGGTGCGCGGCGCACGGCGTGAGCGGAATCTGCGCAATCGCTTCCGCATCCCGGATGAGATCGAGACGCCGGTGCTGATGGGCATTGGCCTCGACGACGACCGTATCGCCGATCCGTTACAGCGTCACGGCTATCTGGGCAGCCTACCGGTGCTATCCCTCACCTGGGCCGATCTCTCCTGGATCAGAGCAGCCACGTCATTGCCGATCATCCTGAAAGGAGTGATGACCGGAGAGGATGCGGCGCTCGCGGCTGAGCATGGGGTTCATGGGGTCATCGTCTCGAATCATGGTGGGCGTCAGCTCGACGGAGCGGCGGCGACGATCGACGTGCTGCCGGAGGTGGTGTCGGCGACTGGCGGGCGAATCGAGATCTTGCTCGACGGGGGGATCCGCCGGGGGACCGACGTGCTGAAGGCCCTCGCGCTGGGAGCGTCGGTCGTGCTCATTGGACGGCCCGCCATCTGGGGACTGGGGTTCGACGGTGAAGCCGGTGTGCGGCTGGCATTGCGGCTGCTGCGCGAGGAGATCGCCAACGCGATGGTTCAGGTAGGGGTCGGCACGATCAGCGACATCGGCACGGGCATGGTCAGCGGGCCGGTCACGTCGTAGGAGCTGACTCGGCCTACGACTCCTCCTGCTTCGGCAGCAGGTAGGCGGGCACGTCTTCCGGCTCGAGGAGCGCGACCGCTTCCGGAAACTCGACCGCGAGCTGCTGGACTCGCTCGGCCACGGCGGCATCCTTGCTCAGGGCGATGGCGGCGTCGATCGTCGCGATTTCTCGCTCGATCTCGATGAGGAAGCCGCCTCCCAGGGCCGAGGTGTGGATCGATTCCCCCGGCTGCAGGATCATCTCGGCCGCTTCGCGCCAGCGCGGATGCCCGGCTGGGTTCGAGGCCGTCATCCATCGCATCAGCATGAAGGTGCCATCCGGCAGCACGTAGAAGTAGAGCGCGACCGGCTCGCCCGTCTCGACGATGAGCTTGTCGCTCTCGACGACGGCCGTCTCACCGATGGCGGCGGCAAGCTCGGAGAGTCGTTCCCGTCGCGCGGCCTGCGATAGTGCCGGCTTCGGCGCCTCGGTCGTTTCCTGTCCTGCCTGCTCTTCCGCCGTCATGCCGATCCCTTTCATGCGCCCAGTGTGCGCTCGCCCGTATCCGGTTGATTGTACATGTCCACATGGCCTGCTCGCGCCGTGGAGCGGACGGCTATGCTAGGATGCCGCCAGGAGAGCAGCGCCCGCGCGGTCGCCATTGCGCGCGATGCGACAAGCCGCAATACGTCATCGTCAGGATAGACCGGGTGCGCTCTCCCGCGATCGTTGTGGACGGGCGTGGCGGATGCGATGGATGTCGATTCGAGATGGGCAGTGAAGGAGAGAAGCAGCATGGCACAGCGATTTCCAGGCGTCTATCCCGCGATGTCGACGCCGCTGACGAACGAGCGTGAGATCGACCGAGCGGGGATCAAGCAGGTGGTCGGCTACCTGTTCGATAACGGGGTGGACGGTCTCTCGATCCTCGGTTCAACCGGTGAATGCTCGGCGCTCCGGCGCGAGCAGCGTAAAGAGGCGCTCGCCCTGGCGCTCGAGTACGGTGGCGATCGGGGAACGATCTTCACCGGCGCGGCCGGTTCGGTGGTGGCCGACGTCGTTGCCGATCTGAAGTCGATCGACGGCATGGGCGCCAAAGGGGCGCTGGTGCCGCCGCCCTTCTACTACCCGCTCAACAACGAGGGCGTCGTCAGCTACTACGAGCGCGTCGCCGAGGCGAGCCCGGTCCCGATCATCCTCTATAACATTCCACGCATCACCAAGGTGCAGATCACGGTTGAGGCGGTGGCCCGCCTGATCGAGCATCCGAACATCATGGGCATCAAGGACAGCAGCGGCGAGTTCGCCTATTTCACCGAGATCGCCCGCCTCGCCGAAAGCGCGCCCGGATTCACCGTTCTGACCGGCTCGGACGCCATGCTGGCCGCGTCCCTCTTCGTCGGCGGCCACGGCATCATCGGCGCCGGGGTGAACATCGTGCCCGACGTGACCGTCGCGGTCTATCACGCCGCGATGAGCGGCGACCGGACCAAGGCCATCGCGCTGCAGCACAAGGTCGCCGATGCCGTCAACGCCTGCCGCGTCGGCGTGTTCCCGGCGGCCTACAAGGCGCAGTTCACGCTCAAGGGACTGTGCGAGCCGTACATGGCCTGGCCGATCCCCGTCTTGAATAACGCCGAGATGCAGCAGCTGCGTAAGAACCTGGTCGAAGCGGGCGTGCTGTCCGCCGAATAATCGGTAAACCGGTTCATCTGTCACGGGAGGTTCGATACCATGGCCGAGGCCTGGGAAGCATATCTGCGCGAGACGGAATCAGCCGATCTCGAAGCCCTCAACGAGTTCCTGCGTATTCCAAGCGTGAGCGCGCTGCCGCAGCACGATGCCGACGTGCGGCGCGCCGCCGCATGGCTGGCCGGCAAACTGCGGGATGCGGGCGTGCCGGACGTCGAGTTGCTGCCGACGGCGCGCAACCCGATCGTCTTCGGCAGCTGGCACGTCGCTGACGATCAGCCGACCGCCATGATCTATGGCCACTATGACGTGCAGCCGCCCGATCCACTCGATCTCTGGGAGTCGCCCCCGTTCGAACCGACTGTGCGCGACGGCAAGCTCTACGCCCGCGGCTCGGCCGACGACAAGGGAAATGCCTTCGCGACCGTGAATGCCGTGGCCGCGCTGGCCGCCACCCAGGGTGGCCCGAAGATCAACCTGAAGTTCTTCTTCGAAGGCGAGGAGGAGGTCGGCAGCCCGAGCCTGCCCCCCTTCGTGCACGAGCATCGGGACCGCCTGGCCTGCGACTACGTCATCTCGGCGGATGGCGATATGTTCGGGCCGGATACGCCCTCGCTGACCATGTCGAGCAAGGGCCTGGCGGCCTGTCAGGTCGACCTGCGTACCGCCGACACCGACATGCACTCCGGCATGTTCGGCGCGGCCATGCCGAACGCCGTGCAGCACCTGGTGCAGCTGGCGGCGACGCTCCACACACCCGACAACCGCGTGGCAATCGACGGTTTCTACGACAGAGTGCATGATCTGACGCCGCAAGAGCGAGCCGACATCGGCGACGTGCCGTTCAACGAAGAGGCCTATCGCGCGTCGGTCAACGCTCCGGCGCTCTGGGGCGAACAGGGCTACTCGCCGTTGGAACGCGCCTGGGCACGGCCCACCCTTGACATCAACGGAATCTGGGGCGGATTCCAGGGCGCGGGCACCAAGACCGTGACGCCCTGTGAAGCGCACATGAAGATCACCTGCCGGCTGGTGCCGGATCAGAATCCCGAGGAGATCCTCGATCTGATCGAGAAGCACCTGCAGCGACATTGCCCGCCAACGGCGAAGGTGTCGATGCAGCGTTTCCCGGGCTCGGCGCGGCCCTTCTCGATCAGTCGGGAGCATCCGGCGCTCAAGACCGCCGCCACCGTGCTCGGCGACCTCTACGATCGGGATCCGCTCTACGTCCGGACAGGCGGCACGATTCCGGTGGCCGAGATCTTCCAGCAGGAGCTGGGGGCGGACATGATCTTCTACGCCTTCGGCATGCCGGATTCCCGCGTTCACGCGCCGAACGAATCGCTGCCGCTGGCGGCCTTCACGATGGCGCGGCGCGCCTACTGCGCCTACCTCAACGCGCTGGCACGCTGACGAATCTCTCGTCCGAACTCACGCACGGAGCATGCGGCTGATCCAATCGGCCGCATGCCGCTTCGCCGCGCTGACCGGTCCCACACTGCCGTCTCGATTCTCTGAAGACGAAGATTGTGGTATTGTGCAACGTGCGTCGCCTCGTGACCTGGGTGAGGCACATACCTCTTGTTGCCGCTGAAGTACACGCGCGTCGGCAGGTATGGTCAAGACCGGCGATTCCAGTTGGTCGTGGTGTGAGGATCACGCAACATGGGTGGAATAGCTTCCCGGCCAGGTCTCGGCATCGGCGTTGGCTTGGCGGTCGGTACGACAGCGATATCGGGCGTCGTGCTGGCGGCCGGTGCGACGTGGCCGCAATGGCTGGGGGTCGCCTCAATCCTGCTGCTCGGTGAAGGGATCCTCCTGGCGGTTCTGGCGTACCGCGGACCGCGGGTTCCCCGAACACGCGTCTGGCCGCAGATGACCGCGCAGGATGCCTACGTCTTTGAGGAAGGTTGGCACCAGCAACCTCAGACTGAAGGGCGGATCTCGCGTCTCTGGCTCCGAATGGCGTTGCCGCCGCTGGTCCTGGGCGCGATCCTATTTCTGCTCTCCGCAACGGTATAGACGCGCAGTTCCGGACGTGGACAGTGAACCATCGCTGCGCGCGTTCAGGAGTCGAACGCCGTACCCTCCGTCCGTCCGCGCACGACGAACCCTTCGCTCAGGCAACTTCTCTTCCTGAGGCGGCGCATGACGCACCGCTCACGAACAAGGGGCTACCAAAACACGGGCGGGTCTCCAGCAGGTAGCCCTCGCGCACGAGCCAAGCGGCATCGTTAGGTGGCTGAGATAGACGTCCTCAGTTCACGTGCCCAGATAGGTGCGCAGAAACGCGCAGGCAACCTCGAACTCCGCCCGGGCGCTCGCGCCGGTGAAGCGCGCCCGCAGGAATCCGTGCACCATCCCACGTGCCTCGCGATAGGTCACCCATGTGCCCGCCTGCGCCAGCCGCGCGGCATAGGCGCGACCGTCGTCGCGGATCGGATCCATCTCGGCCGAGTGCACGAGCGCCGGTGGAAGACCCGAGAAGTCTCGTGCCTGTATCGGGCGCGCGTACGGATCGGTGCTGTCCGGGTTTTCGGGCAGATAGTGCTGGTCGAACTTCCGCATGCTCGCGGCGGTGAGGCCAAGCCCATCCGCGAACTCGATGTACGACCCTCCGTTTTGATCGAGTCCAAACCAGCCGTAGACCAACGCCTGCGCGACGATGCGCGGCCCACCCTGATCCCGTGCCGCCAGCGTGAGCGCGGCACCCAGCGTGCCGCCCGCGCTATCCCCCGCGACCGCGATGCGGGCGGCATCGATGCCAATCTCGTCCGGATGCGCGGCGAGCCAGTTCAAGACGCCGTAACAATCGTCGAACGCCGCGGGATACGGGTGCTCCGGCGTCAAACGGTAATCGACACTCACCACCGTCGCGCTGGTCTCGTGCGCATAGCCCCAGGCGTTGCTGTCGGAGCTATCAAGGTCCCCCAGCATGAAGCCCCCGCCATGCATATAGAGGATGCACGGTCGTGCCCCGCTCACGCCTCCCGGCTGGTAGATCCGCACGGGCACGTCGTGGTCGCCGCTGGGAATGATCCGGTCGTAGACGCGCATGTCTTGCGGATGTGGGCGGGCGAGGATGCTGGCGTAGGTGTTCCACCAGCGGCGGGCGTCGGCCGGAGCATCCCCACGCGGACCGAGTTCAGCGTTGGTCTGCTCGCGTGCCTGGAGCAGGATCCGCATGTCAGCGTGCATGTGTGTCGTGGCCATCGACTCCCTCTCTGCGTCGTCAAAGCCTTGACGGTGGATCTGTAACGAGTCATCTGCCGGGATCGTGTCGTGCCGGTCAGGACCACCGCGTGCTATCCACGTTCGCTCTCGGCCATTCCCTGGTGCACGGCATCCAACCCGTACACCAGTCGCGCCTCGTCGAGGGTGATGATCCCGTCTTCCACATCGCGCAGGACCGCGTCGCGCTCGCGTTCGCGCGGGTCGCCGAAGCCGCCTCCGCCGGAGGTCTCGATGATGAGCCGGTCTCCCTTCTGCAGCGGGAAGTTGGCTTTCGACGGCACGGTCAGCATCTGCCCATCGCGCTCGACCAGGAAGCGTGACGGGAGGGCCTCCTGGCCGCCGAACAGCCCCCAGGGAGCGATGCGGTGACGGTCGGAGTAGCAGTTGAAGGTCACGCCGTCGTCGAGGATTCGGTAAACGCGCCGGACTCCCATCCCTCCGCGCCGCCGCCCCGCGCCGGCCGATCCACGACGCTGGCCGTACTCCTCGATCTGCATGAAGGGGTACTCCGCTTCGAGTGCCTCGACCGGGATGTTGCTGCAGTTGGCGATCGGCGCGTCGACCACGTCTGCCCCGTCGGCGGCCCCACAGGCGCCCCAGCCGCCGCCGACCACCTCCATGTAGACGCGGTAGGCATCCTCGCTGAGATGCCCCATGCCGATCGCGTTGGTCGTGTCGTTGCCGGCGCTCATGACCATGCCGGGCATGACGGACGCCATCGCCTGCATCACGACGTTGTAGACGCGGTTGCACGGGTTATTGCGGGCACGCACGGCGACGGGACGGCTGGGATTCAGGAACGAGCCACGCGGGACGTGGATCTCGATTGGCCGGTACATGCCGTCATTGACCGGGATATCGCCGCCGCCGAGGAGCAGGGCGATGGCTCCCAGCGCCGCCGAAATCGTCGAGGTGAGCGGAGAATTGACGATACCGCGCGTCTGCGGCGCGCTGCCGCTGAAATCGAGCTGCATGCGGTCGCCGCTGACCGTGATCCGCAGGGCGACCCGCAGCGGCTCGTCGGTGAAACCGTTGTCATCGACCCAGTCCTCGGCCTCATAGACGCCGTCGGGAATGTCGGCGATCGCCTCTCGCGCCAGACGCTCCGAGTAGTCCTGCAGGGCGCCGGCCGCCGTCCGCACCCGCTCCAGTCCGAATCGCTCGATCAGCTCCAGCAGGCGCGTCTCGCCCGTGCGGTTGGCCGCGATCTGGGCGTAGACGTCGCCCATGACGAGATCGGGCGGGCGCACGTTGGCGCGGATCATCTCCTCCAGGATACCGGTCCCGAGGTCGGTTGCCAGGTCTAGCCGCAGCAGCGGGATGCGCAGCCCCTCGGAGAAGATGTCCCCGGCGGCGGCGTTCGGCCCGGCGGCGCCCCCGCCGACATCGAGGTGGTGACCGATGCTGGCGCCGAACGCGACCAGTTCCTCCCGGGCGAAGATCGGCGTGAAGAGGACGAAGTCGTTGAGGTGCTGCCCGCCACTGTACGGATCGTTGGTCAGCAGCGCCTCGCCAGGTCGTAGCGAGCGCACGTCGTGGCGACGGGCGAAGGCCTGGAAGACGGTCGAGAACGAGTTCATGTGGATCGGGCAGAACTGGGCCTGGGCGATCACACGGCCATCCGCGTCCAGCAGCGAGGTCGAGCAGTCGCGCGCCTCGCGGATGATCGTGGAATAGGCGGAGCGCACCAGTTGCTCGCCCATCTCCTGCGCGATCGAGGCGAGCGCCTGGCTGATGATCGTGAACTCGGCGGCGTCAAGCTTCATGCGAACGCTCTCTTTCCAGCGTGAGCGCTCCAGTCGAACCGACGGACAGTCGCCAGCCAGGCGGCACCAGGGTCGTGGCGGTCGGCTCCTCGACGATCGCCAGCCCGTCAACCTCGAACCCAGCCGGCAGGCTGTGGCGCTGATAGAAGCGGCACGGTTGGTCGATTCCGGCGAAGCGCACGTCGCCGCGCTCCGGGTCCCGACACCCGATCGGAGCCTGCTGCTGGAGTTGATCCAGGACCGCGCGGCTGCCCGGGACGCGGGCGACGAGCCGGTAGGTGACGACCTCAATGGCGTCAACCGGCGCTCGCGTGCCGTAGCGCTGGAGATGCGCCTCGTGGAACGCTCGCGATAACCCTGCCACTCCTTCCGTCTCCAGCCGCGTCAGGTCGACCGGCACGACCAGCTCGAAACCCTGACCGCGATAGCGCATCTCGAGTTGGGTGACGATCTCGAGCTGCTCGGGGCTGTAGCCGTAGCTGGCGTACTCCGTCTCGGCGCCGGCACGCAGCCGGCCGAAGATCGCGCTGATCTCCGGCAGTGTGCCGGCCGTCAGCGGCGCAACGCGCGTCTGCCGGTACGAGCGCTCGAGGTCGGCGACCAGCAGGCCGAGGGCCGAGAACAGCCCCGGGTGTGGCGGCACGACGACCCGCCGAATGCCCATCTCGCCGGCGACCAGCGCGCCGACCATCGGTCCCATGCCGCCGTAGGCATAGAGCGCGTAGCGCTTCGGATCGTGGCCGCGCTGGACCGACACCAGCCGCACCGCGCGGGTGATGTTGGCGACGGCGATCGCGATCACCGACCCCGCGAAGTCATCGCTTTGCTGGTGCAGGCTGGTGGCCAGCGGCTCGAGCGCTGCCGCCGATCGCTCCGGATAGAGCGGCATGCGGCCACCGAGGAAGTGAGCCGGTCGCATCCACCCGAGATGCACCAGTGCGTCGGTGACAGCGGCATCGGTCCCACCGTAACCGTAGCAGGCAGGACCCGGGCGGGCGCCCGCGCTGCGCGGGCCGACCTGCAGCATGCCTCCGCGATCGATCCAGGCCAGGCTGCCTCCCCCGGCGCCGACGTTGGCGATGTCGATGCTCGGCAGCCCGACCGGCAGCCCATCGAGCTCGCGCTCGGCGCTGACCTCCGCCACTCCACCCCGGACCAGACAGACGTCGGTGCTGGTGCCCCCCATGTCGAGCGTGATGAGGTCGGGATCATCCAGGCGCTCGGCGACGCGCACGGCGGCGATCACGCCTGCGGCGGGGCCGGACTGAAGCATCTCGACCGGCCGGGCGCGGATGCCGGCGCTGGGCAGCACTCCGCCGGACGACTGCATCACGAAGAGCGGCGCCTTCTCGGTGCGCTCGGCCAGATACTTCTCCAGGTGACCGAGATAGCGACCGACCAGCGGCGAGAGATAGGCCGCCATCGCGGTCGTGCTGGCCCGCTCGTACTCGCGGATCGCGGGCAACACCTCGCTCGATAGGACGACCGGCAGGTCCGGATAGCGGGTGGCGATCACCTCGCGCGCCCGCTGCTCGTGGGTCGGGTTCTGATAGGCATGCAGCAGGCAGACCGCCAGTGCCTCGATCCGACGATCGCGCACCAGATGGTCGATCGCATTCAGCAGGACTATCCTCGTCCAGCGGCGTCTGCACGTCTCCGGCGACGGTCATCCGCTCGACGGCCTCGACCGTTTGCGAGAGCGGAATGATCGGCGTGGGGGTCTTCGAGACGATCGCGTAGACGTTCTCACGCAGTTGACGTTGCGTGACCAGCAGGTCGCGGAATCCGCGAGTGGTCAGCAATCCGGCGCGGCAACCGGTGCGTTCGATTACCGCGTTCGTCGCGACCGTCGAGCCGTGCACCAGCGCCGTCAGCAAGGCGAGCTCCGCACCGAGTCCCTCCTCCAGACCGGCGATCACGCCACCCGACGGATCGCCTGGCGTCGATGGGACTTTCCAGGTTCGAATGTCACCCTGCTGATCGATCCAGATCAGGTCGGTGAACGTTCCACCGACCTCAACAGCTGCGCGAACCACGACTGCAACCTTCCAGGTGTTCGAGGAGCGGCGGTCAGAATCCGCGGTGACGAGCACCGCGCTGGTCAGGCATGTACCGCCGGGCGTTGGTGGAGTCCCGGATGCTTCCTCGTACGGTCAACTCGAAATCGCACCCAGCGTCAGCGCCGCGGCGCGGTCGGCGATGTTCACGGTGGAGATAACCGTGATCAGTGTTTCCCGCCCATGCGCCAGACCGTCTTCCACGCGCGCGGCGGCTCGAAGCTCCACAGGCGCTGTGCGATACCCGGCTTCTCCGGATACTGGCCGGTGCGCTCAACCTCCTCGTTGGCCCGGTAGCGACCACGCCGCACGATCGAGTACCCCAGCCAGCGGATCGGCTCCGGCTCCCAATCGATCGGCTCGTGGTGGGTCATCGGCAGGCGCGTGAGCTCGGTGTCGCGCTCGGTGATCAGGTCGGCCAGCACCCGGCCGGAGAGGTTTGCCGTCGCAACGCCTTCGCCGGTGTAGCCGTAGCCCAGGGCCACGCCGGTGCGCTGGTCGTAGCGCATGATCGGCATATGGTCACGCGGAACACCGAAGACGCCGCCCCAGGCATGCGTGAAGCGCACGCCGGCCTTCCGCAGCATCGGGAACCACTGCAGGGCCGACTGCCGGCCATGCTCGAAGACATCTTCCCGGCGGTCGATAGCGTCTGTGATATTGGAGTTGAACGGGTACTTGCCACGATATGGTCCGAAGGCAATGCGGCCGTCGGCCGTGTGGTTGAGATAGGCGCCGGTCGTCCCGAAGCCGCCAACCACCTCGCGCCGCTCCCAGCCGATCTGCCGCCAGAGATCGTCGGACAGTGGCTCGGTGATCACGATGTGCGATGTCGACGGAATGATGCGGCGTCGCAGCTTCGGCAGCCGCGACAGGTACGCCTCACCGGCCAGCACGATGACCCTGGCTGAAATATTGCCATGGTCCGTGTCGAGCCGCGGCCACGGGCCGGGCACGTAGTCGGTCACGGTCGTCTGCTCGTAGATCGTCCCGCCGTGCCGTTCGACCGCCCGAGCCAGACCGCGCGCCAGCCGGGCCGGCTGGATCGCCGCGCCCTCCTTGTTCCAGAACGAGCCGACGGCTCCGGCGACGCGGATGCGCTCTTCGGTTTGCTCGGCATCCAGGAGTTGATAGTGGTCCTCGAGACCGATCGCGCGGTATTCGTCGTAGAGCTCTTCGAGCTTCGGCAGGTCGTAGGCTGCGCGGGCGATCTCGAGCTCTCCGCCTTTGGCGAAGTGCGCGTCGATGCCCTCAAGCTCGCACACGCGGCCCACGTCATCGACCGTGTCGTACATCGCGAGCGAAACTGCCCGGGCGGCGTCACGGCCATAGCGGGCCATGAGTTGCGCCGGCGGGTACGGGAAGCCGGCGAAGCACCAGCCGCCGTTACGCCCCGAAGCCCCGAACCCGGCGATCTCCTGCTCCACCACGACGACCTTCAGCGACGGCTCGCGCTGCAGCAGGTGGTAGGCCGTCCAGAGACCGGTGAAGCCGGCGCCGAGGATCGCTACGTCGGCGCGAATTGAGCCCTGGAGTGCGGGACGTGGTGTCAGGTCGTCGCCGCAGGTTGCAAGCCAAAAGCTGTACTCGTCATAGTTCTTCATTGGTGCCTTCTTGATGCCCCCAGTCTCACTAGATGACCACGGGTAGGCGCGTGACGCTGCGGAGCCACGTTCTGTATTGAAGTACTGGCCCATCAGAAGCCTAGGGCCCACCGTCGGACACGTCAACGTCCTGATGACGGTTTGAGTCATGCCGGCAGTTTGCGTGGCGACATGACGAGATCCGCAGGATGATAGGGATGAAATGGACCGAGATGTGAGGCGTGCCGAAATCGGGTCATATCCGCAGGACGCCGTCGCAACGGCTAACGCTCGTGCCAGTCGTCCTCTGATTCTCAACAATGACGAGGTCTAAGATCGACGTTGAGCGTTCAGCACACGCCCGCACCGGCCGAGATCGGCTATATTGCGGTAATCTGGTGTAAGCGGTTTGCGGCCCATCTCTCGGTGGTCCGAAGCGGCCTGGTGGTTCGCGCCAACTATCCATACACGATGATCTGAGGAACGTCTTGGCCGTCGAGAGCGCCATCATTATCGCCCTGCTGGTCGTGGTGTCGGTTGCCGTCTTCGTGCGACGGGTCAACCTTCCGTACACCATTGCCCTCGTCGTCATGGGCCTGATGCTCGGCTCGCTCCGCTGGTTCGGGGTCGGTTCGTCGCTGCCGACGTTCGAGTTGACGCGTGAGGTCATCCTGTTCGTCTTCCTGCCCCCTTTACTCTTCGTGGCCAGCTTCGACCTCGAGTTCGAGTCGCTCAAGGAAAACCTCAGCGCCGTGCTGCTGCTCGCCGTGCCGGGCGTGGTGCTCGGCGCCTTTCTGATCGCGGCCATGCTGAACCTGAGCCTGGGACGCTCGTTCGAGACGGTGCTCGTCTTTGGCGCGCTCATCGCCGCGACCGACCCGATCTCGGTTCTGGCCATGTTCAAACGGCTCGGTGCCCCGCAACGCCTGTCCACCATCGTCGAAGGTGAGAGCCTGTTCAACGATGGAGTCGCCATCGTCCTCTTCGGCGTGGTCCTGGACATTGCCACCACCTCCACCTCCACCAACGCACACGGCGTCGCGAGCGCCGTGGCCGAGTTCCTGAAAGTATCGGCCGGCGGCGGGCTCGCCGGACTGCTGATCGGCATGCTGGCGACGTCGCTGATGCGGCGCATCGACGATCACCTCATCGAGATCACGATCACCACCATCGTCGCGTTCGGCTCATTCCTGATTGCCGAGGAACTGCACTTCAGTGGAGTCATCGCCGTCGTCGTGGCGGGCCTGGTGATGGGACGCGCGCGAGACTCGGTCATGTCACCCACCACGCGCGTCACCCTCGGCTCCTTCTGGGAATACGTCGGGTTCCTGGGTAACTCGATGATCTTCCTTCTGATGGGTATGCGTATCGCCGTGCCCGAGTTGCTGCGAAATCTGCCCACCATCGGCCTGGTCATGCTCGTGGTCCTGGTGAGCCGGACGGCCATCGTCGGGTTGGTGAACGCCGCGCTGAGGGTCATCCATCAGGACATGCCCTGGAGATGGGCGGCCGTGGTCTCGTGGGGCGGGCTGCGTGGCGCCGTGGCCCTGGCGCTCGCGCTCAGCCTTCCGCTCGATCTCGCTGGTCGTGAGTGGATCGAGCTGATGACGTTCGGCGTGGTGCTCGTCTCACTCCTGCTTCAGGGGATGACGATGCAGTCACTGTTAAACTTGGCTCGGGCTAGGGCAGCCTGAGCAACGTCTGTACGAGCGGCATCAGGCACGGCTCTTCGCGCTCAATCGCGCGCTCACCGCGGTGCAGCGGGAACAGCAGCGCGGCAGCCTGCTGCCCGGCGTCGTCTCCGATATTCGTGATGAATACGAGGCCGCCATACGCCAGGAACAGCAAGACCTGGAGTCGCTCGAGGTTCGACCTGGCTACTTCCGTAGGCAGCAGATCCGGCAGGCGCGGCGTCTTGCCCTGCTGACCCAGCGGTCGGCCCTGCTCGAGTTGCGCCGCCAGGGACAGCTTTCCGCCGAGGCGCTGTTCGACCTTCTGGAAGAGGTCGATGCTGAGCTGGTTCGGATTGGCGAGTCGGCCGGCGACGATGACGAGATGCAGGACCTACAAGCGCGGCAGCGAGATCAAGGCGACGACGTCGACGGCGCGGCCAGAGAGCCGATCGACCAGGGACGTCGTGCCGGGGAAGCCGCCAACAGGACCGATTGAGCGCGGGCTCGCGCTCGACAACCCGGTCGCACCTGACAGCGTCAGGACCGGCCGCTCATCCAGAACGAGCGGCGCTCAACGACATCAACCGGTCACTCCCACCGCTCGTGGTCCGGTGCGAACG
The DNA here is from genome assembly GCA_963725815.1 of uncultured Chloroflexia bacterium. Classification (GTDB taxonomy): domain Bacteria; phylum Chloroflexota; class Chloroflexia; order Thermomicrobiales; family Thermomicrobiaceae; genus CALAGB01. Next base: position 145,030 of record CAVSAD010000008.1, read on the forward strand.
GTAGCGCGGCGCATCGCGATTCTCGGTTCTCTCCAATCCAAAGCAATCCCGTCGAATCAAGGAACCCGGGCGGGGCGGTACCGACGTATCCCGGTTCGGGAGAAACTGGCTACCCTGCCAATCCTTGGTATGCAGCACGTGGGTACCTCGAAACCGGAGCGAATAGGGACCGCTGGGGGCTGCGACGGGCCGCCCCGTCAACGAGAATATGGTCAACGCAGCCGAGATTGAGGGAGAAAGAGGTCAACATGCTAGCTCTCCAGCCGAACGCAATCCTGATCATCGCCCTGTTCGTCGCGACGACCGGATTGGCCATGTCGCGACTGTTCGCGCGTCTCGATCGTTCGTTCCTGTTCAGCTTCAGCGGCAGCCGTACGAGGCTCCTGGTGCTGAGAGCCGCCGTCTATATTTCGGCTGCGTTGAGCAGCGTCGGGGTCTGCGGCATCCTGTTTCTCACGCTGCCGAGCTTCGCGGCGATGGCGATCTTCTTCGCGTTCGAAGCGATCATGCTCGACGTCTGCAGCCAGCGCATCGAGTACGTGCGTCTTCCGGAGCCCGTGCTGGTGCGGAGCACGGCTCCCGCGGCACAGCGCGGCACGGTGACGGGAGCCGTCTAGCTCAGCTTGGCGAACCGGTGTCTCAGATTTCGACCGAGCTGTTCACAATCACGTCAGTCACGTCTATGAAGCGAATCTCGGGTCGAGCGCCAAATGCCTGCTCGGCCCGCGTTTTCCATTCCTGGGTATAGACGCGCTCAGCCGCCTCGCGTGAGTCCCAGACGTAGATGCCGCCCGCTTCCTTCAGGTCCTTGTCGACCCAGTAGAACTTCTGGCGTAGCCCTTCCCGCCCCACGTAGAAGTCGCGTCGAGCTCGCCCGGTCTGGTCCACTTTCTCCGGATCAAACTCGTCTCCGTAGCGGAACGTAACGATGGCCATGATCATCGGCTTTCTCCCATTTCTTTGTCCGTCGTACCATCGAGCTCTCGGGCTAGCACGCTCATGAGGATCTGATCGTGCCAGCGACCGTCCCGGTACATATCCTCGCGCAACACACCATCCTCGCGAAAGCCGCTGGACGCATACGCCCGTCGCGCCGCGACATTCTCGGCAAAGACGGACAGGTAGACCTTGTTGAGCCCAAGCCCTCCGAGTTCGGAGGGAATCAATGCGTGCCGCAGCACGATCCGTAGCGCCTCTTTGGCGAACCCCTGTCCCCAGGCGCCGCGCTCGCCAATCATCAACGCGAGCTCGGCCTTGCGGTTGACGTCATCGATGTCGAAGAGCGTGACGTATCCGATGGGTTCACCCTGATGCAGCACCGCCCAAACGAGCGCCCCTGCGGCGAGGTTGCGCTCGTACCAGCCGCGAATCGCCGCCTCATTCGGGACGTCCTGGGTGATCCAGAAGCGGGTGACCTCCGGATCGGAGCGCCAGCGCAAGACCGCGGCGAAATGTTCCGGTCCCAACGGAACGAGGGTCAGTCGCTCGGCGGTGAGTTCTCGTGGCGAGCCATCGCCGGACATCGAGTTCGCCTTCCTTCCTCGTCGTGGTTCCAATGACCCCTTGTCCCGTCTAGTCTAACCGCGCCCGCGGGTCTTGACACCAGCGCCAGCGTGCCGTGACGATCGTGCCTGGCACCCGAACTGTGTCGCATTCCTGAACCAACACCTGAACAAGGAGGATCGCATGGCAGATTCACGACGAGGATTCGGGGTGGCGGCGGCCATCTCGCCGGAGGTCATTCGCGCGGCGGCTCAGCTGGCCGAATCGCTTGGATATCATTCATTCTGGGTCAATGACACGCCGCAAGGCGACGGGCTGGAGGCGCTGGCCGAGGCCGCCTCGGTCACCTCCACGATCAAACTGGGCGTCGGTGTCATCCCGCTTTCGCGACGTTCGGCGGAAGAGATCGTGCAACAACTGAGGACGATGGACGGGTCGCGCGGCGGTACGGCGCGTCTGCCGCTCGATCGCCTCTGGCTCGGGGTCGGTAGCGGCGCCGGTGGAACCGGAGCCATGGCGCGCGTGCGGGATAGTCTCGAGACGTTGAATCGCGAAGCGAACACCACCGTCTTCATCTCGGCGCTGGGCCCCCGTATGTCGCGCCTGGCCGGTGAGATGGCGGACGGCGTGCTGTTCAACTGGCTCACTCCGGAGTTCGCCATGACGGCCAACGAGTGGGTGCGGGAGGGCGCGCGCAAGGCGGGCCGCGACGTGCCGGTCCTTGCTTCCTACGCCCGCGTGTCACTTGGTGACGACGGCGCGGCCCGGTTTGCGCAGGAAGCGAACCGCTACGGCGCGATTCCGCAGTATGCCGATCACTTCGCGCGCATGGGCGTCGCGCCGGTCGAGACAGGCATCCGAGGGGAAACGGCGACTGACATTCAGCAGGGGCTGGCGCGCTGGAACGGGGTGCTCGACGAAGTGGTGGTGCGTTCAATTACGCCGCACGACACGCTCGAGGAAACGCTCGCGTTGGTGCAGGCCGGCGCCCCTGAGAGATGACTCGAACCGCGAACCTACGCGGGTTCTTATGACGTTTGGGGATTGACAGACTAGAACATCCGTGCTAATGTGGAACGTGCCGGTCGAGCTTTGGGTCAAGCATTATCGACCGGCACACCTCCCCAATCCCCGCTCAGCCGCTGAGGGTCCCCACACTCGGCGGCTCCTCTTATGTGCGGAATTCAACGAGTGTTTACCCGTTGAGGAACGTCTCCATCTGCGCGAGATGAGCGCTGTCATGGTTGATCAGGCTCTCGACGATGTCTTCGACGCTCACTTCACCGAATTCGTCGTGAACTCCGGTCCGTTCCCAGGCTTTGAGCGGCAGGTTCATCAGCAGTGAGATCGTCTCGCCTCGCTCGGTCGCGAATGCCTCGAGCTGTGGCCGCAGCTCGCGCGCGATCCCTGCGGGACCGACTGAAGGCTCCCACGACTTGAGGTAGGGCGTCTGCTGGGTGAGTATCAGTTGCATGCGACCCCGGTAGAGCTGCTCGACGTCGATCATGTGGGCCACGATCTGTGGCGGGCCCCAGTCTTCGGCGGTCCCGGCCGGAAGATCCTCACCATACTTCGCGGTCATCTCCTGAATCCGCGTCGCGGTGTGCGAGAGGTCGTCGAGGAGCTCGTGATACGCGTCGGTCATCGTGGCCCCGTTCTACGATCGATGGTTCGCGAAAATCCGTGCTTAGAGATGCTGGGTCCCGGTGTCGGTCAGATGCCACGTGACTCCGTAGGGATCACGGAAGCGGAAGGCGTGGATGTCGTCCTCGATGACTGGATAGGAACGGATCAGCACGATGCCGCGTAGCGTCGCCAGGGTCTCGGTGGAAACGCAGAGGCCGAGGTGTGCAAGGCGCGGCTCGTTCATCACCGTGCCACGGCCGGCGTTTATCAGGAAGAGGTTGATCGGGCCGTTCCGAAGTAGGACGAGCTCCGGGTAATAGCCGGTGCGCAGTCCTTCGATCCAGTCGAAATCGACCGGTATAATGTCCCAGCCGTCGCCCGACCGCCGTGCCCGCGCGATGACGTCCATTTCGAGGAACTCGTGATAGAAGTCCTCAGCCTGGCGAATGTTGGCAACCCGCAGCGCCACGTGATCGAACGCCAGGAGCTCAAGGGTGTGCTCGGCCGCGATGATCGTGGTGTTCGCCGGGATAGCCAGACCGTACGGGAAACCACTCACGCTACCCGTCGCTGTCTTGCCCGTCGTCGCCGGTTGTCGCCCGGCGTTGGTCACGACTCGTTCGTCCGGCTGTGGTTCGCCTCGGTCGGCCATGCGTTGCCACTCTCTCTTTCTCGCTGATCTCCAGATCATCATCCTGCCCGTTGCGACCGGCAGGTTTGACCTATCCGCGCCATTGTAGCACCCGGCCTGCGGCACGCGAATGCGGCCGGATGCCCGACGACCGCTTTAGCTGGGCGCTCGTCACGGGGCAGCGGTAAGATTATCTGGCACGCGAAACCTCGAGATGAATGGTGCGCGAAAAGAAGGCGATGGCCACGACCGGATGAGCTCCCCAATTCGATCCAGCTACCACACCCACAGTCATTATTGCGACGGTCAGGGCCAGATCAGCGAAGTCGTCGAGGCCGCGATCGCGGCGGGGCTAACCGAGGTCGGTATTTCGAGCCACGCGCCGCTCCCCTTCGAGACCGATTGGACAATGCCGCCGTCACGGCTGGCTGACTACGTCGCGGAGGTCCGCGGTATTCAGGAGCGTTTTGCGGATCGCATCTCGGTTTTGTTCGGCGCCGAGATCGATTTCATACCCGACGCCGACGTCGAGCGTTATCAGCGTGACGAGATTTTCCCGCTCGGATTCGATTACTTCGTGGGCTCGGTCCACTTCCTTGGCCGGCGCAACCCGCCCCGCGCGTTCGACGGCACCGAGGCGGAGTTCCGCGACATTCTCAACGAGGAGTATGACGGTGACATCGCGGCGATGACCGCCGACTACTATCGTCGAATGCGCCAGGTGCTGACGATTCCCGGAGTGAAGATCATTGGCCACCTCGACCTCATCAAGCGTTGGAACGTCCAGCAAACGTACTTCAGCGGTGACGAGCGCTGGTACCAGGAGGCGGTCGACGAGACCCTTGTCGCCATCGCCGCTTCGGGCCTCATCGTCGAGCTCAACACGGCGGGCTGGCGCAAGGGACTGGGTGCTCCGTACCCGTCCGCCGGCATTTTGCGGCGTATGCGGGCGCTGAGGATTCCGGTCACGGTCAACAGTGATTCCCACACCCCGGCCGATGTCGACGCGGGTTTCAACGAGGCCCATTCCTTCCTCGCGGAGCTCGGCATCCGCCCCGTTTCACTCGATCAGGCTTTTCCGCGGAGCCGCTAGGCGAGACGATCAACCGGCATCACGGCATTCAACCGGTTAGCGGGCGCTATCGCTCTTCACCGCGTCGTGCTAGTCTCGGCCCACGACGTCCGATTCGTTCATCACCGGGTACTCAGGAGGTACGGAATGCACGTGATCCAGGCTGGGCGCACGACCTTCTCCTTCCGGCCGGACGCCGAACCGGTGCTGCGCATCGATCCGGGCGAAACGGTCAAGTTCGAGACGTCCCCCGAGCCGTCTGAGCGACTGCTCGCGGCTGGGGAGCGCTGGGTCGAGGCGCTCGACATCAAGGCGATCAACGCCGTTGCCGGGCCGGTCTTTATCAACGGGGCGGAGCCGGGTGACGCGATCAGCGTCGAGATCCTGGACGTCGTGCCGGGTCCATGGGGCTGGAACGCCTTCATCCCACATTTCGGGCTCCTGGGTGAACGGTCGCTGCCGCCTATGATCCGGAGGATCCCGATTGAGGACGGTAGGATCCTCATCTCCGACCAGCTGTCGCTGCCCGTCCAGCCCATGATCGGGTGCCTGGGTCTCGCTCCCGCAACGGGAGAGACGTCGACACTTCGACCACCGTTTCCCTGGGGCGGGAACTACGATCTGGTGCAGGTCAAGCCGGGGAATACGATCCTGTTTCCGGTTCAGGTGGCGGGTGGGCTCTTCTCGCTCGGCGATCTTCATGCCGCGATGGGCCGCGCCGAGGCCACCTCGGTTTCGATCGAGTGCCCCGGCACCGCCACGGTGCGCCTTGGAGTCCGCAAAGGGATGAAACTGGAGACGCCGCGTATTGAAGCGCCGGACCGGCTCTACACGATTGGACTGCGGGACGATTGCGACTTCGAGGGCTCGCGCCAGCAGGCCATCGCGCTGATGTTCGACTACCTGACTGAAGAGCGAGGACTGTCCGAGGAGGACGCCTACGTCATCTGCTCGGCCGCGGTCGACCTGGAATACGGCGGACCGGCCGGCGCGGTGACCCTGGCGAGCGTGCCGATTGACATGCTTGGCTGAACGCGGGAGGAGAAAGGCTCCTCCCCGTCACGGATTCGTCTGGAGGGCACTTGCCTGTCGCTCGCCCCGCTGCCGTCAGCGATACCAACCGTTTCCGGTGAGGACCTGATTGCCGAGCAGACCGAGTTGCACCTCGAACGGCGTTCCCTTGTTTTCCGGATGCCATTCGAAGCGAGCGCGCTCGAAATACTGCACGGTGTACGTCTTGCCGTCAGCCGGGTTGACCTCCTGGATCTCCCCGCTGATCGGATAGCCGTAGAGCGCCAGGCCGCCGTTCTTCAGCCAGTAGTCCTTGAAGCCGTACGACAGGTATTGCCCGGTCTGCGGGAAGTAGATCCGGTTCGGATCGTTCGTGGCCGGTGGCGGCTGCTTCGGAAACGTCCGACCCTGAGTGACGTAGCGGCCAAGCAAACCGAGTTGCACCTCATAGGGTGTGCCGGTGTATTCGGGCCAGTACTCGAATCGCGCGCGCTCGAAATATTGCACCGCACGGCCTTGCACGTAGAAAACCTCGGTCTTGGGGAACCCGAAGCGGGCCAGGCCGCCGTTGTCTTCCCAGTATTTCAGGAACGGATCGCGCAGCGTGTGCCCGGTTTCCGGAAAATAGAGAACGCGCGGACCGACATCGGCCGGTTTGGACACCGGCGACGTGGGCAACGCGCTGGGGTTCGCCAGCGATTGGTACACCTCGAACGCTTCTTTGCGCGGCCACGGGGTGGCGTCGGGTCCGTACTGGAACCCGGATTCTCGCAGTCGCACCAGTCCCCAGTTTGACCAGACTCCCGCCGCGCCGAAGTCCTCATACTTGAACCAGAAGACGCGGTCGACCCACGGCGCCTGATCCCGCAGTGTGGTGTAAACCTGCTGCAGGAACGTCGCCTGATCCTGCTCGCTGGAGGTTGGGTCCATGATGCCGTCGCTGTTCCAGTCCGGCGGTTGGGCCGGCATGCCGATCTCGGTGATCCAGACGCTGCCGGCATCCTTGTTCGCCGCCTGCAGGTCGTGCAAGGTCTTCGTCTCCGTCAGGACGTCGGCCGGAGATAGATAGTAGGGATGGATCGACACCGCGTCGTCCGGCGTGTGGCCGAACTCCTTCACATAGGCCTTAACCGTTGGTGACTGATAGACGTTCGACAGCCATCCAAATTGGCCACCGTTGGTCTGATTGACCTCATGCAGCAGGCTGCCGACGACGAACTGAACGTTGGGGTGTGCCGGTTTGTTGGTGCGGTAGACGTCGGAGATGATCTTGCCGTAGACGTTCGGGTTGACTGCCTGAACGCGTCCGCTCGTCTCCTGATCCAACAGCGAATTCGCGTTGGGCTCATTGAGAATCTCGTACGCGGCTACATGATCGCCGTAATGGTCGATAATCTCCTTTACCCGCTGCTCGAACGCCTGACTATAGTAATTGCTCCCGTCGGGCGAGGGGGAGTCGTTGATGTGCTGGAACTGATAGGTCGGGTCATAGTCGCCGATAATCCCGGTGCCGAGTACGGCCAGTACCTTGATGCCGTACTTCGGCGCGAGCGTATTGATGAACCAATCGAATTTCGAGTAATCGATACGACCCGGTCCCTTGGGCTGGTCGTACTCAGCATGAAACTCGATGCGAACCCAGCCGGCACCGAGGCTGGCCATTCCCTGAAGCATGTTCTCATCGAAGGTTTGGTTGACATTGTTCGGGAAGTTGGCCGGATCCTCGTTGTATTCATACCAGGGATCCTGACCGACGATGCCGAAGAAGTCGTGTGGATTCGAGGTGTCGCGTGCTGCCAGCGCCGTCGATGGAGCAATCGGCAGAAGTGAGATCGCGAAGAGCGCGATCCAAGCCATGGCAGCGAGCGACGTCGTGCGACGCTTCAATATGATCCCAGTCCCTTCCCTCACGTGAACTGTCCGCGAAGGCAGTCGTTCGCCACCTGCTAAACGTCTTGGATGCGTTGCGGTTGTCTCAGGTAGGCCGCGGGCGTTGCCGGCCGGCGCGTGTCGTGGGACGTCATGAGGTGCTAATTTAAGATCGTCGTGGGGCTAGAGCAGGGCCAGTGGGGACGATTTGAAGAGGAATGAGCATGATCAGCGTTCATGGTGTTCAGGGTATCTTGTTCGATTCCGGCGATACCTTGATGGGGCCGATCGGCGGCGAGTGGTTGCCGGGTCAGGCATTCCGGCGGATGATCGCCGCCCGGAAAGACCTGGTGCTGAACTGGGATCTCCTCACACAGGCTCACGAAGCGGCGCTCGCTCATCTGTTGGAGAATCACCTGCTTCAGACCGAAGAGGAGGAATGCGAGCGTTTTCAGGGATATTTCGAGTGGCTTCTGAGAGGACTGGGGGCTCGCCAACCGGTCGACTCGCTCGCCCGGGAGATCGCGCATGAGACCGTTTATCATCCAGAGATCGAGCTTTTCCCGGACGTGATGTCAGCGCTGGAGCGCTTCGAGGGGGCGGGACTGCGGCTCGGGGTCATCTCGAACGGCTGGCCCTCGCTGGATCGCCAGCTTCGAACGCTCGGCGTGCGCGATTTCTTCGACGTGCTGGTCGTCTCGGCTCGGGTCGGTAGCCGCAAGCCGGACGCCCGCATCTTCGAGGTGGCGCTGGATGAGATGAAGCTTCCGGCCGCATCAGTCCTGCTGGTCGACGACGCGCTCAAGAACGTCGTGGCCGCGGAGCGGCTCGGCATGCAAGGCGTCGTGGTGACGCGCACCGGCGCTCCACCGGACGGCTATTCCGTCATCTCCTCGCTGGCGGATCTGGATCTGCCGGTCTAGCGCCCCTCGCGTCCGAGGACGAAGCGTTCGATTGCCTCGGCGACGCCATTCTCATCGTGTCCACGCACCACGGCGTCGGCGCGCAGCCGTACCCATTCCGGCGCGTTGCCCATCGCCACGCCAAGCCCTGCGGCTTCGAGCAACGGCATGTCGTTCTCGCCATCGCCGACGGCGATGACGTCGCGCATGGTCAACCCGAGATCGGCCGCGAGCAGGGCCACGCCGGAGGCCTTGCTGACGCCCGGCATGTGAATGTTGGCAGCCCAGTGTGGCGGGTTGGCTTCCCAACCGAACGGTCCCGAATGAAAGACTGAGAATCCCTGCTCCGCAAAGCCATCTGTCAGCTGCCGCAACTCTTCTTCGGGTCCAAACACGTCGACGGTGAGCACATCCAAGACCTGCCCGATCTGATCCCAGGGCATGAACGTCACCTCGCCCATGCGCCGGTTGATGAAGGCCTTGACGAAGGCCGGCTGCGGCGGATTCTCGGGCACGACGATGGCTTCGCCACCGCCCGGCCCGAGGAGCAGAACCGGGGCCAGGTCATGCCGTGGCGCCTGCTCGACGACGGCGCGGAGCCGCTCCGGGGTGAAGGCCATCACGTTCATCGGCTGTTCGAGCTCGGTGCTCCAGACGAGCGCGCCATTGGAGAGGACCAACGGCACACGGATTCCGACCTCTTCGACGATGCGCCGGACCGATCGCAGTCGACGCCCGGTCGCGAGCGCCACCTCGACTCCACTGGCGCGTGAAGCGGCGATCGCCTCGTGCACCACCGGCGTCACGATGTCGGACGGGTCGAGCAACGTGCCATCGATATCGAGCACCAGTAACCGCGGCATCCAGCCTCCTCGTGCAATGCGACGATGTCTCCCACCCGAATCGTACACGCTCTGCGGCGCAACGCGGCCACCGGTCCGATCAGTCGCCTGCCTGCTCTGCGGAGGAACCCGTTGATGTGATCCTGGTCGGGCTTTTCTGAGGCTCTGAAGGGGCAGGATGGCGGCTATTGCCGTGCCGCGAGCCGGTGTTTCTGGCGTGTCACCGCCTGCTGCCAGCGGGCACGCTCTTCGTCGGTGGTGAGATCGAGAGGCGGCACCGCGCAGGGTTTGGCGTCATCGTCCAGCGCGACGTAGACCAGATAGGCCGTGGAGGTGTGGGTGACGACGCCGGAGGCGACGTTCTCGGCGTCGACCCGCACCTCGGCCTCCATGCTGGTGCGGCCGGTCCAGGTCAGCCGGGCGTGAATCGTCACCAGATCACCGACATAGACCGGCTCGAGGAAGGTCATCGAGTCCATGATGACGGTGACGACCCGGTGCCGCGCGTGCCGGATCGCCGCGATCCCTCCCGCGGTGTCGACCAGTTTCATGATCGTGCCGCCGTGGACGTTCCCCTGTGAGTTGGCGTCGGCCGGCATCATCACCTGGGCCAGCGTGGTTTCGCTCTCGTGTACGCCTCGCGGTTCCATAGGGCTGCGCCTACTCCTTTCGCTGACGTTGAGAGTAGTATGGGGATCAGGGAGGCGCAATGGACTCGGAGTGTATCCGTGCCGCGAACCCAATTGCGTGCGTTTGGCGGTGTGACGGCGAACGATGCTGTTGTCGGCCTCGTCGCGGAGGTGGGCAGAGCTCCCGTCATTGCATAGATGTTCGTGGGGCGCAATCCCTGGCCCGCGATTCAACTGCGTGGTGGGGCGTCCCTGCGCGTAGTGAATCTTGTGACCCGCAACGATCTTCATACGTCTAAGCATCGAGGAGGGGCAATGGCGGACAGGCTCCAGGTAACGATCGATGGGCGTCGCATCGCCTATCTCCGTGCCGGGAATGGGCCGGCGGTCGTGCTGCTCCACGGCATAGGCGGCAACGCGCTCCAGTGGCGCTCACAGGTTGACGGGCTGTCCGGCGAGTTCACCCTGATCGCCTGGGATACGCCCGGCTACGGCGACTCCGACGATCCGGCCGGCAACTGGGGCATGGCCGATTACGCACGGCTGTTGGCTGAAGTTCTGGACCGGCTGGATCTCGATCGTGTGCACTTAATCGGTCAGTCCTGGGGCGGTGTGCTGGCGCAGGAATTCTTTCGCGACCATCGGCATCGCGTGCGGTCGCTGATCCTGTGCAACACGTTTCCGGGCGACGGCTGCCGTCCGCAAGCGGAGCGAGATGCGAGCCTCGCGGGCCGGCTCCGTGCACTCGAGACGATGACGCCCGCCGAGATGGCGCAGGCACGCGTGTCGTCGCTGGTCTCGGAAGGAACGCACGGCGCCGTGCGGCACGAGATCGAGACGATATTCGCGATGATCCGTCCGTCCGGCTACCGTCAGGCGGCCACCGCGCTGCACGGCTCGGACGAACGGGACGTGCTGGCGACGATCGACGTTCCGACGTTGGTTATCGCGGGCGAGCAGGACCAGATCGTGCCGCTGCACCTGTCGACGCTGCTGGTCGACGGCATACCCGGCGCGACGCTGGAGATCATCTCCGGGACCGGTCACATGAGCAACCAGGAGCAGCCGGTCGTCTACAACGACGTCGTGCGGTCGTTCCTGCGGGAGGTGAGCGGCTGAGCGTTCGCTCAGTCGCTTTCCACGGCAGATGACGCGACCGCCGCGCCGGCCATGCGTCATCCAATGAGCGGGGCATCAACGTTGCTATCGAATGTCATCGAGCGAGCGACGTGCTATTGGTTCGTACGCCGAATGGGCCGTCCACCGCGCCCGACGGCGATCGTGCGATGAACATGGGACGGCCGGCGTTGACGACGAGTGCGACGGAACGCGGATCCAGGAGGTTCGAACGGATCAGGGCGTGGTCGCTCGGGGCCTCGACTCTCACAGGGGACAGGACATTGCCCGCGCTGGCGTTCGTCCTGAGCGTCGCCATCAGCTTCGCCGTCTACTGGCGCGTTCTTGGCTTCTCCTATTTCCTCGATGACGCCTTCGACCTGACTCGCACCGAGCAGGAGAGCTTCTGGTCGCTCCTCTCGCGCCCGTTGCCGGGCTACTCCTATTACCGGCCGATTCCGTTCATGCTCTGGAAGGCGATCTACCTCCTGACCGGCCGCTACGATACGACGCTGCTGCACCTGATGCCGCTGGCGGCTCATGCCCTCTCGGGCTGGCTCCTCTTCCTGCTGCTCTGGCGCCTGACTCGCTCGCGCTGGTCACTCCTGCCGGCCCTCCTCTTCCTGCTCTATCCCTTCAGCTACCAGGCGCTCGAGATCCTGGGCACACTGGTCCACACGCTGGTGACGGCCGAGATCCTGGCGGTGCTCCTGCTCTGGTACGACGGCCGTCTCCTCGGCTCGCCCCTGCGCCTCTTCTTCGCGTCGCTCCTCTCAGGGGTAGCCCTCTGGACGCACGAATACGGCGTGGTGATCCTGCCGCTTCTGCTCGCGCTCGAGGTGCTGTTCTGGTGGCGTCGCCGCGAACTGGCACGGGCGTCCCTGTGGCTGCTGATGCCTGCCGTGCTGGAGGGCCTCTACCTCTGGCTCTGGTTCACCATGAACAAACCCAAGACCGAGCACCGCACGCTGACCGACGTCATCCACAATGCTGGCTTCTGGCTAGAGGGGTTTGCCTACCCGGTAACGCGGCAGACCGGCTGGTTGACTGGCTATCTCGGTGGAGATCCGTTGCGCATGGTGCTGCTGATCGGGGCGAGCGGCGTCGCGTTGGGCACGGCTATTTATCTGGCACGGCGGAGACCCTGGACCCCGCTCATCGCGATCGCGCTCGGAGCACTGGCTTTTGCCCCGGCGGCGGGAGCCCTGACCTACGACTACGTCCTGAACGGACCGCGCCTGCTCTACGTCGTCGCGCCCGCCAGCGCGGTCTTCTGGGGGTTTCTCCCGTCATTGCGCTTCGAACGGAGCTGGCTGACCTGGACCTGGCGCGTGGCGACGCTCGCCTTCACGGGTGTCGTGCTGGTGCAGAGCGTCTCCTTCATCGACCGGCGTATGACGATGCTCGACTACGGAACTCAGATCGCCAACGGGATCATTCGCGAAGGTAAGGCTCATCCGAACGGGAAGATGCTCTTCATCAACGTCCCGTCCTGGTTCGCGCCCAAGACCCAGGAGTACCCGCGCGGCCATTTCGGCATTCAGATCGAGCCAAACTACATCGGGCTGTCACGGCTGATCTATGCCGGGTCCGGTGTCAACGTCGACGCCGAATCCTTCTCGCTGGCGCCGGACGTCTCCGGCTGGCGTTACGACTTCCAGCCGCACGGACCGGCCATTGACCACAACGGCATCGACGCGAAGCTGCGCGCGGGCGCCACGCTGGTGGTGGTCGACCTCTATCACAACCGGCTGGCCGTGCGAGAGCCCGGGAGGATCCAGCCGGGTCAATCCGATCCGGGTAACGCCACGGCGACCTTCGGTGATGGGCTCGAGTATCTCGGGGCGAAGATCAGCCGCGACGGCGATCTCGTCACGATCACCAGTCGCTGGTACGTGCGATCGGCGCTCAGTGCCGATTACCAAGTCTGGACGCAGTTGCGAGACGGGAACGGAAACGTGGTGGTCGAGCGCAAGGATTACGCGCTGCGTGGCATGTCGCCGCCACGACTCTGGAAACCGGGCGATCTCATCGAGGACCGCCTGGTGCTCGATCTCTCGCAGTCGACAGCATCCGGCCCGCTACAGGTGCGTCTTGGCCTGGTGAATACCGCCAACGGTGCCATGCTGCCGGTGACGCGCACCGGCGAGCGGCCTGACGCCGGCGGCTGGCTGGAACTGGGTCGTGTCCCGGGGTTGAACTGACTGTCCAGGTGACCGACGATAACCCAAATCCCGACCCGGACGATGCCGCGGTCACGACAGGGGCACGCCCGAAATTCGCACCTCTGGTGGTACAGTAGGTCAGACTCGCCCATCCGTCCTTGAAACTTCCTGAACCATTCGACTTCACTCGGAAAGGTGTCTTGATGAGCCGGCGCACTGTCAAACTGGCTACCCCCGAGGAGCGCTTCGGTTTTCGCATGGGTTCGGATCGCAAGCTCGTTCGCTGGGCGGACATGCTGGCCTATTTCCAGGAGATCGCCACGACGAGCGATCGCGTGCGCTACGAGAAACTGGGGGAAGCAACAGAGGGACAGCCGTTCGTGCTGCTAACTATTTCGTCGCCCGAGAACCTGGCCCGGCTGGAAGAGCTGCGACAGATTCAGAAGCGGCTGGCCGACCCGCGCCAACTCCCGGACGACGAGGCCGAGCGCCTGGCGAGCATCGGGCGCTGCATCGTGATGGTCACCTGCAGCGTGCATGCAACTGAGGTGGGCGCGGTTCAGATGACGCCGGAGCTCGTCCATGAGCTGGCGACCCGGGATGACGACGAGACGCGTCTCATTCTCGACAACGTCGTTTTGCTGCTCGTTCCCTCGCTTAACCCGGACGGCATGGAGCTGGTCGCCAACTGGTACGAGGAGACGCTGGGCACGCGGGCGGAAGGGTCACAGCCGCCGGAGATCTACCAGAAGTACACCGGCCACGATAACAATCGCGACTGGTTCATGCTCACGCAGGTGGAGAACCGGCTGGCGGTGGAGAAGGTCCACAACGTCTGGCACCCGCAGATCGTCTTCGACCAGCATCAGATGATGTCGGATGGCCCGCGCTACGTGCTGCCCCCGTTCATCGATCCCTACGATCCGAACGTCGATCCGATTCTCCAGGCGGAGATCGCCCAGGTTGGCACGGCCATGGCGGCGGCACTGGCTTCGGCTGGCAAGTCCGGCGTCGCGACCGACATCATCTTCGATGGCTACTCCCCGTCTCGTGCCTATCAGCATTATCACGGTGGCGTGCGCCTCCTGTCGGAAGCGGCAAGCTGCAAGATCGCGACGCCGATCCATCTCAGCGGCGTCGATCTTCGTGAGACCCGAGGGTTCGACCCGCGAGAAAGCCGTGGGAATCACCCGTTTCCGTGGAACGGCGGCGAGTGGCGCCTGCGCGATATCGTCGAATACAACAAGATCTCGGTGCTCGCCTGTCTCAAGAATGCGGCGTCATATCGTCGCCAGTGGGTACGCAACTTCTGGCGGCGCAGAAACGCGCCGTCGAGCGCGACACGCCGTTCGCCTTCGTCGTTCCGGCGGAACAGCGTGATCCGGTCACGACCGTCGAGATGCTCCAGGTGCTTGCAGGACGGTCTCGTCGAGGTGCAACGCGCGCTGCGGCCGTTTACGGCCGCGGGTGTCGAATATCCGGCTGGGTCCCACGTCATTCAGATGACGCAGCCGTTCAGCTCGTACGCGAAAACGCTGCTCGAAGTGCAGCATTATCCTGATCTGCGCCTCTTCCCAGGTGGTCCGCCGAAACCGCCGTACGACATCACCGCCCACTCGCTGCCACTCTATATGGGTGTGGAGTCGGTGCAGGTGGAGCATCCTTTCGAAGCCGATCTCGAGCTGATCGCGCGCGCCGAGCTTCCGGCCGGAGAGATCCGTGGCCGGAACAGGACGACGTTCCTGCTCGACTGCGAGACGAACGCCTCGTTCAGGGCGGTCAACCGGCTTCTGGCGGCAGGTGCGACCGTCTGGCGCGCGGCCGAGAGCTTTCGTGCGAGCGATCGGGAGTGGTCGGCCGGTACCTATCTCATCGAGGGTGTCGATGTGGACCGGCTCGAGCAGATTGCCGCTGAGACCCACGTCCGTTTCGACGGTGTGGGCCGCAAGCCGTCGACACGCTTCAGATCGTTGCGCCAGCCGCGGGTCGGCGATGTACCGGAGCTGGCGGCCGAACGGTATCGACGAAGGCTGGACGCGCTTCATCCTGGAGCGCTATGACCTGGAGTTCGAGACGTTGCGCGATGCCGACATGCGTCAGGGGAATCTGCGCTCACGCTTCGACGTCGTCATCCTGCCGCAGATGTCGCCACGCGAGATCCTGGAAGGGAACGACCCGAAGGTCTATCCGGCCGAGTATTCCGGCGGGATCGGGGAGCAAGGAGCC
Organism: uncultured Chloroflexia bacterium; assembly: GCA_963725815.1. Classification (GTDB taxonomy): domain Bacteria; phylum Chloroflexota; class Chloroflexia; order Thermomicrobiales; family Thermomicrobiaceae; genus CALAGB01. The sequence goes on from CAVSAD010000008.1 coordinate 160,622, forward strand.
GCCAACCTGCGACGCTTCGTCCACGGCGGCGGAACGGTCATCGCCTTCGATTCGGCCTGTGACGTCGTCATCCGTCATCTCTATCTGCCGGTCGTCAACGGCATCGAAAACCTCCCGAACGACACGTTCTACAGCCCCGGGTCGCTGCTCCAACTGCTGGTCGACAACCGGCATCCGATCGGCTGGGGCATGGAACGCGAGGTCGCCGCGCTCTTCGTCAGCGGCCCGGCCTTCGATGTCCTCAACGGCGCGGATACCGTCGCGCGCTATCCGCACACCGATCCACTCTTGTCGGGCTGGGTGCTGGGGGCGGAGCACCTTCAGGGCCGCGCCGCGCTGGTTGACGCGCCGGTCGGGGAGGGTCACGCGATCCTGTTCGGCTTCCGGCCGCAGTTTCGGGCCCAGATGCGTGGCACCTACCGGCTGCTCTTCAACGCGATTTACAGCGCGACCTTGAAGTTGGCGGAGTAGGGCGCGGGCGCACCAGACGTCTGGTCCGGATTCACGGGTTCTGACACGTGTCAGAACCCGTGGCGTTGCAGGAAGCCGTGAACGGCGCGATTCCAGCCGATCGGATTTCCGGCGGCCGCTGAGTGATAGGTGTTCGGCAGGATCACGAATTCGGATTTTTTGAACTGCTGGTGCCACTCATACGAAAGTTCGATCGTCTTCTGCGGCTCGTTGCCGCCGACGATCACCAGCGCTGGGACGTCGAGTTGCTGGAGTTCGGGATATCGTGGGCGCTGGTCCCAGTCCATCATCGACCAGAGCATTTTGAGGGTGGCTTCTCGATTCCCAAGCCCGCCATTCAGCGTGGCCATGTAGCGGCCAACCGGCGTATCAGCAAAGCCTTCGGCGGCCGTTGGAGGACCTTCTTCTTCCCACTCGAAGCTACGCGGCTGACGCACGATGACGCGCTCGCCTCGCTCGGCGATTTCGATCTGCTGGCGCAGCCATTCCTTGCTCAGTTCCCGGCGATAGGGAGTGGTGTGGCCGACGATGAGGGCGAGCGCGCGATCGGGATAATCGAGCCCAAACTGGGATGAGATGACCCCACCGAGGGAGTTGCCGCCGACGATCGCCTTCTCAATCTCCAGGGCATCCATCAGGTTGCGCAGGTCGCGGGCGAAATCGGCCTGCGTCCAGGGCCCGGGCGGATCATCGGAGCGCCCGGTGCCGCGGCGATCGAAGGTGATGACCCGGTAAAACTGGGAAAAATACGGGACCTGGAAAACCATCCAGCCCAGGTGATGGTGACCATGAAGGATCAGCGGGGTTCCTTCACCAGCGCTTTCGTAGAAAAGTCGCACTCCTCCCGCGTCGGCATAGGGCATTTTGTCTATCCTCTCGCCCGATCGACTTCCCGGGCTAACCGGCCAAGTACGTGTTGAACCAATCCAGCATGCGGGTGTAGCAATCGATGCGATGTTCGCGACGACGGAACCCGTGTCCTTCGCCGGGGTAGACCACATACTCGTGTGGCAGGCCCTGCGCTCGCATCGTCGCCGCGACCTGCTCCGATTCTTCCGGCGGCACTCGCTTGTCTTCAGCCCCATGCATGATCAGGAGCGGCGTCTTGATCTTGTGGAGATGCTGGTAGGTCGATCCGTGATCCATCAGTTCCTGCATCTCGGCGGGATACCGGCCCCAGTAATCGCGGGCGACGAAGACGCGCCCGACGCGGTCGCAGTATTGGTGAGCGGTAACCTTATTGGTGTTGCCGTACATGTCGACAGCGGCCTGGAACAGATCGGGCGCGGCGACGATGCCGTGCAGGGTCATGTAGCCGCCGTAGCTGCCGCCGTAGATCCCGATCTTCGAGATGTAGGGTTGCGCCTTCAGCCACTGCCCGGCCGCGACGGTGTCGTGCGTCTGACCACCGCCCCAGTCGCCGTAGGACAGCGCCGCGAACTCCTGCCCGTAGCCGCTCGACCCACGATACTCGATCGCCAGCACCACGAAGCCGTGCTGGCTGAACCACTGCTCGGCCGGATGCCAGCCGTTGCCGTAGGCGTTCGTGCCGCCGCCGTGGACCTGAATCAGCCCGGGATATTGCTTCTGGTCGTCGAATTCGGGCGGAAGATAGAGATAGGCGTCGCAATAGAGCCCGTCGAACGAACGGTACGCGATGCGCTCGGGCGCAGTGAGTGCACCGTCGACGCTCGTAGAGCAGTCTGTCAGGCGACGTGGCCGGCCGCCCGCCAGTGGCATGACAAAGAGATCGGCGGGGCTCGTCTGCGTCGAGAGGACGTAGGCGAGCATGGTGCCATCCGGCGAGATCGCGAAATCGGTGACCGAGCCGGTCAGGTTGGTGACGGCGGTGCGGACTCCCCGCTTCGCGGGAACGGCCGTGACGTTCTTGTTGCCGTTCCGCAAGGAGAGGCCGTAGATCGTGCCGCCGTCCGGCGACCAGCTGAGCCCGGTGCCCTCCAGCCGCCATGAGTGACCGCCATCCGGTGTGAGCTTCTCCAACGGTCCCGGCGCGAAGGGGATGCGCCAGATATCGGCGTCGTCGCCGTACCAGTGCTCCATGACAGTATTGGCCACCACGGCGAGGTGCTGGCCGTCAGGTGACCAGGCCGGATCGGTATTGACCATCAGCCCGGTGCTGAGCTGGCGGTGCAACGAACCGTCCACCGACACGACCCAGGCATCATCGTTGTTGCGCTCGCCGGATCGGGAGGAGACGTATGCGATCCAGGCACCATCGGGTGACCAGCGCGGGGTCCAGCGCGGCTCGTCGAGCGGGTTCGTGTTGACCGTCAATTGGCGTGTAGGACCGCCCTCGACCGGAATGACCCACACGTCGAGGCTTCCAGCTTCGCCGCTGATGAACGCGAGCTGGGAACCGTCGGGTGAAAACGAGGGAGAACGGGTCTCCCAGGCACCGCCGGCCAGGCGTTCTTCTCGACCGGAGCCGTCCGCGGCGATCAGCCAGATGTCGGATCCGCCGTCTGCATTGCCTCGCACGACGGCTAGCCTTTCTCCGCCGGGCGACCAGACCGGTTTGGCGCCGGACACGGCGCGCTCGCTGAGTGGACGGCGCGCGCCACTGGCAAGCTCGCAGCGCCATAACTGCCAGCCGCTACCGGGCCGGTCCAGAAGATAAGCAACCGCTTTCCCATCCAGTGACCAGGCCGGAAATCCTGCGCCGGTAATATCGACGAGCTGCTCCACAGTCTGCATGATCCTCTTCTCTCGACCGAGGTCGACTGGCCTTCACAAATCGGTGACAAATCGAGCAACACCGCGGTAGCGAACTGAGACGCGACGCGCGCTATCTCCTGGTCAGAACCCGTGACGCTGCAGGAAGCCGTGAACGGCGCGATTCCAGCCGATCGGATTGCCGGAAGCGGCCCCATGATACGTGTTGGGCAGAATCGCGTATTCGGAATTCTTGAATTGCAGGTGCCACTCGTAGGAAAGCTCGATCGTCTTTTGCGGCTCGTTGCCGCCGACGATGACCAGCACCGGAACGTCGAGCTGGCTGCATCTCGGTGTAGCGGGGTCGTTGGTCCCAATCAATGAACGCGCTGAGCATCTTGATCGTCGCGTCACTGCTGCCGAGTCCACCACTCAGCGTCGCCATATAGCGGCCAATCGCGGTGTCGGCGAAGCCGGGCGCGACAGTCGGCGGTCCTTCTTCTTCCCAGTCATACGAGCGCGGCTGCATCACGACAACGCGCTCGTTTCGCTGCGCCAGATCGATCTGGTCCTGAATCCATTGACGCCCTAAGGGCCAGAACCACGGAACGGTGTGGCCGACGATGAGGGCCAGTGCGCGATCCGGGTAGTCGAGCCCGAATTGCGACGAGATTGCTCCGCCGAGGGAGTTGCCGCCGACGATCGCCTTATCGATGTCGAGTGCGTCCATCAGATTCCGCACGTCGGCCGCGAATCCCTCCATCGACCAGGGAGCGGGCGGGTCGTCGGATCGACCGGTGCCGCGTCGATCGAAGGTGATCACCCGGTAGAACTGTGAGAAATAGGGAATCTGAAAGACCATCCAGCCGCTGTGACCATGACCATGCAGGATCAACGGCGTGCCTTCTCCAGCACTTTCGTAGTAGAGCTTGACTCCACCGGCATTGGCGTAGGGCATTGATCGCTCCTCTCCTGGGATCGCTCATCGCGCACGACGCTATAATCGCCCGCTCTCGAGATCTGTTCAATCGCCGGCCGGCGCGACGCTCGCATAGTGCATGTGGTGAGGGTTGTATCGCTGCGCCTGGGTTCAGGATAGGATGAGGTCGATCAGGCTGACCAGTTGTACGGAGTCTCGGGCCAGGAAGGAAGGTGAACATGACGACGCATCGCGACGATTCCCACCTGCCGGAGATTCATGACGTCGCGAACCGGGTCGCGGCTGGCGATGTTTCCCCCTCCGATCTGGTCGACGAGTCGTTGGACGCGATCGCCCAGCTGAACCCGACGCTCAACGCACACATCACGGTCTTGAGCGAGCAGGCGCGCCGGGACGCGGCGACCGCGGAACGCGAGATCCGAACGGGCAATTACCGTGGCCCGCTGCACGGGATCCCCGTCTCGGTGAAGGATCTTTACTGGACAGAAGGTGTCCGAACCACGTCGGGTTCCCGCATCCTCGCGGACTTCGTCCCGGCTGAAGACTCCGCGGTGGTCCACCGGCTACGCCAGGCTGGAGCGATCATCGTCGCGAAAGCCAACATGCTGGAGTTCGCCTACGCCTCGGTTCATCCCGACTATGGCCCGACCAGAAACCCCTGGGATCTCACCAAGACCACCAGTGGATCGAGTGGCGGATCGGCGGCGTCAGTCGCGGCCGGACTGGATTACGGCTCATTCGGCAGCGATACCGGAGGATCGATCCGTCTCCCGGCGGCATTTTGCGGCGTGGCGGGGCTCAAGCCCTCCTACGGGCTGATCTCACGCTTCGGTGTGCAGCCCCTCTCCTGGACGCTCGACCACGCCGGACCGTTTGCCCGGTCGGTGCGCGATCTTGCCCTGCTGCTCGGAGCCGTTGCGGGATACGATCCGCGCGATCGCCAGTCGCTCGATCGGCCGGTTCCCGCGTTTGCACGCGAGCTTTCCGGCTCCCTGAACGGTGTCTCCATCGGGTTGTTGACAAACTTCATGGATGACTCGATCGACCCTGAGGTACGCGATGCGGTGCGCGCGGCCACGACGGTGCTGGCCGGCGCGGGTGCCGAGGTGCGGGAGATCGAAATCCCAGAGCTCGAAAACGATACGCTCGATGCCGTCATGGCGATCCTGCTGCCGGAGGCGAGCTACTATCACCGGGAGTGGATTCCGCGTCACGAAGCGGACTACACCGAAACGGTCTTCGAACGGCTTTCCGCCGGGTTGCGCACGACTGCCGTGACCTACTTCATGGCTCAAGATGTTCGCGCGCGCCTGCGAGCGCGTCTGCGCGAGATCCAGGAGTCGATCGATCTGTTCGTCCTGCCCACGTCCGCGACCGCCGCGACCCCACTGGAGGTCACCACGGTCGAGGTGACGGATGATGACCGGAGGCTGACGAATTTGATGCGGCTGACCGCTCCGTTCGACCTGACCGGCCAGCCGGCCCTGTCGATCTCCTGCGGGTTCACTGAGGACGGGTTGCCGATCGGGTTGCAAATCGTCGGGCGCGAGTTCGAGGATGGCCTCGTCCTTCGAGCCGGTCATGCCTATCAGGAGCGCACGGATTGGCATCTACGGCGACCGCCGTTCTCAGCCTCTGCCAGCAGGTGATGCTGGCACCTGCCCATTCAGACATAAGTCGTTCGTGACCATGTCAGATTGATCGTACTGTGGAGGGAGTGTTCTCATGGCACGTTTCACCTGGCCGGACGGTAAGCAGGTCGCGGTCGCGCTCACCTTTGACGCCGACGGAGAGACGATCCCGCTGGTGCAGGATCGCGAGCATGGGCACGAACGTCTGACGCTCATCTCGACCGCGACATACGGCCCGGCCGTCGGGGTTCCCCGCATCCTCGATTCGCTGAAGAACTACGGCATCACGGGAACCTTCTTCGTACCGGGTTTCACCGCCGAGCTTCACCCGGAGATGATCGAGCGCATCACGGGTGAAGGACACGAGATCGGGCATCACGGCTACCTGCATGAGCGACCCGATCGCCTTTCCGACGAAGAGGAAGAATCGGTTCTGGTACATGGGATCGAGGTTCTCGAGCGCCTGACCGGGCGCAAGCCGATCGGCTATCGCTCGCCGGCCTGGGAGCTCAAGCCCGGCACGCCCAACCTCTTGAAGCGCTACGGCTTCCGCTACGACACCAGCTTGATGGGAGACGACATCCCGTATCTGGTGGATACCCCCTCGGGCGATCTCCTGGAGCTGCCGATTCAGTGGATCCTCGACGACTACCCGCATTACACGACGAACGTCGGGATCTCCAGCCCGGATAAAGTCTTCGAGGTCTGGTCGAGCGAGTTTGCCGGCTACCACCGCTACAACGGCGTCTTCATTCTGACCATGCACCCGTTCGTATCCGGACGGCCCTCACGGGTGCTCCTGCTGGAGCGCATGATCGAGTACATCAACGGGTTCGAGGGGGTCTGGTGGGCGACGCTGGAGCAGATCGCCGACTACTGCCTGAGTCGCAACGATCTGCAGCGGTGGTCTCCGCCGGACCTGAAGGCGCTGCTCGACCGGTAGAACAGCGGGTCCGTTTTCAGTCGGCCATCGTCGCTCAAATACGCTCAGCTCTCTGGGCGGTGAAAGACGATCGTGACGTCCTCGATGGTGACCAGGCCCTTTGCGATCATCGTGTCAAGCTTGGGGAGAACGGCGTCGATCTTCTCACGCGTGTCGATGGCGGTGACGATCACCGGAAGATCGTTTGACAGCCGCAAGATCTTGATGGTGTGAAGCTGCTTGTCGGCGCCGTACCCGGCCGTGCCGTGCGCGACGGTCGCCCCGGAGATACCCTCATGATGGAGGAGTTCGAGGATTGCTTCGTAGAGAGGTTTGTGCTCGTAACGCACCGAATCGCTGACATAGGCGGTGAGTTTGACGGCATCTTTCAGGTTCACGCGTAGCCTCCCAACGCCCGGGCCAGGACCACTCCAAGGTAGGCGGCGAATAGGCCGATCGCCAACTGTCCAAACATGTTGACCAGCAGACGACCGGTTTCGCCCGATTGCAGCAGGCCCAGGTTGTCGTAGCTGAAACTCGAGAAGGTCGTGTAGCCCCCCATTATCCCGACCGCCAGGAACAGCCGAGCCTGTCCCGACAGTGAACCACGCTCAACTAACCCCAGGATAACCCCGATGATTAGCGAGCCGGTGGCATTGACGAAGAAGGTTCCGAGGGGGAATCCGGTTCCCGCGAATGTTTGAACCCATCCACCGATGAGATACCGCCCGGCGGCGCCGATAGCCCCGCCGATCGCCACGAGTAACGTATTCATCCGCGGGCGCTCAACCACCTTTCTCATTCGCCATGGCTTAATCGGCTCGTGATGGGCGATCCCAACGACGGCGACAAGCCCGATTCGGACCGCGCTCACGATACCGCAGCGAATGTGACGGCGCCAGAGCCCTCCGCCGCGGCAGCAGCACTGAGCGTTCGAATCGGTTGATATGCGGTAACATTGGTGGGGGAGACAAACTCGCGATCAAAGCGCATAAACCGACGCTGGCCCAATTCCGCGAGACGTCTTCGATCTTGCGCGAATCTGGTGAGATTCAAGGTACACGTGACGTTCTCGGGCCGCGGGGGAGACCGTTGCTGGCGTTGACGTAGGTGTGGTAGCAATGGCCAGCCCCTGGACCACCCCAGCCTGGTTGCCCGGGGTTAACGCGACAACGGCGAGGTCGTCACGCTAGGGAAGGGGTGAGTCTGTGGCCGTGGCCACTGATAGGAAAACCGTTCCGGGGCCCCTCAAGGTGGAGAAGGCCTATCAGGAACTGCGCCGGATGATTATCACGCACGACCTTCCTCCGGGAGCGACGATCGATGAGCGCGAACTGATCGAGCGACTTGGAACCGGGAGGACGCCGCTGCGGGAAGCGATGCTGCGCCTGGCACACGAACGTCTCATCGTTCGATCTCCGCGCCGCGGCGCCTGGGTCAGCCAGCTATCACTCACCGACATTCAGCAGTTGACTGAGGCTCGCCGTTTGATCGAGCCTCCGATAGCCCGGCTCGCGGCGGAGCACGTAACGTCCGCCCACGTCGACCGCCTGCGCGCGCTTCTCAAGCGATCCGAACGGAACGTCGCTTCGGGCAATTTCGAGCCGATCGCCGTCGCCGATCTGGACTACCACATCATTCTCGGCAGGCTGAGCGGCAACGACTACCTCACCAACTTCTCGCTGGAGATCAATACATCCTTGCTTCGCTACTGGCAGCTCTCCTTTCGACTCTCCGATTCGGGCGCGGTCTGGTATGAGTCGCATTGCAGGCTCGTCGAACTGATCGCCGAGGGGGACGTGCATGCCGCGGAAGCGGAAGCCCACCGGCACATCGACGTCTATCGTAGGCGGATGCGGGAATTCATGATGTAGCCGCCAGGAGAGTCGCGATGGCACGGGCAGCACCCTGGCTTCGCCACTGTAGCCTCAGACGACCAATGTGCGCGACAATCGCCACGTGCACGGTTCGTGCATGAGGATGGAAATCGTTTGGGGTAGGCTGGGCGATCGACCGCGGTGGCGCTCGACGTGTTCGAAGGGGAGATGACGATGAATCGAGAGACGACGCACCGGATCACGCGCGATCTGGCAGTCGGGCGCCAAAGCATGGTCGCGGCGAAGCACCCCTGGGCGGTGAAAGCGGCCCTCGACGTGCTCGAAGAAGGTGGCAACGCCGTCGACGCGGCGGTCACCGCCGCCTTTGCCATCGGCGTGGTCGAGCCCTGGATGAGCGGCGTCGGTGGTGCTGGATTCATGACGATTCAGTTCGCCGGCGGCCCGCGCAAGGTCATCGACTATTTTGGTCGCGCACCGCTCGCCGCCTCGCCTGACATGTATGAGCTGACCGCGGGGTTCCGCGCCGACGGCGTCGGCTTTCAGGGGATCAAGGATCAGGCGAATGCCTACGGCCCCCGCTCGGTCGCGGTTCCGGGCATGGTCGCGGGGATGGCGACGGCGCTGGAGCAGTTCGGCACGATCGGGCTCGACCGGGCAGTTGCTCCGGCGATCAGCTACGCCGAGGTCGGTTTCCCGATCAACTGGTACAACGGGATGCTCCTTGCCAGCCAGTTGGGGATCATCCGGCGCGATCCCGAGACGTCCAGTATCTTCCTGCGCCAGGGCACCACGCCCGCGCCACTCTTTGGCGAGGCGCTGCCCTCCATCCCGCAGCCCGATCTGGCGCGAACGCTACGACGCATCGCCTCCGACGGTGCCGACGGTTTCTATCGAGGTGAGGTTGCCGAGCGGATTGCGGAGCACATGCGCCAGACCGGCGGCCTCATCACCACCGACGACCTGGCGCAATACCAGGCGTTGATTGTCGATCCGCTCGTTGTTCCCTATCGCGACGTGGAGCTTCTGCTGCTCCCCCTGCAAGCGGGCGGGATCACCATTGCCGAGACCTTCAACATCGTCGAAGGCTTTGACCTGCGATCCACCGGCTTCAACACAGTCACCAGCCTGCACCGGCTGGCCGAAGCGAGCAAACGCTCGCATGCCGACCGCTTTGCCTACGTCGGCGATCCCGATGTCGTCGATATCGACTGGACGGCCCTTTCTTCGAAGGAATACGCGGCTCGGCGACGCGCCGAGATCGATCCATCCCGTGCCACGCAGGCCTCGGCCGGACCGGGCATCGCTCGGGGAGCGGCGGCGCGGGTCAGCACGCAGGCCGACGGTGGCTGCACCACTCACCTCTCGGTCGTCGACGCCGAGGGAAACATGGTCTCGATCACGCAGACGCTGACCTTGATCTTTGGGTCCGGCGTTACCGTACCGGGGACCGGCGTGCTCCTGAACGACAACATGAACCTGTTCGATCCGTTGCCGGGGCGCAACAACTCGATCGCCCCCTGGAAGCGCCCCGCTTCCAGCATGGCGCACGTGGTGGCGGTGAAAGATGGCGTCCCGGTTTTGGCAGTCGGCGCGCCGGGCGGTCGTCGCATCATGGACACCTGTGTGCAGATGACGCTCGACGTCATCGAGTTCGGCATGGACATCCAGTCGGCCTGCGCTTCACCACTGATCGACTGTGCCGGTCCGGAACTCCTGGTCGATGATCGGGTGCCGGCCGGGACGCGTGAGGCGTTGCGTGCGATGGGCCACAACGTCGTCGACGTCGAGGTCTCTTTCTCGCCGCGCGGCTTCGCCAGCCCAACTGGCGTGGCCGTCGATTTCGAATCAGGAATTCGCTACGGCGGCGCCGATCCATTTGGTATCGGCATCGCGGCTGGTCGCTGACGGGCGGCATGGGAATCGTCTCTGTGGTGAACGCGAGTGGTGGGAGGTTGCCGTGTCCGGGCGTATTGGCAGTCCAGACGTCGCGATCGTCGGTGGCGGCATCATCGGCTGCGCGATCGCCTATCAGCTCGGCCGGAACGGCCTCTCGGTAGTCGTCATCGAGCGCGGATCGATCGGCCGCGAAGCATCCGGTGCGGCGGCGGGGATTATCTCGCCGCCTTCATCGATCGACACGCCTCGCGTCAAGGCGGAGCTGACCGCCGACAGCATCCTGGCCTATCCCACGTTCGTGGAACGCATCGAGGAAGCCACTGGCAGCCGGACAGGCTTTCACCTCCGTGGCGAGCTGACCGTCGCTCTGAACGAGGACGAAGCCGCCGAGCTGAAGCTGCTGGCCGACTGGCAGGCAGGACTTGGTTTTCATGTCGATTGGCTCGATGGACCTGGCGCCCGCGAGCTCGAGCCGGTGCTGCCCGAGAATGTACTTGGCGGATTGCTGGTTCGCGAGGCGGCCAGTGTCTTCACCTACGATCTGACTCGCGTCATCGCCGAAGCGGCGACCTGGGCCGGAGTCCGGATCATCGAGCACACGCCGGTGATCGATATCGTGACGGAAAACGGCCGGGCCGTGGGTGTCAGGTTGCCGGATGGCATCCTGCCGGCCGGTCAGGTCGTGCTGGCGGCCGGCGCCTGGACGGCACAGCTGGCCGGTGGGCTCGGTGTGTCGATCCCAACCGTTCCCTCCAAAGGGCAGATGCTGGCCATCGCCGGGGCGCCGATGATGCCGTATCGCATCATCGGTCGCTACGGTGGCGGGCACCTCGTGCCGCGTACGGATGGCACCGTGGCCGTGGGCGCCACCAAGGAGCGAGTTGGGTTCGATAAGCGGGTGCTCGCGCGCAACACGCAATGGTGTCTCGACCTGGCGGCCGAACTCGCACCAGCCCTGCTGGCAGGCGAAGTCACCTCGATGTGGGCCGGTCTGCGCCCTGGATCGGTCGATGACCAGCCCATCATGGGGCGCGTGCCACATATCGATGGGCTGTGGGTAGCCACCGGCCACTATCAAACCGGAATTCAGATGGCGGTGATTACCGCCGACCTCATGGCCGGCTCGATCCTGGTCGGCTCAACCGACCCGCGACTCGATGCGTTCAGACCATCCCGCTTCGGCGAGTAGCGGAGCCCAGTCAGCCTCCCTCGGCTTCGAGGAACTCGATCACCGCGCGATGAAACTCCTCGGTGCGCTCGATCTGCGGGAAATGCCCGGCACCTTCGAACACTGTCAGCGAGGCGTTGGGGATACCGTTCGCCAGCGCACGTCCGTTTTCCAGCGGAATCGAACGATCAGCGTCACCATGGATGATCAGTGTCGGGACGGTGATCGACGCGAGCCGCGAGCGCACATCGTGGCTGGAGTAGGTGGCATGGGTGCGGCGCTGCATTCCATCGAAGCTGAGCCGGTTGTTGGCCATCAGCGCGCTCACCGCTTCGAGCTGGTCTGGATGTGCATCGAAGTAACCTGGTGCGGCGGCCGAACGTAGCTGACGCCGCGTGCGCTCCACCGGATCGGCAATCCAGGCGGCCGGATCGAGCTGAGGTGCGGGCCGGCCCAGCGCGGCGCCCGTCGCGGCCGTGGTCGACACAAGGATCAACCGGTCGATTAGCGATGGACGGTCTACTGCCAGATTCAGGGCGATGAAGCCACCCATGGAATGACCGAGTACGTGGGCCCGATCTATCGCCAGCGCGTCGAGCAATGCCGCGCCATCTCCGGCCATATCCGCCACCGTATAGGGGCCGGCTTCCGGGTCGCTCTCACCCGACTCCCGGTTGTCGATCATGATCAGGCGGAAATGACGGCTCAGCTCGGGAATGTGGGGTGACCAGATCTCTCGAACACCGATCATTCCACAGATCAGCAGCAGCGGCGGTCCTTCACCCGCCTGGTCGAAGTAGATTCTCCCGCCGTTAGGTCGCTGTACCGATGCCATGAGCCCGTGCCCGCCTCTCCAACAATCAGTCGCCGATCGCGCTGATTACACCACGTTGGATCGGCGTTGGCAGAGGGTTCTCAGAGCAGTTCGGCGATGCGCGCGGCGGCCCGGGCGGCCGCGCCGTCCACGTGTGGCAGGTAGTTGCTCGTATCGGCGTTGAGATTTCCGAGCATCGTGTCCGCCAGGGTTTCGGGATCGATCGCATCGAACTCCAGGCGCTTTCCCGCCCGGTAACGTTGCAGTCGATGCGTCACGTGAAACAGCTGCTCGCAATGATCTTGAACCGGCACGTAGATGAACGGACGCCGGGTGGCGGTCAATTCCATCGTCGTGCTCAAACCTCCCTGCACTACCGCGAGATCACTCGCCGCCAGGTGCACGTAGAGGTTGTGGACGTAGCCGCGAATCTCCATCGCCTCATGTTGTGGCAGATTGCGCGGGTCAATACGCGGCCCGGCGACGGCGATGCAGCGAGCGTCAGGACGCTGCCGCTGCACCAGCGGCCAGGCGTCAATCGCCTTGCGCAGCAACGCCTCGCCCACTCCGGTACCGCCGACCGTCAGGAAGATCAGGGGCTGGTCCGGTTCATAGCCGAGCCGAGCGCGCAGCACGCTCCGATCGACATAATCGCCGGAATTGAATGGCGTCACGTAGCCGACCGCATCGAAATGCTCGCGAGCCCATTCGGGAATGGAGGGCAGATTGGGTCCGAATCGCTCCGGGAGAAGGTCGTCATAGGAACCGAAGTAGAGAGAGCGATCGCGCACATAGGGGAAGCGTTCAATCTGCTCGATCATCTGCTGGTTGTAATCGGCGGTCAGGAACGACTCTCGCGAGCCTTCCGACCAGTCGATCGGTACCCATCCAACGAAATCGGTCATGAAAACGTACGGAGCGCTCTTCAGTTCCGGATTCTCGTGCAGGAAGTGGTCGACCTCCCAGGCCTCGTCGCCGATCCAGAGATCGTAGGGCGTCTCCCGCACCGCGTCGAGGAAAACCATGAAGTTGGCGAGCAGGATCTCGTCCATGTCGCGGAATGCCTGAAAACAGTGCAGCCGGTGATCGTGGGCGGAGCGCTCCCAGTGGGTTGACTCACTGGCCAGCTGGCGGCTCAGCGGGTGGACCCGCTCGCCGGACCGCTCCAGAACCTGCGTCACGGGATGCTGTGCCAGCCAGTCGATCTCGAGTTCGGGAATCTTCCGCCGAAGCTCACGAGCAATCGCCAGATCACGCTGGACGTGCCCCAGCCCGATCGGGCTCGAAATGAAGAGGGCGCGCGGCCGCGTTCGGGAGATCGCTGATTTCCAGTGGCGGCGAGCCGGTTCGACCGGCCCGAGAAATCGGTCGATCTCAAGATTGGTCCGGACCGGCTGCCGGCCGTGGACCATGTGAGGAGCGTCCTCCATGGTGATGAATTCGAAGTCGGGTCGACGTTCCGCGAGCGTACGGCTGCTCTGGATGTCGGAGATCTGATCTCGATCACCATGGATCAACAGCACGGGGCACGAGACGCGCTGCAGCACCTCGTTCATCGCTAGTTCCGGCAGCAGCGAGGGGTTCGCCACGGTCTTCTCGAGGATCTCCGGCGTGGTCTCCCGTGCCCAGGAAATCAGATCGTCAACGAGTTTGGTCGAATGCGGCGTGTCGCAGGCGTGATTGAAGAAAAACGTGAGCCAGTCGACGTAATGCTCCCGCCAGAAATTGGCGTTTCGTTTCTCCCAGCCGGCATACGCGTCGCGCGGCTCCCAAAACTGGGGATCTTCCGTCAATCGCCACTCCGGAGGAACCGGCGCGATGAGGAGCAACCGGTTGACGCGCCGCGGGAACCGTGCCGCCATCCAGAGCCCATAGGCGCCACCAAGCGAGAACCCGAGGACGTCCGTCCGCTCAATACCGAGATGATCGAGCACGTCGATGCCGAAGTCGATGATCCGATCGACTTCGAACGCTCGCGGGTCGGTGGTTCGTTCGCCACCCCCGATGCCGGGCGGATCGTAGGCAATGACGCGACGTGTGCGGGCGAGATGGGGGATCTGCATCTTCCAATGGCGGCTCGGCGCGATTTGCCAGCACGGGACGAGCAAGACCGGTGGAGCGGCTAGGTCACCATAGTCCTCAAAGTAAATCTGGAAATCGCGGACTCGCAGATTCCCGGATATTCTCGGCTCGACGGCACGCATGGTTCACCTCATTGAGCGTCAATGTGGCGGCTGAGTCGCTGTGTGATGGCATCATACCGGAATCCTCGGTTCCTGCCGGAGTGCCAGCGCCACCAGGTCGTCGAGGTCAGCCAACGCTGGCTCCCCGTGGATCGCAGGTGGCTGCATGCCGAGCTGACCATCGTCGGACGCCGAGGATATGCGCCTCACCGCGCCGGTGCTCGCCCGACCGCCTGCCGTGTACTCGGCGACTCGCCTTAAGATGGTTTGGGCCCGTTCCCGGTCCTCTTGCACGGCGAATAGATGTGCCATTTCGGTCAACACCTCGAGGACCAGCGGATAGGCGTGGAGATCTCGCGCGATCAGTAATGCCTGACGAAGGCAGTCACCCGACTCCCGGTGAGCGCCGGTCACGCGCGCATCGATACCGAGACGCGTGAGCGATTGTGCCTCACCCCAGCGGTCCTTCATTGAGCGGCGGATCTGGAGGCTTTCTTCATGAAGGCGCCGAGCCTCGGCGAACGTTCCACGGCGCCCGACGACCGTCCCCAGGTTGTTGAGCGCGAACGCGCGCCCGCGCCAATCGCCGATGGCGATGAAGATCTCCAAACTCTCCTGGATCAGCTCTTGTGCGCGGTCAGTTTCTCCGACGAGACACGAGACCATGCCGAGGTCGTTGAGCGAATACGCGGTGACCCACTCGTCCCCGGCACGGCGACTCATCAGCAAGCTTCGTTCAAGGAGATCTCGTTCCTTCTCGTAATCTTCATGCGCGTGCGCGTTCATTGCCATGAAATTGAGATTCAGCCCGAGTTCGGCGAATTCATTATGGCGCTCCAGGATCTCACTGCTTCGTGCCAGGACGCGTTCGCTGTCGCCGTACGCGCCGACCCGTAAGATCCCGGCGGCCTGCCGCGTGAGGGCACGACCAACGGCGACCTCGGCCCGGGCATCAGCGACGTGTTCCAGAATGCCGATGGCTTCGCCTAGAAGGCCGTCAAGCTCCTGGTAACGCCCGGTAACCTCGTAGAACAGCCAGACGTGCACGAGTATCTCGAGGATGTCGACGCGAGCATGCATCAGCGCCCAGGTCCACGCGGCATGGATATTCTCGCTTTCGGCAATCAATTCCTGGAGGGCGGTCCGCTGCTCAATTCCCCGGAGGCGTGCCTCTCGCTGAATCAGGAACTCAGCGTAATAGCGGGCGTGCGCGTCAAACGTCGCCGCCATCTCGGCTGGCACCTCATCGAGCTTGGCCGCCGCGTACTGGCGCAGCAACTCGTGAATCTCGAAGCGACCAACCGGGCTCCTGGTCAGAAACGACTTGCTCATCAGCGCGAGGAGGGGCGGAAGGGTGGCTCCTGCCACCCGTTCCGCGGCTTCCTTGTGAAAACCGCCATGAAAGACCGATAGGCGCATGAAGACGTCGCGTTCGTGGCTCGCGAGCAGCCGCCACGAATGGTCAAAGGCCGCGCGCATGCTCCGATGTCGCTCGGGAACATTGCGCGTGGAAGCGGTCAGAAAATCGAGGCTCCGCTCGATCTCCTGCGCGATCTCCCGGCACGTCAGCAGTGGCGTCCAGGCGGCGGCCAGCTCGATTCCGAGCGGCATCCCACCAACGAGCTGGCAAACACGAACCACATCCGGAACGTCTGATGGCTGGACGACGAAGCCGGCACGCGCCCGTTCAGCACTGCGGACGAAAAGCTTGACTGCTCCGGAACGGGCGAATTCATCGGGATCGTCGGTCGCGGCTGGAACGTCCAATGCCTGGACCGGGAAGACATATTCCGCGTAGAGATTGAGTCGCTCCCGCGACGTGACCACGATCTGGATGCCGGGAGCCTCGGCAAGTATGTCGGCAACGAGGTCCGCGCCCTCGAGTACATGCTCGAAATTGTCGAGCACGAGCAGCAGATCCTGATCGTGAAGGTCGTAAAGGAGCTGCTCGCGAGGATCGCGGTTGCCGTAGAAGGTGAGCGAACGCGCGTCAGCGATGGCCTGGACCAGGGAACCGGCCGACGCGATGCCTGCCAACGGCACGAAACAGGCGCCGTTGCTGAAGGACTCCGTCTCGTCATGGGCCAGCTGCAGGCCCAGGCGCGTTTTGCCGATACCACCGGGACCGGTCAAGGTGATCAGGCGATGCTCGCCACTGGCGACGATCTGGATGAGGTCGCCCAGCACACGTTCTCGCCCGATCAATGGACTGAATTGCGCGGGAAGCCCGGCCAATGGGACGGAACGACCCGGGGAGCCGGCGCGCGAGCGCCCTGGCTCGGACGTACCACGCTCGATCTCGTCACGAAGATCGCGGGTTTCCTGCTCGACAGCGGCGCCGAGATCTTGCTCGAGGATCACCTCGAGCCGGTCGAAATGCGCCAGCGCCGCCGGCCGCTGCCCATTCCGAGCGAGTAACCGCATGAGGCGACGGTGGCTCTCCTCACGCCAGGAGTCGAGCTCGAGCAGCCGTCGCAGGTATGCGATTGCCTGCTCGTCCTCCCCACGGCGCTCGGAGTAATCGACTAGTCGGTCGATCCCTCCCACGACCGTTTGATGGAACCGCTCTCGCTTGACGAGAACCCATTCGTCAAAGCCTGGGCTATCCGCCAACGAGAACTGCGCGAGGAATGGGCCGCGGTAGAGCTCAACCGCCTCAGCCAGCCAGCGCATGCAGTGTCGGCACGTTTCCGGCCTGCGGTGGACGTGCCGATTCGCCCGCTCGAACAGCGCTTCGAAGGCGAGAACGTCGACGAATCTTACCGCCTCCGGGTTGAACTGAATCGTCTCGCGCGACGAGCGCAGCACGGGATCGGTGCTCGCGCGATCTCCGACGGTCTGGCGCAGGTTCCAGAGAGCCTGATTGAGGCTGTGCCGGGCCGCGGGTTCGTCCTGGTTCGGCCAGAGTAGTCCGGCCAGCATCTCACGACGATGCGGCCTGGCTGACTCCGTCGCCAGATAGACCAGGAGTGCCTGCACCTTGTCGTAGGCGAACTGGCTGATCGGTTCGCCTGCCACCACGCATTGAATTGGTCCGAAAAGCGAGAGCGTGACACGCGGCATATCGAACTCACTTTGTGGGGGTAGGTTATGTCGCCCAACCGTTGCGTTTTCAGAATGACACGTCATCCACGCCGGTGCAACAACGCTTTTGACCGTTCTTTGACGGAACGTTGACCGTAACCCTCTAGAGTCCCTCTATACCGGTCATTTCCAGGTGCTGTCCCGTCCGTGCAAGGCGGGTCATCACCAATTGTCGAAAGGGAGGTTCTGTTTGTTGCAGACATGCTTCTGCGGTTGGACCGGCGAAGTCGAAGCTCAGCAGGTCATCTACGCGGGAGATGGCGATCTGGCACTTCAATGTCCCCAATGTGGGCACCACGACCGATTGACATGGCTTTCGCAACCACTCCGCCAGGTCGTGTTCCACCGTGCCGCAGAGCGAAATTCAGGCATCGTCCGGACTGAGGAATTCGTAACCGCTCGTTGAGCTCTGCGCGTACCTGTGCCTCGACGGCGTCACACTCGTCTTTCGCTGTCGTACCAGGCGGCCCGCCGCCGGCCTGACACATCGAAGACCGCTTCGCGAGTACAGGTGCGTGGACTACGGCTCATGAGCATACGCGTTAGGAACGTCTGATGACTACGGCGCAACCGACGACCATATCCCCGTTGACCGAGGATCAACTCGCGGGCTTGATCAGCAGCGTTCGCGGGTCGGTGATTCGTCCAGGTGATTCAAGCTACGACGCGACTCGCGCGATCCACAACGCCATGATCGACAAGCACCCAGCCCTCATCGTGCGCTGCGCGAACGTTGCGGATGTGATCCACGCGGTGAACTTTGCCCGTGAGCACCAACTGCTCCTGGCCGTGCGCGGGGGCGGTCACAATGTCGCCGGGTTGAGCACCTGCGATGGCGGTCTGGTGATCGACCTGACCGAGATGAATGGTGTGCGGGTCGATCCAGAGCATCGAGTGGCCCGGGTTGAAGGCGGGGCGACCTGGGGCCAGGTCGATCACGCCGCCCATGCCTTCGGACTTGCGACTCCGTCCGGCATCATTTCGACCACCGGCGTCGCCGGGCTCACGCTTGGCGGAGGCTTTGGCCATCTCTCGCGCCACTATGGGCTCTCGTGCGACAACCTCCTATCGGCCGACGTCGTTACGGCCGACGGTAGGCTGCGAACGGCGAGCAGCGAGCAGCATGCGGATCTCTTCTGGGCGATTCGTGGTGGAGGCGGGAACTTCGGCGTCGTGACCTCCTTTGAGTTCAAACTCCACCCGGTGAGCATGGTCTATGGGGGCCCCATCTTCTATCCGGTCGATAAAACCGAGCAACTCTTGCGCTTCTATCGTGATTACATGCGACAGGCGCCGATCGAGTTGAGTGCCTTCTTCAGTTTCCACCAGGGACCGCCCGCCCCCTTCATTCCCGAATCCCTCCACTTCGTGCCAATGGTGGCGATCGTCGTGTGCTACTCAGGTGACGATCCTGCTAAAGGAGAGGAACTGGTAAGGCCGCTGCGGCAAGTCGTCGAACCGGCGGTAGATCTGGCGGGAATCATCCCGTATCCGGCGCTCAACAGCATGTTCGACGCGATCTATTGCTCGGGGCTGCAGCATTACTGGAAGGCGGATTACGTGCCGAGATTGCTGGATCCGGCGATCAAGGCATACAGCGAGTACGGGCCGCAGGTCCCCTCGCTGCAATCGACGATGCACCTCTACCCGCAAACCGGGGCCATCCAGCGGGTGGGCCAGAATGAGACGGCCTATAGCCACCGCGATGTGGAGTACGTCCATAACATCGTGGCCATCGATGCCGACCCGGCGAACATGCCCAGGAACATGGCCTGGATGCGGAAATTCGCCGAGGCACTCCAGCCTTACTCGTCGGCGGGCGGGTATGTGAACTTCCTGATGGCGGACGAAGGTCAGGAGCGGGTCAAGGCCACGTATCGGGACAACTACGAGCGACTGGTCGACGTCAAGACCGCTTATGACCCGACCAACCTGTTCCGGGTCAACCAAAACATCAAGCCCAGAGTATGAGGTCAACCGGCGTGACGGCGAGCGACTGGTTTCCGCTCTGAATAGACGTGAGCGCCGAAATTCGCTACAGGGGCACGGCATCGTGCCCCTTCCTCACGTGGTGCTAACGGACCAGAAATCCCCGCCCCAGTGCGTCATGCGGGTCGAGGCGAAACTCGCCGCGGCCGGTGATGAAGGCAGTGCCGCTCACCTCGGGGATTACCGCCGGCATGTCGCCCACCCTGGTCGTTCCGACGACCCTGCCGGTGAAGACGCTCGTAGCGCCCAGAATGCTCTCGATCGCGATCGACTGGCCCCCGGCGATCTCGCCTCTGGCATGATGCAGCGCCAGCCGGGCCGACACGCCGGTGCCGGTCGGCGATCGGTCGACTTCGGCGTTGGCGAAGACACAAATGTTGCGACTGTGGTGCTCCGTGTCTTCCGGCGGTCCGGTCAGGATGGTGCCGTAGAGGAAGCCGAGGTCCGGGTCGTCGGGGTGATGCAAGGTCAGCCGGGCGTTGACTGCCCGCTTGATGGCTTCTCCGGTCGTGACCAACGCCGCCGTGTGCTCCTGTTCCACCGTCAGACCGACCCGTTCGGCCGGCAGCACGGCGTAGAACGCGCCACCGAAGGCGACGTCGGTCGTGATCGATCCCACACCGGGCAGGTCGATCTCGAGGTCGCGCGCGAAGAGGTACGAGGGCACGTTCAGAAACGAGACCCGTTCCACTCGTCCACCTTCGTCGACATGACCGGTCGCGCGCACGAGACCGGCTGGCGTATCGAGGTTGACCGGCGTGTCGCGTCCTGTCGCCGGCAGCGCTCGAGTCTCGAGCAGCGCGGTCACGAGGGCGATAACGCCGTGGCCGCACATGGTGCTGTAGCCCTCGTTGTGGAGGAAGAGGACCCCGAGGTCGGCTTCATCGCTCACCGGCGGAGTCAGCACGCAGCCGTACATGTCGTAATGCCCGCGCGGCTCCCACATCAGTGCGCGACGGATGTGGTCGAGGTGCTGCTGCATATAGCGCCTGCGTGCCAGGATCGACTCTCCCGGCAGTTCCGGCATGCCGCCGGTGATGATGCGCAGCGGTTCCCCGGCCGCGTGCGCCTCGATCGTGGTGATGGTCGTGGCATCGCCACTCGCGGGCGGCCAGCCCCAATCGAGTTGCATGTTCGTCTCCTGTTACAGGCGCACCCAGTGACAGTTGCCGTTGTCCTGCTCGATACGGCCCCAGGCCGGGAAGGGTTCGTGAGAAAAGACGCAGATCGCGCCAGTCGGGATGGATTCGTCCAGAACGCGCTGACGTGATGAACGCATCGCCTCCGCATCGCGACCGGGCGAAACCCAACCGATGTTCATGATCTCGGCGGCATGATGGAACAGATCGCCCAGATAGAAAAAGCGCTCGCCGTTGGAATCGACCCGAACAACGTTGTGGCCGCGGGTTTCTCCTGGCGCCGGGATCATGGTGACGCCGGGAACGATCTCCTGTTCGCGATCGACGACCTCCAGCAATCCGGCACGCTCGACCGTTCCGAGGTAGCGCGAGATCTCCGAGTCCGGGTTGGATCGCTGCGGGTTCTCCTCCCAATCGGCGCGGCCGATGTAGTGGCGCGCGTTCGGGAACCGGGGCACCATCTGCCCGTCCTGTTCGACCGCGAGTCCGGCCACATGATCGCCGTGCCCGTGCGTGATCAGGACGTGGGTCACCTCCTCCGGCCGTACACCGATACTCTCCAATGCCGGAAGCAATCCTGGAGTGCGCGTCACGTGGCCGAAGCGCCTGGCGAACTCATCTTGCCAGGCCGAGCCCGGCACGTCGCAGCCCGGATCGATCAGAACCGACGCGTCGCCGATCTTGACGTAGGCAACGTTGAGGGCCAGCGACACGGCTCCGCGCTCGTCCGCCTCGGGCATGGCCGCGCGCCATTCGGCCTCGGGAACCGGAAACTGCGGGGCCCAGCTCAACGTTCCTTCGGAGATGACCGTTACGTCGGCATCGCCGATCCGGCGCGTCGAGACGAATTCCGACACGGACATCGCGGGCATCGAGCACCTCCATCCGTTGAGCGCATCACACAGGTTCAACGAGGTGAGGGTAGAGAGGTGCGATTCCGATGTCAATGTCAGCGGACAGGTCCGCCGTCCGGGCGACTGGGGTGGATTTTTGTAAGACTGACCGGCGGGGTCGTGCTGGAAGCGCGTCGCGAGCGTAGCACGCTTCCAGAGAGTGTTCCAGCGAACCTGGCTAGTGGTGCTGTAGGATCACCTCGAACGTTTCGCGCAGGGCCGGTCCATCGAGATATTTGTTGACGCGCGCGAGTTGGGTTGTGAGAAAACCGCTGCATTCGGTCTCCTCCAGATCGCTCGCGGTGGCCCAGAACGTCACCAGCATCCCATTTCCGGTCGAAGGGTCAACCAGTCCCCAGCCGCCCTGATAGCCTCGCTGCTTCGCGGCCTCCGGAAGGATCACGTCCCGCAACAAACGTTCGAGCTTCTCCAGGTTCCCGGGCTTTATCTTGCCGCTCATCACTCGTGCGTGCATGGTGTCAGTCCTTCCGCGGATCATCAGTTCCGCGGCGAGTCCCCGGCCTCGGGTTGCGTCCAGCGCAACAGCATCAGGGATTGGCCGCAAAGCTCGAGATCCTGGTTGGGTGCGATGCCGGACTGTGTCTCGTTCTCGGTGCACACCAGCATTTCCCAGCGACCCGCCGCGTTCGGCACCGGTAACGTGTAGAGCACCGGGCTGTCGAAGGCGTTGAGGAGCAGGAGAAGGTGCGCATTCCCTTCGGATTCGTCGGCGATCAAGATCCCGAGACTGCGAACCCAGGAGGTGAACCAGTCATCGTAGCCCATCTCCTTGCCGTCGGATCGCAGCCAGGTGATGTCCTTCAGTCCGGTCGTATTGGAGAGAGTGCCGCGGAAGAAGTCGCGCCGTCGCAGGATCGGATACTGGTGTCGTAGGCCGACGAGCCGTCTGGTGAAGTCGAGAAGCGCTCTCTTCCGGTCGTCCAGCTCCCAGTCGAACCAGCTGATCTCGTTGTCCTGGGAGTACGCGTTGTTGTTGCCAATCTGGGTGCGGCCGATCTCGTCGCCACCACAGATCATCGGCACACCCTGCGAGAAGAGGAGGGTGGCGAGAAAATTTCGTTTCTCTCGCTCACGGGTCGCGAGGACGGCGGGGTCGTCGGTCGGCCCCTCAACTCCGCAGTTCCAGGAGATGTTGTCGTTGACCCCGTCGTGGTTGTGCTCACCGTTTGCCTCGTTGTGCTTGTGGTCGTAGCTCACGAGGTCTTGAAGCGTGAAACCGTCATGCGCCGTGACGAAGTTGATGCTGGCGAGCGGTCCCCGATCGTCAGTTCCGTAGAGATCGCTGCTGCCCGTCAGGCGGTAGGCGAGCTCGTCGACGTAGCTTTCGTCGCCACGCCAGAAGCGACGGACGACATCACGGTATTTGCCGTTCCACTCGCTCCACAGGACCGGGAAACGTCCAACCTGGTAGCCGCCTTCACCGAGATCCCAGGGCTCGGCGATCAGCTTGACCTCAGATAGAATCGGGTCCTGGTGGATGATGTCGAAGAACGCCGAGAGCCGGTCTACGTCGTGCAGCTCCCGCGCGAGTGTCGACGCCAGATCGAAGCGGAACCCGTCGACGTGCATCTCGAGCACCCAATAACGCAGGCTGTCCATGATGAGCTTGAGCACCTGCGGGTGTCGCACGTTCAGGCTGTTGCCGGTTCCGGTGTAATCGAGGTAGTAGCGCTCATGACCAGGGCTGAGCCGGTAGTAGGTCCGGTTGTCGATCCCGCGCAGGCTGAGCGTTGGCCCGAACTCGTTCTCCTCGCAGGAATGGTTGTAGACGACGTCAAGGATCACCTCGATCCCTGCCCGGTGGAGGGCCTTGACCATCTCTTTGAACTCAGTGACCTGGCCACCTCTATCCCCGCGGCTCGAGAAGCGAGCGTCCGGCGCGAAGTAGTTCAGCGTGCTGTAGCCCCAGTAGTTGTGGAGCCCGCGAGCCACCAGCGACGCGTTGTCGAGCGCGTCGTGGACGGGGAGGAGCTCGACGGCGGTGACGCCAAGTCCGATCAGGTAAGCCAGCGAAACCGGGTGCGCCAATCCGGAGTAAGCGCCCCGGATCTCCGGCGGAATCTGCGGGTTTCGCTGGCTGAATCCTTTAACGTGGGTTTCGTAGATGACGCTTCGATTCCAGGGGATGCGCGGCAGTTCGTCTCCTTCCCAATCGAAGCTGGGATCGATGACGACTCCCTTGGGCACTCCCCAGGCGTCGTCCTGCTCGTCGAATGAAAGGTCCATCTGGCCGCGCGCGAATCCGTAGACAGGCGCGTCCCAGTTCACCTTGCCGGCCATCGCTTTGGCGTAGGGATCGACGAGTAACTTGTTGGGATTGAAGCGGAGACCGGACCCCGGCTCATATGGACCATAGACGCGGAAACCATAGCGCTGTCCAGGGCCAAGCCCGGGAAGGTAGATCTCCCAGATGTGATGCCCCACCGACTCGAGGGGCACTCGGCGTTCCGTCGCGGGACTCGCGTCGTCAAAGAGGCACAACTCCACCCGATTGGCGTATTCCGAGTAAATCGAGAAGTTGACACCTGCGCCATCCCAGACAGCGCCAAGCGGGAATGGTTTTTCCGGTAGTAAATCTTTCGCGACTGTCGCGGCCATGGCCTACCCTCTGGCGTTTCCGCCACACTCCGGACCGATTCCATTCTGGCCCTACGGGCGTTGCAACGGCGCTACCATCCGGCACCAATATGCAACGAAACTGTAGCGACCTTGCCTCACTTTACGCGTGGCTGCCATGGTTGTCGCCGTATGCTGGGTCCGTGACACGTCGGTCCCACGGGTTGCCGCTCATCGAACCCGCGATGGCTGGCGCCGTTCCAGAAACGAGGCAGAATCGATGGAACTCTCCGTGTCCGGCCTCCTCGATCGAGCAACCTCGCCCGCATCGCTCCTCATCGAACATCGCCTGATCATCCAGGCGATCAGTCTCGAAAAGACGTATGACACCGGGAAGATTCACGTCCCCGCGCTCCGTGGCGTCGATCTGGAGGTCTTTCGCGGCGAGATGATCGCGATCATGGGGCCATCCGGATGTGGCAAGACGACGCTTCTCAACTGTCTCTCGGGACTCGATACCATCGACGCGGGCTCGATATTGATCGATGGCGCCGATCTCTCCGTTCTTTCCGATTTTGATCGGACTGATTTTCGTGCCAGGCACATGGGATTCATCTTCCAGTTCTACAATCTGCTTCCGGTTCTGTCGGCGATCGAGAACGTCGAGCTACCGCTGCTTGTCGCCGGGGTGAAACAGAAGGAAGCACGCGTTCGGGCGAAAGAGATGCTGCACATGGTGGATCTCTCCGGATGGGAGGATCATCGCCCCGCCGAACTCTCGGGCGGTCAGCGCCAGCGCGTCACCATCGCCCGCGCGCTGGTCAACAACCCCACCATCGTCTGGGGCGACGAGCCGACCGGTGATCTGGATACCCACACCGCGGACGACGTCATGAACCTGATGCGTGATCTCAACATTCGGAATCAACAGACCTTCGTGCTGGTGACTCACGATCCGCGCATTGGCGCCAAGTGCGACCGGATTATCGAGATGCGCGACGGTCGCATCGTGAGCTAGCGCCACCCCGGGCTCAGCCGAGCAGACAGGACAGGTCGATGAACACGATATTCGGCATCTCAACCACCTCGATCATGATGGTGCTCCTCACACTGTTCGTCGTGGTTGCCGCGATCATCGTTCTCGTATTGGTCCGAAATCCCGTCGTCTTCAGGCTTGGGGTACGCAACATTCCGCGACGCCCGGCGCAGACTATTCTCATCGTGGTCGGTCTGATGCTCAGCACCCTGATCATCGCCGCCGCGTTCACGACCGGCGATACGTTGAGCTCGAGCATCCGCGGTCAGGTCCTCGACATCGTCGGGCAGCAGGATGAGCGCGTCGTGCTGCGCACTGGAACGTCCGATACCAGCGCCCAGACAGGTGCGCGCATTCCGGAGTCGCTTGTCGGCGATCTGGAAGCGAAGCTTACCGGGAACTCCGCGATCGAAGGGCTCCTGCCTATGGTCGTCGAGCCGGTTCCGGCGATCAATTCGCGCACCAAGCTATCGGAGCCAGCACTCATGCTGGCCGGCGTCGATCCGTCTCGGCTGACTCCCTTCGGCGGCCTGAAAACGGTGGACGGACACGCGATCGACCTGGCGACGCTGCCCGCGAACAACGTGGTCATGAGCAAGACCGCCGCGGATAAGCTGGATGCTGTCGTGGGCGACACGCTCACGGTCTTCGCCGGCAATCAGCCGGTGGCGCTGAAGGTTGCCTCGATCGCGCAGGACACGTACCTGTCCGGCTACACCACGGCTGGCTCGTCCGGTGGGTTTGCCATGCCGCTCGACCGCGCGCAGGCGCTCCTCGGCTACCAGGGGAAGCTCAGCTCCATCGAGGTGACCAATCGGGGCGGAGTCGCGAGTGGCGTAAACGAGACCGGCGCGGCCATGACGGCGCTCGACAACGCATTGTCCGGAACGCCATACGAGGCGATCGCGACCAAGCAGATCGATCTCAAATCGGCTGAGGACCTCGGCAACGTCTTTATGACGCTCTTCATCGTTTTCGGACTCTTCTCGATCTCGGTCGGCGTTTTGCTGATCTTCCTGATCTTCGTCATGCTCGCCGCCGAGCGAAAGTCGGAACTGGGGATGGCGCGCGCCGTCGGCATGAAGCGGCGCCAGTTGACCGAGATGTTCCTGGCCGAAGGGATCGCCTACGACCTTCTGTCCGCGTTCGTCGGCGCGGCGCTGGGCGTCGCGGTCGCGTTCGTTATGGTCGGGTTTATGGCCCGACTGATCGGCCAATACTTCCCGATCCATCCCACCGCCAGCTGGCGCAGCCTGGTCATCTCCTACACGCTGGGTGTGGTCGTGACCTTCCTGACGATCATGGTCTCTTCCTGGCGAGTGAGCCGGTTGAACATCGTGCAGGCTATCCGCGACGTCCCCGAACCAACGCATGTTCGAGCCGGACGTCGCTGGCTCGTCCTCGGGGCGCTCGCAACGCTCGTTGGTGTGCTGCTGATGGTCGCCGGAACGACTGGAAACGCGCTCTTCCCATTTTCGGTCGGCATCTCGATCGTTCCGCTCGGTCTTGCCGTCCTGCTCCGTCGCTTCGGCGTTCCGGCACGGCCGCTCTACACCGTCGCGGCATTGCTGGTCCTCTTCTACTGGTTGATGCCGTCGTCCCTTTCAGCCCGGATCTTGCCGAATCTTGGCGGTGGCGGGCTGGAGATGTTCTTCGTCTCGGGCATCTTGATGGTCGCGGCCGCGACGGTGGTCGTCATCTGGAATGCGGAGATCGCAACCTGGCTCGTCAGCCTGCTGGGGCGAGCGTCGAGCCGCTGGGTACCGGCCGTGAAGACGGCGATCGCGTACCCGCTCGAGCGCAAAGGACGCACTGGCATGACGATCGCCATGTTCAGTCTCGTCGTATTCGCCCTGGTTATGATGGCGACGATCAACTCCAACGCGTACTCGATGATCCTCGGCTCGCAATATTCATCGGGAGGCTGGGACATCGTGGCGGCTCAGTCGCCGACCAACCCGATCTCGAACTTCAACGATGCCCTCAACTCCGCCCGGGTCGACACCAGCGGCATCGCCGCGACCGGCCGCTTCGAAACGATCTCGACAACACAGTCTCAGATTCGTGTCGCGGGCGAGACAGGCTGGAAGAACTACTCGATCAACGGCGCGAATGCGGACTTCATCAACAACGCGCGCATGCCGCTGCAAATCCGCGCCACGGGCTACGCGACTGATGCGGACGTTTGGGCCGCAGTGCGAGACAATCCCGGACTGGCGGTCGTCGACAGCGTCGCGGTGCCCAATCCGGGAAGCTTCCAGATTGGCGCTCCCAGCTTCAAGCTCAGCCAGCTCGCACCCGGTGACAAGACGATGGAGCCGGCATCGATCCAGATCGCCAATCCCGCGACCGGCGCGATTCAGACGATAACGGTCATCGGCGTCATCGATTCCCAGGTCGCGACCTTTCCCGGAGTCTGGATGTCGGAGCAGAGCTTCAACACGATCTACCCTCAGCCGTCGTACATCAGCTACGTGGTGCGGCTGAATCCTGGGGTTGATTCGGTGGCCATGGCGAAGACCATCGAATCATCGCTGGTGACCTACGGCGTGCAGGCCGACTCCTACCGGCAGATCCTGAAAGAGGCGACCCGGCTGAATGAGGGAATCCTGACCCTGATCGAAGGGTTCATGATGCTCGGGTTGGTGGTTGGGATCGCGGCGTTGGGCGTCATCGCCTTCCGCTCGGTCGTCGAGCGGCGCCAGCAGATCGGCATGCTACGGGCCATCGGGTTCCAGCGTTCGATGGTGGCGGCGAGCATCCTGGTCGAGTCGTCGTTGATCACGATCCTGGGGGTGGTCTCCGGGGCGGTGCTCGGGCTGTTGTTGTCGCAGAAGCTGGTTACCAGCGACTATTTCGTCGGGACATCGGGTAAGGTCAATTTCGCCATCCCGTGGCTCGATGTCGTGGTCTTCATCGTCCTGTCGCTGGCGGCGTCGCTGCTCCTCGCCTACATCCCGGCGCGCCAGGCGGCGCGGGTGCCGATCGCCGAGGCGCTGCGCTACGAGTAAAGCCCCGGCTCGAGATCGTCGGGATCATCGCCGGCCAGAACCTGCCGCTCGTCGGGAACGTAGCGCAGCACGTTGCGCACGTAGGAGTCGACCGCGTCAGCCAGCCCGACGTCTCTCCCGGATGTCTCCGACAGGAACCAGCGATGATCGAGGATCTGGTGGAACATCTCGGCCGGCTCCAGCTTGTCGCGCAGCTCCAGCGGGATGCGCTCGATGGCAAACTCGAAGACCTCGATCAACCAGCGATGCGCCGCGAGGGTTTCGGAGATCGGCGTGCCTGTTTCACCTTCGAGTTGCGTGCGGTATCCAGCGATGTCATTGAGTAACCGGCGCGCCTGGTTTTCCTGCACCAGCAGACCGGTCAGCAACAGCAGCCTGCGGCGATGGTGGCCGATCTCGACGACCTGGGTCTGAAGCTTCAGGCGAAACTTGTCACCGGTCCGAACGAGCTCAACCTCTTTGATGTCGAATCCCAGCTCGTTCAATTGCCGCAGGCGTGCTTCGACCAGGTAATGCTCGTTCGCCCCAAAGACGTCGACGCGAGTGAGCTGCGACCAGAGCGCGTCATAGCGCCCGCGAATCTCCTGGATAATCTGGAACGGATCGACGTCCTCGTGCAGCAACCTACCGGCCTGAAGATCGATGAGGTCCCCGAAGATGTTCTCGATTGCCAGGTCCAGATCGAACGAGCGCATGCCGTTGGAGAGGTTTGGGTGGATCTCAGCGGTCTCGGCGTCGACCAGATAAGCGGTCAACGCTCCGGCATCACGCCGGAATAAAGTGTTCGATAGCGAGCAATCACCCCAGAAGCAGCCCCCCAGGTGTAGCCGGACGAGAAGCTCGGCCAGTGCGTCGAGCAGGGTCAGCTGGAGCTCCGGCGGGCTCATGGTTGCGAAGATGATCCGATATGGCAGCGAGAAGTCGAGATAGCGAGTGATCAGAATGGCGGGTTGTTCATCTCTGAGCGTGGAGGTCACCGCATCATTCGGCAAGTTGCGTCGCGCGATGCCGATCGCTTCGACGACGGGGATGTCTCGCTCAGCCAGCGCCCTCAGCAGCCGGTACTCGCGCTCAGCGACGCGCTCAGGCAATTCTTTCAGGGCATAGAGCCGGCCGTCACAATTGACAAAGCGCACGACGTGGCGATGGATGCCGCGGGCCACATCGACAATCTGGTCCGAGTGCCACTCCGCCAGCGGCTGGTCCCAGGGAAAATCGAGGAAATCAGGTTGGGTCGTGAGTGTGACCAGCTGAAATGTCACGGCCTCTCCGAACGCTGCTGTCGGTTGTGGCTCCCATCGCCGTTTCCAGAGGACTGCACGGGAATTCAGGCGGCGATCGACTCAGTCTCCGACGCTGGGTACGAATCGGTCAGATCGAGGTACTGGCCCGCTCTTCCCAGTGCGCTGAACGAGAATACCGCGGCAATCATCGCAATGATGATACCGATCGCGAAATAGACGATCGTGACACTACCGCTCCAATCGACTGCCAGGCCTCCAAGGAAGCTCCCCACCGGAATGCCGGACCACGCCAGGACCGCGGCGACGCTCGAGACGCGACCGAGCAGATAATCGGGCACGATCGTCTGGCGCAGGCTGCCGGTGTTGATATTGAACAGGACGCCGAGCCCGGCCGCGACTGCCCAGAGCGGCAGCGCTATCCAGTAGACAGGCGTCAGTGCGAAGACCGCGACCAGGAGTCCGTTCAGCAGCAGCGCGCCGAGCGCGACCCTGCCGAAGCTCCAGTGTCGTCGCAATAGTCCGGCCGAGAGGGACAGGGCGACCACCCCGGCTCCCGCGGCCGAGTAGAGGAGGCTCACCCGCGCGTCGCTGGCGTGGAACCGCTCCTTGGCGAAGAAGACGAGCTGCGCCGAGGTCGTGACTCCGACGAAATTGACCAGTGCCATCATGATCGAGATGGCGCGCAGCACGGGATGTCGCCAGACGTAGCGCAGGCCCTCGAGCACGTCGCCGCGCAACGTGACTTGCGGCGGGCGCTCCCGCGCGGCCGGGTTGAGGCTTTGTCGCACGAATACGAGCGAGACGATCGAGATGACGAAGGTCAAGGCGTCGAACAAGAGGATCGTCTCGGGTGAAGCGATGCCAAGAAAGATGCCGGCGACGAGCGGTCCCGCGACGGTCGAGACGGAGTAGCTCGCCTGAATCCGGCCATTGGCGCTCACGAGATTGCTCCGATCGACCAGATGCGGGATCGCCGCGAACTCGGCGGTGTTGAACGCGATACCCAACGTCGAGTTGGAGAAGCCGACCAGATAGACCCACCAGATGTGCAACACGCCCACCGCGGCAAGTGCCGGAATCGAAGCGAGCATCAATGTCCGCCCAATGTCAGCGACGATCATCACCTGGCGGCGATCGAGGCGGTCGACTGCGGCGCCAATCCAGAGCCCGAACAGGAGGTAAGGGAGAAAGACTGCCGCGGTGCCGATCGCCAGGTTCAAGGCTGACCCGGTCAGTTTGAAGATGAGCAGGGGGATGACCAGAAACGTGATGGCGTTGCCCATATTCGAGACCGTCTGTCCTGCCCAGAAGATCCAGAAGTCGCGTCCGGCGCCCTGAGTCTCCGAATTTTGTCTGGCCTTCGACAGGTCATGCATCCGCGTCAGCGTCCTGTTCCGCGTTTTCTCGCAGTTCCGTCACCGGATAGAGCCCGAGCAGTACTTCGTAGGGAGCCGCTTCGATCGCCGCATCGTTCAGATGCCGGTCATCGAACTCGTCGAGCGCTGCGATCAGACGGTCATACAGTTCTCCAGCCTCGGTCGTCGTTAACCTCATCCAGCGGCGGCCAAGGAGCAGGCCGCCTTCGGCCGGCGACTCGTGCCG
This sequence comes from uncultured Chloroflexia bacterium, assembly GCA_963725815.1. Lineage (GTDB taxonomy): Bacteria > Chloroflexota > Chloroflexia > Thermomicrobiales > Thermomicrobiaceae > CALAGB01. Next base: position 191,733 of record CAVSAD010000008.1, read on the forward strand.
AGGGTTGACGAGCCCGGCGCGCACGCTCTCTCTGACCGCGTCCCGCACGCCGTCGAGGATTGCCGTCAGCATCGCTTCGATCGTCTCGTCGACTGGTGCCGCTCCCGGACTGAACAGTGCGCGATCGACGGAGATGCGGGTCGCGTTTGCACGGTAGTGCTTTTCGATGATTCCCGCGACGATGCGGGTCTCGGCAACGTGAATCAGGCCCAGGGATTCGAGCTGGTTCATGTGGTAGTAGAGTCGCGTCGGCGCGACGTCGAGCGCTTCAGCCAGTTGCTTCACGGTCATGGTGGTGCCCTGCAGCAGGCCGAAGATCTTGAGCCGCAGCGGGTCCGAGATTGCTTTGAGACTCTGCGCATCGCGGATGACGAAGACGTTGCTCGGGACGTCGACTCATTCACCCCTCCGTGATCATTCATATTTCTATGAATGATCATAGCGAGTTGAATGGAACCTGTCAAGCGAGGCGGGAAAACCAGACTCCGCAGCCTGGACTGGCGGGACAGCGGAGGTCAGGGGCGGACGTGGGCGATGCATGTCATCGCCCTTGCCTTACTGGAACGGTCGACGAGGGAAGGTCCGCCTTGGGTGGGGAGAAGGTCACGAAACGAAGGTGCCAGCCTACGGCGCGATCATGCCGTTGCGGAGGTAGGCATCCTGGTACTGAAAGACGACGTCCGGATCCATCAGCAGCATGTCCTGGTCCTTACCGGCGTAATCGATCCGGCTCAGCAGATCGCGCATCACGTTGATGCGGGCCACGCGCTTCTGATCGGCGCGTACGATGGTCCAGGGGGCGGCCGCCGTATGCGTGCGCGCGAACATCTCGTTGCGCGCGATCGAGTAATCTTCCCAGCGCTTCATCGCCTCCGCGTCGATCGGGCTAACCTTCCACTGTTTGAGCGGATTCGTGCGGCGATCTTTGAGCCGTGTTCGCTGCTCGTCCTTGCTGATGTCGAGATAGTACTTGACGAGGTCAATTCCTGAGCTTACGAGCATCTGTTCAAAACGCGGAGCGTCTTCGAAGAACTTCTCATATTCTTCGGGAGTGCAGAATCCCATCACGCGCTCGACCCCGGCCCGGTTGTACCAGCTACGGTTGAACAGCACCATCTCCTCCGCGGCCGGGAGATACTGGGTGAAGCGCTGGAAATACCAGCTGGTCGCCTCGCGATCGTTCGGTTTGCCGAGCGCAACCACGCGCGTTTCGCGCGGGCTCAGGTTCTTGATGATGCGCTTGATCGTCCCGTCCTTGCCGGCGGCGTCGCGCCCCTCGAACAGGACGACGATGCGCCGGTTGTTCGCGATGATGTCCCGTTGCAGCTTGACCAGTTCGACGCGCAGGGCGTAGAGGGATTTGCGGTACGTTTCCCTGTCCATCGCTGGTATCGGATGTTCGTCGTGATCGTCATGAGCCATCTCATCCCCCTTATCGTAGACTGCCGATTCGATTGGTGCGGTGGGTAATTCCCCTGAGCCGATTCAACGCGATTTGACTCTTGCGATGACCGTGTGTCTCCAGATCAGTGATAATTCACGGCTTTGATCTGACCAATTGGTTCCGGTTTTTCACTCAGAGCCGCACAAACTCGCCGTGACGTGGTACCGTTTGCACGGATTTTTCCGGCCTGCTTGCAATGGGGCGTGAGCGGTCCGGCAGCGGTCCACCGCATTGATGATCAGAACACTTCGGGAGGCGACTCGCATGCCGGTGCAATTAACGGCTGCGGAGATCGGTCGAAAATACGACGCCATAGCACGCTGGTATGATCGATTCGAGCTCATCGCCGAATATCTGCTGTTCCGTCGCCTGCGGCGATCCTGGTTTCAGCGTGCCACCGGAGACGTGCTCGAAATCGCGGTTGGCACTGGTCGTAATCTACCGTTTTATCCCACTTCTTGTCGAATCACCGCCGTCGACGTCAGCCAGGGCATGATGCGGATCGCACGCGAACGCGCCCGGCAGTTCGGCAAAGCCGTCCAGTTTCAGGTGATGAATGCCGAAGATCTGCGGTTTCAGGATGATTCCTTCGACACCGTGACCTCTTCACTGAGCACCTGCACCTTCCCAGATCCGATGGCGGCGCTCCGCGAGATGAAGCGGGTGTGCCGTCCGGATGGCCGGATCCTCCTCTTCGAGCATGGTCGCAGTACGATGCGGCTGGCCGGACGGCTACAAGACCGGTTCGCGGACGGGCATGCCCGGCGCATCGGTTGCCATTGGAACCGTGAGCCCGGGCAGTTGGTGCAACAAGCGGGATTGCGGTTGATCAGCGATCGTCGATCGCTACTGGGCGTTCTGCATCTCATCGAGGCTGCCCCGTGAGTTCTCCGCCCCCGAGAAGTTCAGGATCTGGATTGAGGAATCTTAAGGTTTTTACGAGATGAACGCTTGCTGGCGTGATACCTGCTTAGCTACATTGTCCGCGGAAGGGCCGGATGTTCTTCGTTGCCCGGCCGTTATCGATCGCGCCGCGTGCGCGGGGAATCTACCCGGCGCGACACTTGGGAGAGATCGACGGTGAATCCGTCATTGGGATACCGCGGCGGGCGAGTTCGCGGCGCGTTAAGTTCGCCTCGCGGTTTGATCGGCGCCGCTATCGCGATCAATATCGTCTTCTGGGTCGTCCAGACCGTGGTCGAATGGTCGAAGTTTGGACTCTTCTTCGTTCTTGGAGTCGATTGGAGCCGTTTCTGGGGCGCCGCTCAGGCGTTCATCCACGCCGGACCACGCTATGGCTATGACCTGTCTTCCATCGCGCAATACATGCTGCCGCTTTCATCCTTTTACACGGCGAGCATCGGCGAGGTGGCGCTCAAAGTTGGCCCGACGCCCTATCCACCGATCTTCTTGGCGATCTTCGCCCCGTTCACGTTGCCACCACCACCGATCGGTTTCCTGCTCTGGACTGTCGCTAATTTGCTGCTCGCGTTTCCAGTGGTGCGCAACCTGGCATCCTACTTTCCGGTCAACCAGCGCCGGATGATGACCGCCTTACTCCTCGTCTTCTACCCGTTCGGTATGGCGCTCTTTGTCGGCCAGATGGTCGTCATTCTGCTCTTTGCCTTCTGGAGGGGCTACCTCGCGCTCGAACAGGGCGACGACCTGCGGGCCGGGGCGTGGTTTGGCCTGCTGCTGATGAAACCTCAGTATGCCGCGGTCCTGATGCTCGTACTGCTGGTGAAGCGCCGCTGGTCCGCCATCGCCGGGGCAGCCGCAAGCGGATTCGGGCTTCTGGTGACGTCGCTCGCCGTCGGGGGTTTGGGCGGGGTCATTGCCTACGTGCGCATGATCCTGATCGACTACCCAAATTACAGCGGCGGTCTGGCGATCAGTCCGCAGGGGATGATCAGCTGGCGCGGGTTGGTGCTCAACATGGAGCCGGACGTCAGCAAGATCCCCGGTCTGGTGCTGACCGCCGTGCTGTCGCTGATCTCGCTGGTGATGCTGGCGATCATCTGGCGCGGTGACTGGAATCCGCGGATTCCGCGATTTCACAATCAGATGCTGGCGACGATGCTGGTGTCTTTGCTGGTCGCCTATCACAGTCAGGTTCACGGAGCGGTACTGCTGATGGTTCCAGGGGCGATCATCGCGGCGCGAGAGACGCGCGAGTCATTCATCAAGAAGGTAATGGCGGTGGGTGTATTCGCGCCGCCCTTCGTCATTGCGCTGTCAGCCGTCGTGCAGGGGAACGCCGGGATGATCTCCCTCCTCTATCTGCCGCTGATGATCATCGCGCTGGGAGCGCTCTTCAAGGACGACTGGTACTCAAGCGAAGATGCCGCGGGTATCCGCTCGCGGCTCAGCAACCTCGTGCCACTCGGTCGCGACAATCCGATCTAACGACGCCTGCCCTCGTTCCCACCCGAGGCGTGCCGCACCGACGGGATGCTGCCAGAGGAACCGCGGGGTTGCAACGACGCGCTCCACGACGGAATCTTATTGCCATCGTTGACTGTCGGGCTGTTTTCTCATATGGTGAACGTGACGTAGACAGCACGAGGAGGCGATGATGGCAATTCAGGAGACCGGGCAGTCCGACGCGGTTCGCTGGGCCATGGCAATCACCGGTCGATCCGATGTTCTCTACCTGGACACCGAGACGACCGGGTTAGGCAATACGGACGAAATCGTCGACATTGCCGTGGTGGACAACGCGGGTCGTGTGCTGCTCGACACGCTGGTCAAGCCGCGCCGTTCGATCCCGTCCGATGCCATTGCCATCCACGGCATCAGCAACCAGATGGTTCTCAACGCCCCCGAATGGCCCGACGTGTATCGGCGCCTGGTCGAACTGCTGGCCGGTTTCCGTCATGTCGTCGTCTACAACGCCGATTTCGACCGGAGGCTCATCGGGCAATGCTGCGCCATCCATACGCTCCAGCCACCTCTGGCTCGCTGGCATTGCGCCATGAAGCAGTACGCGGCGTACATCGGTGACCGAGACGCCCCGTTTGGAGACTATCGCTGGCACAAGCTGGGGCAGGCTGTTGATCATTTCGACCTGAGCGTCGTCGCCGATCACCGTGCGCTGTCGGATGCTCGCGCCTGCCGCGCCGTCGTCCGGGCGATGGCTCGACTGTAATCGGCACATTCGTTTTCCCTCTGAACGGCGAGCGGGCGCGTCTGACGTCTGATTGCCGTCGTCCCATTCGCGTGACTGTCGGCGACTGATGGCGATGTGGTCGCTGATCCCGTCGAAATCACCGATGAAATCCCGCAGCAATGGAGGATTTGGCGGTCTCGGTAGACTTCGAGCGCCTTGACGTGGGACGAATGGACGTGAACGATATCGGCGTCGGATTCTACACACCGGTGGGCAAAGCGAACGCTCTCGCTGGGAAGGTCGTAGCTCTGCTTGCCGCCCCGGTGGATCGACGCGACGCTCACGTCTCTCGCTGAATTCGCCGTCCGAGTCCGGGTCGCGACCGTGCGCGTAGCCTCGTCCGACAGATCCTCAGGCAGGCTGACTCCGGGATCGTGGCGAATCATCCCGACTTCTTATGAACTCGACAAGCGTGGCGAATCCTCGATCATCTGGGCGAAGCGGGTGCCGCCCGCGTGACAGTGCTGGAGGAACAAAATCTCGTCGTCGCTGTCGCTGTGGCGCATCGAAACTTCGAGGCTGACCATCTTGGTGTACGACGATCGCGCGATGATGCCGGCCAGCTTCAGCCAATCGACCGTCGCGCCGAACAGCGGCAGGTGATCGTCGCCAATGCCGTCGTTGTCATGCAGGTGCAGCGAAATCAGGCGATCCTTGACGCGCTCAAGCTGTTCGAACCCATCCCCGGTGATGTTGCCGTGGCCCGAGTCGTAGCAGAGTCCAACGACGTCAGACGGATACTCGCCCAGCACGCGGCGCACGGTGGTGAAGTTGCCGTCGGTCAGGTTCTCCAGTGCGATGCGCACGCCACGTCGCGCGGGCGAACGGCACAAGCGCCGTGAGTGAACGATGCACGGATATCCCAATACGGCTGCCGAACCGGCTCGGCGGCTGGTTCGGCCGGGAGATGCAAGATGATGACGTCCGAATTCAGTTTGGCCGCCATCTCGATCCGGTTTTGTACCAGCTCGACGCCGGCCAGGCGCTCATATTCGACTGGTGAGACCCAGCACTTTTCGAGACCAGCTGAGGCATGCAGATCGTTGAGCTTCAGGCCGAACTCGTCAAGGCATTGCCGGATCCAATCGATTTCGACGTCGGCATAGAGAAAATCGTCGTTCCAATGGTGACACCAATGGAGGTGGCTGAAACCGGCCTCGGCGATGCGCCGCAGGTACGGCTCGGGCGAGCCACGGTCCTGCCGGTAGTCGGTCGTCATCGAGAGCATGAATCGCTCCCCGCAGACATAGGGCCGGTCGACCATAGCAGCGACCGGCCGCGCAGCACGTTTGAGCCGTCAGTCTGACGCGACGGCGGCAACGTTTATCGTTGCCGATCGCGCCGAGTCGCTGGCCAGGCGAGAGGCGAGTACCTCGGCGATGTGAATCGGGCGGCGTGTCGTGAAGTGCCCGATCTGCTCGCGGCATGAGACGCCGGTGACCGCGATGACGGTGTCGGACGCTTGCTCGTCGACCTTCGGGAAGAGGCGTTCGGCGCCGATCTTACGCGAGACGTCGTAGTGCTCGACCTCGTAGCCGAACGACCCGGCCATGCCGCAGCAGCCGGCGCCGCTCTCGGCTGGTTCGCAGCCGGCGGCGCGCAGCACCGCCATCGACGGCGCCATGCCGATCAGCGCCTTCTGGTGGCAGTGGCCATGGAAGAGGACGCGCGGGCCCGGCGTCCTCGCGCCAGGTGATGTCGAGGTCGCCTCGCTCCGCGAGCTTCGCCAGGAACTCGTCGATCATGAAGCTGTTCGGCGGCGATGCGCTCGACATCCGGCTTGTCCGGCAGCAGATCGCGATACTCGTCGCGCAGGGTCAGGATGCAGCTCGGCTCGGTGCCGACGATCGGCACGCCCTGCCGGGCGTACGGCATCAGTGCCTCGACATTCTTGCCGGGCCAGCTTGCGCGCGTCTTCGACCAGGCCCTTGGAGAGCATCGGCCGCCCGCAGCAGGCACGACGCTCGATGATTTCGACCGAGTAGCCGGCCGCTTCGAGCAACGACACCGCCGCCATGACCGATCTCCGGGTAGTTGTAGTTGACGAAGGTGTCGTGGAAGTAGACGACGAGCCCACGTCGGCCGGACGGCTTCACGGCACGTCGTCGCCGGAACCAGTCGACGAAGGTCTCTTCGACGAATGGCGCGATCTCGCGATCCGGGTGGACGCCCAGGGCCCGCTTGCCGAGTCGTGCCAGCGGGACCACGGATCGCGGCGTTCGCCAGCGGCGCCGCCATCGAGCCGAGGCGGTTGAATCAGGTGGATGTGCCCGAAGATCGCGGATGCGAAGCGGAACGCCATGGTCGTCGTAATACTGGGCCAGGTACTCGGTCTTGATCTTGGCCATGTCGACGCTCGACGGGCACTCGGTTTTGCAGGCCTTGCAGGAGAGGCACAGATCGAGAACATCGTAGGTGCGCTTGTCGGTGAACTGATCCTGGCTCAGTCCCCGTCCGGCGAGCGCGGCGCGCAGCGCGTTGGCGCGTCCACGCGTCGAATCGTGCTCGTCCCGCGTCGCGATGTAGGAGGGGCACATCGTCCCGGTTCCGACTTTGCGGCAGACGCCGGCGCCGTTGCACATTTCGACAGCGGCGGCAAAGCCGCCGTCGCGGGCGAAGCTCAGGTGTGTCGTGACTCGGCATGGCGTGGTAGTCCGCGCCGTAGCGCAGGTTATCGGTCATCGATGGACAATCGACCATCTTGCCGGGATTCATCAAACCGGCCGGATCGAAGGCCGCCTTCAGCTCGCGCATGCACTGGTAGATCTGGGAACCGAAGACGCGCTCGTTCAGCTCGCCACGCGCCAGACCGTCGCTGTGCTCGCCGCTCATCACGCCGCCGAACTTGACCGCCAGCTCAGCGGCATGCTCGGTCAGCGAGCGCATCGTCTTGACGCCGTCGGCGTTCTTCATGTTGACCAGCGGCCGGACGTGGAGACAGCCCGCGCTGGCGTGAGCGTAGAAGGCGGCGGTCGTGCCGTGATCCGCGACGAGCTTCACGACTTCCCGGACGTACTCGGCCAGATGCTCGACCGGGACCGAGACGTCCTCGATGCAGGCGATCGGCTTGGCGTCGCCGCGAGTGCTCATCAGGAGACCCTGGCCGGACTTGCGCACTGCCCAGACCCCGGCCTGCTGCCGTGGATCGAAGATCTCCAGCGGCTCGACGTCTCCCGTCATGCCGTGATGTGCCAGATGCGCCTTGAGATGATCGACTTTGTGGCGTAGCTCGGCTTCGTTCTCGCCGTAGAACTCGACCGTCAGCACGGCCTGCGGGTTGCCCTTGATGAACTCGATCTGGCGAGCAAAGGCCGGCTGCTGCCGGGTCAGGCCGATCAGCATGCCGTCCATCAGTTCCACGGCTGACGGCTCGCACTCCAGGATGGTCGTGACCACATCCATCGAGGTGACGATGTCGTTGAACTGCAAGATGACCATGGCCGTCATGGTGGGAACCGGCACCAGGCCGATCGTGTATTCAGTGCCGAAGGCCAGCGTGCCTTCGGAGCTCGTGATCAACCGTCCTCCGTTGAATTCGTCCTGTCGGAGAAGCTCGGGCAGGTTGTAGCCGGAGGCACGACGCCAGTGCTTGGGGAAATCGCGTTCGATGACCTCCCCATAGCGCTCGCGCAGCCCCAGGAGATCGCGATAGAGCGTACCCTCGCGGGTATGTGACTGCGATCGCGCGGCGAACTCCGCGGGACTCATGCGGTGAAAGCCGATTTCGGTTCCGTCGGAGAGGATCGTGCTGGCCGCGAGCAACGTGGTCGGCGGTCATGCCGTACAGGATGGAATGAGAGCCGGACGAATTGTTTCCGATCACCCCGCCGATCGTGGCACGGTCGGCGCTGGCCGGGTCGGGACCAAACATGAGGTTGTGGCGCTTCAATTTGGCATTGAGCTGCTGCAGCACGATGCCGGGCTGAACACGGGCCGTTCGTGCGGCGGTGTCGACCTCGAGAATCTGATTCAGGTACTTCGATGTATCGATCACCAACGCCCGGCCAACGGTCTGTCCGGCCAGGCTGCTCCCGCCGCCTCGCGGAAGGATGGGCAGGTTGTGCTTCGCGGCAAGCTCGACCGCGGCCCGCACGTCATCAATGGTGCGCGGCAGGACGACACCCAACGGTTCTATCTGATAGTTGCTGGCGTCGGTGCTGTAGAGCATGCGGCTGTATTGATCGAAGCGAGCTTCGCCGCTGATGCGCCAGGAAAGTTCGGTCTCGAGCGTCTGGATCATCTCGGCTTCGTGCGCGTCCGTCTGTTTGCTTGCGACCACTACCATCTTCCTCCCGATATTCCCGGCGAACCGCGTTGGGGTGATGATGACCACCCAGCCGTTCCATGAGAAATCTGCCCGTTTGATCGCGGTCCGCGTGACTGAGTGTAGCACGTCGCCGGACGGTTCAAGACGGCCATTGCAGGCGGCAAATTGCGGCCGTTTCAGCCGTGACTCCCGTAACGTGCGGCGTCGCAGCATGTCCAGGCCGTGTGTCGGCGACGACCGATCATGATACGCGGATCATGCGTTCAGCGAAGACGATCGAACCCCCTCGCGAATCCGTAACCGCGGCGTCACGCTTGTGCCCACCCGGGCGACGCGCTACCATCTCCCGGACTTGCCTGCATCATTCTCGTGTGTTCCGGACGCCTTGCGAGGCGTTCGGATCAGGTGCCCTCGATCCCGACAAGGTCCCTGAATTCGCGTCGTCGAGGCTGACCGACGTTCCGATGAAAGAGCTGGAATGAACACATCCACGTGGATCCTGGTCGTGCTGAGCCTCGCCTTCGCCTGGAGCATGGGGGCCCACTACACCGGCGCGGTGATGGGGATGCCATTCGCCTCGCGGTCGATTCGCATGTGGCCCGCCCTCGTCACCATGTCGATCCTGACCATTTTCGGCGCGGCCCTCGCGAGCCATGGCGTGCAGGAGACGGTCGGACTGCACATCATCAACGTCGATCAGGTGAGCGTGCCGATGCTGGTCGTGATTGAGCTCGGCGCCTTCTTCCTCACGACCATCTACACCTACGCCAAGGTGCCGACGTCCACCATTCAGATCCTGATCTTCTGTATCGTCGGAACCGCCGTGGCCGCGCATGCCGCGGTGAACTGGACGACCATCTGGCATCTGGCGGTGACCTGGGTGCTGGCTCCGCCGGTCGCGGCGTTGCTCGGCTTTGCGTTCACCAGGCTGCTCGACGCGATCGTACCGAGCGCCCGGGAGTCGTATACCGAACAACGAAGCAGTTTCCTGCCCAGCCTGCTGGTGCTCGTTGGGGTGGCGGCCGCCTTCGTGCTGGGCGCGAACGACGTCTCCAATGCGATCGGCGTCTGGTCGTCGGTGCATCTGACCAGCCTGCTGCTGGCCGGGCTGCTCGGTGGAATCGCGATGGCAGTTGGTGCGCTGACCTGGGGCCAGCGCATTCTTCACCGGGTGGCCTTCGACATCGTGAAGGTCGATCTGGCGATGGCGAGCGCCGCCCAGTTCGTTCAGGCACTGGTCGTCTTTCTGGCCGTCACCCAGGGGCTCTTCACGTCGATGAATCAGGCGCTCGTTGGTGCGATGGCCGGTACTGGCCTGGCTCGGGGCCGTGAGACGGTACAGACCGGAACGCTGATCGGCATCGTGCGCGGCTGGGCGATCAGTCCCATCAGCGGCTTCACCCTCTGCTTCCTCTTGGAACACCTGCTGATTTCTCTCGGGCATCGGTGATCCAGCGCGGGCGAGCCGTCGGTCGTTCGGCGGTTGAGCCTAGAGTGCCCTCGGAGTCCAGGCCGCGACATCGAGCCTCGCCGCAAAATGGAGCAACGGAGGCTGGTCGAATGGCACGATGTGGTGTGATGAGAGCATTGATTGCGTGGTGAACTCCGCTTCGGCCGGCTGCAGCGGCCAGGGATCGTGCAGGATATCGGCCCGGTAGACCCTCTGATGCCGATCGACCGCATAGAGACAGTAGCGCTCCGTCAGCCACTGCTCGAGCGTTCCCGGCTCGCTGCGGAAGACGGGTCCGACTGGCCGGTACCAGCCGTCCAATTCGGCGCCAGCCCCGCGGCGGTCGGTGCGTCTGCTCGAGTAGTGGATCGTTTCCCCCTCCCTCCGCACGCTCATCCTGGCGTTCAGGTAGGGGAGATGGAACCAGCGGCGAGCGGTCTCCACCGCGACCCGATTCGCGGCGTCGAGGCTGAAGAAGTAGACGCCGGGCTTGTCGTCGATGTTGACGTAGGTGCGCACGTTGAGCTCGGCAAAGGTCGACAGCCCCGGCACTTCAGGAAGGTGCCGCAGCCTGACGCCGCTCATCCAGAAGGGCACCACCGCGATCCAGGCCTGACCATCGAACGTCTCCGGCTCGAGCACCCTCGGCAGCAACCGGCGCAAGGCGTCGGGATCGACGGGCCAATGCGCGAAGAGCAGGTCGTTCCAGGTTTGGAGCATGCTCCAGGGCCGATTGGGAACGGGCCAGGGCCGGTGCTCCGTTCTGAACTGAAGTCCATGAAGGGTCGCACGCTCTCCGCCGGGTGCATGTGTCGCTCGTGACAACCGGTTTAGCTCCGAACTCAAGAATCTATCCTCGGTATGCCCTCAGTGGACCGATGAACAACGCCACTCTAGCACGCTGCTCCCTCATCCTCCAGGCGATGTCGCCTTGTAGTAGAGCACGCACGGCGCTGATTGCCTGGACCCTGAACCGGTTTAGAATGGAGCGATCGACGAGGCGAATCCACAATCACTTAGGAGCCGATATGGTTTTGGTGAATGGGATCGAAACTGTCGCTCTGGTCGAGCGCATGGGCGAGGCGGTTGTGCGCTTTCTCGCGTCACTCTCACCCGATCAGCGCGCCAGGGCCCTCCTCGATTTCGACGATCGCGACGAACGCACCCGCTGGTTCTACACCCCCGTCCGGCGCAAGGGCCTGCCGCTGGCCGAGATGGATCGGCCGCAGCAACGCCTGGCGCATCAGGTTCTCGCCGCGGGCCTGAGCCGTAGCGCCTACGCCACGGCCTCCACCATCATGGGCTTGGAGAACACGCTGGACTCCATCGAAGGATGGATCTTCCAGAATTCGAGAGGTACCACCCCCGAGCGGGTCGCCACTAACTACGGTCGCGATCCACTGATGTTCTACCTCAGCATCTTCGGCGAGCCGGGCCTGCGTCAGCCGTGGGGCTGGCGGTTCGAGGGGCATCACATCTCGATCAACTACGCGATCGACAAGGGCCGTATCGTGGCGCCGACCCCGACCTTCTTCGGTTCCAATCCAGCCGAGACTCCGCTGGGGAGTGCCGGAACGCTGCGGCCACTCGGGGGAGTCGAGGACCTGGCGCGTGAGCTGCTGCATGCGTTCTCGGAAGAGCAGCGAGCCACAGTCATGCTCTCGCCGGTCGCACCGCCCGACATCGTGATGGCGAACCGCCCAGCGATCATCGAAGGCGCGCTGCCCCTGGCGACGCCGGCCCTCTTCGGTTGGGATCTGAGCGCCGCGGAGCAGGACGCGCTGCCCGAACAATGGCGACGGCTGGGTTTTATGGCCGAGCACCAAGAGGCGGCGCGCTACACCAGCCAGCCCAAGGGGCTGGGCGCCAGCCGTATGACTCGGGAGCAACGCCAGCTTCTCGATGCCCTGATTCGGGAATACATCAACCGCATGCCGGACGAGATCGCCGAGATCGAGACCTCGATGTTTACTGGCAACGCGCTGCCGGACGTTCACTTCGCCTGGGCTGGTGGGATCGACCGCCATCAGCCTCATTACTACCGGCTGCAGAGTCCGCGCTTTCTGGTCGAATACGACAACACGCAGGACGGCGCGAACCACGTGCATACGGTCTGGCGTGACCCGCTCAACGACTTCGGTGCCGGTATGCTGGCTCGGCACTACCGGGAGAGCCACTAGCGGGGCAGGCTCGCCAGGTCGATCCGCCCGGCGAGCCCTGTCGCGTGATCGCCTAGAGCTTGAGCATGGCGGCCGGGTTTTGTGCCGGCACCCACCACTCCTCGCCGCGCTCGGTCTGAATGTATTCAGGCCAGCGTAGCTCGACGGGTGGCGCGAAATCGGACGGCAGAAGCGGAGCGACCCACTTCGAGCCACCGACTCCCCCACCAGTCCGCTCGTTGAACTCGTCCTGAGCTCTCTTGAGCTCTTCCGGCTGTGTGATCAGGTCGAGGAACGTTCCGGCGATCGCCTTACCGGCCAGGAACATGCCGGGATCGATGAGTTCGGGTCGGCCACCCATGGCGTTGTAGACCCAGGCGGGATACGTGTAGCCGGGCGACGGCGATTTCAGGCTTGGGCGCGAGGTATACAGCCGGACCGTCGGGGCGTGCCAGGTGTAGTCGACATAATCGTCAGACGTGAAGTTGAGCTGCCAGGCCGGGAGGAGCTCGCGCGTCGCGGCTTCGTAGTCTTGTGGGGTGATGAGTTGTTCGAAGACCTCTGGAATTGGGTTGTCCATCGGGTCCACGCCGAGATTCTTCTGGATCTCGCGGCAGAAGTCGCGCGCCGCCTTATCGTAGCGCGGCGGCCCGGCGAGCTCGAGATTGCGGTAGGTGAGGTCGGCCATGGCGTGATTGGTCAGGCCGACGCGCGTCTTGGTCACCCAACGGACCGAGGCCTCGCAACCCGTCGTCGCGGCGGCGTGACGAGCGTTATTCTCCAGGACGTCGTAGATCTGCTGCTGAATCCCGAGGGTTGGTGCGCGCCAGGAATATTGAATCTGGCTCAGGCGCGGCGGCAGGTTGTCGGAGGTGGCGTCGCCCGCGACCAGGATGAATTCGTTGAGGGTCCAGGTGCCGGTATGCGGGAACATCGCTTCCTTGGTGTACTTGGTGTTGGTGTACATCAGGCAGAGGGCGTCGATCGCACCCGGGCAGCGCGCCGAAATGTGCGGGTTGGCAGCGCCCAGTGCCGCGTAGGCCGGGTTGCTCCCGCGCCCGATCCACTGTTCCGGGTGCTTGCATTCGAAGGTGAAGACCGCGCTCCAGTAAGAGCCGCACTGCGTATCCCAGACCGTCGTGTTGGCGTCGAGTGGGTGGTAAGAAACGAAGGCGTCGAAGCCGTCGAAATAGCCCTTCGCGGCATGGACCGGCTTTGAGCCACAGACTTTTTCGGCCGGCTCGCCGAAGATCTTCAGCGTCCCCTTCAGGCCGTGCTTCTGCATGGCCGCTTTGGTCGCCAGGATTCCGGCCAGCGCGCCGGTGCCGAGCATCGAATGCGGGTCGGTGTGCCCCGCCGCCCAGGGATTCAGCCCTTCGCGTGGCGCCTCGTAGGGGACCGGCTGCTGCGAATTTCCAGGTACCGCGTCGTATTCGGCATAGGTGCCGAGAATCGGCTTCCCTTCGCCCCAGCTGGCGACGAAGGCCGTCGGCATGTCGCCGGAGCCCTCTTCGACGTCGAAGCCCTCTTGCCGGAGGTAATTGCAGAATGCCTTGGCCGATTTGTATTCGCGCCAGGCGGGTTCGTGATAGTGCCAGATCTGCATTTGAAAATCGGAGAGTCGCTGGCGATTGTCATCGATCCACGTGAACGCATCGCGCTTCTGCTCGTAGTCGCGGGCATGCGCCATGGAGCGCTCCTTTCCGTTAGTGGGTAGATCAGCCGGATCGACGTGTGATGGAGCTCAACGTAGCGAAAGACTGATGTGTGGTCAAGCGCCGGAAAAGATGGTGGGGTTAATCGTCGGGTTGCTCGACTTCACGGCCGAAGCGGCGGAGCGCGGCTCTGGCGGCCTCTCTCCAGTGCTTGTGAAGCGCGTCGACCACCAGTACCGCTGGCATGGCGAGCAGCGCGACGAGCGCACCGGCGAGTGGCGGAGGCGCATGGTGCAGGAGCGAGGCAACCGGTGCCACGAAAAGGAAGAAGAGCAGGGTGATGATCTCGACGACGATGGCTGCCAGCAGCAGGGGATTCGTACGCCACCCCAACCGGCCCGGCCATTCGACGGAGCTGCGGCACGCGAACGCATTGGCGGCCTGCCCCAGCACGACCGCGGCGAATGCGGCGCCGGATGCGGCGAGCAACGCATGTCCGGTTGGAAACCGATCGCCGGGCATCCAGCCGGCTGCCATCAACCCGGCGATGAAGGCGAGCATCTCGACGATCGCTTCCGTCGGCCCCAGCACGCCGAACACCCGGCTGATCAGCGTGCGATCGATCAGGTGTCGCCGCAGTGGAGGTTGTTGTAGCACCCCCGGTTTCGGCGACTCGGCGCCGAGGGCTAAAGCTGGCAGCAGGTCGGTTCCGATGTCGAGCGCCAGGATCTGCAGAACTCCGAGGGCCAGCGGGAAGCGCCCGCCGGAGAGGGCCCATACGACGAACGGTGTCAGTTCGGCCACGTTGTCGGTCAGATGGTAGGTCAGGAACCGCCGGATATTGCTGAAGGTAGCACGACCCTGTTCCACGGCAGCCACGATGGTGGTGAAGTCGTCGTCGAGCAGGACGAGGTCTGCGGCCTCTCGAGCGACGTCGGTGCCCGACTGTCCCATGGCGATGCCGATGTCCGCCTCCTGCAACGCGGGTCCGTCGTTTACCCCGTCGCCGGTCATCGCCACGACGTGCCCTCGGGCTCGCAATGCCCGGGCGATCCGGAGCTTCTCCTCCGGCGACACGCGACTGACGACGACGCCGTCTCGATCCAGCAGCGCGCCGAGGATCGCCTCATCCTTCGGGAGCTGATGCCCCTCCAGCACCATCTCATCCGGGCCGAGCAGTCCGACCTCCCGCGCGATCGCCCGCGCGGTGGCCGGGTGATCTCCGGTGACCATCGACACCTTGATGCCTGCGCCACGGCAGGCCAGGATCGCGCCCGCCGCGTGTTTGCGCGGCGGATCTTCGAGCGCGATGAGCCCGAGGAGATCGAGATCCCGTTCCGCGGTTTCGGCGGTGGTCTCGGCCGTCAGGTTTGCCGCTGAACCGGACGCCACGGCGATGACCCGGAGTCCGGCGCCAGCCATTTGGTCGAGTGCTCGCTGCGCGTCATCCGACGGCGTACGACAGCAACCGAACAGCGCATCAGGAGCGCCCTTGACCAGCACCCGACCGCCGGCCACGATCGACATGCGGCGCCGGTCAGGATCAAACGCAAACTGTCGTGTAACTGGTGCGGATCGCTGGTCGGATTCGACGTCGATCTCGAGCTTGCGCGCGAGTACGTCGAGCGCGGCCTCCATTGGGTCGCCCTGCGCCATCCAACGTCCATTCTCGAGCACCGCGCGCCCGTCTGAGCAGCGGATCGCGACGCGCGCCAGCTCTCGCATCGCTTCTCGACTGTTGGAATCACACTGAACCGACCCCTCGGGTGAGTAGCCTTCCCCGGTGACCGTGGCGGGCCCTTCTGGGGTCCAGATCTGAACCACGGTCATCTCGTTGCGGGTCAGCGTCCCGGTCTTGTCGGTGCAGATGTAGGTCGTCGAGCCGAGCGTTTCGACCGATTCCAGCCTGCGCACCAGCGCGTGACGCCGCGCCATACGCTGAGCGCCGATCGCCAGGGCCAGGGTCAAGGTCGGCAAGAGTCCCTCCGGCACGAGCGCCACGGTGACGCCGATCGCGAAGAGAAAACCGTCGCTGGCCGGGGTGCCAACCAGTAGGGCGATGGCGAAGAATGCGACTCCGACGCCAACGGCGACGGCGGCGATGGTCCGCACGACGCGGTCGAGCTCGCGAGCGAGGGGGCTGGGCGGTCGATGCCCGGCTCGGGTGAGTTGCGCGATTCCGGCCAGCCGAGTCGCACCTCCGGTGGCGATCACGACGCCTTCGCCCGCTCCTCTGACTACGAAGGTCCCGGCAAAGGCAGTCTCACCGTCACTGAGCTGCTGCGGCGCGCTTTCGCCGGTGAGCATCGACACGTCAATCTCGAGGCTGTGGGCCTCGGTCAGGGTGAGATCGGCCGAAACGCGGTCGCCAGGGCGCAAAATGACGAGATCGCCGGTGACCAGATTAGCCGCATCCACGTCGACGAGCTGGCCGTCGCGGCGAACCGTGACCCGACGCGGCAGTAGATCCCGGAGGCGCTCGGCCGCCCGCTCGGCACGGTATTCCTGGGCAAAAGCGAACAGGCCGTTGACGATGACGACGACGAAGATGGCTGTGCCAAGCTGGGGCATTCTGGCGACGAATGCCAGAATACCGGCGGCCCACAACATGATGGCGAAGAAATGGACGAGCTGACGGCCGAGGAGTTGCCAGACTGGCGGAGGAGGCGTCGCCGGCAAGCTGTTCGGCCCGTTGAGCCGTAACCGCTCGGCAGCCTCGGCGCTCGACAGACCGCGTGTGACGATCCGGGGTGGCCCATCCGGTGTGGATGTCGATATTCGTGAGAGATGGCTGCCGAGTGCTGGCTGGAAGCGTTCCGAGCCGTCTTCGTTCATGACGTCAGGTGCCGTTCACGGCCGTCGTGCGAAATCGTGAGTCACGGACGCGAAGATCTGCTTCCGGCGATCTCCCCGCATCGCGGTTCCCTGACCCAAGTCTCGGTCAAACGGTGCATCGACGGTGCGCAATCGAGCGTGCGTGGTGCAACAATCCCGTGACAGGTTCAAGCCCCGTCGCGAGCACGTTCGGCGTCGCGCGGGCGGAGCCATTGCGATTCCGAATGACGATACTTCCGGAGGTGATCCATGTTCTATACCCGTAAAGGGGACGAAGGCTATACCGACCTGCTGGGAGACCGCGTCCCGAAATATCACCTGCGGCCGGAGACGTACGGCACGATCGATGAGGCGACGTCGTTCATTGGGTTGGCGCGCGCGCTGTCCACGTCTGAGCGAACCCGGAGCATTCTGGTGGATATTCAGCGGGATCTCTATCTCCTGATGGCGGAGCTGGCGTTCGCGCCGGATATGAAGCAGAAGCGCTACCACATTACGGCCGATCACGTAAAACGCGTCGAGGCGGAAACTGACCGGCTCAGTGCTGAAGTGGAGTTGCCGCCCCACTTCGTCCTGCCGGGTGACACGGTACCTGGCGGGGCACTTGACGTTGCCCGGACCGTCATTCGCCGGGCGGAGCGCCTGGCGGTGCGATTGGCGCACGAGGATGAGATTGGCAACCCCGAGGTGCTCGCCTATCTCAACCGGCTTTCATCGCTCCTCTTCATCCTTGCCCGTTTCGAGGACCGAGAGGCCGGTATCACGTCGACTCCCGCTAAGAACGAGGATCGTCCCGCTTGATCTTCTCGTTCCCTGACTCGGCCAAAGTTGACATGATTCTGTCGCGCGAGCAGGGCGTAAACAGTCGAGAGTTTCACTGGTCTCCCGTATAGTATTTGCGGAACCGCCTGCAAGCGGAACAAAGCGTATTCATACTCGCGTTAAATACGTGATGGCCAAGGCTGTCACATCGGCAACGCGCTCGTGATCAGCCACGCGATTGAGGATATGCGGATCGGACACCATCCCAGGAGGGACGAATCACATGGACGACCAGATGGTTGCCACATCCTTACCTCGATTGAACGAGGAGGCCCCGGATTTTGAAGCAGCGACGACCCAAGGGGTCAAGCGGCTGTCTGACTACACCAATGCCGGGAAATGGGTACTGCTCTTCAGCCACCCGGCGGATTTCACGCCCGTGTGCACGACTGAGTTCATGGCCTTCAGCCAGCTGGCGCCCGAGTTCGAGAAGCGCAACGTCCAGCTTCTGGGTCTGTCGGTCGACTCGGTGCCGTCGCACCTTGCCTGGTTACGAGACATCGAGGAGAACCTGGGCGTCAAGGTTCCGTTCCCGTTGATCGCCGATCTCGACACGAAGGTCGCGCGGCTCTACGGCATGATCCATCCAGGCGCTTCGGCCACCACGGCGGTGCGGGCGGTCTTCATCATTGACCCGAAGCGAATATTGCGGGCCATGGTCTACTACCCGCTGACGACCGGCCGCTTCATGCAGGAGTTCCTGCGAGTTATCGATGGCTTGCAGGCGACGGACAAGTACAGTGTCTCGACACCGGCCAACTGGCAGCCGGGCGACGAGGTCATCGTCCCGGCTCCCGCATCAGCCCAGGCGCTCCAGGCCGAGGAGGCGAAGAAGGGCGAGTACGACTACAAGCGGTGGTACCTGCGATTCAAGAAGATCGGTTAGCGCCGGTCACACCATCTGGACTCTCACGGGCCGGCAGCAATGCCGGCCCGTTCCGTTTTCGTAGGATCGCCGTGCGGGAGTTGCAGAGGTGACGCTCGCCTTCGCCCGGTCCGCTGGAACGACATGTTCTGCCGCGGGGACACGTTATTTGCCGCCGCGACCTTTCCCGCGAGATCAGCGGCGGGTGATCGGCGGGGGGAGACGAGTTGCTCCGCTAGATTTGATTGCGGATGATGCAGATGATCCGGCAGCGAATATCCGGCACACCAGCGTCTCACATGTGGTTCTGGCGGGTGAGATATTCCATCTCCGCTTCTCGCAGCGGCTCAGTCCGCGGATTGGATCGATGTCCGTGGCCGATTCGTCGGTTGAGGTACGCGACAAGCAGGGACACGACGAAAAACAAGATCGCGCCGAGAGTGACATAGAGAGCGGTCATGAGAATCTGTCCTTTCGCTCCGCTTATGTCATAGTAGTGCTTCTGCGGACCTTCGTCAACAGGATACGCGACTCTCTCAGCCGAGCTTCGGTGGCTCGCCCATCTCTTCGGAGAGCCCGCTGGCGCGCGGTTGGATCTGGCCGGCGTACTTGTTTCCCTGCTTCTTGCGATAGGGAACGAGCGCGGGGGAGGTAAGCTGCTCGAAGGTGAAGGAGCAGATCCGCATTCCCGGATAGAGCGCGACCGCCATGCGCCCGGAGTTCGAAAGCTCCATGGTGGCGGTACCGACCCAGCCCGGTTCAAAGACTGCCGCGGTGCTATGGACCGTGATGCCCAGGCGCGCGATGCTGCTGCGCCCTTCGAGGCGTCCGAGCAGGTCATCCGGAAGTTCGAGCGACTCCATGGTCGAGGCCAGGGCGAAGTCTCCCGCCTGCATGATGAAGGCCTCGCCTTCCGGCACGACCAGCGTGCGCATCGCCGCGCCGATCGACTGTGGCTGGCGCGGGTCGATGTAGGAGAAGCGGGAGTGCTCGAAGACCATGAAGGTATCTCCGAGTCGAAAATCGATCGAACACGAGCCGAGGTGCTGTTCCAGGTCCGGCTCAGGTGAGATCTTGATCCTGCCGTCTTTCAGGGCTTGGAGAATCTCGCGGTCAGCCAGAATCATCGAACCACTCCCATGTGTCACGTGACGTTTTGGCTCGCTCGAGCGTTGTTGTATCAGTGAACGCGCGTCACGTAGAAGGCACAGTATGCGACGCGTCCCGAGTCGAGTCAAGCGTGACTCGGTGGCACGGGGCGGTCATGTTATAATCCGCCGTCGTGCCGCCGCCACGCGCATACCGACCGACGGGAACTCCGCCGTGGGCCGGCGCTTCCGGGAAGTGAAAACCATGCATCGACAACCACGCCGAATTCATTCGCATCCCCAGTACAAGCGGGGATCGCGTCTGGAGGCAGGCGAGGTCCGTAACGCGCGACAGGGCACCCCAGATCCACAGCCTCAGGCTGTATCGCGCCTGGCGGCCGGCGAGGTCCGCAACGCGCGGCAAGGCATCCAGAATGCACCGCCCGAGGCGGCATCGCGCCCCGAAACGCCGGCGATTAAGCCGGCGGCCGTACCTTCAGCCCGGCGGCCGATTCCGACGCCAGCACCAGCCGGACGGCGCTGGACCGGCAAACGCCTGGCCCTGATTGGAATTCCGCTCATTCTGTTGCTGGCCTCGGGAGCGTTCGCCGTGCCGATTCTCTTAAAAGCGCGCGAGGCCGCCAACAAGATCTTCGTCACCCCGCCGCCGAAGTACGTCATCGTGCCGAACGCTCAGGGAACCCCAGAGATCAAGATTCGGCCGACCCCCCAGCCGCAACAGCCTGGGCAACAACAGCAGCAGCAACAGCCGGCCGACACGATTCCTAACTGGAACGGTAAGGACCGGGTCAATATTTTGCTTCTCGGGGTCGACGATCGTCATGATGGCACGATTCCCCGATCCGACACCATGATCCTGGTATCGATCGATCCACCAACCAAGACGGTCAGCATGGTCTCGATTCCACGCGACCTGCTGGTCACGATCCCTGGTCATGGTGACGACAAGATCAACGCCGCCTATCCGTATGGATCTCAGTCCGAGATCACCGGCCCGGGACTGGCGGAGGCGACGGTCGAATACAACTTCAAGATCAAGATCAACTACTACGCCGAGGTTGACTTTACCGGCTTCCAAACCATCGTCGATACGTTGGGTGGCGTTACCCTGGACGTGTCGGCTCCGATCAAAGACGATGAATATCCCGGGGCACTCAACAACTACACTCGGGTGCTGTTCCACTCCGGGTTGCAGCACATGAACGGAATAGCCGCGCTGCAATACGCCCGGACCCGACACGATGACAACGACTTCGCCCGCGGGAACCGGCAGCAGCAGGTACTTCAGGCGTTGCGCCAGCAGGGGACGCAACTCGGGTTGATTACCAAAGCGCCGGATCTGCTCACCGCGCTGGGGAATACCGTGCGAACCGACCTCTCGTTGACACAGACGCTGTCTCTGGCGAAGCTCGGCACCCAGATCAACTCGTCCAATATTCATTCGTACAGTCTGCTACCGGCCCTCACCGAGTCGTCGACGGCTGCCGGTTATTACCTGCTTCCCGATTGGGCAGGGATCGGTCAGATCATGGACAAGGCGCTCGGTGTTGGTGCCTCGACTTCGGGGTCGTCAAGCGCCAGTACCACGCCGACCCCAGAAGCACCCGACTTAGCGGCCAAGATCCTGGTGCAAAACGCCACCCAGGTCAACCGCCTTGCGTCAAACTCCTCGGATCTTCTGGTCGCCGAAGGGTTCACCAGCGTCACCCCAGCGCAGGCGCCAGATTCGACCGGCCGGGACAAGACGACAGTGGTCGACTTCAGCGGCAATCTCGCTACGGCGCGGCGCATCGCCGAGCTTTTGAATCTTCCGGCGTCGGTCGTCTCGGAAGGCGACCCGCAAGATGCCGGGAGTTACGACGTCGTCGTGACGCTCGGCTCGGATGCACCGGTTCCGACACCGAAGCCATAACGCGAGGTCGTTGAACACGCCCCATGAATTGGTGTCATGGTGGAAGGCGGCAGGAGATGACGCTCTCACGCTCGATCGCCGGCTTAGCCATCCTGCTGATTGTGACAGTGGGTTGCGGCGGCTCGACCTCGACCGCAGTCCCGACTAGCCGGGTGACTCCCGGAGGCACGACTGCTACCGCTACCGTACCCGCGACGGTTCCAGCAACGCCCAGCCCGCAGGCGAGCCCGTCATCTGTTCCGGCGAGCGGCTATCTCTCGATCGATGGGCAGCGTGCCATCGCGGTCGCCGTGTCCGATCCGGCTCATCCGGCCGCCTATGCGGTGACTCAGGACTCGCTCTATCGATCAGACGCCGGAGGTGGATGGCATCAGATCGGTCTCTGGAATGGCTCCCGCTCGCTCCTGGTCGACCCAACCGATCCCAACATTCTCTACAATGGCGGCCACCCCGGCTGTGCCGTCGGCGGACCGGCGGTGACCCTGCAGAAAAGCAGCGACGGCGGCAACACCTGGCAGACGCTGCCGGCCGGGCAGAACGTGCGCCCGATGATCGTTGATCCTTCGAATCCGAAGGTGATCTACGGTGAGCGTTGCTCGCTTGCGATCAGCGTCGATGGAGGGCAGTCCTGGACTGATTACCCGATGACGCCAAGCTTCGACGTCACCGACATGTCGTTGGCCGGGCACGAGCTCTATGCCTTGATCACCTCCGAAGGTGGAACGAGCCGTATCCGTCCTATCGACGTCAGCGATCCAGCCCATCCGCGGATGGCGTCTGATCTGCACGAGTTCTGGGGCGGCGGCACGGTGGTGGCCTCAACCGCGCGTCTCATCGTCGGCGAGCCGCATGGTGTCGACGTCAGCACCGACGCCGGCCAAACCTGGTCATTCAGCCGGACCGGGCTGGAGACGGTGACGGTCTCAGTCAACGCGCTGGCCGATCCGATCCCCAACGATGAGTTGTCGCGGAAGTTCGGCATCTATTCGCTGGCAGTTGACCCGCAAGACGCGTCGCGCCTCTTTGCCGGGACGATCCGGGGCCTTTACCAGAGTAAAGACGCCGGTAAGACCTGGACACGCGCCTCACAGATCGAGGAGGTGCCGGTGCATGTCGTGGCCTTCGGCCAGAACGGCGCGATCCTGTACCTTACGACCGACAACGGCGTCTTCGTGCTTCGTAATCCGTAGCCGATCTGCCCGGTCTCGACGCCAAACTCACGCTTGACAAATGGAACACACGTTCTATTATTCCGAGATCGAACGGCGTGAAAGGGGTGCTGTATGAAGGTATTGTTCGTGGCCGGGTTCGGTCCGGTGGTGCCGGACATGAAACGGGCGAATCACTTCTACGCGGCGGATTTGGGTCTGCCGCTCGAGGGCGACGACACCTATCAAACGACCGATAAGGTCGATGGCGTCAAGCACTTTGCCTTATGGCCACTTGCCGCGGCGGCCGAGTCTTGCTTCGGCACCCCTCGCTGGCCGGAGGACGTGCCGGTCCCGCAAGGCTGGATCGAGTTCGACGTCGAGGACATCGCGGCGGCCACGGCCGAGATGCAGGCCAAGGGCTACCGGCTGCTGCTCGCCAACAAGCTGGAACCTTGGGGGCAACGGGTCACGCGGCTGCTCGGCCCGGAAGGCTTGCTGGTCGGGATCACCTATACCCCGCATCTGCGTGGCGAGCAGGAGTAGCCTGCGGGTATTTCTCTTTGGAACTGCCGGCGACGTGCCATTCATCTTGGGTGTGGCTAGGTGCGTTCCTTGCCGACGTGGGCAACGCATGCGTTGCCCAATACGTGCTGCTGGCGAGTACGCCAGTCGCCGGTACGACCGTGGAGCGGCCATTCCTCCCGTACGAAATGTCCTCTGGATCGGGCTATGATAGACCGCACGGGTTTGACGGCAGTGATCCAGGCAGCGGGAGGGCGAAATGGCGGTACTCAGCATCGAGATCGAGCGGCGAACGCCGTATGCGGGTGGACAAGCGTTTGGCGATGCAGGGCCGTACGACCGGCTCGATGGAGTCGTCACCTTCGGCGTCGATCCGGAGCACGAGGCCAACCGCGATATCGTCGATCTGAGGCTGGCGCCTCGCGACGATGGGGGTCGGGTTCGTTTCACGTCCGACCTCTGCCTGCTGATCCCGCGTGATCCCTCGCGCGGCAACCGCCGGCTGGTCGTCGAGTTGCCGAACCGTGGTCGCAAGCTGATCCCGCGCTACGTCAACCGGGCCGCGCCGTCCCTTCCGACTGCCGAGATTCCGGTGGGCGATGGCTGGACGTTTCGTCACGGCTTCAGCGTCGCCTGGATCGGATGGCAGCACGACGTCTATCGCAGCGACGCATTGATGGGCCTGGAGGCTCCCGATGCGCTGATCGATGGCAAGCCGATCCGTGGCCAGATGATCGTCGAGATCCAGCCCAACGTCCGCGAACGCACGCGTTTGCTGGCCAACCGGGTACATCGTCCCTATCGCGTGGCCGACGTCGACGAACCCGGCGCGCGGCTTCTGGTTCGCGATCGTGCCGACGGCGACACCACGGAGATCCCGCGCTCTGCCTGGCGTTTTGCCCGGGACGAGGATGGCAGAGTCGTCCCGAGCGACGAGCACGTCTTCCTCGAGTCCGGCTTCGAGCCGGGCCGCATCTATTCCGTCATCTTTACCACCGAGGGCGCACCGGTGGTGGGGACGGGGCTGCTCGCGTTTCGCGAGATCGCGTCCTTCCTGCGCTATTCACGGGACGCAGGTAATCCGCTGGCCGGCGCGATCGACCACGCCTACGGCTTCGGCGTCTCGCAGACCGGCCGCATGATCCGGCATTTCATCTATTTGGGACTCAACCTGGATGAAGAGGGCCGCATGGCGTTCGACGGCCTGAACCCGCACGTAGCGGGGGCCCGTCGTGGTGAGTTCAACCATCGATTCGCCCAGCCGTCGGTGCAGCCGACCCCGAGCTTCGGTCATCTCTTCCCCTTCGCCGACCGGGAGATGGGCGACCCATTTGGCCCGAGCTCCGACGGCTTGCTCAAGCGGCAGCGGGCGCATGGCGGCGTGCCGAAGATCATGTACACCAACACCGCGGCCGAGTACTGGCGCGGCGACTGCTCCCTGATGCACACCGACCCGACCGGCGAGCGGGATCTCGAACCGGAGCCCGAGACACGGATCTATCTCTTCGCCAGCACGCAACACGGTCCCGGCTCGTTGCCGCCCGGCCGGTTCAGCCCGGATGAAGGGGACACCGGGTCGCACGATTTCAACGTCGTCGCCTACCAGCCATTGCTGCGCGCGGCCTGGGACAACCTGGATCGCTGGGCCAGCGAGGGAACCGAGCCGCCGTCGAGCCGCCATCCGCGGCTGTCCGACGGCACGGCGGTGAAGAATCGCGAGGTGGTCGACCGGTTCCGCGCGTTCCCGGGAATCGTATTACCCGATCCCGACAGCCTGCCCGTCATCCGGGCGCTGGACCTCGGGCCCCGGGAGCACGACGGAATCGGCCGCTTCCCGGCGCGGCAGGGTGAGGTCTATCCGGCCCATGTCTCGGGCGTGGATGAGAACGGCAACGAGGTTGGCGGCATACGGTTGCCCGATCTGACCGTGCCGCTCGGCACCTTCACCGGCTGGAACACGCGCGCCGCCGAAACCGGCGGCGCCGGGCAGATCATGAAGATGCAGGGGATCACCCACTTCTTCCGGCCAACCAGGGCAGAGCGCGCGTCATTCGACGACCCGCGCCCGTCGCTCGAAGAACGGTACGCCAGCAAAGAGGCGTATCTGGCCCAGGTCCGCGCGGCGGCTGAGAAGTTGGTCGCCGAGCGACTCGTGCTGGCCGAGGACGTCGACAACATCCTCGCCGACGAATCCGAGCGTTACGATTTCGCGCTACGAGGACAGGCTCCTGGCTGAGCAGAACGTTCTTCGACGAACCGCCTGCCGGCCGTCGCTGACCTACACTGGGCGGCCCGCGCTCGCCGACTGTTCGACCCGTGCGGAAGCCTGAACGGAGTCCTCTGACGTGAGTGATCTCCCCATCGTCGATGGGCATATCGACCTCGCCGAGAACGTGACGATCTTTGGGCGGGATCTTACGCTGACCGCCTCGGAGACCAGAGCAAGGGAAAATCGCGTGTCTCGCCAGGCGACCGTCTCGCTGCCGGACCTGCGGCGCGGTGGGATCGCCGTAGCCTGCGCCACGGTCACCGCCGGATTCCTGGCTGAGGATCTCGGCCCGAACGATGATTTCGTGCCGACGTCGGCAATCTACCGCACGGCGGAGGAAGCCGAGGCGCAGGCGCTCAGCCAGATCGCCCTCTACGAGTCGTGGCAGCGGCAAGGACGCGTGCGACTGCTCAGATCAGCCGCTGATCTCGACCACCACCTGCAACTCTGGCGGGAAGATCGCAAACCCGGCCTGGTCTTGCTGATGGAGGGGGCCGACCCGATCGTCCGCGTCACCGACCTGCCGAAATGGTGGCGTCTGGGCTTGCGCATGATCGGTGTCACCTTCGGCGATACCGTCTACGGGAAAGGTGTGGCCGGCGGCAGTTCATCCTTCAAGCAAGGCGGTCTCACCGAGGACGGATTCGCGCTGCTCGATGCCATGGCGACGCAGGGCTTCATCTGGGACGTGTCGCACCTCACCGAAGAAGGCGTCCGGCAGGGCCTCGATCGAGGCTTCCCCCGCGTGTGCGCCACGCATGCGAATGTTCGCGCGCTGATCCCGAGCGACCGGCATCTGAGCGATGACGTCATCCGGGCCATCGGCGAGCGCGACGGCGTGATCGGACTTGTTCTCTACAATGGATTCCTCGACCGGCGCTGGCGCGATGATCGCTCGGTCGTCGTGTCGCTCAAGGACCAACTACGGCGGCACGCCGAGCACATCGCCCGGATCAGCGGCTGGAGTCATGTCGGGATCGGTTCCGATCTCGATGGCGGCCTGGGGCTGGAAGAGAGCCCGGTGGAGATTGACTCGGTCGCGGACCTGCACAAAGTCGGCGCGCGATCCCGGCCGAGGCCCGCGAGGCGGTGCTGAGCACGAACTGGCTCAACTTCCTGCGGGCCGCCTTGCCGACGAACCTCGACCTGATCCGTCCGGTCAGCGCTGGCGGCGCTGTTCCTCGAACTCGGCGCGAGTCTCGGCGCCGGGCGGGTAAACGCCGATGATGCTCGACCCGCCCTGAATTTTCGCCAGCACGAAGGCTTCGATCTCCTCCTGTTCGAGCGCGGCGAGTGCTACCTCTTCGGCCACTGCGCGCGGGATGACAACCACGCCGTCGGCGTCGCCGACCATCACGTCGCCGGGCATGACCAGAACCCCAGCACAGCCGATCGGCACGTTGATGTCGGCCGGATGGTGCCGCGTTGGGCTGGCGGCGCCATGTGTCGCGCGGGCGTAGCTGGGCAATCCGGTCGCCTGCATGCCAGTTCGATCGCGCAAGGCGCCGTCAGTCACGACCCCAACCGCGCCCCGCACCTTCATGCGCATGGCGAGGATGTCGCCGATCGTCCCGGAGCTGCACGTCGCCGCGCGCGTCCATCACCAGCACATCACCCGTGCCGACAGACTCGATGGCGATGCGCTGCGGGCTGGTCAGGTTGTCGACGGGCCGGTCGATGTCGAGGTCCTCACGCATCGGCACGAAGCGGAGCGTGAAGGCGTAGCCGACCATGCGAAGATCGGGCCGCAACGGTACGACGCCCGTTAAGAACGTCGTACGGAACCCCCGCTTGAGTAACTGGCTGGTCAGCGTCGCCGTACTGACGCGATGGAGCGCCGCTTCGGCTTCACCCGACAGGTAACCGGTCGGTCGTTGTTCGCCTGGCATGATCGTCATCTCCTTCTCGCGTTTGAAGGCCCGTGAAGCTTACCCGTGGCCCGGGCGTGGATCGTTGTCAATGGACGTTCGGCATCACCTGCTCGGCCAGTAGTTGCAGCGTCTCGTGGTCGGTGCCGTCGAGCATCTGGACCACGAAGTACTGGACACCGGCGTCGGCTCGTTCCTGATACCACTCCGTGATCTGTTCCGGCGTGCCCGGCATGATGAAGCGGTCGAACGCGGTCGGCACGCCGTCGGGGAAGTAGCGCGCCACTTTCTCCTTCACGTCAGCCTCGGTCGGGGCCAGCATCAGCCAGCCAACGAAATGCGTGCGCAGGATCTCGTCGTCGTCGCGGCCGATCTCCGCGCAGTGTCGCCGAATGCGCGTCGATCTTCTTGGGAATGTCGCGCGGCGCGTCCGGCAGCTTCGACTCGTCCAGATTGCAGGCATCGGCGTAGCGCGCCACCTGGCGCAACGTCACCTTCTCACCGACACCGGCGATCATGATCGGCGGTCGCGGCTGCTGCACCGGACCCGGTACCAGCCGCATGTTGCGCGTCGTGAAGTGCTCGCCCTCGAAGGCGAACGGTTCGGGCCCCCAGACGCCTTCGAGAATCTTGACCGTCTCCTCGACGCCGATCAGACGCTCGACGTCGGTGCGGAACGGCCGATCGAAGCAGAGAAACTCCGGCTTCGACCAGCCACTGCCGATCCCAATCATCACGCGTCCGTCGCTGAGCTGATCGAGGTCGGTGGCCATGCGGGCCAGGTGCGCCGGATGCCGGTAGTAGACGCAGTTGACCACCGAGCCGAGCATGACGCGCTCGGTCGCGACCGCGAGGGCCGGAAGGCAGATCCAGGGATCGGGGCTCAGCATCGGGTGATCGTGGATGAAGAGCCCGTCGAAGCCGAGCGATTCGATCAGGCGACCCGCTTCCATAAGGATCTTCATTGGCTCTTCGCGCAGCTCCCAGCGGAAGAGAGCCGTTCGCCGTTTGATCGCCCCGACCTGAACCCCGAAGCGGACCCCACCATCGGCCTTGGCTACCCACGGATGTCGTGCCACGCGGCTTCCTCCTTCAATCGAGCTAAATTCGATGCGCCTATTCAACGACCGTGAGGTCGTGCCGGGCTTTGTTCAGCACCTCGCCGCCGCGTTCCGTCACCATGACGACGTCCTCGACCCGATTGCCGTACTGCCCGCGCAGCATCACGCTGGGCTCGATGGTGAACATCATGCCGGTCTGCAATACGGTGTGATCCATCACGTCGAGGAAGGGCGGCTCGTGGACGGTTACCCCGATGGCGTGGCCCAGCCGGTGCGTGAAGCCTTCGTCGTATCCGGCATCGGCGATCACCCTGCGCGCTTTAGCGTTCAGCTCGCTGGCGGTGATCTGACCGGTTTTCATCGCCTCGATCGCGACGTGCTGGGCTTCCAGCACCGTCTGATGGATGCGCCGGTATTCAGTGGGCGGCTCGCCGACGAAGACCGAGCGACCGAAGTCGGAGCAGTAGCCGTCGAGAACGCAGCCGAAATCGAACATCAGCGAGTCTCCCGGGCGCAGGCGGCGCCCTCCGCCGTGCGATTCGCCAGGCCAGGCGCCGGCCGATTCGGGGCCGATGATGTAGATGCCGGTTGGGAACGAGGTGAACTCGGCGCCATTCTTGAGGAATTGATAGTCGACTTCCGTCGCGATCTCGAGTTCGCTGACGCCCGACTTCAGCTTTGGAATCACCAGATCGAAGACGCGGTCGGCCAGTTCCGAGGCACGGCGCATGGTCGCGATCTCGTCGGCGTCCTTGATCATCTTCATCGGGTTGATCAGGTCCGAAACAAGCGAAAAGCGCGCGGTCGGCAGCAGTGCGTCGAGCGTCCCGCTGGTGCGGGTCCAGGTGCGCTCGTCGAGGGCGACGTGATCGATGTTTCCGAAGGTGCTGACCGTCTCGCTCATCACGTCAAGCGGCGTTTCCGATTCCTGGATGAGCCGCACGCGCTCGATCCACGGCTTTCCAGCCGCCTCGTTGACGTAGAAGGAGCCGCCCATGCGCGGCGCGATCAGGGTGAAACCGCCTTTGCGGCCGATGTACGCGCCGCAGGCCCAGTCGCCGTAGGCGTTATGGTCGGTGCCGTGCTCGTACTGTCGGCGCACTCCGACCAGGTAGAACAGGTTTGCGCCGCGCGTGAGGTAGACGAGGTCGACGCCGGCCGCCTCCATTCGCTGGCGAAAGGCAGCCAGCCGTTTCTGGTAATCCATGGTCGCCTCCGTGTCGTGTCGCTGAGCACACATCGTCGGGTCGTCCTCCTATCATCGCATCACCTCCGCCTCTGGCAAGCGTGAAAGCCGCTTGCCCGTTGACCGGCATGTCGGTGTCCCGTATGCTGCATACATGCAGACAAACGATCTTGGGATGGTCAAGCGGCATCGTGGTGCCGCGGCTCAGGTTCATCAGATTTTGCGGGACGCGCTGCTGCAATCGAAGTTCGCGGCCGGGGAGCGGCTGGTCGAGACGCAGCTGGCCGAGATGCTCGGCGTGAGCCGCACTCCGGTGCGCGAGGCGCTGTCGAAGCTGGAAGCCGAGGGACTGGTCGAGCCGGTCGCGACCGGTGGGGTGGTCGTGCGCGACCTCGAGAGCGATCTGGTCGAAATCTACGAGCTGCGGCGAAGGCTGGAAGGGTACGCGGCGGCGCTGGCGGCCAGGCGTATCACTGAAGAGGAGCTGGAAGCGCTCGATCTGGTCCGAACGGAAGCGCTGGTAATGATCGATCAGCCGTCGCCGGAGCGGCGGGCCGAGCTCAACAATCGTTTCCACTCCCTGCTGACTTCAGCGTCGCACAGCCCGCGATTGGTACGGCTGGTCAACGATTATCGCGACTACTTTCTGAATCGCGACTTCATTCTCTATTACGACCGTGAGACCGGGATGCTGCAGCATGAGCAGCATCGCCAGATCGTCGACGCGCTGCGCGCGCGGGATGCTGCCCGCTGTGAGCAACTGGTCTGGGACCATTTCGAGCGGGCTCTGGCGGTCATCCGGCGCGGTCTGGCCGGACATTCGGAATGACCTTAGACGCGTCAATCACACTGAGACGGAAGGACGGTGTTCGATGGACTTCACTTTGTCGCAGCAGGATCAGTCGCTCGTCGATCGGGCGAAAGAGCTCTCTCGTGAGTTCGCCTCACGCGCTCGCGAATACGATGACGAGGCCGCCTTTCCGGTGAAGGACTTCGAGCGCCTTCGCGAGGAAGGATTCCTCAAGCTGACGGTGCCCGAAGAGCTTGGCGGTCACGGCATGTGGCAGGGGAAACGCTTCCTGCCGATGTACATGATCCTGGAGGCACTGGCCAGTGGTAATTCCTCGACCGGCCAGCTGGTTCAGATTCAGTCGCACGCGTCCGGCATCATCGCCTACCTGGGAAACGAGGAGCAGAAGCGACGCTATCTCGGCGACGTGGTGTCCCGTGGCGCCCTGATCGCTTCCTGTGGCAGCGAGACCGATCCACGTCAGGCCGCGTCGAGCACGGCCCGTGCCGAGCTCGTCAGCGTCGAGGGCGGCTTCCGCCTCAACGCCACCAAGTTCTTCGCCTCTCTCGCTCCAGCGGCTGATTACTACGTGGTCTACGTCATGGCGCCGGGCGCCCAGACGATGGCCGAGGGTTACACCACGCTGGTCGTCTCCAAGGACGATCCGGGCGTCTCCCTCGAGAACAACTGGGACGTCATGGGTATGCGGGCCACAATCAGCTGGAGTCTCGTCCTCAAAGACGTCTTCATTCCCTGGGAGAATGTCCTCGGCCAGCCGGGTGACTGGGTGCAGTATGATCCCCGTACCTTCACCCTGGCCTACTGCGCCAATCACCTCGGCACGGCCCAGGGGGTGTTTGAGTTCCTGCTCGACTACCTCAAGCAGCGCCCGTTTCTGATGAACGATGACGTCATCGCCTACAACATGGGCGAGATGGACTCCGCGTTGCAGGCGACGCGCACCTCGATGTGGTACGCCGCCTGGCTGTGGGAGCAGGGCCGCTACGACGAAGCGGAGCTGGCATCCATGCGCGTGCTGCACACCTCAAAGCAGACTGCGCTGATGGTGACGTCCAAGGCGTTCGACGTGTGCGGTGCCCGGGCCGCCTTCCGGCATCTGCCGATCGAGCGCGCCTTCCGCGACGTGCGTACCTTCTCGCTCCATTTTCGCGAGTCCGCCGTGCTGCGCATGCTGGCGGATGCCGATCTCGGCGGTGAGTTCCACTCGAAGCAGAAGTATGGTCCGCGGATCGGACGCCAGTCGTGGGAAGGCCTGGGAGCAGCGACACCGGAGATGGTGAAGCAGTCGCCCAAGCTCGACGCGACACTTTGACGTCGTAGGAGGATCGATGCCGGATTTGCTGCGGTTCTACGATTACCTCAAGGAACACGAAGATGACATGGTGGCCGAGCTTGGCCGCTATGTGAAGATCGAGAGCGGATCGCGCGAGAAGCAAGGGGTCGATCGGGTCGGCTATGCCGTCAGCGAGGCCTTCACCGAGCTTGGGTTCGAGGTCGAACGCATTCCGGAGATGAGCTGTGGCGACCATCTGGTCGCGCGCCGCTCGGGTAGCGGCGCTGGACGGGCGCTGGTGCTGATCCATCTCGACACGACCTGGCCGAGCGGGTCGCTGGAGGAGAACCCGTTTCGCGTTGAAGACGGCAAGGTCTACGGCCCCGGCATTCGCGACATGAAAGGCGGCTGGGTCGTCCTCCTCTGGGCGCTACGAGCGCTGCGTGAGGCGGGCTGGGATGGCCTGGCGGGGATGAGCGTCTTCATGACCGGTGATGAAGAGCTTGGCAGCCCGCGCGGGCGACAGTGGATCGAGCAAGAAGCGCACGGGGCCGACTGGTCGCTGGTGATGGAACCGGCGCGCGACAACGCCTCGATGGTGGTGAGCCGGGGCATGGTGGGCGCCGTCTATTTCGAGGTACGCGGGGTCGCCATCCATGCCACGTCACGCCACCTGGGCGCCAGCGCCATCGTCGAGGCCGCGCACAAGATCCTTGCGCTCGAAGCGCTAACCGACGTCGACAAAGGCATTCTGGTGAGCGTTGGACTGATCGAGGGGGGTACGGCGCGCCAGATCCTGCCCGACCGCGTACACATGAGCATCGATCTGAGAGCGCCGGACGTCGCGTCGGCGAACGCGCTGATGGAGCATGTGCATGAGATCGCCGGGCAGACGACGATCGAGGGGACGCGCACTATCATGACCGGTGGCATCACCCGGCCCGCCTTCGAATCGTCACCCACATCGCGCCGCATGCTGAAGCTAGCGCGCGAGTTCGGTGAGTCCTTTGGCCAGGCGATCGAAGGGATCTACGTGCGCTCAGGATCGGACGGCAATTTCACCGGCGCGCTGGGCGTGCCGACGCTTGACGGGCTCGGCCCGGAGAGTTCCGGCAACTCCGGCCGGTCCGAACACGTGGTGATCGAATCGTTGCCGCGCCGTGCCGCTATCCTGGCCGGGATCATCAGCGGCCTACCCGGTTTGCTGGAGGCCGAATGAAGCAGTGGCCGAACGGCGCGCGCTGCGTCGTCATGATCACCGTCGATTCTGATGCAACCGGCAACGAGATCGGGAAGGGACTCGACCCGGACGGAGCAAACTCGCTCGGTGGTTACTCGGCCCGACGCGGCATCCCGCGCTTCCTCGACATCTTCGCGCGACATCAGATTCCGGTGACCGTCTTCTTCGGCGGCTACGACACCGAGCATAATCCCGATCTCGTGCGGCGTGTGGTGGCCGAAGGGCACGAGGTCGCTGCCCATGGCTACCTGCATGAGAGTTGGGACGTGTCACTGGAGGAAGAGGACCGGCTGTTGCGCAAGACGCACCAGATCATCAGCGACGTTGCCGGAACGCCGCCACTGGGCTGGCGCAGCCCTGGTGGCCAGAAAAGCGCGCAGACGCTGGCAGTGCTGCGTGAGCTTGGCTACCTCTACGACTCAAGCGACAAGGATTTCGACGGCCCCTACCCGGCCGTCATTCGCGGGGAGCCGTCGCGAGAGATGGTTGAGATTCCGAACATCACCTCAACGCTCGACGACGCCTACATGTACGGCATCGGCATGATGAACACGACCGAGATTCTGGATCTCTGGAAAGAGGAGTTCGACGCGCTCTATCACACGGCGGGCTACTACATCGTTACCTGCCACCCGCGTGCCGGTCGCGGCTCGGGCCTGCCCGCGCGCGCTCGCGTCCTGGATCGCCTGATCTCGCACATCAAGCGCTATCCCGGAGTCGAGTTCGTGCGGATGTGTGATCTGGCTGGCTGGTGTCTCGATCCGGCGCACGGTTTCATGGATCCAGCCAAACCGATCGGAGGGCGCCGGTGAGCGAGTCCTTCATCTGGCCAGCGGGAATGCAGGCCGCGGCCGCCATCACGGTCAATTTCGGCGGCGAAAGCGTCGAGCACGGCGCGATGGACCTGCCGTTGTGGGGACGGTACTCGCACGGGCGCTATGGCGCGCAACAGGGCGTCTTCAACTTACTCGAGCTACTTGCACGCTACGAGATCACAGCCACTTTCTTCATCGCGGGCTGGGATGCCGAGCGCTATCCCGATGCGATGGAAGCGATCCTTGCCGGAGGGCACGAGATCGCGTCGAGCGGCTACCGGCACGAAGATTTCTCCAGCCTGTCGCCCGATGAGCAGCAGGCGGTGCTGGAGCGCGGCGAAGCCGTCTTCCAGCGCGTGTTCGGCAGTAAGCCCGTCGGTTTTCGCGCGCCGGATCGACTGCTGTCGCGCGATACTCGCGCGCTGCTGGCGGCGCGAGGCTATCGCTACGACAGCAGCTATTGCGATGATGACCGGCCCTACGTCGTTGAGACGGGAAACCGGCAGCGGCTGGCCGAACTGCCGATCCATGAGCCATGGATCGACAAGCCGTACTACGAACGGCACCGCACCCCGCGCGCGTTCACCGAGTCGATTCTCGATGAGTTCGACGCCACGTATGGGATCGGCGGTCTCTTCACGCTGGGCGTCCACCCACGCGGTGACTACGGTTCGGGCCGCGGCCTGCGCGTGCGCGCGCTGGAGCCGTTGTTGCTATCGTTCCGGGAGCATCCCGGGCTCTGGCTAGCCACCTGCGCCGAGATCGCGGATTGGACGCTGGGGAGTCCGGCGGGCGGATGAGGGCGGTCCCGTTTCGTCGCCAGACATCGCGCTGATGAACCGAGGCGGGCAGGGTCGTCCGCCACTACGGCCCTTGATCGGCAGGCCTCGTCATGCAGCCTACGAGCCGTATTGTGGTGGCCGGCGCTCGGCCCGCCATCGTGTCACACTCCGGCGTGGCTTGGGATCCGATAGCGCAGCAGGCGCATACCGTTGCCGATGACGACTCAGCGAGGCGCCGACATCCGCAAAGACCGCCAGCCACAACGACGCCAGGCCGATGACCGCCAGGGTCAGAAAGAGAACCTTGATCGCGAGGGCCAGGCCGATGTTCTCGCCGATGACGCGCTTGGCCGATCGTGACAGGCGGATGGTGTACTCAACCGCCGACAGATCGTCACGCATCAGCGCGATGTCAGCCGTCTCGAGCGCCGTATCGGTGCCGGCCACGGCCATCGCGATCCCGACCGTCGAACGGGCCAGCGCCGGGGCGTCGTTGACGCCGTCTCCCACCATCCCGACCGAGCCGTAGCGATCGAGCAAGCGCTCGATGGCTTGCACCTTCTGCTCCGGCATGAGCTCGGACTCGATCTGATCGATACCGATCTCCGACGCAATCGCCCGCGCAACCGGCTGGCGGTCACCGGTCAGCATGACCGTGTGGCGGATGCCGGCCCGCTTGATCGCCGTGAGCGCGTCACGCGTTTCGGAACGGAGCGTATCGGCGAGTCCGATAAGCCCAACCGCGATCCCGTCGACCGAGACCACGACCGTCGTCTGGCCACGCTGCTCCAGCGCCACGACCTGCTCGTCGATAGGCGCCGTGGAATTGCCGTTCAGCACGAACTGTGGGGTGCCGATTCGAACCGAGCGGTCTCCGACCGTTGCCTCGACGCCGCGACCCGTTCGCGCCGTGGCGTTCGTCACGATCTGCATGTGGTCGATTTGACGTTCGCGGGCCGCACGTACGATCGCCGCTCCCAGCGGATGCTCCGAGTAGCGTTCCGCCGCGGCGGCGACGGCCAGGATATCCGGTTCGGACCAGCCGTTGAGGGGCACGACCGACGTCACGACCGGTTCGCCGTGGGTGAGCGTACCGGTCTTATCGAAGGCAAGCGCGCGCAGCGAGCCCGCCGCTTCCAGATAGGCACCACCTTTGATTAGCACGCCGTTCTTGGCCGCGGCCGATATGGCCGAAACGATGGAGACCGGCGTCGAGATGACCAGCGCGCACGGACAGGCGACCACCAGCAATACCAGGGCCCGGTAGAACCAGGTGACCCAGTCACTGTTGAAGAGGAGCGGTGGCGCGATCGCGACTACAATCGCCAGCAGCACCACCGACGGGGTGTAGTAGCGCGCGAAGACATCGACGAACCGCTGCGACGGCGCTTTCTGCGCTTGCGCGTCCTCGACCATGCGGATAATGCGCGCGATGGTCGAGTCGCCGACGCGCCGCGTGGTGCGCACATCCAGCACCCCGGCGCCGTTGATCGTGCCGGCAAAGACCTCGTCGCCGGACGCTTTCTCGACCGGCAGGCTCTCGCCCGTGATCGGCGCCTGGTTGACGGCTGAACTACCACTCTGGATGACCCCGTCAAGCGGGAAGCGCTCACCCGGTCGGACGATGACGACGTCTCCGACGTTGATCTCCCCCACCGGCGTGCGATGTTCGTGTTCTCCGTGACGGACGAGCGCCTCCGAAGGCGCCAGCGAGAGGAGCGCGCGGATCGACTGCCGGGCCCGGTCCATGGTGTACCCCTCGAGCGCCTCACCGAGCGAGAAGAGGAATGCCACCATGGCGGCTTCGGACCAGGCTCCGATAAGCGACGCACCCACCACCGCGATCACCATCAAGGTGTTGATATCGATCTGATGGGTGGCACGTAACGTGGCGAACGACTTGCGGGCGATCGGAACGCCCGCCACCAGAATCGCCAGGGCGAAGAACGGGACTTCGGCGAGCGCTGGCGCGGAGAGAAGCGCGAGCGCGCCTCCGATGACCGTGAGCGCTCCCGCGATGAGCGTGATCTGGTTGGGCCGCACCGCGACGAAGCCGCGCACGATCCCGAGATCAGGTCTCGCGACCGCCGTTCCGGCTACGCCCAGCCGATATCCAAGCGACTGCACCCGCTTCGAGACCACCGTCATGTCGGTCTGGTGCGCCTCGTATTCGAGCGCCATGCGAGCACCCGCGAAGTTGATCGAAACCCAGGTGACGCCCGGTAACCGGCCGACTCCGCGTTCGAGCGTCATGGCGCAGTCGGCACAGTCCATGCCCTCGACCGGTACGACGTGATGCGCGTAGGCCTGGCCCAGGCGAACTCCTTCGCGTTGCACCAGGTCTTCGAGCATCGTGAGAGAGATGACGGTCGGGTCGAATTGCACCGTCGCGACGCCGCTGGTTCGATCGAGCGTCGCTTGAGAGATCCCGCTCGTACCTTCCAGCACATTCTGCAGGCGGGTCAGACATTGACTGCAGGACGCGGACTCGGCGGGCAGCAGTTGAGGCAACTGGAGTTCCCGGACATCAATCATCGGCGTGCCCCTCACCAGCGTGCCGTCCGTGGGCCAGCGCCTGGCTGACCAGCGTCGCGACGTGATCGTCGTCCAGGTCGTAATAGACGCGGCGGCCGTCTCGCTGCGATTTGACCAGCCCGTGCTGGCGCAGTACCCGCAACTGATGCGATACGGCCGACTGGGTCATGCCGAGCGTCGCCGCCAGATCGCAGACGCAGAGCGGATGGGTGGCGAGGGCCGCCATCAAGCGCAATCGAGTCGGGTCGCCGAGCGCGGCGAACAAACCGCTCGTCACGCCGATATCAGAGGCTGCGGGCAGCGAGGCACGCACCGCGCGAACCGCGTCGACATGCACGATCTGCTCCTCGCAGATCGAGTCCGTCGTCTCGCGCTGGCGCAGCTGCTCGGCTTTGCTTGGTCGCGCCATCTGATGAATCCGTTCGCTTATTGATACGCTATCTCAAGAGTGAATAACTATTCATATGATGGCTCAACGATAGCACGAGAGCTGCTACCGGTCAAGCGGAATTCGCCCGTATTCTCCTCATGATTCGACGCTGTGTTGCGCTGCAGGTCGCTGGGTCAGGTCACGCGGATCTCTGCGTAGCAACCTCACGCCGTTCAAGTGACGGCGTTGACCCTGGCCGCGACGCCCACGCGCCCAAAGTGACCCAGAAAAGCGCCTGCCCGGATGCGAACGTCCAGAAATAGTGGTCGAGCGAGGCCAGAACGAGGATGACGACGGGAACGGCCAATCGCTCACACCACTCCCGCTTGCCGGCCCGAACGCGGTACAGCTCGACAACCGGTCCGCCTACGACCAGCGCCAGCCAGGCCAGTCCCGCGACGATTCCTGCTTCGGCCGTGACCAGAAGAGGTACGACATGAACCGGCTGGACGGTCATATCAAGAAGCGGTAGATGGGCCTCGGCCAGCGAGAAGTTGCCTGCGCCGACACCCAGCATCGGGTGGGAAGAGATGACCCGCACGGCGATTCGTATCAGCCGCCAGCGTTCGGCCAGCGCGTCGCTGCGCAGCGCTCCAGCCGGATCCAGACGCGGCACCAGTACATTTCCGATAAGCAGCGCCAGTCCCGTAACCGCGACGAACGGCGCACTGGCGAGCACCACCACCCGCCGGTCGCGAACGGGCCGGCGGTAATGGGCGCTACCCCATAACAGGCAGCCAGCGATCGTCGCGGCGAGCGCGCCTCGCGAAAACGTCAGAATGAGCTCAATCCATGCGATCGCCCATACGGGCCACAGGAAGACGGCGTTGCGGCCTCCGCGCGCGAGCCAGGGAAGACTCAAGACAAGCGCGAGGGCGAGGAACCCACCAAGCACGTTCGGATGGACGAACGAACCCATGCCTCGTTGCCAGCGGAGATTGCCCGGACCGAAGATCACGAGCGAACCGGGAATACGCGCATCGGTCACGGGTGGCCACCCCGGGATCAGTGAGCCAAGCGAGCGTGATGTCTGGCTGAACTCCTGGACGGCCACCTGTGGTAGCTGCAGCACGATGATGCCCGCGCCACAGACGAGCATCCGGGTCGCGAGAGACGGGCGATGGGCGAGGATGAGACACGCCAGCAGTCCGAGTGCGACCTCCGCCGAGCGTGCCAGGCTGAGCCACGGAACACCGGCGGCGAACGCGCTGAGGCCCAGGCAGCCGATGAGAGTCGCACCACTCCAGGCAATCACTGGCGCCGTGAGTTGAGCTTCATTGACAGGATGGCGTCGTCGTGACAACAAGCCATAAACCACGAGGATGAGCAGCGCCGCGTCGCTGGCGCTCACCGAGATCGTCCGAAATTCGGGTGGGACTCCGCTCGCGTTCGCGCGCCAGATCGTAACGGATGGGTCCAGACCGATCGACAGCATCACGATCAGTGCGACGAGCCATTCCAGTCCACGACCGACGCGGCCGGCGTTCACACGTATCTGGCACCTTTCTGCCCTTTTTGGCAGGGCAGGAGCATCCTGCGCCGCGCCCATTCATCACTTGCCGACCATGGACCGGCCGGTCGGAGCAGGCCGCATTCGCCGCTTCGCCAGCGCATCGTCAATGACCAGCGATCAAACCGGCTGGCAGGTGCGCGCCACAACTGCGGTACGCACGGATAGGCGTTTCGGATGAGCGGCGCGGGTTTGCCCGATGTGTTCTTCGGAAGCGCTGGGCGCGTCGCGTCGCATTATCGGCTTCGGTGCGAATGCGTCTCACCAGACGTCTTACGACAGCGCGCGGCACTCGACGATGAAGCGGCCGCTGGGCTGATAGCCAGTCGACTGGACCTCCAGACCCGCCCGGCGGGCGAGCTCCCGAAACCGGGTCAGAGAGCGGTGCTTGCCCCCGACCAGGACCGTCTCGATTGACAGCCCCGTGCTCTGCTCATCGGGCGAAATACCGCCGACCACCACCACTCGCCCGGCGGGAGCGAGCGCCTCGGCACAGCGGCGAAGGATCGCCAGCGCCTCGGGATCGGGCCAGTCGTTCAAGACACGATTCAGCAAATAGAGATCGCCATGGCGCGGCAACGGGTCGAAGAAGCTCTGGCCAACTGAGGTGGCGCGATCCGCGACACCCGCCGCCTCGAACTGTTCGGCGGAACGTGCCACCGTGCGCGGGAAGTCGACCAAGGTGCCATGCAAACCCGGATGCGTGCGCAGGATCGCGCTCAATAGCGCTCCGATGCCGCCACCGACATCCACGATCGTCCGCACGTTCTCCCAGTTGCCGTTGACCAGGACCTCGGGATCAGGGGCGCCGTGACCAGCCGGACCCATCAGGTCATCGAAGCTGGCCCCGATCTCCGGATTGGCGTCCAGGTCCTCCCAGAACGGGAGGCCGAAGATCTCGCGGTAGGCCGGTTTTCCGGTACGGACCTGACTGAGCAGGCCATTCCAGGCAAGGGCGAGACGACCGCCGATTCCATCGAGGTCGAGACCGACCCGCAGCGGGCCGTCGAGCAGGGCGCGGGCCGGCTCGTTGAGGACGAACCGGTCATCGTAGGGCTCCTCGAACACACCCTGCTGAACCAGGTGAGTCAGCACACGATGAAGCAGGTCGGTATCGACGCCCGCTGCCAGCGCGAGGTCGTCGATCTGATTGATCCCGCTCTCGATATGGTCGGCGACGCGCAACGTCGCGGCGACGCGAAGACACCAGGGGGTGGCGAGGTCGCTCAGCGCGAAGATGTCCACCACGTCCGATCGTGACATGCCCACACCTCCGTGTTGAACGATGCTGTCGAGCCGTATGCGTCGAGATTGGGGCAGCATAGCAGGAATTGGGGCGCTGGCGCGGCAAGGGTCGCGCCGTTGCCCAGGCGAGACTGTGTCGAACATGAATCGAGGTTGTTCTCAGGTTGCGATGGGCTCGAGGATGTTCCCCGTCAGGTTCTCCGGTGCCCAAAAACGCGGGCGGCGCTTGACATCGCTGGCGAAATGTCGCATTCTATAGCCCTGTCGGTTCGCGCTGCCGGACACGAACTCCGTCGCGCGAATTTTCTTTCACTCGATCACCTCAGAAAGGGTCGAGCAGGTAGCAATGGCTTTCCGATTCAGGCGTAGGTACAGCTCGAGGAGGCGTCCGTTTGACGTTAGCTGGAACCTATCCGCCGAAATGAGGAGAGCATGCAGTTGCAGACCCGAACCGCGAAATTCGATCTACTAACCGACGATAATCTCACCCCCGATCAGGCTGTTGCCCTGGTCGATCGCGCCATCCAGCTCAAAGCTCAGCTCAAGGCCGGCGAGCCGCAGCATCACTTCATGCCCGGAAAGACGCTGGCCATGATCTTCCAGAAGCCCTCGACGCGAACGCGTGTCGCGTTCGAGGTCGGCATGGCCCAGATGGGCGGACACGCTCTCTATCTCTCCACCGACGACATGCAACTTGGGCGCGGCGAGTCGATTGAGGACACCGGCGCGGTGCTGTCCCGCTACGTGGACGTCATCATGGCGCGCGTCTTCAAGCATTCCGACGTGGTGGCGCTGGCCAAATCGGCGACGGTGCCGGTGATCAACGGCCTGTCGGATCTGGCGCACCCCACGCAGGGCCTGGCCGACATGATGACGATCAAAGAGCAGTTTGGCGGCTGGAGCGGGCACAAGCTGGCCTATGTCGGCAACAAGAACAACATGGTGAACTCGTTGCTTCTGGCCGGAGCACTGGTCGGGCTCGACGTGGCCGTGGCCACCCCGGCGCATTGCTCGCCGGACGCCTTTATCGTGCAGCGCGCCCAGGCGATCGCCACCAAGACCGGCAGCACCATTGAGTTCTTCGAGAACCCCTACCACGCCATCTCGAATGCCGACGTGGTCTACACCGATGTCTGGGTCAGCATGGGGCAGGATCTGGATGGCGCGACGCTGGAGAGCCTGAAGGCCTATCAGGTCAACGACGAGATGATGTCGGGCACCGCTCACAACTCCGTCTTCATGCACTGCCTGCCGATGTTCCGTGGTCAGGAAGTGACGGCGGAGGTGGCCGACGGCTCGCAATCGATCATCTACGATCAGGCCGAGAACCGGCTCCACATCCACAAGGCGATTCTCTTCGAGCTGCTGGCCAACCCGCTCGGCTCGGTGCTGCTGTAGGAGACGCGTTCAGTTCGCCTGATGCATCTCCGGTGGGGAGAACCCACGATGATTGGTCAGCGCCCGACGGCGGCCCGCGCTGCAGATCTGGCGAACCCTAGTCACCTGGGTGCCAGGGGTCGTCTTTCTTGGCCGGCGTGCCGGGATTCCACGGGTTATCGCCTCCGGCCTGCTGGCCCGGGTGCCAGGGATCATCTCCCGTGATCTTCGCATCGGGTTTCCACGGACTGGCTTGTGGCACGCTCACATCCGGCTGCCATGGGTTCGCGGTTATCGTGGGCTCCTGCGCGACGGCCGGCTCCACGTTGACCCCTTGATTGGTCTGCTTGGCGGCAGCCTGCTCGAGATGGGTAATGACGTCCGCGGGCAAAAACGCCTCGAACCGGGCACGCATTGCGGGAGAAATGCCGTGCTCGAATTGAGCAATGAGCTGCGGCGGAACCCCCTGCTCGAGTCGCGCGAACGTCGCCGCGGGAAGCACCTCTTGGAGCTTGGCGATCGTCTCCGCCGGCAAAATCTGACTGATCGGCACAGCCTGCGTGGCCTGGGCCGTCTGGCTTGTCTGGCTCGTCGTGACGTTGAACTTCCCCTTTGCCGAGCCACTCACGAGCGTACGGATGAGATCCAGAAAGATTCCCATAGCGAATGCCCCTTGCGCTGTCTGCGAACTACCACACCAGTCGGGACGAAGTTTTCGCGAAATGCCACGATTGTATAGACAATAATCGCGTGAAGCAACCGATCGAGGCGAGAACCCGTCAGGTCCAGCCGCCGTATCACCCCATCAGCGGCATCACCTCCTCGGCGAAGCGCTGAATCTGCTCGAGTGGGTCGGTCGCGGGCCAGATCCAGATACGTTGGACGCCGGCATCGCGAAATTGCGCCAGCCGTTCCGCGCACTCTTCGGCGCCTCCCATGAGTGCCAGGCGCAGGAGTTGCTCGGGCTCGCGGTTGAGCGCTGGGCCAAGGATGTCGCGCGCGACTCGCCGGGCCTCTTCACGACCGTCCGTGACGTAGACGAAGACTGAGGCCAGGGCGTTATCGAACCCATCCAGATTCATCCCGAGCTGCAACCGCTGCTCGTCCAGCGCTTGCCAGGCCGTCTTGAACCGCTCCGGCGTGATGTTGAAGCCCGAGGCGATCCAGCCGTCACCCAATCTGGCGACTCGTCGCAGCCCGGCGAGCGATCCCCAGCTTCCAATCCAGATCGGCGGACCACCGCGCTCCGGCAATGGTTTCGGCCCCACGCCGTCGATGTGATAGAAGCGCCCTTGAAACTGGGGTCGCTCCTCGGACCAGAACCGGCGTAGCGCGACAACGGCCTCGTCGAGCCGCTGCCAGCGCTCCTCCCAAGGGATATCCATCAGA
The DNA here is from genome assembly GCA_963725815.1 of uncultured Chloroflexia bacterium. Classification (GTDB taxonomy): domain Bacteria; phylum Chloroflexota; class Chloroflexia; order Thermomicrobiales; family Thermomicrobiaceae; genus CALAGB01. The sequence goes on from CAVSAD010000008.1 coordinate 234,884, forward strand.
TCGAACTCCTCGCGCAGGACGCCGCCACTGACGCCGAAGATGACGCGATTGCCGGAGAGCCTGTCGAGTGTGCCGAACGCCTGCGCAATCACGGCGGGATGGCGCAGCACCGGTAGCAGGATCGCGGTCGCCAGTTGGATGCGCGAGGTCGCGCCGGCGATGGCGGCGAGTATCGTCGGGCCGTCGAGCCAGCCGCCGCGGGCGACGATGTGGTCGGAGGTTGCGATGGTGGTGTAGCCGAGCCGTTCAGCCGTCACGCCATAATCCACGAACTCGCCCAGCACTGGCGCGGCGTCGTCCCTCACGATCACCGGAATATGGACCCCGAACTTCACGCAACGACCTTTCGCTTCCAGGAACCACCTGGGGGAATCCGGATGGTGAATTGACCGCCACGGTGTGTCTCCGCATACTAGCCCGTGCCGGTGAGCTTGCCCAGTGCTGGTCGTAGGTGCCAGTCACGACTGAATCGAGGATAACGGTATGTTCGAATCTGAGATCGTAGGACGGCCGCTGTCGGAGGTCGATACGCCCGCGCTGGTCATCGATGCCGATGCGATGGAGCGCAACATCGCCCGCATGGCCCAGTTCTTTGCCGGGAGCAACGCGAAGCTGCGACCACATGCCAAGACGCACAAGAGCCCCATCGTTGCTCAGAAGCAGCTGGACGCGGGCGCGGTGGGCATCACCTGCGCCAAGCTTGGCGAAGCGGAGGCGCTGGTCGCTGGTGGAATACGCGACATCTTGATTGCCAACCAGATCGTCGGCGAGCACAAGATCGCTCGCCTGGTTCGCCTGGCACGGCACGCCGATATCGCCGTTGCGGTGGACAACTACGACAATGCCAAACAGATTTCCGATGCCGCGATCGGGCGCCGGCTCGACAGTTCGGGTGCTGGTAGAGGTGAATGTCGGTATGGATCGTTGCGGCGTCGAGCCGGGGAGTCCCGCCGTCGCCCTGGCACAGCGCATCTCAACGTTGCCTGCCCTGCGCTTCTTCGGCATCCAGAGTTATGAAGGCCATTTGGTCATGCTGGCCGGTCATGAGAACCGCGTGCAACGTGTGCGCGAGGCAATGGCGCCGGTCATCGAGACGCGCAAGATGATCGAGGCGGCTGGTGTACCGGTCACCGTGATCAGCGGAGGCGGCACCGGCACCTTCGACATTACCAGCAGAATCGAGGGTTTCGACGAGATCCAGGCGGGCTCCTACGTCTTCATGGACGCCAAGTACGGGTCGGTGGAAGGACCGGATGTGGTCTTCGAGCCTGCCCTCTTCCTCTGGTCAACGATCGTCAGCCGTCCGACGGCTGAGCGTGCCGTGGCCGACATCGGACTGAAGACCGCGACGTCCGAGCTCGGTCTGCCGGTGCTGGCGGACTTCCGCGATTCGAAGACCGTCAGCCTCTCCGAGGAGCACGTCAAGCTGCTGCTGGAGGGCGACGCGCGATCGCTGCGCGTCGGGGACAAGGTGCGCTTCCAGCCTGGACACGTGTGTACCACCGTCAACCTGCACGATGCCTTTGTCGTGTCGCGTGACGGCACCGTCGAAGCGGTCTGGCCGGTGGCGGCCCGCGGCCGCTCTCGTTAGTTGCGGCCCACAATTCGAACCGGCGGCCGGGCGCTTGTGACCGGCTCATCTCGCGTCGTAGAGTGACTGGCAGCGACGCGGGACGGTTGTCGCATCCGCTAACGAAGAAAGGGACACAAATGCCGGATACACCGTTGTCATTGCCCGATCGTGACGGGCTGAAGAGCCCCTTCCCGTGGTTGCATCACATCGCGCTGATCACTAACGACATGCCGAAAACCGTCGCCTTCTACCAGAATGTGCTCGGCAGCGAGGTGGCGCTGGCGCACCGGCTTGGGCGTGAAGGCCACGAACGGCACTACTTCATCACCGTCGCGCCGAATACCGTCTTCGCCTTCTTCGAGTTTCCGAATGCCGAGCTGCAGGAGTTTCAGGAGGCGACCCTGCCGAAGTCCGGCAGGATGCTCGACCACATCTGTTTCTTCGTCGAGAGCAACGACGAACTGGAAGCCTGGCGCACACGGCTGCTGGAGCACGACGTGCCGATTCACCAGTACGCTCCCGGCAACACGCTCTTCTTCCACGACCCGAATAACATCGTCTTCCAGATCAGCATCGCGCCACAAGGAAAGATGGGATTTCCGGTCCACGACGACCCGGATCCAGCCTACACACCGCCGCGCTAGACCGGCGCAGCCCGATGGTTGAAAGGACCTGAACGTGGCAAGCCAGCTTCGAAGCTACGTCATCAATCGCGGAAAGCTAGACGATTTCGTGGCTGCCTGGATGCAGGGTATTTACCCCCTTCGGCTCCGCCACGGGTTCGACATTCCGCACGTCTGGATCAATCGAGAGCGGCACGAGTTCATCTGGCTGCTGACCTACGATGGCCCAGAGCGCTGGGAAGACAAGGAGGCGGCGTACTACGGCTCTCACGAGCGCGTGGAGCTCGACCCGGACCCTGGCCAGTACGTCGCGCAGGCGAACGTTTGGTTCGTCGACCCGGTTCCCTTGCCCGGCTGAGACAGCTTGGTCGTCCACTGGATGGGGTCACTGCCCGGAGACTGGCCGGATGCCGCGAGGTGTCGAGCGCGAGGCCCGGTGCACAAGCCCATCCGTTCGGCGCCGTCCGTCAAGGACGTCGCGCGTGCGCCGTTTCACGTTTGCGGCGCTTCCGGGTCATAGGACGCTGACCGCTGGTGTCAGGGAATGGCGCGAACGGGAGGAATCGAACGATGCCGGATGAGCCGCGAATGCTGACGACCCACGAAATCGCCGGGGCGCTGAGTGCCACGCTGACAGTGGTGCGAGCGGAACTCTCCGCGCTACCGGCAGACGTGGCGAATTGGCACCCAGGACCGCAAGAATGGTGCGTCAAGGAGGCACTGGGCCACATCATCGAAGCCGAGCGACGAGGGTTCGCCGGTCGAATCCGGACGATCCTTGCTGAAGACGAGCCGAACCTGCAGGGATGGGATCAAGAGTCCGTCGAGCGCGAGCGGAACGATTGCGCTCGCGCCCTCGGCGACCTGCTCGACGAGTTTACCCGTCTCCGCAGCGACAGCGTTGAGCTTGTCCTTGGTCTGAGCGGTTCCGATCTGCGGCGAGGCGGGACGCATCCGCAGGTCGGCTATCTGCGCGTCAACGACCTGCTGCACGAGTGGCTGTATCACGATCGCAACCACGTGCGACAGATGTTCGCCAACGTGCAGAGCTATGTCTTTCCAAGCATGGGGAACTGCCAGGGCTTTGCCAGCGAATAACGCGGGATGAAGACGCGGCCGGGGTCGCCACATGGCGACCCCGGCGCGGTGGCTGTCAGCTTCGTTTGGCGTTGTGCTGATCGCGCCAGGCGATCCAGTCTTTGACTGGGGCGACGTTCCATTCAGGACCGCTGCTCCGATAGGTGAAGAAGGTGAACCCCTTTTCGACCATGTCGTCGGCAGTCTCGAACGTCGTCGTCGCTCCGGCGCCGGTCGCGCGCTCGATCGATGCCGGGTCGCGTCCAACCTTTTGGCACCAATCGTCGAGGACCTGCGACTTGTGCACGAGTTCGTCAGTTCCGGCATTGCAATGCCAGATGTCGGCGTGACGCGCGACGATGCCGAGCGTGACCTTCTCTCCACCGCCACCGATCATAACCGGGATCTTCCGCGTGGGCGGCGGGTTCAGCTTGCCGAAGCGATCCTCAATAATCGGGAGCGCGTCGCGCAGATTGCGCAGACGGCTACCGGGCGTGCCGAACTCGAATCCGTACTCGTCGTAGTCCTTTTCCGACCAGCCGCCGCCGAGTCCGAGAATAAACCGGCCACCCGAGATGTGGTCGATGGTGCGGGACATGTCGGCGATCAGGTTGGGGTTCCGATAGCCGATCGCCGAGACGAGCGGGCCCATCTCGATGCGCTCGGTCATCGCGGCGATCGCGCTGAGCAGCGTCCAGCACTCATAGTGCTTGCCGTTCGGATCTCCCTGAAGCGGATAGAAGTGATCCCACACCGTGATGACGTCGGCGCCCATCTTTTCGATCTCGAGCACCGCCCGCTTGTAATCGACATAATCTCCGTGCTGTGGGTTCAAATGGACACCAACGCGGATTTTCCTCATCCATTCCCTCTCTTTGCGACTCGATTCCACGGGAAAGTCCTACCTTGGTTTAATCCTCGAAGGACCGTATTGCATTCCATGTCTTCACGCAACCCGCACGATTCGTGCGTCGAGCCGTTCCAGCAGTTTGGAGGCGCAAGCGCGGTGAACCACGACGATCATGTTGCGCTCCTGCGCGACGGCGTATCCGGGCAGAGTGGGAGGTGGGCGGATCTCGGCTCCGGTTCGGGTGCCTTCACACTGGCGCTGGCCGATCTACTCGGCCCGGACGCCGAAATCTACTCGGTCGACCGCGATCGTCACGCGCTCGACCGTCAGCGCTCGGAGTTCCGCCTGCGCTTCCCCGAAGACGCGGTGCATTTCATTGTCGCCGACTTCACGGTCCCGCGCGAATTCCCACCGCTCGATGGGATCGTGATGGCGAACTCGCTTCATTTTCAACGTGACAAAGACCGCGTGCTGCGCTTGCTGCACGGCTATCTCAGTCCCGGCGGACGGCTGATCCTTGTCGAGTACAACACCGATCGGGGCAATCACTGGGTGCCGTATCCGTTGTCGTATCGGACCTGGGAGGCGCTCGCCAGACGTACTGGCTTCGTTGCGGTACGACTGCTGGCGAGCCGCCCGAGCCGCTTCCTCGGGGAAATCTATTCGACGATCGCGTTCCGGCCGGAGTGAAAGGGAGCCGTTCGATGGAAACACGAGTGGGAGATGACCTCGCCTTTATGCCGGCCACAGAGCTTGCCCACGGAATCCGGCGGCGTGAGATCTCGCCCGTTGAACTTGTCCGGGTGTTTCTGGAGCGAATCGAACGACTCGACCCGCGTATCGGGTCATATGTGACGGTCACCGCGGACCGGGCACTCGCAGCGGCCCGTGCCGCCGAGCACGCGCTCATGATCGGCGACGCTGACCGGCTCGGGCCGTTGCACGGCATACCGATCTCCGTCAAAGACCTGATCCCGATCGCGGGAGTACGCACCACCTTCGGATCACCGGCTTTCGAACATTACGTGCCCGAGATGGACAGTCCCGACGTAGGGCGGGTCTTCCGCGCGGGCGCCATTCTGCTCGGCAAGACGAACACGCCGGAGCTGGGATTGAGCATGACGACCGAGGATGGACTCTTCCCCCCGACGCGGAATCCCTGGGATGTGTCACGGAGCGCCGGTGGGTCGAGCGGGGGTTCGAGCGCGGCGCTGGCAGCCCGCCTCTGTCCACTATCGCTGGGCTCTGACGCCGGTGGTTCCGTCCGCGTTCCGGCGGCCGCGTGCGGCGTGGTCGGTCTGAAGCCGTCACGTGGGCGGATCATACCGAACCCGTATTCCTACGCGGCCATCGCCGGATTCGCCAGTTCCGGTCCGATGGCCCGTAGCGTCGACGACGTCGCGCTCCTGTTGGACGCGCTGTCCGCTCCATCGGCCGCACGCACCACGACGGGTGCTCACACGCTCGGCCCTTTGCGAGTCGGCTGGACTGCTGAGTCTGAGGCTGCCGAGGTTGACCACGAGGTCGCGGAGGCTATCGAGCGCGCGGCTATTCTCCTCGCGCAACTGGGCCACGATGTGCACGAGGGTGCTCCCGCCATCTCAGACGTCTTCGCTACGTTTCTCACCGTCGTCGCGGCGCACACGGCAATGACCCCGGTCCATGATCCCGCCAAGCTGGGCGCTCACGCGCGCGCGGTCTGGGAGGAGGGCAAGACGCTCTCGGCGACCGATTACCTGCGCGCCGAGTTCGCCGTGCTCGATCTGCACCGTTCAGTGATGGAGTGGTATCGCCGGTTCGACGTCCTGCTCTGTCCCACGTTGCCCGCCACCGCTCCACTGCTTGGCACGCTGGCCGGCACCGAACAGAAACATTGGGACCAGTCGAGGGAATTTGGTGCCTTCGTGTATTGGGTCAACATGACCGGACAGCCCGCGATTTCGCTGCCGCTGGCTGAATCGGCGGATGGGCTGCCGATCGGCGTCCAGTTGATTGGGCGACCGTCCGCTGATGAGACGCTACTGATGCTGGCGAGGCAGCTCGAAGAGGCGATGCCCTGGGCCGGGCGAGTGCCCGGCATCGCCCGTGACTAATGCGGCGTCGATAAGCTGGCTGGATCGAGGTTCGCGCCGCAGATGATGAGGCAGACGCGCTCGTCAGATCCGGGTTGATAGGCTCCGGTCATCAGCGCGGCCAGCGGAGCGGCGCTCGCGGGTTCGCAGGCGATGCGTACGTGGTCCCACAACGCGTGCTGGGCCATGAGAATGGCGTCGTCGGATACGAGCAGGGCGCGATCGACCCATTGCTGGGCGGCATGGAAGCCGAGGTTGCCGATGCGCCGGGCCCCCAACGCGTCGGCCGCGACTCCCCCGAGCTCGACGTCCACCGGTTCGCCGGCCGCCAGGGCCGACGCCAGCGTCGACGTTTGCTCCGACTCGATCGAGATAACGCGAGCGTTACCGGCGTACCAGGTCGAGATTCCGCCGATGAGGCCACCACCGCCGGTCGCGACCAGCACGGTGTCGAGTTCCGGCTGCTGCCGGTCGAGCTCGCGGCCGCAGGTTCCCGCACCAGCGACGACCTCCGCCTGGTCGTAGGCGTGGGCGAAGAGCGCGCCAGTCTCCATGACTCGCTCCAGGCTGGCCGCCAATGCATCGGCGTAGAAGCGACCGGTGACCACCAGTTCGGCGCCCAGGGCTCGCAGCTTGGCCTGCTTGGCCGCGCTGGAGGATTCGGGCACGAAGATCGTCGCGTGGTGGCCCAGCGCGCGAGCGGCGTAGGCGATCGCCAGGCCAAAGTTGCCACCCGACGCGGCGACAGCGCCCGACTCCGGCACTTCCCGGTTGAGCAGTAAGTTGAACGCGCCGCGCGCCTTGAAGGATCCGCTGTGCTGGAGTTGCTCCAGCTTGAGGGTCAGACGGCCCGGAATGTCGAACGCTCCCGGCTCCAGTTCGAGCAATGGCGTGCGGCGGATCCAGGGGTCAACGCGCTGGTCGGCGGCCTCGATGTCGTCTCGCGTGATGAATGCCTCAGCGGCGGTCATGATTTCCTCTCGTGAACTCGTTTGGCGTTCCTACGGCACGTACTAGCCTCCAAGCACGCGCCAGGTCCAGTGATCTCCATCGGGTTCGATGTGGCCGAGCCCAGGGAAGGGGAAGTGATACGGCAGCACCAACAGGTTCTCGCGTGCCGCCATTTCGAACAGCCTGCGCCGGGTACTCACGGTTGCCTCGGGATCGGCATCGAAGCTGAAATACCATTCGGGGTGGTAGAGCTCGACCGGGTGATGGAAGGCGTCGGCCGAATGCAGCAATCGTTGCCCGCCGGATTCGATGAGCAGGCCAATCTGCCCCAGCGTATGACCCGGAGCCGGTACCGCACGAATGCCTGGCACGATCTGGGCATCCGTGGTGATGCGCTCGAAGCGATCCTCGATCGAAAGGAGCTGCGTTCTGGCGATCTCGTTCGGATCGCGGGTGAGATTGCCCCATTCGATGTCACTGATCACGTAGCGGGCGTTGGGATAGGTGGGATTGCCGTGGCCGTCGGTGTTCCCCTCGATGTGATCCCAATGTCCGTGCGTGATGACGACCGTGTCGACGTCGGCGGTCGACACGCCCGCGCCATCGAGCAGTCTGAGCAGATTGCCCGCCCCTTCCCGACTGGGGTTCGGCCCGCAGCCCGTGTCGACGAGCACGCGATGTTCGCCGGTATCGATGAGCAAGATGTTCATGCTGACGTCGGCGGCAGGGTCACCAGTGGCCTGAGTGTAGGCCCGGTGGGTGGCCATGACCTCATCGTCGCTGGCGTTGACGAACTTCAACCAGTGGCCCGCATTGGTTGGTCGTGTCTCATCACTCTCGAGGAAGATGGTGCAGTCGAACGAGCCGAGCTTGAAGTGGTGAATGCCGGTCGAATCGCTCATCGAGGCTTCCTTCCCTGACGCCGTGTTCGCTCCGGGCGAACGATTTCATGTCGCAGGATGTCTCAGGTCCTGTCACCCATTCTGCGGGAGGCTCGAAAAGGGCGCAATGGCGATCAAACCGAGGCCGGAATACAGGCGCCCGTACCTCGGAAATCGGTACACTTCAGAGCGACGCACGAAATGCACTCGATACAGCCCGCAGACTGCACTGAAGTTCGATACCTGCACGCGCGATGCCGATGAGGACGTGACCTTCCATGAAGCAGCAGGCAAAGTCCCAACGGACCATTCAGCCGCCCCCTCCGGACCAGATCGACCGTGAACCTATGCCCGACGCGGCCGGATTCTGGCGGCGCCTGATAGGGTTCGTTGTCGATTGGACACTCTGCTTCGTCCTGCCGTCAGTAGCGTCGAGCCTGGTCTTGCTGGGTGTGGGATATTCGACGCGTTCATCCGCGATCGACGCGCTCTGGATGCTCTTCCTGGCCGCCATTATCCTGTCCTATTTCACGTTTTTCTCGATGCGCGGCACCTCGCCGGGTATGCGACTGGCCGGCATCAAGCTGGTCGAGGTGCGCACGGGGAAAGCGCCTGGCTTCGGGCGCTCACTCATCCGGGGAGGGCTGCTGCTGGTGCTGATCGGTTCCTGGTTGTTGCTGGTGTTGATCGGCTGGGGTGGTGGCTCCAGCAACATGAGCAACGCCGTGGCCCTCCTCCTGAACGTCGACTACGTGATCTTCCTGGTGAGCTTCTTTGGGCATCTCTGGATCGCCTGGGACCGCAAGCGCCAGACGCTGCAGGACAAGATCGCCGGAGTGATCGTGGTGCGGCGCACGGCGACGATCGTGCCGGTGGATCGTCCCGCACGCCGCATCGACCCGCTCGAATGGCGCATGTAGCGGTTGACCGCTAACGTCCAGCCGCTGCTTTGCCGGCCGACGCGCCGGCCAGGCGGCCGAAAACCGCGCCCGACATGAGCCCCGTTCCACCTGGATAGTTGAAGTAGAAGAGCCCTCCGACCAGCTCGCCCGCGGCGTACAGGCCCGAGATCGCCTTCTCCTCGGTGTCGAGCACCTGCGCGTTCTCGTCGATCTTTAGCCCGCCGAAGGTGAAGGTCAGCCCGCAGGTGACCTGATAGGCCTCGAAGGGCGGGGTATCAATCGGGTTGGCCCAGTTCGACTTGGGCGGCGTGATCCCCTCGGTCCGGCGCCCGTCCTTGACGGTCGGGTTGAATGGGATATCCGTGCGCACGGCCGCGTTATACGCGTGGATCATGCGCAGGAATCCTTCGGGGTTGACGTCGTCCAGCTTGCTGGCCAGCTCTTCGAGGGTGCTTGCGCGCACGCGGGTGACCTCGCGAATCCGGTACTCGTCGCGCAGGAGGTGCGACACCTTGCTGTCGAACACCTGCCAGGCAAATTGCTGCGGCTGATGGAGGATCTCGTGGCCGTATTTGGCGTAGGTGTAGTTGCGAAAATCCGCACCTTCGTCAACGAAACGTTCGCCGTTGGCATTGACGATGATGCCGAACGGGTAGCTGTGCTTCTGGAATCCGTCGCCGACGCGCAGATCGCCGAAATCCGGCGCGTTGCGATCCCAGGCAACGGCGTGGCCGCCGGACCAGTTGCCGTACGGGAGCGCGCCCGCTTCGAGAGCCATCTGGATACCGTCGCCGGTGTTGTAACGCGTGCCGCGAACCTTGGCCAGATCCCAACCGGGTCCGAGATAGCGCGTGCGCCACTCTGCGTTGGCCTCAAATCCGCCGGAGGCGAGCACGACTGATTTGGCCCGCACGGTTACCTTCTTGCCGGCCTTGCGAGCGACGACCCCCAGCACGGCCCCATCCTCTTCGATGAGCGACACCGCGCGTGTGTCGTACTCGACGGTAATACCGTTGCGCGCGATGGCCCGGTTCAACGAATCGATCAGCCCGGGGCCACCGCCGGAGACCTCGACGCTCAGCCCGCCCCAGAACTTGAACCTGCCGTCGACCTTGAACGCCTGGCGACTGTAGGAGGGTGAGAAGCGAACGCCCTGTTCGCGCATCCAGACCATCGTCTCGAGGCTGCGGTCGATCAGCGTAGCGGTCATCTCCGGGTTGGAGCGGAACTGCGTGATGCGCTCCATGTCAGCAAAATACTGGTCGCGGGTATAGGTGCCGAAATCGGTTTGGACCCGTTCGTCTTCCGGTAGATCGGGCATCACCTGAAGCAGGTCGTCGAGCCCGTTGTAGGCGAAGCGGATCGCTCCCGCGGTGTAGCGACTGTTGCCGCCGCGCTCCTGCTCGGGGGCCCGTTCGAGCACCAGTACCTTCGCTCCCTGCTCGTGCGCCGCCAGCGCGGCACAGAGCGCGGCGTTGCCCGCGCCGACCACCACCACATCGGTATCGAACTCCGTCATTTCAACACTCTCCCTCTGCCCGACTTCAGGAATTCGCGCCCGATCCCCGCGGGCGCCATTCTGTTTCTTCATAGCATAGATTGGGGCGCGGCGCAGGCCATAAACTGGCTATTTGCGGGAGTGACGTTCAGTCCTGCGGGTGGTCGTTTGGCTGGAACGGCTGTGGGGCGAGATCATCGAGCCCGAAAAGGTCGATCGCCGCCTGCCCGCGTTCTCCCGTCTCTGGTGAGCGTTTAAGGCGGGTGACCGGATCGTGCAGCATCTTGTTCGTAATCGCGTGGCTGAGCGCCATGACGATCTCACGATCGCGTGCGTCCAGGTGACCTAAACGCCTGAGAGCACGATGCACTTCGTGATCGCGAATCGCTTCGGCCCGCTGTTGCAGGCTCTGGATCACCGGTGCCGACGCGCGTCCCTGGTGCCACTCGTCAAATCGACGAAGCTCTTCATCGACGATCTCCTCGACCTGGGGGATCGTCTGTTCTCGCGATTGCAGGTTTTCCTCGCGAATCGACTGCAGCGAGTCGATATCGTGGAGGTGAACACCCGGGATGTCGCCCGATGCCGGCTCGACGTTTCGGGGAACGGAAATGTCGATCACGAGAAGCGGCCGCCCGGCCCGCGTCGACACGATGCGTTCGAGCCGCGAGCGTGACAGGATCGGCTCACGAGCACTGGTGGCCGTAATGCAGATGTCGGTCGTCGCGAGCGCGTCGTCCAGCCGATCCCATCTGACGTCACGGGCACGCAACTGCCCGGCAAATAGCGCGGATCGCTCGGGCGAGCGATTGCAGAGCCAGAGGTTGCTCAGGCCGTTGGATACCAGGTTGCGCGCCACGAGTTGTCCCATCTCGCCCAGCCCGATGACCAAACCCTGGCGGTTCTGCAATCCTCCCAGTGTCGAGCGCGCCAGCTCGACCGCCGCGTGGCTGATCGATCCGGCGCCGCGACTGATCGCCGTCTCGTGACGGGCTCGCTTGCCTGTCACGACGGCGTAGTTGAACAGGCGCTCGAGTATTGGACCCGAGTGTCCGGCGTTGCGAGCGAAATCGGCCGCCTGACGAACCTGCCCGAGAATCTGGGGTTCGCCGATCAGCAGCGAGTCGAGCCCCGCGGCAACCCGGAACAGATGCCGGGCGGCCGCCAGACCTTGCAGGCAGCGGACGTGCGGAGCCAATTGTTCCGGCCCGAGACCAGAATGGGTCGCCAGCAGCGAGCTTACTTGCCGCGATGCGTCGCGCTCAGACGAGACGGCGTAGATTTCGGTGCGGTTGCAGGTCACGATGGCCACGCATTCATCGACCAGCCCCGCGATGTCGTCGAGCAACAGCGTCTGCCCGGCATGATCGAGCGCGAGGCGCTCGCGCAGGGCAAGCGGCGCGGTGTGATGCGTGACGCTCAGCAGGACGATGTCGCTCATCAGGTCGATTCTCACGGAACTCTGCTCGGCCCTTCTTAGACGCGTGCCAGTGATCGCATCGCGTCCCTGGCTGCTTCACCGGACGTGTCGATGTCGGCCGGCGTGTGGGCGAGCGAGACGAATGAGGCCTCGAATTGCGATGGGGCGAGGTAAACGCCGCTTTGGAGCATGTGGCGGTGGTAGCTGGCGTAGCGCTCGGCGTCGGCGCGCGTGGCGGAATCGTAGTCGACCACCGGGCCGTCTACGAAGAATCCGGTCAGCATTGAACCGACCCGATTGACGATCAGTGGCACGCCCGCGGCCGACGCCGCGGCCTTCAGACCGTCCTCCAGCCGCGTTCCGAGCGACTCCAGCGTTTGATAGGTCCCGTTCTGGCGCAGGATCTCGAGCGTGGCGATGCCTGCTTGCATGGCGAGTGGATTGCCGGCCAGCGTTCCGGCCTGATAGACCGGTCCCAATGGCGCCAGCCGTTCCATGATCTCCCGCCGGCCGCCGAAGGCTCCCACCGGCAGACCTCCACCGATGATCTTGCCCAGGCAGGTGAGATCGGGCGTGACGCCATAGAGTTCCTGGGCGCCACCCGGCGCGACGCGAAACCCGGTGATGACCTCGTCGAAGATGAGCAGCGCGCCGTACTGACGAGTGATCTGGCGCAGCGCTGCGAGGAATCCGTCTGCCGGTGGGATGACGCCCATGTTCCCGGCGACCGGCTCGACGATCACCGCGGCGATCTCTTCGCCGATCGCCTCGAAGGCCGCGCGGACCGACTCGATCGAGTTGTAGGGGAGGCTGATCGTCTCGGCAGCGGTGGCTCGTGTTACGCCCGGGCTGCCGGGAATACCGAGCGTCAGCACGCCGGAGCCGGCCGAAACCAGCAGCGAATCGGCGTGACCGTGGTAGCAGCCGGTGAACTTGACGATCCGGTCGCGGCCGGTTGCTCCGCGCGCCAGCCGTACTGCGCTCATCGTCGCCTCGGTGCCGGAGTTGACGAAGCGAACGAGATCGATCGAAGGGACCATCTCCACAACCAGTCGCGCCAGCGCCGTCTCGGCTTCGGTCGGCGCCCCGTAGCTGGTTCCCCGATCGATTGCGTGCTTGAGTCGCTCCACCACGGCGGGATGCGCGTGCCCTGCGATCAGCGGCCCCCAGGAACAGACGTAGTCGACGTATCTCTGGCCGTCGACGTCATACAGGTAGGCGCCCGATCCCCGCTCGATGAAGGGCGGAATCCCGCCAACCGCGCGGAAAGCCCGCACCGGGCTGTCAACTCCACCGGGCAGGACGCGCTGCGCCTCCTGCCAGGCCTGTTCGGAACGTGACATCGTTACAGTCCCTCGATCCGTGTCTGTCGTTATCTCGTTCAGTCCGCGGTCGGCGTCACGCTGCGCTCGGACACACTCGCTTCATCGCGCAGCCAACGTGCGACGTCTTTCGCGTGATAGGTGATGATCAGATCGGCTCCGGCGCGCTTGATCGCGGTCATCGATTCCATGACGATGCGTTGCTCGTCGATCCAGCCGTTCAGCGCCGCCGCTTTGACCATCGAATACTCGCCGCTGACGTTGTAGGCCGCGATCGGCACGTCGAAGCGCTCGCGCGCGCCGGCAATGACGTCGAGGTAGGCGAGCGCCGGCTTGATCATGATCGCGTCGGCACCCTCGTCAAGATCGGCCGCGATCTCCAGGAAGGCTTCGCGCTTGTTGGCGGGATCCATCTGGTGCGAGCGTCGATCGCCGAACTGCGGTGTGGAATCGGCCGCGTCGCGGAACGGACCATAGAAGCCGGAGGCGTACTTGGCGGCGTAGGACAGGATTGGAGTCTGGCTGTGCCCCTCCCGGTCGAGCGCGCGGCGAATCGCCGCCACCCGGCCGTCCATCATGTCGGATGGCGCCACGATGTCGGCTCCGGCTTCGGCGTGCGACACGGCGGTGCGTGTCAGCAGCTCCAGTGTTGGGTCGTTGGCCACTTCGCCGTCGATCAGCACTCCGCAATGGCCGTGGGAGGTGTACTCGCAGTTGCAGACATCTGTGATCACCACGAGGTCTCGGTCGAGCAGCTTGATCGCGCGCACGGCGTCTTGCACGACACCGTGGGCGTCGTAGGCACCGCTTGCCATCTCATCCTTCGTCTCCGGAATGCCGAAGAGCAGCACCGAGCCCACGCCGAGCTCGCGCAACTCCTCGATCTCGAACGGCAGGCTGTCGATGCTCAGCTGAAAAACGCCCGGCATCGACGGAACTTCCCGGCGTACGCCGGAACCATAGGTGATGAAGAGCGGATAGATCAGCTCATCGACCGAGAGACGAGTCTCCCGAACGAGACGGCGCAGTCCCTCGGTGCGCCTCAACCGGCGAAAGCGGCGAAATGACAGCTCGGACGCGATCACGACGTGCTCCTCTCGGTGGCGGTAACGATCGCGGCGATCAACCCGCTGATCGAAGATTCTTCGGCGACGACGTCCACACGAAACCCAAGCTGGCGGGCAGTCTCGGCGGTGACTTGACCAATACAGACGACGTGCGCATGAGCCAGTGATTCGAGCTTGCCTTCGAGCAACGCCGTCAGGTTTCGGGCCGTGGATGAGCTCGTCAGCGTGACGATGTCGATGTCTCCATTGCGAATACGAGCCAGGGCCAGAGGGGAGGGTTCGGCTGGAACGGTGCGATAGGCGGGAACCACGTCGACTTCAGCGCCGGCTTCCCGGAGTCCTTCGGGAAGGACCTCACGCGCGTGCTCGGCTCGCGGAAGCAGCACACGCGCGCTCCCCGCGCCGCGTTCCAGCAGTCCCGCCAGGACCGCTTCGGCGATGAAGCGCTCCGGCACGAAGTCCGTCTTCACACCGTGATCCCGCAGCTCGAACGCGGTGGCGCTGCCGATCGCGGCGATCTGCGCGCGGCCCAGAGCGCGCAGATCCAGCCCGCTCTCGTCGAGTTGTGAGAAGAAGGCGGCCACGCCGTTCGCGCTGGTGAACACCACCCAGTCATAGTCTTGGAGGCGGGACATCGCGTTGGTCATCAATTCGGGCTCGTTCGGGGGCATGACCTCGATGGTCGGAAGCTCGACCGGCTCGGCACCCAACTCGCGCAGCCGGGCACTCAGGTGCCCGGCCTGCCCACGTGCCCGCGTGACCAGGACGCGCTTCCGAAAGAGGGGCAGGCGCTCGAACCAGTCGAAGCTTGCCCGCTGGCGGACCGGTTCACCGGCTACCAGAATTCCGCCAGTCTCCGGATCGTGGCGCGTGCTGAGCGTCCCAAGCAGCGACTCGTGGACCACTTGCGATGGAAGCCCGGCGTGGTGGATGACGATGCACGGGGTTGTGCTGCTGTACCCGGCGCGGATGAGATTCTGCGCCGCTTCGTGCGGGCGTTGCATGCGGCCGATCGTCACGATCGCCGTCCCGGAGATCGTTGGGCTCAGGGGCGGCATCGGGTGCTCACCAAACAGCGTGACCGTGCCGCGATCGAGATCGAGCGGCACCCCTGAAAAACTGGCGGCGTGCAATCCGACGACCGGCCCCGGCACGACCTCGAAGGCGACGCCGTCGCGCGTGAGCATGCGCGCCTCACGTAGCGCGACGGGATCGAGCATCGGGCTGTCGGGATAGAGCCGAACCACGACCCCGCCCTTACCCAGCTCCTCTCGAACGTCGGCCCAGGTGCGCTCTCCCGGAAGCAAGGTCGATGCCAGCGGGAAGACCTCTCTACGGGCCGCGGGTGAGATCAGGTCGACGACCGCTGCCGGTGTCGATTCCGGATAGAGCGCCAGCGTGGCGCTGGCGAGGACGTTGACCGTCCTCACGGGCAAAAGATCTGGATCGCCGGGCCCATGTGAGCAAAGTATGAGACGACCGAGCAGTGTCACCACTCTGGTCTCGCACATCGCATCGAGACAGCACGCTTCAAGTTGTCGGCCAGTTCATGCGCCATGGTGATCGACCGTTCCCGGTTGCTGGTGGCGCTCTGATAGCACGCGACCGTCATCTCCTCGTCGGCCAGCATCGCCTGGAGCGTCACGGTGTCACCGTCAACCTGGGCGTAGGCGCCGATCGGAGACTGGCAGCCGCCACCCACCGCGCGCAGAAAGGCTCGCTCTGTTTCGACCTCGGCCACCACGTCGTGGTCGTCGACTCGCTGCAGCAGCGACAGCATGACGGCGTCACCTGCCCGGCATTCGATGCCGAGTGCGCCCTGGCCGGGTGGCGGCACGAAGGTATCGACCGGCAGATAGGCGGAAATCCGGTCAGCCCAGCCCATGCGCAGGATACCGGCGGCCGCCATGATGGCGGCGTCGACCTCGCCCGCGGCCAGCTTACGCAGGCGCGTGTCGACGTTCCCGCGAAGCTCGACCGGCTGCAGGTCAGGCCGGGCCTGGCGCAATTGCATCACGCGTCGCCGAGAACTGGTGCCGACGCGCGCGCCGGACGGAAGGTCTTCGAGGCAGGTTCCATCGACGGTGAGGAGGACGTCACGTGGATCGGCGCGGTTGAGGATGGCCCCCAGGGTCAGGCCGTTCGGAAGCTCGGACGTCAGATCCTTGGCGCTGTGGACCGCCACATCGATGGCACCGGTAAGCAGCGCTGCTTCCAGTTCCTTGGCGAAAATGCCCTGTCCGCCCAGAATCGCAAGCGGAGTCTGCTTGTCTACGTCACCGGCGGTGCTGAGGATGACGGTCTCGACGCGGATGTCAGGCTCAACCTCAGTCAAGGAGGTGATGAACTGTTCCGTTTGTACCAGCGCCAGCGCGCTGCCACGTGTCCCAACACGGATTGTCTGCTGCTCAGGCATCTCGACAGTCTCTCGTATGGAGCGCCAGTGGTATCCAACGTGGCAGGGCACGGTTTAGGATGAAAACGGCGGTGCCGGCAGCACGGTTTGGTTCAGCGTTCGGCCGAACCCGGTCATCGAATTGGTGCGATTCGAGCGTGAAAAGCGCCGAAAACTTGCGGTATTCTTACTAAATCTGTGCAAATCTCGGCACAACTCGAATTGTACGGCGCTGCGTAAATGAGTGTCAAGCGGGGAAAACACGCCAAATTGACAGGAACGACGGTCGTTGCTATCATTAGCGCTTGTGGGCGCACGCGCCCACCGTTTGTCTGTGCGGTTTTCAGGAGGGATCTCTGGGTGTACGCGGTCGTTAAACAGGCGGAAAACAGTATCGGGTCGCGGTCGGAGATCGAATCGCTGTCGAGCGTCTCGAGGCTGAGCCGGGCACCGAGATCACTCTCGATCACGTGCTCCTGGTGGAGCAAGATGGCGACGTCAAGATCGGGACTCCGGTTGTCGACGGGGCGAAGGTTATCGCGAACGTCGACGCGCAGTCCAAGGGCAAGAAACTCATCGTCTTCAAGATGCGTCCGAAGAAGCGCTATCGCCGCAAGACGGGGCATCGGCAGCTTCTCACGGAGCTGACTATCAAGGATATCGTCGCGTAGCTGCGATAACGTAGAGATACATCCCATCGCTGGCTGAAAGCATGGAGGAGAGACATGGCGCACAAAAAAGGTGTCGGCAGTTCACGTAACGGCCGAGACAGCAACGCGAAACGCCGCGGCGTCAAGCGCTTCGACGGTAATCTTGTGACCGCTGGGTCGATTCTGGTGCGCCAGTGCGGCACGAAGTTCTATCCCGGCAATAACGTCGGGATGGGCCGTGATTTCACGCTCTTCTCGAAGATCGACGGTTCCGTCAAATTCGAGGCCATGAGCCGCGACAAGAAGCGAGTCAGTGTCTACGCGGTCGACTTCGAGTCGCAGCCGGCTGCCTGAGGACGAGAGAAATGAAACAGGGAATTCACCCAAAGTACGAAGAGAGCACGGTCGTCTGCGCCTGTGGCAATAGCTGGATCACCCGATCCACCAGGCCAATGCTGCGCGTCGATCTTTGCCCGAAGTGTCACCCCTATTACACCGGCGAGCAGCGTATCGTCGACAGCGCCGGCCAGGTCGAGCGTTTCATGCGTCGTATGGAGGTCGCAAAGGATGCTCCGCGGCGCAAGAAGGTCGAGCGCCGCCAGAAGAGGCTCGAGCAACGTAGCATGGTGCAGCGTCGCGAGGAGCAGTTGATCGTGCCGGAGTCTGACCAGGAGACGAGCGGGTCGAACGAGACCAAGTAGCCTCATCCTCAGATCAACCTTCGCGGAAATGTGTTCGAAGATCGGCGTGGCGAAACCGTCACGCCGATTACACACCTCGACACGCGATAATGATCCAGTTGTTACATAGATACGTTAATATGTATGAAGAGAGGCCCGCAGCGAATGTGGCCTCGGAGGCCGCTCCAGGTGGAGCGAAGCCGGACCTCTCAGTCGGGAGGAGCGAGTGATCATGTCTGGGCCAATGTCTGTGCAACCGCATCCGGGGGCGCGAGCCGAGGATGAGCTGGAGCAGGCCGGGTTCACGAGAGAGGAGATCGATCGACTTCGCCGCCTCCGTGAGATGTACCCCTTCCTCGAATACGTGGATTCGCGGCGCCAATGGCACCGTCTGCGCTTTGTAAAGTGGCTGTACACCCAGGGGCAGATCCAGAAATAGTGGAACGATCGACGAAATCCAAAGGGGCGGGTCGCGTATCCGCCCCTTTTCTCTTGCTTCCGCCATGCCCGCGAAAAGATTTGGTCCAACATTTGCACCGGGCGGTTCGACACGTATACTCGGAGGTTGAAGAATTGATGGTTTTGAACCACGATTCCCGCGCGATCAAACGCATGATGGATATTGAAAGGAACCATCCTCGATGACCTATATCATTGCCGAACCGTGTATCGGACTGAAAGATGGGTCCTGTGTCGAGGTCTGTCCGGTTGACTGCATTCATACTGATGACGATGCCGATCAGTACTTCATCGATCCCGATGAATGTATCGACTGCGGGGTGTGCGCCGAAGTCTGCCCGGTCGAGGCGATCTTCTTCGAAGACGACCTCCCCGAGCAATGGACCTCGTTTTTCAAGAAGAACCGCGACTACTTCAACAAGTAACGT
Source organism: uncultured Chloroflexia bacterium (assembly GCA_963725815.1). GTDB lineage: Bacteria > Chloroflexota > Chloroflexia > Thermomicrobiales > Thermomicrobiaceae > CALAGB01. The sequence goes on from CAVSAD010000008.1 coordinate 253,732, forward strand.
AGCGGCTCGCGCCAGCGTGGACACGGTCATGCAAGGTCTCCGGCGCGCATTGACGGTACCCGATATATCCGCGTCGCCGGGCACGAGCGTCTCGTTTCGCCACGACTTGCGCCTGCGCGGGCCGCATGCGCACACACGACAGGTACGCCAGTGACCTTCACGTTGAAGCCCGAGGGAGAATTTCTGCAGGCGGCGGTGACCTGTGATCAATGCGGCGGCGACGTCCCCGCATCCGGCTTTTTCGTGTGGAACACGAACTCGGATCCAGACGATCCCGCGGACGTCGCGTCAGTTCAGCTGTGCTCCGATGAATGTCTCGAATCGTTCGCGGAGGAGCAGCCGGAGAACGACGAATGGCTGGCGACCCCGCTGGATGCCTACCTCGCGAATCTGGCCACGTCGCTGAACGTCGACCTCGCCGCCGTGCTCGAACGGGAGCGAGCCGTCTGGGCGGCGGAACAGACCAGGCACGAGGCCCCCGACTAGAGCTTCCTTCTGAGCAGAACCATCCCGCAATGAAAACGCCCCGCGATCGCGGGGCGTTGTGCTGTTTCTGTTCGCCCTATTTGGTCAGTCGAATCACGATCGGTCCCTGAGTGCCCGGAATCCAGCCGGGCTTGCCGTTTCCCTGGGTGATGTAATCGCCCATCACCTGCCCATTGAGTTTGTTCAAGTTGCCGTTTGAGTAGGTGGCGGCCGTTAAGTAGAAGGGCAGAATCATGACCGTCCACATCCTGTTGGTGTTTGGATCTGGCGGCGGATTGTCTGACCGCGACGGGGAGGAAGGCCACGCAATTGACGATCAGTGCGGGCGTGCACCCGTCCACGCCGTTGACGCTCACCGAGACGTGACCGGCCGCGTCGCCGTTGGCGTAGGTGAACCAGCCTGGGGTCGTGAGGTCGGCGTTGCTGGTTCCCACTGCTTGCCCTTTGTAGTTCTGAGGATTGAGGCCGCAGGTGGAAATGTTCGGCCCGTATACCTGAAACGTCGGGCCGGTGTGGGTGCTCGTCGTGACCGCGGCCGGATTGAGAGTCCAACTGCCATCCGGTTGCAGGCAGCAGAATATCCGTGTTCGGCCCTGATACCGTGTCAGTGTCGACGCCGCAGACCAGGAAGGGGCCATCGCCCGGAGGCGTGGCGAGCTGCTGCGTGTGGGCGGTCGCCGAGGCGTCCGTCGTCATGGTGGTGGGTCCACCCGGAATGATGCGCAGGAAGAACGTATTGTGCGTCTCTTTGACGGTCACGCGAACGCCGGACGCGGTTGGTGGCACCGTCTGAGCACACGAACCGAGCGATTCATCGGCGTCGTCGACGTACAGGCAGCTCGTCACCGTGGGGTTGATGCCGCCAACCTTGTTCGCCGTCGCCGCGGCCCTCACGTCATCGATAATGGTCAGCGGAGCCGCCGGATCGGATTTTGAAATCGTGTGGGCACCGGCCAGCGCTCCCGCGTCGGCCGCGTTCTGCATCGAACGCCGTTCGACGAACCCATAACCGAGATCGGTCGCCAGTCCGAGCAGCCCGATCAGCCCCACCATCGCGCCGGCCATGAGTATGAGAATCTGCCCGCGGGTTGCGTGGCGCGTCCTCTTCGCGTCGGCCTTTGCCGGGGCCGACTCTTGTGCCGGAGTAGGTTCAAGCACGCCATCACCATGCGGGACGTTGTTGATCGAAGATGACGTTGAGTTCATCAGGCGGGAGCCCTTTCGCGATGAACGCGGCGCGTTCGCGCAATCCAGTACGAGGATGCGCTGAATCGCGATCGAATTCATGAGCCGCTGGATCTGAATTCTCACAGTACGGTCACGGGTGGCGCGGTGCCCAGGTACCGAGACAAGATCACTTCGGAGAGGGCGCTAACGCTGATCGCCGGTCTGGCGTTATGCTTCTCTGGTTGACACGGGTTTACCGTTGGGGCTTGCGAGGGACTCGCGCCATGGTGTTTCTGTCCCAGTTCATCAACCGGCCGATCGTCGATCGCAACGGTGACCGCATCGCGGCGCTGCGCGACCTCGTCGTTCACATCGGCGAGGAATCGTATCCTCCGGTCAAGGGACTTGTGGCGCGCATCGGACGGCGTTCGTTCTTCGTGTCGTACAACCTTCTCCAGTCTCTCGATGAGAGGCAGGCGACGATCGACACCTTCAGCCTCGACCTCAAGCCGTTTCGCCGTCGTGACGACGAGATCATCCTGGGTAAGGATGTGCTGGATCGTCAACTCGTCGATGTCACCGGGCGGCGCATCATTCGGGTTAACGACGTCGAGCTGGCCAGAATTGGAAATACCCTGCGCGTTGTCGGCGTCGACGTGAGCGCTCGCGCGCTGCTTCGTCGCCTGCTGCCCCACGGTATGCTCCGCGGCCGCGAGCCGCGCGAGCTGATCGACTGGTCGAACCTGGACTACTTTGCCAGCCACGTGCCGGCCGTGAAGCTCAAGGTTTCCCACGAACGCATCGCGCGTCTTCACCCCCGCGATATCGCACGCTTGATCGATCAACTCGCATTGCCGCAAGGAGCCGAGCTGATCGAGGCCCTTGACGAAGAGATTGCCGCCGACACGTTGGAGGAGATGGCCCCGGAGCGCCAGGCCGATCTGATCGAGGGCATGGATCAGGAACGAGCCGCGGACATTCTCGAGGAGATGGGACCGGATGAGGCAGCCGACCTGCTGGCAGATCTCACGGTTGAGGTCGCCGAAGAGATCCTCGGGAGGATGGAGGCCGAGGAGTCGGAAGACGTCCGCTCGCTGATGAAGTACGCGGAAGACAGCGCGGGCGGCATGATGACCACCGACTTCGTCACGATCATGTCCGATCGGAACGTCGCGCAAGCCATTGACGATGTGCGCGCGATGGACGATCTTCCCGACACTCTCACCGTGCTGTACGTCGTCGACGATGCGACGTCGAATCACGTGCTGGGAACAGTGTCCCTCCGAGACCTGCTGATATCGCGTGCCGACACCGCGGTCAGCGAGATCATGGTGAGTAGCTTCTACCGGGTCTCGCCCAACGCGAGCATCGAACGCGTGGTACAGACCGTGATCGAGTACAACCTGCTCGAGGTGCCGGTCCTCGATGAGGCGGGCTGTCTCCTCGGCGTCGTCACGGTCGACGATGCGGCGGAGCATCTCATACCCGACGCGTGGCGAGATCAAGCGGCGAACGTCTTTAGCTGATGGATGAAGATCGCGGTGAAATTGTCAGAGACGGACGATGAAGTTTTTTAGCGGCGGTTTGGGAGGCCGCCGGAACTGGCTCCCCATTCGAGAAAAACGGCTCCTTCGCGTTCTCCCTCGCCCGCATTTGCCCAGATCGGGAGTGCTCGCCTACCTCGCCGTAATGGGTCCGGGATTGATCACCGCCAATGCGGGAAACGACGCAGGCGCGATCGCCACCTACTCATCGGCAGGCGCGCGCTACGGCTACAACCTGCTCTGGATGATCCTGCTGATGACCCTCAGCCTGGCGGTGGTGCAGGAGATGGCGGCGCGCATGGGCGTCGCGACCGGGAAGGGGCTGACCGACCTCATCCGCGAGAATTTCGGGATCCGCTACACGGCGGTCGCCATGGTCGTCTTGTTCATTGCCAACGCCGGAATCATCGTCTCCGAGTTTTCGGGTATTGCCGCCAGCGCCGAAATATTCGGCATTTCCCGCTATATCGCCGTTCCTCTGGCCGCTGTGCTGATCTGGTGGCTCGTCTCGCGCGGGAGCTACTCCATCGTCGAACGAGTCTTTCTGCTGCTGACACTCGTCTTCCTGGTTTACGTCGTATCGGCGGTCATGGCGCGGCCCGACTGGGGCTCGGCCGTCAAGCAGACGGTCCTGCCATCGATTCAGTTCAACCGGGGCTACATCCTGCTCTTCGTGGCGACGGTTGGCACGACCATCACGCCCTACATGCAGCTGTTCCAGCAGGGCTCGGTCGTCGAAAAGGGGATCAGCGTCGAAGAGTACAAGTACGAGCGAGCCGATGTCTACTCGGGAGCGATCTTCGCGAACTTGATCGCGTTCTTCATCATCGTCGCGGCCGCCGCGGCCTTCTATTCACGCGGGATCACGCTCAACACCGCGGCCGATGCGGCGCGGGCGCTCGAGCCGGTCGCCGGCCACTATGCCACGGTGCTCTTCGGGATCGGATTGTTTGGGGCGAGCATGCTGGCGGCCGGCGTTCTGCCGATCGCGACCGCCTCCTCGATCAGCGAGGTGTTCGGTTTTGAGGCGGGCGTAAACCGTACCTGGCGGCAGGCACCGGTCTTCAACGGCCTCTTCACCGGACTGATCGCGATCGGGGTCCTGGTCAACCTGATACCTGGCCTGTCCCTGTTTCAGGTTCTGCTCACCACGCAGATACTGAATGGCATGCTCCTGCCGGTCATTCTGGTTTCGATGCTGCTGCTGGTGAACGACCGGGAGGTCATGGGAGATCAGGTTAACGGACCGCTGCGGAATGCAATCGCGTGGGGGACGACGATCGCGACCAGCCTGCTCTCGCTCGTCGCGATCGTCTTTACCTTCGTGCGCTAGTGAGCGGGTTTCAGAGCTTCCCTTCTCGCCGGAGATCGTTCGCCACCGCCTCGGCGGCGTCCGCGGCTACCTCGAGCGTCTGCTGCACGTCTTGCTCGTTGTGCGCGGTCGAGATGAACCAGCGCTCGAAGTGGTAGGGGTGGAAGTAGACTCCTCGCTCCATCATGGCGGTGTGGAACCGGTCGAACACATCGACGCTGGTGTAGGCGAGCGCATCGCGATAGTTGCGAATCTTGCCAATCGCGGGCGCATCCGGCTTGGCGAAGAAGATGTGCCAGAGCGGCCCGACGTTTTGCACGATGTTGGGCAGCCCCGCCTCGCGGCAGGCATCACCCAGACCGAGCGCCACTTGCGTGCCGTGGGTATTCAGCCGGCCCCAGAGCTCGTCGCGATTCTCACGCATTTCGGTTAGCACCGCGTTGGCCGCGGCCAGCGCGACCAGGTTCGCGGTATAGGTGCCACCGTGCATGACCTCGTTGCGCTCCTCCATGCCCATGACCTCGCGGGAACCACCAAAGGCCGCGATCGGGAAGCCGGCGCCGAGCGCCTTGGCGAAGGTCGTGATGTCCGGCGTGACGCCATAAAGCTCCTGCGCGCCACCGGGTGACACGCGAAAGCCGGTGATCACCTCGTCGAAGATCAGCAGCGCGCCATGCCGTTTGGTGATTTCGCGCAGGAACTCGAGGTAGCCCGGCTCGGGCGGGATGATGCCGGTGTTGGCCTGAATCGGCTCGACCAGCACGGCGGCGATGTCAGACCCGTGCTCGGCGAAGAGCGCTTCCATGTTCTCGCGATCGTTGTACTGTCCAATCAGCAACGCCTCGGCGTAGATGGCGGGAATGCCGGTCGACGCGGGCAGCGGAACCGAGGTGTAGCCCTTGGGGTGCTCGGCATAGACCTCCGGATGGCTGCTCCAGAAATGGGTGTCCGAGAAGCCGTGGTAGCCGCCTTCCATCTGCACGATCTTGGTGCGGCCGGTGTAGGCGCGCGCGAGCCGCGCGGCGGCCATGGTGGCTTCGGTGCCCGAGTTGGCGAAGCGGATCAGGTCGACGCCCGGCACCATCGCGACGATCTGCTCGCCCACCTGATAGTCAAGGTCGTACGGGAATGTGGCGACGCTGCCGCGTTCGGTGATCGCCTTGACCACCGCGTCGGTGACCTTCTTCGGATTGTGTCCGAAGATCAGTGGGCCGTAGCCCAGGCTATAGTCGATGTACTCATTGCCGTCGACGTCCCAGAATCTCGATCCCTCGCCACGTTCGAAGCACAGCTCGAGGCCCTTCTTGAGACGCGCGTAGGAGCTTTCGCCGCCGGCGATCGAGTTCGCGATTCGGTCGAACATGGAGCGGCTCTTGTCGAGTGACAGATGACGCTCGCTGGCCATGGACTCCCTCCCAATCCCGGTATCCAGTTGTGTTGACGACCGAATTGTAGTCGAAACTTGGCCGATTGCGGCAGACAGTACGTTGAGCTGGGCTACTCAAGGCGAATGGACCAGGTGCCGAGAATCACAAGGAGGGAGCCTTCGGGCTCCCTCGTCGTCATGTCATTGTTGCCTTTCTCGCGCGGATGCGCCGATCCGGCCGCAGTCGTCCTAGCGCACGGTCACGGCGATACTGGCCGGCGTTGGATACCCGTCTGCCGAGGCTTCAATTGTCCCACTGCTTTTCGCGGACGAACTCTTGTAGTAGAAGGTCACGCTGCTCGACCCCTTCGCGATCGTGACCGTCGGTGGGTCCGTATTGATGGGGTCTCCGGAACTGGTCAGATAGAACGAGCCGTCGATCGAGCCGGTGGTGGTCAGCGTGACGTTGATGTCGTCGCTGGCCACCACTGCTTTGCCGTTCTGATCCACGAGTTGCAGCATGAGCGGGCGGCTCATGATACCGGCGCGGACGTTGAGCGACGCGACCGTGAAGGCCAGGTGGAGCGTCTGGACCGGCGCCGGGTTGACGGTGATCGAGACGATCACCGGTGTCGCTGTAGGTGCCGTCACCGACCGTGAAGGTGAAGCTGTCGGGGCCTGTGTAGCCGGTCGTATCCGATGTGTAAGTCACGGTGGTGGAGCAGGTCACGCCGCCGGTCTTGACCTTCTTGCAGGAGATCTTGCCGCGGTTCAGTGACGCTGCCGGAGTCTGGCTGGGTCACGCTGAAGGTGAGCGACGAGCTGTCGCTGTCCGTGGCCGACAGGGTGATGTTGACTGAGCCGCCGGAGGTGACGGTAACCCCCGTGACATCGTTCGCTACCGGCGCGCCGGCTGGCGGGGTGATCGTGAGGGTGCCGGTCTGCGTGCCACTGTAGTTCGGGTCGGTGATGGTGACGGTACGTCGTAGGTGCCGGCATTGATCGGCTGATCCACCTTCGTACCACCCTGTGAGTAGAGCACCGTGTAGGCCAGGCCACTGGGGTCAGTCGTCACGATGACGTACTTGGGCGTGCCGTCATAGGTCTGAGTGGTGTTCGTGATGGTGATGGTGACCGGAGCTGGGCGATCACGTCATCCACCGTGCCACTGGCGGACTGATAGTTGGTGTTTGCCGGCAAAGGTCCACTGATCGCCAGTGTAGGTTCCGGCGTTGTGTGGTGGCGCCGCTCAGGTCAGCAGGTTACTGAGGTCTTCGCTTGACGCTGGGCCGTGCCGGTCGCCGTATGGCTATTGCCGTCGTAGGTCACGTCGTAGCTGGTCACATTGATCGTGGCGTCAGCCTTGTTGATGGTCAGGGAGCCGGTTTGCGTGCCGCTGTAGTTCTGGGCTGAGTCGATCGTCACGGTCACGTCGTACGTGCCGGCATCGGTTGGGTTCGTCACGACCGTGTCACCCTGCTTGTAGACCACGGTATAGGCCAAGCCGCTGGGGTCAGTCGTCACGGTGACGCTCTTGGCGTTGCCGTCATAGGTCTGAGTGGTGTTCGTGATGGTGATGGTGACGGTCGCTGGATTGATGGTCAGCGTGCCAGTACCGTAACTGTAGAGGAAATTGTAGTTGCCGCTGGCCCCACCGTAGTAGGTGGCCATAATCCCGTAGCTCCCGACAGGCAGGTTCGCCGGGAGGGCGTAGTCCACGCTAGCGTGGCCCGAGCCGTCCAGTGGTGCCGTGATGGGCCAGCCGATCAGAGCCCCGTCGTCCGCGACGGAGAAGATTACCTGACCTGTTGGGGTTGCCAGGTCACCCGAGAGATCCGCGCTGAGCGTGACGGACTGCCCCGTCGCGCTGTAGTCGGTCGTTGAATTGGTCACCATCGTCGTCGTCTGCACATTGAGCGGATTGACTGTGAGCGCGGCGCTGGTGGAGCTGGCACTGAAAGTGTAATTGCCATCACTGCCGCCACTGTACTCCACTGCGATGGTGTAGCTGCCTGCAGCGGTGCCGCCAGGGATGGTGTAGCTGAAGCTCACCTGGCCGCTGGCGTCGACGCTCACCGCAGAAGGCGTCCCGATCGGGGTGTTGCTGGCGTCCTTGACGCTAGAGCCGCACGGTACCATCGGTGACCAACACCTCCCCGTTGACCTGTGCCGAGAGAGTGACGTTCTGGTCAGAGACGCTGAAGGTCAGCGCCGGGTTGCTCGTCACCAGCGTGGTGGTCGTGACGGTTACCTGTTGGATGAACAGGCTGCTGTTGTAGTCGGGGTCGGAGCTACTGGCGAGGAAGATGTAGTCGCCGCTGGTATCGCCGGAATACTTCGCCACGACGATGTAGCTGCCCGCAGCCTGCCCGGCCGGAATGGTGTAGTCGGCGCTCGCCGTGCCGCCGACTACGATGCCGCTCGTCGCTGGCGTCCCGATTGTGGTGCCATTCGCGTCCTTTATTGTGAAGGTCACCGTGCCGGCGTTGACCGGCTGCGCCCCCTCGACCTGTGCCGAGAGGACGAGCGTCTGGGCATTGGGGCTGTAGAACAAATGCCACGGGTCCCCTGGCATAGTCGTCTCAGTCGAGACGTTCCCTGACGTGATGGTCAGAATGCCGTTGCTGTTAGGATCGGAGCTGCTCGCCTGGAAGTTGTAGTTGCTGGTGCTGCCGCCGCTGTAGTCGGCCACGATGGTGTAGCTTCCCGCAGCCTGCCGGGCAGGGATCGTGTAGCTGGCGCTCGCGGTACCGCTGACCACGGTAGCGCTCGTGACCGGGCTGCCGATCACGGTGTTACCGGACTTGACGGTGAAGGTCACCGTGCCCACGTTGACCGCCTGGTAGGAGCCGATCTGCGCCGAGAGCACGACCGTACCGTCACTGGCACTGTAGGCAACCGTCGGGCTGCTCGTAACTAACGTGTTGGTTGGGTAGGTCTCCGGAGTGATGGTCAGGGTGCCGTTATTCTCGGGATTCGAACTGCTGGGCTGGAAAAGGTAGTTCGCGGTATTGGAGCCGGTGTAGTCGGCCACGATGGTGTAGCTCCCGACGGCCTGATTGGCCGGGATCGTGTAAGTCACCGTCGCTTGGCCATTACTGACGCCCATCGAAGTGGGCGAGCCCACCGTGTTGCCGTTTGCGTCCTTGACGGTGAAGTACACCCCGCCGGAGTTGACCGGCTGGGAGGCGGTCACCGTGGCGCTCAACTGGACACGTCTTCGCATTGTAGCTGTAGGTGATCGTCGAAGGGTTCACGCTCGTCACTGTCGTGACGGTCGTGATCGTTGCCGGGTTGACGGTGAAGCTGTTGCTGATGCCCCTGAGAGTGCCATCACTGGCAGTGATGGTCTGGGTCTCCGCCGCCGTGTTCACGCTGACGTCGCCGGTCCAGACGCCGCTGGTGAAGGTGCCACTGGTCGCGGGACTGATGGTCCCGGTCGTGACCGACAGGCTCACCGGGCCGGCGAAACTGGTCACGGTGTTGTTGAAGGCGTCCTTTGCCGTAACGGTGATGCTGAAGGCACCGTCAACGGTCTGAGGACTACTGATCGTGCTGATGACGAAGTGATCGACCGACAGCCGAGGTAACCGTCAGGCTGGCCGAGGCGATCTTGCCACCGAGGCTGCCAGCGACGCTGTAGTCACCGGCCGTCGTCGGCGCACAGCTCGCGCCCGTGCAGCTGCCACTGATCGGATCCAGCAAGGAGAAGGTGGTGCTGGCGGTGACGTCGCCCAGGTCGTTGCCGTAGGCGTCGTAGGCCTCGGCGGTATAGCTCTGGCTGTCACCGGCCGTGATGATCGCGGACGCTGGGCTGAGGGTGATGTGGTCGAGCGCCGCGGCATTGATCGTTACGGTCTGCGTAGCGCTGGTCAGGTCCGTGGCTGCCGCCGTGATGGTCGGCGTACCGGCCTTGGAGTCTGTGTAGTAGAAGCTGGCGTTACTGCTGCCGCTTGGGATCGTGACCGACGTGATGGTGGATGTGCCATTGGAGAACGCGCCGCCACTCGAGCTGCTGCTCAGGCTGACGGTTACGTTGCTGGTGGCGTTGACTGGGCTACCGGAAGCGTCTTGCAGCTGTACGGTCATCACGCCGGAGGTCTGTCCGGCGGTCAGGGTCTGTGCGGCTGGTGGTGAACGCCAGCTGAGCTCGGCGCCGCCGCGGTGAAGGTGACGCTGGCCGTCTGGGTGACAGTCACGCTGTCAGAGGTGTCGGTCGCCGTGTAGGTGACCACCTCGACCGCGGTGTCCGACACGGTGAAGGTCGCCTGGCCACTGGCATCCGTAGTGGCGTTCACCGCTGTGATCGTTGAACTGCCTGCATTGGCTGCCAGGGAGACGGTCTTGCCGCTGACCGGGTTGTCGTACACGTCCTTGAGGGTGACGGTGATGGTTGACGGGCTGGTGCCGTCCGCCGCCACCGACGTGGGGCTGGCACTGACCGTCGAGTGCCAGGACATTCACCGAGGCCGGGCTAACTGTCTCGGTTTGGGTTCCTTTGGTCGGGCCGGACGTCGCAGCGGTGATCGTCGGCGTGCCGGCCTTGGTGTCCTTATAGTAGAAGCTGACCGTGTTGTTGCCGCTCGGGATCGTGACCGACGTGGTCGTCGGCGTTCCAGAGCTGCTGGCCGAGAACTGGCCAGTCCCCGATGTGCTGCTCAGGAACACGGTGACATTAGTGCCGGCCGTGATCGGGTTGCTGGAGGCATCCTGCAACTGAACGGTGATGACCCCCGAGACGATCCCTGCCGTCAGGTTCTGCGGAGTGGTCATGAAAGCCAGTTTGGCGGAGAGGATGTTGAACGGGGCGCTTACCACCTCCGAACCCGGGACGTAATTGGTCCATGCGGCGAGGGTATACCCGTTGGCAGGGTCGTCGATCGACAGGTTGCTGAAGGTCGCGACCCCATTCACCGCATTGACCGATTTTGTCCCGTAGAGTGTCGCAACACCATAGGCGTTGTAGTCGATACGGATGTCGATTGGGATCGTGCTGTTCGTAAGGTTGCCGTACTGGTCAACGATCTGCACGGTAACAGGGGGAGCGATCGTCGCCCATGCGGTCGTGTTGGCCGGCTGCTGGCCGAAGACCAGCGAGCTCGCTGCTGCCGCGTTGACGGTCTCGGTCTGCGTGGCGTCGGCCAAGCCAATGGCTGCCGCCGTGATGGTCGGCGTGCCGGCCTTGTTGTCCTTGTAGTAGAAGCTGGCGCTATTGCTGCCGCTTGGGATCGTGACCGACGTGATCTCGGTGGTCCCTGCGGCATCGCTGTAGAAATGGTACGTCCCGGCTGAGCTACTGCTCAGGTTGACCGTTACGTCGCCGGTGGCGTTGAACGCGGCAGCGGAGGCGTCTTGCAGTTGGAACGGTCATGACGCCCGAAATGGTCCCGGCGGTCAGCGTCTGCGCGCCGGTCGTGAAGGCCAGCTGCGATGCAACCGCGGGTACGGTCACGGAATAACCGGAGAGGGTGGTCAATGGGGATGAGTACGTATCCGTGCCGTACGTTTCACCCACGCGCGCGACGATGGTTTTGCCGGCTCCAACGGTGGGACTGACCACCGTCCCCGTCCAGTTACCGAGGACGACGCTGGTGGCGCTGATACGGGACGGAACTGAACGAGTAGGGGCCGGCCGTGCCGACAAAGGTTCCGTCCAACGAGGTCAGCGTGCCGCCGGAGACATGGGCTGGTCAAAGCCGTAGTGGTTGGTGCCGCAGATCACGATGACCTGAGTGCTGCCCGCCTCTGCGGTCGTGTTTGCCACCGGGCAGGCCGTGCCGAGGGTGGCCGCAGAGGGCTGCACCACGGCACCGGTGATCTCCCACACATACAGGTTGATCTCCAGCGCGCCGACCGATGCGGCTGTGGCGCTGGCGTAGTTGAAATTCAAGAATCGGAACACATAGTCAGGGGATACGAGCACGGTCCACTGGTCGTGGACGTCGGAAATTGGACAGCCCAGGTCTGAGGGTGCTCGCCACGATGTTGAACCCGGAAACGCTTTCGCCCGGCGCGATGGTCCCGCCGTTGAAGTAGCAGGCCACGCCCGGCATGAGCAGGCCATCTAAATCGCTCGTGGTGGCTGACCAGCCGGACGGCGCCTGGCAACCGGTGACCGTCATTCCGGTCGCGCTACCGTCGTCGATGCGGATCGAGTGGATCGAATCAGCCGTGCTGGTGTTGGTGACGGTGAACGAGTAGGTAATCGAACTCAGGTTCAGGTAAGCGTCCGTCCGATTCACCGACGCGGTCGCGGCGAACCCGGCTGGCGGAGCCGCGAAGGTCACCGGCAGGTTCGAAGCGAACATGCCAAGAACCATGGCCAGTGCGGCGAGCAGTCGCACGACCTTTGTGTAAAACGATCCAGTGGAAGGGTCGGAATTCTTTGTGTTCATCGAATCACTCCCGATGCGATCGGGGAACACGTTGGTGCGTTACGCCCCAGTGGGTGACGCGCTCCGCGTGATCCTCGGGTGTCTGAGCTGACGTTGGATGCTCGAGTGCGGCGCGGAGGTGCGCCCCCCTTCCGGTTTCCGTTCCCCACTTCTTGCAGCGTCGGTCCTGTCCGCTGAGTCGGCATGGTGCGTGTCGCGCAACGCGTTTGGTGTGTTGCTGGTCCTTTGGGCAGGACTTTCGTCCGTATCTGTCAGTAGAATGGGCCCCATCTTGTGACAAAGACATGAGGGAATCTGGGCAGACGTCTCAGTTTCGTCACAGACAATTTCTACTGAAAGTGTTGACAAACTCAGCGCTGATCGAACTAGGCGTGGCGCCAGGTATCTGGGAAGCCGAACGTGACGCCCGGATGATGAGCTGGTTGGCTCGTTTCGAGGGGGCGTGCATGTCGTGGCCGCTGGCAGTCCTGGCCTGTTCTTCGCGACGACAACGTTGGAGTTGGCAACACGGGAACGTTTCGCCAGGGCCGATGTTCTATCCTTCAACCCATGAACTTCGATGATCACCCTCGCCGAACGAGCGGCGAGACGGAGGAACGCTGATGACTGACCGTGGACGCTATGCCGGCGCCGTACGCGCGCCCGATTTCCCGCCCGGCTTGCAATGGCTCAATACCGACCGGCCGCTGACGCTGGCGGATCTGCGCGGCAAGGTCGGTGATTCTCGATTTTTGGACCTATTGCTGAATCAACTGTCTCCATTTGCTTCCGCAGTTGGCGGAAGTCGAGAAGCACTTTCCAGACGAACTGGTGGTGATCGGCGTGCACTCGGCCAAGTTCCCGGGCGAACGAGCCGGAGGGAGCCTGCGCAGTGCCGTTCAGCGTTACGAAATCGATCATCCGGTCGTCAACGACGAGGACATGGACATCTGGTCCTCCTACAGCGTTCGCGCCTGGCCGACCTTGATGTTCCTCGATCCTCAAGGGCGTGTCGTCGGCAAGCACGAGGGCGAAGCGCCGGCCGACGCGCTGATCGACGCGATCGAAGATCTGATCAAGCGCTACGACGACGAGGGCCAGATCAATCGCGCGCCGATCCCGGGAGTGAAACAGATGGAGCGGCCGGCGACCGCCCTGGCCTTCCCGGGGAAGGTTCTTGCCGACGCCTCCGCATCGCGCCTCTTCGTCTCCGATTCCGGCCACAATCGCATCGTCGTGACGGGACTGGACGGAAGTAATCCGCTTGTTATCGGTGACGGCGACGAGGGGCTGGTAGACGGTGGCTACGCCGAAGCCCGCTTCCACGATCCTGAGGGACTGGCGCTTGACGGCCAGATACTGTACGTCGCCGACCGGCGCAACAACGCGATCCGGCGGGTCGATCTGAGCGCGCAGACGGTGTCGACGATCGCTGGCACCGGTGAACCGGGGATGGGCTTCGCCGAAGCCGGGCCAGCTCGTTCGATCGATCTCCGTTCGCCCTGGGATCTGGCACTGGTTGGACAGACCCTCTACATCGCGATGGCCGGCATGCATCAGCTGTGGGCGCTTGATTTCGCGTCGGGCATGCTGCGACCGTATGCCGGAAGTGGTCGTGAAGGCATCCGGGATGGTGATCTGGCAGGCGCCTGGCTGGCCCAGCCGAGCGGTCTCGTGACCGACGGCAGCAAGCTTTACTTCGTCGACAGTGAGACAAGCTCCATCCGCATCGCCGATCTGCCGCCATATGATGAGGTGCGCACGATCGTCGGGACCGGTCTGTTCGATTTCGGCGATGTCGACGGTACGGGCGATCGGGTGAGGCTGCAGCATCCTCTGGGTCTCGCCATCGGCGATGGGGTGCTCTACGTGGCGGATAGCTACAACCACAAGATCAAACGGATCTATCCGGCCGAGCGGCGGTCCGAAAGCTGGCTCGGAAACGGAGCGGCTGGTGAGCAGGATGGCTCTGAGGAGGAAGCGAGCTTTCACGAACCGGCGGGACTATCGGTCGCGACGGGCAGGCTCTACATCGCCGACACCAACAACCACCGCGTGCGAGTCGCCGATCTCGTGACCGGCGAGGTCGAGACCCTGACGATCTCGCTTTAGATTCGCATTGAACACTCAGGGAAAAGAAGAAACGGCACCCGGTTTAGCCGGGTGCCGTTGATCAGACTGACCGCAGGACGGCTACGCGCCAGCCGGATCGGGAAGGACCACGAGTTGACCCCACATGAAGGGGAAGTGCTCGGCTTCGTTGCAGTAGTAGGTGTAGATTCCAACCTTCGAGGCGACGAACGACGTGGTGGCAGACGCTCCGCCGGGCATCTCGACATTCACGTTGAGCTCCGAGATCGTGAAGCTGTGCGGGTCGTCGGCCGGGTTGACCAGCGTGAGATCAACCGTGTCGCCCTGGTAGACAACGAGCGTGCTGGGCATGTAGGTATAGACTTCCTTACCGTCGAGTAGGCCGCCCTTAGCGAAATCCTTCTGCAGGTATGGGAGCGTGCCTTGCATCTCATGAACCAGAACCGGAACGGCGGTCATCGTGTACTTGTGCGTCTGTGGCGTGTACGACGTACCCTTGGCGAATGCACCCGTCCCGAGCCAGACCGCGCTGCTCAGCAGGATAACCGCAACAACCGAGGTGATAGAAAGCTTCGCGATGCGAGAAGATCGAAATAGCCGCGTCATGATCTTGTCCTTCCCCACTGATTTTCTGTTTCGCTCTGGCCCTTGCCAGCGCCCGTCCTCTGTACTTAGTCTCCTGCGAGACGGGATTTGGCACATCGGTGCGAACACGTGGTCCAAATACGTGGAAACACGTGTTTCGTTGCGTGTTCGCGGGGGCTCGTTGGCGGGGCGGTTTGGATACTCGTAGACTCCCCACGTATGGAGGTGAAGTCACGAACGTGAGTCGCATTCGGGTATTGATCGTTGATGACCACACAGTCGTTCGAGAGGGATCGCGCCAGCTTCTCGAACAGGATGAACAACTTGAAGTCGTTGGTGAGGCTGGAACCGGCGAGGAAGCGGTGCGCCTGGCGGCCCTGCTTGATCCAGACGTCGTGCTGCTCGATCTGGCGCTCCCCGATATGACCGGCGTCGAAGCTGCTCGTCAGATTCGCGAGCGAGCCCCTGAGGTGAAGATCGTGGTTCTGAGTGCCTACGACGATCGAGACTACGTAATCGCCGCCATGGACGTCGGCGCGGTAGCCTATCTTCTCAAGACGGTTCGGGGCAAAGACGTCGTCGACGCGATTCACGCGGTGCAGCAGGGACAGGTCATCCTGCATCCGGCCGTCGCGGCCAAGCTGAGACGTTCGATGGGTCAGTCCGATGAAGATGAGGCGGGGCTGTCACCGCGCGAGATGGAGATCCTGCGCCTGGCGGCCAAGGGCTTCCACAACAAGGACATTGCCGCGGAACTGTCAATCAGTGTGCGGACCGTGGAAGGGCATCTGAGTCATATTCTGACCAAGCTCGACGTGAGCTCGCGCACCGAAGCCGTGGTCTACGGCGCCGCACGCCGCTGGTTTTCGCTCAACTGACCGGCCTCCGGGAGCCGCGATCGGCGGAGGGGTTACCCATGAATGACACCGCATATGTCGAGCCCTTTCTGGAACGGGCCCCCAAGCAGTCGAGCATCGGGCTGCAGATGAGTCCGGCGCGGTTTCGTGCCCATCTCCACGACCGGCGCTTCTGGGCTGTGCAAGGTCTCGTTATCGTCGCCACTATCATCCACCTGAGCTTTGACGCACTCGAGGCATATCGCGGCGTCAGTGCTCCGGATCTGTTCATCGTTCTGATGTACGCGATCTTCTTTGTTCCAATCATCTATGCCAGCCTGAACTTCGGACGTGAAGGCGCTATACCGACCGCGATCTGGACGGCGATCCTGGCGCTGCCGAGTATTCTCTTCTTTCACCACGGACTCGACCGCATTGCCGAAATGGGGCAGCACCTGACGATCATCGCGCTCTCGGTGGTGATCGCCAGCCGTGTCGACCGTGAGGTCGAAGCGCGCCGGCAGGCTGAGCTCGAGGGACGGAAGCGGAGAGTGTCCGAAGCGATGTATCGCGGCCTGTTCGAGAGTGCGGGCGAGGCGATTCTGGTCGTCGATCGGGAGGGGGGCGTACGTCAGGCAAACGCCGCGGCGGGTCTTCTGTTCGATCGCCAGATCATCGGGACCCGTGGAACGCAATTGGCCGATCTCGTCGGGTCCGATAACGCAGCGCAGCTTCTGGAGATCGCGCAAAACCGCGAGGTGTTCAGCCAGGATCTGGCGCTCCAGACGGGATTTGGCCGTGAAGTCTGGGTAGAGCCAGTCTGCGGCGTGGTGGCCAACAACCCGGACAATATCGTGATTCAGATCTTGCTGCGCGATGTGACGGAGCGCCGGGCACGGCAGCTTGGCCTTGAGACGTACACCCGGCGCATCATGCAGGCACAAGAAGAGGAACGCCGCAGGATCGCGCGCGAACTACACGACAGCAGCCTCCAGTCGGTCGTGCTTCTGTGTCGCCGGCTCGACGTGCTGGAGCAGAGCGCGGACGCCGGGCTTCCGGCCTCGATTCAGTCCGTCCTGAGCGAGACGCGAGAATCGGCCGAATCGATCGCCGATGAGCTCAGGCGCTTCAGTCGCGATTTGCGGCCCTCGATTCTCGATGACCTGGGATTGGTACCGGCGCTTCGCTGGCTCGTCACCGATCTCGAGGATCGCAAGGGTGTGCATGGTGAACTCGTCACCGACGGATCTATTGGTCGACTGTCTCCCGACATCGAGCTCGGTGTCTTCCGCATGTGCCAGGAGGCGATGCACAACGTCGAGCGGCACGCCAGGGCGAACTCTGTCGTCGTTCATCTGAGCCGCGACGATGACCGGCTTGAGCTTACCGTCGAAGACGATGGCCGCGGCATGAATCCGGACGAACCTGTCCTCCTCTCCGATGCGCAGCGGAAAGCTCGGCCTGCTCGGAATGCAGGAGCGTGCGCGCCTGCTCGACGGCTCGGTCAAGATCATCTCGTCTCCCGGCAACGGCACGCGCGTCGAGGTCACCGTTCCGATTTCGAACGAAATCCCTCTCGCCTGACCTGCTCCGGACCGGCTTCGTAACGGTTATTGCATGAGATACCCCTAGGGGGTATACTTGAGTTTGTGAACAGTCGGCCGACAAAAGCGAGCGGTAGGGCAAACATGGCAGAGTCACCACCAGTCGTCGTACACGTCGATTCGTACCATCGGGACAAAGACCGCATCTTGACCCGGCTGCGTCGTATGGAGGGCCAGGTTCGCGGCTTGCAACGGATGGTCGAAGAGGATCGCTATTGCGTCGACATCCTGACGCAGATCTCATCCTTGATCGCCGCGGCGCGCAGCATCGGCATGGTCCTGCTGGAGGACCACATTCGGGGGTGCGTCCTCAACGCCGACGACAAAGAAGCCTCGATCCAGGAGTTAACTGAGGCGATCGAGCGCTTCACCAAGAGCGTCGGCTAGCCCGACACGACCACGGTCTTGACGCGGGTGCTACACTTTATATATACCCCCCTGGGGTATGACTCGCAGGATAACCAAGAACGGATCGAGCATGGCGCAGGCAGCAACAGCACACACCGAACCTACCGAACAAGAGACCGGGGCCGAGCAGGTGGCGACACTGCTGGTGGGTGGAATGACCTGTGCCTCGTGCGTGCGGCGGGTCGAGCGCGGACTATCTCGGCTCGAAGGCGTCGACGGGGCAGAGGTGAATCTGGCGACCGAACGGGCGCGTATCACCTTCGATCCGGCACTCATCTCGCTGGATGCCTTGATCAAGAAGGTTGAGGATACCGGCTATACCGCGACAGTCGAGGAGATCGAGTCTCCAACTGAGGTGGCGTCCGAAGAAGCCGAGCTGGATCTCACGATCTCCGGCATGACCTGTGCTTCGTGCGTGCGCCGGGTTGAGCGTGCCTTGGGGAAGGTGGACGGCGTCAGTGACGCGGTGGTGAACCTGGCGACCGAGCGGGCCTCGATCCGCTACGACCCCGAGCGCGTCAGTCTCGATTCGCTGCTGTCCGCGGTCACAAATGCTGGTTACGGCTCCGAGGTGGTCGCCGAGCCTGCCGAGGTCTTCTCGACCGCGGACGACGACGCCCAGCGTCGCGAGCGCGAGATCCGTCGCCTGCGCAGGGACTTGATTGGGGCGGGGCTGCTGACGGCGCCGGTTGCCATTGCCAACATGTTCTTCATGGACGTGATGAACATGGGCTACGTGCTGCTGTTGCTGTCATTGCCGGTCTGGGCCTATTTCGGCTGGCGCTTCCATCGCGTGGCGCTCAAGAACCTGCGCCACGGCCAGTTCACTATGGACACGCTGGTGAGCGTCGGCTCGACCGCAGCCTTCGGCTATTCCGCTGTTTCCACGCTGGTGTTCAACAGCATGCATAACCTGTATTACGACACGGCGGCGGTCATCATCACGCTCATTTTGCTCGGCAAGTTCTTCGAGGCGCGCGCCAAGGGACAGACGTCATCGGCCATCAAGAAGCTGCTTGGCCTGCAGCCGCGTTCCGCACGCGTTGTGCGCGCTGGAGACGAGATCGACATCCCGATCAGCGAGGTGCGGGCGGGTGATACGGTGGTGGTGCGTCCTGGCGAGAAGGTGCCGGTCGATGGCCGAATCCTCTCGGGAAGTTCGTCGCTGGATGAGAGCATGCTGACCGGTGAAAGCCTGCCGGTCGAGAAGCAGGCCGGCGACGAGGTCATTGGCAGCACGTTGAATACCAGCGGATCGTTTACCTTCCGGGCCACCAAGGTCGGGCGAGACACCGCGCTGGCGCAGATCGTCCGGATGGTCCAGCAAGCGCAGGGGACCAAGGCGCCGATACAGGGATTGGCCGATCGGGTGGCGGGCGTCTTCGTGCAGGTCGTCCTGGTGTTGGCGGCGATCACCTTCACTGGCTGGATGCTGGCAACAGGCAACAGCAGCCAGGCGTTGCTCGCGACCGTGGCGGTCCTGGTTATTGCCTGCCCCTGTGCCATGGGCCTGGCGACACCGACCGCGATCATGGTCGGGACCGGTAAAGGCGCCGAGCACGGCACGCTGATCAAAGGCGGTCAGGTGCTCGAGCGGGCGCAGGATCTGACGACGATCGTGCTCGACAAAACCGGCACGATCACGCTGGGAAAACCGGCGCTAACCGACATCATTCCCGCTGCCACCTTCAACGGCGTGGCCGATCCAGCGCTCGAGCTGCTGCGCCTGGCCGGAGCGGCGGAAGCGCGTAGCGAGCACCCGCTGGCGGCGGCGATCGTCAATGGAGCCCGCGAGCGTGGACTTGGCTTCGTCGAGCCGTCGGCGTTCGAGGCGATTTCAGGCCACGGCGTTCGGGCAGTCATCGACGGCCGGCAGGTGCTGATCGGGTCGCGTCGTCTCATGCGTGAGCAGGGCATCGATCCGTCGGTGCTCGAACAGGACGCCCTCCTTCTGGAATCGCAGGGTAAGACGGCGATCTTCGTCGCCGCTGATGGTCAGCCCGCCGGGCTGCTGGCGGTGGCGGATACCGTGAAGCCGAGCAGCGCCGAGGCGGTGGCTGCCCTGAAGCGCCTGGGGCTCGAAGTTGCCATGATCACCGGCGACAATCAGCGGACCGCCGCGGCGATCGCCCGTCAGGTTGGCATCGATCGTGTTCTCGCCGAGGTGCTTCCGCTGCACAAGTCGGACGAGGTCAAGCGGCTGCAGGGCGAAGGCCAGGTCGTCGCCATGGTCGGCGACGGAATCAATGACGCACCGGCGTTGGCCCAGGCCGACATCGGCATCGCGATCGGCTCCGGGACCGATGTGGCGATCGAAGCCAGCGATATCACGCTGGTCGGAGGAGACCTGCGGGGCAGTGGTGACCGCGATCGCGCTCTCGCGACGAACCGTGCGCACCATCAAATGGAATCTCTTCTGGGCGTTCATCTACAACACCGTTGGCATTCCGATCGCGGCGTTGGGCTTGCTGAACCCGATGATCGCCGCTGGGGCGATGGCCTTCAGCTCGGTCTTCGTCGTCACCAACTCACTACGACTGCGGAAATTCGATCCGGCGTCGGCAGACTGATCGACAACGACCCGGGATGGCCGTGGATCTAGCTACCACGGCCGTCCCGGGTTGAAACCCGAGGGCCGGCCTCCGCTCCTCCTACACCGCTCCCGCACGAGCCAGCCGTATTCGTCGCTGAATGCGCGGCATCAGGATCGCAGCCAGCAGGAAGGTCTCGATCGACGCGCTCGCGACGTACGCTGCCGGGATCGCAAGCACTCCGAACCGGTCGAGCAACAGGGCCGTGATCGTCGCCCGGCCAGTCAGTTGCACCACATTCGTGAGCAGCGGCGTACGAGTATCGCGCAGCGAGATGAGACCGCGCGTCACGAGTTCGGTCGCGACGGCGAACGGCAGCACCATGATGTAGACCAGCAGCACCCGATAGGTCATCGACCCCGCGACAGCGTCGAACCGTCCGTGCTCGAACAGCACGCGGATGAATAGCCTTCCCAGGAATCCGAGTCCGAGCAGCGCGGGGATCGAGAGGGCCACGACGGACGCCAGCGACCAGAGAAGGGTGCGTCGCATGTGCTCCCACTGAAACGCGGCGGCGTGGGCGGCCAGCCGGGGAAACGCCGATTGACCGACGCCCTGACCCAGTAGTGCGATCGGCAGCGCCGCCAGTAGCCAGGCGTTCTGAATGGCCGGCAGGGCGACGGGATCGGAAAGTTTTGAGGCAAAGGCCGTGTCGACGATGAACCCGGCGTAGCCAACCCCCACGGAGAGACCGTTGGGGATCAGGAGCCGGATCACCTGACGCAGTCGTTGACTGGTTGGATCCCACGCCGCGCGCAGCCGCAAACCGTTGTCTCGAACACCCGGAAGCAGAAGGAGGACCTGCAGCACGGCGCCGCCGACAACGCCGATCGTCGGACCATAGATCCCCAGCGACGGGAAGGCCAACGTCGCGGTAATGCCGCAGATGATGGCGACGTTGTGACTGGCATACGACACGGCCGTCAGGAGAAATTGGCGACGACTGTTGAGCACGGCGGCGGCGACGCTCCCCGCCGCGAGAATCAATGGTTGCACCAGCATGATGCGCGACAGCGTGATGGTGAGAGCGCTCGTCCGGTCGTCGAACCCCGGCGCGAGGATGTGGTGCACGAAGCCGGGAGCAAAGACCTCGCCGGCCGCCACCAACACCGTCAGCGTGGCGAAGAGCGTCGTCAGAACCAGGTTGGCCAGGCTTTCCCACTCTTCACGCCCGTCTTCCCGCTCGGTGCTGAGCAGGATCGGAATCATCGCGCTGGAGAGAGCGCCTCCGGCGATCAGGCTGTACAACGCGTCCGGAAGCCGAAACGCGGCGTAGTAGGCGTTGGCCGCCACCCCTGTGCCGAATTCGGCATTGAGCAGGATCTGCCTGACTGATCCGAGGATCGCCGAGAAGAGAAACGCCGCCATCAGTAGAATCGTCGCCTCGGGGATCGAGAATTCCCGCACGAATAGGCGGCGTATTCGAGTGTGATGCGCCTGCTCCGGCCAGGAGGCCGGGTGTGCCCAGCCTTCGGCCGGTGCATCATCTCCGCCTGCGCCACGAAACATCGCGGTCAGCCTACGACCGCTGCCCGTTCGCCCGGTGCTGGTTTGTCGATCGGTGTTCGACAACGGTTATGAGCCTCTTTGTGCAGGTCAGCGATTCGCGATTGACAGATGATTGCCCGTGGCGCGGCCGCGCGTCCAGTCGTTCGGTGGCTCCGGAATTCAGAGTCTAGTCACTGATGGTCAGAGATGCTATGCTGACGACCGTAGAACTGTGAAGGGAGCGCACCGCGGTGGATGTCCAGGGTATTTACGGCAAGCAAATGTTCTGGTTCTTTTTACTCGGCATGATCGTGATTGCCGGTAACTTCTTTTTGATGGCACTGGGCATCTGGTCCCAGATCCATCCCTGGCTGCAGAAGATCTGACCGACTTCGAATTTCCATCGTTAAGATAGATCGCCCGGCGAGTCATCGCGTATCTCGCCGGGCGATTTCTTGTTTCCTGGGACCGAGTCCGACCGTGCCAAGGTTAGACCGCCGTCAGCTCTTTTTAACCACATTGGTTGCAATATCCCCGATTCGCAATACAGAGAACGTTCCGCAGTCGCGCATTTGTAGTCCTCGAAGTCTTTTTTGATCGAAGCCTATGTGAGATAATCGCCCGCAGTGCGGGTGGAGAATGGCGTTGGTCGTCGCAAGTGTCGTGAAAGTGGCTGGAAATGCACGATCACCCTGCGGTTGACGTCGCGCAGATTTCGCTTTCGGTGATGAATGCGCTTCCGTTCGGTCTGGTTGTGATCGACGAGCGGGGCGACATTGTCTGGGTGAACCGCGGTTGGTCCGTCATCGGCGCGTGGAGCGACGGGAACGGCATCAATTTGGGAATCGGCGACAGCTACGTCGGGGTGGTCGCTCGCGTTTTCTCAATCGATCGCGCGGACATTGACCAGATCGTGCAGGGCATCGATGCCGTGCGGGCTCGGATCCATGAACGAGTTTCAATCGACTGTGTCACGCGCCTCGCAGAAGGGACACGCTGGTTCGTCATGACGATCCTGCCGGTCGGCGAGATCGAGCCACCCCTCGTCCTGGTGATGCATCAGGAAATCACTACTCAAAAGGAACGCGAGCAATCGCTCGCGCTGTTTCGCGACGCGATTGAGTACTTCGGGGACTCTGTTCTGATTGCCGATGCTGACGGAGACATCACGTACGTCAACGCTGCCTTCACCGAATCGACAAATTTGACCGCAAGCGATGTCCATGGTCGATCGCTGTGGACCCGGTTGGGCGAGGCGCGAGAATCCGTCATGGGTGATGCGGTATGGGCCACATTACGCGCCGAAATATCGTGGCGCGAAGAACTGCGATTCCGGGGACGGGACGGTGAGCTTCGCTGGGAATCACGGACCGTGTCGCCGATTCGGGACGGCGACGGGCGAATCTCTCACCTCGTCGCCATCAGCCGCGATATCACCGAGGATCACGCCCACCTCGAAGAGCTGCGCCGTCGCGCCTACTACGACGGCCTGACCGGCCTGCCGAACCGCACCCTCTTTATGGATCGCCTCGATCACGCGCGAATTCGGGTGCAACGGAGCCGGCAACCGATCGCCGTCATGTTCCTCGATCTCAACGAGTTCAAGAGCATCAACGATCGATTTGGGCACGTCGTCGGAGATCTGGTGCTGGCCGAGGTCGCGCGACGGCTCACCACCTGCCTGCGTGCCGGGGACACCGTGGCGCGTACCGGCGGCGATGAGTTCATCATCCTGCTCGAAGAGCTGGCGACCGATGATGACGCGATCGCGGTCGCGCGACGCGCCCTCGAGGGGATCTCACAGCTAATCGAGATCGATGGCACGCTCATCTCGGTCTCCGGGAGCATCGGAATCGCGTTCAACACCGATGTCATTACCGATCCCGAGATCCTGCTCAAACTGGCCGACATCGCTCTGTATCACGCCAAGTCCAGGGAACACGACCGCATCGTGATCTATCGCGAAAATATGACGATGCCTTCCAGCAGCTGACAACCACCTGACGACGGTACGCCCTTGTCGTGATCCGATGATCGGGGCTTCCACCCTCTATGTCGTGCGGCGAATCACCGTTTGCGCGGCGTAGTAGCCCGACATGCCGTGAACGCCGCCGCCCGGGGGCGTCGACGAGGATCCGATGAACAATGATTTATCCGGCGTGGTGTACGGGTTGACGCGCACCGCCGGGCGCGTGAATAGCTGGCGAAGTCCCTGCAACCCACCATTGATGTCCCCACCGGCGTAATTTGCGTTGTAATCCTGCAGCCACTTCGGTGTCATGACGTGCCGGGCCAGGATGCGTTCGCGGAAGCCGGGCGCGAAACGCTCGATCTGTGCTTCGATGCGGTCGGTCATATCGACCGCCGAGCCGTTCGGCACGTGGCAGTAGGCCCAGACGGTCTGCTTGCCAGCCGGCACGCGGCTCGGGTCGAACAAGCTCTGCTGCGCGACCAGCACGAACGGTCGCTCGGGATGACGCCCCAGCGCCACTTCTCGTTCAGCCAAGGCAACCTCTTCGAGCGTACCGCCGAGATGAACGGTCCCGGCCAAACGGCAGGCGTCGGAGCGCCACGGAATCGGGCCGTCAAGCGCGAGATCGATCTTGAAGGAGCCGGGGCCGTAACGAAAATGCTCGAGCTGCCGCCGGTAGGAACCTGGAAATCGCTCACCGGCAATCGCCAGCATCTGTCGCGGAGTAACGTCGAAGACCACTGTGCTGGCCGATGGGAGCTCGGAGAGGGCGCGTACCGGAAAATTCACGGTGACGTCTCCACCCAACGAACGGAGGAGCGACACGAGCGCGTCGGCGATGCGTTGTGATCCTCCCGCGGCGACCGGCCAGCCGACCGCGTGGCCAAGAATGGCGAGCATGAATCCGTAGGTAGCCGTTGGCGGCGTCTCGAGTGGCAACATGGCGTGCGCCGCCATGCCGCCGAATATGGCGCGAGCCGGTTCGCCCTGGAAGTGCCGCTTCGCGAACCCGACCGCGGATTGGGCGGCGGTCAAGCCGAAACGTGCCATCAGGAACGGATGACGGGGGACTCTGAGTGGTCCAAGCGCGCCACGAAAGAGATTGTCGGCGTCGTCGAGGAATGGTCGCACCAGATCGCGGTATGCGTCGCCGTCGATGCCGAGCGAACTTGCGGTGGCCTCGACCGAGCGATCGAGGATCGCGGCGTTCCCGTCGTCGAACGGATGGGCCAGCGCTCGGGGCGGATGGATCCAATGGAGACCGTGTTCTTCGAGCGGCAGTGTCTGAAAGAATGGAGAGGCCAGCGCCAGCGGATGGACGGCGGAACAGACGTCGTGATGGAACCCCGGCAGTGTCAGTTCCGCGGTACGCGTGCCGCCGCCCGGAGTTGCCGCTGCCTCGAAGAGCATGACCGAGCGGCCGGAGCGCGCCAGGTTGACGGCCGCGGCCAACCCATTCGGACCGGAGCCGACGACGACCGCGTCGTAATCTCGAGCGGGCACTAACGACCCATCCTCGGGGCTACGAAAGAGCTATTCCGGATCAACTCCGACGTCTGAATTCGGCTGCCGCGTCGATCGTCGCGCTCGACTGTGCTGAACATCGCTCATTCCACTTCTCGTTCTGGTCGAACTCGAACGAGGCACTCGTGTCTGTCGCGCGCTTCGCTCTCGCGATTGTACGGATTGACACGCAACTGTCACGTTGGCTGAGATCGGTTCGCGTGGTTGATACCGCCGTCGCCATATGCTGATCGCGGGGAATATCCCGGAGTTTCCGTACGGCTGCGAGTGTCGACAAGGACCGGGCAATGTCATTCATCGCCATGATTCTCAAAAACCTCTTCCGTCAACGCGTTCGAACCGGCCTCACCCTGCTCGGTATCAGCATCGGTATCACGACGGTGGTTACCCTCGGCGTCATCACCGGCAGTTTCAAGTCGACGGCGGGTGAGATTCTCCAGACAGCGGGATCCGACTTCATGGTTGCCCAGAAGGGCGCCTCGGATCTTTCCCTGAGTGTCGTCACACAGACCGATCTCACCGCGCTGAAGAGCGCTCCGGGCGTGGAGCGGGCGAGCGGGGTGCTGATTTACATCACCCAGTTTGGCGTTAATCCCTATTTTCCGATTTTCGGTGTCGAGGCTGATCAACTGCAGAGCGGGGCCGAAGACTTGATATCGGGGCGCGTAATCGCGCCATTAGCCATGGACGAAATCATGATCGGATCACGCGCGGCGAGCGATCTGGGCATTGGCCCCGGAGGTACGGTCAGCATCGACCAGCGCCAGTTCCATGTGGTTGGCGTTTTCAAAAGCGGCAACACGTTCCAGGACGCGGGCGCGTACCTTCCGCTGTCTCTCGTTCAGACGATATCGTCACGGCCGGATTCCGTGACGATGGCATTCGTGTGGGTCAAACCCGGGAGTACCACGGATGCCGTCGCGAAGAGCATCGAATCGTCGTTTCCGAAGCTGACCTCGGTGATCACCGTGTCCGACTACAGCAAAGTCGATCAAGGGATGCAACTGCTGGACGCGGCGAACCTGGCAATCTCCATCCTCGCGGTCGGCATTGGCGCAATCGGCGTGATGAACACGATGGTGATGTCCGTGTTCGAGCGGACGCGTGAGATCGGTATCTTGCGCGCCGTCGGGTGGAGCGGCCAGCGCATCCTGCGCATGATCATCGGCGAGTCTCTGATCCTCTGCGTGCTGGCGGCGGTCGTCGGCCTCGCACTCGGTATTCTCGCGGTGCAGGGGGTGATGACGATACCGGCGATCAAGAGTTTTCTCGAGCCGCAATACACGGCGGATGTGTTTATTCGCGCGCTGATGGTCGCGATCGGCGTGGCATTGGTTGGAGCCGCCTACCCGGCCGTCCGCGCGGTGCGCCTCACGCCTATGGAGGCGTTACGGCATGAATGAGACGGACATCGCGATCGACGTTCGTGACATCTCCAAGGCCTACGAAAAGGTGCGCATTCGCGCGCTTGACGGCGCCAGCCTCACGGTCGCGCGCGGGGAGTTCGTCGCGGTCACCGGCCCTTCGGGTTGTGGTAAGTCGACGCTGCTTCACCTCATCGCCGCGCTCGATAAGCCCGACAGCGGATCGATTCTCGTCAACGGGGCCGACCTGACGGCGGTACGCAACCTCAGCCGGTATCGCGCGCGCGACATCGGGTTGGTGTTTCAGTTTCACAACCTGCTTCCCTCGCTGACCGCGAGCGAGAACGTCCAGATCCCGATGTTCGAGGGGGGCGTCCCGGCGTCTGAACGGCGAGCGCGAGCGAGTCGCCTGCTGGGACTGGTAGGCCTGGCGGAGCGTGAAAATCAGCGGCCCGCTGAATTGTCGGGCGGAGAGCGCCAGCGGGTGGCCGTCGCGCGGGCTCTGGCTAACGATCCGCCGATATTGCTGGCGGACGAACCGACCGGAAACCTCGACTCACAGTCCAGTCGGATGATCCTCGACCTCATTGCCAGGATCCGCGCGGAGCGTCGCCTGACGATCGTCCTCGTCACACACGACATGGATGTCGCGGGTCACGCCGACCGGATCGTCCGGATGCTTGACGGCCGGGTAGTCAGCAGCGAGCCCCGGACCGCCGTCGAGACCCCCGTTCTCGAGACTGTTGCCAGCACCGGTTGAAGGCGTGCGAATCTCAGTCGGTTGTGCCAATAGACAGCACTGCCGCGCCCTGAATCTTCCCGGCTCGTAGTGCCGCCAGGGCCTCGTTCGCCTGTTCGAGCGGGAAGACCGTCACTTCCGTATGAACCGGAACCTCGGGGGCGATCCTAAGAAACTCGCGACCGTCGCGTCGCGTCAGGTTCGCGACCGAGCGCACGATGCGCTCGCCCCACAGAATATCGTAGGGGAACGAGGGGATGTCGCTCATATGGATGCCCGCGCAGATCACGCGGCCAGCGCTGCCGACCGCGCGCAACGCAGCCGGTATCAGTGCTCCGACCGGCGCGAAGATGATCGCGGCGTCGAGCTCTTCGGGAGGTTGGTCCTCCGACGCTCCCGCCCAGACGGCGCCCAGTTGCCGCGCGAAATCCTGTGACTCGATATCGTCGCGCCGCGTAAAGGCATACACCTTCCAGCCTCGGTGAATCGCGACCTGGGCGATGATGTGAGCTGCCGCGCCGAAGCCGTAGAGCCCGAGGCGTTCCCCTTCACCGGTGAAACGTAGCGCGCGGTACCCGATCAGCCCGGCGCAGAGAAGCGGCGCGGCCTGCAGATCGGGGTATCCCGTGGGGATCGGGAAGCAGAAGCGACTGTCTGCCACTGTGTACTCGGCGAATCCGCCGTCGATGTCATAGCCGGTGAACCGGGCGTTCTCGCACAGATTCTCGCGTCGCGTCCGGCAGTAGCGGCAGGTGTCGTCCGTCCAGCCGAGCCACGGCACGCCGACCCGGTCGCCCTTCTGATGTCCCTTGACGTTTCCGCCGAGCGATTCGATGGTGCCCACGATCTGGTGCCCCATGATGAGCGGGAGCTTGTGTGGCGGAAGCTCGCCATCCACGATGTGGAGGTCGGTGCGGCAGATGCCGCAGGCATGGACGCGAATCAGAACCTGGTCGGGACTCGGCGTTGGTTTCGGCGCGTCGGCGAGCCGCAAGGGCAGCCCCGGTTGCTCGAAAAGCATGGCACGCATACGGATCATCCTTTGTCGTCACGCGTGACGTGAAGCCGCCAACATCGAATGAGCGGCATGACACGCCCGCGCCATTCGATCAGCAACTCCCAGACCATCACTCCACAGAATCGAGATAGGACGGCCGCCGGGGCGGGTTGAACAGGGACCGCTGATCGTCAGTGAAACTGTCTAAATCATGCTCGACGGATCGTCGCAAGCGCTCGATTTGTTCATTGGCCTGTCGCCAGAGTCGCTCGGCATGGTCAATTCGAGCCGTGTTGTCGAGGTGAGGGTCCCGGTTGAGCGCGGTCAGTTCACGCTGGTAGAGCGCCTTGATCTGGTGTGCGCGGATCAGTGCCGGATGCACATGTCCTCCCGGTATTAACGCGCCGTCTTGCGCAGCGTACGTCGGTTCAGGCGCTCGATTCGGCGGGCGGCATCGTCGCCCGTGTCTTGAGATAGACCGTGACGGCCACCGTCAAGCCACAGAGCGCGACGACGGTCGCGACCAGGAACAGTGTGGTGTAGCCAAATCCATCGGCCACGAACCCGGCCGCGATTGCCCCGAAGCTGATGCCGAAATCCTGTGCCGCCACGACGGTCGAGAGGGTGGTCGCGCGTGCGTGAATCGGAGAGCGATCGACGGCCCAGGCCTGAGTTGCCGGCTGGATGAAGGCGAATGCGATGGCGAACAGAATGGCGCCGGTCAGCAGCACCGGCTGGCTGTTTGCGTAGGCCAGCACGATCATGGCGATCGCGCAGGAAACGAACCCCGGACCGATAACGGCGAAACGGCCGAGGCGATCGGAAAGTCCGCCGCCGGAGATGCGCAGAAAGATCAGCGCGACGGCAAATACCGCGAAGAATGAACCAGAATCGCCGAGCCCGCGGTCGATCGTGACGAGCGGAATGAAGGTCAGAATCGTCCCGTAGATGAGGGTAAAACAGAGCATGATCGACGCTGGCGCGATCGCCGTCCGGCTGAACATCTGGAGCAATCCCACGGGTGCGCGGATACCCGACCGGGCGGGATTCGGTGTGTTGAGGAAGAGTATCGCGATCGCGGCGCCAAACCCAAAGATCGCCGCCACGATGAACGAGGTGTTCAAGCCGACGTGCTTCGCGAGCCAGATTCCGGCGCTGGGGCTAACGGCCAGCGCGAGACCCGTGACCGTGCCGTAGATGCCGAGAATCGTGCCGCGACGGTTGGGAGGCGCCAGATCCGCGGCGACGGTCGCGGTGGCCGCCGTGACTAACCCCCAGCCGACGCCGTTCAGCAAACGGGCCAGGAAGATGGTGTTCGATCCCGTGATCGAGTATCCCAGGCAGCTCAAACCGATGAATATGCCGCCGATGAAGATGGAATGGCGTCGGCTGGCGCGATCGGCGAGCAGCCCGGCGAACGGCCGCACGACCAGCGCGGCGATGCTGAAGAGGCTCATGATGGTGCCGACGCTGGCCGCGCTGTGGCCGAGACTGCGGATGTGTACGGGCAGGAGAGAGATCAGCAGGTAGGTGCTGCCGTAGATCTGCAGGACGACCAGCAGGAGAATAGCCATGGGAAACGCCGAAACACCGGCAAGCGGTGATCGAATGGCTCCGATGCGCGCCATGTGCGGTGTCCCTCGCTCTTCCCCACCCGGACCGCGATGCGCCGAATGCGTGCAACGCGGTCATCCGCTCCCGTGCGCGCCATTGTACCGTAGCCCGTCGCGTTCCGATCGAATAGGCTAGCGACAACGGGTGTCGAAAACGTGAAGCGCTTCGAACGAGACGGGAGAGATACGATGGCTGACCGCCGAACCGAATTCCCTGTGATGATCGGCTTTGACCTCGATGGCGAAACGCTGTGGACATCGCGCGATCAATCCAATGCGCTCCGCCCGGTAACGCTGTCGCAGGGCCGGTACGGGCCGGAAGTCGCCGTGCCGCGGATACTCGATTTCCTCGATCGCCAGCAGATCAGCGTCACGTTCTTCGTGCCCGGCTTGGTCATCGAGCGCTATCCCGATCTGATACGCGAGATCGCCCAACGTGGTCACGAGATCGCGCACCACGGACATACGCATCGCTGGCCCGACAGCATGACGCGTGAAGAGGAACGCGAAGACTTCGAGCTCGCCATCGAGCAATTTGACCGCGTTCTCGGTCAGCGGCCGGTCGGATACCGCTCGCCTGCCTGGGAGTTCAGCCCCTGGACGTTCGATCTGCTGCTCGACAAGGGAATGCGCTATTCCTCGAACTTCATGGATCGGGATCGCCCCTACAAGCACGTCGTCAACGGCGTGAAGACCGATCTGGTCGAGCTGCCGGTCAGCTGGCTGCTCGACGATGCGCCCTTCTTCCTCTACAGCACGCGGATGACCGGGCGACAGATTGCGGCTCCCGATACGGTGCTACAGACCTGGCAGGGGGAGTTCGATGGCCTGTACGCTGAACGAGAAGCAGGTGCTTCATTCGTTCTGGCCCTGCATCCGCAGATCAGCGGCCGGCCCTACCGGCTGGCGATTCTGGAACGGCTCATCGCTCACATGCGGAACCACGACGTGCGCTTCCTGCGCTGCGACCAGGCGGCCGCATCGTTGGGTCCGGGGTTGTGATCTGATCGCCACGGCGTTGAATCTCGATTGTCGCGTAGTGACCGATCGAGCATGTATGAACGCGGATGCTGACGGTCCGATCAAGTCCAGCGGCAAAGCCGCCCACGAATCCCGCCTGAACACTGGCGAGCAATTTGCTCGATTAGGGCACTCTTCAGTCAGATGTGACCTGGGCTAACCGTGGGAGCAGACATGCACGCCGATCGCCGTTCCGCGAGAAGGGTGAGTCGAAGGGCACTACTCGGGCAAGGTGCCGCGGTGCTCGTCGCGCTCATCGTCTTCGATTCACGCCGGCCACCGGTCTCAAATACGGCGCCGGAGACCCCCGAGCGGCCCAATTTCAGCGCATTCATCGAGCGCTTCAGCGCCGCCGCTACCCCAACTGCCAGCGC